>CAWEEU010000011.1:0-138219 GCA_963808175.1 uncultured Planctomycetota bacterium | reverse complement strand
CGCTTGCCGCGGCGTGCCATGCTATAAATCGTTGGTTCGCCATTTTTCTCGATGCCCGCGCCGCACCAATTGGGCTTACGGCGCACGCTAGATGAATCGCTCGAAATTGCGGCGGCGGATCACCTGGGAAGCCGCCCGGCTGATGTACAACCGGCAGGAGTCGGAGTATTACCGCGCCAAGCTGAAGGCCGCCCGGCAGATCGGGCAGGGTTGGGTCCGGCCGGCGGACCTGCCGTCGAACGCCGAGATCCGCGACGAGATCCAGTCGCTCGCCCGGCTCTACGAAGGCGCGAGCCGGACCGACAATTTGCGCGAAATGCGGCTCGCGGCGCTGGCGATGATGAAGCGGCTCTCCCCGTTTCGGCCGCGGCTGATCGGCAGCACGCTCACCGGCCACGTTCGCCAGGGCTCCGACGTCGACCTGCATCTATTCTCCGACACGACCGAGGCGATCACCCACGTGCTCGACACGGAGGGATTCGCGTACACGGTCGAAAAGAAGCAAGTCCGCAAGCAGGGCGAGGAGCGGATCTTCACGCACATCCATCTCACCGAACGCTTCCCGTTCGAGCTGACGGTCTACGCGGCGGACAAGGCCCATTACGTGTTCAAGAGCTCGATCACGGGCAAGGCGATCGAGCGGGCCAGCATCGCCGAGCTCGAACAATTCCTCCAGCGGGAGTATCCGGATCTCGACGTGGCGGCGGCGCTGGCGGATGACGCCGCCCAGGTCGACCGGTTCCAGCTCTACGAGTCGCTGCTGTTGCCGCTGGAGAACGTGAAGCAGCCGCTCAAGTACCATCCGGAAGGAGATGCGCTGTATCACAGCCTGCAGGTGTTCGACCTGGCGCGGAACGAGTCAGCCTACGACGAAGAGCTGCTCGCCGCGGCACTGCTGCACGACGTCGGCAAGGCGATCGACCCGGCCGACCACGTCGCCGCCGCGCTGGAAGCCCTCGACGGCTTCATCAGTGAGCGAACCGCCTGGCTGATCGAGCACCACATGCTGACGCACACGTTGGCCGACGGCACGCTCGGCGCCCGGGCCCGCCGCCGCTTGCAGCAATCCGAATTCTTCGACGACCTAGTGCTCCTGGGCCAGTGCGACCGCGCGGGCCGCGTGCCCGGCGTCGAAGCACCGGAGCTGGATGAAGCACTCGATTACCTGCGCGAGCTAGAAAGCATGTTCGGGTGATGGAAGGTCGAATTCCAAGTTCGAGGCCGTTCCTTGGCGCTGCCGAAAACTCGATTTCTTTCGTCAAAGCAGCAGGGTATACTTGGACGAGGGAGTGCGAGGATCACCGATATGTCGACCATCAACCTCAAAGCTCACTTCGACGGCACGTCGATTCAGCTCGACGAACCCTTTGACCTGCCGAAGAATGTACCGCTACTAGTGACCGTCTTGACGCCGACGGACATGAAAGCGCCGCTTAGCGGCTGGGCGGAATTTGGTGCCAGCGCGCTGGCCCGCGCGTATGGCGACGACGAACCCGAATACTCTCAGTCCGACGTACTGCCATGAAGGAGGGCGACGTATTGCTGGCCTCGCTTCGTCAGTCTGACGGAGTCATCAAAGACCGACCTGTCCTGTTCCTGCGTCTCGTGCTGCCGTTTAGCGATTTCCTGGTTTTCGGCATCAGCACACAGCTTCACCGCGCTGCTGCGATCGACGAAGTGATTGCGTCGAGTGACGCTGATTTTCGCGCCAGCGGTCTGAAGGCCACATCATTGTACGGCTGGGATACGTGGCGACGCTTCCGCAATCCGACTTTCGCGGTCGAATCGGTAGTGTCTCATCGGCCCGTCATCGACGGCTGCTCACCAAACTGTCTGAGTTTCTGCGGCCGAAGTCATGACCGCCCAACGAGTGGCTGCAACTCCACATTTGCGCCGCCGATGGCAACTGCCTGCTTTACGTAGTCACTTCCCATATCTTCCGCCCCACGCGACTCTCTGGTGACGGGCACCGTATCGGCGAGTGAATTGAAGCCGGCAGTTTGGGTCGTTTGGTTGGCGAGCTTTTCGGCGACCGCTTTGGCGGTAGCACTGGCGCCGACTTTCAGCGTCCGGCGCGGGACGACGAACGAGGAGGCTGCCGCGACCCGCGGCCGGGCGACCTTCACATACGGTGCTTTTTGCAGCCGTCCGGCTGCAGGCCGACCGACTCTGCGTCGTTTCGACTTCGAGCGAGCAACGTTGCCCGCCAGCTGCGGTCCTTCCGACCGTTGCCTGCCAGCTCGCGGCGACCGACGCAAAGTCGTCGATCACGGCAATCAATTCCTTCAGGACAACAGGCAGCGAAGGACGGTCGAATAAACCGATGACGTTCTCCGCGCGGACCCAGCTGCCGTCGGCGTGCTTACGGACCAGGTCGTCGATCGTCAGTCGGCCGGCGCGGGCAAGCGTGTGCAGCTCCGCCGCCGTCATCGGACCCTGCTCGTCCCCCATGATCTTGCAGAACCACTCGGTGGCCATGGCTGGTTCTCCCATGAATGTGTCTCGCCTTGAGTCACGAATCCGATCGGTTCGAGCTTGTGATCCGACTGATCCCGGAAGGATTTCAAGAACTGCCTTGTTTCGCTATTCGTCTCCGACGTATGGGTATTTGATTTCGGGAATGACAACTGCAACGGCCCGAGAGCGAGCAACCAATGTGCCTGCCGCGTCAAGTTGCCGTGGCGAGGTTCCGCCGTCGTCGCAAGCCAACCGGCAATCAGAACTTACAACGCTCGGGGGGACGGATACACGCCGGTGGCAAGATACCACGTGACGCCGTTGAGTCCCAAAGCGAGACGTACGTCGAGAATTGAGACGCGCGTGCGGGATCGAGAGTTCGCGCATTCTCGGCCGGCGGCAGGTATCGGCCCCGCGGCGTCCCTTGACGAACGATTCAAACGTGTTCATACGGTTTCCTGCGGACGACGACGATGGTAACGTCGTCTTCTTGCGGCCGGTCGCCGATGAACTGCTTGGCGCTTTCGTAGAGCCCGGCGATCATTTCGCTGGCGGGTGACGCCGACCACCGCAAAATGCTTTCGCGGAGTCGTTCGAGGCCGTAACTCTCTCCAGCGGCGTCGGTCCACTCGAAGAGGCCGTCTGTGACCAGCAATACTGAATCGCCCGGCGCGAGCGTGAACTCATTGACTGGTCCGTACTCGCTGTCTGGAAGCAAGCCGAAGGGGACCCCGTCAGCACCGGATTCGACCAGTTCGCCGTGGGAAGCGAGGCAGCGGAAGAGGGGCCCGTGGCCGGCCGAGACCATCTGGACTCGATGGGTGGTCGGATCGACGAGCACGCCGACAAACGTTACGAACCGCCCTTCCGGCATGTCGTTCGACAACAGCGCGTTGATGCGGTCGAGAATCTTGGCCAGGTCGTCGTCGTTGCCGGTGATGCTCGCCCGGGCGTACGCGCGGCACACGGCCGCCACGAGCGCCGGCCCAATGCCATGCCCCGACACGTCGGCGAGCGACACCAACACGCGTCCGTCGGGAAGCATCTGCCAATCGTAGTAGTCGCCTCCCGTTTCGTTCGCGGCTCGGCTCCAACCGGCGACGTCGTAGCCCTCAAGCTCGGGCCGTGTGGTGGGGAGCAGGCCTTGCTGGATGCTGCGGGCGATGTCGAGGTCGTGCTCGATCCGCTGGCGCTCTGCCATTTCAATCGCCAACCGGTCGACGTGGGTTCGCAGGTCGGCGGTCATACGGTTGAAACTGGCGGCAAGGCTGCGAATCTCCGTCGTCGGGGCCGCCTCGTCGATCCGGGCTTCAAGATCACCGCGGGCGACTTCCAACACGCCCTGCTCCAGCCGAATAATCGGCGCGGAGATTCGACCAGCCACCACGTAGATCGCGCCGCAGATGAGCAACATCGTGGCAACGAGTGCTGCCGCGTTCCACACCGTCCGGCGCCGTATGTCTGCAAGCACCTGACTCGTCGGCACGCGGGCCACGAAGGTCCAATCGGTCGATGGGATCGGCGCGTAGAACACGCCGACCGCCTCGTCGGTGTCCCAGCCGTCGATCCAGGCGGCTCCCGCCTCGCCGGCAATCATCTTGTGCAGCGCGGGTGCCTGCGAGCCGCGGCCGGCCTCGTCAAGATACTCGAACACCGTGCGGGCCATGATCCGCGATGCATCCGGATGAAACACATAGCGGCCGTCGGCGGCAACGATCACGAAGTCGAGTCGCTCGTCGAATTCGTGGCCCACTGTTTCCTGCAGCCGCGGCAGATCGATGTCGACGGTGCACACGCCGCCGAAGGAGTCGCCTTCGTGGAACGGCGCCGAATAGGTCGACATCAAAATATTGCCGGCCCCCTTGTCGAAATAAGGCTCGCTCCAAACGCCGCGATCGAGCTGTTTGGGCTCTTGATACCAAGTGAACTGCGGGTCTCGGTACCAATCGTAGACGTTGCGGTCGATGTTCATCTGCTCGAGGCCGTGCGGACCTCGATAGACGTACGGCGCGAATAGCTCATCGGTGGGCCGCCGCGTACCCGGCTCGAAGGCCAGGCACGAGCCGTAGACCAACGGCGTTTGCTCGACGTTGTTTTCAAGCAACGTGTAGATCTGGTCGTCGGAAAACTCGACGCCCGATTGGACGACCTGGGCTGCGGTCGTGGCGATCCGGGCGACCTCGCGGAGATACCCGTCGAGCCGCGCGGAATAGCTGGCCGCCAGCCGCGTCATCGCCCGCTCGACCTCCCGCTGCGACTGCCGATATTGACTCACCGCCGACAGACCGAGCACGACCACGTAGATCACCAGCGCCGGTCCCGCGATCCACAGAATCATTTGCCGCCGCAGGGTCATTGGACAAAGTGCGCTCAGCGAGTGAGTCGAGACTGGCCCTCGATCGCGAGGAGCCGGCGCTTCATCGTGAGCCCCTGCGGCGCGGAAAAACCGCCGAGCCGGCCGCTGGCGGCCAGAACTCGGTGGCAGGGAACGATGAGCGGGTAGCGGTTTTTCGCCATCACCTGGCCGACGGCGCGAGCCGCGCCGGGCGATCCGCACGCCGCTGCCAGCTCGCCGTAGCTGCGTGTCTCGCCGCGCGGAATGCGGCGGCAGGCCAGTACGATGCGGCGGCCGAAGTCGGTCAAGTGCGATTGATCGATTCGCACATCGCTGAAGTCGACGTCCTCGCCGGCCGCATACGCGGTGAGCCGCTCAACGACGTCGACGATCGCCGCTGGCTGATCGTCGATTTCCACGGTGTCGAAGATCATCGAAGCTGCCGACCCGTGGCCCAAATAGCGGTTGAGCGAGTCGATTGCTTGTCGCCGCGATGAGTGGCCAAATACGATGCCACGGAGTACTTCGTCGCGCTGGGCAAGCGCCATCCAACCAAGCTCCGTAGGGATTGTGGAGGCAAGTACGTCTTCATTCTGTCGGCGCACTGTTGCATGGGCGCGTGGCGGTGTGTCGAGCGTGGCTTGCATCATGGAAAAAACTCCTCCTGCCGTCCTGCAACGCCGAGTTTTACGACGTTTCGGCGGCGGCCAAAACCGAGTCTTTGACAGGCCGAAAGTCGACATTCTATACTGACAGAGGGCGGCGTCGAAGTGCCCGTTTCCGAAAGAATCCGCTTTTTAAACGGCGACGACGGACACGCTTTGCAGCGTTGGGGGTACTCCCGGCAGGAGGCGACCGCCGTGCGGCTCGCCCATTCGACGGCAACCAGGAAGGACATCATGAATCCATACAACTCGCTGGCGGACGACTACTACGTCAACATGAACCTCAGCACCGAGATGGAGCTCTCGGGCAGCCGCGAGACGATCCTGCATTACTTCGAGCAAATGCAGAAGAAGTTCCCGCAGATGCGGAACTTCTATGCCCGCGACAAAGGCGACTTCGTGCTCGAGGAAGACAAGGACCGCGGCAGCTACCGCTGGTGCTCGGTCGAGACGCGGCGGATCTGCTCGGGCTACGTCAATCCCAGCTCGATCGACGAGGCACTCGATCAACATCGGCATGCACTGGACATCGCGCCTTATGGCCTGTCGGTGAGCACGCTCGACTGCGAGGCGCTCGATTTCCTGATCGGCTTCGATTTCTCGTATCGCGGCAATCAGAACGAATTGATCGCCGAAGCGCTGGGAGTCTGCCCCGCCTTCGAAAAACTCTCGACGATGCCTGGGGCGACGTTCATTGGCAACGAGCCGGCGCTCACGCTGGCGCTCGACCCGGAGTGCCGCGTGCAATGCCGCGTCAACGTCGAGACGCGAACCAACGCCTATCAGATTCGCACGCAGGATTTCCAGGAAGAGCAAGTCAGCGTCTACGTGACCGCCCGCCAATACGGCAGCCTCAGCCCCGATACCACTTATGTCGCAGCGATCGAGCGGCTCGCCCAACTCGCGCAGGACGTGGTCGACGGCTACGTCGCCGCGAGCGTGCTAGAGCCGCTGGCCCGGGCGATCTCGCTGGACTAGTGGCGGCAGGTGACCCTGGCGATTCGCAGTTGAACGGTAGAATTCAAGTTGGGCTGGTGAACTTGTTCCTCGGAGTTGCCCGATGGAACCTGATGAACTGAGAGCTTGGCTGCGCCGAGGCCCGGTGCAAATTCGCATGAACAATGGCGATACCTACGATGTTCCAGGTTCTGAATTCGCGTTGGTCAGCGACTATTCGGTCGCACTACTGACGCGGGAAAACGGGCGAATGTTGAATCGATTGCTGGCACTCATGAATATTTCGGAGGTTCGCGAGCATTCGAATCCAACCGATCGAGCAACCTCGAACGGTACGTAGGCCGGGTTGATCGGGCTACCCAATCAGCCGCTTCACGCTCTCGATCAGCCGGTCCATCGGGAACGGCTTGCGGATGTAGTCGTCGACGCCGAGCATTTCGGCGTAGGCCTTGTGCCGGCTGCCTTCGTTGGCGGTGATCATGATCACGCGCAGCGGCGTGTCACGGGTGCGGCGCATCTTTTCCAGCACCAAAAAGCCGCTCCGTTTGGGCATCATCATGTCGAGGATCACCAGGTCGGGATTCTCGCGCTCGGTCAGCGCCAGGCCTTGATTGCCGTCGCGGGCCACCAGCACCGTGTAACCGTTGGATTCGAGTGCCAGGCGGAGCGATTCGATGATCTCGGCATCATCATCCACCAGCAGAATGCGTTTCTCTCCAGACTTACCGCTATCTTTTGCCATGAGTTTTGCTAGGCTTTGCTTACGTTGAGTGGTGGCCGATGGGCCCTTGTTGGTAAACCACTATGTATAGCCAATCGCCGGTCCATTGCAAGTGAGAGCAGGATTCATGGCCCCACGCAAAGTGCGCAAATCACCGAAAGCCGCGAGGAAATCGCCGCCGGCCGTTGTCGCCGCGCCCGTGCTGGACTATCGTCCGCGCGATCCAAACTGCTATCGCCCGGGAATCGCACTGGTCGGTTGCGGGGGGATCACGGCCTGGCACTTGCGAGCGTACCGGACGGCGAAGTATCGCGTCGTCGCGCTGGCGGACGTGAACCTCGAAAGCGCCAAGCGTCGGCGCGACGAATTCTTTCCGAGAGCGGACGTCACGGATGACGTGCGGCAAGTGCTGGAGCGCGACGACGTCGAGGTCGTCGACATTGCGACGCACACGGCAGTGCGGCCGCCGCTGGTGGAAGCCGCGCTCAAGGCCGGCAAACACGTGCTCAGCCAGAAGCCGTTTGTGACCGACTTGGCGGTGGGCAAGCGGCTGGCCGACTTGGCGGACAAGCTGGGCCTGCGGCTCGCGGTCAATCAGAATGCCCGCTGGGCGCCCCACTTCAGCTACATCCGCGAAGCCGTGCGGGGCGGACTGGTGGGCGACGTCGAGGGCGTTCACTGCGACGTCCATTGGGACCATAGCTGGGTGAAAGGGACGGCGTTCGAATCGACGCCGCATCTCATTTTGTATGACTTCGCCATCCACTGGTTTGATTTCGTCACCACGCTCTTCGACGGCGTCGCCCCGAAGCGCGTGTACGCCTCGACCGTGCGGGCGACGACACAGCGCATCGACGCACCGCTGTTGGCGCAGGTCCTGATAGAATATCCCACGGCGCAAGCGTCGCTGGTATTCGATGGCCACACCCAGTTCGGTCGGGTCGACCGCGTGTTCTTGGCGGGCAGCAAGGGGTCGATCTCCAGCACGGGCCCCAATCAAGATCACCAAAAACTTGAGCTGACAACCGCCGCCGGCGTGGCCCGGCCGAGGCTCATCGGCTCCTGGTTTCCGGACGGCTTTCATGGCACGATGGGGGAACTGCTGCGCTCGATCGAAGAACAGTGCGAACCGATGAACAGCGCGCGAAACAATCTGGCCAGCCTGGCGCTTTGCTTCGCGGCGGTGGCCAGCGCCAAGCGCGGCAAACCCGTGGTGCCGGGCACGGCGCGACGATTGCCGACGTGAGTGCCGCCGCCGAGTCTGCTTGGGAAACGACATGATTCGTAAGGAGGACGCAAGATGACGTCGAACGAGGCACGGCACCCGCTACTGGTTTATTGTGCGTCCAGTGTCGAACCGGCCGTCGCGCCGATCGCCGCGGCGTATCTACGTGAAACTGGTATGGCGGTAAAGCTGGAACTGGGTCCGAGCGGACCGCTCGTGGAAAAACTCAAGCGGTCGAAGCACGGTGATCTGTACATTCCGGCCTCCGCAACGCCGCTTCTGGAGCATTGCCAACAGGACGGCACCGTGACACATGTTGTTCCATTGGCGTCGCTGCGGCTGGTGCTGGCCACAAATCCCGCATCGTCCGGCGGAACGTCGATCAAAGATCTGCTCGCCGGGAAGCGCCGCTACGCGATCGCCCACGAGGAATCGGCCGCCGGCCTGGCCACGCTCGAAGCGCTCGCACCGCTGGGCAATTGGCAGGAGTTCGCGGAAGGGGCTGCCGCGATCCTGCCGACCGTCACCGAAGTCGCCGCCGCGATTCGTGACGGAACTAAAGTCGACTGTGGCATCGTCTGGGACGCCACCGCACGACAGTACGGCCTGACGATCGTCGAGCTTGCCGAACTGTCGTCGGCCCGCGCAGTGATCGCCGCCGGCATACTGTCCTCGAGCCGTGACGCCGCGGCCGCCCGCAAATTCGCTGATTACCTCGCTGCCCCCGACAAAGGCGGCATTTACTTCAACTTGCTTGGCTACTCGGCAGTCGCGTCGTAAGAAGTAACAATATGACCGCCACGACAATTCCCGCAGCTGCGAGCGCCAGCCAGGTCGCCGGCAGGTGAGTGGCGTCTTCAACGTCGAATCCATGCGCGACCAATTCGTCGCGCCAATGGACGATCGACAGCGTGAGCCCGTTGTGAACGATGTGCAGCAGCATGCAGGGAAGCACGCTCCCGGTACGGTACCGGACCCAGCCGAGAACGATCCCCAGAAAGGCGCTGGGCAGAAATCGCTCCGGCGCAAGTACCGTTCCGGCGACAACGTGAAACAGCCCGAAGAGCAAGGCCGTGGCGAGAATCGTGCGCCAGGCCGTCGTCGCGCTCCGCACAGACGCAAACAGCACGCCGCGAAAGAAGAACTCTTCGCAAATGCCGGGCACGACGGCCAGCGTCAACAGGATCCAGGCAGGCGACACGTGCTGGAGCTGTTCGGCAAGCTGCTGGATTTCCTTCAGCTGATCCAGTCGCAGCACGGAGATGCCGATCCGTTCGTTGAGCAAGAACAATTCGTGGGCGGCGGGCCACAGCACCAGCCCAAACAAGGCGGCGGCGACGAGCGGGATGGATTGCGGTCGCGCGAGTCCGAAGCCGCTGTTACCTCGCACACGATTAAACCGCGCGACTGCCCAGGGTATACCGACGAAGACGAGCACGGTGACGATCGCGCCAACGAAGAGCCGCGTTTCGAGCGAAATCTCACGCGATTGGGCCAGCGTCGCGGCAAGCACGAAATAAGTCGGAAACATGATCGCCAGCGCGAAGGCGGCCGCGGCGGGCGAGAGGGCGGCGCGAGCCTGGTGCGGCCGGCGAAAAATGTCCGACCAACTCGATTGGCTGCCGTAGAGAATCGCGTCGGTGCCGAAAATCCGCGCCGCGACGCCAATCGCCGCCATCACATAGAAGAGGGTCGACAACACGGCGGCCGCCGCCAACAGCGGATCGACGCTGCCTTCCAGCAGGTCCCGCGCCAAGAGCACGATGTTCACCAGCGGAACCACCGCCAATGTGCCCGTGAATTCGAGGCTTGGCATCAGGCAAATTACGCCGGGCACAAGACACAACAGCATTAGCGGAATGATGTACGCTTGGGCCTCCTTGAAGCTCCGCGCACAGCTGGTGATGGCCAACAGCACCGCCGAAAAAAATGCCGAGAACAAGGCCAGCAGCAACAGCACCTTGATCACGACCGGCAAGGAGAGTCCGGCCCCGCCGAAGAGCGAGACATTCAGCCCCGTGCTGTGCGAGGTAATCGCCATTCCGGTGAGATTGACCAACGCCGTCAACAGGGCGACGGCCAGCACGGCCACGTACTTCGCCAGGAGGAGTCCGATTCGCGGCACGGGCGCGGCGATCAACATTTCCAGCGTGCCCCGCTCCCGTTCGCCGGCCGTGAGATCGATCGCCGGATACACGGCCCCGGTGACGGTCATCAAGACGAGAATCAGCGGGATCAACGCCGCGAGCGAGAAGACGGGGGCACCGCTATAGTCGAGAGCGTGCCGCTGACTGGCGACTGGCAATTCCGCGGTGACGCCCAAATGCTTGAGCTCGGCGTCCAGCTGCGACTCGCTGTAGGCCTGCAATCGGCTTTCGACGTAGCGCAGTGCCGCCTCGCTCGACGGCGAGCCGGCTCGATAGTAAAGCTGCCAAGTCAACGGACGATCCAGACCGCTCGCGTCGGCGTCGCCGGCTGCAGTCTCCTGCCTCGGCAATACGGCCAGATGGACGATCGCATCGGCCACGCTGCGCTCGGCGGCGTCGGGGTTCGGCAGCTCGCCGAATATGATCTTGGGCTCCAGCGGGTGCTCCTCGCCGAAACTATTGGCATTACGGCTTATGTCGGAGCGTTGCGATGCGTTCAAGGCTTCCTCGCCCAGCTGCAGCTGCCGTTCCAGTTGCAGCTTGGACTGCACCGAGTCGACGCCAATCACATACTCGACGGTGCCCATGCCGGTGAGCGAGGTGAGCAGAAATCGCTGAAAGACGAGCGCCAAAATCGGATACAACACCAGAGGCATCACGACCAGCGTGATGATCGTCCTGCGGTCGCGGAGCGTCTCGCGGAGCTCCTTGAGCGACAGCCGTGCCAATCGGCCCATAACTTCGCGCCGATCGCTCCAACCGGGCGCGACCGTGCCGAGAGTGGGCGGGGCATCGCGGAGCGGGGGTAAAGGCGAAGGGTCGGTCATGGCGCCGCGTGAATATTAGTAACCGGCCGTGAGCGTCGGTTGAAGCAATTGTCGAAACATGTCGACCAGCGTATCGAACCCGGTCGCGCGGCGCAGTTCCTGGAGCGTGCCTTCGTGGAGCAGCCGCCCTTCGTGCATGAGTCCGAAACGGTCGCAGAGCCGCTCAGCCTCGTCGAGTCGGTGGGTCGTCACGATGACCGCGATGCCCCGATCTCGCAGTCGGCCGATGTAGTCGACCACGACCTGGCTACCGAGCACGTCCATGCCGCGTGTCGGTTCGTCCAGCAACATGGCGGGCGGCGAGTGAATCAGCGCGCGGGCGAGGGTCACCCGCTGCCGCTGCCCGGTGCTCAAGGTCGAACACCGCCGCTCGAGCAGTCGCGTCAGATCCAACAGCTGGCTGAGCTGACGGAGATTATCTTTGGCCTGCCGGGTCGAGACGCCGTAGAGATCGGCGAAGAACAACAGCATTTCGCGGACCGTCAGCCAGGGATACACGCCGTCCCCCGCCGAGACCAGCCCCAGGCGCGTTTTCACCTCGTCAGGAGCTTCGCTGGTGCGAAAGCCGGCGACCTCGGCGTAGCCTTCGTCCGGAGCAAGGAGGCCGACGATCATCCGAATCGTGGTGGTCTTGCCCGCACCGTTGGGGCCCAACAATCCGTAAACCTCTCCCCGTTCGACGGAAAACGACAAGTGATCGACAGCGAGGATCTCCCGTCCACCGCTGTCGAACCGCTTTGTAAGTTGGTGAACGTCGATCATGCTGGCCAATGACGCGAGCTGAAGAGTGCGATTGCGGATCCGTGCCAAGCGCTCCGCCTACCTTGAGCCTACCCAGCAGGTGGCACAGCGTCCACGCAGGGCCCGCCGTCCAGGCATTGATTCCAGCATTTCGCCGCCAAATCGGGGAGCGGATACCGACCGTGGTCGCGATCGCCGCGGGATTCTTCCGCCGGCCTGTCTGCGAGTTGGCTCATTTGCCGTCGACCGTCACGCCCGGCCACGTGTCGGTGCGGAACGGTGTTACCGGCAGGCCAGCCGAGTCAACCAAATTGCAGACGGGGTTATCCGCCCAGGCGTAGCGGACGGCGAACGGATCGTGCACGGCGTCGCTGTGGACCTCGACCTCGCTGTCGCCGACGATCTTTGCATCCGCCCAGGTCCACTCTCGGTTCGCCGAGGCGATGGCAAAGCCCGTGACCGGCTTGCCATCGACGGTGCTCAATTTGCCGTTCACATAGCGAAAGCGGATCAGGATCGACCGGCCATTGTTGTACATCGATTTGTAGCGCGGGCTCTCGTGAGCGATCTTGTGGTGAAATGTCTTGGCCAGAGCTTGCCGAGCCAGCCGGCGGCCGACGGCCTGCTTATTCTTGGGATGGATGTCGTTCGCATCTCCGAGGTCGATCGTGACCGCCTGACCCGTGTGAGGCAGGCGGTCGAGCGTCATCGTCTGCGCTTCGCGGAGTTCGGCCCAGGCGCTGTCGCCCGGTTTGTTCCGCTCGGGCATGAAATCCGCTAACTGCACCCAGTAGAAAGGAAAGTCGCCCTGCCCCCAGTCGTCGCGCCAGTTCTTGATCATCAAAGGAAAGAGCTCGCGATATTGATTGGCCCGCTCGGCGTTCGTCTCGCCCTGGTACCAGATGACGCCGCGGATGGCATAGGGCATGATCGGCTTGAGCCGACCGTGGTACAAGTTGGCCGGACGAAATTGGCCAGCGAGCGGATTGTCGAAGTGGGGTTTGCCCGGCGGCTCGGGCGCCCCGCCGCGGCGGGCAGCAGCCGCCCTTTGTTCCCATTTGGCGAGCCGCTGTTCGTATTCGGCCCGGGCCTTCTTTTCGTCGAACTCCGCGGCAATCTTGTCCCATTTGTCGAGCATTGGCTGGTAGAGCGGATTGCCTTCCAACAAATCGCGGCGGACCCAGGCTTCGCAGGCCGACCCACCCCAGGAGTTGTCGATCAACCCGATCGGCACTTTCACGTTTTGCAGCATGTCGCGTCCGAAATAGTAGCCGACGGCCGAGAATTGCGGAATCGTCTTCGAAGTGCAGACGTCCCAATGGCCGGTGAAGTCTTTCGAGCGGCGTCTGGCTTCCCTGGGTGGCAACTGTGATCAAGCGGAGCTTCGGATGATTTGCCGCCGCGACCTCCAGATCGCCGTCGCGGGCCTCGGCCACGCTCATTTCCATGTTCGATTGGCCGGAGCAGAGCCAGACGTCGCCGACTTGGACGTCATTGATCGTCAATTCGATTCTTGCCCTCGATGACCATCGTGAACTCGCCGCCGGCCGCCAGCGGCTTGAGCGTGACTTGCCAACGGCCCGTGCTGTCCGCTTCCGTCGTGTGCTGCTTGATTGGGGATGGTCACCTTGATTTTCTCGCCGGGTTCGGCCCAACCCCAAACCGGAACGCCGCGATCACGCTGGAGCACCGCATGATCGCTGAACAAGCGCCGGCAGCTTCACGTCCGCCCACGACTGACTGGAAACGACGAACTGGCCGCAGCAGGCGGCACAGAGCAAAAGCGGCATCCAAGCAACCGCACGACGACAAAGCGTCTCAGTTGACATGGACCTCATCAGTTTCTCCTTGTTGCAGCAACAGCCGAACCAGGAAGCAGGCGTTGGTGGCCGAGCGGACCGCAACGCCGCATCCACTCTTCCTAATTTAACACGACCCGCCCGGCGGTGAAGTACCTTCACCGGGCGACTTTTCCCGGCAATGTGTCGTAGTCAGCGGACCCAACCCAAAGGCCGTAGCCCATCTCTCGTATCCCCGCCGAGCTGCAAGTCCGGTCTATGGCTCGGAATCATGCCCGAAACTCGATTCCCAACTCGTCGAACAGAAAGGCATAGACGTCGACCGCCTCGCCGATCAGCTCGGCCAGCGGCGTGCCAATACCGTGGCCTGAGTCGTCGCTCGTCCGCAGCAGGATTGGGGCTCGGGAGGCGGTCGCCGCCTGGAGCCGGGCGATCATCTTCCGCGACTGCATCGGCTCGACCCGCGGGTCGTTCGCCCCGGTGAGCATCAGTACGGCCGGGTAGGCCACGTCCTTTTCGACGTGCTCGTACGGTGAATAGGCAAGCATCGCTTTGAATTGAGCGGGGTCTTTCACCGTGCCGAACTCCGTGACGTTGAATTCGCCGTTGGGTGAGAGCTCGGTCCGCAGGACGTCGTAGATGCCGACGAACGACACGACCGCTTTGACCAGGTCGGGATGCTGGACCAGCACCGCGCCCATCAGCAAGCCGCCATTGCTGCCACCGATGATCGCCAGGTGTTCGCTCGAGGTGTACTTGCGGGCGATCAGGTATTCGAGCACGGCCGTGAAATCGTCAAACACGTTCTGCTTGTGCGTCAGATTGCCTTCCAGGTGCCAGGGCTCGCCGAATTCGCCGCCGCCGCGGAGGTTGGCGATCGCGATCACGAAGCCGTTGTCGAGCAGGATTCGCCGAATCGGCGCGAAGTCGGGTGTGATCGACACGCCGTAGCCGCCGTAACCGGTCGCCAGCGCGGGATTCTTGCCGTCGAGTTGCGTTCCCTTGCGATACAAGATGTTGACCGGCACCTTGGTGCCATCTTTCGAAGTGGCGAACTCGCGTTTCACTTCCATGTCGCCTAGATCCACTGGCGACGTGCTTTGGAGCGCCGTCTCGGTCGTCTCGCCGTTCTGGGCGTGAAAGACGTAATGCCCTTCCGGCCTGACGTACGACACGCTGCCATACATTAGATCGTTGCCGCTTAGCGGTTCGAGATCGTAGAACGCGGCGACAGGCGTTTTCGCCGGGCCCTCGACTGGCTTGCCGCTGTGATCGAACGCGCGAATCTCCGACGGGCCGCCCAGTTGATACGTCACGTAGAGCCGCTCCGGCGTCGCCGCGATCGACGGCGCGCCGATGAAACTGGTCTCGATCGCGTCTTCCGCCTCTGCGTACGACCGTCGTCGCCGCGTCAAGCGACAGATTGTTAATCGACAGGTGCTCGATCTTCCCCCGCGGCGCTTCGTTCAAGCGAGACGAGGAACAGATCGTCGTGAGAGCCGAAGAGCACCTGCACGATGTGATCCTTGAAGTGCGTGAATTGTTGCCACTTGCCGTCCGCGCCGCGCAAGAAGTGGGCGAACTCGCCGCCGTCGCCGTTCTGCACCGACGCCAGCACGCGGCCGCTGGCGTTGTCGACGTCGAGCTGAATCTCGGCGATCCGCGGCAGATTCTTGCCCAGCTCGTAGCGATCGTTGGTCGGGCTCGTGCCGAGCTCGTGGTAATAGACTTGCTGATAGAAGCCGAGGTCCGCGGCCGGCCGCTCGTTCGGCCAGGGATGCCGCGTGTAATAGAAGCCGCGGCTGTCGGGCTTCCAAGCAACGTCGCCCCCCGCCGTGCCGGAGTTGACATGCGGCACCGCTTCATAGGCCTCCTTCCCCGTATCGGTCGCGTAGATGTGAGCGTCACCTGCCTCCGACCCGCCTTGCGAGAGCGAAACGGCGACCAGCTTGCCGTCCGGCGAAGCGACGTACCAATCCATCGACGTCGCGCCAGTCGGGTCGATCGTGTTCGGATCGACGACGACCCGCTCGCTCGACAGGTCGTCGAGCGAATCGAGCATGATCAGCATCGGCTGCTGCTTGGGCGGCTGCGTCTTGATGGCGAAGTACCGTCCGCCGCGAAACGTCGCGCTGGCGTAGCTCGGCGACTTGGCCGACATGATCTCGGTGACCCGGGCCCGGATTGCCTCGACGTTCGGCAACCGATCGAGCAGCGTGCGGGCGTATGCATTCTCGGCATCACTCCAGGCCTTTACCTCGGGGTCCTGATCCGCTTCGAGCCAGCGATACGGATCGACGACTTTGACGCCGTGATACGTATCGGTGACCGGCCGCACTGGCGTTGCCGGCGGTTGGGCGGAAGCGGACGCAACCCCTACAACGACAATGAAATCGAAATCAACATCGTGATCCGCATCGATGAACCCCACTAGCTGTAAACGGCAAAGGTGGAATAAGCTCCCGTCACGGTGCAGTCTAACCGGCCGAAGGCTGCAAGAGAAAGTGCGTCGGTCCTTATGTGCCGTTCTGCGGCCGCCAATCGGAGAGGTGCATCTCGACGGTGTGCCGGCCGCGGAAGTGGTTGATCACCGGCTGGAAGGCGACCGCCAGCGGGCCGTCGACGCCCACCAATTCCTGTTCCCATTCGCCGCCGCCGAAGGCGACCGCGCGGATCGTGACGCCATGTTGCTCGAAGCGGAGCGAGAGGTGCTGGCCGTTGCTGCCGATGCGGCGGGGCGGCTCGGCGATTCGCACGCCCGTGGCGCAGAGCACCGGCCGGCGATTGCCGCTGCCGAACGGTGCCAGGCTTTCGATTTGCTGGACGGTCTGATGCGTGAGCGCGGCGAAGGGCGTTTCCGCGTCGACGAACAATTCGGCGATCCGATCCTCTTCCGCGATCGCCTGCTCAACGTAGGCGCAGAAAGCGGCGCGAAAGGCGGGAACATTGCGTTCGTCGATCGTCAGGCCCGCCGCCGCCTCGTGTCCGCCGTGTGATACGAGGTGCTCGTCGCAGGCCGAGAGCGCCTCGTGCAGGTTGAACCCGGGAACGCTGCGACAAGAGCCGACGCCCGGTTTCACGCCCAAGGGGTCGAGCGCGATCAAGATCGCGGGACAGTGGTATTTTTCGGCAAGCCGGCCGGCCACGACGCCGATCACGCCTGGGTGCCACTCGCTGTCGGCGAGCACGATCGCCGGGATTTGATGGCTCGCCGCCGCATCGCCGAGCTGCTTGTTCGCCGCTTTAAGGATGCTCCGTTCGAGCGATTGCCGCTGGTCGTTGAGCTGGTGGACGAACTCGGCCAGCTGCATCGCCCGCTGCGGCGATTCGGTCGTCAGCAGTTCGATTGCCAATGGGGCCTGCCCCAATCGGCCCGCCGCGTTGAGCCGCGGGCCGATCGTGAACGCAATGTCTTCGCAGGAGAGTGCCGGCTTTTTTGCCAGGCCGGTGACGTTCTCCAGCGCTTGCAGCCCGGGCACGGTCCAGTGCCGCAAGCAATTGAGCCCGTGCCGCACCAGCACGCGGTTTTCGTCCACCAGCGGCACGACGTCGGCCACGGTCCCCACCGCTGCGAGCCCGACGGCCCGCATCAGATAGTTCCGCATCGACTCGCTAACCCGTTTCGCCTCGCTCGCCCGCTGGCAGAGCGCCCAGGCGAGCTTCAGTGCGACGGCCGCCCCGCACAATCCGGCAAACGGATACGTGCCGCCGGGCAAACCCGGGTGCACAATCGCCGCCGCCCGCGGCAATTTCGCACCCGGCTGGTGATGATCCGTGATGATCAGCGTCAGCCCACATTCGGCTGCCGTCTCGGCCTCGGCGACGCTGGCGATGCCGCAGTCGACCGTGACGACCACCTGCGCCCCTTCCAGAGCGAGTGCCCGCATCGCCTCGTGATTTAGCCCGTAGCCCTCGTCGATGCGGTTGGGGACATAGTAGTCGGCATTCGCGCCGAGCAGCTTGAGGCACCCCAAGAGGATCGCGATGGCGGTCATGCCGTCCGCGTCGTAGTCGCCATAAACGATGATCCGTTTCTTCGCCGCGACCGCCTGGTGCAGAATCTCGGCCGCTTCCGTGGCCCCGGGCAAGAGCTCGGGGTCGCGGAGTCCGGAGAGCTTGGCGTCGAGAAAGTCGCGGGCCGCCTCGGGACAATCGATGCCGCGGCAGATCAGTAGCTGGGCCACGACCGCCGAGATGCCGGCCGATCGTTCGAGCGCCGCAACACGCTCCGGGTCGTGCGTCGCGATCCGCCAGATTTTAGGCATGACGTCCGTGCATCCCGATAAAGCCGCGACCGGTGGTTGCGGTCGTTATACAGGCGACCAGCGGTCGCGGCTTTATGCGAGGCAGATTATTTCTTTTTCTCAACGTGCAACGTGTGCTTGCGCAGGCGGGGGCTGAATTTGCTGAGCTTGAGCTTCTCGCCGCCCATCTTGCGACGGATGGTGTAGTTATGGTCGCCGGTCTCCTCGCAGACGAGGAACACCGTCTCGACCTTCTTCTTACGCTTGCCACCTTTTTTGGCCATCGGACTGGTCCCGGTTCAGGGTTCGAATTCTTGAGTGAATCGGTAATCTCCTGATTGTAAGCCTTTGACAGGCTTCCTTCCAGGGGAGTAGGCCACGGTATCGCATCCAAGATGACGCGAACCGTGTTATTTCCACTCCGGCTGCCGCTTTTCGACGAACGCGGCCATCCCCTCGCGGGCGGCCTCCGTCGTGTGCGACGTGGCGCTGATCGCCGCCCCTACGTTCAGTTGCGTCGAAAGCTGTTCGCCGACCGTCTCGTAGAGCAGCCGCTTCGTGAGCTGCACCGCCTCAGGAGCGCCCGCGGCACACTCTTCGCCGATGGCCACGGCCCGGGCCCAGAGCCGGTTGTCGTCGATCATCTCGTGGTAGATGCCCAGCCGATACGCTTCGGCGGCCGGGTAAATCGACGAGGTTAAGAGCAGCCTGGCCGCGGCTCCCGCCCCCACGCGAAACGCCAAGAGCGGCCCGACGACGCCGGCCACGACGCCGCGGCGTGGATCGGGCAAGCCGAACTGGGCCGATTCGCCAGCCAACACGACGTCGCTAGCCAGCACCAGCCCCGCGCCGCCGGCCACGGCCGGGCCGTTGACCGAGGCGATGATCGGCTTGGGAAACTCCAGCATCTGGGTCACGAGCTCGCGGTAGGCGTCGGCCGCGTCACCCCATTGCTGTTCTCTTTCCGCATCGGGAAGCGCGTCGAGCGAGTGCATCTCGTGGACGTCGAGCCCGGAAGAGAAGGCGGTCCCGGCGCCGGTCAGCACGATGGCTCGCACCCGCTTCTCGCGGTGGAGGTCGTCAAAGGCCTGCTGCAATTCCGCGACCATCGCCCGCGACAGGGCGTTCCGCCGCTCCGCGTGGTTGAGCAGAATCGTGCCCACGGCACCTGTCACGCGCACATCCACCACGCCGCTTGCCATGTACATAAGAGGTCGCGAGTTGGCCGCGTCGCTTGAGACGTGCCGGTCGCCGTACCACCAAATCGAAACGATTGTAGCGCCTCTGCCGCCGCCTGACGATCCACGATGTTGCGTTGCAGCAACGCGAAATCTGGCGATTGATGTCCCAGAGCAACACGATCGCTCCTGGACATCATCGCGTCGCGCTCTCGCTACGTGCAGCAACTCATTACAGCGGAACTCTTTACGCACGGCCGGCGACTTTCGCCCGCGGTCGTTGGCACTCGCAGTGCATTCGTTCCTTGCCATCAACACCACCAGACTGGTCCCGGCACACCGCGAGGATAAGCTTGTGCGACGCACCCCACCGAATCGCTCCCGCCACGCCGCCACGAGCAAGAACGGCCTTTCCGCCGGCAGCACCGCGAAGAGAGCCAAGCGACCCGCCTCGGATTTCGACGAATCGTCGAGAGATCACGGCGACGAAGACCACGCGGATGACCACACCGTCGGCCACGGCCAGGACGCCGCCGAACTGGTCGATCCAGACGAAGTTCCTCAAGAGGACGACGCCGACGTCGAAATCGATTTTGAATCGGTGGGCGGCAGCAGCGAATCGCACATCGACGACCCGATCCGCATGTACCTGATGCAGATGGGCGAAATCCCGATGCTCAATCGGGAGCGCGAGATTTCGTCGGCCAAGAGCATCGAAGGCACTCGGACTCACTTTCGCCGTACGCTGTTGGCCAACGACTTCGTGCTGCAGGGAGCGGTCGAGCTGTTGGAAAAGGTGCAGAACGGCGAGCTCCGCCTCGACCGCACGATCGAGATCTCGGTCACCAACACGGCTGAAAAGAAACGGACCCTGAAGCGGCTCGGCCCCAACCTGAATACGATCAAGCACTTGCTGCGGCTCAACCAGATCGATTTCCGCATTGCCTTGAGCCGCCGCCGCAGCCCGTCCGAAAAGCGACAGGCCTGGCGTCGCCTCGTCTCGCGCCGCAACAAGATCGTCCGCCTGGTGGAAGAGCTCAATCTTCGCATCGCCCGCTTGATTCCGATCATGCTCCGGCTGCACGAAATCGCGGCCCGCATGGCCACGATTCGCCAGCACCTTGCCGACCCGCACACGGTTCTGGGCCCCAAGCAGCTCGACGAGCTCCGCGTGGAGTTGCGGTACCTGTTGCGAATCACGCTCGAGACGCCGGCCACGCTCGCCCGACTGGTCCGCCGCAGCAACGAGCGGCGCGAGAAATACGACCAGGCCAAGCGCGAACTCTCGGCCGCCAATCTGCGGCTGGTCGTCTCGATCGCCAAGCGGTACCGCAATCGCGGCCTGTCGTTCCTCGATTTGATCCAGGAAGGCAACACCGGCCTGATGCGAGCGGTCGACAAATTCGAGCACGCCCGCGGCTACAAATTCTCGACCTACGCCACCTGGTGGATTCGCCAGGCGATCACGCGGGCCATCGCCGACCAAAGCCGCACGATCCGCTTGCCGGTCCACATGATCGACACGATGGGCAAAGTTCGCAGCGTCACCGCCGAATTCATCCAGCAACACGGCCGCGATCCGAACCCGGAAGAAGTCGCCGAGCTGGCCAACCTCTCGGTCGACGACGCCCGCTGCATCATGAAAATGACCCGCCAGCCGCTGTCGCTCGACCAGCCGGTGGGCGACCACGAAGACAATTTCTTCGGCGAGTTCCTCGAAGAAGACCGCGACGACGATCCGCTTTACGAAGCCAATCTCGACAGTCTCAAGCGCCGGCTGGACGACGTGATGACCGACCTGAGCTTCCGCGAGCGGGAGATCATCCGGCTCCGCTACGGCCTGGCCGACGGCTACGCCTACACGCTGGAAGAAGTCGGCAAGATTTTTTCCGTCACCCGCGAACGCGTCCGCCAGATCGAATCGAAGGCGGTCCGCAAGCTGCAACAGCCGTATCGGGCCCGAGCCTTGGTCGGCTTCCTCGACGGCGTATCCGTAACGCAAGTTGAAGCAACCACCTAAACTACCGCCTCTCCTCCCTTGTTCGTTCCTCTCCTCTCTCCTCCCGCCTGCGTGCCACCTGTCCCGCCTCTCTCCCCACCGCCAAAAGGGACAGGTGGCACGCCTTTTTTTCTCACTCGGGTGGGACTTTTTCGCTTTGCTAAACCGCAAGCGATGCTAAAGTGCCGACAGGTTGCCGCTTGCGGCTTAGCTAGCCGAATGGCAACGGCAGGCGCACGGCACGCGGATCGCCTATAATCGGCGTTTTGCCGTCGTCTCCTTCGCCCCACTCCGTCACGCCGATGACCGCAACGAGCGATCAAGCGACTTTCGTCGACGCGCTGCGGGCGATCGTCGGAACGGAGCACGTGCTCGATTCGCAGGCGGAACTATTGGTCTACGAGTGCGACGCGTTCACGCTCGAGAAGCACGCGGCGCAGGTCGCCGTCTTTCCGCACTCGGTCGAAGAGGTGGCTCGCATCGTGAAAGTTTGTGTGGGGGCGGGTGTGCCCTTCATGCCGCGCGGGGCGGGTACGAGTCTGGCCGGCGGCAGCGCCCCGGTCGGCGGCGGCGTGATCCTGGTGCTCACGCGGATGAATGCGATCCACGAGGTGAATCTCCGCGATCGGTATGCGGTGGTCGAGCCGGGCGTCGTGAACGGCGCTCTCAATCGCCACCTGGCGGGCTCTGGCTATCACTACGCCCCCGACCCGTCGAGCCAGGGCGCCTGCACGATCGGCGGCAACGTCGGCACCAACGCCGGCGGGCCCCACACGCTCAAGTACGGCGTCACGGCGAACCACGTGCTGGGCTTGGAAATCGTCACCGCCGAGGGTGAGATTGTCCGCCTCGGCGGCCCGGCCGAGGACTCGCCCGGCCTCGATTTGGTCGGCACGATCGTCGGCAGCGAGGGGACGCTGGCGGTGGTCACCAAAATTTGGGTTCGGCTCACGCGCAATCCGCAGGGCTGTCGCACGATGCTCGCGGTGTTCGAGTCGGTCGACGCTTGCTCGCAGGCGATCAGCGGCATCATTGCGGCCGGAATCATCCCGGCGGCGCTGGAGATGATGGACCAGGGAATCATCGCCGCGGTCGAGGCAGCATTTCACTTCGGCTTTCCGCTCGACGCCGAGGCGGTGCTGATCATCGAAGTCGACGGCCTGGAAGTGGGCCTCGACGCCCAGCGGGATCGCGTCGCGGAGATTTGCCGTGGTGAAGGCGCCCGTGAAGTCCGCTTCGCCAAAGATGCCAAGGAGCGGTTACAGCTCTGGAAGGCCCGCAAGCAAGCATTTGGCGCGATCGGCCGGCTCAGCCCCAGCTTTTGCACCCAGGACGGCGTCGTCCCCCGTACCAAGCTGCCCCACATCCTCGCGCGGATCCGCGAAATCGGCCAGCGACACGACATCCGGATTGTAAACGTCTTTCACGCCGGCGATGGCAACTTGCACCCGATTCTGCTCTTCGACGAGCGACGGCCCGAGGAAGTGAAACGGGTGCTCGCCGCGAGCGAGGAGATTCTTAACGAATGCATCGAGTGTGGCGGCAGCGTGACCGGCGAGCACGGCATCGGGCTGGAAAAGATCAACTTCATGACGCGGCTGTTCAGCGAAGACGACGTCGACGTGATGAAGCGGCTCCGCACCGCGCTGAATCCGCGCGGTCTGCTCACGCCCGGCAAAATGCTCCCGACGGCCGGCGCGTGCGGCATGGAACAGGTTCACCCGGGCCGACGTGCTGCGTTATGACGATGCTTGCTCCACCAGACCAGGCCACCGTCGCAGACGCCATCCGCGGAGCGCACGAATCCCGCGCACCGATCTTTCCCTGCGGCGGCCGCACGAGTTGCGACAGCTTTCCTGGATCAAACGCCGCGGGGCAAGAGCTCGACCTGACGGGTCTGTCGCGGATCGTCGACTACACGCCGCGCGACATGACGATCGTCGTCGAGGCCGGCGTTCGCATGGCTGATCTCGCGGCGACGCTCGCAGCCGAGCGGCAGCAGCTGCCCATCGACGTGCCATGCGTCACCGAGGCCACGCTCGGCGGCGTCGTGGCCACGAATTGGTCCGGGCCCCGCCGGCTCGGTTACGGCACGATGCGCGACTACGTGATCGGCATCCACGCGGTCGACGGCCGGGGCGTCGCCTTCAAAGGGGGCGGCCGGGTCGTGAAGAACGTCGCCGGCTACGATTTTTGCAAGCTGCTCACCGGCTCGTTCGGCACGCTCGGCGTCATCACGCAAGTCGCACTCAAAGTGAAGCCGCTCGCCGAGTGCCAGGCGACGATCGTCGCCGCAGCGAGCGACCTGGCAGCCGCCGAGACGATTCTGGGCCGGCTGGCCAATCTCGCCGCGACGCCGACCGCACTCGACCTCTTGCTGGGCGATGCGTGGAACGACGTCGTCCCCGGAGGTGATGCAAGCGGCGGTACTTTCGCCGTTCGCGTCGAAGGCAGCGAAGCGGAAATTCATTCCCTGGCCGAGCAAGTGCAGTACGAATTCTGGCAAGGCGGCGCGAGCGGCGTCCAGCAGCTGCCGCCCGCAAGCGCCGCCGCGCTTTGGACTCGCCAGGTCGAATTCGCCGATCGCGGCGCGGCCGCCGAGCCCGATGACGCGGCGCTCGTGATCAAAGTGGCCGTGCCGCCCAGCGCACTGCTGGCCACGATCGAGGACCTGCGGAGCGCAAGTCCCAAGCTGTACAATTCAAGCGCATGCCGCCAGCGGCATCCTCGCTGGCTCGGTTTGCAAAGTTTTCAGCCGCCGACGTGAGCCGCGTGCTGGTGAGCAAGCTCCGGCCGGCGGTGATCCAACGCGGCGGCAGCCTGGTGATCGTCGCCGCGAAGCTCGAAGGCTTGACGCCGCACATCATCTGGGGCGGCCGCACCGACGCGATCATCCTGATGGAACGCGTCAAACAGCAGTTCGACCCGCACTACATCCTCAACCCCGGCCGGTTCGTTTTTTAACTATTCGTGACTGACTCGACTGCCAACGTGACCGCTCCCGCCAACCCCGGCGCGGTGCCTCGACTACGACCTGCTGCTGGACTGCATCCATTGCGGCCTGTGCACGGCGGCCTGTCCGACCTACGTCGAAACCGGCAACGAGAACGACGGCCCGCGCGGGCGGATCTACTTGATGCGGGCCGTGACCGACGGACGGCTCGAGCTCTCGCCGCGAGTCGAGCGGCATCTGGAGCTGTGCCTCGATTGCCGCGCGTGCGAAACCGCCTGCCCCTCGGGCGTGCAATATGGCAAGCTGATCGAGCCATTCCGCGTGGCCATGTCGGCCGCCGAACGACAAAGCGGCACCGCCGCCACGCGGGACGATTGGTTCCGGCGCCGCATCCTCTTCGGCCTGCTGCCGTATCGCGACCGGCTCCGCCGCGCACTGATACCGGCGCGAATCGCCCAGCGGCTGGGCGTGCTGGCGTTTCTGCAAGCGACCCGGCTGGTACGGCTGCTGCCGCGCAAACCTGCGGCGGATGATCGAGATGCTCCCGCCGCCGACGCGCAGTGAGGGTCCGCTGCCCGAGTTCCTACCGGCAGTCGGCAAACGGCGGGCAACGGTCGGGCTATTCATCGGCTGCGTCGGCGACGCGCTGTTCCGTCACGTCAATTGGGCTACCGCCCGCGTGCTGCAGCACAACGGCTGCGACGTCCACGTGCCGGCGGCGCAAGCCTGCTGCGGTGCGATCCATTTCCACGGCGGGTCCAGCGAGCCAGCCCGCCGGTTTGCCGATCAGAATCGCGCCGCGTTCGAGCCCAATCGTTTCGACGCGATCGTCAACAACATTGCTGGCTGCGGTTCGATGCTCAAGGATTACGGCCACCACTGGCAGGATGCGGATCAGGGCGCCCGCGCCGCCTGGACGCGCCAAGGTCCGCGACGTGAACGAGTTTCTCGCCGAGCTCGGCCCGAGCGCCCCGAGGGCGAAATCCGCGCCGTCGCCACCTATCACGACGCCTGCCACCTGCTGCATGCCCAGAAAATCCGCGACGCACCGCGCGAACTACTGGCCCAGGTGCCCGGCCTCGAACTGGTCGACCTTCCCGAAACGGAGCTCTGCTGCGGCGCGGCCGGCACCTACAACCTCACGGAGCCGGAGATGGCCGGCCGGCTAAGCCGCCGCAAGCTGGACAACATTCGCCGCACCGGCGCCCAGATGTGCATCACGTCCAATGCCGGCTGCGCGCTTCAGATTGCCGGCGAAGCCCGCCGCCAGGGCCTGCAACTGAAAGTCGTGCATCCGATCGAGGTGCTCGACTGGAGCTACCGCGGCGAGTCACCGTAGCCAATTCCCTCCGAGCCATTGAACTACTTGCATTGTTCCGAACGTCGGCTATAATCGCCGGCAAGCGACCGGGTTGATCGCGGCAAAGGCAGGGGCATTGCCGTCTCAGGGTCTCGCATCGCGGACCCACGCGATCACGCGCGAATGGAAGGTTAGCGTTCTGCTCGTGGCTTCGTGCTCTTATTCAGGCGCTGTGCCGTGCGCTCGCTTTCGTTCCTCGCACCTGTCTCGCTCTGCGAAAGGATGGACTGCAAATGAAGAGATTCCTTTTGATCGCACTGGCGTGCACTTTTGCGACCGCCCGTCCGGCACTGGCCGTGATCAACGTCTACAAGGCGAACATCACGCACGACCAGGAGGTGGGCGTCCCGGACGAAGGTACGAGCGGCTTCGGCACCTTCATACTCAACACGGATGTGTCACCTCCCACACTGTCCTACGACGTGACGCTATTGGGACTCGATCTCGACGGGCTGCAAACGCCCGGCGATGCCAACGACAACGTGACGCGGACTCACTTCCATGCCGCGGCGTTCGGTGTGAACGGCGGAATCGTATTCGGTCAAATTGATCCCAGCGCCAGTTTGCGAAACGACCTCGACGATTTGGTAGTCGACCCGGTCGCGGGAACCATCAAAGGCGTTTGGGACGGCACGGAAGGCAACGGCACCACGCTCACGACCCAGCTGCCGAACTTGCTGAACGTTGATGCCAACAATCGCACGGGTATCTACTTCAACGTCCACACGACGGACCACGCCGGCGGCGAAGTACGCGGGCAGCTGACGCTGGTTCCCGAGCCGTCGACGCTCGTGCTCTGCCTGCTGGCGGGTTTGGCGTGGTGCGCTCGACGGCGAGACTAGAGCAATTTCCGAAAATAAGTGCCCGCTAGCCGGTGAGCTACGTGCACCGGTACCGGGCCGCGTAGCGGTCCGGCTATATAGAAATTATGACGCATCAGAACCTGAATTCGCATCTTCGAGCTGACAGCGACGTGTGCCGCCGCCTGATCCCCCCTCAGGCGGCGGCCACTTGTGAGATGCTTCACGGCTGTTCTTGAATGCGAATCCGCCGATATTCCATCTGCCCGCGGTCGCCTTCCACGCCGATTGGGCCGGTGGGCGGCACGGCCATGTTCTCTTCCAGGACTTCGCCGTTGCAAGTCGCCCGGGCCACGCCGCCGTGAACTTCGACCACCAGCTCGTTCCAATCCTGCGGACGATATTTCTCGAGCTTGTCGTAGGGCCCGGCCAGCGGATAGTCGCGGCACTGCAGCTGCGGGCCGCGGATGTAGACGCCGCTGTCGGCGTTGGGCGTCGCGCGGAACTCCAGCTTCAAGCGTGAAGTCTTGCGGGAACTCGCGCGTGGTCCAAAGCTGCTCGATCTTGCGGCCTTCGTGCGGCGTGGTGACGATCAACCGGCCGTTCTTGGCGACGAACCGACCGCTATCGCTCGCCGTCTGGCCGTCGAACGGCTTGGCTTCTGTAATGACTGGCCAGGGCGGGGCCTGGGGATCGGCTTTGCGCCACTTGTCGCGCGACTTGAGATCGGCCTCCGGCGTGGGCCGTAATTCCCAGCCGGTTAAATCGTGGCCGTTAAATAAGCTCTCGAAGCCGGGCTCGGGCGTGAAGTTGTCGGGCTCGGTTTCTATGAGGCCAAGCGTCGCCAGGACCGGCCGCAGCGCTGCCGCCCACTTGCGATAGCCGATCGCGTTGGGATGCAACAGGTCGGGAAACTCCTCGATCTTGGCGTCGCCGTCCTGGTTGGCGAACAGCGTCCAGGTGTCGACAAGCGTCACCTGCGGTTCGCCTTTCACCAATTCGCCCAAGAGCCGATTGAGCTCGCGGATCTTGGCCGCCGGCCGACGCATTCTTTGGCGAGCTGGGAAAGACTTCGCAAAGCACGACCGGCATCGCAGAGTCGTGCTGTTTGAGCTCAGCCAGGATCAGCTTCAAGTTGTCCGCGATCGTGGTCGGCGTCGCCCCGTCTTCGAGGTCGTTGGTGCCCATCAGCATCACGACCGCCGCGGGATCGAGCGCGATCACGTCTTCGTCCAAGCCGGGCGAGCATGCCCCGCGTCGTGTCGCCCGAAATGCCTCGATTGGCAACCTTCAGACCTCCAAACGCGCCGGCCAGGTTGTCGCCCCAACCTTGCGTGATCGAATCGCCGAAGAAGACGACGGCCTCCTGATCCTGCTCTCCACGGTTGGCCCACTCGCCGCGCCGCTGGTTCCAAATCGACTGGAACCAATCCGCCCGCCGCATCGGCCCCGCGCCCGGCAGCTCGTCGTCGCTGTTGGGAATGCCCATCAGCTGCTGATGCTCGGCAGCGGCTGGTGCAGCGGCCGGCTGGGCGAATACTTCGACGCCAGCAGACGTGACGATCAGCCCAGCCAATAACAAAAATCCGGAGACTAAGCGAGTCGAAAGATGCGATGCCATGGCGCCTGGTCCTTGGGGTTCGCGGTGGAGAAGCAACCGCCCCAATGTAGCAGCCAGAATCGCCGATTGCTACTTTTGCCAGGAGGCTACCGCAGCGCAAAGCTGTCGATTTCCAGCCGCACCAGTTGCCGGGCGAGCGATCGCGGCGGTGTCGGGGCGGCGGAGCGGGTCCTTGGCGAGCATCGATTGCAGCAAGTGCGCCACCGGCTCCGGCAGATCGGGCCGATGCTGGCGAATGTCGGCCGGCCGCGTCTCGCGCTGCAGCACCGCCAGTTCGCCTGGATCGTCGCTCTCGAACGGCCGGCGGCCCGCGAGCATCTCGTAGAGCGTCACGCCGAGGCTATACACGTCGGCCCGCGGATCGGCCGCCAGCGCCGACGTGACCATCTCCGGCGCGATGTAGGCCAGCGTGCCGGCGATCGGCCGCGACGACCAGTGCCAGCCCTTCGCTCGGCGACTGAGCGAAGCCGAAGTCGAGCAACGTCGCGTGCCCCGTCGGCGAAACCAGAATGTTCGCCGGCTTCACGTCGGCGTGGATCATCCCCGTCGCGTCAAACAGTGCAGCGAGTGCTTCGGCCGTCTGCCGGGCGATCCAGAGCGCGACCGGCACATCGAGCCGGCCCTGCTCCGTGAGGATCTGCGCCAGGCTCACCCCTTCGAGCTTCGGCATCACGACGTAAAACGGCGGCTCCTTCACGCTGGCCGAGAGCACCGGCATCAAATTCGGATGCGAAACCTGCCCGCCGACCCACGCCTCGCGCCGCTGCACCGCGATCGCCTGCGGGTCGCGCCACCACTCCTTGCGGAGCAGCTTCACGACATACGCCGCCCGCTGGTTTGCCGGTGCGTCCGCCGGCCGCGAAAGATAGACCCGCGTGAGGTTCCCTTCGCCCAGCAGCTTCACCAGCTGCCACGGGCCCAATCTGCCCACCAGTTGTTGCGAAGCATTGAAAGCGGCCGTCATGGGCGCCGCCGTCGCCGTTCGCGCAGCAGAACTGGTTGCTTCCACAGTTGCCATATTCGATGAGTTCGTCTCTACCGTGGTCGGCGCGTAGGCCGAGCGGGAAAAGCAATTACGCTTCACGCGGCACGTCCGTGCGCCGCGCTGATCGGCGCCCCGGAGAGAGCCGGGGCATTTCTTGAATCTGGGTCAGGGATTCCGTCGTCCGTCTCGGCAGCGACTCGCGTCCTGCCATGCGGATTGAATCGGTTGCAGCGGCGCGAAAATCAATCGTGAACCAGCCGCGCCCGCAGCCTCCAACATCCATGTGGCAAACTGCACCGGTCCGGCGGACTCTCGTGCTCCCGGGCGGTGCTAGCTGCCGATTCGCAGTGCAACAGCCGGCACGCGCTAGCGTCCGGTTCTCTCGGCATTCGGTCTGCAAAAAACCGGGGGCTAGCGCCCTGCGGCTGATGGGCGCGGTCGATCCTGGGCGTCGCGCACATACAAAACGACGTGCTCCAGATCGTCCTCGGTGTTGAGGCATTCCCAGTCGCCGCCCACCGTCCAAACCGGCCGATCGCAAAACTGCGGCCATCCCTCACGAAGCCCGCGCGTCGCATTGGCCTTCAATTGATCGCGCACGACCTTTCCCGAATACCCGGCGGCTGTCGCCACTACGTGAACGTGCGTCGAGCGCGGATTGACGCCCCACAACCGCCAGCCGCGATGTTCGCAGTGACGTTCGCTTTCGCGCGCGACCACCTCACGTTGCTCCGGCGATAGCAACAGGACCTCATGCTTCAGTCGTTCGCGTCGCCATTGGGCCAGATGCGGCTGCGGCGGCTGTTCGCCATGACGCCGACGCCGCCAGCCACGCACGTCACCCTGCAAGTGCGAGCCGTAGACGGTCCAGGTAATGAAAAACGCCAGCGGTTCGTCAATAATCATAATCAATGCTTTGACCAATACCGGGAAATGGCACTCACCGCATTATAAACTGACGGCAAGCGCCGAGCGGCCGAATAGCGTTTCGGATTCACACGCCAGAGCAGTCGACGACGCACGAGCGTCGGGTTCGTTCCCCATCAGCCGGCACGCTAGCGTCCGGTTTGTTCAGAATTCGGGCCATAAGGAACCGCGGGCTAGCGCCCGCCGGCTGATCGATTGACTCCAACCGCCGGAACATTCTTGCCGCATCGCGCTAGCGTCCGTTACAATCGGCGTCAGCCAGCGCTCGCTACGCGCCGACGTACCGCGCGTGCAGTGAGCGGGCGACCGCGACGTCGTCCGTGCCGCTGACGATCGTGCGGCCGTCGGGGAAGATCGTGAGCAGGTGCTCGCCGACGACGAGCCGCAAGAGGAATGGATTGCGCGTCACGGTGCCGACGCCCTCGAGCCGCGCGGCCAGCTCGTCGAGCGAGAGCGTCGTGCCGGCCGGCGCGGCGACTTGCACGGCGTTGCGTCCGCAAAGCACGGCCGATGCGCCGCCGCGAGAGCCGCTGAGCCAGTGGAACTCGCCGTGGCGGCAGACGCGGCAGTCGCTCTGGTCGCGGAGTTTCGTGAGATCGACTTGCCGCAGACGGTTGTCCCACATCTCGACGACCGTGAGCGAACGGCTGATCGCCGAGGCATGTCCGCTCAAGAGTTTCAACGCTTCGCAGGCTTCGAGCGACGCGATCAGCGCGACGACCGGGCCGAGAATGCCGGCGGTGTCGCAGGTCGGCGTGGTGCCGGGCGGCGGCGGTTCGGGCAGGAGACAAGCCAGGCACGCGGTGTCGTGAGGCACGATCGTCATCGACTGCCCCTCGGCGCCGATGCAGCCGCCATAGACCCACGGTTTGTCGTGCTTCACGCAAAAGTCGTTGACGAGGAACCGCGTGGCGAAATTGTCCGTGCCGTCGACGATCACGTCGACGTCGACCGGCGAGCTTGGCGATGTTCACATGCGTCACGTCGGCCACGACCGGCTCGATCTCGACGGCCGAGTTGACGCGCCGCAGCTTCTCAGCCGCCGCGACCGCTTTCGGCATCGTGCTGGCCACGTCCGCTTCGTCGAACAGGAACTGCCGCTGCAGATTGTTCAGCTCGACGAAGTCGCGGTCGACGATCCGCACGAGGCCGACGCCCGCGCGGACGAGCATCTCCGCGATCACCGAGCCGAGCGCCCCGCAACCGCAGACCAATGCTCTAGAGCCGTGGTCGAGCCGCCGCTGGCCTTCGGCACCGAACGGGGCAAAGCGAATCTGGCGATCGTAGCGGTTGGGGAGGTCGTCGATCATTTGGACTAGCCAGGCTCACTTGATATGGTCAAAGTTCTTGATCGGATTGGTTCGCCGCAGGCCGACCTCTCCATGATACTCGTCGATCGATCGCTTCGCCGTGCATCGCCGCGACGTCGACGCGATACAGGTGGGGAAGTTCCTTCGACCAGGTGCACGGATCGGTCACGACCGCTTCCGCCGAAGCGATCTCGCCGGCCAATGCCTGAAACGGATAATCCGCCGGCAAAGTGTGAGCCCGTTCGCAATAGGGGCCACGAATCGCGCCGCAAATCGCGACCGATTCGCTCGCCGGGCCTCGATAGCGGACGCGAACCGTCGCCTCGACTTCGGACACGTCGCCGACGGCGATTTCCCAAGGCCATCCGATCGTCACGCGGAAGCCTCCTTCAACAGGGCGGCGTCGCGGGCGAATTCGCGGGCCAGGAAGCGGCCGGTCGCCGATTCGCCGCAGGCGGCCACGTCCTCGGGAGTCCCCGCCACGACGACGCGTCCTCCCTCGGCCGCCGCGCCGGGGCCCAAATCAATGATATAGTCGGCCGCCTTCATCAGCTGCAGATTATGCTCGACGATCACCAGCGAATGGCCCACGTCGAGCAAGGCCTCGAAGCAATCCAACAGCCGCACGATGTCGGAAAAATGCAGCCCGGTCGTCGGCTCGTCGAGCACGAACAGCGTCCGCCCGTTCCGCCGGGCGAGCAGATAGGCGGCCAGCTTGAGCCGCTGGGCCTCGCCGCCGGAGAGCGTCGTCGCCGGCTGGCCGAGCCGCAAGTAGTCGAGCCCCACGTCGATCAGGTGCTTGAGCCGAGACTGGATCTTTTTGTGACCACGGAAGAACGTGAACGCCTCGCGGGCCGTCATCCCCAGCACTTCCGAGATGTCGACGCCGCGGTACTTCACGTCGAGCACCGCCCGGCGATAGCGTTTGCCGCCACACTCGCTGCACCGCATGTAGACGTCGGCCATGAACTGCATGTCGATGGCGATGTGGCCCGCCCCCTCGCAGGCCTCGCACCGCCCGCCGGCGACGTTGAAGCTGAACGCCCCCGCCGCGAGCCCGCGGGCCTTGGCATCCGGCTGCTCGGCAAACACGGCCCGAATCAGATCGAACGCCTTGATGTACGTGAGCGGGTTCGACCGCGGCGAGCGGCCGATCGGCGTCTGGTCGATCAGCACGACGTCTTCCAGCTGGCCGGCGCCGAACACGTCGTCGAACTCGAGTGCGTCTTTGCCGACCGTCGCGTCATCATCTTTTTTCTTCTTGGCCAATTGGGCCGCGAGTGCTGGGTAGAGCGTCTTTTGCACCAGCGTCGACTTACCCGCGCCGCTCACGCCGGTCACCAGCGAGAGCACGCCGAGCGGGAACTCGACGGTGAGATTTTGAAGATTATTGCCGCGGGCGTTGACGAGCTTGACCCAGCCGTGGTCGGTGGTGCGGCGATTGCCGTCGCCGATACGGCGCCGGCCGGCGAGCCAATCACCCGTGCGGCTATCGCTGGCGCGCTCGATCTCGGCAGGCGTGCCGTGGAAGACGAGCCGCCCGCCGTCGTCGCCCGCTCCCGGGCCGATCTCGACCACCTCGTCGGCCCGGCGAATGATTTCCTCTTCGTGCTCAACGACGACCACGGTGTTGCCGCGATCGCGGAGGCTCTCGATCGCGCCGGCGAGCGGCTCGACGTCGGCCGGATGCAAGCCGACCGACGGTTCGTCGAGCACGTAGAGCATGTCGACCAGGCTCGAGCCGAGTGTCGCCGTGAGCGCGATTCGCTGGGCTTCGCCACCGCTGAGCGTTCGCAGGGGCCGCTCGAGCGCGAGATATCCGACGCCCACCTCGATCATGTACTGCAGCCGCCGCCGCACATCCTCGACCAGCGGCCGGGCAATCGGGCACTGCCACGCGGCGAGTTGTAGGCCGTCGAGGAACTCCGCTGCCGCGCGGATCTCCATCCGCATCACGTCGGCGAAATTCTTGCAGCCGATCCGCACAGCGAGTGATTCGGGCCGCAGCCGCGCTCCGTGGCACTTCGGGCACGGGTAGTACGACCGCCAGCGGCTCAGGTAGACCCGCAGGTGCATCTTGTACTTCCGCCGTTCGAGCCAACGAAAAAAACCGGCCAGCCCCCCGAAGTCGCGTTCCGGCACGCCTTCTTCAATGATCTTCCGCTCCGCGTCGGTCAGCTCCGCAAACGGCACGTCGACCCGCAACTTGTAGCCGTCCGCCAGCGCGAGCAGTTCCTTCAGCTCGTGGGCGTAGGCGGGCGTGTTCCAGGGCGCGATCGCCCCGGCGCGGATGGACTTCGACGGATCGGGCACGACGCGGTCCATGTCCGTCGCCACGATGTTGCCGAACCCCTCGCACTCCGGGCAGGCGCCCAACGGCCGATTGAAATCGAACAGCTGCGGCTCCGGGTCGGGATAGTCGATCCCACAGGCCTCGCAACGTAGCTTGGCGCTGAACGACAGGCGGCGGAAGCGGCGGCCGTCGATCGACTGGGAGGGCGAGGCTCCTGCCGAGCTTGTGCTCGCGCCAGCTATAAGCTCGGCGGGAGCCTCGCCCTCCCTCCAATGTTCGCCCTCCCGCAAATCTTCGATGAGCGCCACGCAGCGCCGCTCGCCCGCCGCAAAGGCGGTTTCCAACGATTCGCGCAACCTCTCGACTGACGCGTCGACCATGCTGAGCCGATCGATCACAATCGTAACCGTCTCGCCGGTTTTCAATTTCGCGGCCAGGTTCGGCGCGATCGACTCCGTCGTGCCGCCCACGATCGCCCGCACGTACCCCTGCTCGACCAGGTCGGCAACCCAATCCGGCACCGCCGAGGGCGCGGGGACTTCCGTTTCGAAGCCAAGCATCAATCGCGTGCTCTCTGGAAAACCTCCCAGCTTGTCGGCCACGCTCTCCGGCGAGTCGTGCCGCACTCCCTGGCCGCAGCCGTAGCAGATTACCTCTCCGACCCGGCCGAAGAGCAAACTCAGATAGTCGTTCACTTCGGTACTGGTGCCGACGGTGGCCCGGTTCGAGCGGCTCGGGTTGCTGTGCGTCACCGCGATGGCGGGCGGGATGCCGTCGATGTGTTCGGCCTCCGGCTTGTCGAGTTGCTCGAGGAACCGGCGCGTGTAGGCCGAGAAGCTCTCGATGTACCGCCGCTGCCCCTCGGCATAGAGCGTGTCCAGCGCGAGGCTCGTCTTGCCGCTGCCCGACACGCCGCAGACAACGATCAGCCGGCGATGCGCCAGATTGAGATCGATCTGCCGCAGATTGTTGACCGAAACTCCACGGAGTCGGATCATCCGCCCGTCGGTCGCCGCGTCGCCCTGTCTTCGAGATTGGTACATTTCGAACTCTTCAGTTTACGCAATGGGGCGGCGTCACACCACCATGGCAATTAGCGGCGGGGCTTGCCCTGCGATCGGTAAAGTGTGGGCCGTCGTCGAAACCCCGCGCGGGGCAAGCCCCGCCGCTAAATCCCCTCCTCGTTACGCCGCGGTGTCTGATATAATTCCCAGGGCCATCGTGAGTGGCATGTCTATGAAACGCTCCAAGAAATCTGCCAACCCGTTTTACGCCATTTTGGTGATCGTGGGGCTGACGTTTGTCGTCACCGCGGCGGCATATGGCGTGATGGCGGTGCGTGAAATCCGGGCGGCCACCAGCAGCGAACCGGTGGCCGAACACGCGCTGATGAAATGGATGCACGAGCACGGCAACACGGCGTTGCTCTCGGAATTGGCGATCCTGGGCGTGTGCACGTTTGGCGCGATCGGCACCGACGATTTCTGGCAGCGCCGCGCCACAGAACGTGCAAAGAACCGGTAAACCGCTAATATTCGCTAATCGTCGCTAATGTTCGAGATTGAACCATCAAGGCATTCCTCCCCCTGAATTATTAGCGTTCATTTGCGCCCATTAGCGGTTCAATTTCTTTTCCAATTCATCCGAACGAGTTTGTTTCAACATGCAACTCAAAAGACTCCAAGATTTTCCCGCCAGCGAAGTCACCATGGAAGGCGCCGCCGGCTGCCGCGTCCGCTGGCTGGTGGGCGAGAAAGACGACGCCCCGAACTTCGCGATGCGCGAGTTCGAAGTCGCCCCCGGCGGCCACACCCCGAAGCACTTCCACGACTACGAGCACGAGGTCTACGTGCTCGCCGGCCGGGGCACGATCCTCGACGGCGAAGTGGAACGGCCGCTCGCGGCCGGCGACGTCCTGTTCGTCGCCCCCAACGACATCCACCAGTTCCGCAACACCGGCAGCGAGCCGATGCGGTTTCTCTGCCTGATCCCCAACTCAGCGACGGGAAAGAACGTTACCGTGGTGCCAGAATGTGGACTTGCACGCTGAGCAACCCGGATTGTTTTCCAGCTGGCGATTAGCGTACCATGCGGGAAAAGTCGCCGCCTCGCATCACACCGGCGACTCGCCAGCCAGGTCTCCGATCACTTCGGATACTCCTTCGTAGTCGAATGGCACGGGGGTTCCACCCGCGCCGAAATAAAGTGCCGCGCCATCGCGAAACGCCAGCGCGTCCGGGTAATCCACCTCCAACCGGTCGCCATTAACCATTGCGAGCGTGAACGGACGAAACGGCGTTCGGTGCTTGAAGACCCGGAGTGCTCGGTCAAACGTTGCTCGATCCATTAATTCACCCTCGCAGGCACTATGGGCTACTAATGTACGACAATATATCATATTTCCTGTCTCATCGCACGTCAATTTTCGAACCCGACACGATAGGCATGTCGCAGTAAACCGACGCCAACTCCTAACGCCTCGACGCATGACACGGGAAATCAACAAAGATCAACTCAAGCGTCTCCGCGACGAAATTCGCGCGCATGACCGCCGCTATTACGTCGAAAACGCGCCGACGATCTCCGATCTCGAGTACGACCGGCTCGTTCAACAGCTCAAGGAGCTCGAAGCGGCCCACCCGGAGCTGATCACGCCCGACAGCCCGACGCAGCGCGTCGGCGGCGAGCCGGTCAGCGAGCTGCCGTCGGTCACGCACCGCGTGCCGATGCTCTCGATCGACAACACGTACAGCGTCGACGAGCTGCGCGCAGTTCGGCGCCCGCGTCGACAAGCTGCTCGGCGGCGAGCCGGTCGAGTGGGTCGTCGAGCTGAAGATCGACGGCGTGGCGGTCGGCATCCTCTACGAAGACGGCCGGCTCGTTCAAGGCGCCGACCCGCGGCGACGGCCGGGTCGGCGACGACGTCACGCACAACATCCGCACCGTGCTGGGCGTTCCGCTGCGACTCTCCGGCAAGGATGTACCCCGGTCGCTCGAAGTCCGCGGCGAAGTCTACATCACCAACAGCGACCTGGTGGCGATCAACCAACAGCGCGAGGCGGCCGGCGAGCCGCCTTACGCCAACACGCGCAACCTGGCCGGCGGCGGCATCAAGCTGCTCGATCCCCGCTGAGGCCGCCCAGCGCCGGCTGCGGCTGTTCTGCCACGGCGTCGGCGACGCGACCGGGCTCGAACGCGAAGAACCACATGGACTTCCTCGCCGAGCTCGGCACGCTGGGGCCTGCCGCCGACGCCGCAGGTCGAATGCTTCCCCACGTTCGACGCGGCCGTCGCACATTGCGACGAGCTGATCGAGCGGCTGCACGAGCTCGACTTCGAGGTCGACGGCTTGGTGCTCAAGGTGAACGACTTCGCCCAGCGCGAGCGGCTCGGCACCACCAGCAAGAGCCCGCGCTGGCTGGTCGCCTACAAATTCGAAAAGTACGAAGCGACGACCCGGCTCAACGACATCCGCGTCCAGGTCGGCAAGACGGGCGCGATCACGCCGGTGGCCGATCTCGAGCCGGTCGAGCTGGCCGGCACCACCGTCAGCCGCGCCAGCCTGCACAACGCCGACGAAATCGAGCGGAAGGACATCCGCGTCGGCGACATGGTGGTCGTCGAAAAGGCCGGCAAGATCATTCCGCACGTCGTGCGCGTGGAGAAGCACCTGCGGCCGGACGATGCCCGGCCGTTCAAGTTTCCCGACCAAGTGTCCCGAGTGCAAGACGCCGCTGGTCAAGGACGAAGGGGGCGTCTACATCCGCTGCCCGAACCCGCTCTGCCCCGCCCAGGTCAAGGAACGGATCCGCTACTTCGCCAGCCGCAACGCGATGGACATCGAAGGTCTGGGCGACAAGCTGGTCGACCAACTGGTCGACGGCAGGACCTGGTCAAGTCGTTTGCCGACCTGTACCGGCTCACCGTCGAGCAGCTGGTCGAGCTGGAACGGATGGGCGAGAAGTCGGCAGGAACCTGGTCGACGCATCGCGGCGAGCAAATCCCGCGGGCTGGCCCGGCTGCTCAACGCGCTTGTCGATCCGCCACGTCGGCACCCGCGTCGCCACGGTGCTGGCCGAGCACTTCGGCTCGATGGACGTCACTGCAACAGGCCGAGCGTCGACGAGCTGGCCGAGATCAACGAAGTCGGCCCGGTGATCGCCCAGAGCGTCCACGATTTCGTGCAACGACAAGCACGGCGCGGCAGCGATCGCCGACCTGGAACGAGTCGGCGTCGAAATGCAGCAGCAGGGAGCGGGACGCAAGGAGCAAGGAGGCGGCCCACTCGCCGGCAAAACGCTCGTCGTCACCGGCACGCTCGACAAATACACCCGCGACGAAATCGAAGAGCTGATCACCCGACCACGGCGGCACGCCGCCTCGAGCAGCGTCTCGAAGAACGACCGACTACGTCGTCGCCGGCGAAAAAGCGGGCAGCAAGCTCGACAAGGCAAAAAAATTTGGCGTCAAAATCATTTCCGAAGCGGAATTCGACAAATTGATCGAAGTAGGAGAAAATTGAAACGCAGAGGGCGCGGAGGACGCGGAGAAAATGCTGGGAGAATCTGCTTCTCCGCGTTCTCTGCGCCCTCTGAGTTTCAAAACCTAAGGCTTGTCAGCGATCCCATGCACACCAACGAACTCACTTCAAAGATCATCGGCGCCGCAATTAAAGTTCATCGAACTTTTGGACCAGGGCTCCTTGAATCCGCGTATCGCATCTGCCTCGCCTACGAGCTTCGACAGCTCGGACTGCAAGTGGAAGAAGAAAGTCCGGTTCCGTTGTTCTACGGCGCGGTGCGTCTCGAATGCGGCTTCCGCGCCGACTTAATCGTCGAACAATGCGTCGTCGAATGCAAAGCGAAGGAAAAACTCCACCCCGTGGAAGCGGCCCAGGTCCTATCCCATTTGCGAATCCTTGGCCTTCGAGTTGGACTGCTGATTAACTTTCACGAACTCGTTCTGAAGGATGGAATTCAACGAATTGCCAACAATTACGTTTCGGAGCCGTACGAGACAGTTCATTGACCGAAAGAGTAGAGATGCATAGATCACGGAGAAATCAGCCCTCGTGCCGTTCTCTCCGCGTCCTCCGCGCTCTCTGCGTTCCAAATACCTTTCCTCACGAAACATCACCTTCAAAAGTCGATTTCATGCGTCCAATACTCCGAGTATTTTTGTATATAGGGCTGACAAAAGGCATCGTCGCTTTACCAGCGCTTCTCGGCATGATGTTTGCCCAGAGCGTCATCGCCGCCGACTTTCCCATCACCGAGTTTGGTGCCAAGGGGGATGGCACCACGCTCAACACCCGGGCGATCCAGCAGGCGATCGACCAGGCCGCGGCCGCGGGGGGACGCGTTGTCGTCCCCGCCGGCACGTTCAAAACCGGCGCGATTTTCCTCAAACAAGGGGTGGAGCTGCACCTGGCCGACGGCGCCGTGCTCCTCGGTTCGACGGACCTTGCGGACTACCCCAAGCAGAACACGCGGATCGAGGGGCACTTTGAGCCCTGGCGGCCGGCCCTGGTAAACGCCGCCCACTTAAGCGACGTCCGCATCACCGGCCCCGGCACGCTCGACGGCAACGGCAAGCCCTTTTGGGTCGCCTACTGGAAACGCCGCGCCGAGAATCCCGACTGCACGAATCTCGAAGTCGAACGGCCCCGGCTCGTATTCCTCGAAGATTGCCGCGACGTGACGCTGCGGGGAATCCATTTGAAAGACTCCGGCTTCTGGAACTTGCACCTTTACAAGTGCCGGAGCGTGCACGTCGATGGGCTCACGATCACGGCCCCCCACGGCGATCCGCCGCGGATCACGAACGTCGAACAGCCCTGGCACGAAATCTCGATCGACCGCGCTCCCAGCTCGGACGGCATCGACGTCGACAGCTGCCAGGACGTCACGATTCGCAACACGACGATTTCCGTCGGCGACGACTGCATCGCGCTCAAAGGCACCAAGGGTCCGCTGGCGATGGAAGACAAAACCAGTCCGCCGGTCGAAAACATCCTGGTCGAGGACTGCAACTTTCAAGACGGCCACGGAATGTTGACTTGCGGCAGCGAAGCAACGATTATCCGCAACGTGACGGTCCGGAATTCGAAAGTCGGCCGCGGCATTCCCGTCGTCCGCTTCAAACTCCGGCCCGATACCCCTCAGCTCTACGAAGAGTTCGTCTTCGAGTCGCTCACGCTCGACCACGCCCAGGCGCTGTTTGACGTGAAGCCGTGGACCCAGTTCTTCGACCTGGCCGGCCACGAGCCGCCCCGCTCCGTGGTGCGCAACGTCGTGCTCCGCAAAATTTCAGGCTCGGTCGGGTCGCTCGGCGAGCTGCGCGGCAACCGCGGCGACCTGATCGAAGACGTCATACTCGAAGACGTCGACCTGACGGCTGTTCGGCCGCGGCTGCGGACGGACGCCGCATCGGCCATCGAGCTGAAGAACGTTCGCATCAACGGCCGACCGTTTGTGTTGCCAGTGCCGAGATAAGTCGAAGGAAAAGGTTGATTGACGTCGCCCGCTACGCCTTCTCGATCTCGACACAGATGCCGCCGGCGCGGATCACACGATGCAGATTGGTGAACCAGAGCTCGCGCTTCCAGCGCAAGTCGAGCGATTCGCAGAGCCGCATCAGCTCCTTGCGGTTGTAGGTCTGGCAGCACCAGAAGCGGCTGGTCCAGGCCCCGGAAAAATTGTCTTCCGTGGTCAAGAGAAACATCCGCGCCCGTGCTTCATCACGCGGGCCAGCTCGGCCAGCCCAGTCTCCGGTCTGGGCAAGTGCTCCAGCACGTATCCGCAGGTCACGCCGTCGAACGACTCGTCGGCAAAAGGCAAGGCGGAGAGGTCGGCGACGATATAATTGGGCCGCCCCCTTTTGAGTCGGTTGCGCGCCCGGCGGAGCATCGGCTGCGACAAATCGATACAGGTGACCTCCGCGCCGGGGTCGCCGTATTTGATGACGTGCTGGGCCAGCTGCCCAGCCCCGCTCCCCACGTCGAGGATCGATCGCATACCGGCCAGATCGAACTTCCGCCCGCGGAACAGGCGCTCGGTGAGCGGCAGATGGAGCGAGACGGTGCTGGCCATGGCCAGCATCGCACCCTGCGGCCCGCCATACACGTCCTTCACCTTGGCCCGGTACTCGTCCTGGCTCATCCGGCGGATCGCGTCGTCCTCGACCAGCCGCTTGAAAGCCATCAACGGAGGACGAACGCCGCGATTGGATCTCCCCTTCACGGACCGATCGGTGCGTTGGCGCCGGGATCGAGGTTTCGAAAGCATGGTCAACTGCAGCTCCCTTCCTTGACGTCGATTCAAGCAACTACCATGCCGCGCTTCGGGGCCCTAGAGATACACCCGCCGGTTGTAGATATACCATTCCAGCAGTAGCACGAACAGAGCACACGCCAGGAGGACTTTCCATATCTCCTGCCGAGCCGGGGCACGGTCGGTCGCGGGCGGAACGTCGACGTGACCGATACGAATATCGGCCGGCCGCACCGTTTGACTTTCTGGATCCTGGGTCGGCCGCACGGCGACGTCGCTCTCCGCTCGGTCAAACAGGTTGACGGCAAACCGCTGGACCACCGTATCGCCCTGGCGGACTCGATAAACCCCGGGCTGGTTCGTATCAGCAAATGGGAATGTATCTCGGTCGGAGCGCGAAACGGCGACTTCGCGGCCATCGGGTGTATCGACCGTCAGCCGATCGGCCGCCGCCGGCGCCTTCAGTTCCAGCGTCCGGCCGGGCCGCACGGCCGCCGACTCTTGTTCTTCGCCCGGCGAGGCCAAATATTCGAGCGTGTTGAGCCAGAAAGTCGGAAACGACGGCCGGATCGGCCAGTTGGTATTGGCGGTCCGCGTGCCGTCCGCATCCCGGCCCACGATCTCGAATCCCAGCACCACGTCCTGGTAGCTATCGCGTGGCGCGATCGCAGCAATCGGCCCGGCGTTCGATTCGACGAGCACGGCGCCGCCGGCTGGCGGCCGCACTAGGAGACTGTCGGCAATCGCCACGTCGCTCAAGTCGACGTTCGCCAGGAGCGGACTCGATCGATCCCAATCGATGATCTGCGGGCCGGCGACGGCCGGAGCGGTGCCGGGTGGACCGCCGCTTGCGTCTTCGCGCGGCGTCCAAGCCGGGCCGGGCGGTAGCCGACCAATGAACAGCGTATTTGCCCGCGGCAGCTGCTGCGGCGCGCACTGATCGTAAATGATCAAATCGTACGCCCCCTCGTCCGCGTCGCGCCGATATCCCGCTGAGTCGAGCGTCGCTGGCGGCACGATCGTCACGTTCGCCAGCCGTTTGGCGCGTTCCGTGCCCAGCGCCAGATCCAGCGGCACGTCTCCCGGCGAGACGACCAGCACGCGACCGGTTGCCGCCTCATTGAGCGCCGCGTAGGCGACGTCGTCCTGGCGGAGCGCATCGTGCGCGACGCCGTCGAGCTTGTACTCGAGCCGCGCCGACAATCCGCCGACCGCTCCTTCCGGCAGCGGAAATACGACGCCCTTCGCCTCGTCGGCAGGCACTTCGATTTGCGTGGCATCGAGGAATCGGCGATCAAGGTCGAGCTCGACGACCACCTTTTGCGGCGACTTCGTGAAGTTCGCAACCTGCACGAAGGCCTGCTGTTGCTCCGGTCGTTCGTCGTTGCGGCGCGTCGACATGGCGGTGATGGCGAGATTCGGCGCGTCAAACGTGCCGACCGGCACGTAGATCGGCCGGAGATTGTCGAGGGTTCCACCGGCCACGTCTTCCACACGGCCATCGCTGAAGATATACGCCGTCGCCGGGGGAGGCTCGACCGTGGCCGCTTCATCGCCCTGGGATTGCTGCCCCGTCTGGCCGGGATTGGCCAGTCCGCTCGCCAATTCCAGCGCACTGCGCAGATCGGTTCCGCCGGCCGTCGGCTGGATCGAAGCGAGCCGTTCACGGAGCAGCCGGCGGTTGGACGTGAATTCCTGCACCACCTGCGGCTTGTCGGCGAAGCGGATGATCATCGCCGACATGCGCGAGTCCATCTGGTCGATCAATCCTTCGGCGAGCTGCTTGGCTTCGTCGAGGCGGTTGGCGGCTCCCGCGACGTCGGTCGCTGCCATGCTAGCCGAATTGTCAATCAGGAAGATGAATCGCTGCCCTTCGAGCCGGCTCCCCTGCCACCCCGGCCGCAACAGCGCAAGAATCGCCAGCCCTACCAACAGCAGCTGCAGGAACATCAGCAGGTTTTTCCGCAGCCGCTGCCAGAGGCTGTTGACGTGCATGTCTTCGATCGACCGCTTCCAGAGATACGTGCTCGGCACCTCCAGCGGCATCCGGCGAAGCTTCAGGAAGTAGAGCGCGACGATCGCCGGCGGCACCAGCGCTAAGAGCCCCCATTGCCACGGCGAGAGCGTGTTGCGAAAGAATTCGCTCATCTCACGAGACCTCGGCGCCGCAGGTAATTCGAGATCAGCTCCTTCACCGGCGTCTGGTTGTTGGCGAGCAGATAGTTCATACCACGACGAGAACAAAACTCGAGCGCCCCGCTCGTGAACGCGTTGAGCGTCGTTCGGTAGCGCGCGAGCAGCGGAACGCTGACGGAGATTTCGGCGACGTCCGCGTCCTCGCAGTCGACGAGCTTGAGGTCGCCCTTCACGTCTGGCTCCAGCTCCTCCTGGCTCAACAGGTGGATCACGTAGACGTCCATCCGCTGCGACACGAGGTAACGCAACCCTGCCTCGTAGCCGCTTTTGTCCATCAGGTCGGAGATCAGCACGACCACGCCACGGCCCGGATTGCGGAGACAGAAGTTTTTGACGCCTTCGGCCAACGGCAGCGAATCACCCGGCTCGATGCCATTGTAGATAGTCGAGCATCCGCCAAACGCTTTTGCGACCGCGGAGCACGGGCCCATGCTCGCGGAGGCTCTGGCTGAGCGTCTCGATCCGCACCCGGTCGGTCCGCACAAGGCCGATGAAACCGAGAGCCGCAGCAAGCTGCTTGGCGTATTCGAGTTTCGTCGGCTCGCCGAAATCCATCGACCGGCTCGCGTCCACCAGCACGTAGAAATGCAGGTCCTCTTCTTCCAGAAACAGCTTGACGATCAGCCGATCGAGCCGGGCATAGAGATTCCAATCGAGTGAGCGGAGGTCGTCGCCGGGAGCATAGGCGCGAAAATCGGCAAACTCGACGCTCTGGCCCTTGCGCTTGCTGCGTCGCTCGCCCTTCATCCGCCCGCGAAACACCTTGCGGGTCACGAGCTCCAACCGCTCAAGTTGGGCCATGAGGTCCGGCGGAAGCAGATTTGTTTTCGTGGCCGGCATCGGTTGTATCGGACGGAATATCTCGTCCGCGAAATGCTTACAATCGCAAGTCGTTCAACTAGACATCGAGCTCATGAATTCGAAAGTAATGCAGAAGATCAGGTACGGCGGCAGAGGACTTTGCGCGAAGGACGTATGCCGTAAGATGCAGCATGAACATAGCCAGTTCAGTGTGCGGGGCCTCAAAAAACATTGACTCTTCCCACGGCGACGATTTTCCCCAGAAGAACATCCCGAGGCAAATGACCATGTCGGGCAACTGGTGTTCGTGTTTTTCCAATTCTGTCACAACTTTTTTGCAGTTGGTTGAATCAAATCCGAGTAACACAACGGGGATAGGCAAAACAGTTCTAAGTGGTCCCTCTTGTCGAGCTCCAACTGAAACCGGACTATCGGGAGCGCCGCCAATTCCCAACCGACTATAGGACCTCTTGAGTTTGGATAGCTCGTCGATCTTCTTCGCCACGTCTCTAACGGCAGCACCGTCGACTCGGGTGCGCACTTCAATCGCAGCGACTATTGCCTCCACCGGCAGATCCATACGCTGTTCTTCTGTTTTACAAATTACCATGCGATAGGAGGGATCGTACAACAATATGTCAAACTCAGATGTCATCTGTCCTGTCGCATCTTGTATGTGACCTTTACAGGTAGCAACATTTTGCGGGAGGCGTGATTCCAAGAAGTCACGAAATAACTTTTCGCGATGATCTCCGCGTCCGCCACGATGCTTGTAGGTTGTTTGAGAATTCGCGATAATCTTTTTCGATTCAGCGCAGAGTGCTTCAAGAATTGAACCTTTCGGTGCATTGACCCAGATTTCATCTTCGGGAATAGTTCTCATTTGCGAATCTGTTTCTAAAGAGCTGGGAAATTCTGTTGCGGAGATTTAATTTGTGTCCGCCTTCTCGGGAACCTTTTCGAGAACCTCCTGGAGCACCTTGTCCGGCTCGATCCCTTCCGCGTCGGCCTCAAAATTAAGAATCACGCGATGGCGGAGCGACGGCAAAAACACCCGCCGCACGTCCTCGAAGCTGACGTTGTACCGGCCGCCCAACAGTGCCCGCACCTTCGCCGCCAGCGCCAGCGTTTGGGCTCCGCGCGGGCTGCTGCCCCACCGCAAATACTGATTCGCAATCGGCACCGCGAACGGCCCCTCGGGATGCGTCGCCAGGGTGAGCCGTGCGATGTAGTCCTGCACGTGCGGCGCCAGGATCACCTCGCGTACCAGCTGCTGCCAGTCGACGATCTCCTCGGCGTCCATCACCTTCTCCGGCTCGACCACCACGCCCTTAGTGGTCCGCTCCACAATCGTATTCAGCTCCTCCCGGCTGGAATAGCCGACGAGCAGCTTGAAGAAGAACCGGTCGAGCTGGGCCTCGGGGAGCGGATAGGTGCCTTCTTGCTCGATCGGGTTCTGCGTCGCCATCACGAAGAACGGCAGCTTGAGCTTGTACACGTGACGCGCGATGCTCACGCTCCGCTCCTGCATCGCTTCCAGAAGCGCCGACTGCGTCTTCGGCGTGGCCCGATTGATTTCGTCCGCCAGGCAAATCTGCGTGAAGATCGGCCCCTGCTGGAATTGAAACTCCCGATGCCCCGCCTCGTCCTCGACGATCATGTTCGTGCCGAGGATGTCAGCCGGCATCAGGTCGGGCGTGAACTGGATCCGCGAGAAGTCGAGACTCAGCGTCTGGGAGAGCGTCCGCACCAGCAGCGTCTTCCCCAGGCCGGGGACGCCCTCCAGCAGGCAGTGCCCGCCGACGAACAGGCAGGTCAGCACGCCGTGCAGCACGTCGCCGTGACCGACGATCACGCGGCCCAGCTGCTTGTACACGGCTTTGTAACGCTCTGCAAAAGCAGCGGCACGCTTTTCGATCGATTCAGCTACGGCCATAGGAAACAGCTTGCAGATAGGGATAGGGGGAACTCAGTAGAACGACGGAAACGTCGCCGTCGCATTTGAGCCCTAATGTCATGATATTTGGCGAAAGTGCAACGGGGAATCTGGAGGCCGCACGTCAAAAGTCGTGTTCTGGGAAGGATTTGCGGCTGCGCCGGGCGGCCGCCGCGGCTTGACCACCCGCGGCGGACGCCGATATAGTTGTGTTGTGTTCCGATGTGCAGGCACGACGAGAGCTACACTACTCCAGCCGTCATAGTCGGGCCCTTTCGCCCCGATTGCGGCCGCCGAATGCCGACCAGGTGGGATCGGCCGGCTCGACACCCGGACGGTGTACGACGTTGTCGCCTTCTTGTATTGCGCCCGAGGCCGATTGGGCCTGCCCATGCCGCCAGCTGTGATCGATGTACGAAATGCCGAAGACGCTCGAGACGTGATTCATCGAGCGGTCCAGGCGCTGGCCGAGGGTCGGTTGGTCGCGTTTCCCACGGAAACGGTCTACGGCGTCGGCGCGAGCGCTTGCCACGTCGAGGCCGTCGACCGGCTGCGGACGCTGAAGGACCGCGGCCGGAGTTCGCCGTTTGCGTTGGCCATCAAGAGTGCGGAAGAGGCGATCGATTTCGTGCCCGACATGTCGCCGCTGGCCCGCCGCCTGGCCCGCCGCTGTTGGCCCGGACCGGTCACGCTGGTGGTCGACAGTCACCATCGCGACGGACTCGCGGCCCATCTGCCGCGACGGGTCCGTAATGCCGTTTCACCCAATGGCACGATCGGCCTACGAGTGCCGGCAAACGATATCCTGCTGGACGTGCTGCGGATGCTCGCCGGCCCGATCGCGCTCGACTAGCGCGAATCGACATGGCGAGCCGGAGGCAGTCACGGCCGAAGAAGTCCAATCGTCGATGGGCGACGACGTGGCGCTGATCCTCGACGACGGACCCTGTCGCTACGGGCAGCCCTCGTCCGTCGTGCGGGTGCACGACAATCGGTTGGAAATCCTCCGTGAAGGGGTCGTCGCCGAGGGTACGCTGAAACGTTTAGCCAGCACCATGGTGTTATTCGTTTGCACCGGCAACACCTGCCGCAGCCCAATGGCGGAGTTGCTGATGCGCAATGAACTCGCCCGAATTAAGAAATGCCGCATCGACCAGCTGGAGGAACACGGCTTCGTCGTCTGCTCGGCTGGGATCTCGGCAGCCGCCGGGTGTCCCGCCTCCAGTGAATCGGTCCAAATCATGCAGGAGCTGGGGCTCGACCTCGGCAAGCACGAGGCCCAGCCCCTGACCGAGCAACTCGTGCGCCACGCGGATCTGATTCTAACGATGACCGCCAGCCACTGGCAGACCATCGTCAGGCGTTGGCCAGGCGCGGCCGATCGCACCCGCATGCTGCTGCCCGAGGAGATTGACGTGTCGGACCCGATTGGCCGCACGATGGATGCCTATCGCCACGCAGCGGATGAAATCCGCAGGGGAGTAGATTTTCACGCCGAGAGAATCTATCGTGAGGCGTGTCCGGCGGCCTGAAACCGCAGCAAAACTGAACCAGCAATGCCGGGCAGGTGTGCCATGAAAGCCAGGCAGCAATGCGACGAAAGGTAGTTGCGATGAAAATAGCCATCGCCAGTGATCATCGCGGGTACCATCTCAAAGAGAAGGTGATTTCACTGCTCAAGGCCAAAGGACACGAAGTCATCGACGAGGGGCCGCCCACCGACGAGAGCGTCGACTATCCGGATTTCGCCGCGCTGGTGGCCAGCAAGGTCAGCAGCGGCGCGGTCGACCGCGGGATTCTGATTTGCGGTACCGGCCTGGGAATGGCGATCGCGGCCAACAAATTCCCCCGTGTGCGGGCCGCGGCCTGCGTCGACGAAGTCACCGCCGAGCTCAGCCGCCGGCACAACGACCTGAACGTCCTCTGCCTCTCGGGCGACCTCCTCAGCTCGCGCAGCACGGAGCGGCTGGTCGAAATCTGGATGGATACCGAGTTCGAGGGGGGCCGCCACAAGCGGCGGCTCGATAAGATCCTCGAGCTCGAACAAGAGACGCGCAACAAGACCTAAGCGGCGCCGGCCCAGAATTCATTCTCCGCGCCGACCTCGACCAGCAGTTCACGTCGTCCAGTCACACTCCACATTTCTTCCTAAAGAGCGGTTGGACGGAACCGCTCGGGTCGTCATTTCGGCCGACTTCTTCTACCGGCAATTGGCATGATCCGTTCAAAAAACTGGTCTCACGGCCGCAAATCTTGCAATTCCTATTGCGGCGAGTAGGATGAGGGCCAATCCGCACATTGGTGACAGATACCTTCGACTTTTTTTGGTGCGCTTGTTCGCCGGCATTGCTAATGAACATTACAAACTAAATCAGGAGGCCGGGACGACTCGTCCTTCGACTTCCGGGAGGCTGATAAATGAAGTGCATAGCTCGTTGGTCGGTCTCGCGTTCCCTCTGGCTGAGTCTGCTCTCCGTCGGACTCCTGCTCGCCGGCGCCGCAGCAACCTCTGCTGCTCCAAGCTATTCGGCAATTCTTACGAATGCGACCAATCAGTCCGGTCCCATCCCCATTTTCTTGTCCAGCAACCAGAATCAGTCCGAAGGCCGCCATGCAGAAGGCAGGGTGTCGTCCGGCTCCGTGCTCGCCGCATCCCTCGAAACGTCCAAGGGTGTCAGCGGTTTTAACAACGGAATTTCTACGGACTACAGCGCAATCCTCGCGTCATCGCATGACGACGTGATCATCACGGGTCCACCGGCAGCATCCATCCCCGTCACGCTCCACGTGCCGTTCTTCGCGACCTTTACCCAGTCGTGGAGTGCACTCGATTTGCCGAACGGTGGCTTTACGGATTATTCGTCGCTGAGCCAAACGGCGGAACTCTTTGCCCGGCTGACCTCTCCAACCTTTGGCTTCGCGAGCGGGCGAATCACTCTCGGGCTTAATGACAAGGACGACACCGCGACAATTGGAATCTCGCCACTAAGCAACGGGTCACTTACTCCTGGGGTGATCCAGGCTAGCGCGAGTCCAGGGCCAGCATCCGTTGAAACCTTTGGCGACATCACGGTATTTCGCAACATTTCGCTCGACGCCAACGGGTTTTTATACCTCTACCGGGTACAGACACCAATCACGTCGCAATCGGGCATCTTCGGACCCGGCGCCGGCTTCCATTATGACGATGTCGTCGTCCTCAACGGCGAAATGGTCTTGCCCGGCATCGCCCAGGTTGGAGTGCCGATGACTGTCGACTTGGCCCATAGCGCTCGCTCCATCGCTTCCGGCGGCTTCCAGCTGGAGTCGGCCGGCGGGCTCAACGCGCTCCAAAACTTCGGCATGTCGCACGGCGGGGCGTATTTCGATTTGCCCGACGGCTACACCGCGAATTCGGCCTCGCTCGGGCTCGTCGACAATACGGTCACCACTCTCACGGGCAACCTCACGATCAAGAACGATCCGAGTTCGACCGCCATCGACGCCGGCTCCCTGACTACGATCAGCGGCGATTTGGACGTCAGTGACAACACTTCCGCGATGGTCATCAACGCGGCATCGCTCGTCACAGTCAGTGGCGATTTGGACATCAGCGGCAACACGGATACCATGATTATCAATGTTGGGTCTCTCGTCACAGTAGGCGGCAACTTGGACATCAGCGGCAACACGGATACGATGGTCATCAACGCTGGGTCGCTCGTCACAGTAAGCGGCAGCGTTGACATCACCAACAATGGTTCTGCGGTCGTCGACATCGGCTCGACGTCGGTTGGTGGCAACCTCACTCTTGAAACGACCGGCAGCGGCGCCTTTGACGCGGGCAACGGACAAATTGGCGGCAGTGTCGATCTTTCTGCCACTGGCTACGATGAAGTGGATGCCATGACCGCCGCCGGCCAGACGGCCGTCACGATGCTCAGCGGCGCCGCGACGATGGAAATGGTCGTGCCCGAGGGGGCCTTCCCGGTCGGCGAACACGTGCCCTTCAGCGTCAAGCAACTCGCCGCCGATCCGGCCGAGAACTGGGGTCAGGATCCGATCAGCACCCTGGCCCAATACCAATTCGATTTTGCGATCAACACACTCGACCAGGACGCCACGCTAAACTTCGAGATCGACCTGACGGGCCTCGGCCCGGAAGGGCATCCGGCGCTGCTGAACCTGCTCCGCACCAACACGTTGCTGACGCTGGCCGTCCAAGGCGATGAACCGAATGCGCAACTACAAGTATTCGACGTATGCGGCGCCGGCGCTGATCCATCGAGCGGCTGCGTCGCCGTCCGCTGGCTGGATGAGAATGGTGACGAGCTGGAGCCGTACGGCGATGTCGATCCCGCCGCAATCCGCTTCGAAGCCCTGGTCGGCCACTTCTCGACTTACAGCATCGTAGCGGTCAATGCCGTTCCCGAGCCGTCGACCCCGTTGCTATTGCTGTCGGTAGCAACGATCGATTACCTACGTCGATGGCCTCGAATGACTGCCCGAGCGGCTCTTTGCGCATGACTTCTGCAAGGGACATCTGAATCGAGCTGCGTCAGGAGACCTTCTTCGCGCCGACCTCCACCAACAGCTCGCGCAGCTCGCGCATCTTAATCGGCATCTTGGCCACGGCGCGGTGGTCGGCCACGGTGGCTTCCTCAGCCCAATCGACGTGGACCTGGTCCAGCAGCAAGACCGCCGGAACGTCGCGGGTCTGCGATTCCTGGCCGAAACGATTGAAGACTTCCAGGGCCGTGCGGCCGTTGTTGCTGGTCGTGAACAGGATCAAATCAGCTGCCTGACTATCGTCGAAAAAGCGGGTCAGCACGCGATTCGGGTCCGACGAAACCAACACCCGGTAGCCGTTCCGCTTGAATTGCTCGCGCAGCTTGTCCTGCATCTTCACGTCGGACTCGACGATCATCAACTTCCGCGGCTGGCCGCTGGCATCGAGGCCTTCATTGCTTTCGAGCTCCGTGCCGCCGATTTTGCCCCCTTCCGCGGCGGCCTTCGCCCGCTTGATTGCCAGTTTCAGGTCGATCAGCATGTCCGACGGCGTCTGATAGCGCTTGTCGGGATCGAATTCCATCGCCTTGCCCACGACCATCGCCAGCGGCAACGGCAACTTGGGAACCAGCGACAGGATCGGCTTGATTTCCGTCGTGTAGCGTGCCTTGCCGGCTTGCGCTCGGTCCCGCGACTCGGCCAGCGCCGGTTGCCCCGAGAGCATCTGGTAGAAAATGCAACCGGCGAAAAACAGGTCCGTCCGGGAATCGTCTTTGCGGACGCCCGACGCGCGCTCTAAACCAGCATAGTCGACCGTCCGCCGGCTGATACTCTCGAGCGACTCTTCTTCGACTTCGCCCTGCAGGCCGGCCAGACCGAAGTCGACGAGCTTGGGTTCGCCGTCGCTGGACAACAGCACGTTGGAAAGCTTCAAGTCGCGGTGGGTGATGCCTTGCTGCAACGCGTAGTTCAGGCCGGACATCACGCCTTCCATGATGTGGGCCGCCTCGAGCGGCTGGAAACGACGCCGGGCCCGGTAGAATTCCCGCAGGTTCTGGCCCTCGATGAATTCCATCACCAGATAGTGCGTCAGCCCGCGCGAATAGACTTCGTGGATCTCGACGATGTTTGGGTGCTTGAGCTGGATGCCGATCTCGCCCTCGCGGCGAAAGAGCTCGATGAACGGCTTGTTGCTCTTGCCTGTCTTGGCGTCGGTCGCTTTGGGGTTGCTGTACCGGCTGCGGAGCACTTTCACGGCGTACATCTTGCCAGTCAGCTTGTGCGCCGCCCGATAGACGCGGGCAAACGTGCCGGCACCGACGCAATACAGCACCTTGTAGTCGCCGTAGTAGAACCCTGTGCGGTATCCGTTCATCAGCCGTTCGAGCTGATACTGGGTGAGCAGTCCGCGGCGGAGCAGGGCCTGCTGAAACTCGGCCAAAGGCGCGTTCGTCGAGCCAAGTTCGCCCCACACGCTTTGCAGCTGGCCGTCGTCGACGACGTTCACGTCCAATGCGCGCTGGGCCAGCTGCTCGGATGTGGTGATCTCAGCCATGACGCGCAACAACCTCTGATCCAACACGAAACGGCGCGGGGGCCGCCCCGCCCTGCCCTTTGGCTTGGAGCCGCTCCGCGCAGTGATACCCGCTAGTGATAATTCCTTGTTTTGCCAAATGGGGTGCGACAAGCGTCTTTCCGCCAGTCGCGGAAGAATCGCCGCTTCGATTCAAGACCGCTACCTCACGGGCATCATCGCTTGCGCTGAGGAGAGCTCCCGCGCGACGCACGCCGCCGAGGTGAGTCCTTGCGTCATTCCATGTGGAACGCGAAAGACCGACCGCGCTGCGTCCGTGCGGCTCGCACTAGCTCTCCTGCTGTTCCAGTTTGGATTGGTAGTCGTCGCGTTCCCGGCGAGTCGCTTCCAAGTCGAACATCAAGTACTTCATGTCGAGCCGCAGTTGGCTCAACGCGTCCTGCACGAGAGTCAGAATCCGCCGACGCCGTTTGGTGCTTTCGACCACGCGCTCCAAGGCGGCGACGACTTCGCCGGAATGCTCTTCGGGCAAGGACTGGACCGCGACCACGAGCCGTTGCAGATCGGCTGGCAATTCTTCGACTCCGGTGGCGGTGGTTCGGGAGATATTCGTCATGGGTGCTCTCGCAGGGTGGGTTGGATGGCACGACGAAAATGCACTCCGTGCGCCAGTGTCCGACCCCGATTTCTGCGAATCGACCATAACTGATTATATGAAAAGCACTTGCATTCATTCAATCGTTTGGCGACCCCCGCCCCGAATCTCGGGTGAATGATGCCAGGACGCCTCAGCTGCCCTGGCCGCTGGTCGGAAATGCTGATAGAAGCCCACTTTACGGCGATCATGCCGCAGGCCCCGCACGTCGATTTTTTGCCACGTCCGCCCCACCGCGCGGCGGCAAAAACTCGGCCCCCAGCAAATTATGCGAAAACTATTTGTTTTCGTCGTCCTGTTCACGGTGACGCTTGCCGCCCGAGCCAAGCTCTCCTGGGCCGCGGCTGTCTTCCGCAGCTTCGACGGACCCGAGCTCACGTGGCAGCTCGTCGACGAGCGACCGGGCGCCAAAATCGTGTCGCACGGCTGCGTCGACGACGACGCGCGGCAAGGCAGCGGCTCCGAACGCCTCACCATCGCAGCCCCGAGCGGCGAGTCGATGCACTTCATTTGTCCCGTCGGCCGGGTACCGGTCTTGGACGAACTCGAGTCGCGGCTGTGGGTCAAGGCGAACCGCGGGGGTGTGACGCTCGCCGCGCGCGTCGTGCTGCCGCGATCGGTCGACTCCAAAACCGGCGCGGCGCGGACCGCATTGGTCACCGGCGAGCAATGCGAATCGGCCGGCCGCTGGCAACAACTCCGGCTCTCCGGCGTACCGAGCTTGCTAGCAGCGCAGGCGCGTGTGATGCGCGCGGCCCACGTCGAGGCGGTCGACACGCACGAGGCGTACGTCGACGCGATCGTGCTGGTCGTACCGGGTGGTTCAGGTAACACCGTGGTCTGGACCGATGCGCTGGAGGTCGACGGGGTCGTATTACCCGCTGCCGCCGAGTCGACTGGAATCAAGCCCGCCACGCCGGCCGTGTTCTCAGCACCAGGTTTAACGCCAGCGGCTGCGCCGAAACCATCGGCTCCGGAGAACCCTGCCACCCGAGGCGCGATTTGAGGGCACGACGTTGATGGTCGGCGGCCGACCGTTCCTGATGCGCGGCATCGAGTGGAACAACGAACCGTTCGCGTTTCTCGCCGCGCGCGGCTTCAACACGATTTGGATGCATGACTTGCCGACACCGGAGCAGTCGGCCGACGCCCGGCGGGCGGGATTGTGGATCATCTGCACGCCGCCGGCGGTCGACGCACTCTCTGCGCGCGGAGTTGATCCCGCACTCGATCGCGTCCTGGCCTGGAATCTGGGGAGTCCGGCCGGTCCCCGCGAACTGGAATTCACCCGGCGCTGGGCCGAGCTTGTGCGGAGCCGCGATCCGCTCGTGGGTCGTCCGATCGTCATGGCCCCGCGCGGAGACTGGCTACCCGCCAGCCGGCTGGCCGACGCACTGGTCGCCGCTCACCCCGCGTCGGTCAATCTGCCGCCGAATGACTTTGCCGCCTGGCTCCAAACGTTGCCCCTGTTGGCCCGACCCGGAACGCCATTGTGGGTCAACATCCCGACGCAGCCCGGAGCACAAGCGAAAAAGCAACTGGCGTCGCTGTCGCCGGGGACGGTGGCCGGCCCGCCGCTGGTCGATGAATTGCAGATCGAATCCTTGACCGACACTGCGGTATCGAACGGGTGTCGCGGCTTTCTGTTTCAGTCCAGTTCGCCGCTCGACGCGGCCGACGAAGCAACCCAACGGCGGGCGATGCTGCTCGAAACGCTCAACGATCGGCTCGATGCCCTGAGCCCCTGGCTCACGGTCGGCAAGCCGATCGGCGACGCCACCTCGACCGATTCGACTGCGACGGGCATCGTGCTGCAAGCGGAAAGCGCTCGGCTGCTGGTGCCCACTTCGTCCAGCGCGACCCCATCGCGCGCGAAAGCGACGTCGAGTCGCAGCCTCGCCTTTGTCGTGCCAGGCGTCCCTGAGTCGAACGAAGCCTTTCTGCTCTCGCCGGTTGCCCTCACCGCGCTGGAATCGAAGCGGGTCGCCGGCGGGACCCGCGTTGTTATAGAGCGGGACACCGGCGGGTTCGTGTTGATGACCGAAGATCCGCAAGTGATTACCAGGTTCCGGCAACGAATCGCGCAGCAGGGGACACGTGCCGCCCAGCGGCAATACGCCCTGGCGACGGTGCGCTCGCGTTCGCTCTCGACGCTGGCCAGTCGTCTGCAGCAAATCGGCGCGAACACGAAGTCGGCCGACCAGGCCCTCGCGTCGGCCGGCGCCGATCTCCGCCGAGCGAATTCCTTGCTCTCGGCGGGCAAATCGGAAGCCGCCTTCGAGCAGGCGAGTGACGCGGCACGGACCCTCGCCGACGCGCTTCATCGGATTCACCAAGATTCCTCCGCTGCTCCTGCGCTCAACAGCGTTCCCTTCAGTGCCGACGTCGGCGCAATGGCTCAGTATGCAGCTTTTGAAAAGTCGCTCACTTCGCTCCGCGGCGGCGAGAATCTCCTGGCCGGCGGCGACTTCGAAGACCTGGCGTACTTGAAGCAGCAGGGTTGGCAGCACGTCGAGGATCCAATGCCCGGGGTGAAGACCAAGGTCCAACTCTCCGGCCACGCACCGCAGGAAGGGCGCTATTGTTTGGAAATCTCCGCCGAAGCCATGCCGCGCTCCAGCGCCCCGCAGATCGTCGCCCGGCCGCTGGTTTGGATCACCTCGCCCCCCACTCGCGCGAAGTCGGGCGACGTCATTGAGATATCCGGATGGGTGCGCGTTGCGCAGCCGATCACCGGCAGCATCAACGGCCTGACGATCATCGACTCGCTGGGCGGCCAGGAATTGGCTCTCCGCGTGCGGAGCGGGTCGGATTGGCAGCCGTTTCGCCTGATTCGCGGCGTCCCTCGAGACGTCCGATCTGACACTCACGTTTGCGCTGGAGGGCCTGGGCTCCGCCGCGATCGACGGTGTCATGATCCGCACCCTGTCGACCAGAGACGCAGTGCGCCTACCGATGGTCAAAAGCGAGTCCGGTCCCGACGTTTCCTAATTCGGCGCGTCGCTCATTGTTCGGCCCGCCGGTCGAGCGGTAGACTGCCGGAGCTATGGATCGCTCCTCATCGCAGCTTCGTGCCGACGCCCAGCGCATCTGGTGGGCCGGTGTCCGCGAGGTTCAGCCCGCGCGGTTGATCCCACAATTTGTGCGGGTGGACGGCGGATGCCTCGCGGTCGGCGATGAGCGGATGGATTTGGCGACGTTGCGTCGAATCGTGCTGGTCGGCGCCGGAAAGGCCGCCGGTGCGATGGCGGTCGCTGTCGAACGGGCCTTGGGACCGCGGCTACTGGCCGAGAAGCACGTCGGCGGTTGGGTCAATGTGCCGGCCGACTGCCTGGTGCCAACGGCCACGGTTCATTTGCACGCGGCCCGGCCCGCTGGCGTCAACGAACCGCGCCCTGAAGGCGTTGCCGGCACAAAACAGATTCTCGAGCTCGTGTCGTCGCTCGGACACGAAGACGTCTGCCTGTGCTTGCTCTCGGGCGGCGGCTCCGCGTTGATGCCGGCGCCCGTCTCCGGCATTTCTCTCGAAGACAAAGTCCGCGTTGCCCGAGTTCTCAGCGCGGCCGGGGCCAACATTCGAGAACTGAACACGGTGCGGAGCAATTTGAGCCTGATCAAGGGCGGCGGACTCGCTCGGGCTTGTCGCGCGGGCAGATTGATCTCACTCTTGATCTCCGACGTGCCGGGCGATCCGCTCGACGTGATCGCGTCCGGTCCCACCGTCGCAGCGCGCTCCAATCCCGCGGCCGCCATCGACGTGCTGCGAAAGCTCGACCTCTTGGACCATCCCGAATTGCAGAATGTCGTGGCCTATTTCGCGCGGCAGCCGCAGGCCCCGCCGGCCGTCGATCCCGCTTGCCGCATGACGAACCTAGTCATCGGCAACAATGCGCTCGCCGTCGACGCCGCGGGCTGCGAGGCGGAACGATTGGGGTACTCACACGCCATGATTGCGGCGACCCAAGCGGAAGGAGCCGCGGAGGAGGTCGGCCGCCACCTGGCCGAAATGGCGGTGCGGATGCGGAACGAACCGGGGCCGGACTGCCTGATCTCCGGCGGCGAGCCGACCGTGAAGCTCGTCGCAGCGTCGCTCCGCGGCGTCGGCGGGCGCAATCAGCAATTGGCGCTCGCGGCCCTGGCGGAGCTTGGCGAGTGCGAAGGAATCGCGCTGCTCTCCGGCGGCACGGATGGCGAGGATGGTCCGACTGACGCGGCCGGCGCCGTGGTTACGGAGGAGGTAGTTCGGCGTGCGAGGCAACTGGGCCTCGATCCAAGCGAGTCACTCCGCCGCAACGACGCGTATCGATTCTTCGAGGCGAGCGGAGGACTATTTAAGACGGGGCCCACGCAGACGAACGTTTGCGATCTGCGCGTGGTCGTGGCGAGTCACAGTCACTGACCCGGCTCGCTGAAGCGAGCGTGCCCGGCTCAGTCCCACCACCATTGATCCGGGGCCGAGGTGCGAGAGGTCGATCTCGTCGCGGGCCTTGGCGACCGTCTTCTTCTCATCATCCAGCAGGTTGCTGGGGCTGATCGCCTCGGTCGGCCGCATCTGCACGCCGCCGCCGATCGGCGTCACCAGCGTCGAGCCCTTCCACATGCTGTTGACGGCCGACGCCACCTGCTTCGGCGGATTGAGCGTTTCGACCGGCAAGGACGACTCCTCTTCAAACACGCTCGGCTGCCACTTGGCCAAGGAATAGAAATCCTGGTCGCGGATGTACGCCGCCGCCACCGCCAGGTCGATGCAATTGCGGAGCTGGGCATATACCGGCGCTCGGTCCGCCAGCTGCGGATAGACCTTCGTAAAAGCGTTCACGAACGCCTGGCTGGCGGGGTTGCCCTTCTTCGCCGCGCTCCGCTGGCCGTTTGGACCGACCACTTCCGCCTCGCCCACCAGCTTCACCCCCTCGCCGATCAGCTCCATCGCCAGCGCGTCGTCGCTCACGCGGACGCACTGATAATCGGGCACAAAATACCAGCGCTCCAAGGCATTGCGGGAAATCTGATGCGGGTTCGCCCGTTCCGCATAGCTCTTGAGCCGCACCGGTGGTCGCTCCAGGCCGATGCCGATTAGTTTCATCCGGTAGTCGGCCTCGACCATCACCTGGGCGAAATGCGTGTTGGCCGGCACGCCGCCGACCGTGATCACTTGCATCCCCAACCGGTCGCGCAACTGTTCGACGACGAACTGCTCGAAGCCCGGCTTCGGCGGACCGACAAACTGGTTGCCGATCTCGTGCAAAAACTGCTGCATCCGCAACAGGCCTTCCTGCGTCGGATCGATCGAGCAAAAGATAAATGGCGACGACTTGTCCTTGCTCGGCGCGAACGTCCGCAGCGCGACGACCAGGTCCTGCAGCTGGACGATCGGCCGGCCGGAATCGATGCCGAGAGTGCGGCCCGAGGGCGCTTCGCCCCAAGCCTCGGCCGGGCCGGCGATCACGACGTCGCCCGAGTCCGGGTAGCAGAACACATATTGCACGCGCGTCAGCCCGGCAAGATTCCGCATCACTTCGTCGGCCTGCTCGCCGGCGGCGATCCGCTTCGCCAGCTCGCGCTCCAGCCGCGTGAGCGAGATCTTGCGGAGCTTGCTGGGCCGGGCAACGTCGCGATCGAGCCGCGACAGTGCTTCTTGAACCCGTTGGCGTGCGAGCGCGCCGGTGGGATCCGCCACGGTGGTCCGCCGCAGCACCCCTTCGGCATCGACGGCGACACCCGAGGTGTTGCCCGTGCCGATCGTGTTGCCGCCGCCGCCAGTGTCCTGGGCAACGGCCGACGACGCCAACAGTGCCAGCGAGAATAGCCCGGATAGCACTAGCGCGGTCCGCAACCAACAACTGCCAAAACATGAATGCAAACCGACACGGACCATGGCGTAACCTCAATAGCTTCTACGGTTTCCTGTTCCTCTGGCGAGTGCGCAATGGCACCGTCGTCGGGCCCCGGAACGAAGTCCGCCGCGCGTCCGTAAATTCAAATCGAGGCGCGGAATCAGCCCACCCTTTATGCTAATCGGGCAGATTGGGTAAAGCAAGGAATTCATGCCAGGACAGTCGTGCCGCATCGCAAGCGTGGGCAAGGCTTTGCGCCGCCAGTTCGGCCCGCCATCCACCCCGCCGAGCTCGCTTCGAGCGGGTGGGGATGGTTCGGCGTCCGAAACCCCGGGGCCGCGCCGCGCCAATCCCTACAGCCCGCGCCACCCCAATCAAACGTCGAGAAAAGTCAACATTCAGCGTTGCCAAAAGGCATCACGGTCCCCGCCCAGGCGGTAGAGTTTAACAGTTCGTTCCCGCATCCGAGCGGGGCGGTTCCGCTGCGGCATACACGGATGGTTGTTTCGAATGCCCCTTCGCTTGAAATGGCGAAATCGACTCTGCGCGCTCATCATGGCGGCTTGCGCCGTTGCCGCGCCGGGCTGCGCCAGTTGGCGATTGCCGCGAATCGACCCCACCGGCGAACGAATTCTCATCTGGCCCGGCGAAGCCACGCCGGTCACGCCGCCGCAGATCGTCGCTCCGCCGCCCGGGCTCGCGCCATGCCCGCCGCGCCGATCGTCGCGCCGCCGGTGGTCACCACGCCGCCCCCACCGCCGCCCAGCGTCGGACTTCCCAGTGGAAATCTGCAAGCGCCGCCTGCGTATCCGGATGCCGGTTTGCCCACCGCGCCGCCGCCCGTGGTCACAGTTCCCTCGACGGCGGCACCGGTGGCGGCACCCGTCATCACCACGCCCAGCGCCGCAGCACCCGTCGCGCCGCCGCCATCGATTGACGCACAAGTCGCGTTCCCCGCCCCGACGATTGCCCAAGCGGGTCAGCCCCTGGTGCTCACGACGATCGTCACGCGCCGCACCGACCGCGCGCCCCTCCCGGGCTGGACGGTTCGCTACGAAGTGGCCAGTGCCGGCGCCGCGCTCGACTCCGCGGCCAACCGGATTGAAGTGCCAACCGACGCCACCGGCCGGGCCAGCATCCAGATCAGCCCGACAACCGTCGGCGTGGGCGAAGCCGTGGTGAATATGTCCGTCGTGGCACCATCGGATGCGGCGCCCGCAGCCGGGTCGTCGCTCGAGGTGGGTCGGTCGACCGCGACGATTTCCTGGCGGCAGGGCGTCCCCGGCGCACCTCCGTGGGCCCCGCCGCCGCCGGCCCTCGCTTCCACGACGCCAGAACCGACGCTGGCCGGCCCCGCTGTGCCCCCTTGTCCGACTCCACGACCGCTAGCCCGCCTGATTCGTACGAACGAACCCCGAATCGATTCGAGCCACCGCCGTCGCTGTCCGACAGCGAGCCGCCAAAAACCTACGGACCGCCTCCCAAGACCGAGTCGGCTGGCAAGCCGGAACTTGTCGTCGACGTCCGCCTGAACGGCCCGGAGCGGGTCGACGTCGGCGGCTTTGCCAGCTTCGACGTTACGGTCACCAATCGCGGCGACGCCACCGCCCGCGGCATCAAAGTGGTCGACGACTTCGATCCGGGACTGAGTCACGTCCGCGCCGAACCCAACGAGCACGCGGTGAAGTACGAAGGCATGCGCGACCTCGCGCCGGGCGAATCGGCGAAAGTGCCGCTGACGTTCGGCGTCACCGCAGCGGGGCGACAATGTCACCATGTGACCGTTACTGCCGAAGGGGCCGCTGAAGTTACCGAAAGTGGCTGCGTCACGGCGGTCGACGCGCGGCCGGCGACACGTCCCGTGCTCGACGTCACGAAACAAGGTCCCGTGCGCCACTATGTCGGCGAGTTGGCGAAGTTCAGCATCATTATCAAGAACGCTGGTGAAGTACCAGTCACGAACCTCGAAATCGTCGATCACTACGACGTCGCATTGGAACCGCGTCTGCCGGCGCGGGTAGCGAAGTCCTGCCCAACGGGGATCTGCGCTGGAAGATACAAAGTCTCATGAAGGGTGAACGGCGCCAGATCGACGTGCTGTGTGCTTGTGTTTCCCCGGCCAACAGCGCCTGCAGCCGAGTCACGGTCACGGCCGACGGCGACGTGCATTACGGCGATGAAAAGTGCGTGGAGATATTGCCGGTCGCGGCACAGCCCCCAACGACGGCCGGCGGCGTCACGCCTCCCCCGCCGCTGCCGGCCGAGAATCTGAAGCTCTCGCTCAGCTCGACGGTCAATCCCGGCCGCGTCGGTCGACCGATGATGCTCATCGTGTCGATCGAAAACGTGGGTCAGCAAATCCAGCGGGGCGTCCAACTGCGGGTCCAGCTGCCAAAAGAAACCTCTCCCAACGCCGCGCAGATCGAGCCGCCTGGCTCGGCCGAAATCGTCGGCCAGCTGGAAGTTCGCTTCAGCAATGTCGGCGACGTCGGCCCAGGCGAGAGCCGACAATTCAAGATTCCGCTCCAGGCCCTGAGCCCCGGCGTGGTCACGTTCGTCGCCCAAGTCAGTGCCACAGGCATGACGCAGCCGCTGGTCAAAGAGTCGAACCCAGTCCAGATAGAATCGGCGGCACAGTAGTGGGATTGATGATTGATGATGTTTGATTGATGATCGAGGTGTGGAATGGCGTCGATGCGCCGTGAGGAATTAGCTGAACGCACCAGGAACTTCGCACTGCGGGTAGTTCGGCTGGTGTCGAGCCTGCCGAAGGGGCGCGTTGCCGATGTTATTGGCGGGCAGGTGCTGCGATCCGGGACCTCAATCGGTGCAAATTACCGGGAAGCCACTCGTGCAGCCACCAAGAGGCATTTTGCCTCGATATTGGCCACTGCACTGCGTGAGGCAGATGAGACGCTTTATTGGCTAGAATTGGTCCGAGATGCTAAGCTTGTTCGCGTCGAGCTGCTCCGCGGTCTGGTCGACGAATGCAATCAACTCGTAGCAATTCTCGCCGCCAGCGTGAAGACGGCGGCCAACCGAACCGAGCGTCGCGTGACCAAAAAGTGAGGCCGTCCTGCTTCTTGTGTTCATCAATCATACATCATCAATCATCAATTCTCGATGCCGCGATTCGTGCTGCTACTCCATGATTGCCCGGATGACCTCCCCCGGCCGACCCACTGCGACCTGATGCTGGAGCAGGCGCCGGTGCTGCAAACGTGGGCGCTACGCAGAATTGCCAAATGGATGGCAAGCTCTGGCCGACGACGCCGGCCGATTGACGTTTTCCGCCAGCAATTCGGTCGCCGTCGAGCGGCTCGGCGATCATCGCCTGGTGTATCTCGACTACGAGGGCCCTGTGAGCGGCGATCGAGGTCGTGTTCGGCGGCTCGATGCCGGCGAATACTCCGAGCAAGAAGAGTCGCACACGTACATGCTCAACGGGCAGTTCGTCCGCGGCGAGATCACGTTGCGGCGAATCTCTAGCGACGAAGCCCGTTGGCAACTATCCGTCACCGGTCGATGACGTCTTTGCTGGCATCCACATCGCCTTCGTCTTCCGCAACCGTGTGGCCCGCGATATAGATCGCGGCGTCGCGCAGCTCGACGGCGTCCAGCACGATCTGGGCCTTCTTTGCATCCCCACCGCGATTGAAGTCCACGAGCGCCACCGGCTGGCCGTCGACTTGCGTCCAGCGCACCGGTAACGCGAGCTCTTGACAGGCTTTGGATACGTCGTCGGCAACTTGCATCACCGGCAGCGGCAACGCGCCCGCCTGCACCGAGAGCAAGCGAATCGCCACCTCCCCTTCATCGGTGAGCATCACCGACGCGTCGGCCGAGACCACCGTCTCGACGCCGCCCCGCCGCGCACGAAACCCGATCGTCAGCCGGTCCTCGTTGATCGCCACCCGCGGTTCCGAGACGTCCTCGGGCAGCGCGTCGGCGTAGACCTCCGCCAGTTGCAGCGCGAGCCAGCCGTTGATCTGATCAGCCGTAAACGCGGCCCGCCACTGGCCTCTCTGGCGGGCCTCGCTATACAGCGCGGTGGCCCGGCTTTCGAGTTCCCGGCTGCCCGTTTCAAGCGTCTGTGGATCGAGCGCAAGGGCCTGTTGATAGAACGGTCGCACGCGGCCGAGTGCGGCATAGACGCCGCCCAGCGCCCCCGCGACGAGCGTCGTGGCGACCAGACCGACGGCGATCCAGAGGGTGCGCTGCTTGCGGCCCATGGGGTGGAAGTCCAAAATGCGAACCGGCCCCCGTGACCGACCGAGGCTCGCAGGCCTCGGGAAATGCGGGCGGAATCGTAGTGGGCGGCGGCCCAGGCGGTCAACGTACAGATTGTCGCCCCGCACCGCTGCTGGCATGATCTCGCACAACAACAAGCGTTTTTCTCGCCGCCAAGCCGGCGTTGACCCCCTCGTGGTAGCCACTAAAATGTTGCACCCCTTTAGGTTGCGCCTTAACCACCATGAGCTCCACTGTGACTGAACCAGCGGAAACCACCGCGGCCGGCGACTGGGAATCGTCGCGCCGCGACAAGCTCCAAAAGATTGCCGAGCTCGGCCACGACCCCTGGGGGTCGCGGTTCGACGACCACCAGTCGATCGCCGCGATCCGCGCTCGGGCCGCGGAAGTCGTCTTCCGCACCGCCGACGGCCGACGATCGAGCTGCCCGATATTCAATCGGCCGGCGCAGGCTTCGATTTCCGCAAGTGGCTCGCCGACCAAGGGCCGGGCGAAATGGTCGGCCCCAAGGTCCGCGCGGCCGGCCGCATCGTCCTGCAGCGCCCCGGCGGCAAGCTGATCTTCGCCGACATCCGCGACATGACCGGCCAGATCCAGCTCTTCATCGGCCAGAAGCAGGTCGGCGACGACTGGCAGCTGGCCGAGTGCTTCGACCTGGGCGACGTCATCGGCGTCGACGGCGAGCTCCGCCGCACCAAGACCGGCGAGCTGTCGATCTTCGCCGAGCGGCTCACGATGCTCACCAAGAGCCTCGCCGCGCCGCCGGAGAAGCACCACGGGCTGACCGATCCCGAGCTGCGGCAGCGGATGCGGTACCTCGACCTCACGTACGGCGAGGGCGTGATGCCGACGTTCCTCAACCGCACGAAGATCGTCCGCTCGATCCGCGACACGCTCACGGCCCGCGGCTTCGTCGAAGTCGAAGGGCCGACGCTCCACTCGATCGCCGGCGGCGCCGCCGCCCGGCCGTTCAAAACCCATCACAACGCGCTCGACATCGACCTCTTCCTGCGGATCGCGCTGGAGCTGCACCTGAAGCGGCTGTTGGTCGGCGGCATCGAGCGGGTCTACGAGCTGGGCCGCGTCTTCCGCAACGAGGGGATCAGCCAGAAGCACAATCCCGAGTTCACGATGCTCGAGGCCTACCAGGCCTACGGCGACTACCGCTCGATGATGGACCTCACCGAGGCCTGGATCGTCGAGGCGATCCACGCGACGGGCCAATCGCTCAGCGCTGCCCTGGGGCGAGAAGACAGATCGACTTCACGCCGCCGTTTGCCCGCAAGACCTACGACGAGCTGTTCCACGAACACGCCGGCGTCGACCCGGCCGACGCCGCCGCCGATCGAAAAGGCCGCCAGGTCGCTGGGCCTCGAAACCGCCGGCAAGCACCCGGACGTGATCAAGAACGAAGTCTTCGAAGCCAAGGTCGAGGACGCGCTCGCGGGCCCGATCTTCGTGATCGACTACCCGGCCAGCATCTGCCCGCTCACCAAGCGAAAGGCCGACAACCCGAACGTCGCCGAGCGGTTCGAGCTGATCATCCAGGGCATGGAAGTCGCCAACGCCTACACCGAGCTGAACGACCCCGACCTGCAGGAAGAACTGTTCAAGACGCAGCTCGCCGGCCTGGCCGACGAAGACTCGATGGCCAAGATGGACCACGATTTCATCCGCGCCCTGCGCCACGGCATGCCGCCGGCCGGCGGCCTGGGCATCGGCATCGACCGGCTGGTGATGCTGCTGACCAACACCCAATCGATCCGCGACGTGATCCTGTTTCCGCTGCTGAGGCCGGAGTAGTGGCTACGGACTATTCCATTCAGCTAAACCGCAAGCGATCCACCAACCAATCCTCTGACACCTAATACCTGACACCTAACATCTACCCAAGGACGGGTTCATGTACAAATTCTTGCTCTGCTGGCGGTATCTCCGCACGCGCTACATCGCGCTGGTGTCGATCGTCAGCGTGATGCTCGGCGTGGCGACGATGATCGTCGTCAACTCCGTGATGGAAGGCTTCACGCACGAGATGCAGGAGCGGATCCACGGCATCCTCTCCGACATCGTGTTCGAGAGCGGCTCGCTCGACGGCATCCCGACGCCGACCGCCACATGGACGAGATCCGCCGCTTGCGGGCGAGCACATCGCCGGCATGTCGCCCACCGTCCACGTGCCGGCGATGCTCAGCTTCAAAGTCGGCGGCCAGTACGTCAATAAGCAAATCACATTGATCGGCGTCGACGAAAAGACCTACTCGACCGTGAGCGACTTCGGCAGCTACCTGCAGCATCCGGAAAACCGCCAGCAGCTCGATTTCAAGCTCAAGGACGGCGGCTACGACACCGTGAATCACGAAGCCGCCGAAGCCGGCAAAGGCGTGGCCCGGCCGCAGATGGCGATCGCCGGCTGGCCCTGGCGGAGGCAGGTGGCGAGCTTCACCAGGCACGCCGTCGCCCCGCCCGGCTCGATGGACAAGAACCCGTTCGACGCCGCGGCGAACCCGCTCGGACCCGCCGCGCACGGAAGGCGAGAATTTCGACCCGGCCAAGGAGCAGCACGCCGGCTGCGTCCTGGGCATCGCGCTGGTCTCGTATCGCAACCAGGACGGCACCGACAGTTTCCTCTCGCTGCCCGGCGACGACGTCGAGATCACCTACCCCTCGGCCGGCAAGCCGCCCAAGCCGCTCAGCGCGAAGTTCACCGTCGTCGACTTCTACGAAAGCAAAATGAACGAATACGATTCGAGCTTCGTGTTCGTGCCGATTCGCAAGCTGCAGGAGCTCCGCGGCATGATCGACCCGACGACCGGCGTCGGCAACTTCAACTCGATTCAGATTCGCCTCAAGCCGGGCGCCGACCTGGACAAAGTCCGCGACCTCCTGCGGCAACATTTCCCGCGCAGATTTACATCATCAACACCTGGCGCGACAAACAAGGGGCGCTGCTGGCCGCCGTGCAGATGGAAACGGCCGTTCTGAACCTGCTCTTGTTCATGATCATCGCCGTGGCCGGCTTCGGCATCCTGGCGATCTTCCTGTTGATCGTCGTCGAGAAGACCCGCGACATCGGCATCCTCAAGTCGCTCGGCGCCACCGGCTCGGGGATCATGAGCATCTTCCTCGCCTACGGGTTGAGCCTGGGCATCGTCGGCGCGGGGGTCGGCGTCGGGCTCGGGCTGGTGTTCGTCGACTACATCAACGAGATCGCCGACTTGCTGGGCCGCCTCACCGGCCGGCCCGTGTTCGATCCGTCGATCTACTACTTTCACGAGATTCCCACGATCGTCGATCCGCTGACCGTCGTGCTGGTCGTGCCGGCGCGATGTTGATCGCCGTCCTCGCCAGCATCCTGCCGGCCTGGCGGGCGGCGCGGCTGCATCCAGTGGAGGCCTTCGCTATGAGTGATTTCACGACCAGTCCCGCGCCCCGCGCCAGCGGCCGCGTCCATTTCGCGCAGATCGCGGCCGCCACCGCGCCGACCGGCTTCGTCAGCCGCCAGCGCGACCCGCTCCGCCGTCCGCAGCCGACCGATCAACCAAACGGCGCGACGCCCGACGATCCTCAGCGCCCGCGGCGTGACAAGAGCTATCGCAAAGGGCCGCTGGAGATCCCCGTGCTGCAGGGCGTCGACCTCGCGGTCGGCGAGGGCGAGTTCGTGGCCATCATCGGCCCGAGCGGCTGCGGCAAGAGCACGCTGCTGCATCTGTTGGCCACGCTCGACGTGCCCGACTACGGCGAAGTCTATTTCGAAGGCAACCGCATCGACAACCTGGCCGCCGCCGGCCGCGACATCCTTCGCAACCGCTACTTCGGCATGATCTTCCAGTTCTACCACCTGCTGCCCGAGCTCACGATGCTGGAGAACGTGCTCGCCCCGGCGATGATCGGCCAGAGCGTCTTGGGCTACTGGTGCAAGCGCCGCCAGTACCGCGAGCGGGCCCGCGAATGCTCAGCATCGTCGGCCTCGGCCATCGCCTGAAGCACAAGCCGCGCGAACTCTCCGGCGGCGAAATGCAGCGGACCGCCATCGCCCGGGCGCTGGTGGCCCAGCCGCGCGTGCTGCTGGCCGACGAGCCGACCGGCAATCTGGATAAGGCCACCGGCGAGGAAATCCTGGCCCTCCTGCGTCGGTTGAACCGCGAGCAGAACCTCACTATAGTCATGGTGACCCACGACCGCGAAATCGCCGCGCCGCCGACCGCACCGTGACGCTCGTCGACGGCCGGGTCCAAGCGGCGTAGAGCAGGAACCTTCGGCGGAACCGCTCCTGGGCAGCAACGCACTCTATTCCGGCAACGACGCAGAGCGGATTTCACGCAAAGTAGCCGCCACAGTAGCAAAGCCCGCATTGACCATACTTAACTTTCCACTTTCTTCTTAGCGTCCTTTGCGCCTTAGCGTCTTTGCGTGAGACCGTGTGTTTCGGAATCATCGGCTACGAATCATGTCGCGAAAAATCTACATCACCGGCAAGCTCGTGCCCAAGGAAGACGCCAAGATCAGCGTCTACGACCACGGCCTGCTCTACGGCGACGGCGTGTTCGAAGGCCTGCGCAGCTACGGCGGCAAAGTCTTCCGGCTCGAGGAGCACGTCGAGCGGCTGTACAACTCGGCCAAGGCGATCTGGCTCAAGATCCCCATGTCGCCCCAGGAAATGTGGCAAGGCCATCAACGACACGGTCCGGGCCAACGACATCAACGACGGCTACATTCGCGCCCTCGTCACCCGCGGCGCCGGCACGCTCGGCCTCGATCCGAACAAGTGCAGCAATCCGCAAGTGATCATCATCGCCGACGCGATCGCGCTCTATCCGCCCGAGCTCTACGAGAAGGGCCTCGAGATCGTCACGGTCAGCGTGATGCGGACCCATCCGGCCGCGCTCAACCCGCGGATCAAATCGCTCAACTACCTCAACAACATCCTCGCCAAGATCGAAGGCCTCCAGGCCGGCTGCATCGAAGCCCTGATGCTCAACCACAAGGGCGAAGTCGCCGAGTGCACGGGCGACAACATCTTCCTCGTCCGGAAGGGCGTGCTCTACACGCCGCCGATCGACGCCGGCATCCTCGAAGGCGTCACGCGCCACGCGGTGATCGAGCTGGCCCGGGACGCCAACATCGAAGTCCGCGAAGTCCCGCTCACCAAGCACGACGTGTACATCGCCGACGAAGTCTTCCTCACCGGCACCGCCGCCGAAGTGATCCCCGTCGTCAAAGTCGACAGCCGCACGATCGGCACCGGCAAACCCGGCCCGATGACGCTCGACCTAAGCAAGCGGTTCCACGCGCTGACGCGCGAGTAGAACATTTAGCCGCGTCGCTCGCTACGCGCATCTTGACGTCACCGGCTTCCGCGTCGTCGTCCGGCTCTTCACTTCTTCGCCTGATTCACCATCTCCCGCCGCATCCCCGCAGAAACTTCTCGTTGTCGACCGGCCGATAGGCCGCCAGCGCCGCACACGCATCGTCGATCCGCGCCGGTCCTTCTTCGAGAAGCAGCCAGGTGAACTCGTGCTCGGCCCGCAGCTTCTCCTTCTCGCCGGCGCGGACCAGCTCGACGCTCACCGGCACGATTTGATAGCGGGCCAGCGCCGCGTTCACCGCCAACCGCGGCTCCGGCGGCGGACCCGCCTGCAGCAGCGTGTTGAGCCGCGTGTACCAATCCAGATACTCGCGATACTCGGCCATCGCCTCCGGCTCCTCGGCCGGCTCCGTCTTGATCGTGTAGCTCTCCTGTCGCTGGCCAGCAGCAGTTGCCCCGTCTCGCGGTCGAACGATTCTTCGAACTGCGGATTGGCCGCAAACTTCAAAAACGGATCCTGCTGCCGCGACGCCCAATTCCGCAGCTTGTCCATCACGTCGGCCAGCTGGTCGGTCGAGAGCTCGGTCCGCACCCGCCGCTCGGGATCGAGCAGGATGAACCGCCCCGGCTTGCCCCCGCCCGGCTTGCGGAACACCGCAGTCTGCTCCGGCTCCGAGAGAAAATCGTAAACCACGCCTCGCTGAAACAGCGTGGTCGTCGTGCTCACCGGCTCCTTTTCGTCGCCGACGAACACCTTCGTCTCGATGCGAAATTCCTCCGCCACGACGCAAGTCGCAAACACGCTCACCACGACAACGACGAACAATCGACCAATCCAAGCTCTCATGGCAATCTCCGGCCGCGCTCGACGTGTGCGCAAGGGTGATATCTCGAACAACTCGCAGCGCCGCAGAATAGGCTCCCGAACAAATCCCGTAAAGATCGAGCCGCCTGCGCCGTAACTGCTAGCACCGCCCCCACATCGCTTGCGGTTTAGCGAACCATGCAGGCCTACCCCACCACCGCTCACCTCTCATCACCCCCAGGCGCATCTTCGACCCTCCGTCTCCCCTGCCAAACCGGTCACAGCAAATTGAAGTCCGCCGCCGAGATCGTGTAGAGTAACACGGTCGACCACTCCGCCGACGTCGCTAACCCCACGAGCTGGACCCATGGCAGACCTATCAGCCGTTTATCGCGGCAAGTCGGCGTCCCGGGGGAACGAAGGCGTCCTTGGCCTGTTTGCACCTGGCAATTGTGACCGTCGCGGTCTGGCTGTTGATCGGCGGCGGGATCGGCACCATCGACGCCTTGCTCACACGGTCACACCAACTCGCCCCGGCCGTCCGACGCGACGCACTGGCGGCCGCAGCCGGTCTCTATTTTCTCCGCACGCTACTGACGCTCTTCGTCTTCATGCAGCGGCGGATGCCGTGGTCGGAGGTCGTGACCATCGCCGTCTGGATCGGCGCGATTGATCTGTTGTTCGCGTATTTCGGTGGTCGCAACTCGGCGCCCTTCGCTGCGGTCGGCGTGATCGGCATCGCGCTGCTCTTGGCCGGTTCGGCCATCAACACCGGCTCCGAGTGGCAGCGGCATCGCTGGAAACGCGATCCCGCTCACGCTGGGCACCTCTACACCAGCGGCCTGTTCGCCTACTCCCGGCACATCAACTATTTCGGCGACGTGGTCCTGTTCACCGGCTGGGCACCGATGACCGGCCGCCCACCGCTGCTGGTGATCCCGGCGATCATGGTGGCCGGCTTCGCGCTAGTCAACATCCCCGCCCAGGACCGCTACCTGGCCGAACGCTATGGTGATGAGTATCGCCAATACGCCGACCGCGTACAGCGATTCGTGCCGTTCGTCTATTGAATTGAATGGCGCCGCACGCCCCAGCGCGACGGCAACCAGCGTCGTGGCGATGAGTCCGGTCGCAGGAGCAATCGGGCGAGACGGGCCGCCCTCCCATCGAATCGCCGAATTCCGCGAAACACCCTATAAAATCGACTGCCGACAGGTCCGTCGGGAAAAATGGTTGACATCTTAACGTGCAGGGTTTATGTTCAGCGGACGGCTTGAGCACCGAAACTCGGCCGAATTCGTAACAGTATTGGTGTCGAACTAACGACCGAAGTCAGTAAGGCAACGCTAATAAACTAAACGACCACTCAAATCCTTTTGCGCCGGTTCCGCCCGGAGAGTCGCGAAAGCATTTGAGTGGTCGTTTTTTTGTATCTACACGGAAAGTATCGTTTTTCTAAGAACCTGTTTCAAGACCGCCGGGGACCGTCCCAAGCTTCCAGATCTTCAAAGTACATGGGACTGCCCCCTCTCCGATACGGTTTTGAAACTGGTTCGAAGTTTTGTCGCTGCATCGGGAGAAAGACCTTATGAGAAGCACATTGATTGTTTTGAGCGCGCTAGCGGCAGCCGCAGTTTCCACATCATCAAATGCCGCCTGGATTCCCACAAACATAGGCGTCGGTGCAGACGCGGAAGTCAGGGAATCCAATCCCACCCAGAATCGTGGCGACAGCACGGAGATCGCCAGTCGAGTGAAGAATGACTCGACGAAAGGCGATGCAAACGACGGTTCTGATCGCAACAGCGCGATCTATGTCCGGATCGATCTGACCGGTCACGTCCTGCCTGCAGATGGTCACACTGCTTTTCGTATGACCTACCGCAACAACAACCTGAACGGCAGCCGTATCCAAGACACAGTGACACCGAATCCCCAGATTCGTACGGGATTGGCGATCTACGGCCTGACCAATACGGCTTTGGGTAATTGGAACGAATCTCTGATCACTTACCTCACCGCTCCTGGAATCTCCTTCGATGGTGACGTCGGAACGAAGGACTTCAATTCGGACCTCATGCTTCTTGGTACGGTTGCATTCCCAGAGATTGGCAATCAAAGCTGGCTGCCGGTGGGTGGTAGCTTGATATTTGCCGACGACGCTTTGGACAGCTTCGTCGGCAATGCGATTTCGGCCGGCGAAACGAGCGTCACGCTGGTAGCCACTGCTATCCATGGCGGGGATGCGCCATTTCCCAACTGGACCAACTTCAACTACCTCTTCAATCCCAAAGAACAAACCACGTTGAATGATGATCCAAACTACGATCCCGATACGACCGATCCGAACAACCCCGTTGGCAGCCCGTGGTCCGGAGCGGATAACTCGAACGGCGACTTCTCCCCTGCCCTGTTGCTGCGGGTTCCCGAACCAGGCACGATTTCGTTGGGCTTGCTCGCCGCAGCAGGACTCGCCGTCCCGCGCCGCCGCACGATCAGGGGCGATCGGCAGCCCACTTGATTCACAAGGCCGACGCACGGTTCGCGGGAATCCACGCCGGCCCGGCGATCTTGCCACGCTGCGAATGGACTTTTCCTGTTGACGTTCCATGTGACGGATTCACTGTTCCGTGGGACAGGTTTCACGTTCCATGGTACTGAGTCCCAGTTCCGTGGCAGCAACCTGAGGAGGTGTTCCGATGACGAACGACTTGCGACTCCCGAAATTGGCGACCACCCTGGCTGTCGTGCTGGCGATTGCCGCGATGACAAATCGAACGGAGGCCCAGCTCCTCCACCTCTGGGAATTCGACCCTCCCGGTGTTTTTGACGACTCGGCCGGCGCACTCGATTTAGTCGAGGCCCCCGGTGAAGGCAACGTGGCCGGCGTGATGGGCACGGGCGCCGACATCACCTTCGAGCCGGGCTTCAAGGGGATCGGCCAGGCGTACCGACCGTATTATGTCGACTCGACGTTGTCGTCGACGGCCGGCGCCGGCCTCACCGGAAGCGGGTTCACCAGCCCCACGCAATTCACGATCGAGGCGATCCTCAAAGCAGACGCCAAGAACTCCGGCTCGGCGGTCAACTACATCTTCCAAACCCGTCCTGGTAGCGACCGCGGATACTACCTGATTCAAGACGAGGATGGCCTGGGCCCCCAGTCCGTGGGCGGTATCGGGTCAATCATCGGCAATAACTTCGGCGACGTCGGCATCGGCGCGGAGTATGCAGCGGATGGCACCTGGCTCTACGTCGCTGCCGTGATTGATCTCTCGCCCGCGGCGACGGCCAACGTCGACATCTACTCCGCCGTGCTCGACCCCAATGCCCCGCCCCCAGCGCCCACGCTGACCGTTTCCGGCAAAATGTACAATACCGCCGACCCCGACGCCTTGAGCGGCGCCACGGGCATCATCGGCATCGGCAACTTTGCCGTCGACCGCGACGGCGACACAATCGCCGAGGCGTCGCAGGAGTGGTTCCAAGGCGCGATCGACTACGTGGCAATCTACGACGGACTTCTGGGCCGCGATGAACTGGCGGCCAACCTGGCCGCCCGCTTCGTCCCCGAGCCATCGAGCTTGGCGCTCGTCGCTGTGTTGGGATGTTGGCTTGGACTCGTGCGGCGGCGCGGCTGAATCCCTTTGATAGAATCCGATCGTGTCGACGTCCCCAGGGGCCCGGTGGACTGCCGCGCGCCCCTGTTTTTCTGCGCGTGTGCGAGTTGCGTCGTCCACAAGCCGGAACGGATCGCCAAATTCGTGCCCAAGCTCGACCAAATGGTAACCGACGGCCTCGTGACGCTCATAAAGATGAACGTCCTGATCTATCGGCACAACGCGGAGACGGGGAAGACGTAGTGCAAAGCGTAGGGCGCGGTGATCTCGGAATGCGGATTGGCTCTCCGCTCTCCGTTGACCTTTGACAGCTGATGGCCTCTTGATTGGCACTCGACTCTAGACTCTCGACCCTCGACTCATCTGGCTGACCTCTGGATTGGCTCTTCGCCCGATAGACTATTTTGCAGCCGGTTGCAGAATTTCTATCGCACCGACGAGACGGATCGCGCCGAAAAAAAACTCAGTCGCAACGAGGTAGTCGGTTTTTCCCTTTCTCTTCGGGAGCGAATACGAAAGACGCGCCCACCTCTGCTGCTTGGACTCCCAGACGCTGCAGCTCGTGTGCGTCTCACATCAGCTGGTATCTACTAAACCGAATTACCCTTAGGCGTTTGGAAAAAAGCGATTTAAGCCAGTGAAACAGGGCAAGCAAAATCACTCTAAGACAAGCGCCGCTGGCGCCCAGTCAATACTGCCGATTCGTAGACCGTCCGCTTGGAGTAACTTGACCTCCTTCATGCGGTGTCCCGCGGAGTCAACAATGTAGATCTTGCTAACTTTCTCTCCGCCGGAGAACGCTTCGGCTGCGTAGGCCGCAATGGCTACACAATTGCCATCGGGCGACCAGCAAGCCACCTCGGGGATGTAGCGTTCTCCGAGCGAGATCGAGCGCTCGCCCGAACCGTCCAGTAACAAGATTCGCACCGTAATCCTTCCGCTGTCGCTCGCGTCCAAGTGTTTGGCGACGACGGAGTTTCCATCAGGACTGAAGCGCGGATACCAATAATATTGGGAGCGCTTCTGGGCAATCGTCATCAAATGGCGTCCATCCACGTCAGCCACATAGAGTTGGGCCCCGGTTGCCGATGCATGGGTATCCCAATGCATGGCCACCCGTTTGCCGTCGCGCGACACGTCGAAGGCGACGTAGGGAGACGGTAGGTCCATGGCGGCGAGCTTTTTTCCTTGGACGCTCAAGCAATATTTTTCACGCCCGGTCGGCCAATACTTCTGCCCCTCGTATCTCTGTGGCTTAGGATCGCGAATATTGACCGCCAGCCGATCACTACTCGGGAACCAACTTGCCGGGCCGACACAATGCTCAAGAATTACTCGCGGCTTGCCGGGGGGAGTCAGCGAGAGGATTTGCAGGCGATTGGCGACGCCCGAAAGGGAGTACGATAACAAGCGGCCGGATGGGGAGACGCGGGGATCGCGGCCGTCTGTCGCAATCAGCCGCCAGCGTCCTGTCGTGGGGTCAATCGCAATCACGCCGCGGACCTCTTCCGCCGCTTCGTGATCAAGCGCCATCAACGCGGCTCCCGCTATTATGGTTCCGGAAATAGGTTCGCTAAGTGGCTGATCGGGCTGGGTTTCGACAACTTCGGCCGTGGGATAATCGGCGGCGATCGTTGTCGCCAGGCGGCCATCCGGCGTCGTACCATCCACCGGCTCGAAATCCTTGCCGTACATCCGCAGCACCATTTGCTGCGTCGCAGTACCCTCGATCCAGGGTATACGTCGCTGTAGCGGAAGGTATCTTGGTTCCGTTGCCGTCGCCAGGATATCCAACTCATTGCCGACGTACGGCCGAAACGCAAAGCGCCCGTCCTCTGCCGTGCGCGCGACCACTGCGCCAACAAAGCGATCATTTGCCCAGGAAATGATTCTCACGACGACGTCCTTGACTGGCGCACCTGTATCTCGACCGATGACTTGCCCCTCGACGTGGCGAGGAGGCTCTGTACGCAGAGTCAGAGGACCAGACTGCGCGGCCGTAGAAATGATCCAACGCTGCCGTGCGACGCGATGGTCATCCACTTCGAGCTCAATTTGTGAAATCGATTCGGCGCAAACAATCGCACAAGTGCCATCGGCCGCTGTCACGCTTGGAGAGGGCCACGCGGACGTGCCATTCTCCGGCGCCGTGAACCAAGCAGGCTTACCCGCCGCGTCGATTGGCGACAGCAGACCACAAAGCTTGAGCGATACGCTCGGAAGCGACTCTCCATCGGGCCTCAAGACTTTAACCTTCACAGTCGCCGCCTTGGGCAGTCTCATTACCACGTCGTGGCGAGTCTTGATTAAGTCCAGATCAAGCAATGCTGGGCCGAATCCCGCTGCGCCTGCCGATAGCTCAAGAGCTATGTCCTGTTCCGTCGTTTTTCGGACCTGTAAATCGAATGTGCCACGGTCATTGGTCGTTGCCCTTCCGACGTCGACAGCCATCGTGAGCCCCGCCAGCGGATCAGTTGGAGAGCGGTGGCTCAGCACGACGGCGCAGACCGACGCACCGGCGAGCGGTTGATTCGCCTCGTCGGTTACGAGTCCTCGCACAATCACGTCGTCGGCTGGCTTGAAATCTACCGCTGCAATGGCGTCTTGCGCTCGGACAGATGGAGCAAAAAATGCAACTGCCAGAACGAGTTGGACACTCATCATGACTACTGATATGCAAGGTGATACTTTGAAAGGCATACGGCACTTGAGCGGGGATTCGGGAGTATGTCCTCATCTTAGCTTGTCATATGCTGATCATTCAGCGAACTGCACGTAAACCAAGTAATCATATTAACAAAACCCAAAGTGCGCATCCTCAGCGACGCATATGTCAGTGCCGGAAAGTGCTCCGCAATAAGCACCGGCTTTGACATGCGTTGTCAAGTGTCCTGCACCTTTAACGAACGACGACACAAGTGTATCTTCTCGACCCGTGGCGGAGATAGTGAATAGCCTTCCGCGCCGAGGACGAAACGTCCCTTCATGTATACGCGCTTTCACGTGCAAAAGAAGGCGAGCTGAAGAGAAAGTCCCAATCCTCCACCACGGACGTCTGAAGCTGATTGCCGCCGGCCCGCGGCTGCGCCAGGGGTGGCCAAATTTCGTCGTTGAAATCCGCCGACCGATCCGTATAGTGGACAGGTGAATAGATGAAAAAATAGCCGTCAGTCTTCAGCCGTCAGCCGTCAGCACTGAAAACTGAGGACTGAAAACTGAAAACTATGCGCTGATCGCTAAGCGCTGAGCGACGTTCGCTGAGCGCCCGCTCGCACTGCGCACAGCGAAAAGAATATCGAATGTACCATGCCTGACTCTGAGATCATCAGTAAAACGTCATCAATCATCGATTCCCGAAATTCTACCGCCGACGCCCGTTGTTCCTCGGCACGCCTCGGCGGACTCCCGTGCTCCCTCCGCCTTCGCTCTGCGACACTTTGCAGCGGCCTCAGTTGCTCCCCCCGTCGCCGGACATTTCCGGACAATTTGCGCGGGCGTTTTGTCCGCAGCGCTTTTCAGTTTTTCCCACGAATCAAATGCCCAGCGGCGTGCCGCAGCGGACAATTCGGGCGGCAATTGTCGCCTCGAATCGAGTCTGCAGTTTGCAGCGCGGCGCAAACGACGTGCCGGCCACGAGTTGCGTGCCGGCCAAAAATCACGCCCGGACAAAACGCAAGAATCCCCGAGCGCCACCGCGATTTGTCCGCTGTGTCCGATCCATCCGCTGGACAATTCGAGGAGCGAAGGCCATCAGCCAGGGAAAGCGGAGAGCGGAGGGCCAAGGGCGGAGAGCCAATCCGCGGCAGCCACTCGGGCACCGCCAATCCATTCCCCAGTCCCCATTCCCCAGCCCCCAAAAAACCTGGCGAGTTCGAGAGAAACTTGGCGAGTTCGAAAAAACACGCGAGTTTTCAACAACGAAAACTTGGCGAGTTCGAGCGAAACCTGACGTCTTCGAGAAAAGCGGAGAGTCAAGAATCAAGAGTTGAGAGCCAATCCAGCCACCAGTCACGCTTCACCAGTCACCGACGATCGTTCATCGTTCATCGATCCCCCATCTCACCCAAAATACTCCGGCGCGTTCCCATGCTTCCACTTAATATTGCACCCGATGCTCGGCCGTTGCTCGGCAGGCGGTTCGCCGCCGACGAGCACCGCGTCGAGCGCCGCCCGCAGATCGGCGCCGGTCACCGGGATGCCACTGTCCGGCCGGCTCGTGTCGAACTGACCGCGGTACACGAGTCGCTGGTCCCGGTCGAACACGTAGAAGTCGGGCGTGCACGCCGCTCGATAGGCCTTGGCCACTTCCTGCGTCTCGTCGTAGAGGTACGGGAACTGGTAGCCGCGCGACTCCGCTTCGGCCACCATCTGCTCGGGCGAGTCGGCCGGGTAGTTCGCCACGTCGTTCGAGTTGATGCCGACCACGCCGACGTCCTTGGCGATGTACTCGCTGGTAAACTCGGCGAGCGCGTCCGCGAGGTGCTTCACATAGGGACAATGGTTGCAGAGAAAGATCACCAGCAGAGCCGGCTTGCCCTTGAAATCAGCCAGCGACACGGTGCGACCGTCGACGTTCACCAGCGAAAAATCCGGGGCCGGCGTGCCGAGCGCGAGCATGGTGCTGGGGGTGAGAACCATGGGGAAAACCTCCGATTCGGCGTGAACTCGTCAACCGACGCGGCCCAAGCCGGGCCGATAAACCCTATGCCCCAACTGTGCGTATTAAGGGGCAAGTCACAAGCGGCGACAGGGCCAGTATCCCGTATCCCGCGCGGCCTCGCAACTGGTGCTGCAATGGGCCGCGCACCGTTCGAGAGGCAATCGTTGACAGACAGTCGGCGCAACCTATAATTCAGGGCCGAACCGGCCAAAGGGACGCCTTGTCGTACCGCTGGGCGGATCGCAGGCAATTTGGCAATTACCGGAGGACAGAGTGATGGGCGTGCCCGAGTTTGACGACAACAATTTCGACACCGAAGTGCTCAAGTCCTCCCAGCCGGTGCTGGTCGACTTCTGGGCCCCCTGGTGCGGGCCCTGCCGCCAGATCGCCCCGGTCATCGAAGAGCTCGCCGGCGAAAACGACGGCGCCATCAAGGTCGGCAAGCTGAACGTCGACAACGCCCCGGGCGCCGCACAGAACTACGGCGTCAGCAGCATCCCCACGCTGATGGTCTTCAAGAACGGCGAGGTGGTCGAACGCTTCGTCGGCGTGCAGCCCAAGTCTGCGCCTGCAGCAGGCCCTCGACGCCGCCAAGGCCTGAGCAAACGTGCGAAGCGGCCCGAGGTCGCTCGCGTGACACTTCAAACGTAATCGACCGGACCCCGTCAAAGGCCGGTCGATTTTACTGCGCCGCGCCAGCGGCGATAGCAAGTAATTCGCATGTGGGACGAGCGTCGCGCAGTTCTCTCCGCAGGCGCATCTTCCGCAGCTTCTCCGAAACTTGGCACAGCGGTTTTCCGCGCGAAATTGCAATGTAGTTTCGCGCCGCTGCGTGCCGAAGTAGTCTGGCGAAGGTTTGACGATTATCAGGAGTTTTCCGCGCGCTCTGATAGCAGCGCATCGAGGTTCGTCGTTTGATGTCCGACGGTAAAGAATTGCTCACGACCGACCAGGACGGTTCGCTTTCCAGCGAGCGCCGCTATGATGCGCCCCACGCCATCCACGGCGCCGAGCCGCACCTGCCGGGTCTCGAACGAGCCGTGCCGCAGCTTGCGGCAGTTGCAGCCCGACAGCGCCGCTGACGGCACCGGCGAACATCCTCGACCATACCGATCGCCCAGCTCCGCGCGCACGCCACGGAACTCGCCGATCGCCTGCAAAGCGATCGCGACGAAATGGATCGCCGCGCCGAAGAGCTCGCGGCGCGCGAGGCCGATCTCGACGCCAAATTCCGCAACGCCCAGCTGTGGATCGAAGAGCAGCGCCACGAACTCGACCGACGGGCCGCAGAGTTTGAATCCCAAGCGGCCGCCCTGACGCAGCGCGAGACGGCGCTCGAAGCCCGCGCGGCCGAGTTGACTCACGTCCGCGCCCAAGCACTCGCCGAACAGGAAAACCGGCTCCGCGACCAGCAAGCGGAGGTCGTGCGCCGGGAAGCCGAAGTCGCCGACCGACTCGCGGCCCTCGACCGCGACCGGCAGAGCTGGGCCGAGCGGCGCGACCGGCTCGAGGAGCGCGAGGCCGCGATCGAGGTCCGGCAGCGGGACTTGGACCACCGGCAGGGCACGCTGTACCAGTCGATCGAAGAGTTCTCAGCCGAGAAAGCCAGTTTCGGCGAGCGGGCCGCGGAAATCGACCGCCGCGAACAGCAAGTCGCCCAATGGGAAGCGCGGCTCGAAGCCCAAGCCGCGTCACTCGATCGCCAGACGCAATCGCTGCGCGAGCGGGCGGGCGAGTTGGAGATGGAACGGGCCGAGCTGCGTCACCGGGCGAGTGAGCTTGCCGGCCGCGAGAAGGAATTTGCCGCGGCCGAGAAGCAATTGAATTATCGCCAACAGGAAATCGCCTCGGCCCTCGAACGATACGAGCGGCTCGGCGTCACCGAACAGCGTATGCGGGCGCTGGAGGAAGAAGCGGCCGAGTTCACCGCCCGGCGGCGATATCTCGACGAAGCCGAAGCCCAGCTCGCTCAGGAGAAGTCCGATCTCACCGAGCAGATTCGCGAGCTGGATCGTCAGCGGCGGCTGTTTCAGGAAACGACGGCCCGGCACCAGCGGTCGCTTGCCGCGCAAGAACAGCAGTTCCACAAGGAACAGCAGCAGCGCGACACGCAACTCAACGAGCGCGAGACGGAGCTCGACAACCGCGAAGCAGCAATCGAACAGCTGCGGTCGGAGCTGCGGGCGACGGAGCGCGAAGCACTCGAGATGCGGTTGGCGACCGAGGAGACTTGGAACCAGCTGGCGGGCGTGATGGCACCCGCTACGCTGACTCGCTCGATCTCGATCGTCCGCGCGAAGCTCGCCGACCATTATCGCCAGACGCTGGAAACGATTGCCACGAAGTCCGCGGAATTGGAAGCGGTACGGCGCGATCTGGCCGACCAGCTGGACTCGCTCGAAACCCAGAGACAGGAGCTGCAGCAGTGGGCCCAGCGCCGGCACGAAGACGTCGAGCACCAGGCGGCGCGGCTCGTGGCCCGCGAGCAAGAACTCGATCGCCAGCAAGAGCACTACGAAGCGATGGAGTCGCGCTGGCACATCGAACAGATCGAATATCAGGCGGAAATCCGCCGACTACTGGCAGCACTGCGGGCCGTCGAACTCAAGGCGGCGTAAGCAGGACCTCCAACTGTAACCGGCAATTACTCCGCGGTATAATCCGTCGTGCTCCGCTCTTCGCTCGAGTTCACATCGGCGGCCGGCTTGGTTGCGTCCGATTCGGATTTCGCTTCTTCCGCCGCTTTAGCCGCGGCCGCTGCTTCGGCGCGCTGGGTCGCCTCTTGAGCGTACGCCATCCCCGCCCGAATCTGCCGGGCGCTAAAATAGGGCGACCGATGGATGTTGCGGACAGTGCCGGTTTGCTTCGCAGCCAGCGCCTCCCAGCTCATGTTGCTATTGAGATTCCAGGCCGCGGCTTGCGCCGCGCCGTGATCCAGCTCGCCGCGACCCAGCGCCTTGAGGAGTTCGATAACCGCCGGATTCTTGACATGCGATTCGGCCGGCACCAGTTTGTACGGCTTCGACGATGATGGATCGCGCAGACCGTGGTCGAGGCACACCAGCTCGACGGGCAGCTTGGCTGTCTCTTCGGGCGGGATGCTGAACACGCCACCACCGCCTCCACCGCCCTGCCCGCCGCCGCCAAACCCGCCGCCGCCAGATTGCTGCCCGCCGCCGCCACCACCACCGCCGAAACCGCCACCGCCGCCGCCTTGTCCGCCGCCACCAAACTGGGCGACGACCGGCACGGCCGCGAACGCTTCGGGCAGTCTGATTTCGATCGGCAAGCCGGTCTTGTTAGCGATGATCACGTTGCCGGCATGATCGTTCTTGGCGATGATTTTCACGTCCAAGTCGCCGCTCTGCATGCCGTCGAAGAGCTCGACTTTCTTCGCCGTTACGTCGGTGGAAACATCGCTCGAGTTGGCCTTGGCAGCGGTGGCCGCTTCGTCGGCTGCGAGGCCGGCCACCAGCGCGATTGCTCCCAATGCCCAAACCAGTCTGATCAAACGAATGTGCCGCTTCATGGACGTAGCTCCGAATTTCATCGCTCCCGAATCGGTAAGTCCCGCGCTGGACGCCCCAGCAGGAGCATAGAATCTCCAAGCTTTCAGCATAACCAGCGAAACGCGGGAATCCAAGCGATTTTGGGAGTCGACCTGCCGGGTTCCGAACGCGGCGACGGCAAGCGCTAGTGGGAAAAACGCGACTATTCTGCGAGATCGGGCGTGGGACCAAAAATCGGGCTTGATCCGGCGAATTGGTCGGCACGGCCGGTCGAGGCCGGCAAAAGTCTCTATGATGAGAGGTCCGATTGAGTTCCAATGCCCGTGGATAATTGACTGCCTCAGCGGTCCGCGAACCGAAAGGGGATGGTGCCGCCCTTGCCCCTTGCGGCGAGTCGAATTGCGTCGAGCCGATACGGGATTCTTCTAATGCCACGATTCTTGCACAACGCATTCTTGATTTTAGGAGTCTTCTCGATGATGGCCGCTGCGCTTTGCGCCGAAGAAAACAACTTTCCGGGCGGTGTCGCCTTCCTGCAAGAGCGAGTCGAGACCATCGTGCTTGGCAGCGAGGTCGGCGGGCCGCGAGTAGCGGTCGTTCCGGCGTATCAGGGGCGGGTGATGACTTCGACCACCGGGGGTGCAGCCCAGCCGAGTTTCGGTTGGATCAATTACGAGCACATCGCGTCGGGGAAGCCGACGCCGCACATCAACGTATACGGTGGCGAGGAACGGTTCTGGCTCGGGCCTGAGGGCGGACAGTTCAGCATTTTCTTCGCGCCCGGAGCCAGATTTGAACTCGCCGATTGGCAGACTCCGGCGGCGATCGACACAGACGCGTTCGAAGTCGTCGACCAGCGCGACACGTCCGCAAGCTTCCGCCACGAAGCGCGGCTGAAGAATTACTCCAACGCCGAGTTCCACGTTCGCATTGATCGCACGATCGAGCTGTTGTCGAAAGCCGACGCCGAAAAATCACTCGGTATAGAACTCGGTGACATGCGCTTTGTCGGCTATCGGTCGACCAACCGGCTCACCAACATCGGCGAAAACGACTGGCACAAAGAGACCGGGTTGCTTTCAATCTGGATACTCGGCATGTATAAGCCGGGGACTCGGACGACCATCGTGATCCCGTTTCGTACGGGCGACGAGGCGGAGCATGGCCCGATCGTGAACGACGCCTACTTCGGCAAGCCGCCGGCCGAGCGGCTCAAAATCGGCAACGGCGTGCTGTTTTTTTCCGGCGATGGCCGGTATCGAAGCAAAATCGGGCTACCGCCGCGGCGAGCCGCGGCGTTTGCGGGAGCTGGGATGCGACAGCCGGAGTCCTTACGATCGTGAAGTACTCGCAGCCCGAGACGGGGGTCACCGACTACGTCAACTCGATGTGGGAGCTGCAAAAAGAACCCTATGCCGGCGACGTGGTGAACGACTACAACGATGGGCCGCCCTCGCCCGGTGCGAAACCGCTTGGCCCGTTCTACGAACTTGAGACGTCGAGCCCGGCGTTGGCGCTAGCGGCAGGCCGGTCCGCGACGCACGTCGAGGAGACGTATCACTTCGAAGGCGATCAAACGTCGCTCGACGCACTGGCCCGCAAGCTGTTGGGGGCGTCGCTCGACGAAATTGAGCGGGGACTGCAGTAGATTGGCCGGTCCAGGCTGCGCCGGGCCAAGATGGCCGGACTAATCGCCGGGCATTCTGGCCCGGCGCTGATTTTCGCCAAGCGCCAGCAGCGCGATCTCAGGTGTGCAGTTCCAGCGGAAGGGGGTCAGGCCGCCGGTGCCGCGGCTGACGTGGAGCACGGTGTTGTCGCGTTGAAAGGTGCCGCTGGCGTAGCGGACGCCGGAGAGGCTCGGGGCGAGGATCGGGCCCAGGAACGGCAGACGGATCTGGCCGCCATGGTTGTGGCCGGCAAGCATCAAGTCGAAGTCGTGCATGCGGGCCCAGGCAAATTGGTCCGGGCCGTGGGCCAGGAGCAAACGGAGCGGCAAATCCCGCTGCGTCGCGCGGCGGCATGCCGGACGGTCTCGGTGCGGGCCCCAACCAAGGCAACTCATTGCCGGCGATGACGATCGGCGTGCCGCGGACGACGGCCTCGCGCCAGGTGCCGCCCACGTGGATCAGTCCCAACTCGTTGAGCGACTGAACGAGCCGGCGGTGATCGATTCGCAGGTCGTGATTGCCGAGCACGTAGTAAACGCCGTCGGCGGCTCGCAGCCGGCCGAGCGTGTCCGGAAGCCAGCTCAGGCACGCTTCGCGCTCGACCAGGTCGCCGGTGAGCATTACGAGATCCGGCTCCAACGCATTGGCGGCGGCGACCACCTCGACAAAGTATTGCTTAGCGACGCGGCCGGACATGTGCAAATCGGTGATGTGCACGATGCGCAGCTCTCGGCCGGCAGGCATCCGGGGGAGGATGATCCGCTTCTGGTGCACGTGAAGATCGACGACCTCGTTGCCGGGAATCCGGGCTAGCAGGCGGGGAATCCCCGCCGCGGTGAGCAACTCCCGATCGCAGTGCGCGAGATCGACGCGCGACGTGTGATTCGAGACGAGCGCGCCGCGCCGTTCCGGGTGAAGAGCGGTCCAAACGCGATGGGCGGCCGAGAAGACGGCGAACGCCGCGCAAGCATAGAGGTAGCCCCAGACCACCGTCGAGCCCGGGCCGCCCATGATCTCGAATGCCGCCCCGCCCCGCCACCAAAGGAATCCAGCGATTGCCAACGGCAGCAGTCCCATGGCGGCGGCGCACAACAGTGTCGCCTCGTTGATCCAGCGGCGGTCTATCCCCAGCCCGTGCAGCCGATTGACGGCCGCGGACCAGAAAATGACATGACCGATGGCGGCCAGAGCTAAGACGAGATAGATCATCGGCGGTGATCACGACGTAGCGGGCGAGTCACGGACCCGCCGACGCGCCGGCAGGCGCACCGGCCACGAGCTGTTCGACCGTCTCGAGCAACTGATCGAGTCGGAATGGCTTATAGAGCACCGCCTGCAAGCCCGCCTGGCGAGCGCGGACGATCGAATGGCCCGGATCGTAACCAAAACCGGTCATCAGCGCCATCGGGACGGTTTCCATCATTTCTTTGAGCTTCATCAACAGGTCGTAACCGCTCATGTCGGGCAGGCGGATGTCGGCAATGATCGCGTCGTAACGCTGGTCATTGGCCAGACTGCGGACCATGAACTGGGCCTCGCTGCCGTCGTGGGCGGTTTCGACGATGCAGCCGTAGCGATCCAGTAGGGCGTGGGCCGCGCTGCGGACCGATTCGTCGGCGTCGATCACCAGCACCCGCTTTCCCACCAGCGAAGGCCGCGGCTCGACACGGACGCAACTGGGCTGAGCCTCGACCGGCGCCATCGACTGGCCGACCTTTTGGATCGTCTGCTTGATGTCGCGGGCATTGCGGAGGATCGACTGCAGCCGCTCGACCACCTCGGGCTCGTGGCCGATGTAGCGCTCCATCACGTTACAGGCGTCGTTCAGGATGTCGTCGACCGGCAGGGCGACGGCGCTGTGGATCGCCTGGACACTGGCCGCGGCGGTGCTCGCCTTTTCGGCCAAGAGCAGCTCGAGCGTGTTCAGCGCGGCCGCCACGTCGCGGGCGAAAATCTCGAGGAACTGCAAATCGCTCTCCGAAAATGCCCGCGGTTCCGTGCTTTCGACGTTGAACGTGCCGGTCACGCGGTCGTGGAGCATGACGGGGACCGTGATCGAGCTGCGGGCGTTTTGAGCCCCTTCGAGATAGAGCGGATCCTCGAGCGTGTCTTCGCAGAGATAGCTTTTGCCCGTGGCGGCGACGAAGCCGGTCACGCCGTTGCCGGTGATCGACGCCCGCAACTCCCGCCCGGCCGCTTCATCGGTCATCCCCACAGCGAGAACCGGCTCGAGGATGCCGGTCTTCTGGTCGAGCATGCGAATTTCGACGACGTTGTACTGCAGCACGTCCTGCGTGCAGTGCAAGATGTTCGACTTCAAGAGCTCGATCCGCTCGTCGATCGGCATGTTCGCAACTTCGTCCGGCGTCAGATCGGCCAGCTCGATGCCGGCCTGGTGGATCGCCGTGAGCTTCTGCTGCTGCAGCACGTCGGCCGTGACGTCGCGGATCGTGACGATCAGGTGCTGCGCCGTATCGCCGTTCTCGACGACTGGGATCGCGTGGACGCGGAAGAAACGGTGGTCGCAGCGGAGCGTCGACGCGCTGCCTTTGCCGGTGGAAAAGGCGGTGTGAAACGGGCAGTAGTCGGGGCCGATGATCTCGGGGTTGCCGAGCACTTCGTAGAAATTGGCCCCCATCACGTCGTCGCGGCCGGTCCAATCGCGGAGCCGGCCGTTGCCCCAGAGAATTGTATTATCGCTTGCCAAGAGGACGACGCCATCGGGCATCCCCTGCAAAATCTGCTCGTTCTGCAGAAAGCGGCCGACGTCCATGACCTCCGAAAAATGGTCGGCGTCGGCATAGATGCCGATGTAGTCGCCCTGCGCGAGCTCCGCCAGAGCGCGGGCCGGCGACGTCACCTCCACGACTTCGAACTCGCCGCCTAATCGTTCCCGCAGTGCGACCTGTTGGTCGTGAGCACCGCCAAGGCAGAGAATCTTCGGCATGGCGAGCTCTCCCTGGCCGACCGCCGAAGCGTGACTCTCTTGGGTTGAAGCCGACTCGTACACGGTCTCACTTTCACGACGCTTGCGCGTCCATTGCCGCGGTGGCCGTTCCAGTGCCCAAGCCATTCTTGGCAGGGAGCCCTCGCCTCGCGAAAAAACTGGGCATGCGGGCGGTCCGAACCACACACGGAATTATAGGTGGTAGCGAATTTGCTAACAACCTGGCTGTGCCAATACGGACTTTTCGCCTACATTTTCGCATCGGCAGCAGCAGCGCGGGGAGTTGATCGAGAGCCGCACACTTCCCGCAAGTCGGATACCTTCGCAGGTGCACCTCCGAAATCTTCGGCACAACAGGGTGCAATGGGCAGAAGCGGACCACGCGGCGCGTGATTGCGCCCTTGCCGTGGAAGCGGCCTCGCTGCGCCAATTAAACGGTTCATTTCGGCCGCAACCCCCGCAAGACCGGCACACTCGCACGCCGTCGGTCGAATTATTCCGCCGCGCCGGGTGGGCCGGGCAGAGCCAAGCTACACTTGCAGGGCAAAAAAGCTACCTGCTGAGGGCAGCCACTGGTACGGCGGCGTCGCGGCCCGCGGCACAGACACATCGAATGGGTCCAAATACCATGAACATGCAAAGCTCACTTCGACTTGCTTCCGCAGGCTCACGCTCCGTGCGAGGGCAGCGCCTCGGCCTGTCCGTCCTCGAGGTCATCGGCTGCCTGATGGCGCTGGTGGGGGGCGTCTGGCTCGGCGCACTGTATTTGGGAGTCGATGTTCGCCACCTGGCTCAGGTTGCCCTGACGGACTCGGCGCTGATCGACAAGTTGCCGGAAAGTTGGCGTCCCGCCGCAACGGCGTCGGATAAGACCCCCAGCCCGGCCGAGTTGGCCGCCTCAGCGCAAAAGGAACTCGCCGCACTGCGCCAAGAAGTGACGGCGCTCGGCGGTAAGCAATCGGTGACCACCGCGGCGCCAGCCAGTCCAGAAAGCAAGACCCTGGCTGCCGCTCCGTCGGACAGCGACGCCAAGCAAGCCTCGCTCGAATACTGGCGGCAACTCAACGACGTCGTTCACGATCAGGCCAATTTGCAGAGGGACGCCGAAACGGCGGCTACCGAAAAAAATGCAACCAAGGTTGCCGCTCTCAAAGGACGCATCAGCCGGTATTCCGCCAGCGCGATTCGTGCCCTGCCGACCGCCCAGGTCGACCCGGCCGCGGTGAGCGTTGGCAAGGAGCTGGCGACGTGGTACGAAAACGGCGCGGGACTGTACGACGAAGCGGTGCAAATTTGGGAGTCGCCCGCCCGTGGTCAGGCCGGCCAGCAAGTCACCCAACAGTGGGAACAAGCCCAAGCCCAACAGCAAAACGAAGGCCGGCTTCTCAAGGACCGAATCGAGGCCGTGAGAGACTCGCTCGCGCGTCGCTACGGTGAGGGTTTTGCACCGTTGCCGGGCCTGTAGCCGGCCGAAATCTCCGGACAAAACGTCGCTTCGGGCCATCCTCAGGACGAGCCGAAACGGGTGAAAAGTTTGCAAATTGGCCGCGGGCCGAATACCATAAGGGTCACTTTCCTCCCGCGGAACTTACTAATTATTGATGGGAAGATGCCAATCATGCGAAGAAAAATACGCTCGATCCTGGTCGCGCTCTTGGTGGCGACGTTGACGTTCAGCCCAGCGGCAGCCTGCAACTATTGTGGCAGTGGCTACTACGGTGGCGGGTGGTCAGGTGGCGGCTACTACTACACGGGCGGATATTACACGAGCGGCTATGGTGGCTGCTGCGGTGGCGGTCGCGCTTACTACAGTTCGGGATGCTGCGGCGGTACAGTCGTCGTAAGCCGTGGCTGCGGCGCGTGCGGTGGCTATGGATGTGGCGAGTGCGACGGCTGCACCGGCTGTGGAGCGGAAATGACTTCTGCGCCGAACGAGCCGCAGATGGCTGCGCCTGAACCGCCAACCTACCAACCACAACCGCAGCAGCAGCCCACGCCTGCGACCGTCAATCGCATGCCGTCGGAGCCGGCGCCATCGCTGCCGCCGCAGTCGATGCCTGGCACGACTGAACCGGAAATGCACACGACCACTCCGTCCGTAACTCCGGAACCGACCACACCTCCCGCGACAACGACTCCGGCGACGGAACCAGTAGCTTCCTCCCGCGGATACTCATGAGGAATTATTCGGGACGCCGTCGGCCGAACCAAAGCCGCTGCCAACCGAAGAGCCGGCCACTCCACAGGAGAGCAACGACCTCTTTGGCGCACCGGCTGAAAAACCGGCCGCCGAAGCGGCGCCTAACACGCCGCCAGCAACGCCTGCCACGACTCCCTCGGCGCAACCGACGGACAACGACCTGTTCGGCCCTCCCGCCGAGCAGAAGCCCACCGACGAGACCAAACCGCCCGCGGAAGAAAAGAAGGCCGACGAAAACGACGACTTGTTTGGCCGCACGCAAACGATCCTCGAAATGCCAGGCGGTCTGGCGAGCCATTCGCTCCGCCACTGGGTCGACGACACCGGCAGCTTCTCCTGCGAAGGCCGGATGCTGCGGATGCTCGACGGCAAAGTCCAGATCCTCAAATCGACCGGCCGGACGACCACCGTGCTGCTGGCCCGGTTGAGCAAGGGCGACCTCGAGTTCGTCAATCGCCAGGCCAGCGCCCAGCAGGCCGAATCGCTCGGCAAGACGGCCCAGGCAACCCATGCCTGGGGGCACTAAGTTATTCCGTACAGCTTCGCCACGCGGCCGGCAGCGGCTTCGCCGCTGTGGATGCATTGCGGGATGCCGACGCCGTGGTAGGCGTTGCCGGCTAGTTCGAGGCCCCGAAACGTAGCTACGCGGGTTTCGATCTGGGCGACGCGCTGCAAGTGACCCACATGATACTGCGGCATCGACGCCGGCCAGCTGGTCACCTCGGTCCAGAGTGGCTCGCCGGAGATCTGCATCAATTCGCGAAGCTCCTCCTGGGCGATGCGATTCAGATCGGCGGTCGGCAAGTTCGCTAGTTCCGGCGCCAGCGCCCCGCCGATGAATACCCGGATGAGAACTTCATCCTCCGGTGCCCGGCCGGGAAATTTCTCGCTGGCGAAGCTGCCGGCTAGGATCTGGCGACGTTCGACTTTCGGCACGACGAAGCCGAAGCCGTCCGGCAATCGTCCAAATTGGCGCACGTGATACGCCAGGCAAACGATGGCACAGCCCGCGTATTCGATGGCACTTAGCTCGGCCGATAGCTCCGCGTCGATGTTCGTAAGCAGCTGCGCCGCCGCCGTCGCCGGCAAAGCGACAATTACTGCCTCGGCCGTCTCGACCTGACCGGATTTCAGAATGAGGTGCCATAGATTGCCAGCGCGCCGTAGGTCTGTGACCGGCGTCGAGAGACGAACGGCACCGGCTGGTAATTGGTCGGCGAGAGCCTGGACTAATTGGCTGATTCCTTCGCGCGGGACGACAAACATGCCGTACCGAGCTCCGCTATCGGATCGCCTGGCGTTGCCCCGCTCGATGCGGCCGTGGTATTGCTCCTGGGCCATGTACTCGGGAAAAGTAGCGGCAAGGCTCAGATGGTCGGCGTCGGCCGTGTGGATGCCGCCGAGTAGCGGTTGCACAAGTCGTTCGTAAGCCTCGTCCCCCAGACGTCGCCGGGCAAACGCTCCGACGCTCTCGTCGCCGGTCTCGACCATGGGCCGGCGACGCATCCAAGGCTCGGCCAACACGCGGAGCTTGCCTCGCCAACTCAGGATCGGCGTTGTGAGGATCGGCCAGCGCTTGTTCGGCGTCATCAACACGAAGCCCGCGGGCACGCGCATCAGTTTTCCGTCGTGGACCACCAGCGCCCGGCGACGCGACTCGTCGGTCGGCACCAATTGGTCGGCAATGCCGATTCGCTGGCAAAGATCGGTCGCCCAGGGATACTTGGTGATGAAGCTATCGGCCGATCGCTCGACAAGATAGCCGTCGCGGCGGACGGACTCCAGAATGCCGCCCAGCCGCCCTGCCGCTTCAAACAGCACCAATCGAGCCTGCGGCAGCAGTTCCATGATCCGATGTGCCGCGGCCAGCCCGCTGATTCCCCCGCCGATAACGGCAATGCGCGGTGCGGGTGAAGAATCGCCGACACTCATGGTCGTGGATACGGACACAAAGGATGATCGATGATCTTTGATCGATGAATGGGAGTTGCTAAATCATCGAACATCGATCGTCGTACATCAATCCCCATCACCAGACACGATCGCTGGGGTTCCAGGGCCAATAATTCTTGCGCTGGCGCCGTAGCGAAACTCTAGCCCGAAATTGAGCGTCAGGTTATTCTGAGTCGCCACGCCCCGTTCACCATAGGAGAGTTGATCGGTGAACTCGATGCGGCCGGCAAGCCAGCGGCGGAACGAATATTTCACGCCAACACCAAACGGGGTGGCGATCACCCATTCATCCCAGCGGAAGCCATCGTCGAGCGGAAAGTCGAATTTCGTGTCGCCGAATCCAAGCCGCCAATAAGGTCGAATGTTCGAGTCGCCCCAGGGATAATACATGAAGCTGTAGTTCCAGCTCACGAGCCGATGGGAGACGACCCCGCGAGGATCGGCCGTGTTGTACAAATCGGGCGTGGCGTAAGAGTACTGGAATTCGCTACCCCAATAATAGTCCCAATCCCAGCCGTAAAAGATGCTGCCGATGGTGTCGGTGTCGCGGGGCACGTTGTGGCGCGGTCGGGCGGTGAGCCACATCGGGCCCAGTGTGGCACCAACGTAATACGGACGATTGAGCCAGCTGCTGCCCACCAATGGCCCGCCCCAGCCGACGCTGCGGCCGTGAGTGTAGGAATGGCGAAAGCCGAGCCAGGTCATGCAGGGACAATAAGTCGGTGGTGGTGGCGGCGGTTCGTCTGGATTGTAGAACGACCCCGGCTGATAGGCACCGCCCTCTTGCTGCATGATGAATGGCAGGCCCTGTTCCTTCGTGTAGCCGTACGGCGCTCCGTATTGGGCACCAACCTGCGGTCCGTAATCGACGTCGTTCGGCTCGCCGCCGTCGCTAATGACCGCCTCGCCGTTGGGACCATCGTCGATGATGACTTGCTCAGCCCCCCCGCCTCCGCCGTCGGTTGCCAGGATCGACTCGTCCGCTTCAAACGGCAGTTCGCGCTGAGGATCCATGCCGGCCGGCGGGCCGTCGAACGCCGGCCGCTGCGCCGATGCCACCAGCGCAGCCGTCGATCAGGACGCACCACGCAACGAGCGCGCGGCCGTAGTTCATACGGACAAATCGTAACGCCAAACGCAACACTCGCGTCCCCAACGAGATCGAGCGCATCCCAAGTAGAGAAGAGATTTGCGGCGCAGTCCTAGCCCCGCGCCGGGAGAAAAGCGGCGGGATTATGGCGGGCCGCGGCGGCAGTGTCAATGCAAGCTACGCCGCAAGCGGTTGGCAATGATTGGATCGGCGATGAAATAGCCGATGGCCACTATTGTGCGGCGACCGCGTCGCTAGCGGTGGCGGCAGCTTGCTGATCGTCCTTGGTGACCCCTGCCTCGTTGGCGGCCGGAGTCTCCACTGCCGGCGTTTCATTCGCCGCCGGCAATACCGTCGCGTAGGCCGTCACCGTGGCGTCGAACGCTTCGCCCAGGTCGGTGGTAATGTGGATCGGCTCCTTGACCGCGCCGGGACTCTCCGTGCCGGCAAACACCACCTCGACCACGTGCCGCGGGCTCGACTGGTCGTCGGTCTTGAATTCAAACGCGCCCGAGGGACTGTCCACTTTCACGATCTTGAACGGCTTCTTGCCGCGGACCAGCACCTTCATCGGCACGGTCGCGCCATTGGCAACGTCGCCAAACCGCAGCGCTTCGGGTGCCACCGAAATCTCGGGCACGACGCGACCTTCGACGTGGAGCGGAATCCGCGGATTGCTGCCGTCGTTGGTCACCAGCACCAGTTGCTCGTTAAAGTAGCCGGCTGGTGCCGAGTCTTTCATCCGGACCAACAGATCATACGCAACGCGGCCCGACTGGCGGCCGGTCTCGGTGAGCTCCACTTCCAGGTCGTCGCTCGCGCCGCGAACGTCGGTGATCTTCCAATCGGGCCGGCCGGCGTAGGTCACCCGGACCTTCTGCTCCGCTTTGGCGCCTTGGTCGACGTTGTCGAACTTGATCGCGCCGGGCTGGAACACCACGTCGCTGCGGATGTCGCCGTGGACCTGCAGCTGGGCCTCGCCGCTGCGGATCGTGCCGTTGTCGTTCCACTGGACGTCGACCGTCAGCGTCGCGCTGTGCACGCCGTCGAAGGTCCGCGTGTTGAACTTGGCGACGACGTAGCCCGTTTCGCCGGTCTTGAGCAGCTTGTGTTCGAGTGACGGCGAGGTGCAGCCGCAACTCGATCGCACGCTTACCAGCTCGATGTCTTGCTTGTAAATGTTCTTGACGGGGAATTTGTAGACCGTGTCCGCGCCGCGGGCCACGGTGCCAAAATTGTGCTCGGTTTCGGCAAACATCTTGGAGACCCAATTCTGGGCCGATGCATGCCCGGCGCGCCAACAAAGCTATCACGACTGCCCCCAAGCTCAACACACGCAAACGCATGGAACCGACTCCCACCTGGGGCCCCGACCCTGAGGCAACACAATAGTTGAAAATGCACACTTGCGCGGGCAATTAGACCTAGTTATCGGCGCCCGGCACGGATGAATTATAGGCTCGGATTTTGCAGCCGGTGCGGTGGCAGTGTAGTCTTTGGCGGGTCAATCGCGTCGCGGTCAGTTCGCGGCGGGTCGCCGGCGGGGGCGAAGCGGTCGCCATCCAGCGGCAAGAGTGCATAAAATAGGCTTGGTCCGGCAAAGACGGCCGCTTGAGCCGGGTGAGGCAAATCGCATGCTAGCCCGGGCGGCGGTCGAACCCGATTGCGTAACCGTCATCATCGGCATCCTTGGCAAACCATGGCCAACCCGAGTAGACCGACACGGCCTCCGTGGCAAATCGCGTTGGCGGCGCTATTGGTGCTTCGCTCGGTCGGACTGGCCCAGGCCCAGTCGCCGCCCGGTCCGCCGGACCACCACTGCCGCTGTGCCTGCCGGCCACCCACTTCCCCGCCGCGTTGCCGCCCCGTCCCTTGAACGGCGACTTCCAGTGGATCAACACCACCAAGCCGCTCTCGCTCTCGGATCTGCGCGGCAAGTTCGTGCTCATCGACTTCTGGACGTTTTGCTGCATCAATTGCATGCACGTGCTGCCGGAACTCAAAAAACTGGAGCTTGCCTATCCTAACGAGCTGGTGGTGATTGGCGTCCATTCCGCGAAGTTCGAGGGCGAGCAGCAGACGGGCAACATCCGCGAGGCGGTGATGCGCTACGAAATCGCCCACCCGGTCGTCAACGATTCGCAGCTCACAATCTGGAATCGGTATGGCATCCGGAGCTGGCCGACGCTGGTCTTGATCGATCCAGCGGGAGAAGCGGTGTGGGTCGGCAGCGGCGAGCGGAAGTTTGAAGATATCAAGGCGATCATCGACCGCGGGCTGCCTTACTATCGCAGTCTCGGCCTGCTAAATCCAATGCCGATTCCGTACATCACGGTCCCCGTTCCCCCAAACACGCCGTTGCGGTTCCCCGGCAAGGTGCTGGCCGACGAAGCCGGCAACCGGCTGTTCATCGCCGACAGCAATCACAACAAGATCATCGTCACCGATCTGGCGGGAAAACTCCAGCACGTGATCGGATCCGGAGCCAGCGGACGCAACGACGGTTCGTTCCGGGAGTGCCGATTCAATCATCCGCAGGGCATGGCGCTGGTGGGCGACAGGTTGATCGTGGCCGACACGGAGAATCACCTGCTGCGCCAAATCGACCTCACGAGCGAGCGCGTGACGACGATCGCGGGCACGGGCGAAAAAGGAGACGGCTTTCCCAGCGGACACATGGGCGGACGATTTGGCGGCCCGCCCCTGGCGACGTCGCTCAACAGCCCGTGGGCACTGTGGGTCCACGGCGCGGACCTCTATATCGCGATGGCCGGCACCCACCAGATTTGGCGAATGTCGCTCGATGGGCGCAGGATCGGACCCTACGCGGGCAACGGCCGCGAGGACATCGCCGACGGCCGGCTACTGCCGCTCCGGCCCTACGAGACCGGATTTGCCTCGTTTGCTCAGTCGAGCGGACTTGCTTCGGACGGCCAGCAACTGTTCGTTGCCGACAGTGAGGGGAGCGCGATTCGCGCGGTGCCCTTCGATCCGACCGGTCGCGTTTCGACGCTGGTGGGAGTCCAGGGCGCGCTATTCGATTTCGGCGACGTCGACGGCATCGGCAGCAAAGTGCGTCTGCAACATCCACTGGGAGTCGTCTTTCACGAGGGAAAGCTCTACATTGCCGATACGTACAACAACAAAATCAAGGTGTTTGACCTCGCGACTCAACGATGCGAAACGCTCGCCGGGACGGGCCAGGTCGGCCACGACGATGCGGCCAAGGGCGACAACGCCACGTTCAACGAGCCGGCCGGCGTCACCGCCGCCGCCGGAAAGCTGTACGTTGCCGACACGAACAATCACGCGATCCGCGTCGTCGAGATCGCGCCGCCGCATCGGGTCTCGACGCTCGTGATCGACGGGCTGCCGCAACCACAATCGCGACATTGAGCGCGGCCGTGCCGGATTCGGCGTGGCCGCCGACGCCAATTCGCCCACTCCCGCATCGAGCGACGTTTTCATAGAATGCCGTCATGGCAGAGTTTGACACGGTGGCGATCGTCGGCGTCGGGCTGATCGGAGGTTCGATCGGGCTGGCGGTGCGCGAACGGAAGCTGGCCCGGCAAGTCATCGGGATCGGCCGCAACGAAGGCAATCTGGCCGAGGCCCGCCGGCTCGGTGCCATCGACGCGGGCACCACCGAGCTTGTGCATGGTGTGGAGGAGGCCCAGCTGGTCGTCGTTTGCACGCCGGTCGACACGATCGCCGACTTCGTGAGCCAGGCGGCCGGCAATTCCGCAAATCGGTCGCTGATCACCGATGCCGGCAGCACCAAGCGTGAAATTGTCAAGACGGTCGAGTCGCTGTTGGTCGACCGCCGCGACGGGCCGCGATTCGTGGGAAGCCACCCGCTGGCCGGCGATCATCACACCGGCGTGGCGTTTGCTCGGGGCGACCTGTTCGAGGGCCGCAAGGTGATTGTCACTCCTACCGAGAAGACGCACCGAGCGGCAGTCGTCGAAGTTGGCGGGTTTTGGCAAACGCTCGGGGCCGAGGTCGTCGTGATGAGCCCCGCCGAGCACGACGAAGCGCTGGCGGCGACGAGTCATTTGCCCCACCTGATTGCTTCGGCCCTGGCCCTGGCGACGCCGAAAGACTTGCTCCCCTTGGCGGCGAGCGGTTGGCGGGATACAACCCGGATTGCCGGCGGCGACCCCGAAATGTGGCGCGCGATCTTCGCCACCAATCGGCAGGAAGTGCTCGAGGCGCTGAAGCGGTTCGAGCGATGGACCAATGAAATCCGCGAAATCCTGGCACTCGGCCAGGACGAACGGCTGCTGCGGATTCTCGAGCGGGCGCAGTGGATGAAAGCGAATCGTGACTCTCTGGGAGATTGACATCCATCCGGCGTCGGGCGAAGCGGATCGTGCGGCGCTGCGCGTCGCCGCGGCGGCCCGCGAGCTGGGACTGGCCGACAATCTTCGCGTTGCCGCGGCACGTGGCTTCCTGGTCCAAGGGGCCGACTTGGATGCCCGCGCAAGTCGAGCGGCTGGCGAAGGAATTGATCGCCGATCTGGTCGTCGAGACGCCAGTGTACGCCGAGATCGGTGACCCGCGGCTGGTTGCTCCACCGGAGCGGCTCGGCGCAAAGGTTGCCAACCAGTCATGCATTACGGTGCTCTTGAAACCGGGCGTGATGGATCCGGTGGCTCAGAGCACGCTCTCGGCGGCGGCCGATTTGGGCGTACCGCTCCAGGCGGTGTCGACGATTCGCAAATACTGGTTCGCCGGCGTCGACGACGCGGTCGTCAAGCAGCATCGGCGAGCGGCTGCTGGCCAACGATGCGATCGAACAGGTCGTGGTCGGACCCTTGGGGCTGAAACAGCTCGACGTTGGCCAGACTTATCAGCTCGCATTGCGGCACGTGCCAATCCGCGAGCTGGACGATGAAGCGCTCGTGCGGCTGAGCCGCGAGGGGCAGCTCTACCTGCAACCAGCCGAGATGCAGACGATTCGGGCCTACTTCCGCGAGTTGGGCCGCGATCCGACCGACGTCGAGCTCGAAACCATCGCCCAAACCTGGAGCGAGCACTGCAGCCACAAGACGCTCGCCGGTCGGATCACCTACCGCGACGCTGCCGGCGAGCGGCACTTCGAGAACATGCTCAAGGAGACGATCTTTGCCGCGACGCAGCAGCTCCGCAAGTCGCTGGGGCGCAGGACGACTGGTGCGTGAGCGTCTTCGAGGACAATGCTGGCGTGGTGCGGTTCGACGACCGCTTTAACATCGCGTTCAAGGTCGAGACGCACAATCATCCGTCGGCGCTGGAGCCCTACGGCGGCGCGAACACGGGCGTCGGTGGCGTGATCCGCGACATCATGGGCACCGGGCCTGGGGGCCAAGCCGATCTGCAATACGGACGTGTTCTGCTTTGCGCCGGTAGAACGCGGACAGCGAGCCGGGGCGTCCCCGCCCCCGACGACAAAGACCGGGGCCGGGGACGGCCCGGCTCGCTGCACGGCATCGATGCTCCCCCCCGGCGTGCTGCACCCTAAGCGCGTGATGCGGGGCGTCGTCGAGGGAGTCCGCGACTACGGCAATCGGATGGGCATTCCCACGGTCAACGGCGCCGTCTACTTCGACGAGCGGTATCTCGGCAATCCGCTCGTCTACTGCGGCAACGTCGGACTGCTGGCACGCGACAAGTCGTTCAAGCAGGCTCAAGCCGGCGATCTGATCGTCTCGATCGGCGGACGGACGGGCCGCGATGGCATTCACGGCGCGACGTTCTCCAGCGCCGAGCTCACCAGCCACAGCGAAATTCTCTCCGGCGGAGCGGTGCAAATCGGCAACGCGATCGAAGAGAAGAAAGTGCTCGACGTGCTGCTGGCGGCCCGCGATCGCGGCCTCTACCACGCCGTGACCGACTGCGGCGCCGGCGGATTCAGCTCGGCCGTCGGCGAGATGGGCGAAAAGATCGGGGCCGAGGTCCACCTCGAAAAGGCGCCGCTTAAATACGAGGGACTCTCGTACACCGAAATCTGGATTTCCGAGGCCCAGGAACGGATGGTCGTCGCCGTGCCGGAAGACAGGTGGCCGGAACTCCACCGGCTCTGCGAATCGGAAGGCGTCGAGGCGACGTCGATCGGGCGGTTCGTGCCGACGGGAAGATTGCGGCTTTCGTACAACGGCACGGAAGTGGCCGACCTCGACATGAAGTTTTTGCACAAGGGGCGGCCGCCGGTGGTGCGGCAGGCCGTGTACGAGGCTGCTAAACCGCAAGCGATCAAGTTGCCAGCGCGCGACGATTGGACGGAGACACTGCTGGCGATCCTCGCCTCGCCCAACGTCGCCAGCAAGGAATGGATCATTCGGCAGTACGACCACGAGGTGCAGGGCGGCAGCGTCGTGAAGCCGCTGGTCGGCGTCGAGCGCGACGGGCCGAGCGACGCGGCCGTGCTGCGGCCGGTGCTCAATTCGCGCCGCGGCGTGGTGATCGCCTGCGGCATGAATCCGCACTACGGCGAGTTCGACACCTACCACATGGCCGCCAGCGCGATCGACGAGGCGGTGCGGAACTGCGTGGCTGTGGGGGCCGACCCGAGCCGGATCGCGATCCTCGACAACTTCTGCTGGGGCGACTGCGAGAAGCCGGAGACCTTGGGTAGCCTGGTCCGGGCAGCGCTGGCTTGCCACGACATGTCGCTCGCCCTGGGCACGCCGTTTATCAGCGGCAAGGACAGCCTCAACAACGAATTCAGCTACACCGACGCCGCCGGCCAGCGGCAGACGATCGCCATCCCCGCGACGCTCTTGATCAGTGCGATGGGCCAGATCGCCGACGTCGGCCAATTGCGTCACGATGGACCTCAAGTCGCCGGGCAACCTGCTGTACCTGGTCGGCGAAACAAAGGACGAGCTTGGCGGGTCGCACTTTGCGCTCGTGAACGATCTCGAGGGCGGCCAGGTGCCGACGGTCGATCCAAAGGTTGCCAAACAGACGTTCGCTGCGCGTGCACCGCGGCGATCGACGCCGGGCTCGTGCGAAGCTTGCCACGACTTGAGCGAAGGCGGGACTGGCCGTGGCCCTGGCGGAGATGGCATTCGCGGGCGGCTACGGGGCCAGCGTCCAGTTGGCAGATGGCGTCGCGCCGGAAATCGCACTCTATAGCGAGTCGAATACTCGGTTCGTGTGCGAGGTCACTCCGGAGAACGCAGCGAAGTTTGAACAGACGCTTGCCGGAACTCCGCTGACAAGATCGGAACCGTCACCGACGGCGGACGCGTCACGATCAAAGTGGGCGGGCAGTTGGTCGTCGACGCGGACCTCGAAACTTTGAAAGAGGCCTGGCAAGCTCCCTTCCGCTGGTAAGCGAATTATGGCACCGCGCAGTCTTGATCCTCCGAGCCCCTGGCACCAATTGCGACGAGGAAACCGCGTACGCCTTTGCGCTCGCGGGTGGCGTGCCGGAGCGGTGGCATGTGAATCGACTGTCTGGATGAATCCGAAGTTGGCTGGCCGAGTTTCAGATCCTCTGCCTCCCGGGCGGATTCAGCTACGGCGACGACGTCGCGGCCGGCCGCATCCTCGGCAACCAGATCGACCATCACCTGGCAGACGTGCTCGCCAAGTTCCGCGACGCCGGCAAACTGATCCTCGGCATCTGCAACGGCTTCCAGATCCTGCTCAAGACGCAGTTGCTGGTGCCGCGCGACGCCGCCGGCCCGCAGGCCACGCTCGCCGCCAACGCCTCGGGCAAGTTCGAAGACCGCTGGGTGCGGCTCGGAGTCAAAGGAGACAAGTGCGTCTTTCTCAGCGGCATCGAAGAACTGGAACTCCCCGTCGCCCATGGCGAAGGCCGGTTCGTCCCGCGTGATCAACTGTGCTCGATACGCTGCGGGCGAATGGGCAACTGGTACTCAAGTATGCCGCGCGGCACTCAGCGAAACCGCAAGCGGTGGAATATCCCGACAACCCCAACGGCGCGAGTGGATGACGTGGCGGGAATTTGCGACACGACGGGCCGCGTCTTCGGCCTGATGCCCCACCCTGAACGCTTCGTCGACCCCACGCAGCACCCCACCTGGACCCGCGGGCCAAAGCGAGAAGGGGGCGAGGGCCTGCGCGTGTTTCAGAACGCGGTTCGCTACTTCAGCTAGTCGGCTCCATGGGGTCCGCCGCGCCGCTCCGAAACAGTCACGCCTCGATGCGAGACTGCATGGCAACCTATGGCGAGTGCGAACTTTGCCGCACCAATCTGCCGTCGCCCGGGCCTCATTGACTCGGAAGCGTGACACAGCGGCGGTCTGTCATCGCACGTCCGCTTGGAGTTCGATGGTGCGTATGCAGCAATTCCTATGTGGCGATTGCGACACGCCACTTGGACGCGAATGCGCAAATGCTGATCGTCTGGGCAGCGGTTGCTCAGCCGGCTGGCACTGGCGAATATTGCCAAGTGCACCTAATGAAAGCTAGCAGTTCGGTTTTCCCGTAATTGCAAGGGTGTTGTTGCTGTGCATGTTTGCCGGTGGTTGATTGGCACACAAATCGCGTCGCCGGAGCCGTGACTATTGCGGTTGTCAGCTGTCGGTTACGATTGGAGAGAACCAACAGCGGTCCGGCTCCAGAAGTCACCCCGCCATCGGTAACCCTTACCGGTTCGCGCTTCACCAAATCTTTACCGCAAGATAGCGCGATCTACACACGGTTGCGTTCTGTTGAACGTGCAACCAAAGTTACACCATCCACCACGGAGCAAAAGAGAGTCATGGATTACGCACGACTGGCGAAAATACTGCCATTGTTCATCGACCAGCAATTACAGCTGCGAGATGGCGGAGCCCGTCCTCTGACGGTCACCGATTTCCGACTGGGAATTCGCAGCCTGCGGCTGACGGAATTCCGCGACTGGTCGGGCCACGATTTGGATTTAATGGAAGGGCATGCCACACGATTCGGCGACGGCGAGGCGTTAGAGCGTGTCCTGGAGATCCCGACCGAGAACGCCTCAGCACCCGTCGCCACGGCGCTGTCGACCGTCGGTTCCCCGTCGCCATTCGCGTGGACGTAACAGCGCCGAGCTCGCCGCTGGCTTGGTCGATTTAGTGCGGACGAGGAATTGGCATCAGCCGATTCCTCGTCCGTTTGGCACTCGATGGCGGAGACGCAATCGAGCGCCGACAATCGTATCGCACTTTCCCTCTGGCTCGAGGCGAAAGGCGAGTCATTGCGACGTCGACCAGCGGGACTTTCGCAATCTTCATTCGTCGCAAAGTTGGCGCTTTGCCAAGGAAGACCGCTAGCCCGTTTTGGCGGCCGACCTCAGCCCCAGGGCCAGCATGATCCAGGCCCAGCCGTTGAAGACCAGCTCGATGCCGAGGAACAGGCCGATGACCCACAGGGCGGCCGACGGTAACTGGCGATTGATGATGATGCCCAAGAGCAAAGCCACGCCGCCGTTGAGCAGCACCCAGCCCCAATCGTGGAACCTGGCCACCAGCGCCGACACGATGCGAAACAACCCGCTGACGATCAGGAAGATGGCGATGAACTTCGTCAAGAGCAACATGCTGACTCCCGGCGCGTCGACGATCATGTATCCCACCACGCCATAGAACACGCCGATCAGGATGTGGAGCAACATGCCGCTCCATTTGCCGGCCCAGAAGGCGGTGACCACCTGGATGATGCCGGCGGCGATCAGCAAAAACCCCAGCACGACGACCGAGGCCAGCGTCGGCACGAGCGGGTCGATGATGCATAGCGAGCCGAGGACGACCAGCGCGGCGCCCAACAGCAGAAAGCACCACCATTGATTGCGGAGCGAGTGCAATTCATGAGCACCCGCAGAACTCGAATGCATGACGTCAGTTGACATGGTGTGACTCCTCCAGGTGAACGAGTGATCCGGTCAAGTCAGCTATCCTAACTTGAGTCTACTCCTTCTCCAGCGAATGGCAATCGCCCGACGTCGTCCCGTAGCCGAGTTTTCTTCTGCCTCTGGCGGCTGGACTCAGACGCGATCGTTCGGCATCGCAGCGCACATATCTTGAGAGTTATCTTGAGAGCAGGACTGCCGGGCCGACCACCCGCAACGCTCATCCGCTTGCCACTCGATCGAGTCGGCTACTCGCGAGCCGGCATCGTCTCGGCGAGCTTCCACGCGAGCCGGCCGAGGATGCGGGCCGCGATGAATACGGCCATGATGTACAACGGCACCAGCGCAGCTGCCAAATAGGGCGAGACGGTGACGGCGCCGATCGTGACCGCGACCAAGATAGCAATCAGTGCGGTGACTTCGATGTAGAACATCAACCAAGTGCCAGGCAAGCGCGCAAAGCTGGTAATCACTCGCGGCGAGGCGATCGCGAACCCGGAACCGACGTCGAGCTGGGAGAGAATCATCGCGGGCAAACAAACGACGATGCTCCCAACGAACAACAGGCTTTGAGCGATCAAATCGGGCACGACGCGGCCGATCAACCAGCCCGGCAGTGGGCTAGCAAGGCAAGCAAACAGCAAATAGAAAAACTCGCCGGCCCAGTCGATCGGATTTGTCGTCGGCCAGTTTTCGATCTCGTCGTTCCCTTCCGAGCTGTCGACGATGACGGCCATCACGATGGCCGCTAAAGCCATGAACCAGACGACCAAGCAGATCATCGACATGATCCCCATCGGGATCGCGGCGATCGGCCCCATTTGCGTCAGCGAGGCCAGCCACGTGGGACTCACCAATAAGTACCAGGTCAATGTCAACGCTGCCCAGCGTGCGACGACGCCACGCGTCCATAGGATCGAAAAGATTCGCGTTGCCAGAGGCCAAGGCGGCATGACGGCGTGTCCCCGCTTATCGTACCGCGGCCCGCGTCGCTCGCCGCGGGCCTCGCGCTCCTCCTGCTGTTTGCGCGCCGCCTCCGCTTCATCTTCATACAGCATCGGCCGCCGCGGTGGCACGATGACGGGCGGCCGTTCGCCGGGGTCGAGCGTCGGGTCGATCTCCAAATCGAACTCATCGCTCGGCAATGACTGGCTTCTTCTCAGGTTTTTCTGGTGGCGGTACGACCGAGAGCGTCCCGCAGTCCGGGCACTTAAGTTTTTTGCCGATCTGGTTTTCGGTGGCGTACATCAGCGTCCGACAGACGTGGCACTCGACGGCGTATATATTTCGGTTGGGCCGCGAGCATCTCGGCCACGGACGGCGCTTCGTCGACGCCCCACAGCTCGTACTGCTCGCCTTCCATTGCCGCGAGCGGCTTGGGCGGCTTCACCGGTGCTGGCTTCGGCACGATGGTCTGGGCGCCGCAGTCGGGGCACTTTAGCGGCTGGCCGACTTGATCTGGCCGGCCGTACATCAGCGTCTGGCAAACGCGGCATTGGACCGGGATGTATTGTGGGACCTGCTCGGTCTTGGCGTTGCTTCGCCGGCGCGATTCGCCGCCTCACGCCGGCACGCGGAACACCGTGCTGCAGCGGGCACAGCGACCCTTGCGCCCCGCCATCGCGCGGGAACCTGAAAATGGGCGCCACAGCTGGGACACTTGACCGCCAGAGTTTCCGTCGAAGGAGTTGCCATACTGTGGCCGACCAGCCGGAAGAGTAGAATTTCGCCCTCAGTGTACCACGCCGCGCTCGACAACTTCCACGCAAATCCGCAAGCCCCTACAATTCAAGCCTCCGGCGATCGTCTCTCAACCCTCAACCCTCAACCCTCCCATGTTCCAAGGCATCCTGGGTCACGACGACGTCGCCGCACGCTTCCGCAACGCGGTTTGCCGCGGCCGGCTGGCGAGCACGTATTTGTTCGTCGGCCCGGCCGGCATTGGCAAGAAGCGATTCGCGCTCGCCCTGGCCAAGGCCCTCCTCTGTCAACGGCCGGCGAGCGACGCCTCGCCGGAAGCCGACCCGCTCGAACCCTGCAATCGCTGCGAATCCTGCCGGTTGTTTGACGCCGGCAGTCATCCGGACCTCGACGTCGTCGCGCTGCCGAAGGATAAATCGACGCTGCCGCTCGAACTATTCATCGGCGACAAGGAGCACCGCAACCAGGACGGCCTCTGCCATCGGATCGCGCTCAGACCGTTTTTGGGCGGACGCAAAGTGGCGATCGTCGACGATGCCGACCACTTCAGCCAGGAGAGCGCCAACTGCCTGCTCAAGACGCTGGAAGAGCCGCCGCCGCGGTCGCTGATGATCCTCATCGGCACGAGCCCGAGCAAGCAGCTGCCGACGATCCGCTCGCGGTCGCAGGTAGTGCGATTTCAACCGCTCGCACCAGAATTGCTCGCGGAGATTCTGCTCGCGACCGGCGTCGCTACCGACAGCGAGCAGTCCGTCCGCCTGGCATCCTATCGGTGAGGGCAGCGTCGAGCGGGTTCGCGCGATCGCCGATCCGGCAATCTGGCAGTTTCGCGCTCAACTGTTGAGTGATTTGTCGAGTGCGGCGCCGAACCCCGTCCGCTTGGCGAAAGCAGTTCAGACGTTTGTCGACGACGCGGGTAAGGAAGCGTCCGCGCGTCGGGAGCGGCTGCGGTCCGTCGTGGCCTTTGCCGAAGAGTTTTATCGCGGCCTGATGCGAGCGGAAGTGAACGGCGAATTCGCCGGCGACGCACTCCTCACCGCCTCGCTCGCCAAGGCGAAACAAAATCTCCCCGGCGGCCGTGCCCTCGACGCCCTCGACGCCTCCCTGCGCACCGTAGAGCACACCGATCGCAATGCAAATCTCGCCCTGGTAATTCAGCGATGGTGCGAGGAAATTGCGGGCGGTCGAGTCGTCGGTTTAGGGCCGATTCGCATCCCGCGGCGCGGTTCGCGGCAGCGACGATTTCGCTCCGAAACGCGGAATCTGCGCTCGACGCGCATCCCCATAGTCGACCCCCTAGGGTGTGTGCTACATTTACATACCCATTGCCGGAACCGCATTTCGGCCATCCTTAAGTTGGTTAATTCTAAGGGTTTACGTAGTCAATAATCGAGAAGACGATGCGCAATTGTTCGACGACAGGGAGCCGATTCTTGGGAGCCGGTCAATTCAGCGGCGCGGCATTTGCCGCGGCCTTTTTGGTGCTGGTGTCGAGCGCCGTCGCGTCGGCCAGTGAAGCCAGCATGATCCTGCCAGACGTCGGCTCCGTGACATTCTCCGGCTATACCGGCCGCCAACTCTTGCTGGCCGGACTCGGCGTGTGCGGGCTGGGTGCACTGTTTGGCCTCGTGATGTTTTTCAAGCTCCGCAATCTTCCCGTGCATCAATCGATGCGCGACGTTTCCGAATTGATCTATCAGACCTGCAAGACCTACCTCACGACGCAGGGCAAGTTCATCCTGTTGTTGGAGGTGTTCATCGGCACCGTGATGGTGATCTACTTCGGCTGGCTCCGCGGGGCGGAGTTCACGCCGATGAAGGTGGCGATCATCGTCGCGTTCAGCCTGGTCGGCATCGCAGGCAGCTATGGCGTCGCCTGGTTCGGCATCCGCATCAACACCTACGCCAATTCGCGGGCCGCGTTCGCCAGCCTGGCCGGCAAGCCCTATCCGATTTACGCAATACCGCTGCAGGCCGGCATCAGCATCGGTACGCTGCTGATCTGCGTCGAGCTGGCGATCATGCTCTCGATTCTGCTGTTCGTGCCGGGCCAGTTCGCCGGGCCCTGCTTCATCGGCTTCGCCATCGGCGAGTCGCTCGGGGCGGCAGCCCTCCGCATTGCGGGCGGTATTTTCACGAAGATCGCCGACATCGGTGCCGACTTGATGAAGATCGTCTTCAAGATCGACGAGGATGATGCCCGCAATCCCGGCGTCATCGCCGACTGCACCGGCGACAACGCTGGCGACTCGGTCGGCCCCACGGCAGACGGCTTCGAGACCTATGGCGTCACCGGGCGTGGCGTTGATCGTGTTCATCCTGCTCGCCGTTCAGCCGGCGCTGCAGGTCCAGCTGCTGGTGTGGATCTTCGTGATGCGGGTGATGATGGTGATCACCAGCATTGGGGCCTACGCAATCAACCAGGCCATGGCCCACGCAAAGTACTCCCAGGCCGACCACATGGACTTCGAGAAGCCGCTCACCACGCTGGTCTGGCTCACCTCGCTGATCTCGGTCGCCGTCACCTACGCGGTGTCGTACCTGCTGATCCACGACATCGGCGACGGCACGATGTGGTGGAAGCTCTCGACGATCATCACTTGCGGCACGCTCGCCGGGGCGATCATCCCCGAGTGCGTGAAGGTGTTCACGTCGACCAGCTCCGCCCACGTGAAGGAAATCGTCACTTCCTCGCGCGAGGGCGGGGCGTCGCTCAACATCCTCTCCGGCTTCATCGCCGGCAACTTCAGCGCCTATTGGATGGGGTTGGCGATCGTCGCCTTGATGTCGATCGGCTACGGAGTCAGCCAGCAAGGGCTCGGCGAATTGATGCTCGCGCCCTCCGTGTTCGCGTTCGGCCTGGTGGCGTTCGGCTTTTTGGGCATGGGCCCGGTGACGATTGCCGTCGATTCCTACGGCCCCGTCGCCGACAACGCGCAGTCGATCTTCGAGCTTTCGACGATCCAGCAGCTGCCGAACATCGAGTCGGAGATCCAACGCGACTTCGGTTTCGAGCCCAACTTCGAAAAGGGCAAGCACTTTTTGGAAGACAACGACGGTGCCGGCAACACGTTCAAGGCGACCGCCAAGCCGGTGCTCATCGGCACGGCCGTCGTCGGCGCGACGACCCTCATTTTCTCGATCATTTTGACGCTCACCGAGGGCCTCACCACGAACACCGAGAACCTCTCGCTGCTGCACGCCCCGTTCCTATTGGGACTGGTCTCCGGCGGAGCGGTGATCTACTGGTTCACCGGCGCGTCGACCCAGGCGGTGATGGCCGGGGCGTATCGGGCCGTCGAATTCATCAAGGCCAACATCAAGCTCGGCGACAACACGTCGAAGGCCTCGCTCGAAGACAGCAAACGCGTCGTCGAAATCTGCACTCACTACGCTCAGAAAGGCATGTTCAACATCTTTCTGGCCGTGTTCTTCACGACGCTTGCTTTCGCGTGCATCGACTCTTATTTCTTCATCGGCTACTTGATCTCGATCGCCATCTTCGGCTTGTACCAGGCGATCTTCATGGCCAACGCCGGCGGCGCCTGGGACAACGCCAAAAAGATCGTCGAAGTGGAGCTGCGCGAGAAGGGCACGCCGCTGCACGCAGCCTCGGTCGTCGGCGACACGGTCGGCGATCCGTTCAAGGACACTTCCAGTGTGGCGATGAACCCGATCATCAAGTTCACCACGCTCTTCGGCCTGCTGGCGGTGGAGCTCGCCATCACGATCCCGGAATACCGGGTGTGGCTGGGGGTGGGATTGTTCGTCGTGTCGCTGGTATTCGTTTGGCGATCGTTCTACGGCATGCGAATCACGGCCGCTGCCTAAGCTCGGCGTCACCCGCCAAGCGAACCACCAATTCCCCTTGCGGCTCCTAGTTTGCGGCCTAAAATACTACTACCGCGCCTCGAGGAATCGGCCAGGATTCTCGGGCGCCACCGGGAGTGCGTCACGGTTGCTATTGATACCGTGAATGGGAACGACCCACACTTCGCCGCCGAACTGTATAGTTGCTAATGCGTTGTCAATCGGAATCATGTTTCACCCCTTCAAACTAAGACCACGGATAATGCGAACACGTTGGCTGCCGTCCCTGACTCTCTCTTCGTTGAAGTCAACTACTGGGCGCAGATTCTTGAAGAAATCTGCTTTGCAGGCGGGTTCCTCAGTGTGCATTTGGTATGCGGCAAACAGTTGGTCCTTCAGAACGGAACCGCTGAGTTCGCAACATTCGTTGACAAAAGATCGAATAGGCGCATTGGCCTGCATATACTTTTCGCCTGCCCCATTCTCTGGCTGAGCAAAGCCGTGCTCTTGCAATTGCCACAAGCCACGCAATGCCCATGAAATCAGTTCATCAGGCTGAGACAGAATCTTGGATTCCAGGGTTTCGTCGGGATTGTCCGCGTGGCTCACGCGCGTTTCAACAATGAGTAGGCGATTGAGCATCGCTCCCGATTCGTCGTTCAATTCAGGCAACTCATTGCTGACGATTACGATCTTGCAGAACAGCTTTTCGGTCTCTGGGTCTTTGCCCTTTTGTTCAAACTCGATTGCGTCTTCGCCAATGATCTTCAGCAAGCGACTCAAGGCTACGCGCAAGCGTTTCGAGTCGATCCGTTCATCCGGCAATTCACACAGCAATTTGCCTTTGAGATTCCCAAGCGCGAACTGATTTCCGAACTTGTTCAATTCCTTACTTACGTAGTTGGACTCGCCAACTAGCCAACGGGCAGCAGCCATCATGCGGCCTTTGCCCGAACGTGAAGGACCGAACAACCCCAGCGCCTTTTGATGTCGGGTTTCGCGTGTCAGACAGTAACCGAAGAACTGTTGGATAGTGGCAACTTCGTCGGGTCGCACGCCAGAGCTACTAAGCATTTCCAGCAGGTGGGTTGGCTCGTTCTCTGTGTAGGTGAAAGAGTGGGGAATTGGATTAGGATCAAAGAAATCGGCGGACGCCGGGCGCACGTGCTTGCCGACAACTATTGATCCTCGGAACGGTATACCACCCGGAAGCGTGCATGTTTGCCAGCCAATTGTTTCCGTTCGCAGCTTGGCTTTGAGCACCAGCTTGACGCTGTTCACCAAAGTTGGACTGACGCTTGCTGATACCTTTTGCGGCTCGCCGTTTCTGATTTTGAATTGCTGCTGCCCAAGGTAGCGTTCCAGGAAGTTGAATAAGCGAACATCAAAAGTTTCTTCGTCGATTACGCGCCAATAGCCAACCCACTCTAACCAGTTGCCCGCACACCTTCGGTAGGCGAGTGTAATCTTGCCGTTCAACCAGTCATGTACATGGTTCACACACTTGCGTAGTTCGCCATCAAACACCGTCTGGTTGTAGACTTCCGACATGTCTGGCCGTTCGTGGCCCATGATCCGGTCAATTACTGATTGATTCACGGGGGCAGTCTTTGCGATTGTTTGGAACGTCCGCCGTAGGCTGTAGGGAGTGGTGACACCCTCCCGGTACACTTCGCAATCTTCGCAGAGAGTCTTAAAGAATCTAGCGAAGTGGTGTCTACTCCAAAGCCTACCATTGAAGACTAAACCGCCGTTGCTGATTGCCTCTACTGCCGAGACTGTTTCCGGCCACAAGGGAACCCGTCGCGGTACTTGCGTTTTCACGCGAAACGAATTGTACCAACCATTTTCAATTTCAGCAGCCGTCAAAGCTACGCAATCAGCGGGACCGAAACCCGCATTGATTCCCAACAAAGTCATTGCCTTCATGTATGGCTCTGCCGAGTCAATCAGCAGCCGCAATTGCTCAGCAGTGAACAGTTTCTTGGCAGCCTGATTGCGCTCTCTCGCAATTGTTTCTTGGCAGGGGAGGTAAGCGGTTTCGTGTACTTGATACCCGCGTCGTGTTCCTCGTTGGCGTACTTGAAAAACATGCGGGCGAACGTCAGTTTCACGCCGAACGTCACGGGCGATAGTTGACGCCCATTCTTGCCCTTAGACAACCGCTCACGTAGTTTGAGCAAGTCAGCCTTGCCGATACCTTTGATCGGTCGATGCTTCCCAAGTCTAGCTATGGCGGCACAGATCGCCCTGTAATCGCCGAACGTCCGTTCGTTAATGTCGCCCTCGTCCAGGCAACGCTGTTTGTCGGCCTTGAATGCCTCCAGCACCTCGGCCAGTGTCTCGCATTCATCGGGCGGAGCCTGCCCAGCGTACAGGTAGTCCCGTTCCTTTTGGTACTTCTCCAGCGCCGCTTGTGGCTTCGCCCACACCCCGAAATAATGTGGCCGACCGCGAATTTTCTTAGCCCATTGCCCGTTGGGGTGGGCAAACAGGGGGAAGTCATGGTAAGGTTTCTTGGGTTTCTTCATGCTGAAATCTAGCCTTTTTTCCGTCGCTGGTATCGAAACGGGTATCGTGCTAGTTTCAGTATGATTGACGAAAACTCAAAAACAACCTAGTATTCTAGGGTTTGGAGAGGTGGCAGAGTGGTCGAATGCGCCGGTTTGCTAAATCGGTGAAGGGGTCACACCCTTCCGCAGGTTCGAATCCTGTCCTCTCCGCTGGACGTGCATGTACATTCCATAGCGCTGTTTTCCACACGACCTGGCGAGCGCGCCACGTCGGCGTCTCATGAGTACCAAGGGCCGAAGTGGTCGCCTAGGCATGAAATCTTGCCGCTGCTCGCGTAATCGAGGCGGATTTCTCGCTCGATGAGTCGACTCGAAATGTCGAGCGGCAACGAATCTCGGCGTCAAAACGGGCTTGCGGAACTAACCCGTCGCAAGCCGAAGCGTCGGCCGGCCCGAGGTCTTTTCGTTGAGATTTGGCTCGGCTTGAGCCCCTCGCTCGATTAGAATCAAGGACGACTCCTGGTGGGTGGCGAATTGCAGAATCGAGCACGGCAGACCACCGCTTTGGGGGAGAAGTCTCGAAAATCACTAAGAAATCTCGCTACGCTCTGGACGAATGAGCGTCATCTGTTATGCTCAAAATATATATTTTGTGCACAAAAAATCCTAGCTCGCGCATTATCCAATGCAGCGGGTCGATAGTTGCGTGTAATGGAATTCGCTGGAGCGACTAAGCGATGATGGAAGGCCGGCGACCAAGTTCGACTCGATCGGACAATTGCGGCCACCCGATCTGTCCTCATCGGCAAGCTCCTGACGTTCGGGCGCGCTCGACGAACGTTTCCCGGCGACGATACGAGGTACGCGTTTCGTGAGGTCAATTGAGCAATTTCTGGAGCCCGTGCGACAGCTGCAATGCTGGATTCGCGATCTTGTGATCGCTGGCTGCGAGCGATACGAATCGGAAGAACTAGCCACGGTGGTCCACGACGGAGCGGGCGACGTCACCTATTTGATCGACCGAATCAGTGAGTCGGCCTTGGTGGAGGGAGTAAGCCGGGAATTCGCCAGCCAAGAGCCGATCGTTCTGGTGGGCGAGGGCTTACCGGGTGGGAGCATCACGCTGCCGGAATCTGCCCGATCGTCGGATGCCCGCTGGCGGATGATCGTCGATCCTATCGACGGCACTCGGGGCCTGATGTATCAGAAGCGCCCTGGATGGGTCCTCACCGGCATCGCCCGCAATCGGGGTCCGGCAACCTCGCTGGCCGACGTCGAGCTGGCCGTGCAAACAGAAATACCGCTCGCCAAACAACATCTATGTGACCAATTGTGGGCACTCCGCGACGGCGGGACCGAGGGCGTTCGCTATAACCGCTTGACCGGCGAATCTTCGCCACTGGTGATTCGTCCCTCTTCCGCACGCAACTTGCGCGACGGTTTCGCCACGATCTGCAGCTTCTTTCCCGGTGGCCGCGATATTCTCGGCACGCTCGATGATGCACTCTGCGAGCAACTGTTGGGGCCGGTGAGCCCGGGTGAGGCGGCGGTTTTTACCGACCAGTACGCTTGCACGGGAGGCCAGCTCTACGGACTGCTCATGGGACAGGATCGTTTTGTCGCCGATCTTCGACCGCTTGTGGCACCGATCATTATTGCTCGCGGCGGTCAACCCGGCCATTTCTGCCATCCGTACGATCTGTGCACGAAACTGATTGCGGAGGAAGCGGGGGTCATTGTGACCGACGCCGCGGGAGGCGTCGTCATGGCACCGCTCGACACGGAGTACGACGTGGCTTGGGTCGGTTACGCTAATCGTGGGCTTCAAGCCGAGATCGAGCCGGTGCTCGCGCCGCTGCTGGTCGAGCTCGGCCTGCGTCCCAAGGCCGCGAGCTGGCAGCTGCGATCGACGACCGTTCCCGAGAGTCAAATTGTCGACAGCTCGATCTGACGTCGGATAGCGTTCCTCGCAAGCAAATTCTTTGCTGTGAGTGTCTGTTTCGCACGCAACGACGTCAATTTGCCGATTCCGTTTCCTTGAGAAACTCGACCAGCAGATCCTTCCAGACGGACGCTTTCGTATGCGTCCCGTGCCCCACGGTCACGTCATTCCGCGGCAAGACAACGGCACGGCCATGTGGAACCCGGACGACTTCGCGCTCCAAGACGCCCAGTTCCGGTGGGTTGATCAAGTCGTCCGCAGAATTGATGGCCAACAGCGGCGCCGTAATTTTCCCCAGGCCCGGTGCAGGGTCGTAGTCAAATGATGCGTCGAAAGCGTAGGCTACGTCGTTCGCGTCGTATTCCTTCGTCCGCTCGGCAAAGTACTTGTCGAGCGCCTCGTCCGCTTGTCGCAGCGACGGCCCTTCCTGCAATCGCAGTACCGGGTTGCTCGACATGAAGTACATTACCTCGAGCGCCGTCGTTCAGGCTCTGCGGCTGGTCCGTGTAATTTCCCTCGTTCCAATCAGGATCGTTGCGAATCGCGTCGATGATGGCTCGTCGCCACACGCGGTTTCGGCCGGAAATCTGGTCCGGTACACTGGCCAGGGGCATCAGCGCGTCCATAAAGTCGGGATGGATTTGTCCCCAGAGCCAACAATGCATCCCGCCCATCGACGTGCCGAGGATCAACCGCGTGTGGTTCACGCCGAGCCCTTCGGTGAGGAGCCTGTATTGCGCGTCAATCATGTCCCGATAGCCATACCGCGGAAACTTGGCGCGGAGGCCGTCGCTCGGCTTGCTCGATTTGCCGTGGCCGAGATTATCGGGAATGATGATAAAGTAACGGCTCGCGTCGAGCGGTTGGCCGACGCCGAATAATTCGGTGGCAAATTCCGGGCGGAGAAACTGGTCGCCGCTGCCGGTGGTGCCGTGCAAGATCAACACGGCATTGCGAACCACGCCTTGGTCGTCCCGCTGTGGTTTGCCCAGCATGAGGTAGTGCGTCCGCAGCTCGGGCAACTCGTCGCCCGACTGGAAACGAAAACTGCGGAGGACATAGTCGCCAGCGGTTGGAGCCGGATAGTTCGTCTTGGCGGCCTGCTCCGATGCCGCAGGCGAATCCGACTTCGCAGCACTCGAAGCTGCGACTTTCCGCGCCGGTTTATGCGTGTGCGGCCATTTGTATTCCGTCTTATGTAGTGCGAGCAATCGAGCCAGCTCGGCAACCGGCTCGGTGTGGTCGTCGACGCGCAGGTCGACGTAGCGGTCGTTGCCAAAGTAGCCCGCATTGGCCCGCACAACCAGCAGCGCAGCCGATTGCTTGCCGCGCTTGTCGCCGCCCGCCGATTCGGCCGCTTGTAGCGCGGCCATGAGCCAATCGGCAAGCTCGCTGTCACTGGCCTGCTGCGCCTGCTCGTAGGCCGAAGCCATCGCCTGCAACACTTCTTTGCCGGTGAGCAGATTGCCTTGCACGCTGTAGTGCTCACCCTGCACGTCGCCCGCCCAGGAGTTGCATTTCGCCCCAGTGTAGCCGGCCACCCTCCCCTCCTCGTCGACGATGCCGACCTGGCGATCGGCGCGGCCGGCATCGGCGTCGAGCAGTCGCCGGAGCGTCTGCTCGGCTGTGTTGCCGGATTGGAGCAAATTCAGACCGTCCGGACCGTAGGCCGTGTTGGCCTGGGATTGAGTGGCAATCGCCCCCACGCCCGCCTTCGCCCAGGGGACGATCGAGCCCACACCCAACACTCGGCTGGCCACAGCGACTCCCAAGTCGCCGCTTTGCGGATCGAAGGCGACGATCGAAAACGTGTTCACCGGCAAGCAATTGTCCGCTGGAGCCGAATCTGCGGCTGCTTCCCCGCAAACTGCCACCGGAAGCAGCGAAATCAATATCATTGTGCTGACTCGAAACCGGTGACTGGCCTCCAAACAACGGATTTGCGTCATGTTGCACCTGCTCGAGTTGGCGAAATCGAATATCTTCTCGGCGACGTCTATTTTTCGGCGGGGCCCTCTGCTTTGGCAATGGTAATCGGCAGAGACTTGCCACCGGCTGGAACTTTCAGCTCGACGACTGACGCCTGCCCGTCGGCCAGCGCGAGCGTCGATATGAGCTGATGCTCGTCGCTGACTCGATACTGGCCGGGCGGCATTCCAGACACCCTCAGCGTGGCCGTATGTTCGGCTGGATTGTCGCTTTCGAGGCGGAAGCTTACTGCCGATAAGTCGTCGTTGACTCGGAGCGGCTCTCCCGCCAGATATCGGTCCTGCGACAGAATTAAGTGCAGCCGGCGATCGCTCACCAGCGCGTGGAATCGTCGCCTCACGCCGTCTTTCGGCACGACTTCGCAGCCATCGTCGGTCTTTCGCCAATCGCCGCCGAAGCAAAATCGCCCGAAGATCGGATCATCGGCCAGCACCGTGGCGGCCGACCGCAGCGCGCCGCTGTAACCGAGGTCGATTTCACAGGCGTAGTACCAGGCGCCCCGGTGATGCGGCTGCCCAAGCCAGGTCGTGCCGAACGGCGCCGGCTCGAAACCGCCGCCGGCACCGCCGTCGTTCGCCTTGCCGGGATACCAATAACCGCAGTTCGACTCTGGCGTGCCGGAGTTCAAAAGCGCCCAGGAGCTGAGTATCGACGCGTATCCCAGTCGCAGATAGAAGCCGGGCTCCGGCGCGAAGTTGAGCGCATAGTCGAGCACTGACGAGCCCCCCATCTGCGACATATAGCTGAGCGTGTAACTGTTGCCGGCGCTGCCGCGATAGTCGCTGCCGAGATAGTAGTACGCCGGCTCAATGGAACCGCGGCAGAAAATGTTGGCGGCCATCTGCGTGTCCATGAACTTCTTGGCGTCGGCCAGTGAGATGCCGAGGTCGTGATCTCCGGCTCTCTCGGCATGTTCCACAGCGTACCTGGCCAGCGCCTCGGTCGATTCAAAGCCGGTCGAATCGAACGGATACTCGGACTGAAACAAGTCGGCCTTGCCGCCGGCAAAGATTTTCACCTTCTCTTCCCAATACTTGCGGAGCGTGTCGGCCTCCGTCTGCTTGCCGGCTGCCTCCAGGTCCCGGATCAAATCGACGAGCACCACTTCGTTGTAAAAACCGGTCCAAAGGGCCGACCACTTTTCGACCGCCATCGGAACCGTGAACATCGCGTTGGCGGTGCCGTACGCCCGTTCCAGATACTCGTCGGCCGTCAGCTGCGTATTGACCTCGGGAAAGTTCTTGGCCACTCGGTACATGCTGTGGTACATCAGCACAATGTGCGGGTAGTCGTACACTCGCCAAATGTGCAATTGGCCGTTGCGGCCCGGATCGCTGCTCGCTCGGTTACGTTTCCAATCTTGAATCCCATAGATGCCGTAGGGATATGTCTCGTCGGTCGTCCGTTGCAGGCCGCCCCACACGAAGTGCTCGATATAGTAGTCGAGCGCCGCGACTTCCTCCTGCACCGGGTATTCCGCGTTCTTCGCCGCGACGTACGCCGGCTTGCCCAGGCCCGGATCGTCGCAAGTGACCGCATAGATGCGGAAACCGGAAATGCGGTCGTAGTTATCGGGACTTGGCAGCACTTGATCATCCATGTTCCAATCGGTGATCAGGCCGTTGTACCACTTCGCTGGATCGCGGTGCTGGCAACGGGCGATGAACGCGGCGCGTTTCTTGATCATCGTCTCGACCGGCTCCGTCGCGAAGAACTCGAGATAAACGTGTCGATCGGCGCTGAATCGTACGTTCAAACGGTTTTCTCCCAACCGGCCGAAGCGGATGCGGTAGAGCTGATATTCGCCACGACGTCCGAGAGATTCGATGTTGGTCTGGGCCGGAAACTCGGCATCGACGCCGACGATCGGCTCTTTACTTCGCAGTGCGATCTCGGCAAACAGATCGCTCGGCACGGTCATGCCCGGTACCACCTGGACGTCGACCAATCCATCGTCGACCAGATGCTGCCGGATGTCGTCGTAGTCGTCGGCCCATTGCAGCTGGAAACCATACGTGCGGCTGTCGCCCGGCTGGTCGGACGGCGCGAGCGTGAGACTCGTGTGAGGTTGGCGCCATTTGCCGCCGTGCTCTTCGCCCTCGGGTCCGGCCACCGCGGAGTGAATGAAGACGCGGTATTCGCCTCTTCGCCGTGCACCGGACCCAACCTCCCAGTACTCAAGATGAGTGCCGGCCAGCGGAGTCATCAACAAATACGGCCCGACGCTGTTCGGCCGCATCCAGAACAGAAATGAACCGTCGCCGGAAATGAAGCTGTGCTTGAGGACGGCCGACGAACCGCCACGCCCGCCGAGAAAGACCGAATTCATCGGCAGCGGTAGCGCCAAATCGCCGATCTCGACCGGCTCCTTGGAAGCGTTCTTCAGCTCGATCGTCCACTGAATCGCGGTCGCGCCCACGTCGAACTGGACCACCGCTCGGAGAATCGCTCCCGTCGCATCGCGGAACGAATAACTCGCTTGATAGTTGTGGCGATCTGGTTCGGCGGTGAGCGCCACTCGTCCCGATTCGGCCATTTCGGCGGTGTTTGCCGCTTGCCACGCACCGCCGGGACGACGATAGCGGATCGCGACGTCACCGAGTCCGGCTCGGGGTCGAATATATTGTGTGTCGAACCGGTCGGCGACGCGCCGCAGGCTCACCAGCTGGCCGTCGTCCCATTGGACGTCGAATTGCCTGGGCTCCTGGCCCGCGTCCAATTGTTCCCTGGCGGCGACTCCGACGTCGGCGAGCGCCCCACTCGAAACGAGCAGCGCTGCAATTGCCGCAAGCGGCAGACGGCAAATCGAGCGGCGAGCAGACATTGTCAGTCCCTATTTCGGCGTGGCGTTCAGCCGCCAGTCGACGCGCCCGTCATACGCCATCGTTTCGTTCACCAGCGCGTAGAGGCCGGGGTCGTAGGATTCGAGCGCCTTGCGCGTGAGGATCGGATGGGCCGCGCCGGGAGGCGCCGCATCCTGCCCGGCCGCGTCGAAATAGGCCAACACTCCGGTCGACCAGTAGGCAACGGGATTGTGAACCGCCCGCGTTCCGCGCCACTTGCCCTCGCCGATCGCCCGCTCGTACGCCTGTTGCAGCTTGGCGTCGAACCGCCGGTCCATCCGCTCGACGCGCAGCTCGTATTGCTGGACGTCCCGGCCGCGCTCGTCCCAGTGGGGGTCCTCGCTGCGCGTCCCCGTCACCTGGTAAATGGCATCGGCCATCGTGCGAATGACCTGATAGTCGTCGACGTTGGGCGCGCCGGGCTCGGCCAGCACGTTTTCTTCGCCCACGACCAACAACTTGGCGCGAGGCGAATAATTGAGCACGCGAGCCAACGGATCGAAGCCGAATCGCCGGCTCATGTTGCGACATTCTGGCAGGTCCGTGAGCTTCTCATCGCGCCCCAGCACCACCATTTTGACTCTGTTGTTGATCAGCGCCTTGAGAATGTCGTGCCGATAGGCAAACATCTTGCGAATCGTGTCGTTCGCCTTGAGCATGGCCTCGTCGCTCGCCTGGCGTCCGACGACTGGGAACTCGCGGGCCCAGGTGAACTTCGTGTAATACGGGTCGATCTTGAATTTCTCCGGCGGCGGGATCACCACCGGATTCTGCCGCAGGAACGAGTACCGCCAATCCTCCTCGGGCACCAAGCTAAAGGTACGCCGCACCAGCTCGTAACCCTCCGGGTCGTAAGTCTTAAGCTGCTCGCGGGTGCCCACCGGACCGTGGTTCCAATTGTTGACGCGATTGCAGTCGAAATACGATTGGCCGATTTCGGCAAAGTACTCGCCGGCATTGCTGCCCGCATAGACGTTCTTATACAAGCCCTTGGAGACCGCGTTCTGATACACGGCATTCTTCCACGGCTGCCAGTCCGGGTTGAGCGATCTCAGCGTGCCGTCAATCGTGTGGCAGAATTCGTGTACGGCGATGCTTTCGTCGTCGTAGCGATCGATCGGCAGGCTGAGCAGGTTCTCTTCGCCGAAGCTGGTGGGCCGGCCGCCTGTGCCCCGCACGCGCTCGTTCATGTAGTCCTTGTTCCGCGCATGGCGATATTCGGGCATGTCGCAATACAGTTGATCCTTACCGATGATGATCAAGTACATCTTGTTCTTGACCATCTGTTCGACGACGTCCGGCCGCCCGGAGAGCATGTGGCTCACGATCTCCTTCGTGCGTAGCAGCGCTTCATCCGCGACTTCCTCAGCTGCGACGATTGGCATCCCGTTGACGTCGATGTACTTCTTGTAGAACTCGCGGGCGGCGTCACGATCGCGCTCGGCGACGATCTCGAAGAACGAATCGGGTGGGGCGGTCACCGCAGTCGTGCCGGGAGATTCGGCAGCCTGGACTTGCAGCGGGAGGACATGGGCAAAACACAGCAGCATCGTCAACAGCGCAATCGAGTCGAAAAGTCTCATAGTTGTTTTCTCACAGTCGGGTCGGTACATCTAAGGCTTCGCGGCGGCGCGGATCGTACGCAGCCCAAAAATCGGGCCAATGTCGCTGCGGTCCGCAGCTTGGAAGCGAACGGTAATCTTGTCCTTGCCCGCCGCGAGCTCCTTGGGCACGGGATATTCGACGTCATAGAATTTTGCTGTCTGGCCCGACGCAAGCGTCTCCTTGGCCAGCTGCTGGCCATCGACCTGAATCTCGAAGTTGCTCTCGTGTCGCCGCTCGCCCCCGCGATAAGTCACCACGAGCGTCGTCGGCTGGGTGGAATCGATCGGCAGCTCGAATGAAAACCAGCCTCGACCGAAGCGGCCCGCTCGATCTCCGGCGCATCGGCCAGGCTTCGTCGCCCTGATAATTGAAGTCGCGTTCCGACTGCATGTTGCCCGGCTGAACGAACGCGACGGTCGCCTCGGCGAGTTTTTGCTGCCGCTCGCGCTCGGCGGCGATTTCCGCGGCCCGCTGCTTCCACTCGGCATCGGTAAACAGGTCCCAGTAGCCGCCATAGACGTGGCGCTGCAGACGATAGAACGGCAGGAAGTCGACGTCGTGCTCGCGCCCTACGCCGGCCGTGCGGAATTCCGCTTCGTCGGCGCCGGCTACCGGTTTAAGCCACTGGTCGACCGGCTCGTCGTTGATGACAAAGACGGGGATTTCCGTCGACTGGCCACCACCGCGGCGGCGGCCCCGTTCGCGGCGCCGCTCCGGCCCCAGGTCGCCGGCCAGCACCAGCGGGCCCCACAGGATAGCGACGCGGTCGGGATTGTCCGGCAGCGGTTCCAGGTGGAGCTGCTTCGGCAATTTCAACGTCACCTTGTCGCCCGACTTCCAGTTCCGTTTCAGGTCGACGTAGGAGTCTGGCGGCGGCAAATCCGCGACCGGTTCACCGTTGACCTCGACTGTGAAGCCCTCGCCCGCCCAAGGAGGCCGACGCAGCGAAAGCGTCAGCTCCTTCGGCGCTTCGAGCTCGATCGTCAGCGTGGCCGAATCGCCTTCCGGAAAATCAGTGTCCATCGTCAGCGTGGCCTCCGCGCTTTTCCATTGGGCAACTGACGGTGCGAAGAGATTGATCCAAAGTCGGTCCGCTGCTTCGTAGTAGATCCCATCTCCATGCAGCGCATGGCTCTCCATTCCCGAGCCAACGCAGCACGTGAAGCTGCGGAACATGTCCTGATACTCCCGTTCGACCCCCTGGCCGACCGGCACCATGTAGCACGTTCTGCCGTCCTCCGGGTCGATGGACCCCAGGATGTGATTGAACAGGGCCCGCTCCATGAAGTCGGCGTACTTCGGGTCTGGGTCCAGCGCGAATAGCTTGCGGGTCAACTTGAGCATGTTATAGACGTTACACGTCTCGGCCGTACGGCCGTCGACGAAGTCGTTGAGCCGGTCCGGCGGGCCGAAGTATTCGTCTTTTCCGTGTCCGCCGGTGGCAAAGCTGTGATGATTTACGACCCGGTCCCAAAAATAGCGGGCCGCGACGCCGTCCGGCTCGTCGCCGATCGCCGCGTACCGCGCGAGCGAGCCGATGAGCTTGGGCACCTGGGTGTTGCCGTGCGTGCCGCCGAGCTCGTCGTGCTGGTGCTTGAGTGGATCGAGAATGGCGTGGTGCTCGAACTTGTAGGAGAGTGCGAGCCAGCGCTTGTCGCCCGTGTCGACGTACAGGTCGACCAGCACCTCGTTCATGCCGCCGAACTCGGTGTTGAGCATCTTCTGAATTTGGGCGTCATCGAGATTGGCCAGGATTCCCTCCGCCCAGGCGGCATACTTCACCTCGACGTCGAGCGCAGTTTGGTTCCCCGTGTAGCGATAGGCGTCCCGCAGTCCGGCGAACGTCTTGTGAAGCGTGTACCAGGGTGACCAAAGCCCGTTGAGATCGAAGCCGCCGGAGCGGATGTTGCCCTTCGACACCTCGGCGAACTGCGTTTCGCAGTTTTCCAGCGCGCCGACGAACCCGTTGCCGTGGGCGTCCTGCACTTCCTTCAATTGTGCGACGATGTAGTCGGCGCGGTCTTTGAACCGCTGGTCGCCAGTGGCGGCCCACATCAGGCTCACCGCCGACAGGTAATGCCCGGCGATGTGGCCGGTCAGCTGCCGGCCGCCGCCGTCCCAACCGCCGTAGCCCTCCGCCTTCGGTTCCAAACCCGCCAACTGCCGATAGTAGGCCAGCATTCGATCCGGTTCGAGTTTGAGCAAATACTCGGCGTCTAATTCTTGCGCATGCTTGAGCGGGCCGCCGGTGAGCCGCACGTCCGAAAGCGGCAGCGGGCGGGCTACGTCGGGTACCGCCGGCGGCACAGGCTCAGCCCAAGCGTTAAGTGGGAGGAAACCTGCGGCGCACCAAACCGCCGCAGCGCAATTGAGTATCAACAGTGGCCACGGTCCCAAGCCGCCGTACGCCGACGATAGATTCGTATTCATGCCGTGCTCTCCGCATTCATTCGGATTGAGGTTTTAGGCGTATGATCGACAACGACCGGGGCGGAAACTCGTGCTCGAACTCCGTACCGGCGATCGCGATTTCTGTCTCGACGGGAACGACCGCAGCGGGCCGCCGGAGACTATTGTTGTCCATCAGCGACGCGGACGACAGCACCGTGAGCGCGGCCTGGGGTGCGATGTCGTTTACGCCGTGGACGACGAGCGTCGCCTGTTGCGGAATGGGCCCCGTATTGATCGCCTTGAGCACGATGCCGCCATCGTCCCGGTCGCGCCCCGCGTTGACGAAGAACTCCTGGGGCGGCGTCACGGTCGCGTCGTGAATCAACTTGCCGTCGAGGTAACATCGGATGCGTTGGCCCGAAAGCTCGATCTTGACGTCGTACCAACGATCGGACTCGATCCTGCCGCGGACCGGCCGGCCGACCGGGGACTGGTTCTGTTCGATCGCGTGTTGCTGATTCCCCCAACCGCCAAGATTCCACCAGTAGCGGTCCGAACCCTGGCGGCCGAAGACGATCAGGAATCCTTCGCCGCCGCTCGACTTGCGGGCCTTGAGCGTGAGCATGTAGTCCGACCAATTGGGGTCGCCGAAGTAGCTGATTCCATAGCCGCGACGACGCTGCCGAAACACACCGTTCTCGGCAGTCCAGCGACCGCCGTCGCACTGCCAAGCGTCGCCGGTCGGCGCGTCCTCGCCGCGAAACACGAGCTGGCCGTCTCTCTCGACTCGAATGTCCCTGAACTCCGCCGTGGCGTCCCAGGTGCCGACGCCGATTTGCCCGGCGATCGTCACTGGTTTGGCCTCGGGAAACTCGGTGGTGACGGCCAGCATTTCGTCCGGCCGATTGACGCTCATCAGTTTCCACAAGTAGTAGGAGACCGTGCCGAACACACGCGTGCCGTCGAAATAGATCATCGCGTGCCAGGGGGGCGGCGCTCCGGTGAGGGCCGTGCGACCCGCGACGTTCGCCAACAGCGGTGCATACGACACCGTTCGCACTGTGTCCGCATTGCGCTCGCAACCCAGTAGGAAAACACCCTCGGCGAGCGCCGCCAGCAAATTGCCTCGCTGCGGCCCCGCATCGTTCGTGGTCACGGCCAGCTCACCCAGATACAGCGGTGGCTCGTTCCGGCTCCGCTGGTCGTACTCGTGAAATCGCGCGAGGAACCAACGCGGCGAATTGTAGTAGTGCCGATCGACGACGTCGAACTGCGCAGTCGCCCATCGACTCAGGACTCGTCCAGGAAAGATCCGCAAAGTACTTCAGGCTGGGATACTTGGCTTTGAGTGCGTCGTAGACGAATCGGTACCGCTCCGCAAACTCGCGTCCTTGGTTCTCATTGCCGATTTCGATTTGACGCAGCTCAAAGGGCGCCGCGTGTCCCGCCTCCGCCCGCATCGCGCCCCAGCGCGAATCGGTCGCGCCGTTAGCGTATTCGACTAAATCGAGAAAGTTTTCGCGCACCCAATCCATTTGGTCCATCGGCACTTGCTCGCGCTGGCGGAAGATGCACGTCTGACCGCAAAAGCCGACGTACAGCGGTTCCGCACCCAGGTCGTCACAGAATTGCAGATACTCGAAGATGCCCATGCCCTGGGTGCGCCGATAGTTCCACGGACCCCAGCGCTCCTGGCGCGACTCGACTGGGCCGGTTGTCAATTTCCAGTTGTAGGCGGTTTCCACGGTCCCCGCTTCGACTACGCAGCCGCCCGGGAAGCGGACGAAGCCCGGTTTCAGTGCTGCGATCATTCGAGCGACATCGGTCCGCAAACCATTCGGCCGGTTTTTCCACGTCGTCGCGGGAAACAGAGAGACAAAGTCGAGCCAAACGCGGCCGGTCACCCCCATGCCGATCACCAATCGCGCTTTGGAGTCGGTGGCCGTGGCGGTCAATGCATCACGGAACTGCAGCCAGCTGTCCGTGATGCCATCGAACTTAACTTCGTTTGAGCAGATCTTACCAGCCGAGTCTTCCAAGTGGACACTAAGTGGACCGGTGAATTCTTCGCTCCGCGCGTAGAGCGAGATGTCGTAAGTCACTCCCTGTCGGACGCCAATGCCAAAGAAGCCGTCGTTGGCCAGCGCGACGCGCCCGGTCGCCAGATCGTCGGCCTCAAGCCGGCGCAATACGATGACGCCTCGGTCACTCCGCCAGAGGTTTCGAGATGGACGGAGCCTCGCGCACCGCCATCGACTAGCAGCGTCCAAAACGGGATGCCATCCGTGGTATAGCCGAATTCGCCGAAGCCAGAGTCGAATCCGCCCGGGTCGACCCAGCGGCCGTCAACGAGATAGTAGCCCTCCGGCGGGCGCGAATCCTCGAAGCCCCGATTGCGGATCATCTCAGCGTACAATCTGCCGTCCACTCCGTGATTGATCTCTTCCAAGAAGATCCCGTACATCCGTGAATTCACGGAGGGCCCGACGTCGCCCGCGTCGACGGTGATCCGGGCCGGAGAGTCTGCCTGTACCGGTACTGCGAGGCAGACTCCTACATATAGGAAACAGCGCAGCACATGGCCTGCAGCAGCATTCATGAGGCGACCGCGCGGGCTAGATTTGGTGCACAATGACACATTTGTCCAGCCTAACAAATTGATCCCGCGGGGTCAAATTGCTGGGGGTGCGGATTTGAAGACTCGAGACCAACCGCCGGTCAACGACGTCGGTGTGGACGCCTGCGTCGACAGGCCCCGCCGGCGCCGAGGAGGACGGCGATCAGGGCCGCGGCGTTCGGCTCCGGTACCGCGGCCAGGCCCCCCGATCCGTTCAGGTTCGGAATCGTCAGGCCATAATTCTGCTTCCAGATCGCGAAATCATTGTCGGTGATCATGCCGTCACCATCGCCGTCGGCACCACTCCAATTCTCGACTGCCAGGCCGAGCGAATCTCGCCACACAGTGTAGTCGGCGGCGTCGACGATGCCATTCTCGTTGTAGTCGCCGGCGGGAACGCCCAGGATGATCTCCGCCCAATCGAATTGTGCGTCGCCGTTCGAGATGCCGCCGCCATACGAACCCGCCCACAGTCCGACTTCGAGCATGCCCGACGCCAGCGCCTCGTTGGTCACAACGGTCCGCGAGGTCCAATTGTCTCCGTCGGGCGAGGTAAAGATCTCAAACTTGCCGTTGCCATTGTTCACAAGCCGCAGAAACTGCAAGTCGTCCACCGATACAGCTACACCACCCTCATCCTCAGAGCCGCCGATGACGTTCGATGTTTGCAGCTTGATATCGCCCTGAAAGGAATGGGCCGAAAGATAATTGTCGTTGCTTGGATCGTCGTCGAGTGGCCCGGCCGCCCGGACTAAGATGCCAGCGGACGACCAATTCCCTTGCGTTTGCGATGAAATCTTGACTCGGACTTCGGCCAAGTTTTCCGCCGGAATCTCACGGTACAAAAATGGGGCAGTATCCTCCCCGTTGCCTTGCCATCCGACCGGTTCCATGCCGATCGTCAGCTGGCCCGCATTGGAGGTATTTGCGTTATACGTGTCGCCAAAATCTGCGTTGTGAGTCGCGGTCCAAATTCCACCGGCGGGCACGCCTCCCGATTGATAATTGAAGCTCGCATCGAAATCATCGCGAAGTGCGGGCAACGGCTTCAGAGGAGTAGACACCGGCGTCTGCGGCCCGCAATCCGAGCAGATCTTATACAACGCGCCGCCAAGTTCCACGTAATAAAGATTGCCGGCCTCGTCCTCGCCGAACGCCGTCTGGCCACTGAGCCGCACTGGTGCCGGCTGCCGTCGGCCGATCGAACGCTGCTGATAGATTGACCAGCGACCCGGGCACGACGCCGCCTAGCCCGCCGTTGGCGTCGCGGTCGACCTCGATCGCCCAAGTCTGGTGGCTGGCCCAATCGCCGAAGATGTACTTGCCCTGTAACTCGGCGATCGGCCCTCGATAGACGTAGCCGCCAGTGACCGAGCGGCCTTCAAACTCTGCGGCACCGCCCGACCCGTAACCGCCGCCGTAGCGGTAATCGTAAACCGGTGGAGTGAAACTCGGATCAGGATTATTCGGATCACAGCTAACGCCACCATCTTGCGTGCTGGGGCACGTTGTCCCCTCCATGATCCGCCAACCGTAGTTCCGTCCTCCCGGACTGTCAGCGCGCTCGAAGTCGATTTCTTCCTGACCCGTATTGCCACCAATCAGCGATGAGCCGACGTCACCGACAAAAAAGTCGCCCGTGGCGCGGTCGAAACTGGCCCCCCACGGGCTGCGAAGACCAATGCTCCATACCTCGGGCCGCCAGGTGCTATATTGCGGGTCGCCGGTGGCGTTAGGATTGTTGCTCGGAATCGCATAATTGCCAAACTCGCCCGCGCCGGTGCCACTGACGTCGATCCGCAAAATGCCACTCCGCAGATCGGTCGGGTCCTGTCCTGTGCGAAGCCGGTCGCGTGCACTGCCCTCTTGGTTGCCGGTGTCGCCACTGGTGATCCACAGCGTATTCGGGTCGCCCGGTTGGAATCCGATCCAACCTCCGCTGTGATCTGCGCCATAGTTGGGATCAAATGCCGTATCACCCTGGTCCCACCGGAGGAGGTTTGTTGGCGCACTCAGCGTTGGCGTGTCCGACAGCGGATTGGTCAACGTGTACCGCCGAATGTAGATGCGATGATGCAACCCATCCTCGTTTCGGTCGTCTGCCACGTGGACATACAAATTGCCGCTGGTCGCGAAGTCAGGTGCGAACGTGAAACCCAACAGTCCCCAATAGCCGCCGCCAGCGTCAATTTCCGACGGCGGCAGCGTCACGAAAGGGGTCTGCGTGTTGGTGGTCAGATCGACACGATAGATGTTGCCGTCGGCGCGCGAGACAAATAGATCATTGGGGCGACCAGCCGCCTGCTGGATTCCGGTATACATCTGGTCGGTGAAATTCCCGCCCGGCAAATCGACCAGAAGTTGGGAGCCGATATCACCATAACAAGTCGGTCCCCCAAAAACGCACGCGAGCACTGCCAGGCCCCACCAGCAGCACGGAAGAATTCGCCGACGGGATAGTGAAAAGTGCGCACGACAACCATTCAAGGCTCCATGCATCGTTCCTCCTCTCGATCGTCCCTACGCGGCGGCACTGCCCCAAATGCACCGCCAGCTAAACACACGAAAGTCACCAAACCAAGCTGTAAATTGAGACCGCCAAGAAAGTCACTCGCGGTGGCAACTTGCCATCGACTTAGTACACTTTTTGCAGACTGTGCACTCAGGCAAAGCATCGCCGGCGAGGATGACGAAGTCTGCCATTCCCGGCCATAGCAGCCGCAAACAGCAATAGCACGATTGCCGTCGGCTCCGGCACTGCCAGGCTTCCGCCGCCCAAACCGCTGCCAGGGAATGTCTGTCCAAAATGCGATTTCCAAGCCGTGTAGTCGGCCGCGCTGACGTTGCCGTTATTCGCCGGATCGCGGTGGGGCAGCACGAACGACGTGCCGAGATGGTCGCGCCACACGGTGTAGTCGGCCGCGTCGACTTTGTTGTCGCCGTTGTAGTCGCCGATCACTCCGGTGACTGGGTTGCTGATGAGTTTGAGAATGACGTTGTGATTGGCGCTACTGACGGTCAATGAGTAGTAGGGCGAGTCGGAGGCATCCAACGTGAATCCCGTGCTGAGGATCGCTCCCGATACCTTGATGATCTCCCACGTGTCGTTGATCTGCGGCATGTATCCGTCGGCCAGGGAAACGTCGACTTTGCCCCTGAGCGACGCATTACCGCCGATCACGTTGAGCACATCGAATTGCCCGGCGCCAGTGCCGCCCAATTCGATTTTCAGTATTCCGGACGCGGCTTGAGAGAACGCTGTGCCCGACCCGGTGCCCTCGATCGTGAGCGTGCCAATACTGGTTCCCGGCGAAACCGTTCCCGGATTCGATGCGTCGCCATTGGTGACCGTGCCATTGATCCTCCCCGAGCCACCCAAGACGCCGCCGGATACAAGGATCGTGCCCGAGGTCGGCAAATCAATGTTGTTATTGAAGTTCACCGTACCGCCGCCTTGGATGGTCATCGTCTTGCCATTGAGATCGAACGAATTGTTGATGTCCAAGCGAGTTCCAGGCATGGCATTGATTCGATTGTTCGTCGTGGACGCAGCCGAACTGAGCCCCATTTTCAACTGGATTTCATGTGCGCCGCTGTTGACGTTGATAAAGGTCGCTGTCGGATCGGTCGCGTGCGACGAGTACGGCTCCAACGTAATGCTGCCGGCGCCGGAGACCGCGTACTTGTTCGGACTGTTAAAGGTCAGCGAGCGAATGGTGACGGCCGAGTTGTTGTAAACCGTTGCGGGACCGAAGCTCGCGTTCCCGTCGCCCAGCTCGACATTTACGGAATTGACATTCGGTATTTGTCCGGGAGCACTGTCGGAATCCCAATTGTTGCCGCTGTTCCAGTTGCCGCTACCTAGACCGTTCGCCACGGGAGTCCAGCGGGCGTCCTGAAAGATTTGTTGCTTAGAGACGGTGACTTCGAAGAAATCAAACTGGGCGACGCCGGCGCCGGCCGGATTCGGGTGCATTGCGAATATCGGACCAATCTCCAAGAGCTCACCGGGCGTGTTTAGCAAAGGATTGATCTGCGTAACGACGGTTTGGTTGGTAAACGTCGTGCCATCGATCGAGGTCGAGGTAGTGAATCGCGACGCCTCCTTCGTCAGGCGGAGCCACAGCGGCCGGCCGACAATCGCGGGCGTCTGGAGCTCCCGATCGCCGCCCAACATGCCGCTGCCGTCAAAGTCGCCAATGTTCTGCGTGAGGATCGTGGCGCTTAGACTTTCGTCCACGTCTGGCGTCGTATCATCGTCGAGCGTGTTGCTGAATCTGCCGGTGGTCAGGAAGGCCTCGGTCGGATCGACCGTATCCCCCGGCCCGGCCCCCGGAGTCGGGCCCGCGCGACGGGCGATTAAACCTGCATACGACCAGTTGCCCGCGGTTTGTGTGCTAATCTTGATGGTCGCTTGGAAATTGTCGCCCGCGTCGACGTTGGCGTGCAAAAATGGCGCGTTAGTCTCTGCCGATTCCCAGCCGACTCCCAGAAAAGTGGCGATCCGTATTTGGATGAACTGCCTGGTCCTCGATGATCAACATCCCCGGCGCCGGCGTACCCATGTAGCTGCCGTTGGCTTGAAATGCCGGCGGGAAACCGGGGAAATTGACCACGTCGCCACCGTTCTGTGCGTTGTACACCGCCGTCCATGATTTGCTGCCACCCAACGACGAAGTCAATGTGCCTGTCGGCACGCCGCCGTTGGCCGCTTCGTAATCGAAAAACGAGTCGAACTCGTCGCGGTAAGTCACTGGTTCGTTGGCGGGGCCATAGGTCAGCACGTCCGCCTCAGCCGCCTGCGGCTCCGAGAACCGTCAATGCGATAATCAGTTCAGCGACCCGCGTCGCGGACAAACCCGCCGGCATCAGCCAACTAACACGCTTGCGCCATAGTCGGAGACCCAAAAAGCCGTCAAACCCAACGTCATGAGCAAGATCGACGTCGGTTCTGGCACCGCCAACAAGGACACGCTGTTGCCGCCCACGCCAGCCGGAACATACTCGGCCGCGTCGCCGCCCAATACCAGGCCGTTGTCGGTGACGCTCTGGGCTTTGAGGATCGTGTACGACTGGCCGATAGCCGGCAAAAACCCACTGGCGAGCGACACGTCTAGCGTCCCGTCCAGTGCGGCACTGCCCAAGACGTCGATCACGCTACTCGAACCGAGCTCGACGGCCAAACTGCCGTCGCCAGATTGCGTGTAATCCCCTTCAACCGCGGCAAGCCCGCTCAAGTTGCCGTCGTTGACGAACTGTCCGCTGCCCCCCCCGGCGCCGCCGACCGCGATCGTGCCGTTGTTCAATTTGATCGTACCGGCACCGGCAGTGGTGAATGTCTTGCCATTGAGAATCACCGAGGCATTGATGTTGAGGGTCGTACCCGCGGCCGCGGTAGCCGTTACATTGTCAGCCAAGATCAGATCGGCCTGAATCTCGTGCGAGCCATTGATCACGTTGATCAGCGCGTTACCGCTGTTGGAGTCCAACGTGATGGTGCCGGCGACCTCCAACGACGTAGGCTGTTCGTGGCGTTGTCGAAGTCAATCTGCTTGACGGTCACGTTCTTATTCGTGTAGACGGTCGCGGGACCGGCAACCGAAACAGCGCCAAATACCACTGTCGTGTCGTTTCGATTTGGCGCGAGCAAAATCGCCGGGCTGACGTCACCCATCCAATTTCCGACGGTGTTGAAGTCGCCCGATCCATTCGTGTTCCACGTGCACACGACGCAACCTCCCAAGTCGCCGGCCCGCGAGTTCAATGCCGCCCGCGGTTGCGTTCTCGATGCCCGTCCAAATCCCTCCTGGCGGAAGACCGTCCGTCGCGAGATCTCGAGTGTAGTTGAAATCGTCTCGGAACGTCTGCGAAGTGGTTTGAATTTCGACCCAGTCGAACAGGACGCTGGCTCCCGGCAAGGCGCCGATCGCTCCCCCGGCGACGCCGACTTGCAACGGAATCCCGCTCAATTCGGGTTCGTTTGCGGCGCCGCGACCATGTTCGCGTCCATCGCCGGCGTCCAGACAATTGCATTTTCAGGTCCCGCTACCTCGATAGGCTTGAAACGTGCCGCCGCCCAGATTATCCAACCGCACGTACGTGAGATCGTTGGCGGTGAGATTTCCGTTATTGATTTCGCTCTCCCCGCCGGTGGCCACGTTGACCAGTTCGATTGCAGCGTGAAGGGACCGCCAGCCAGTGGGACGGAAGCTCCAAGCGGCCTGCCAGTTCTCTTGGCCAATCGTCTGATCAATCGGGTTTGGCGCACGGACGATCACCCCCGACTTGCGACCAGAAACCGGCGGTTTGCGCCGAAATCCTCGCCTTGACCGAGACCAAGTCGGCTTCGTTAACGTTTCGGAACAACAGCGGCCCCGTGTCGATGCTTGTCACGGGGTTGCCCATGTCCACGACGTCCTCCCAGGCGACACCGTCCAAGCCCATTTGCAGAACCTGACCGAATCCATTGATCGCCGGCATCAGACCGCAGACCAGCGCAGCGATAGTCGTCCGAAACCACATAGTCCATACCCCTCCAAATCGAACCGCTTCCGGTAACCAGGTCCACGCAATTCCCAATCAATTCGTGGACCCAGGCACTCGATCCCCGAAGGCCCGCAGAAGACGCGCGAAAACTTTATATTGAGTGCGCCCGATGCATTTATTGGGTGCGCCCGAAGTTGACATTGAGTACAGAATAACGTTGCGATGCACGATCGTCAAGCAATTTTGCTGAAAATCCAGGCGATTGATCCCGAGACAATGGGGTGCACATTTTACCGGCGCATTTTTTACAGGAGGGAGCGAAAACACGGCCGGGAACCGGCGGTCACGCCTTGGTTGGCGTGCTAGGTCGCTCTGGCAATGCGAAAATAATTCTTACGATTTTTTGTGCACAAGACTTGCAATTTTTTGTGCACAGTATAAATTACGGGCTGGGACAACGTCATGGCTTTTCCGGGAACTTCGGCCACGATTCCGGGAAGTTGACTGTGTCATCCGCGTGCGGCCGGCCTTCGGCGCCCGTGCGAATCTGCTTTTCCTTGAGTTTTCGTTGGGAGGTCAAGTCTAATGAGAATCCGTCGATTTGCTGGTCTTCCGGCCCTTCTGCTCGGCTGTGTCGGGTCCGCCTTGTTACTTGTGTCGTGGATCTCTACCCCGGCGTTTGCCGTCGTCAAGTCGGATGACTTCAACGGTGACCCATTTGATTATGGGGGCGAGCCGACCAATGCAGACGGTACATTCTCCGGCGGTCCGGTCGGCATTTGGGACGGTAGCTTCAACATGGCGAATCTCGCCGGCGGGTCGTTTGATGCAAACTTCAGTGACGCTGGCGCGCTTCACGTCGACGATAACGGCATCACCAACGTCGGCTGGGAGGGTGGCCGCTCCACCGCCCCTTTTCTATACTCCTCGGTTCCAGCCGGGCAGGATTTCACCGCGACCGTGAAAATTGCCGCACAGACGAGCGGTTTCTGGTCGGCTGCAGGCTTGATCGCACGGGCCAGCAATTCTCCGACGCCGCCAGGCTCCGATGCCGACAACGCCGATGAAAGCTTCGTGACGGCTTATAGCTTCCGCACTGACGCGGCAAACCCGGATTCGGGCAATACGCTGAACAAGCGGATCGAGAATGGTGGTCAGTTGGCGGACTTAAATGTCGACATTAACCCGGGGACGTTTCCGAATCCGACGCCGCCGCCCGACACGCTTCCCAATCCCGAACCGCTCCCGATCTGGTTAAAGCTGGAGCGCGTTGGTGGCGTGGGATACCGGACTTCGGTATCGACCGACGGAACCACCTTCCAGCTCCAGAGCCACACGATTCCAACCGCAGGCAACGCGCTGCGAGACGCGAGCGTTGGCATGCAAGTGGGCTTAGCATCCATGTTATTCGGCGGCACATACGACGATGACATGGATCCCAACACCCCCGAAGTGCCGCGTCCGAGTACCGCCCTTTTCGACGATTTTGTCCTGGACATTCACGATCCGTTGTCGTCGCCTGGTGCGCCCAATCTTCCGGACTCTGAGATTTCGCTGCTCTGGCGGCCGGGTGACCCCAATATCTCCCAGGTGATTGAGGACTCGACAATGCAAGGGATTTTGCAGTGGACCCGCGTTGCCGATCCGGGTAATGCGGGTGGGAATGCGGGGTCGACATTCGGTCCCGGTGGTTTGCTTCCTGGCACGGAGCCCGGCCTTGCTGCGACTTTCAGTTGGAATCCATCCGCAGCAGCTCTTGGGGAATATCGCTGGAATATTACTGCCACCAACGACTGGGGCGAGTCGGACGTCGTTTCCTTGCACGTAACTGTCGCCCCCGAGCCGGCGAGCCTGGCACTGATCGCGTTGACGGTCTTGGGCCTGGCTGGCGGGCTATTCCGCCAGCGGAAATCGTGATTGAATATTGGCTGATCAGCGACCACCGCGTCGCCAGCCGTGGAAGTACAGAAAGCGTCTGGCTGCTACCTTGCGGCCAGACGCTTCTTTTGTGATACGATGGATTGTGGGGCCGTCGTCGCCCGCGCGGCAATTCGATGCCGCTGGTCGTAGTTACTCCGTCGCCTTCTGGTTTTCGGCGAACTGGCTTCGGCCATTGTTCGCGCTTGTCGAGAAAACCGCAGTTCGTCAAGGATAGATTGATGGCAACGCGCCATTCGTTCACCGCTTGTCGTCGGCGGTCGACGCCGGATCGAATGCTCGCATGGTTCGGCATTCTACTGCTCATTTTGGGAGGCTGCTCCGATCACCGGGCCGACCTGGCTTCGGAGCTTGTCACCGATGCATCCACCCAAAGTCCGATCGCCGAGTCGACTGCTCGTGCGGCCGAGCCCTCCTCAGCCGGCAAGGTCGAGTCCGTGCCGTTTGCCAAGCGCGAATCGGCCGGCAGCAAACACCTGTTCGAGACCCTCGACCCCAAGGCAATCGGCATCGACTTCTTTCATGCCTGGACTAAGCGACCGGGCCAGCTGCGCAACAACACGACAGGCTGCGGCGTCGCGCTGGGCGACTACGACGGCGACGGCCGCGTCGACGTCTTCCTGCCGCGCTCGACCGACGGCGGTCGACTGTACCACAACTTGGGCAACTTCCATTTCGAAGACGTCACGGATCGCGCCGGCATTCTCAGCCCGCCCGGACGCTGGACCACCGGCGCAACGTTCGTCGACGTCGACAACGACGGCGATCTCGATCTGTATGTGTGTGGTTTCGACTGCCCCAACCATCTCTACGTGAACCAGGGCGACGGCACGTTCGTCGAGCGCGGCAAAGAGGCAGGACTCGACTATCAGGGCTCCAGCGCCATGGCCGCCTTTGCCGACTACGACCGCGATGGCGACGTCGATCTGTTTCTCATGACCAACCACATCCCTCCGGCCAAGGAAATCGAGTATTCGCTCGTCTACGACCGCTCCGGTGTGCCACACGTACCGACCGAGTATCTCCAGTACCACGACGCGCTGCGGCTGCCCGACGGCAGCTACGGCGTCATCGAATCCGGACAGTACGATCACCTCTACCGCAACAACGGCGACGGCACCTTCACGGAAGTCACCGACGCTGCCGGCATCACCGGCAATCACAAGGGGCTCGGCGTCTCCTGGTGGGACTACAACGACGATGGCTGGCCAGACATTTACGTTGCCAATGACTTCTACGGCCCCGACCGACTCTATCGAAACAATCGCGATGGCACATTCACCGATGTCGCCCAGCAGGTCCTGCCCCACACGCCCTGGTTCTCGATGGGCTGCGACGTTGGCGACTTGAACAACGACGGTTTGTTCGATCTGGTGGGAACCGACATGTCGGCCACCACGTACGAGCGATCCAACACCACGATGGGAGACATCCAGGACGATGGTTGGTTCCTCGACGTGTCGTCTCCACGCCAATACATGCGCAACGCCGTCTATCTCGGCACCGGCTGCGAGCGGGTCTTGGAGGTCGCCTATCTCACGGGACTCGAGAGCACCAATTGGACCTGGAGCGTGCGATTCGTTGATCTCGACCAGGACGGCAAGGCCGACTTGCACGTCACCAACGGCATGAGCCGCGACTGGGGCAACAGCGACCTGAAGATGGCGGCCATGAAGCTCGGCCCGCTCAACTCCGAAATCTACAACAGCTATTGGGACAACCAGACGCCGCTCCGCGAGCAGCACTTCGCCTTTCGCAATCTCGGCAACTTAAAGTTCGAGGACGTCAGCCAGAAATGGGGGCTCGATCAAATCGGCGTCGGGTTCGGTGCAGCGTTCGGCGACCTGGATGGCGACGGCGACCTCGACCTGGTGATCAACAACTTTCAAGACATGGTCACCGTGGCCCGCAACGACGGTACCAGCGGCAACGCGATTCGTCTCCGCCTACAGGGTACCCAGAGCAATCGCTGGGGGATCGGTGCGACCGTGCGAATTCGTTGCGGCAACGAGCGGCAGGCCAGCTATTTGACGCTGGCCCGCGGTTTCATGTCGGCCAGCGATCCGACCGTCCATTTTGGGCTCGGCACCGCCGCGGTGGTCGACGAGCTGGTCATCGAGTGGCCCAGCGGCCAGCGGCAAACGCTTACGAATCTGCCGGCCAACCGCTTCTACACGATCACCGAACCCTCGGGAGAACACCCACCGCAAGACACTGCGGCTGCAAAGACGACGCCGATGTTTGTCCGCGCCGACGTGATGCAATTGCTCAAGCACCGCGAAAAGTCGTTCGACGATTTCGCCCGCGAGCCGCTTCTGCCGATGCGTTTGTCCCAACAGGGGCCCGGCCTGGCTTGCGGCGACGTCAACGGCGACGGCCGCGACGATTTGTTTCTCGGCGGCGCCGTCGGCGATTGGGGCGTCATGCTGCTCAACCGCGGAAACGGCAAATGGGCCACGCCCGACGAGCTCTTTCCTCCCTGGTCCGACGACTCGGCTGCCTGCGAGAATATCGGCACCCTGCTGTTCGATGCCGACGGCGACGGTGACGCCGACCTGCTGGTCGTCAGCGGCGGCAACGAATGCGAGCCAGGCGACCCATCGCTCCGCGATCAACTCTATCTGAACGATGGCGCCGGCAACTTCAGCCGCTCCGCCCCCGATCAGTTGCCCGACTTGCGCGACAGCGGTTCGGTCGCCGCCGCCGCCGATTATGATCGCGACGGCGACCTCGACGTATTCATCGGCAGCCGCTGCGTTCCCGGCAGATATCCCCAAACGCCACGGAGCCGGCTGCTGAACAACGACGGGGGTACATTTCGCGATGCCACTTCCGACGCGGCCCCCGAGCTGCTCAAGACCGGCCTCGTGACCGGCGCGCTTTGGTCCGACGTCAACGGCGACGGCTGGATCGACCTCTTGGTCACGCACGACTGGGGGCCGATCAAGCTGTTTCTCAATGATCATGGCAAACTCCACGACGCGACTGCCGAAGCCGGGCTCAAAGACCTAACTGGTTGGTGGAACTCCATCGCCGGACGCGATCTCGACGGCGACGGTGACGTCGACTACGTCGTCGGCAACCGCGGCCGAAACACCGCCTACCGCCCCACTCGCGAGCATCCCTCGCGGTTGTTCTATGGCGACTTCAATGGCGACGGCAAGCTGCTGCTAGTGGAAGGCAAATACGATGAGCATGGCCGGCTCGTACCCACGCGGAGCAAACCGGAAATCGAGCGGGCGATGCCGTTCATCGAGGCCGCCTATCCGACCTTCAAGGAATTTGCCGATGCCACGCTCCCCGAAATGCTCGGCGACGCCGCGCTCAAGAACTCGCTCCAGCTGGAGGCCAACTCCGTCGACAGTGTCATCCTACGTAACGACGGTCGCGGACACTTTACAATCGAGCCGCTGCCGCTCTTGGCGCAAGTCGCGCCGGTATTTGGCGTCGTGCTCAACGATTTCAACGCGGATGGCTACACGGATTGCTATCTCGTCCAGAATTCTTACGCGCCGCGGCGGGAGATCGGCCACATGGACGGCGGCATGTCGCTGCTGCTGCTGGGCCATGAGGACGGTTCGCTCACGCCCGTCCCTTCCGCGGAGAGTGGCCTGATCGTTCCCGGCGATGCCAAGAGCCTCCTCGCCATCGACGTCAACGGCGATCGCTGGCCCGATCTGGTCGTCGGCGTCAACAACGCCCCCGTCATGGTCTTCGAGAATCAGCATCCCGGTGAGAATCGGCTGGCGACCGTCAAACTACATGGCCCCGCTGGGAACCCCAACGCGGTTGGCGCGGGTGACCGTCCACCGCAGCGATGGTTGGCGCGAGACTGCGGAAGTGCAAGCCGGCGGCGGATACCTCTCCCAGCAACCAGCCAACCTCCATTTCGGATTGGGGGCCAAGGACCAGATCCAGGCGATCGAAGTACGTTGGCCCGATGGCAGCGAGTCGCACTACCGTCCGGCCGCCAATGAATTGGACATTCAGCTGCGACCGGACCAACCGGCCACTTAGCGAACGCGAATCATCCTCAACGGAGACCGTTTCCGTCGGTAAACTCACCGCAGAATCCCGCCAACGGACGACCGGTCCCTCGTCCCGCGATTTTCCCGAACTTTTCATGTTTTTGTGCACAATCTATTGAACTCCGTGCACAACTTTGGTAGACTCGCGGTAGTAATGTCGGGCATTCGCTGGCAAGGCGATCGAAATCGCCCGCGACTCGGATTCGGTCAGGCTTCGGCTTCCACGGCGCCTGGCTAACGTCCGCTTGTTTTGCGTTGGGCCAGGCGGGGAGGTACGCCGGTGGCGTCGCTGCGTGAAAGATTGGTTATGCAATTCGGCGTCCGTCGGTCGGACCGTCGTATTCCGGGTGGCCTGGATTGTCGGCCGATGTCGGCGACGAGCAATCGCCGGGGTCTGGGACTCTTGTTAGTCGCTCGTTGTGGCTGGTTGCCAAACAGGCGACTCCACCGCGCCGCCGACTGATCCCGGCATGCTACGGGGAATTATTACCACCTATCGCATTGCCACGCGCGATTTAGGCCGTCCACCCCAGAAGATGGATGAACTTAAGGCAGTCCTGGCGCCGGTTCGCAAAGGATCCTTCGCGATACTTGCGATCCACGCGCGACGGCGAAGAATTTGCCATCAGTTTGGGGTCTCAATTTGGATTCAATAGCCCCACCGATACCGTCTTGGCTTATGAACGCAAGGGTGTCGATGGTAAGCGCATGGTTGTAACAATTGCACGGCGATATTCGGGAAGTCTCCGCCGACGATTTTGCCAAACTCGATTTCCCAAAGATTATCATCCGGAGGGGTGACGTTTCTCGGGGGCTGAGCTGTTTCGTTTCAAGCTAACGGGAGTCAAAAATGGCCGTTTCCGATTCAGGTGCAGCGCGCGCGCGAGCGGCACAGTGTTGGCCGACGAGTCGCGTTCACTCTCGTTGAATTGTTGGTCGTCATCGCGATCATTGGCATCCTTGTTGCCTTGCTGTTGCCGGCCATTCAAGCGGCTCGCGAAGCTGCCCGCCGCTCGCAATGCATCTAACAATCTCAAACAATGGGCTTTGGCCTGCCTGACACATCACGACAGCTTGAAGGTGTTTCCCACGGGAGGTCATGCTCCTCTCGGATCCTCCACGTTCACCGACGCTCCGCCGGATCGTCCGGCAACCCTCGCTGATCAAGCATGGGGATGGATGTATCAGGTTCAGCCGTACATCGAGGGTTCGAATCTGTGGGCCGAGCCGAGCGACTTAGTCGTTGTGCATGAGGGGCCGACCGAGGCAGTGTGCCCGAGCCGGCGACGCCGCACGTCTGACGACGCTGTTTGGGTATGTTACCGGAGCCTTACTCTCAGATTACTCCGGAAATGGTGGCGACACCGACCAGGCCGGAAACTCTAAGCTCGGTCTCACTCCATTCCAGCCTTCCTCTCCGTACGACAAGCAAGCAATGCAAACTGGCGTTATCATTTCCCAGGATCCGGACCGAAAGAAATCGCCGACACCCTTGCGTAATCCTATGATTGCGCTAAAACATATCACCGATGGTGCGTCAAAAACGATGCTGATCGTCGAAAAATATGTGCCGTCCAACCTATACGACGGTAAGTCGTGGGGCGACAATTTCGCCTGGACTCAAGGCGATTCATGGGAAGGAATCCGTTTCGCCCACCGGCCGGAGGTAGATGGCAAGCCAGCTGAGGGCAGGCAACCAGAGAACGACGCTGCATTGACTGAGTTCGTAGACGATACCAGAGGCGCATAATATGCGGCGATTGTGACAACTTCGGGTCGGCTCATCCCGGCGGTTTTAACGCCTCGCTCTGCGATGGTTCGGTTCAGATAATCTCTTACGACGTCGACTGGCGTGTGCTCCAGGCATTAGCAAATCGCGCCGATGGTCAGACGTTTGAATTGCCGTAATCGACTGCAACGACTTGGTCGACTAGCATTGTTGTCGAATCGGAGACCGCGAGATCACGTATGCTACACTCGCAGTGCGCCGAATACGGCTGTCATGGTACGGAGTTGATGTTTGGTTCCCGATTGGGGTTACTATCCAATTGACTGAGCTGGGAATTGGACAAACTTCGGTACGCATATCCGCTAAATCTCATCTCCGCGGACCGCTGGTGGTCGACCGCGCTGAATCCTTACTCGGACTGCAGGTTCTCTCGTTCGCGTACTTCGGCGCCGAATCAGCGCACGTCGGCGAATTTCTTCGTGCCGGAACCACCGACGACGTTATTGATTTTCATCGCGGCTTCTTGCACCGAATCTCAATCGGTGGGGGACGCCTCTGACGCCGATGTAGCTCAACTTCGGCATCGGCGATGATCGGGAGTGCGAAATCGCGGTCAGAGACCGATCCCACAGAGGTTGGGTGCAAAAATCCGTCTTCGAGTCTTGTTCGATGACGTCGAGCTGGTGAAGTTCGGCGTCTTCGATCTTCGTTGTGTCGATCAATCACTCGTCCCGGATCCAAACCAGCGACCGGCCGGCGGGCCGTCCTTGGCGCCGGCCGCCGCCCCGCCTGTCGCCCTCCCCCTGCGGACTGCGATTGTTGCGGGCGAAATTCGGGATCGCCACGAGCGGCTTGCCGTCGGCAAACTGGCTCTTGATCACGACCACGCCGCCCAGCAGGTCGGGCCGCCACTGGGTCGTGAGCTCCGCGCTCGGATCCAACACGCCATCCAGCTCGTTGTCGTCGACGCTCTCGATGTTGTACACCAGCGGCCCATATTTGAGCGCCACGCGACCACGATCGGCAGCCACCTCGTCGATGCATTTAACCCGCTGCGGCACCATCGGCAGCTCGACCTCGATCGTGTCGCCCGCTTTCCACTTGCGGTGAATCACCGCGTAGTGGTTCTCGATCTTCGGTTCGATCTTCGACCCGTTGACAGCGATCGAAGTGATCCCGTCCGCCTCGGGCGTGCTTGAATAAAGTCCGCTCACGCTCCGCTCTGGCGACCGCACGTGGATGGTGAATTCCTTCTCCTCCGCGGAATTCACGGTGATCGACACGTGGCCGTCCCACGGGTAGTTGGTCTTCTGCACCATTTCGACGTCGGTTCCGGCGACGTCCTCGACCTCGATCGTGCTGCCGACGAACATGTTGACGTAGATGCCGTCCGCGTCCTTGACGTACGTCCAAGTCGGCAGCATCAACAGCGTCCGCGGGATGTTGCCCACACAACACGGACATCCGTGCCACGGATAGCGCGGCCAACCGGAGTCGAGCGGGTTCTGGTAGTAGAAGTTCTCGCCCGGCAGGTCGATCGAACCCAGGAGCGCGTTGTAGAACGTCTCTTCATACAGATCGACGTATTTAGCGTCGTGATACGAGAGGTTCATTTTGTACTGGAAGAAGATCTCGCCGCAGCTGGAGCACGATTCGCAATAGGCGTTGTTCCGCAGCGAATAATTCGGGCCAAAGCCTTCTGAGGTCTCGCCGCTGCCGATCCCACCGGTGACGTAGTACTTTTTGTTGACGATGTTGTCCCAGAGCGACATGACGGCGCTGCGATAGTCCAGGTCGCCGGTCTCCGTGGCGACGTCGGCCATGCCGGAATAGGAATAGACGGCCCGCACCGCGTGGCCCACCGCTTCGTACTGCTGCTCGACGGGGACGTGGCTCTGGTCGTACTCGCTGCCGCCGCCGCGGCAATCGAGCAGGAATTTCGCCAGCTGGATGTAGTCGTCCCCGCGCCGTTACCCTCCATGTCGTTGACGAAGCGGCCGAATCGCACCAGCGCCTGCTCCATTTCCTGATGTCCATCGAACCAAGGTCGCTTCGGCGGCGGGCCAATGTTCGCCACCCAGCAATCGGCCAATTTCTTCGCCGCGTTGTACAGGCGCTTGTCGGTGCCATTGGTCAGCGTGTAGTGGTTGATGGCCGACTCGATGAAATAGCCGGCCGTGTAGCCTTCGTGGTCGCCGCGAAATCGCGGGTTCCAGTGCTGCTTCGAGTCGTCGAGCGTGAAGGCGGTTTGCAGGTATCCGTCCGGCTCCTGGGCCGCGAGGATTTTCGGAATCCAGTCTTCAAGCGTAGCCTTCAATTGCTGCTGGGTCCGCGCGATCTCGCCGTCGCCCTGCGGATCGACCATCAGCGCGATGCAAATCGACTCGACCGTCTGATGCACCCAGGCGTTCGAGAAGGGATACCCGACGTGCGGCTTGGCCGGCTGACCGGCGAGTTTCTTGCCCGCTTCGACGAAGTTGTTGATGCCGCCCTCGCGGAGATTGGGGTCGTTGATTTTTTCCACACAATGAT
>CAWEEU010000010.1:0-334418 GCA_963808175.1 uncultured Planctomycetota bacterium | reverse complement strand
CGGCCGTCGCCGCCGATCCCAGCTACGCCAAGGCTTATTTGGGGCGAGGAGGTTTGTTGGCCGCCAGCGGTCAGCTGGAGGCCGCTGCGACGAGCTTTCAGACTTGCGTCGACTTGCGTCCCGACTCGGCGGTGGCGCACAACAATTTGGCGGCCGTTTTGGTTCGCCTCTACCGCGATGGCGAGGCACTTGACGAATACCAGCGAGCACTAGCGTGGCGCCGCACAATTCGCTCGCCCACTACAACGTGGCGGTGCTCTTGGCCGGCCAACCGGCTCGACGAGGCGGAGCGAGCATTTCAAGACGCGCTGGCTCTGGAACCCGGCTCGGCCGCGGTACAAGCGGGCCTGGCTGACGTGCGGCGGCGGCGCGGCGAAACACCGCCGCAGGCACAGTAGTGCAGTAACGATCGACCACTGCCGCGGCGGTGCGATTGTAAAGGTCAGGTTAAGATTCGCGCAGTGGCAAATCGTATCTGTTCCGGACGCAACCGGGCGTTTACGTTGGCAGCAACTTGATACGCTCTCGGACTCGGAAGGGGTAACGCGATGCGACGGAATTGCGCGGCAGGCGGTCTGACATTGGCGGCCCTGTTGATCCTCAGCGGTGGCGATTTGCAGGCGGGCGCACCGGTCAACTATCTTTATCCGGACATGTTCCCGTACGTGGACGCCGATGCGCCGTCCAACCTCAAATCGTTGCAGGCCTGGCAACTCAGCGGCGCGACGCTCAAGTTTTCGACGCTCTTTGCCAATCAGGGCGACGGACTGTTTGAGATTCGCAAGGCGCGCCGGTAGAGCGCGACGCGGTACGAGCTGCTGCAGCGCGTGTATATCAACCAGGACTTCGGCCCCGAGTACGTCGACATCCCGATCGGGACTGCGCCGATTCCCGGCACCGCGGGGTCGCCGAATCCGAACGATACCAATGTGATTTGGTTCGAGGACTTCACGCGTTTTTCGCTGCTGGAAGCGCCCGTCGTCGATGGAGTGCTCACGGTCGGCCAGGAACTCGCGTTCAGCGAAAAAACGAGCTGGCGGCTCAGCTCGAACACGGGACCACTGCCGGGCCTTTCCACGCCGAACTACTCCAGTCCCGACCAAACGGTGCAGCAGCGAGTTAGCGTCGGGTGGGCCGACATGTATGGGGCTGGCTCCTCGGGCCAGTCGTTCGACACCGCCGGCATTCCCGTGGGACCGCTCTATTGGCTGCGACAAACCGTTGATCCGCAAAATCGCATCCACGAAACCGATGAGACCAACAATTCCTACGAGATACTCATCGACCTGAACCAGCCGGGAGAAGCCGTCACATTTGCCGGCCAGTTTGTGCGGCTGGGCGACCCGGTTCCACCCGATCCCGGCGATTTGAACGAGGACGGAGTGATCGACACGAAAGATTGGGCTGCTTTCAAAGCGGGTGCCAACACGAGCCTGGACGGCTTGTCCAAGACCGATGCGTACTTGCTCGGCGATTTGAATCTCGACGGCGTTCATTCGCTGCAGGACGCAGTGCTGTTTCGCCAGTATTATGAGGCGGCGAACGGGGCGGGGTCCTTTGCGGCTCTGCAAAGCGTGCCCGAACCGAGCGCGCTTTGGCTCGTTGCAGCGGCGGGAGTCTTTGTCGTCGCCGTGGGCCAACCGGTTTGGCGACGGCGTCGGCGACTGGTGCTGGTCGGAGGGACCTTCGCCGTTTTCGCGGGGCTGGCTTTCGTGCGAACCACTTCTGCCGATCAAGTTTTCTACGAACAGGATTTCGAAGGCCTCCCGTTGGGTCCCAACGTCGACGAGTCTCTCGCCAACGCCCATGCTTGGACCGACTCTCCGCCCGCCGACTGGAGCGTAGACGATAGCGGCGTGCCGTTTCTTACCAGCACGACACGCGGCGTCACTGAGTGGAAGGGCTGGAGCTTTGCCGACAAGAATTGGTGGACGGCCGTCGCCGGGGATCAAGGGCGCTCGGGATTTACGCGCGGCCAGGGCACAGTTGCAGTCGCCGACCCCGACGAATGGGACGACAAAGGTTCGCCGGTCAGCGGCACCCCGTTCGGTGGCTATTATAATGCCGTCATGACCACGCCGGCGATTCCGCTGGCGGGCGCCGCGCCCGACAGCGTGCGATTGTCGTTCGATTCGAGTTGGCGCGCGGAGTGCTGCGATGACGGACCTAGCCACACTAACAATCAAACCGCCTCGGTGCGCGTTTCTTACGACGGCGGAGCGAATTTTTCACCGGTGCTCCACTGGGACTCCAATTCAGCGAGCCCCACCTTTAAGCCGGATGCCGCCAACGAGTTGGTCACGCTCAACCTGCAGAACCCGGCGGGAGCAAACTCCGTTATCGTTGAGTTCGGGCTCACGAACGCTGGCAATGACTGGTGGTGGGCGATCGACAACCTGGCCCTTTACACGCCGACCGTTTTGGAGGTCAACACAGCCACCGGCCAAATGTCGCTGGTAGACGCGACGGACCTGACTGGCTACGAGATCAAGAGTGCGGCCGGTTCGCTGAATCCTGCGGGCTGGACGGGGGGCAATCTCGACGCGCAGAACTTCGGGCCGGCCGCGTCGCTTACCGCCGATTTTAACAACGACAACGCCGTCGACGCGGCCGACTATACCGTGTGGCGCGATGCCTTGGACGTGAGCGACTTGGGCGATGCTAATGGCGACGAGACAACCGACCAAGAAGACTACCAACTCTGGAGGCAACAGTTCGGACAAAGCATTTCCGCGGGGCAGTCCTGGGAGTCGCTCATCGCGACTGACAAGCAACTCTTGGAATTCTACTTGGCGGGAAACTCAACGTTCGCTTCCCGCTCCATCGGTCCGGGCTATAACACGTCGCTCGACGCACGCGACCTCACGTTCTCGTATAGCTCCGCCGACGGCAGCGAGTCGACGGGAATCGTCCGCTATGTCGGCGGGCTGGAGCAGCGATGTTGCTCGTCCCCGAGCCGACGACCTGGACCATGCTGGCGGCGGTTGTCGTCGCGACGATGTTTCTGTGGCGGTGAGCAGTCGAACAAAACGCCGCCCGTGTGGCGAGCTTCACTCCGCTGCATCGATCGCGCGAATGACTCGCAGCAGGCACAAGATCGACGCCAGGAAAAAGACGAGTGCCGTGAAGAGAAAGAACAAGTGCAGCCCGATCAGCAGCGGGAGGAATGTGGGCGGCAGGATATTCGCTGTCGCTTGCACCCAGGCGAAGAACGTGGCCGCCAGCGCCAGCAGACTGGCCAGGAACAGATCGATTCCCACCTGGTAGACGGCCTTCAAAGTCGCCTCACTGGTCAGTGAGGCCGACACTCGGCACCAATTAAATGCCAGGCCGCTAAACGAGAGGATCGCGATGAACGAAGAGAGCGACAATACCTCCTTTTGCGTGGCAAACTCGGTGAGCTGCGCCGCCAAAATCGAGATCGCAATCAGCACCAACAGCGGCGGCAGCAGCCACAGTGCGACGATGCGAAGGAGTTTCTGTAGTTGGTTTCTTGCGTAGTTCATGATGATTTGGAGACGTTAGCGGTAACCCGGAAACCAGCAGCTACGACACCAAAAGCTCCGTCGTGATCTTGCCGTGCTTCATGAACACGGCCAGCGGGTAGAGCACGCCGAGCGCCGGCAGCGGGTCGTCCCAGGAGAGGACGTCGGAGACGGTGTTGTGGTGGTCGGCGAGCAAGCGGCGAGCGTGCTCGAGGCGGCCCTCGACGTCGACGCCGTGCTTGAGCCGTTCGAAGAAATCCCGCAGGGAGTGGAGCCGGCTGCCGGGACCGTATTCGAGCCGCAGCTCCTGCCAGGCTTTGCGCATCGCTTCCAGACGAGTTTCGTCCTGGGCGATTTCCGTGAGGGTGGCCAACAGGGCCATCACTGGAGTTTCGGTCTTGGCGTCATTGTTCGTCGGGTCGACCGATGCGACCGTGCCGTCGATTGCCAGGCGATAGAGCAGATACGGATAGTCCCAGCCGGAGGCGACCGACTGCGTGAGCCCGCCCCAGAACCGCGGATTGACTTCGATCAGCACGGGCTCGGCGGTCTGGCCATCCCAGCGGAAGTCGACCTCGGCGACGCCGTTCCAGCCGAGGCTGCCCAAGAGCGCAGCTCCGGTTCGCTCCATCGCCGGCGCGGCGACCGTTTCGCGCAAGACGCCGGTGCCACTCTTCACGGGGTACGTGCGGAGGTTGTGATAGGTCATCGACGCCCGGACCTGGCCGTGGTCGAAGAGAAACGTCGTGCAGTAGTCGTCGCCGGGCACGGCCTGCTGCAAGAGCGGATAGTCATTCTCGGGAATGCTGTAGCGCTGGACGAATTCCGCGGCGACGGCGACCGCCTGCTTCGCGTCGCGCACCTGCTTGACGCCAACGGCCGCGGCCGAGCGGCGAACCTTCACGAATGCGGGATACGGAAAGTTGGCCGCCGCGGCGACGAATTCATCGGTCGAATCAGCGACGGCCGTCTCGGGGATCGGCAGTGTCCGCGCCTGGCAGAGCCGGGCGAGCGTGCCCTTGTCGTCGACCTGGTTGATTTGCTCGATCGTCGGAATCGCAAACTTGATCAGCGGCTCGAACCGGGCGCCGTTGGCCGCGATCAGGTACGTCTCCTTGTGAAACGGCATCAACACATACTCTTCGCCGTCGAGCTTGTATTTGCGGACGATCCGTTCGAGCGTGTCGAGAAAGCCGGCCGGGTCCTCGTCCGGATTCGGATAGAGAAAGCTGGCCTTGGTGTACTTCGAGAAGCTGGTGGGCGAAAAGCGATACTCGTCGCCGGCGATGATCTTGATGCCGCGTCGGCCCAGGCTGCGAGCGGCGGCCAGACAGTTCCAACCGCGGGCGAAGGTGAGGACAGCTTTCATGACTTCTTAACGCAGGGATTATGCGGGATTCGTGCCGCGGCGATTGTGCCAGATTCCTGGGAGTGGACCAAGTCGAGTGCAGCGCGTAACTTGAACCATTGGCGCCGGACGCTGCCGATGGTTCACCCACCGAGTCACTGGTTAAGGAAACATACCATGAAGATCGCCGAGTTGCTGCTGCCGGAATTCGACCAGGAAATGGCCAGCACCCGCAAAGTCCTGGAGCGAATTCCCAATGACAATCTGGATTGGAAGGCCACGCCGAAAACAAACACGATCGGCTGGGTGGGCTCACACCTGGTCGAGATGCCCAGCTGGACGGAGCCCACGCTCACGACCGACTCATGGGACTTCGAGCCGCCCGGCGGCGAGCCGTATCGCACACCGATGTTCAACAGCCACGAAGAGATGGTGGCGCAATTCGACAAGCAAGTGGCCACCGCCCGGGCCGCGATCGCCGCGGCGTCGGACGAGACGTTCATGCAGGACTGGTCGCTCTTGCAAGGTGGCAAAGAAGTCTTCAAGGGCTCCAAGTACACCGTGATCCGCAGCTTCATCCTGAACCACATGATCCATCACCGGGCGTATTTGCTGTCGTACTTGCGGATGAACAACGTGCCGGTGCCCGGAATGTACGGCCCCTCCGGCGACGAGCAATGAGATCAGATCGGCAGGAAGTAAGCGCTCGCGGCGACCGCCACTCCGGCCAGCATCGAGAGCACGATGATCTTGATCGCTGTACGGCGATCATGGCGGCGGAACTCAGCCTGTTCGACTGTGTCAGTTCGGCCGACGTTCGGTCCGAAGTTGGACAAGCCGAGGACGCCGAACGTCGCGCAGAAATGCCACGCCGCTTGCAGGAAGCCGGTCGCGGCGATCGAACCCGGAACGAAGAGCACCAGCCGCCACGACGGTGCGACACTGAAAACAGCGAAGCCAATCCACAGTGCGGCGGTCGCCGCGAGCGCCATCCAGCCGACGAGCCTGCGGCGGCGAATCTCTGCCCGGCCGATGTTACAGACGCCGGGAACGTAATGGGCCGATTCGTCCATACTCGCGGCATCGCGACGTGTGGTACACGGACTATGCAGCAACTTTTCAGGTTGTCTAACAATTACCGATTCCAGCTCGTGGCCGACGCCGCCAAACTCCTGCTTCGCCTCACCCAGCGATCGGTCACCATGAACCGCTCGATTTGGATCGTCGACGTGCCGATGCTCGGCAGGTACGTGCCGTTGCCCGAGTAGACGGCAGTGACGGTGTAAGTGTAGTTTCCCCCCGGCAGCGTCGGCAAGTTGGCGATCAGAGTCGCCGTGCTCGTCGTCGCCGTGCTGCCGCTCAACGCGACCGGCTGGATTGGTGCGCGATTGCTGTCGTTGGCGTCGTTGATCGGCAAGCCGTTGAGGAAGAACGTCACCGTTCCGGTCGGTGCCGTCGTGCCGGTGACCGTGGCCGTGAACGTCTGCTGCGAGTTCTGGTTGACGGCTGTCATTCCGGCCGAAGTAGTTACGGTTGTGCTGCTAGACGCCAGCGTTTGGCTCCATCGGCCGAGCGTGATTTGCGTCAAGCCGACTTCGGGAATCTGCAGGTTGGGTGCTTGTGCCGAAGCGGTCGTCGTAGGAGAAAGCATAGGCCAGATCATTGAACGTCAGCCCGTCTTGGTGCCAGTATTGAGTCCAGTAGTTGTAGGTCCCTCCGGAGGGGAACCATTGGGTCGAGTCGCTCCAGGTGCTGGGGTCGTTCATAACGATGCCGCGATTGAACGCCGCCGAGATCGAGTTTTCCAGGTCGGCGATCACGGCTTCGTTGCCCGAATTCAAGTCAATGCCGACGCGTTCCTTGTTGTCCGCAAACACGGCGTCGCAGGCGAAAATCATCCGCGAGGCGGACTCGAACTGCTGCGTGTTGGTGACCAGCCAGGTGGGCGGAGCGGCCGTGCCGAACACCGGCGAATAGATTTCTGTCGCCGGCGCGTTGGTGGTGAAGAACGGGTAGACGATGTTGTAGACCGTCGGATCGGTGCCCGAGAGGTCTTTCAGCTGCAGCGCGTAGCCGCTGTACTGCTGCATGCTCGCCGCGTTGTCGATCGTGACCTGCTGGACGGTGCCTGAATATGTGATGGGCTGACCTTTGAAAGTCGTTGAAACAAGGTTCAGTGTTTGTCCGCCGCCGGTTTGGCTGTTGATCGTGCCGGTGTAGTAGTTCAGGAAGAACTGATCGATCTGCTCATTGAAGTAGTTGTTGAGTGCGCTGGGATCCTGCGGACTCTCCAACAATTCGACGAGATCTTTGGGAGAAATTAACCGCGTCAGCGCGGCATACTGTTTCCAGGTGCCGCCGCGGGTGTAGGTGCCGCCCGACGTCGAGCCTTGCAGCGTGAAGCTGGTCGGCGTGACGTTGGTCACGAAGAATATGTTGTTGGCGGCCGTGTTACCCTCGACGCCCGTGACTTCAACCAGGTCCCCATCGGCCAGCCCAGTGGTGTTCGCGGTGGTGATGATGATCTCGCCCGTCATCGAGTCGGTCGCGGCATCCGTCACCGCGAGCGACCACGTGCCCTGGCCGGCGTAACCGCCGTTGGCCAGCGGGCCAGCGAGCTCGAAGCTGGCGTTGGGCGTCACGGTGCCAACCTGGAAGACGCCGTTGGCCGCCGTGTTGCCGCCGACGCCGCTGACGAGCACGAAATCGTTTGCCGCCAGGCTACCGGTACTGGCGGTGCTGATGGTAATCGCGCCGTTGCTGGCGCCGGTGATCGGTGTTGACGACGTTGGTTGCTGGTACCAATAGCCTCCGTAAGCATAGGTGCCGGCGCTGGTAGACCCAGAGAGCGTGAAGGTCGTCGCGGTGACGTTGGCAACCGTGAACGTGCCGTTCGCCCCCGTGTTGCCGACAACGCCGGCGACCACCACCGTATCGCCATTCGACAAGCCGGTGGTCGGCGCCGTGATCATGACCTCGCCCGCGGAATCCGTCGCGTTGGTGATGCCGTAGGGCGTGATGCTGGACCAGGTGCCGCCGCTCGTATAGGTGCCGTTGGCGATCGGGCTGCCGAGCGTGAACGAATTCGGGCCCGGCGAAACCACGGCGAAAACGCCATTGGCCGCGGTGTTGCCCGGCACGCCGTCGATCTGGACGACGTTGCCGGCCACCAGGCCGCCAGTGCCTGGCGCGGTGACGATGATCGGCGCCGCGCCGCTCGACACACCGTAAATGACCGCCGGACCATTGGCTAGGAACGGTGCGCTGGTTTGCAGAAACGGTCGCGCCTGCGAGTTGCCGCCTTGGATCAGTTGCTGGAGGAAATAGGTCAACCCGTCGGTATTGGCGCCGGAGGTAATGTCCTGGCGATCGGCCTCGACGCCCACCGCGCCAGCGGGGCTGATCGTGAACGTGACCGTCGAATTGGGTGCGACGCTGCTCAGGGAGTCTCGGGTCAGCGTAATCGTGCCGTCGTTGCCACTGCCGATTACATAGTCTTCGATGGTCGTCCCGTCCGGCAGAACGCCGGCGGCAGTGACCGGCTGGTGCTTACCGACGTACGAATTCTTGATCAAATTGTTGAGCGACGTCGAATTGATGCCGGTGATCATGTTGCTGCTGGGATCAATCGTGCCGCTGATTTGCACGTCGAACGAATCCCAAGCGACGGCCATCAGCGACTCGCTGCCCGACGCGCCAGGATCGGCGTTGGTGCTTATCGTCACCGAGTTGTCGCCGACCGCGGTGATCGTTGTGCCGAGCGGGATATGTTCGCCCACCAACGACTGTCCCTGCGCGAGCCCCGTCGTACTGGCGACGCCGGAAATCATGTTGCTGCCAGCGGTGAGCGTTCCGGTGAACTGAGTAACTCCGGGATTCTGCTGGAACAGCTCGAGCGCCATGGGGATGCCAAACTCATCCACGAGCGAAGTATCGATGTCCAGATTCGGCGGATTCGTGATGCCATTCTTTACCGTCTTGCCGGAGATGGTGAATTCGAGGAAGTCGTAAAACGTGCCGGTGCTGGGGTCGGTGGCATTGTTCGCGCTGGGGGCGGCAATCGAACCGTCGCCGTTGATCTGCGCCTGGACCGGCGCACCGACCGAGATCAAGATCCGGCCAGACCACTGGTTGCCCTCGCGCGGGACGGGGAAGGCCAGGTTGCTGCCCCAGGTTTGGCTGGCCGCCTTCCAGTCCTTGAGCGTATAGCTGTTGAGAATCGGCAAATTCGGCGTGCTCGACGACGGCGTTGGCGAAGTCTGCTGCAAGACCGGAATGCCATCTTTGACCGAATCGGAGGCGAGATAATAGTTGTTGCCGGCCTTTGACCCGGTGCCGGACTCCGTCCCGTAAACGGCGATCCAGACCTGGTCGTCGGCATATCCGGTTGCGCTGGCGACCTCTTGAACGATCGAAAGCGGGAAGATCTGCTGCGCGGCGTCTTCCCACATCGCGGGCCCTCCGCCGGAGTCGTGCGCGCGGCGACTCATCGAAACTTGACCTACCTGGCCGCTGGTTACGATGTCGACTTCCTGGCTGGTGCCCTTGGCGCCCAGGTAGCCGCGAAACTTAACGGAGCTGACGTCGCCTGCCATCGCGCGGTCGATCACGAAGTCGTCGATCGTTCCGTAAATGCCATCGGAGCCGGCGTCGATGTTGCTCGCCAACGAGACTCCCATGGCGTCGCCGTTGAACTTGATTTCGCCGATGTTCCCGTTCGCGGCGATGTTGGAACCGTAAATGTTCTTAATCCTCGCGTGGGCGAGCCCACCGTCGCCGACGTCGATCGTGGCCCCGACCGCCTGCCTCTTGATCTTGAGCATGTCGAGCTGCTCGGCCGAAACATCGGACCCCGGTTCGAGCATCTGGGATACAAACCGCTGCAACACCCCTGAGACTTCGATGGATGCATCCGTTCCCAGCGAGTGCATTTTCAGTTTGCCGACGTCGCCATCGGCGGTGAACTCGCCGTCGTCGGCGAAGTCGACGTTGCGGCCCTTAAAGCTGCCGAGGGCGGCCACCTCGCCGAGCGCCTTTTCAATCACCAGCTGATTGATCGTGGTGCCTTTTTCGGAACCGCCCCGCGTGGAAATTTTTAGCTTCGAGGCGCCGGTCGTCCCGGTGAGCGTGAGCGTCTCGATCGCAGCGCCGGTCGCCAGGCCGTTGGCGAGTTCGAGTGCGCCTTCGCCGGGGCCTTTGAGTCTCACCGTGACGAGCGTGCCGTCGGCGTCGTGGAACGAAATCGCCTGTCCACTCACGAGCGGGATCGCGGTCATCATCGCGCGATCTTCGAGCTTTTCTAGCGAGAGCGATTTGCCGGTGCCGCGTTGGGATTTTTTGCGCTTTCCCCAAAGTCTCATGTCGCCCTCGTCACGGGATGGAAAACCCTACGGGCTGCACGCGTCGTAGCCGTTTTGTTGGTTATCGGGCTGCGACAAAAACAGCCTGGAGCGATTCACACGGTGTTGTAGAGCGGACAACTAGGGATTTGGTAAACTTTTCCGACCGGCGAAGAGGTGCCGGTGACAACGACTTTTCAAATTTGAGTTGCCCGTCTGAAAGCAATGGCGCAGAATATGGCCGTCGAGTCCCTCGCAGCAAGGTCGTACAAGGAGGTCTCCTATGACGCGCGAACACAATTGGCAGCGGAAGCTTCAGCGAAAAGCCAAGAAAAGCTCCAAGCGGCGCGATCGGACGCGGCGAAACTCCAAACCGAGCTTGTCGTCCGGCGCTGTTCGCGGCCTTGATGAGGCTGAGGAACTGCTCGCCGCGGGCAAATACGACCGGGCCATTGACGTGCTCGAGGAGCTGAAGCGTCGTTACCCGGGCCAGCTCGAAGTTCTCTCTCGTCTGGCCGAGGCTTACCTGCGGACCGGCGACAGGTGGTCGTATCAGGCGACTTGCCAGCGACTCGCGGCCGCCGATCCGTCCGATCCAATGTTGTGGCTTGCGCTGGGTTCGGCGGCCCTCAGTAACGCCCAGCCCGCTGTCGCTCATCGGGCGTTTTCGCACTTGGCGGTGAACTGGCCCAACCATCCCGAGACGGCCAGAGCGCTGGCAATTCTGGAAACCTTGGGCCCGTTCCTTGCGGAAGAATGCCGGAGTCGCGGTCTGGACGAGTCGGCTGACTTTCGCATCCTGTTGCTGCACGACGAGATCAACCTGCACTTGCATCTCGGCAGGTTTGACAGGGTGTGCGACGTGGCAACGCGGCTCCTTGCCATTTGTCCGACTTTCGCTCCGGCGCTGAACAATCGGAGCGAAGCGCACTTCCGCTCGGGTCGTTATGCCGCGGCGATCACCGACAGTGAGCGTGTGTTGGAGTTTGACGCGGCAAACTACCATGCCTTGGCCAACATGGCCCGCTACCTGTTTCTGTCGGGGCGGTTCGACGAGGCGCACGCGACCGCGGACTTGCTCAAAGCGTGCGCCTCACTCGACGGGGACGCGTTCCTCAAGAAGGCAGAGACATTTGCCATCCTCGGCGACTGGGAAGCCGTCCGCCAGGCAGTACACGCCGGCGAAAGCATTTGGGCCGAGCAGGACGGCACACCGGGACTGGCCGAGTATTTGGCGGGTGTTGCCTTGGCCAACCTGGGCGACCTCGCCGCTGCCCGCAGTAGCTGGCGTCGAGCCGCCAATGCGCCCGACGCCGTCGCCTGGGCGGATGAGAACCTCAAAGATTCGAAGCGGCCCATTGGCAAGCGGCACGGACCGTGGGCCTTTCCGCTGGAATACTGGATCCCGCGCGGCGTGATCGAGGAACTCGTCGAAACAACGACCAGAAGTCCTCGAACTGGCGACGTGACCAAGATTGTAACGCGTTATTTCGAGCGGCATCCGCAAATTGAATTGTTGGCCGAAACGATGTTGGAGCAGAGCGACTCGAGTGCCTGCGAGCTGCTGATTCGGCTGGCGCCGCTCGTTGAGCGACCAGCGATTTTCGCCGCGCTCAAAAAATTCGCCCTCGGTAAACGAGGAAGCGACGACCTGCGGATGCAAGCGTTGATGGTACTTTCGAAAGCGGGATATATCGAGGGCCAAGTCGATTTGTGGCGCGACGGTGCCGTGCATCCGGTGAGGCTCATGTCGCAAGAGATTTACTGCGAGCCGAGCGGCGACGTGCCGCCAAACGTCAACGATTTGATGCTCTCGGCCCACGAGGCGATCCACGACGGCCGCGGCGCCGAGGCGGAGCAATTGCTCGACGAAGGTCTGCGATTGTGTCCGGAAAACGTTTCAATGCAGTTCAACCGAGCCGTGGCGATCGGCCTGCAAGACCGCCACGACGAAGCCTTGGCGATCGTTCGTGGCATTCATCGTCAGCTCCCCGACTACGTTTTCGCTCGGACACGTTTGGCCGACGTGTGCATTGCCAGCGGCGACCTGGACGAGGCCAGGACGCTGTTGGCCCCAATCGCGGAAAAGCAGCGGTTGCACGCGAGCGAGTACGCCGCGTGGTCCAGCGCGAACATCAACCTGGCACTGGCGGAGGGCAAACGCGATGAGGCGCTAAACCTCCTCAAAGCATGGGAACAGATCGACCCGGATGATCGGAGGATCAAGTTATGGAGGGGCCGCATCAAGGGCGTGCGCGGACTTTTCAATCGGCTCATAAAGCAGGCGCGACACGCCTCGCGTAACGAATAGAAACAGTCGGGCTGAAAGGATTCGAACCTTCGACCTCTACGTCCCGAACGTAGCGCTCTAGCCAGGCTGAGCTACAGCCCGCAGTGAGGTGCGATGCGGACGGACGCGACCGGTTGCAGGCACCTCGGGCGGAACAAAACACTCTACCAGATCGGCGTAACTGCCACAAGATGCGGCGATTACGGCCGAATCGGCGATCCAACCAATTGGCGGCTAATCGCCTTGGCGTAGTGCCTCAGACTTGCTATCGTTCCGCCCCCCTGTGGGGAAAAACTCTTTTCCACCCCCTTCTTTCCGACGCGGAATCTTATCGCCATGAACATCCAATCGCTTTCGCTCTGCGCCCTGGTCGCCGGCGCGACGCTCGCTTGCTGCGGCTGCGCGTCGATCATCAGCGGCCGCACGGCCACGGTCGCATATCAACAGCAATCCGTCGGATGCCGCGGTCGTGATTCACGACAAGCACGGCAAACAGGTGCTCACCACGCGGACGCCCGCCACCGTCGAGCTGCGGCGGAAGGACAAATTCATCTGGCCGGCGAAGTACACCGCGACGATCGAGAAGCCAGGCTACAAAACCGCGACCGTGCCCATCAATCAGTCCGTCAATCCGTGGGTCATCGGCAACGTCGTGGTAGGCGGCGTGATTGGCCTGGCGATCGACAATGCGACAGGCGCGGCCTGGAAGCCGAAGGTGGCTTCGATCGACCAGCAGCTGGAGCCGGTGTACGTCGCCCAGCAGCCAACCGCATACCCTGCCGGAGATTCAGATGCCGCTGCCGACGTATCCGGCGGAGATGGCGACAAGGCCGGACGTGCAACCGGCAACAGCGGTCTATTAGCGGGTCGCGAGCGGGGAGGATTGAGTATCTCGGCACTTTGGCGTATTGGAACGAAGCCGAAATCCAGCCGAGAAACTTGTTGTCAGGTGTGCTATCTTGAGTCACGGCGACTATACTGAGGCCATTCCCGCCCACTCGTGGTGGGGGCTTTTCACGGCGCCGGTCGGCGCACAATTACGAGTGACGCAAGTCACGGGAGCGTAACGATGAATCTCCTCTGGTTCATTCTGATCGGGATCGCAGCGGGTTGGCTGGCCGGCCAGATCATGGGCGGCGGCGGCTACGGTTTGCTGGGAGACCTGATCTTGGGCGTGATCGGTGCGCTGGTGGGCGGCTACCTGTTCGGCCTGTTGGGCATCGCCGCCGGCGGGCTGATCGGATCGCTCATCACGGCAACCGTGGGCGCGATCGTGTTGATCGCGCTATTGCGACTGGTGAAGCGGGCGTGATTGCGTCGTCCTGGCCCTGAGGTGATGCGCCGAGCCGAGTTGTTTCGTGAGATTCGCCTGGTAGAATTGGACGTATTCAAGCGAACCGGAGATGTAGTATGTCCGTCGACGTTCAAGCGTTGGGGATCGATCGACTCAGTGTCGGTGAGCGGCTGGAGTTGATTGATCTGATCTGGGAGAGCCTGCCGGAGCCGGTGCAGCCGGCGGATGTCCCCGCGTGGCATCTTGCCGAGCTTGCCCGGCGTCGAGCCGAGGCGGCGGAATCGCCTGGCGTCGGAAAGCCGTGGCGCGAAGTACTCGACCAACTCAAGGCCAAGGCATGAGTTTGCCTGTGATTGTCCGACCTGCGGCGGAGACGGACATTCGCGAGATCTACTCGTATCTGCAAAGCGTTCGCATAGGGCTCGGCGACCAATTTTCCGCGCGCTGCGCGAGGTGCTGGATCGCGTCGAGACAAACCCGGGGTCGTGCGGCGTTGTTTGGGAGGACGTGCGAGCGGTGCGGATTCGCAAGTTTCAATATGTCGTCTATTATGTCGAGTTTGCGGATCGAGTAGAGGTGCTCGCGGTACTTCACGGCTCACGGCACGAATCGGCGTGGCGTTCACGCTCAGGGTAACGAAAACTACATCGGGTACGGCCATGACCAAAGCGAAGAAGAATGTTCGGGAGCACGTTGTGCATCACCGCGATGGCTCGATCTGGGCGCGCGGCGAGAAGACGGCCGATGGCGTGCTGACCGGCTATTGGGAATGGTTTCGCAAGGACGGCACGAAGATGCGGTCCGGATATTTTGAGGATGGCAAACAGGCCGGCGAGTGGACCACTTGCGATCGGAAGGGCAAGGTCGTCAAAGTCACGGTGATGAAGCCGAAGAAGTTGGCAGCTTCAAAGAAAGTGAAATCCGCGAAAGCCAAGAAAGCGGCAATCACGAAGGCCACATCCAGGAAGGCGGCTTTGAAAAAGGTAAAGAAGCCGAAGAAGTGACGCTTCCGTTGCTGCAACGGGCCATTGATGGGTCACAGGCAGTCGCGGATCCGTTTCGGTCGGCCATCGAATCTCGCGCGTTCGCGCAGAATAACTGGGTTTGATTTCGGTGGGCGAATGGAGTAGGATAGTTTTTGACTAATCAAAAACTCGCCCCGACTTGGCGAAAACGCCTTGAAATCCCCAGAAAATGCACAAATCCGCCGCCGACTCCAGAAATTCTGGCGAAGCCCGGCCCACCCCGGCCGCCGGCTCGAAGGCAGCCGGATCCACGGGCCATGTGTCGCTCGAAGGCCTGCATAGCACCGTCGCCGTGCCCCACCACGGGAGCGGGTTCTGGAGCCAGATGCGGGCCTACGTTGGGCCCGCGTTGTTGGTCAGCGTGGGCTACATGGACCCGGGCAATTGGGGCACCGACCTCGCCGGCGGGGCCCAGTTCAAATACGACCTGCTGTGGGTGGTCTCGCTGGCGAGCATCATGGCCGTCTTTCTGCAGGTCGCTTCGGCGCGGCTGGGCGTCGTGACCGGCAAGGATCTGGCACAGGCTTGCCGCGACTGGTATCCGAAATGGACGCGCTGGCCGAATTGGCTGCTGTGCGAGCTGGCGATCGGCGCGTGCGACCTGGCCGAAGTGCTCGGCAGCGCGGTTGCGCTGAATCTGTTGTTCGGCATCCCGCTGTTGTGGGCGGTGCTCATCACGGCGGCGGACGTGTTCTTGTTGCTTGCGCTGCAGCGATTCGGAATGCGGACGATCGAGGCGGTCGTGCTGGTGCTGGTGGCGACGATCGGCATCTGCTACTTCATCGAGATCTTCGTGCTGCCCCAGACGCGGCCCGACTTTCTGGCGATGGGTGAAGCGCTGCTTCGGCCGGGGCTGCGGCAACCGGGGATGGCCTTCGTGGCGATCGGCATCATCGGCGCCACGGTGATGCCGCACAATCTCTATCTCCATTCGGCCCTGGTGCAGAGCCGCAAACTGAATCTCACGGACGATGACCACACCCGCACCGCGATCAAGTTCAACACGATCGATTCAGTCCTGGCGCTGAGCATCGCGTTTTTGGTGAATGCCGGGATTCTGGTGCTGGCGGCGATGGTGTTCTACGGGCAAGAGAGCGTCGAAGTGGCGGGCGGCCATACCGTCCACTTCGGCGCCGACGCCGATTGGATTCAAGTGGCGTACCTGACGCTCGCGCCGCTCTTGGGCACGGCGGCCGCCAGCATTCTGTTTGCGGTCGCCCTCTTGGCCAGCGGGCAGAGCAGCACGATCACCGGCACGCTGGCCGGCCAGGTCGTGATGGAAGGTTTCATGCACTGGCGGCTGGCGCCGTGGGTCCGCCGCGTGATCACCCGCGGACTGGCGATCCTGCCGGCGATCCTGATCATCGGCATCCGCGGCGACAGCAGCGTGAACGACTTGTTAACATTGAGCCAGGTGGTGCTGGCGCTGCAGCTGCCGTTCGCGATGTTTCCCCTGTTGCATTTCACCAGCTCGCGCAAGCGGATGGGCAAATGGAAGAACGGCTGGCTGCTGCTCGGCGCCGGCTGGACGAGCGCGGTGTTGATCACGGCGATGGACATCTATGGCCTGCCCGACTCGCTCGCCAGTGCCTGGCAGATCATCACCGGCGGGTAGCTTTGTTCCGGCCATTCAGCGACGCTTGCGATGCCGGAGGGTGCTTTGGATTGTCAGCCCGATCGGCTAGGATGGCTTGGCGAGACGTCGGTGTCGCAAATGCAAGTTGCCGCCGGTTCGCAGAGAGTGGAGGCCGCATGTACAAGACAATTCTGGTGACGCTCGAAGCCACGACGACCGACCGGGCGATCATCGAGCACGTCAAGCAACTGGCCGGCGTATTGGGCAGCAACGTGGTGCTGCTGCACGTGGCGACGGGCGTGCCGGCGCAGTGGCACGGTCCGGATGCGGCCGGCCAGGAGATCGACCAGGACCAGGCCTACCTGACGGGGGTGCAGCAGGAGTTCAAGTCGGCCGGCATCGAGGCGATCGCCCAGCTGGCGTACGGCGACCCGGTGACCGAGATTTGCCGCTGGGTCGAGAGCCAGCACTGCGACCTGGTGGCGATGAGCACCCACGGCCACCGCCTGGTCGCCGACCTGCTCTTGGGCACGACCGCCACCCGCGTGCAACACAACATCAGCGTGCCGGTGCTGTTGTTGCGGGCGAAGTAGGGCGATTGTCTGCCGAGAATTGCTCCCAGAGCTCTGTGGCTGATCGATTAATCGGCTACATCGCCCATTGAATGACGCGGATGCTTGGGACGTTTGCGGCTTCGACATCCATTTTTTCGAGCGTGAGCGACATTTCGCGTTCGATTTCTTGAAGTTGCTCCAATTCGTCCTGCCCAACTTCGAACTCGACCGCTAGTTGAGCCTTTGCGTCGAGTCGCGTTTTTTTCTCTTGGATCGTCTTATCCAAGGCGGCAATTTGTTCCTGAAGGACGCCCGCGCGAATCTGAAACTCTTTGCGGAGAGATTGCAGCCACCCATTCGGTTGGTCGTTTTCCTGGCCCGCGAATTGCTTCTTTATTTGGTCTTTGTACTGGGCAATCGCCAATTGCTTAGCTTGAATTTGTGCGGCTAAACGATCACGTTCCTTCGAGTGACCACCCTTCGTCATCCCCTGTTGGGCGTTTAATTCGTACTGGAGTTGCATCATTTCCTGGTTCATCATGCTCATCTTCGGGTCGTTGGAGAGCATTTCCTCGACCATGGAATCGCGCGTGGCAGGATTCTTGAACTGTTGCTCGGCGACCATATACGAGACTTGCACCTCAGCCAATTTGCCCTCCAGCCCACGTTTGGATTTCGATGCCTCGGCGACATCATGCATGAGAAGGTCTGTTTCCGAGTCTCGGCGAGAGTAATTGGCGACACTTCCGAGCTTCTCGGCCAGCGAATTCTGTGCGTCGAGCCTACGTTGAATATCCAGTTTGAGCTGAGCACAACTCCTTTGCAGCGCGTCTCGAAGCACCGAGCGTTCGCTGGCCGATGATGCGGCCATTTGCAAGCAAATGCGTTTGCACGATGGAATTGACCAACTTGCGCAGTTGATCGACTTCATTTCCCGCATCCTTCATACGAATGTATACAATATCGCTGTCTTTAATGAAGCCGACGTCGAGATGATCATAAATCCAGTGTGTCCCGATCGGATCATGTCCGGCAAGATCGGGCAACGTTGCAATATCGGGTATCCTCGAACGCCGCTTCAATAACGATCATAACTCCTTAGAAACGCGACGTGTTTCGAACTTGCACGTTGGTGATTTACCGGCGACTTGAAGAATGCCGTAGTTGAGTTGGCAGTTGCGATTCCTGCCTTGCCGTGCGGCACCGCAGCTTCCGAGTCCGCTGCCGCATTGACATGCGGTGTCGCACGCAAACTGCATGCGATCGCGCAGTCACTGCAAGGAACGCCAATGCAATGCATCGCGTGACTCGCCATCGCCGAGCTGAAGCCGTTGTTGGCATCATGCCAGCTGGCGAAGCACATACTTCTTGCAGCAACAGTGGACTCGCCATGAATAAGCCCAGGCTAGCATAGGCAGTTCCAATTCCGTGCGACGAACCGAGTGCTAGCCGGACTAGGATTCTGCGTATATCTGCGTGGCCACCGAAATACGCCAACCGCAAGCCGATCGGCGGCCAGCTCCTGTTCGAGTCGCAACCGGCGGCCGAGCCAGTGGACGAGCGGGTGATAGAAGTGAGCGGCAACCGCCAGTTGGCCGACGAGCCAGAGGGGAAAATGCCGCTGGGCGACGTGCGCGAGTTCGTGGGCTAACACGGCACGGCGCTGGTCGACAGTCCAGTCGCGCCAGCTGGCGGGGAGCACCACCAGCGGACGCCGCCAGCCGATGGTCGCCGCGACGTCGAGCGCCGGGACTTCAACGAGCGCGACGCTGGGCACGATGTGCAATTCATGGGCGAGAGCATGGAACTCGTCGAGGATCCGGGATCGTCGATCGGAATGCTTTGCCGGCGGTAGCAGTGCAGGTAGACTAGCCCGACGAGGAATCGCGCGATGCCGATTGCCGCCAGTAACCAGGCGGCGCCGATCGGGAATTGCCACCACGGCCAGCCGACTCGCTGCGATCATCGTCTGCGAGGCCACCGCGCATCGGAGATTTCGACGGATCACGTCCTTGAATCTCGACGAAGGGCGTGGTTTCGCTGGTTCCTGCTGACGACGACCGGCTACTGGACGCTTCTGGCGTGCCACCCATAGACGTCGCGGCGCTTTCAAGCGGAACGTCATTCGAGCATAGCGATAGTGGCCGTTGTCCAGCAGCGGACGTCGACAGCTGCTTCGATCAATGAATTTCCACCGCGGCCAAGGCGAGACAAACGCCAGAGTCATCAGGCCGACAAGGCCCAAACTGCCGGCGAGCAGCAGCACGTTGCGCTCGGGCATCTCTCGGCGAACGAGGCCATAAACGCACAATGCTGCCGCCGCGAAGAGCGTCACTTGGAGCATGCACCAGGCGAAGCATTCGGCGAGGCTCGTGAGCGAAGTCGCGCTCATGATTTGGACTCCCGGACGATTTGTTCGAGTGCTTGCCGCTCCTTCTCGGTGAGTCGCTCGCTCTCCATGAGCTGAACCAACAGCTGCGTGGGCGAGCCCTGAAACACGCGATCCACGAGGTCGCCCACAATCCGCCGCGAGACTTCTTCAAACGACTGCAGCGGACGATAGACGAACGGCCGCGTGCGATTGGTCTGCTTGAGGTAGCCCTTGTCGGCGAGGATGCGGACCAGGGTGGCGACTGTGGTGTAGGCCAGGTCGCGGCCAGCGGCGGCGAGGTGGCTGCGAATCTCGGCAGCCGTGAGTTTGCCGTGTGCCCAGCAAACGTGCATGATCTCAAGCTCGCGCTCGGTGAGTTCCTTCGCCGGAGGTCGGGCCATGTCGAGTAGCTTCCATTCGCGGGAGAATAAAGTGCATCTAAATTTGGTTACTTAGATTTGGTTTCATCGTAGCGGATTCCCACGGCATGTCAAGCAGCTGAATTGACAAATGCCTCTCCGGCACGTATCTTCAATGTAGATACATTGGAGGCAACACATGATTGCGCGTATTCAAAAGTGGGGTAATAGTCTGGCGCTCCGCATTCCGAAGGCGTTCGCTACCGATGCAGGTTTGGCCGAAAACGATTCGGTGGTGATCTCGCTGGTTGAGGGAAAGATCGTCGTGAATCCGGTGATCGACAAGCCGGTTTCCCTTCGAGATCTGTTGCGCGGCATCAATCGCGACAACTTGCACGTGGAATGGGAAACGGGGCCGGCGGTCGGGAAGGAGCTATGGTGAAACGCTCAAGCCGGTACGTGCCGGAGCGTGGCGACGTGGTATGGATCAGCATGGATCCGCAGGCCGGCCATGAACAGGCGGGACATCGGCCGGCACTGGTACTTTCGCCGTCTGAATACAATCGGAAGACCTCACTGGCGTTGCTATGTCCCATCACTAGCCAAGTAAAGGGCTATCCGTTCGAGGTGCCCATGCCGCCTGGCTTATTGATTAAGGGTGTTGCACTCGCGGATCAGGTGAAGAGCTTGGACTGGCGGGCTCGAAGGGCATCGCGGTTTTCGCGAGTGCCATCGGAGGTATTGGCCCAAGTCCTGCAGCGTCTCTTGACCTTGATGACGGACGCGACGTGAGGCAGCGTCCATTGGCCGGAGCGACCCGATTAGAGCGCCTCCCCGCTATCCCACTATTGGTGTAGGATGAAAGTCGCAAGGCATCCCATTTTGAGACTCCTCATGGCGCGATGACGGACCAAAAGGTGCTCTACGCCTATTTGACGATTCTCACCGGCAACCGCGCGGGGACGAACTTTCCCCTCGACCCGCGCGCGAATCGGTCATCGGGCGGGGGACGGATTGCCATATTTCGATCCCCGATCCGATCTCGTCGCGCGAGCACGCGGTGATTGCCTGGCGCGACGACCACTGGGCGATCCGCGACTCGGCGAGCCGCAACGGCACGAGCGTCAACGGGCAGAAGATCGACGAGGCCCGGCTGGCCGACGGCAACACGATCCGGATCGGCGCCACCGAGTTTGCCTTTCACGAATCGGAGGAGCCTCCCACCGCCAAGGGCGACGATCCGCAGGTGATGCAGACGATCGTCCAGGATTTGCCGATCGCGGTGCAGCAGTCGCACGAAGAGGCGCTCGCCGGCCTGCCGAGCGCCGAGCAGGTGAAGGAGTTGATGCTGCTCTATCAACTCTGCATCAAGCTGATGGGGAGCGGTGAAGCGAACCAGGTGGTGGCGATCGCGCTCGACTTGCTCAAGAAGCGGACCGGCGCGGCGGTCGTGGGCTTTCTGGCGGTGAACGACGAGGGTGGGCTCCAGCCGAAGCTCGTCATTCCGCAAGAGGCGGCCAACCGCGTGACGCTCAGTCAATCGCTCACCGAGCTGGTGTCGCGGCAGGGGCACGCGGTGTGGATCGCCAACCAAACGGCCGGGACGGACGGGGGCCAGAAGGGTTCCACGAGCCTGGCACATTTCGCGGACGGAGTTTGTGCACCGCTGGTGCGTCGCACCGTCGAAGGCGAACGGACCACGCTCGGCGCGATCCACGTCTATTTGCAGTCCGGCAGGTTTCGTCAATCGGACTTCGATTTCATCATCTCCGTGGCCAATTTGGTGGCGATCGCGCTGGTGCGGGCGCGGGAACTCATGTCGTTGCAGACCGATTATCAGCAACTGGTCGAGAAGTCGCCCGGCTATTCTGAGTTGATCGGCGAGTCGTCGCCGATGCGCGATCTCAAGTCGAAGATCACCCGCGTGGCCAAGGCACCGGGCTGCGTGCTGGTGCGCGGCGAGAGCGGCTCCGGCAAGGAGCTGGTGGCCCGGGCGATTCATCGCGCCAGCCCGCGGGCCGACCGGCCGATGGTCTCGGTCAACTGTGCGGCGATCCCCGCCGACATCATGGAGAGCCAGCTGTTCGGCCACAAGGCCGGAGCCTTCACCGGCGCCGACCGCGATCACACCGGCTATTTCGAGCAGGCCGACCTGGGGACGCTGTTTCTCGACGAGGTGGGCGAACTGACGCTCGAAGGGCAGGCCAAGCTGCTGCGAATCCTGGAAGGGCACCCGTTTTTGCCGGTCGGCGGCACGAAGGAAGTCCAAGTCGACGTCCGTCTGATCGCCGCCACGAACCAGGACCTGCAACGCTACGTACGAGATAAGCGCTTTCGGGAGGATCTGTTTTACCGGCTCAGCGTGTTCGAGCTGTACCTGCCGCCGCTGCGGGATCGCGGGGACGACGTCGGCCTGTTGGTCGATTTCTTCCTCGACCATTTCCGGCGGCAACACGGCCGGCCGCAGGTGACGCTCGCGCCGGCGGCCCGCGAGAAGCTGCTCGCCTACCGCTGGCCGGGCAACGTCCGACAGCTCCGCAACGTGCTCGACAGCGCGGTGGTGCTGGCCGAGGAGAACGAAATTCGCCCGGCAGACCTGGCGTTGCGAGATTCCGGCAGCAGCGATCTCGACACGCTCGAGATCGAACATTGGGAGCGGCGGTTGATTGCCGAGGCCCTGGGACGCTCGGGCGGCAACGTCCCGGACGCAGCGAAATTATTGGGCATCGGCCGGGCGACGCTGTATCGGAAGATCGAACAGTATCACATTGAGCAGATGAATTGGAAAATCTCTCGCAGAGACGCAGAGACGCAGAGGGACAAGAGCATGTCGAATGCCATCGATTTACTGCCTTCCATGTATTTATCGCTTTGCATTCTCTCGCGCTCTGCGTCTTTGCGTGAGATGATTTGCATCCTGTTGCTGCGATTATGCCTGTTGACTGTGCGGTCGATTCGGCTCGCGGCCGAAAACTGGGATCGGTTTCGCGGGCCGAATGGGGACGGTCAGAGCGAGGCGGAGGGGATTCCGAGCGAGTGGTCCGAGGCAGACTATCTGTGGAAGAAGCCGCTGCCTGGCGTGGGGCATAGCTCGCCGGTGATCTGGGATGGCAAGTTGTTCGTGACCTCCGGCGATCCGCAGACCGCGGAACAGATTGTGCTGGCGTTCGACGCGAAAAACGGTGCGCCGCTTTGGGAGAAGCGGTTCGCTTCGCACACTTACCGAATGCATCCGGACAACAGCTTCGCGACCAGCACGCCCGCGGTGGACGCCGACCAGCTCTATGTGCTCTGGCTCGACGGCGACAAGGTGACTCTGGCAGCGCTCGCGCACGATGGCGGCGAGGTCTGGCGCCGCGAAATCGGAACGCTCGTTGAGGCGCACGGGTTCGGAACCTCCCCCGTCGTGATCGGAAACACCGTGTGCGTGCAGAATGAAACGAACAGTCCCGACCGAAGCGAAGTGGTCGGCATCGATCGCGCCAGCGGCGAGCTGCGCTGGCGCGTGCCGCGCCATCCAGGCAAAACGGCGTTCGCCACGCCTTGCGTGCTCACCAGCGGCGGGCGCGAGCTGTTGGTTACTTCGAGCATGGGCTCCGGCGTGACGGCGTTCGATCCCCCGACCGGGACCGTGATCTGGCAAGCGCTCGAGCAGGATTTGCCCGATCGCTGCGTCAGCTCGCCGATCGTGGCGGCGGGATTGGTCTTCGTCTCGTGCGGCTCGGGAAACAACGGGCTGCAGATGATCGCGTTGCGGCCGGATGAAGATGGCGGACCGCCCACCGAGGCCTATCGCCTGCGGCAGGGGGTGCCGAACATTCCGACGCCGGTCGTGGCGGGCGACCTGCTCTTCGTGTGGCACGACCGCGGCACTGTGTCGTGCCTCGACGTGGCGACCGGAGAGCCGTACTGGCGCAAGCGGGTGAGCGGCATGTTCCATAGCTCGCCGGTCCGCATCGGGAAGCGCATCTTCGGGCTCTCGAAGGAGGGCGACGTGGTGGTGCTCGCGGCCGACAAAGAGTACAAGCTGCTGGGACGAAATTCGCTCGGCGAGCCGTGCCAGGCAACGCCCGCCGTGGCCGACGGGCGGATTTATTACCGCACGGACTCGTCGCTCATTTGTTTGGGTGAGAAGGAGAGTTAGACAAGGAGACTCGTTCCCACGCTCTGCGTGGGAATGAGCTTGCCGGACGCTCCGCGTCAAGGTTGAGACGTGCGTTGCGAATTGCCGCGGAGCGGCTGACACTTGTCTCCCACGTCGGGCCTGGGAACAAGGTCATGCACATGAGTCTTTCGTTCGATCAACGGCAAGATCTCCTCGCGCTCGACAGGCGCGCGCTGGAGCGGCTGCAGCTGGAAAAGCTCAATCGGCAGTTGGCGGCAGTCGTGGCGTCGAACGAATTCTACCGGCGGAAGCTCGCCGGCTGTCCGACGCGGTTGTCGAGTCTGGCAGAATTGGAGCAGCTGCCGCTGACGACCAAGGATGAATTGCAGCCGGAAGGGGGCGAGTCGTTTGCTGCGAACCGGACGTATCCGGTCGAAGCCTACGCACGCTTTCATCAGACGTCGGGCACGCACGGCCGGCCACTGGCGGTGCTCGACACGTTGGCCGATTGGCAGTGGTGGATCGAATGCTGGCAGTTCGTGCTCGACGCGGCCGAGATGACGCCGAGCGATCGCGTGCTGTTGGCGTTTTCGTTCGGGCCGTTCGTCGGCTTCTGGAGCGCGTTCGACGCGATCGTCGCTCGTGGAGCGCTGGCGATTCCCGGCGGCGGGATGGGGAGCCTTGCGCGGATCGAGCTGTTGCGGACGGCGCGAGCGACCGCCCTGTTGTGCACGCCGACCTACGCATTGCGATTGGCAGAGGTCGCGGCGGAAAATTCGATCGACCTGGCCTCGCTTGCGGTGAAGAAGATCATCGTGGCGGGCGAGCCGGGCGGCAGTGTGCCGGCGATCCGCGTCCGGATCGAGCGGGCTTGGGGAGCGGCGGTCGTCGATCATGCGGGCGCCACGGAGGTCGGGCCGTGGGGTTTCGCAGACGCCAACGGACGCGGTCTGCACGTCAACGAAGCGGAGTTCATCGCTGAATTTGCGTCAGTCGAGACTGGCGAGGCGGCCCGTGAGGGCGAGCTGGCGCAGCTGATCCTCACCACGCTCGGCCGCGTCGGTGCGCCGGTCATCCGCTATCGCACGGGCGACCTCGTGCGGCCGACGTGGCCCGCCGGCGGACCGAATCGCTTCGTCATGCTCGACGGCGGCGTGCTCGGACGAGCCGACGACATGATGATCATCCGCGGCGTCAACGTCTTTCCCTCCGCCGTCGAGCAAATCCTGCACAGTTTCCCGGAGGTCGTCGAGTATCGGCTGGTGGCCCGCAGGCGCGGCGAGCTGGACGAATTGGTCGTCGAAGTGGAAGATCATCTCCACCAGCCGGCGCGGATCGCCGAGGAGTTGCGGATTCGGCTGGGACTGACGATCGACGTGGCCGCCGTGCCGCCGACGTCGCTGCCCCGATTTGAAGGCAAGGGCAGGCGGTTTGTGGACGAGAGAGGAAGACAGGGAGACAAGGAGACAGATAGATAAGAGAGAAATTCCGTCGTAGCGTGTCTCCCTGACTCCCCCTCTCCTCGTCTCCTTGTTTTTGTTGAATCAGCGAAATGAACGAACAGCCGACGAAGCTCGAACTCACCAGACTCCGGCCACTTGCGCATCACTTGGAGCGATGGGCAAATCCGCGATTACGCCGTACGCGAATTGCGCGACAAATGTCCCTGTGCGACCTGCCGCGAGAAGCGGAATGCTCCGGCCTCCGCCGGCGACGTTGCTCCCAATCCTCACGGCCGCCGAAGCGGCGCCGCTCACGATTGCCGCGATGAAGCCGGTCGGTAGGTATGCGTATGGGATCGACTTCAGCGACGGGCACGACACGGGGATCTTCACACTCGAGTCGCTCCGCGAACTGGGCCAAGTCGTTGCTGAAAGTCAGCAGCGATGAATCGCGCGGCTACGTCGACGGCGTGAATTGCGGCTCGCAGTGGGCACGCTCCGGCGCTGGCGCCGGCCGCCGGGGACGAAGCCGGGCGCCGATTCCGCCGCCCAGTTCTTCGAGCCGCCAGCGAGCGTCGGGATCGCGCGTATCGCGGGCCACGGACGTGACGGCATTCATGAGTCCGAACCGGTTCCGGTCGCTGCCTTCGATGTACCGCGCCAGGATTTGGTCCAGGTAGCGACGCATCTCGGAGTCTTGGAGAGGGGCGAGTTGAGGCATGAGGCTCAACAGTGTTTCCGCGTCGGCCGCCGCTGTGGAACGGACTCGGCGGATACTTTGGGCGAAGACCTCCGGGGCCGAGCACCGGACGATCGCCTCGCGGAGCATCTCCGTCCCCTCGTCGAGCGAATATGCGCCGAGGCATTCGACGTGGAGCGATTCGAGCGCGTGGGCCATGATGGCTCCGTTGCTGCAGACCTGGCGGAACAGATAGGGATGCAGCCAGAGTTCCTCGTCAGTTGCCCGCAGTGCCAAGCCGGCCTGAAGCTTGTCCCCCGGCCGTACCTTGCGGACGTTTGGCAGGAGCGAGCGGACAAACAATCGGCCCTGGTCGTGGTATGTGTCGCGGACGCGACCTCCGAAACGCTCGACTTCGTTACCAAAAACTTGCAGGATCGCCGCGGTCGTCAAAGTGTCGTACATCAAGGTGCTCTCCTTCCCCAAGGTGGTGCAGTTTGCTCCGTCGGTAGACGGGCCGATGGAGTGGGCTGCGGACGAAATCGTTTCGATCGGGCCGCTGAAGTCGGCCGGTGCACGTGCTCGACGCGTCGCAGGACGCGATTGCCTTTCCTAGGTGAAGTTTTTGATTCGGCGGACGCAATTCTTACCCCCGGCAGTACGAGGGCAAGCTGAGACTCTTGGCCAGCGGCATGCGTAGTGAATGATGGCATCGCCGATACGTGAACTCTCGCAACCACTTGCGGCGATTATTCCGCCGCCGGAATTCCTGCCATGCGATACTTGGAAGCGGCCTGGGATTGGTCCGAATTGCATGACCCACTTCTTTGGTGGCTGTTCGCCGCGTCGCTGATCATGTTCTTGGCGACACCTGTACTCGTCGGCTGGATGCTGGTCCAGCTTCCAGCTGACTACTTCGCGTCGCCACGGCGGCGAACGGTGTCGCTCTGGCGAACGACGCCACCCGTGGTGGCTGGCGATGTTGATGGCGAAGAATTTGGCCGGGATCGTGACGATCCTGGCGGGAATCGTGATGCTCTTCACGCCGGGGCAGGGCCTGTTGACGATCGTCCTGGGGATCCTGCTCGTCGATTTCCCGGGCAAACATCGCCTGCGGCGGTGGCTCGTCACGCGGCCAGGCGTGTGGCGATCGATCAACTCGCTGCGTAAACGAGCCGGCCGCGAACCCTTTAAGAGTCCTTGATATCGCTATTCTTGTTCCGCGGCAGAGGAATTGCCAGGGAGATCGGCGTCCTGGACCACCAGCGGTGGCCCCTTTTTCGGCGAGATCGTCACGTTCACCAGCTCGATGCCGCGGACGTGGCGCACTTCGAGGCCGGCGCCGGCCGCGGTGATCTGGACGTTTTCGAGCAGCACGTTTTCGATCGGGCTCTCGGGCAGGCCGACAATCGCGCCCGCCGACTTGGTGCTGGTGGCCGTGAGATTGCGAATGGTGATGTTGCGGTAGGCGGGCGTCGTCTTGGTGACCGGCTGCGGGGTATCCTTGGCGGGAATCTTCGGATAGTAGCTGGTGAACAGAATCGCACCGCGGACATTTTTCATCGTGAGGTTTTCGTAGAGCACGTTTTCGACGCGGCCGCCGCGCGTCCGGTCGCTCTTGATGCGGATGCCGTTGTCGGTGTCTTCAAAAGTGCAGTCGCGGACCACCACGTCCTTGACGCCGCCGACGGTCTCGCTGCCGATCGACACACCGTGGCCGTGCTTGATGCGTGCAATTGGTGACCAGCAGCCCTTCGGCGGCGAACTCGCGGCCGTCAACCGTTTTGCCGCTCTTGACCGCGATGTTGTCGTCGCCGACGTCGATCGTGCAGCCGAGTCACCTTCACGTTGCGGCACATGCTAGGGTCGATGGCGTCGGTGTTCGGCGCCCGCTCGGGGGCGAGAAACGTCGCGTTCTCGACCAGTACGCCGTCGCACTCGGTCGGCACGAAGTGAAACTTGGGCGAGTTCTGGATCGTGATGTTGCGGACCACCAGATTCTTCACCCGGGTGAGCACGATCAAGTTGGGCCGGGGGAGCGTGTAGCCGGATTTCTTCTGGCGGGCCTCCTCGGCCGGAATCCACCACCGCTCGCCGGAGCCGTCGATCGTGCCGGGACCTTCGATCGTCACGTCTTCGAGGTCCTTGCCGGTGAGGAAGTGATTGAACGAGCCGGGCTTGTCCTGGCGGGCAAACGCGGCGGGGTCGTCGGTCGCCTTGAGCGTGGCGCCCTCCTCGAGCCGCAGCGTTCGTCTTGGTGCGGATCACCAGCGGTTCGCTCAAGTAGGTGCCGGGCGGCAGGAGCACGGTGCCGCCGCCCGCTTTGCCGCAGGCGTTGAGCGATTTCTGGATCGCCGCGGTGTCGAGCGTCTGGCCGTCACCGACGGCACCCGTGTCGCGGACATTGAAAATCTGTTCGGCAAAGAGCTGGCGACGAAACAATGCCCGCAGCCAACGCGAGCGCGACGACGTGAAGTGAACGACGGATTATCATGAGAGAGCGGAGCCTCGACGGGTGAACCGAAACTGAGCGGCCGCCTGCTGACCGCCACCCGTGGGACGACTCCACTTTAGGCCGAACGAATGCGTTCTGCCACGTGGTGATGCGAATCCCGCCGCAGATTGCAAAGTGCGAACGGTTTTCCGGTGACTTCGTGCAACGGGAGGGCTATTTTGCCACGCCCGGGATTGCCGGCAGGCCAGGGACCGCGGTGCCGGGTGCGCCGGCGGCGCTCGAGTTGGTATTCGAGGCAGCGGGCTCGCTCTTGGCTTCCTTCTTCTTGACGACGTCGTCCTTGCCGAGGCGGACCTTCTTGAAGGTGTCGTTCGAGACGACGAAGTACCAGTCGCCGAAACGGAGGTTGAGGTCCTTCACTTCCTGCTGGCCTTTAGCCACCAGCGCGTTGTACTCGTCGAGCTTGCGCTTATTCTCGGTCTCGATGCGCTTGCGCTCGGCCAGCACCCGCTCGTATTCGGCGGAATGCTTGGGTGCGGCTTTGGTTTCGGCAGGTTTGGCGGCGTCGGACTTCGATTCGGTGGCGGTTTGGTTGGTGTCTTCTGGTTTCGCGGTTTCGGATTGCGGAGCTTCAGTGGTGGGTTTGGCGTCGGACGCGTCACCCGCTTGCTGGAGCGAGCTCGCCGGCGGAGCGGCCTCGTTGGTTTCTTCTTCTTCCTCCTCTTCCTCGATCGGAGCTTTGGCATCGTCGGCCTTGGCCTCCGGTGTGGCGGCGGATTCTTTCGGAGTCTCCGCCGTCTTCGGCGTCTCGCTCGCTGCTGGGGCCGCGGCTTCGCCATTTTCCGCCGGTAGCGGCGGCAGCGGTTCAAGCTCCGGTTTCTTGACGGCGCCCTCGTTGAAACGCGCCATCGCGAACAGGTACCGCTGCACGTTCTTGTCGTTGGCCTTGGCCTTGTCGGCGGCCGTGGCGCCGTCGGGGTGCGCGGCTTCCTTGCCGTTCGTGTCGAGCCGCAGGTCGCCGAAGCGGAGGACGTATTCGACGCCGTCTTTCATCGTGACGATCACCTCGCCCTCGCTGGAGATCAGCTCCTGGCCGCCGCTGCCGTCGCGGGCAGGCAACGGTGGCGAAGCCGAGCTGGCGAAGGTCCTTGCGGGCCTCGGGGTTATCGAGAAAGTCGACGCCCGCCTTGAGGTCGGCGCTGAGTCCGGCCGGCTTACGGTCGACGTCGACGATCGACAGGTCGTCGAGCGCGGTCTTGAGCGCGTCGAGCTTCTCGGTGTTGAGCTCCTCGTCGTCGGCGAGTTTGAATTCCTTGTAGTCTCCGCCGGCTTTGTCGAATTCTTTGAGCTTGTCGGCCTTCCACTTCGAATCCTTGTCGTCGTACGAGAGCGTCAGCTCGCTGCGCGGATCCCAAGCGACTTGGATCGCCAGGCCCTGCGGCGTCATCACCGGCTGCAGCTCTGCCGAGTAGTCGTTCAGCTGCACCTGCTGGATGTCCCAGGCGTTGAGCTTCAAGAGGTCCTTTTCGATCCAGTCCTCGAAGTTGGTCGAGAGCTTCGTGGGATCGACCTCGACGATGTAAACGACGTCGCGATTCGCCTCGCGGACATAGTGCTGATTGTTGGAGGCTCCCTTAACTTCGCGGCCGATGATCAGGTCGACGAGCGGCTTGTCGTGGATGTCGGAAATCGTGACGTGTGTGCCGACGCCCTTCTGCCCGGCTTCGAGCTTCGGCGAGAGCGGATCGATCACGCCGTACTGTTCGTGGTCGCCGGCACTTTCGCTGGCGATGGCCAGAATCTTGCGATCCATCAGCGACGTGGCGGCCTCGGCCATTTGCCGATCGGCGTCGGCCGGGTAGCCGTCCTTCGAGGGAATCGTCCACAGGCCGTCGACCTCGGCCACCTCGAACTCGCGGAGTGTGGCCGAGTCTTCGTTGAACTCGGTGATTTTGAGCCGCTTGGCCTCGCCGGGATCGGTGAAGTTCTGCGTGAGGTCTTGGCCAACGCGCGACGCGACGTCCACCTCGACCGGCACCGGCCGAGTCGCCCAGCCCGCCAGCAGCGCGACCAGCGCCACGGCGATAAAGGACATGGTCTTGGCGGTTTCACTCATGATCGAAGCTCCGGAAGGATTACCACGACGACACAACGGCACGACGAGGAAGAATTCAATTGATCCGTTGTGTCGCCGTGTCGTCGTGGTTCAAACTTGGTACGGATGATGGTTGCCTATGCCGCCGATTTCTTCTTGCCGTAGCGGAGGCGGCGGGAGTCGACGCCTTCCTGCTCGGCGCGGCGGCGGTGGAAGTAGACGAAAAACGCCAGCAACACCGGCGGGATCAGCGGCAGGATCACCGCACAGCGCTTGTAACGAGTTCTGCACGCCCTGGATCTCGGCCGTCAGCTCGCGGTCGGTCTCTTTGACCTGCTTGTCGCGCTGCTTTTCGAGTCGGGCAGATTTTCACGTCGCGTTCCCGCTCGCTCTTGATCCGCTGCATCTCGATCTGCTGGGCCTTGGTGCGGGCGTCGAGATCGGTGCGATTCTCGAGTTCGGCGATCTTCTTGCGGAATTCATTGCGGACCGTCTCGATCTGCTGGGTGGCTTCGTCCATGAACTTTTCCCGCTCTTTGAGAGCCCGGGAGCGGTACTCTTCGGTCGCCTCTTCGATCTTGGTGAGGATGCGATGGGGGCGGGTTCGCTTGCGGATGTCGACGAAGCGGTCGTCGCCGGCCAGCGAATCGAGAATGTTCAAGACGAACGGCACGTTCTGGAACTTCCAGTCGATCAGCATGTCCTGGTTATTGCCGGCCTCGCGGAGCTGGAAGATGATCGGCGCGATCCAGTCGATGTCGGAGACCAGGATCACGTCGATGTTGTTCTTCTTGGGGCCTTTCTTAGTCGGATCTTCCGCTGCGTCTGCCGGCTTGGCTTTGTCGGCGGCGTCGGCGACCTTGGCAGCATCGGCGGCCGCCTTGGTTTCGTCCGCCGGCGGCTTGGTGTGAATCGGCTGCGTCGGCAGTGTCAGTCTTGGCCTTCGTCGTGTCGCCGAACAAATCGTTCGTGTCGACGACGGTGCCCTGCACGCGGGCGGCCACGATGTACTGGTCGTGCGTCAGGCTGCGGCGCGGCGTGATTGTGCCGCCCGAGCGGTTCCACATTTCGTAGTCGCGGTAGCTGATCGTGCCGGTGTTCGGCCCGGTGTGGGCCAGCTCGGTGAAGTTGAGCTTCGTGCCCTTTTCGGGCCGCCACGCACCAGCGACCAGGAACAGCACTTGCTTCATGCCGGCCGAGACCGGGTCGAGTGGATTGAACGGGTTGATCGCGTTCTGGGCGGTGAGGCCCTGGTCGATGAAAATCCATTCCTTGGGGATGTCGCCGATCTTGGTCTCGGGGTTGAAGTCCTGCCAGATGATCGTGTCGGGGTCGAACTCGACGCCCAGCAGATTCCAAAGCTGCGAGATGTCGCCCTTGGGCTCGGGTGGCTGCTGGCCGCCGAACATGGCCATCATGCCGCCGGGCGGCTGCTTAGGCTGGCCGGTGCCGACGACGCCGCCGAACGAGTTGAGCCAGGGGAGCGGGTCTTCGAAGATGGCCGTGGGCTGGCCCGACTTCACGCAATCCACGAAGTTGGTCATCGCCTCGGGCGAAAGCGACGACGGCTGCACGGCGAGCATCACGTCGAATTTCTTAGTGATCGGCTTGGCGGGATCGACCTCCGAGACGTCGTATTGCTTCTTGAGCTCGGTGACGATCTGCGATTCCTCGGTCGGGCCCTGCATCGAGAAGCCGCCGAACAGCTGGGCATCGGTCTTCACCACGCCGAGCGTCTTCCGCTTCTGCCCGGCCACGGTGCAGATCGACCGTACCAACTCGTACTCGACGGGGATGCCACGATCGATGAACGGGATCACGACCTTGTCGAGGCCGGAGCTGACGGCGACGCCGAAGAAGACGTCCTCGGTGCCGCGGACGCCGTTGTTGATGCTGGTGACACTGTGGGGCTCGATGCCGTAGGCCCGCTCCGCAAGCGTGGCTTCTTCGCTGTAGTTCTCGATCTGGTGCACGTCGACGACGATCTTGCCGCCGCTCATCGCGCTGAGCTCCGACAGGGTCGAAAGCAGGTTGAGCTTGTGCGGGGCATACTCGCTGGGCACCTGCGGGCTGACGTAGGCGTCGATGCGGATCGTCTTCACGTCGGGATTGTCGCGCAGCTCGTGCACCAGCTTCACCGTGCGATTGGAGAGCGAGTTGAGCCCTTCCTTGGTGATGTCGGCGTGCAGCGAGTTGTGGTGCGAGAAGAACATGTTGACGCCGATCGCCACCAGCAGCAGGGCGACGGTGCGGGCCAGGTAGTGGAACCACATCGTGCCGCCGTCGTCGCGTCCGGTCCAGTGGCGGCGGCTGATCAGCACCATGCTGACGTAGAGCATCACCACCGCGATCAGCACGAAATAGCTGATGCCGCTCAGGCTGATCACGCCCCGCTGGAAGTCGCTGAACTGTTCGACGGCGCTCCAGTGCTTGATCGCCTGGGCCAGCGGTGCATAGCTGATGATCCAGTCGGCGACGCCGAACAGCGCCAGCGGCAGGTTGAAGACCATGCCGAGAATGAAGCCGACCGTGAGGTTGTTGGTGAGGAACGAGGCGACCATGCCGATCGAGAGCATCGCCAGGCCGATGAACCAGTAGCCGATGTAGGAGCCGACGAACAATCCGCCGTCCGGCGAACCGAGGCCCCAGCTGAAGACGAGGTAGATTGCGAACATCGAAAACAACAGCGAGACCGTGTAAATCGCCACGGCGGCCAGGTACTTGCCGAGCACCACGTCGAAGTCGGTTGCCGGCAGCGTGAGCAGCAATTCGTCGGTTCCTTGCCGGCGTTCTTCCGCCCAGATGCTCATCGTGATGGCCGGGATGAACACCAGCATGATGAACGGCAGCCACTTGTTGAGCTGGTCGAGATTGGCCAGGTTGTTCGAGAAGAACTCGGGGGGCCAGAACGCGGCCAGCGAGCTCAAGCACGACGAACACGCAGATGAACACGTACCCCGTCGGATTCGAGAAATAGCTGACGAAGTTGCGCTTGAAGATGGCTTTGATGACGTTGAGGTTCATGGGAAGAAGAGGTCAGGAGATCGAGGGTCGGAGGTTTTAGCGGCGGAGCTTGCTCCGCGCTCTTTCTGCGATTCGTCGTTCAGTTTCCGGAGCGTGTGAGTCGGTGGAAGCATTCGCTCAGATCACTGCCATAGCCGGCGAGCTCTTCGGGCGAGCCGTCGAACACGACCTGGCCTTCGTTGATGAAGATCACGCGGTTACACATCGCCTCGACTTCCTGCAGGATGTGGGTCGAGAGGAGGATCGTCTTGGTCTGGCCGATGCGGCGGATCGTATCGCGCACTTCGCGGATCTGATTGGGATCGAGACCGGCGGTGGGCTCGTCCATGATCAGTACGTCCGGCTCGTGCAACAGCACTTGAGCCATGCCGACGCGCTGGCGGAAGCCCTTCGAGAGCTTGCCGATCGGTTTGCCGATCACCGTGCCGAGCTGGCAGAGCTCGATGACGACGTCCATCCGGTCGCTAATCTGCTGGCGTGACATGCCGCGGGCCGCGCCGAAAAACTTCAGCAGGCTGCGGGGCGTCATGTCGGGGTAGAGGGGACCATTCTCGGGCAAGTAGCCGAGGTGCTTCACCGCTTCGAGCCGCTCGGTGGCGACGTTGTAACCGGCGATCCGGGCCTCGCCTTCCGAGGGAGCAAGATAACCGGTCAGCAGCTTCATCGTGGTGCTCTTGCCGGCGCCGTTGGGTCCGAGGAAGGCGGCCACTTCGCCCTGGCGGATCGAGAACGAGACGTCGCGGCAGGCCGCGAAATCGCCGTAAAATTTCGACAAGTTGTCGGCCTCGATCATGGCCGTGCGGGTCTCTTTGCCGCCAACAGGCGGCGAGCTGGTTGCCAAGCGCGTCATGGGTCAATTGCTCCGCTAGCGTTGAGCACGGTCTTTCTTAGAGCACGGTCTGTCGTTGAGCAGGGTCGGGAGATGGGGCCCAACGGCTCCGCAGGCTCCCAGGGCAGAGAATGCCCACATCGGTGCTGCCCAGCTTGTGCCAGGCCACCCGTACGCAGGTAGAAGCGTACCCGGTTTCCCGGGCGGGTGTCCATACCATACGCTTACGCGACGGCCGGGTGACCGGTTCGAGGAGAGTCGGAAAAACGATCGCGGTGGCCGTCCCGCCAGCAAATTTCCCGATTTTTTGGGGTCAGCGAGCGCAGCTCAGCGAGCGGGCCATGATCGCGCGGAGCAAGCCGCCGCGGCTGATGACTCCCGTCGGTCGGCCGCCGTCGACTACGACGACGCGGCGGATCGCATTGCGACAGAGAAAACGATAAATCGTTTGGGTGGATTCGGTCTCTGGAAACGACATCACGTTGGTCGACATTCGGTCGCACACGCGCTGTTCGCAGAGATGGCCTTCGCTCAGCGCGACCATCACGTCCTTTTCCGAAATGATTCCCACCAGCCGGCCGCCGTCGTTGGTGACCGGCACCGAATTGATCCGCAGCTCGAGCAGCAACTGAACCGCTTCGTCGAGCCAGGCTTGATCGGCGATACAGGTAATCGGCGCCGACATGACGTCCCGGGCGATCACACCCGTCAGGGCGGCGTCCGCGGTGTGGACGACCGCCTCCCGTTGGGGCAAATCGCTGGAGATGTCTCGACTGGAGATGACCCGGTTTCTGCCGGTTTGCTTGGCCACGGTCAGCGCTTCGTCGGCCAGCTCGAGCATGTCGTCGACGCAACACGTATTGCCGAACCGGCCGGCGATGCCGAAGCTCGCGGTGATTCGCAGCTGCGAGCCGCCGGCGGAAATATCCAGGTCGGCGATCGCGGCCCGCGCGCGCTCCGCCGTAATGAGGGCATCGGATTCTTCGGTGGCTGGCAGCAACAACGCGAATTCTTCGCCTCCATAACGACAGACCAGGTCGGTCGAACGGAATTCGCTACGTAGCGTCGCAGCCAGGGTGCGAAGCGCCATGTCGCCGACGGGATGACCGTAGTCGTCATTGATTTTCTTGAAGAAATCGAGATCGAGCAGCAGCACCGACAGCGGCATTTCGTGCCGGATTGCCAGGCGGAGTTCGCGCTCGAATCCGGCGAAGAACGTGCGCCGGTTCAAGAGGCCGGTGAGCGCGTCGGTCGTCGCCAGTTGCTCGAGCTCGCCCATTAAGCGGGCATTCTCGGTGGCGACTTGATGTCGCTTGACCGCTGCCCGTGTGCGTGCTGCGACGACTCGCTCGTTGAAGGGCTTGACGACGTAGTCGTCTGCCCCAGCCTCCAGGCCGCGGAGGATATCTTGCTCCTTGTCGAGGGAAGTCACCAAGATAATCGGAATCGCGCTGAGCGATTCGTCCTGCTTGAGTCGATAGCAGGCTTCGATGCCATCCATCACTGGCATGATCACCTCGAGCAGAATCGCATCGGGTGACGTCTTTGCCGCCAGCTCGAGGGCTTGCCGGCCGTCGTCGGCCGTCACGACCTCGTAGCCTTCACGTTCCAAACAGAGCTTCAACGACTGGACGTCGTCCGGTACGCCGTCGGCGATCAATACGCGCGCCATGTACTACCCCCTACCTTGACGTCAAAAAAGGGTGCCGCCACTGAATTAGCGGACTGTGGTACCTGCTATACTCTAGCTCACCCCAACGCGGCTGTTTTCTGCCCGGATAATAGTTCTCTTGAGGCTTCGGCGGCGAGCTACTAAGCTACAGGACTTGGGGACAGCGCGGCCGCGGCCACCAGCGCCGCGAGGCACGATCAACTTCTGCTGCGGAAGGCTCCCGCGGTTCGCACCACGTGTGCACCAGCGGGGAGGACGCCGATGCTGACTTCGCTGCTGCTTAGGTTGACGTATCTGGGAGCCGAATGGATTCTGTGGCTCCTGGTTGCGCTGAGCGTCTTGAGCATCGCCATCATCTTCGAGCGGTGGTTCTATTTCTGGCGAACTGGTGTCGATGGCGACGAGCTGGGAGCCCGGCTGCAAGATGAACTGCGCAAGGGGAACTTGCCGGGTGCGTGGCAGTTGGTGAAAGAGGGGCATACCTCGTCGATCGAGTGTGGCGTGGTGGCGGCGGGGTTGGTCAACCTCCGCAACGGCGTCCACGCCGCCGGCGAAGCCATGCTCAGCGCCAAGGCGCGAATGCGGCCGGCGCTGGATGCCAATCTCTCGGTCCTGGCCACGATCGGCAGCAATGCACCGTTCGTGGGCCTGCTCGGCACCGTGTTGGGCATCATCAAGGCGGCTCACGAAATGAACATGGCTGCGGGACAAAACAATCCGAGCGCCGTGATGAACGGCGTATTTGAAGCCTTGGTGGCGACGGCGGTCGGGCTGTTCGTGGCGATACCGGCGGTCGTCGCTTACAACTTGTTCGAGCGCAAGGTCCGCACGCGGCTCGCCCAGGCCGACGCGCTGGCCCACTTGTTACTCGCCAATCTGCCGAGCGAAAGCCGGTCGCCAGAACCGGCTCCGCCGATCACGCCGACGAGGAGCGTCTGATGGCCGGAACGATCGCCAGCTCCACCTACGACGACGAATCGGCTCCGTTGAACCAGATCAACGTCACGCCGCTGGTGGACGTGACGCTCGTGCTGTTGATCGTGTTCATGATCACGGTCCCGGCGATCATCGGCACCGCGCCGGTGAAGGTCGAGCTGCCCGAGTCGACGGACATCCCGGCGGAGATCGACAACACGCCGATCGTCTTCACGCTGAAGTATGGCGCAGGCGGGCAACGTCGAGCTGTACCTGAACGATCGACGGGTCGACGAAGCGGCCGTCCGCCAGTTCTTCGACCAGCTCGGCCCCGCGAGTGCCGACCGCGAAGTTTCCCTCTCGGCGTCGAAAGACATGCTCTGGGAGCACATCGTGGCAGTATTCGACCTCGTGAAATCGCTCGGCGTCGAAAACGTGAAGATCAACACGCGGCATGTCGAAGCCCCCTGACTTCAATTGACGAGCACCTCAATGAACATTTTGGCAGTGACGATTGAAATACCCTGAAACGGGTGGAGTGACAGCAGATCGGCGTCGCCAGAAACGACGTGGCTCGCGTGACCAGCCACTGCGAGTTCCAAGAACTTGTCGTCCTTCGGATCGCGACAGGCGTTGATCGCCTGCGTGACCAGCACCGTTTCGGCCACTTCGACCAATGACAACAAGAATTCGAGCCGTTTTGGCTCGGAAACATACTTGTCGAACATCGGTCGACGCAACACCTCATCGAGTTCTGTCAGTGTCGCTTCCGACAACAGAAGTCGCCCGATTGTCGCTGCATGGTCAAATGCCCTGCGTGGAACAGAGTGTGGCAGCAAGACCGCACTCACAATGACACTCGTGTCGATGACCGTGCGAACTTCAGTCGTCATGGAGCATCGTGTCGAGAATTTCGGGAGTGAGACCTCGCGCCTCGGCCTCCGCTCCGATTTCATCCATGACTTCTTTCAGCGGTCGAGGTGGGCCAGCTACCAACTCGCGCAGTCTTAGATTGAGCAGCAACTGCAGCTTGCGTTTTTGTTCCTCGGACGCGGCCGAGTACGCTTGTGCTGAGTCGGCGTCAACTTCGATCGAGATCGATGCCGTTGCCATCAAAGAGTCTCTCGGTTGAATATGGGAACGATGTTCGCTTAACAAATTATAGCGCGCGTTGAACTTCGATGCGAATAACGGCCGGAAGTGCGGATTCTAGCCCTGGCGCACCACCGATAAATGCCGCTGCCAGTGCTCGTCGTCGGCGTCTGGGAAGTCGCTCCGCAGGTGGACGCCGCGGGACTCGGTGCGCTCCAGCGCCGACTCGACCATCAGGCTGGCGACGGTGAGCATGTTCTGAGTTCCCAGCCGGCCGGATTCGAGAATTGGCGGGCGAGCACGTAGCGGCACCAGCGGTGGATCGTCTCGCTGGCCTCGGCCAGCTGCGGCCCCGCGCGGCGGACCCCCGCCGAGCGCCACATCAGGCTCTTGAGCGAATTGCGGATGTCGGCCAGGTCCAACGGCTCGCTCGGCGCTTCGACCGCCGGATTCTCCAGCGGGATCACCTCGTAGGAATTCGGCTCGTCGAGTGCGGCGGCCGAAGCACCGCGGCCCGCGTGGGCGCCGTAGACGAGACCTTCCAGCAGACTGTTCGACGCCAGGCGATTCGCGCCGTGCAAGCCGCTCGACGAGACTTCGCCGGCCGCCCACAGGCGGTCGAGCGTCGTGCGGCCTTCGTGGTCGACCGTCACGCCGCCGATCATGTAGTGGGCGCCGGGCCGCACCGGGATCGGGTCGCGTGTGATGTCGATGCCGAACTCGGCGCAAGTCCGCGCGATGCCGGGAAAGCGATTGCGGATGAACTCGGGGTCGCGGTGACTGAGGTCGAGAAACACGTTCGGCTGCCGCGTCTTTTCCATCTGGGCGACGATCGCCTGGCTCACCACGTCGCGCGGGGCCAGCTCGCCGCGCTCGTCGTAGTCGGGCATGAACCGCTGGCCGGCGGAGTCCACCAGCCGGGCCCCTTCGCCGCGCATCGCTTCGGTGATCAGGCTGCGGCTGCGAGCCGGCGATGTAGAGCACCGTCGGATGGAACTGCATGAACTCCATGTCGCGGAGCTCCGCCCCGGCGCGATAGGCGATCGCGTGACCGTCGCCGGTGGCCACGGCGGGGTTCGTCGTTTCGCGGTAGATCTGGCCGGCCCCGCCGGTGCAGAGGATCGTTTGCTTGGCCCAGACGAACGTCTTGCCGTGGTCGGCGTTCCAGACCAGCGCGCCGCAGCACGAGCCGTCGTTGGTGAGCAGGTCGATCGTAAACGTCTTCGGCCAGAACTGGGCGCCGAGTTCCTGCTTGGCATGGTCGATCATGGCCCGCATCACTTCGTGGCCCGTTGCGTCGCCCAGCGCGTGGACGATCCGGCGATGGCTGTGCCCGCCTTCGCGGCCCAACAGCAAGTGGCCGTTCTCGGCGTCGAACTGCGTGCCCCAGTCGATCAGCTCGCTGGATGTGCTCGGGCGCCTCGCGGACGACCATCTCGACGACTTCCCGGTCGCAGAGATTGGCGCCGGCGACCATCGTGTCGGTCACGTGATCCTCGAAGCGGTCCTCCGGATCGATCACCGTGGCGATGCCCCCCTGGGCATAGGCGCTGTTGGATTGCTCCATCGTGTCCTTGGTGATCACCAGCACCGAGAGCCGCGGATCGATCTCCATCGCCGCCCGCAGCCCGGCGATGCCGCCGCCGATCACCAGCACGTCGACAAAGTGGTGCGGGATCCGCTTGGGATGAAACGGAACAAGGTATCGCGGGACGACCTGGCTCATTGGTCAACCTCATGCGCGGTGCCGCGCTCGCTCCGTTTGCTGGGGTAGTTCATTTCCGGCTCCGTCTGTGCCTTCAGGATACTGTGCCTCCAGGATACCGTATTGTGCCCGGCGGCTGGTAGCGACCTTGGCGGTTCAACTTCTGGCTTGGCAATTCGTCGCCGTTTTGTCGAAGACGCCAGGTTTTTTGGTGACTGGTGACTGGATTGGCTCTTGACTCTTGTCTCTTGACTATCCGCTTTTCTCGAACTCGCCAGGATAAAAACAGGCGTCCGGCGTCGGGTGTCAGGGGGAAGTTGGAAGGAACGGCCGATGGCTGTCGGCTGAACGCCGACGGCTTTCGCTCCTCGATTTGTCCGCCGTTCGCTCGGACACACTGGACAAATGGTGTTGGCGCTCGGGATTGAATGCGTTTTGTCCGAGGGTGTTTTTTGGCCGCTGGCGTAAATCGTGGCCGGTCCTCCGTTTGCGCAAGCGCCGCGAAATGCGAACTCGATTCGAGGGGACAATTCGCGCTCGAATTGTCCGCTGCGACTCGCCGCTGGACGCGAAAATCGCGGGCTTCTCGCGCGCCCGCTGGACAAAACTCCGACCTGAATTGTCCGATTGTGTCCGCATGGAAGGGTTCAGGGATCATGTGTCAGGGATCGAACTCCGTACCTTTTTTTCTAGCGCGCAGCGTGAACGTGCGGCCGGATTGGCTGGCGGCTGAGAGCTGACGGCTTTCAGGTTGCCAAACAACGTAGTCACCAGATGGTGTATATGCGTATATACTGGCTCGGCGGGCCGAAATCAACCACGATTTTTGGCCACTGGGGGAGTTTGCCGCAGATGGCGAGATTTGCGCCGATGTTGGGGAGGCCTGCCAACGGAAGCAACGCCATCTGCGTCATCTGCGGCGAGAAGCCGTTCGACTCGATTGACGAAGCGTCGAAGGGCTGGTTGACGCGGACGGAGCGGACTGCCGATCGAGGGCCAAGAAAAGAGTTCCTGGCACAATCTCCGCCCGCGGATGGACGCCGACGTCTGGCGAGTTGGCAAATCCGCGTGGTTTTCTCGAAGACGCCAGGTTTCGCTCGAACTCGCCAAGTTATTTGCGCCCACTCGGTGGCCGATCAGGTATTCAGCAGGAGGTCGCAGAGACCGCAGAGTTTGCTCACGACACCGACTCTGCGTCCTCGGCGACCTCCTGTTCAACATGGTCCGTCGGGTTGCTGCAAAGCTGGGAGGTATATGAATCTGTGTATACATACTCCCGGCGATCCCGCCAAGTGGCATAATTGGCCACCGTTGCCTGGGAATGGCGCGAAAAGAACGGTAGCAGTATGATGGGTTTGTTGGGCAGCAAAAAACCCATCGGCATCAATGCGAGTAATTGATCAGTTCCCGCTGTGCCGCGAACCCATCCTACGCAACTGGAGAAGCGAGACGTAAAGCTCTAAACATCCCCCGGGATTCTATCGCCGCGAATTTGATTCCAACAATCGGCAGCGGTATGGTGCTGCCCAGCCCCTTTTTCGTGCGCAGAGGAATAGTACAATACCCCCATCCGTCTCCCAATCCGTGAGGCAGAATCCGATGAAGACCCTTCTTAGCTGGTCCGGAAAGCAGAGCCGAGCAGCCGCCGACGCACTTCACCAATGGCTGCCGAAAATTCTTCCTGCCTTAAAACCATGGATGTCATCGCAGGATATTGATAAAGGCAAACGGTGGAGCGACGAACTGCGGCAGATTCTGAAGGACGCCGTCGAGTGCGTTGTCTGCATAACTCCTGGTAACCTTAAATCTGAATGGGTCCATTGGGAAACAGGTGCAATAGCCGTAACACAGAATGAACCTATTTGCCCGTTCCTAATCGGCGTGTCTACAAGCGATATTAAGGATAGCCCTCTGAACCAGTATCAATGCACGAATGCTAACCGTGACGAGATTCTGCAAATGGTATTGTCAATCAATCAACGATTACCAGCGCCGGAGGAGCCTCTCCTAGTGCGCGGCCGCTTTCAGCAACATTGGGACGAACTTGAGAATGCGCTTGTAAAGGTCGCAAACTTGTCCCTTCCTATGGAAGTGCTGACGCTTATAGAAGGTTTAAGGCAGGTTCAAGACAGGTTTTGTAAATGTTGGACTACCGACAAAGCCGCTGAATCCATCGACCCAATAAAGGGACTAGTCGCAGCCACCGCGGCTGGTATTGAAGAACTAATGAACGCGCCGGGTGTCAATCAACGCTGTAAGCAGCACTGTACTGAACTACGTGACAAAGTTAAGGGGATAGTGCAGCACTATCGTCACCAAACCAATGCGCGTGGTGACGAACTACCGCCTGCTTTCGACAAGGCCATTGCCGCGATTCGAGCGGAACACGAGCCTGCATCAACGTAGCTCGGATGAAGCAAAGCGGACGGGAGTCATTTCGGTACCGATTTCGTTTGCGTGTTCGCTGTCTCGGCCTGCTTGGGTCGGCCACGGGGTCGAAACGTGTGTTCCAGGTTCAGCTGCCGCGTGACGTTCGCTTGCTAGTCGCCGCCGCCGGCGCGTCAGGAAGTAGACCGCCTCTCGCTGTATTCGCTGGATGCGCTGTCGATATTCCAACCGGCAAACGTCGTACCACTTGGGAGCTGTTCGCCGTGTGGCACCGAATTCGCACGGGACCTCGCAGGGGCGGCGTCGAATCGTTCACGATGGCCGCTGACCATTCTAGGCCAACAAGCGTATCAAGATCGATAGTCTGGCACGATTCACGCCGCGATTGCACTGCGGGAGTTCAAAATGCACTACTTTCCGTTGACATGGCCATTCCTGGCCGGCTTGTTCTTCATTCTGCTCGTCGTTGTCGCGCTGATCGAGCTGCACGTCCTGACACACGTATACCAGCAGATCGGCATTCCACCCAGGTATGTCATGGCTGTGCTGATCGGCACGCTGTTGGGCAGCGCGATCAATGTGCCTGTCGGAATGCTCGCGCCAGAAAAGATGGTCACCGAGCAGGTTGTGAGCGTTTTTGGAGTGCGCTACATCGTGCCGGCCGTCGAAGAGTGGCCGGCGACGATCCTGGCCGTGAACGTTGGCGGGGCGCTGATTCCAGTCGCTGTATCCGTCTATTTGGTCGTCAAGAATCGTCTTTACGTTCGTACGATCCTGAGCGTCTCGGTCGTGGCACTGATTGTGTACCAGTTGGCGACGCCGGTGCGGGGGATCGGAATTAGCGTGCCGACGCTCGTTCCGCCGTTGGTGGCCGCCGCCACCGCCATCGTGCTCGATCGGCGAAAGGCACCGTCGCTGGCCTACGTTGCCGGAAGCCTCGGGACATTGATCGGAGCGGATTTGCTAAACCTTGGTCGGATCCATGGGCTCGGAGCGCCGGTGGCGTCGATCGGAGGGGCGGGCACGTTTGACGGCATTTTTTTGACCGGCATTCTGGCCGTATTACTGTCCCCGGTTGCCGAAATGGATAACGCGGTTCGATCGCCGACGTAAGGGAATGAATATGAAATGAAGGGGACGCGAATGTTCTGCTGTTCGCCGACCCGGAAATGACTCCCGTCGCCCGTGCTATACCCGTACTTAGCTTCACCAGAAGAAGGGCCTTGGCTCCGCCACTTTTTCCAGCACACGCAGGCAGTCATTTAGTGCGCGCTTGCAACGCCAATGTGAGTCGGCACTACATTGAGTTCGCAGTACGTCGAAAACTTCTTTCGCGGCCCTATCGTCAATCCTGGCTGCCGCGTGGAGTAAAAGCGTCAATGCCTCTGCCAAAGACGATATTGGTTTGACGTCCGCGGCTTGGCCCAGGGCTTCCATCAGGGCGGAGCGTGCCTCGCTCGTTTTGCCTCGTTCGGCAAGTGCTGCAATTTCCCAAGCCCGAACTGCCATTCGCTTGTATGCATCCTTACAATCGGCCGCGGCCTTCGCTGCCTGTCTCGCAACAACAACTGAATCGGCATCGGTATACCTGGCGACCCAGGAAAGTGCTTGCGACTGAAACCATGGATCGGAGATTCTAAGCGCTACCTTCAACGCCATTTGAGCGTTGAGCTTGGCCAGATTGGCAACTTTGTCTCGCTGCACAGTCGCTGTCATAGTGGTGGATGACTAACGGAGACGGGAGTCACTTCGGAAAGGACGTCGGTTGCGTGTTCACTGTCTCGTCCGTTTTGAGTCGTGCTCGTGGTCGAAACGAGTGTTCCAGATTCAGTTGCCGCGTGATTTTTGCTTAGCAAGCGTCGCCGTGTCAAACAAAAGACTTCCTGCGTCTTAAATCTACTCGTCGGCCTGTCGGGCGCGCGAGACGCCTCGTTCGTAGGCGTTGAGGCGTTCCTGGTATTCGAGGGGGACGCTGCCGCGGTAGCCTTGGCGGAGGTTGCGGTTCGTGTCGTCGGAGACCTTGGCTTGTTGGAGGGGGCCGCGGCGGAGGCCGAGGCTTCGCAGTGCATCGTCGAGCTCGCGCTGGGCTTCTTCGGCCGCGGGGCTCTCCTCGCGGGCCGCTGCCTTGAGCTGCTGCCAACGCTCGATGAAGCGTTTCAGATCGGCTTCGGTCCATCCCAGCTGGTCGAGCAGTCGCTTGTCGACCTTGTCGCGCTTCATCTGTTCGGCGAGCGTTTCGACGACCAGGTCGGTTTGTTTGCGGGCGTAGTCGAGATTCGCCGCGTCGGCGTCGGGGGCCTCGCCGGTCGATTGGCTCGGCTGCATCACGCCGTTGGGGACTCGGCCGGCGCCGTCGGGCGCGGCGGAGCCGGACGAGGAGTCCTGGGAGCCGGACGAGGCGTCTTGAGAGCCTGGCTTGGATTCCGTGGGGTTGTTGGGATTTGACTCTTGAGGCTGCCCTTTGTCGGGTTGGGAGCCTTGAGAATTTGAGTTGGGCCGGTTGGAGGTTGGGTTAGGTTGATTGGATTCGGGGGTTTTGGTGTCGGAATTTGGTTGGGTGGAGTTGCTTTGGGGTTGGTCATTCTTGGGAGCCTGCGATTGGTCGCCGCCTGCTGAAGCGGGCTCGCCGTTTGCGTTTTGATTTTCGCTTCCGCCGGGTTCTTGGCCTGCGCCGTTCTGCTGCTGGGAACCGGGGCCTGGTTCGTTTTCGCTGCTTTGGCCTGTCGGATGGTTCGACTTGACGTCGCCACCGGGGCTGGGTGAATTGTGTCCCGCACCTTGTTCGGACGACTGGCCCGCGCCTTCGTCGGCCGATTGATTCTGGCCCGAGCTGCCGGTGCCCTCGTGCTCCGACTTGCGGCCGGTGCCTCGCTCGACGCCTGCGGTGTGGTCGCTGCCTTGATCGCCCTGGGAATCGTCGCGGCGTTGGCCTTGGTTGTGGGAAGCGGGCTCCGGTTGATTGCGCTCGTGATCGTTCGGTTCGCTGCCGGACGGTTTTTGCTCCCACTTTTGGCCCGGCTGCGCGGTCGGTTGTGCGTCGGGCGAGCCCTGGCCGTCGTCCGGCTGGTTGCCGGCGCCGGACTCGCCTTGGCTGGTCGTTTGCTGGTTGTCGGGGGAGTGCGACTCATTGGTTTGGTCCGACGGCTCACGGGTCTTTTCTTGTTGGTCAGCCGGGCTCGGCGTTGGTGCCGGCCGGTTCATCCTTGGCGGCGGGGTGGGATTTGGCGTCGGGATGATTGGTTGATTTGCTGGTGTCGTTGGGTTGCGAATCAGGATTGGGCTCTTCGCTGGGGGTTGGCTTGTGGGCGTTCGCGCCATTTTGGCCTTCGCTGCCTTGTTTCCCGTCCGCGGAAGCGGACTCGTCTGGTTGGGGTTTCGATTCGCCGGGTTGGTCCTTCGATTCCTTGGGGAGCTTGCCTTCGCGGCGGAGGAAATCCTGGATCCGCTCGAAGGCTTCGCCGTCGTTGTCGCCCTCGGGCGAAACGGGCGACGAATCGCTGCCGGGCTTCGGCTCACCGCCTCGACCGGGCTGGGGCTGCGCACTTGGGGACTCGTTGCCGCCCGGCTGATCCTTTGTACCGGCGGACGGATTCTGACTGGAGTCCGACGATTGCCCGTTCTTGCCGGGTTTTGTCGCGCCAGCGGGTTGCTGTTTCGCGTCGCCGGATTGGCCGCTTTGTTCGCTCGAAGAGGACTGGCCCTCGCCGCTGGATTTGCCGGCGGAGTTGGATTGGTCGGATTGATCTTTTGATTGCTCGTCGGAGTTGTTCTGGCTGGAATCGCCGTCGCCGGATTGGTCGGCGGCGTTTTGTTCGCTCGCCTGGCCCTGTTGCCCGTCCGCTGAAGCGGACTCGCCTGATTGGCCCTGATTGTCTGGAGAGGATTCGGATGACTGGCCGCCGGCTTGCCCGCTTTCGCCCGGCTGCTGCTCGCCTTGCTTGGATTGATCGCGATCTTGTGGCTGGTTTTCATGCTGCGGCTGGGGCTTCTCGCGCTGGGCGAGGCGGTCTTGCGGCGGGCGGGGCTGGTTCGGATCGGAGCCGACGATCCGCAGCGTTTGCGAATCGCTCACCGTCTCGTTCGCTTGCGGCGTGCGGTTGTCGCGCGCGGTGACCCAATAGCGGACGACGTCGCCCGCCTTCAGGCCGTGCTCGAGGGGCGTGAACAAGAATCGGCCGGTGAATCGCCCTCCGTGTTTTTCGGCCAGCAGCTTCTGGTCTACGAGAGCTTTTCCCGCCGCCTCGCCGTGCAGCCGCACCTCGGAGAGGGCGAAGTCCGGGTCGCGGGCGTCGACTTCAATCGCCACGGTTTCATCCAGCCGAACGTCGCGAGTCTTTTCCTGCGGCGCGAGGATCGACACCTCGGGCGGATAATCGGGCAGCACGTCGATCGGGTACTTCACCGGATCGCGATTCGAGCGTCCGTCGGTGCCGGTGAAACGGAGGGCGTAGCTGGTGTATTTCGGCGTCTGCCGGTCATCGCGGAGCTCGAGCGTGAACGATGCCTGGGCGTCGCTGCCGGTTGCCTGCAGCCGGACGTCGCGGCGGCCGTCCGCCTCGAAGTCGATCGCCGCATCTTCGATCGGCTCGTTCGCCCGGGCATGGATGGTGACGCGCGTGCCCTCGATCGCGCGGATGTCGGCCAGCCGCTCGACGCTGCGATCCGTGAAGCCGGTGTAAGCGGGGTAGTCGTAGTCGATCCGCTGGACGGTGATCGTCGGCGCGGCGACGACGGTCACGGCATACTCGAGCGAGCGGGCGTCGCCGGCTTCGATCCGATAGTGCAAGTTCTGGGCGACGCCGGTTTGGCTCGGATCTTCGGCCGGTGGAATCTGGCCGGTGAAGCGGAGGCCCGCCGTGGAGGGTTTCATCGGCACCGGTCGATTGACCGCCTGGCCGTCGGCGGTCGTGTAGCGGACGACCACCGGGTCATCATCGCTCAGGCCGCGGACGTCGGCCGACACGGTGAGCACTTCGCCGCGGGCGAGCGTCAAGGAACCTGGCTCGACGTTTTCGATCGAGACGCGGCTGGGCGCGACGATCGGGGCCCAGGGCATCAGCACCCGCTCGGCCGTGACGAACGGGTCCTTTGGCGAAAAGATCTTGTACGCAGCCACCGCCGCGACGATCGCCACCAGCGCGTAGCCTAGCCGCAACAGTTGCGTGCGATCGACGGCCATGTCGACCGGAACGCGGGTGAGCCGCCGGGCCGCTTGCTCTTCGAGCGTTTCGTAGACGGCATCGGTGACGTCGTCGCGGTGCTGGCGAAACAGCAAGAGATTCAACAGGCTGTTCTTGAGCGACGGGTTGTCATGTTCGATCGCCTGGGCGGCGTAGGCCGGATTGATCGAGCCGACGCAGAGCGGCCAGAGCCGGCGGGCGGCGTAAAACACCAGGCAGCCAATCAAACCGACAAACAGAAACAATCGCGTGCCGAGGTTGAACCCGCCCGGCACGAACCAGTGCTCGGCGACCGCCGCCGCCAGCAGGAACGCCAGCGTGCCGGTCGCCATGACCAACAGCACGGTCATCACGTCGACGGTCTTCACGGTCCGCCGCGTGGCCTCGATCTGCTTGTCGATGTACTGGTCGTAGCGAACCAGCTGAGCATCGCGCTTCGCAGAGGAAGCTCTTCCAGGTGGTAATTGATCGACGGACATGGAGGTGCTGGACTGGTCGGACTTTGTAAATTGAAGCGTTGTCTCTATTATACGGCCTGGACGGTCAATTCGGACTCGGTCGTCCGCTTTTACCTTCGTTCTGGCGTGCCAGCGAATCGGGATGCCCGATTTCCCTCCGATGTGGTAAAATATGGCTAGCTATATAGATCCGTTCATTGCTACCTGTAACCCATGGATTCGGCGATCGAAAAACAATCTGTTCCCCTGGCGATGGGCGCCGATGGTGTTCTCCGAGTGGGCAACACTCGCGTCACATTGGACACGGTTGTCGCTGCGTTTGACTCGGGTTGCACTTGCGAGGAAATTGCGCAGCAGTATCCATCACTACGACTGCCGGACATCTATGTCGTCGTAGGCTATTATCTGAGCCACCGCGAGGATTTGAAGCCCTATTTTGATCGCCGCAAGTCGGAGCGGGCGAAGCTCGAATCCGAGCGGCCGCTCGCACCGGCCGAGTCGAATCAGGCGATCCGCGAACGGTTCTTGAAACGCCGGGCACCTGCGGATGATTGACCGTGGCTGCGAGTCCATGAATGGCCTGATTTGCAGCGACTAAGACCAGCCGACTATGGCCAGCTGCCGATTGCTCGCCGATGAGAGTTTCAATCATCGGATCGTGCGCGGATTGCTGCGAAGACTCCCCGAAGTAGACGTCGTTTCGGTTCAAGATGCTGGACTATCGGGTGCGCCCGATGCCGAGGTGTTGGCTTGGTCGGCGTTGGAATTGCGAGTTGTGCTCACTTACGATGTTGCCACGATGAGCCGTGATGCAATCGAACGCATTGAAAATGGACTGCCGATGCCTGGCGTGATCGAGTGCCCACGGAGCGTACCGATTGGAGTGGCGATTGACGATCTGGTCTTGATCGTCGAGTGCAGCCTGGACGGTGAATGGCAGAACTCGATTATTTACTTGCCGTTGTAGCTATTCGGTGATCGGGGCAGGGCCGCCATCATGATGAACCGATGGAGCCAGACGACGTTTCGGAATCTTGTCAGCGGCCGCCGACGCGGCGCCGTGGCGGCGTTCGGCGCGGGGCACTGGGGTTCGCCGAACTGCCCTACACGGCGGCGGTCAATTGGCGGAATCGGCGGTTCGATCGGGCGCATGACTCGATCGAGCGCGTACCTGTGCCCGTGGTGAGCGTGGGCAATCTCACGCTGGGCGGCACCGGCAAAACGCCGATGGTCGAATGGCTCGCCCGCTGGTTCGCAGTGCGCGGCGTGCGCGTGGCGATCGTCAGCCGCGGATATGGCGCGACCGATGGCCGCAAGAACGACGAAGCGCTGGAGTTGGAGTTGGCGCTACCGGCCGTGCCGCATGTGCAGAATCCCGACCGTGTGGCGGCGTCGCGCACCGCGATCGAGACGTGCGGCTGCGAATTGATCCTGCTGGACGATGGATTTCAGCACCGCCGGCTGGCGCGCGATTTGGACGTCGTGCTGCTGGACGCCTCGGCGCCGTTTGGCTTCGAGCACGTCTTCCCGCGTGGTATGTTGCGCGAGCCGGCGCTTGGGCTGCGGCGAGCAAACGTCGTCTGCCTGACGCGGGCCGACTTGCTGGGCAAGGCCGAACGGGAAGCAATCCGGCACCGCGTGGCGTTGCTCGCGCCCCGGGCAGCGTGGTGCGAGGCGGTCCACGCGGAGAGCGAGCTGCGCAACGTGACGGGCCAGACGCTGCCGACCACGGCGATCGCCGGACGCCGCCTGGCTGCTTTCTGTGGGATCGGCAATCCGGCCGCTTTCCGGCGGACGCTGGAATCGCTCGGTGGGGAGATCGCCTGGTGGCGCGAGTTTCCCGATCATCATGCGTACAGCGTGCCCGCGCAGGCGGAGATCGCCGCGGCGATCGAAGCAGCCGCGGCCGAGCTGGTCGTGACGACACGCAAAGACCTGGTCAAGCTGCCAGTCGAAACGCTCGGCGCCCGCCCGCTGTGGGCGCTGGTGATTGCCATGCAGTTGCGTGAGGGCGGCCCTGGCTTGGAACGCGAGTTGGAACGCGTGCTTGCCAACAAGGCGCCCTAGCAAGCACGGCTTGCACGGCGGCTGCATCGACCGGCCGCTACATCGTGACCACGATCGCGTTTTCGAGCTGCTCGTCTTCCAGTACACCCAGCGCCGCGTGCTGGGCGAGCTGCTTGGTGTAGAACGTGGCGCAGTTGCCTTCGAGCACGATCGTCTCGCCGCGCACGCGGATCGCCAAGTCGTGGACCCGCCCGGCGAGCCGCGACTCGATCCGCTGTCGAATCGCGACCGCGAGGTGGCGTTGGCGTTCGGTGCGATGGTCGGCGTTCGCTGCGTGGGCCGTCTCGAATCCGGCGGGCGACAGGATGACTTCCATCTCGGCAGCGTCGGGCGGAGACGGATTGTCCCGTGCTAGCAGTGAACTGGCGGCGATACGAAGCGAATCAGACGACGACCGAGCGGGCGTAATCGGAATGGTTACCGAATGCTGTCGTCCAGCCGGGCGCATGGAAAAACCTCCTCCGCCCAGTGTAAACCCGCGACATGGTTTGCGTCGAACTTTGAGTTCCTGCCGCAACCGGTCGCGGGGGACTGCTCCCCTGCAAAATAAACCGTGGCCGCCAATGCCATCGTCAACAGAACCGCCTTTCCGTAGCCGCTGACGCGTTGAATCCTGTTGTGGGTTGAGGCGACGCGTCGAGGCGTTCCGACGCGGAGTCCAACCCGTGCTCTCTCGACCCGTACGGTGCGAGTTTCTCGGTTGATGTGCGAAAATTCGTTCCGGTACGCGACGAGAGAGCGAGCTGACAAAAACAATCTATGCCGCTTCGTACAGAAAAGTCAACCTGATCTGTTGTCCAACGACCAAAGTTCTTCAGATCTTCGCGCGATTTTTAATAGTCGGCCGCTTGATAGCAGGCCGCCGGCGCGCTTCAGTCGGCGATGCCGGCGAGTTCACACAGATTGGCGGCCGCGACCGGTTGCGGACAGCTCCAAACCAGGAAAAACAAGGCCTCGCGGCACCAGCGACCGGCCGGGTGGCCGACGACGTAGCCGGTCCCCTTGGCGGCCGAGAGGGCGGCTTGGGTCGCACGGAGCACGAACGTGTTGGCCCGTTGGCGGATCGACTCCTTCGTCGAGCGGCCCGCGCCGCGCACCAGTGCCAGCAGATCGTCCACCAATTGGCTGTGTTCTCGATCGAGTGCGTCATGGGCGGCCGCAAGATCGGGCCTCCGGACAGATTCCGCGGCCAGAAAATCAATCGCCGCCCGTGCCAGACCGAGCGCTAGCGCCGAAGTCTCATAGCCGCCCGTGCTGCCGCCCGCCGCGCTGAGCATCACGTTGGCCGCCGGGCCGGCGATCAGCCAATCGGACGACAATTCGACGTGGTTGAGTCGCACCGGTCCGGTGGAACTCGCCGTCACGCCCACCAGCGGAAGTGGTTCGTCCACCGACAGGCCGGCCAAATCGGTCGGCACCGCCAAGACGAGTTCCCGCTCGGTCGGTTCGCCGTTTTCGACCAACGTGGCGCCGATCACGATCACGTCGGCGGCCGCGCCGCCGGTGACCCAGGGCGACAAGCCGTCGAGCGTGAACCCGCGGGCGGTTTGTTCCGCGGCGAGAACGGGGCGGCCGAGATGGCGCCGGCTGGTAGTGAGATGAGAAATGCCGACGGTCGTAAACATCTCGCCCCGTGCCAGAGGTGGAAGCAAGCGATCTTTCAGTGGTTCGTTGCGGGAAGCGGCAATTCGCCGGCACGCTCCCGTCCGCTGGGTGAGGATGAAAGTCGTCGTCAGACACGCCGACGCCAGCGCCATGTAGCCCCGGATCGCGTCCTCCGCGCTCCAGCCTTGTCCGCCATGTCGCGGGTCGAGAAACCACTGGTAAACGCCCGCTTCCCCACACAGCGCCAGCTGTTCCGCAGGCCAGTGCCCGCCGCGGTCCATCTCGTCAGCGCCGGCGGCGAGGCGTCGGCAGAGTTCGTCGAGCGCCGGGTCGTCGGGCGAAGTGATGATGGAAATGGTCATGGGGACTAACGAATTGGCTGAATCGGCGCTTGCCGAGCAACTCCAATCGTACCAATTCCAAGCCGCCGGCGGGGGCGCGATTTTTCGCTTTGGCGCGGATATTTGCTGCCGCGGCGCGGATCGGCCGCTTGCAGCAAATATGCCGTACGGCGGATGCCGTTCCGGCATCCTTTCCCACCCAACAACGACTTATGTAACCCATAGTTTCTAATATCGGACCGCATGACAAGGGCCGGTTGCCCGTACGCGCACCGGTTCCTGCGAGGGCGGAGCATGTTCGACGCGCTGAGACTACACTTGCGCCTGGGCCAGCTGAGATGATTTCGTTGAAACCTCGACTCTCGCTGGCCGGCAAATTGATCGCCGCGTTTGGTACTTGTGCGTTGGTCACATTGATGCTGGCGGCCGGGGCGATCTGGTCGGCCAACCACATCGGGGCCACCATCGCGCGGCTCGATTCTTCGGAGCAGCAGCTGCGGGCTTTCGAGCAATTGGCGGCTATCCTGCAGCAGCGTCATACGGCCTGGACTCGGTTCATCTATGGCGGCCGCGAGGATGCGATGCACAACGCCGAGGACGCCGGCGCCGTGGCCCGCAAACTGGTCGACGAGCTGATCGCCATTCATTCCCCCGCGCCGGGTGCCGCCGCCGCTGGCCTGGCGGGAACGGGTTCTTCGTCCGACGCCGGCCAGCTCATTCGCTTGCAGGAATTGCGGAAGATGCTGGATCAAATGGACGCCGCCTGGAGTGCCAGCGTGATCGAGCGCGGCAGGCAGAACGTCGAGCAGGCCCGCCGGCTCTTCGACGAAGGGTGCGACCAACCGCTCAAGCGAGATTTGCAGCCACTGATCGAAGCGATGATGCGCGTCGAGCAGACCGAAGTCGAATGGCAACGAAGCGACGTCGCCAGCACGATCGCCAGCGTCCGCGAGGGGGCGTTTGACGCGTCGATCTTCGCAATCGGCGTGGCGGTCATTGGGCTGGTGCTGGTGTGGCATTCGGTCGAGGCGGTGCACAAGCTCCGCGAGGCGGAAGCGGCCGCCAACGAAACGAAAACGCTGTTTCTCGCCAACATGAGCCACGAGATTCGCACGCCGCTCAATGGCATCCTGGGCTTCGCGCAGCTGCTGGCCCAGCAGACAGGAGACATTTCCAACCCCGAAACGCAGGACTTCATTGCCACCATCCATTCCAGCGGCCGCCACCTGCTCAACCTGATCAACGACATCCTCGATCTGTCGAAGGTGGAAGTGGGGCAACTGGACTTCGAGTGGGGCGACCACCCGGTGCTGCCGATTCTGGAAGACGTGATCAACGTGCTGCGGCCCCGGGCGGAAGCGAAGTCGATCCGGTTGCGATTCTGCTGGGTCGGGCAGGTGCCGCGGCAGATTCACACCGACCCGCGCCGGCTGAAGCAGGTGCTGTTGAACCTGGTCGGCAACGCGGTGAAATTCACCGACCAGGGCGAGGTTGCGGTGGAAGCCCGCGTCAAGCAATCGGGCGGCCTGTGTCAACTCGTGATCGACGTGGTGGACACCGGAATCGGCATTCCCCTGGATCAGCTCGAGCGGATCTTCCAGCCGTTTTGCCAGGCCGACTCGTCCTTCACGCGGGTTCACGAAGGCACCGGCCTGGGTCTTTCGATCAGCGAACGATTGGCAAAAACTCTCGGTGGAACGATTGGTGTCGATAGCACGGTGGGCGAGGGCACCACCTTCACGCTCACGCTCGATCTGGGCCCGGCTCGACGGCGTGGAGCTCTTCGACCCGCCGAATGCCGAACGGTTCCAGGCCGAAGTACCGCCGGACGTGGCCCGATTGACTGAGACGACTGCATAGCGCGTTTGCGTTTCGCATCGGCGCTGCCGCTTCAATTCCGCTTGCGTTTTGAGGTTTGTCGTAGCCGCGTCGCTGAATTGGTTTCGCCGCGTCGTTGCCGACGCCGCCAACGCCCGTGCTTCGTTGCGAATCGGCCGACTTGAACCAAGCCCCGCGGCAACCGCGGGATAAAGTTACATTGTGCACTATTTACATGCTCAGCGATGGCGGGAGGATAATCGGTACGGTCCCGGGCAGGCAGTAGACGCGGTCCCCGCCGAGAGCCGATCCTCGCATGACCCCAGCCGCCAGATCGCTGGTCTCGATGCTTTTGCCGGTGCTGCTGGTGCGGAGCCCGACGCTCTTTGCACAGCCGCTTCCCGCCACGCCGACCTTTTCCGCCGGGGCACCGCCGACCGACGTCGGCCACCGCCAGCCCCGGCTCGAAGTGGTTTCCGACCAGCAGTGGCAGGACATCGACGCGTCGGTCGACCGGGCGCTCGGGTGGCTCTCGACCCAGCAGCAGCCGGACGGCTCGTTTCCCACCAAGCTCAGCGGGCAGCCGGCCGTGACGTCGCTGTGCGTGATTGCCTATTTGTCGTGTGGTCACACGCCGGGGCAGGGTCCTTACGGCGAGCGGCTCGATCGGGCGATCGATTTTGTGCTCGGTTGCCAGCGGGAGGACGGCTTGTTTTCGCTTGGCGACACGGACCTCCCGGCCGACTATTGGACCGAGCCCACCCACACCGCCACCTACAACCACGCGATCTCCGGACTGATGCTCGGCGAAGTTTACGGCCAGACCGGCGGCCAGCAGTCGCGGAAGATTCAGCGGGCCATTGAACGCGGCTTGGTTTACACGCGCCAGTTGCAGCGGCGGCCGAAACGCTCGCCGATCGACCACTGGGGTTGGCGGTACATCAAGGATGTGCCCACCAGCAGCGGCGACGCGGGGGGCGACGCCGACATGTCGGCCACGGCGTGGCACATCATGTTCCTGCGCTCGGCGCGGAACGCCGGGTTTCGACGTGCCGGTCGCCGACGTGAACGAGGCCCTCGATTTCGTGCGCCGCTGCTACCAGCCGGAAACGGGGGCGTTCAGCTACGCGCTCTATGCAAACGGACGTACGCCGACGCGGGCCACGACCGGCGCCGGCGTGTTGAGTTTGTTCCTGGCCGGGCGGTACGATCCGCAGATCGCCAGGCGGTCGGGTAACTGGATCCTGGCCCACTCGTTTGCCGGCTACAACGAATCGATCCACTCGACGGACCGGTATTTTTACTCGGCCTACTATTGCAGCCAGGCAGCGTTTCAATTGGGCGGTCGGTACTGGGAGGAGTTCTATCCGCCGCTGGCCGAGGTGCTCCTGGCCAACCAGGCACGCGACGGCAGCTGGGACGCGGAAGCCCAAGACTCCGAATTCGGCAATTCTTACTCGACCGCGCTGGCGGTGCTCTGCCTCACGCCGCCGTATCAGCTGTTGCCGATTTATCAGCGGTGAGTCGAACTTCGCTTGCCGAGGCACGTGCGTGACGCAAGGTCGCCAAAGATAGTTGCCGTCGGCCAGCGAAGTCTGCGATCGTGCGACGCTCCGTCAATTTCGAGCGTGTTTTTCCGTGTCGACTTGCGTTTGGCGCGAAAAAGCGACTTGTATTTTCGAAGACGCCAAGTTTGTCGACGTAAGTCGTTAAACTTTCGAACTCGCCAAGTTTCCGCTTGCGTGCCAGGCCACACTTTTCGATCGCTTTGATCGCAATCGGCGCGCAGAACGAGCGCAGACGCCGGTGATTGAGGTGACGGCGCACCGCGACCGCTGGCCGAGAGGGTCTGCTTTCGGCGTGCGGGACACATTTCGTGTTGTCAAAGAGCAGAGTTCGAGTGGCAGCTTAGCAGATAGTGGACGGATGTTCCATCACCGATTTTTGGCCGGGGGAAGTGGGGTGAGGGAGTAGGGGAGTAGGGGAGTAGGGGAGTAGGGGAGTAGGGGGCGGAAAAAAACACTTTGCTCTCCCCCGAAAGGGCGGTTAGAATCGAGCTGTCGGTTGAAACGCATTGGATTCTCGCTCTGGATCGGGGGGAGGGCTTCTGGATGGGTCGACGCAGTCGCCGCGTTTCTCGAAATTCCAATTCGCTTTCTGATCGCCGGCGGCTAGGATATCGGCGGCCATTGAGGCTGGAGCCGCTGGAGGAGCGGCGGATGTTGGCGATCACGGTCGACACGGCGCTCGACGTAGTCGACGCGAACGACGGCGTGACGTCGCTCCGTGAGGCGATCTTCGCCGCCAATATTCTCTCCGGTGCGGACACGATCGAGTTTGCACCGGAGCTGACGGCAGAGGGCCCGACGACGATTCTTATAACTCAAGGCGAACTGGCAATCATCGATGCGCTGACGATCAACGGCCCGGGGGCTGAATTGCTCACGATCGACGCATCGGGGAACGACCCCACGCCTGATCAGGAACTAGGTGACGGCAGCCGCGTGTTCAGCATCGATGATGGCGCAGGTTCAGCGGTTGACGTGGTGATTGCCGGGCTGCGAATGACTGGTGGGGACTCTGCCGGCGACGGCGGTGCAATTTTGAATCGAGAGAATCTCGCTCTCTCAAGCGTCAGACTTACGGCGAATTTTGCTGCAAATCGCGGCGGTGCAATCTACTCCGATATCGGCGTCCTAAATGTCGCTGGCAGCACAATTGACGGCAATCGCGCGAACCAGTCGGGAGGTGGAATCTGGTGTTCCTCGTTGAGCAGTGACTCGCGAATTGAAAGCAGCTTGTTAAGTTCAAACTTGGCTGTCGCAAGTGGCGGTGGAATCTATGTGGAAGGCGCTGGCTTGCTTATCGAGAATTCCACCGTCTATAGGAATTTTGCTGGTACGGGAGGAAAGGGCATTGACATTAATTCGCCGGCGTCGACGACGAATATCGTGCACAGCACGATCTACTCAAATCTTGGGCTAGGGATTCGCGCAACGGAAATGCAGGTAATCTCAAACTCGATTGTCGGCGGAAGCCTCAACCCCGATCTGATTGGGACGTTTGAGGTAAGCTTCAGTCTCGTCGAGAACGTAGGGGCGGCGATAGTCTCTGGATCGAACAACATCCTTGGGCAGCCAGCACGCGTCACGCAGATAGCGGACTTTGGCGGTCCGACCAGAATGCTGGGCCTTGCCGCCAGCAGCCCGGCTCTCAATGCAGGAGATCCGATGGCCGCAGCTGGTATGAATGGTGTGCCGGAGTTTGACCAACGTGGCGGCCCCTACACTCGAGTGTTTGGAGGGCGGATCAATATCGGGGCGTTTGAACGACAGAATACGGGTGGGCCGTTGACACTGGTTGTGGCCACATTCTCCGATGAATTGGACAACGATTTTTCGGCAGGCGACCTCTCTCTGCGCGAAGCCGTAATGTTGAGCAACGCAAACTCAGGTTACGAGGACACGATTTCATTTTCGTCGGCGCTGGACGGAGCGTCGATTGTACTGACGCTCGGTCAACTTTCGATCGCGGACGCCACAATCATCGATGGCACGTCCCGGTCGCATCGAGTCACCATTGACGCATCCGGCAACGATCCGACGCCTGGCGTCGTTGACGGGCGCGGGAGTCGGGTCATTAATTTCACGGGAGGAGATGCGCGAAACGAACCACTGCGGTTGTCATTGAACGGCTTGGTCTTGACGGGGGCAGACACGACTTCGTCTGGCGGCGCAGTGTTTACGCAGGAGAATCTGTCAATTTCCGATTCAATCATTACCGGAAACGCCGGTGATAATGGGGGAGCCATATCCGTTAACAGTCTTGGGAACACATCAGTCGTTATTGAGCGCACGACTCTCGCTGAAAATACGTCGAGCCTGAATGGCGGGGCATTGTATCTATCGCTGGATGGGGGATCAGCGGCAATTTCCGAAACGACAATCTCTGGTAACCATGCTCGACAGTCCGGCGGCGGGCTAAAGATTCGCTTGGAAAATGGGGCTTCGGCCGTCATTGATCGGTCGGTGATCAGCGACAACGGCGCAGACCTGAACCGCTTCTTTAGTCCTTATGGAGGCGGCGCCTACGTCGACGCCAATTCTGCCAGCTCCTTTCAATTGCTCAATAGCCGAATTTCAGGGAATCTTGTCGACGGCGACAAGACGCAAGCAGGAGGTCTAAAACTCGACGTCGAAGATGCACAGGCACTGATTGCGGACTCGATGATAGACAACAATCGCGTCTTGGATTCTTCGTCGAGTCCCTCGGGAACTGGAGGTGGGCTGTCTCTCAATAACCAACACGGCGGAACGATTGAGCTGCAGAGGGTTGTAATTACCGGAAACTACGCCGACGGCGCCGGCGGGGCGCATATATTGCTGCCCGGGCGGACTCGCTTTCTTGCGCCCTCAACGACTGTACGATCTCCGAAAACACCGCCGGCACCACCGTCGGTGGAATCTTGATTGCAAATGCCTCGGGGCCTGGCGAGCCGCTAGTGGAAATTTCAAGGACGACAGTTACCAAGAATGTGGCGGAACGTGACGATAAGAATGTCGGTGCGGCCGGCGGCATTTATGCGGGGAACAACGTCAAACCGAGATTAGAACATGTCATCGTTGCCGGAAACGCGGTCCATACTGGCGTTCGTAATGACGTCTCAGCCGGCACGTCCAATAGCGGTTTCATATTGACTTTCAGCCTGATCGGCGACGCCGCAGGCACGTCGCTGACGGAAGCTCCGGTTGGTTCGCCAGATGCGAACGGGAATCTCATCGGTGGGCCTGGGCCGGTCAACGGCGTGATTGATCCGAAGCTCGGGCCGTTGGCTTACAATGGTGGGCCCGTGTTTTTGGATGGGTCGCGGATGTTGACGCATGCGCTGCTCGCGGGCAGTCCGGCGATCGATGCGGGAGACCCCACGGCGGTGGCTGGGACCGGTGGCGTGCCGGAGTTTGATCAGCGCGGGCGCCGTTTGCGCGGGTCGTCAATAGCGACAGCACAGTTGGCGCCGGATCGACATGGGGGCGTACGAGCGACAGCTGGGAGAGACGTATACGCTGGTGGTCGATACGCTCGCGGACGAACGCGATGGGGATTATTCGGTGGGAAATTTTTCGCTGCGGGAGGCGATCGAACTGGCGAATGCGAATCCGGGGGCGGATACGATCGAGTTCGATCCGGCATTGTGGACCGCGGGGCCGGCGACGATCTTGCTCACGATGGGGTTTCTCCACATTCAGGATGCTATGACGCTTCATGGTCCAGGCGCTAAGCTATTGACGGTCGACGCATCCGGCAATGATCCGACACCGCATTCGACGCTGGCCGACGGCGATGATACGAACGACGGCGATGGCAACACTCCGTTCGTCATATTTGACGAGGATTATGAGGTTCGCTTCGACGTCGAGCTTTCTGGGATCACGATTACGGGCGGTGACTCACCTGGCGCGGGGGCAATCTTGTCGAACGAAGCATTGCGGCTGGTGGAAGTGGAAGTGAGTGGGAATCGATCCACAAGTCAAGGTGGCGCGATTGATCAAAGCGGTGGTGTGCTGACGGTGATCGATAGCGTGATTTCGCATAATGACTCGCGAAAGCAGGGCGGCGGAATCGCCATATTTGGAGGTTCGTTACTCCTATCTGGAAGTGTTGTCTCAAATAATACGACGGGCAATGAAACTGGAAGTGGCGGCGCGGTCTACGTCAATAATCTAAATGTCGACCCAGGTCCGGACGCGTTTGTGCGGATCGAGGAGAGCGTGATTTCGAAAAATGCCGCTCGGGGAACATTAGGCGCAGGAGGAATTTCTGTACTTGGGGATATGTTTAGGAACGCGACCGACGTCACGATCGTGGGCAGCACGATCTCGGAGAACACTGCATCGGGCAACGTAGCGGGGATCTTTCTGAATGGAGTTGAGGTGACGATCGAAGATTCCACCGTCTCTTCGAATCGTTGGGTACCTGGTAGCGGACTCGGCGACCTTGAGCTGTTGCGAGGCGGCATCTATCTTATTTCCTCCAATTTGACTTTGGTGCGCAGCACAGTGATCGACAATCTGGGTCGCTATCCGATTACTTTTCCCGCGGGGAACGGGATTCATGTGAGTGAGAGCAGCACACTTTCATTGGACCACTCAATCGTTGGCGCAATCGATGGACGGTGGACCTTCCGAATCCGGTCGACATCGTTTTGGAATTTGGCACAGCTGCGGTGGGGTCGAGTTTGATCGGGGCAATGGCTGGGAATGTTGAAGGCGCAGGAAATCTGATCGGCACGGCTGCCGAACCGATCGATCCACTTCTCGGCACGCTCGCATACAACGGAGGCCCGGTGTTCGCGGATGGAACGCGGATGCTCACACATGCGCTCTTGCCTGGCAGTCCGGCGATTGATGCGGGAGACCCGCGGCGGTGGCGGGGATGGATGGCGTGCCGGAGTTTGATCAGCGGGGGATGCCGTGGGCACGAGTAGTTAATGGCGATGACGTGCCGGAGGGCGGATCGACATGGGGGCGGTCGAGTGGCAGGTGAATCCTTTGCCGGGGGATTACAACTTCAACGGCGTGGTGGATGCGGCGGATTATTCGGTGTGGCGGGATACGCTGGGGTCGACGACCGATTTGCGGGCCGATGGGTCGAGCGAATCGACGCCGGGGGCTCCGGATGGCGTGGTGGATGAGTTTGACTATGCGTGGTGGAAGGCGAACTTCGGGAATACGCTCCAAGTTGGCAGGGGGCGGTTGGCGCCGCGTTTGAACTGCCAGCCGCTGAAGGAAGCAGCACTGCTGAGCAAGTCAGCAGTGGCATCCGCATATGCGAGTGCTCGCGTCGCGTGACGTGATGCAGCGACGCCGCAGACGAGGGTGGGATCGTTGCGGTTCGATTTTGCACCGATTGAAACCCCACTGTTTGATAATACGAATACGGCAGGCAAACCCGCCGGCAGAGCCGGGGGCTGACGGGGGCGGGTGAGCGCAGTTAATCTCGAATCGGGATGATGCCCTGTTGGCTTGGGCGGTGCGGCGAGCGGGTGGTGAATCGAGGGATTGGGGTGATGATGATTTGCCGCGCTGGCGCGAGGACGCGCGACGAGGTCGCGGCGATGTTGGATGAGGCGTTTGCGGTGTTGGGTGGCGGGGTGTGAGGATGGCGGGTTCACCGCGCGTCGTGTAATGCGTCGTACCAGCGCGTCGCAAGCGACGCGGCCAATGCCCGCGGGGGGAGTATTTTCCCTGCGGCGGCAAATTGCGTACAATCGTTGGTTGAGCAGCGATTTTGTCTTCAGCGGGCCTGCCATGATTCAGCGATTTCCGTCGAGCCGGGAGGAGTTTTTGCGGGTGCGGGCGGAGCTCGGTGAGCGGGCTGCGCTTTCGCACGGCGCGGGGCATCGGCGGCGGGACCGGTCGGCGCGGATGCTGGTCTGGAGTTTTCTCGGCCTGCTTACGGCGGCCAGTGGCGGGCGATGACGCTGGCGCTCGCGACGCTCACCGTGGCGACGATCCTGGCGCTGGTGCCGCCGGCGGCGACGAAGGTGGTGATCGACAACGTGCTGGGCGGCAAGCCGCTGCCGGCAGAGTGTGCCGGCGTGGGTGCCGCGGGAGCCTTGGCCGCTGCTGGTGGCGGTGGCGCTCGCGGTGCTGGTGGTGTCGCTGGCGAAGATGGCGATTCAAATCTGGGGGCGGTGGCACGCGACGCGGGTCACGAAGCTGCTGCAGCTTTCGCTCCGCAAGCAGGTGTTTGCCCACGTGATGCGGCTGCCGCTCGATCGGATTCAAGAGCTCAAGAGCGGCGGGGCGGCGAGCATCTTGCGGCAGGACGCCGGGATCGGTCGGCGACCTGGTGTTCGGGATGATCTACAACCCCTGGCGGGCGGTGATCCAGCTGGTGGGGAGCTTTTTGATTCTGGCGTGGGTCGATTGGCGGCTGCTGCTGGGGGCGCTGGCGTCGGTGCCGCTGGTGTACATGTCGCATCGCACGTGGATCGACCGCATCCGGCCGCAGCACCGGCGGATTCGAGCCGAGCGAGAGAAGGTCGACTCGCTGGCGACCGAGGCGTTTGGCGGGATGCGGGTGGTGCGGGCGTTCGGGCGGCAGCGATCGGAGACGAGCCGCATCGCGCGGGGCAACAACCTGATGGGCCGGCAGGAGCTGTATGCCTGGTGGTGGATGCGGGGCATCGAGATCCTGTGGGAAACGCTGATGCCGCTGGCCATTGCGGGCTTGCTCATCTATGGCGGCTGGCAGGTGATTTATGGGCCCTTGTCGGCGGGCGACTTGATGATGTTCCTGGCGTACCTGGTGATGCTGCTGGGGCCGCTGGGAGTGCTCGCGCAGAGTGCGGCCGAGTTTCAGAACGGGCTCTCGGGGCTGGACCGAATCCTCGATCTGCTGGAGGAACCGCGGGAGATGGAAGCGGCTGCGGCCACCAAGATCGAGCGGGCTACGGTGGCTGGGCGGATCACCTTCGAGAACGTGTCGTTTAGTTATCCGGGTTCGAGCGCGTATGCGCTGGAGGAAGTGTCGCTCGACGTCGAACCCGGCGAGACGATCGCGCTGGTGGGCAAGAGCGGCAGCGGCAAGACGACGTTCACGAATCTGGTCGCGCGGTTCTACGATCCCACCAGCGGCCGCGTGCTCTTGGACGGTCGCGACCTGTGCGAGCATCGACGTCGACAGTTACCGGAGCCTGATCGGCATCGTCGAGCAGGACGTGTTTCTGTTCGACGGCACGGTGGCGGCGAACATCGCCTACGGCAATCGCCGCGCGACGGCGGACGACGTCCGAGCGGCGGCCGAGGTGGCCAACGCCCACGAGTTCATTGCGGCGATGCCCCACGGCTACGACACCGTGATCGGCGAGCGGGGCGTGAAGCTCAGCGGCGGGCAGCGGCAGCGGATCGCCATCGCTCGGGCCGTGCTCGCCGACCCGCGGATTCTGATTCTCGACGAGGCGACGAGCAATCTCGACACCGAGAGCGAGCGGGCGATTCAAACCAGCCTGTGGGCGCTGATGGAGAACCGCACGTCGTTCGTGATCGCCCACCGCTTGAGCACGATCGCCCACGCCGATCGGATCGTCGTGATCGAGAGCGGGCGGATCCTCGAGATCGGCAGCCACGAGGAATTGATGGCGACCGACGGCCGATACCGCGAAATGGTGCAGCTGCAGACGGGGCCGGCGGCGGTGGGGTCGTCAGATTTCGGTGTAGCACGACGGCACGAAGGCACGAAGGGCGGAATCCAGGACGCAAGCGGTCGTATTACTGCTTCGACATGTCGGCGCTCAGTCCGCCGGCGGCGACCAGGTAGCACTGGCGGACGTAGTCCATCACCATGCGGTGGGCGCTGAAGCGGGCGGCGAGCGTGGCGATCGATTCGACCATGTGCTCGATCCAGCGGCGCGGCAGGCCGTCGGCGTCGCGGTCGTAGAAGAGCGGGATCACCTCTTCGCGGAGGACCTTCATCAGGGCGATCGGCGTCGCGGGCGTTGGTGATTTCGTCGTCGACGTGCTGGGTGCCGTTGCCGATGGCGAAGCCGTTCTTGCCGTTGTAGGCCTCGGCCCACCAGCCGTCGAGGATCGAGCAATTGAGCCCGCCGTTGAGCACGGCCTTCATGCCGCTGGTGCCGGAAGCTTCCTTGGGGCGGATCGGGTTGTTGAGCCAGACGTCGACGCCCTGGACGAGATGGCGGGCGACGTTGATGTCGTAGTCTTCGACAAACATGATCCGGTTGCCGAACTGCGGATCGTGGCGGAGATTGGCGATCTTCTTGATGAGTTGTTTGCCCGGCTCGTCGGCCGGGTGGGCCTTGCCGGCGAAAATCATCTGCACCGGGCGGAGCGGATCATTGAGCAGTTCGAGCAAGGCGTCGAAATCGCGCAGAAACAGATCGGCCCGCTTGTAGGTGGCGAAGCGGCGGGCGAAGCCGATGGTGAGCGCGCCGGGATCGAAGGCATTGCGGGCGGCTTCGACCGCCGAATCGTCCTCGTGGCGGCGGAGACAGTCGCGGACCATCCGGCGGCGGACGAAATCCAGCAGCCGATTCTTGAGCGCGTTGTGAGTTTCCCACAGCTCGCCCGGGTCGACGTTGTAAAGCAATTGCCAGATCGACGGATCGTTGACGCGGTCCTGCCAATTGGGCCCGAGATTGCGGTCGTAGAGCTGGTGCATGGGGTAGGCGAGCCAGCTGGGGACGTGGACGCCGTTGGTGATGTGGCCGATGGGGATTTCTTCCTCGACGCGCCAGGGCCAAAGGTGGGACCACATGCGGCGGGAGACGTGTCCGTGGAGCGAGCTCACGGCGTTGGCCCGGCGCGAGAGCTTGAGCCCGATCACCGTCATGCAAAACGTCTCGTGTTCGTTCTGGGGCTCGATGCGGCCGAGGCCCATCAACTGCGCGGGCGAAATGCCGAGCTTGTCGCGCGAGCGGGCCCAAGTGCTCCTCGATCAACCCGGCGTCGAAGCGATCGTGGCCGGCGGGGACGGGCGTGTGGGTGGTGAAGACGGTGTGCTTCGACACGTCGCGGAGGGCTTCGTCGAAGGTCAGCCCGTCGTCGGCCATCCGCTCGCGGATCGCCTCGAGCGGAGCGAACGCGCTATGCCCCTCGTTGAGATGGTAGACGCCGGGGTAGATTCCCAGGCGCCGCAGCGCCTTGACACCGCCGATGCCCAGCACCAGCTCCTGGCGGATGCGGGTGCGGACGTCGCCGCCGTAGAGCCGCGAGGTGAGCTCGCGGTCCTGCGGGCTGTTGCCGTCGACGTCGCAATCCATCAAGTAGAGCTTCACGCGGCCAACGTTCATCAGCCAGACTTTCGCCATCAGGACGCCGGCGCGGGTTTCAATCGAGATCGTGACCGGCTTGCCGTCGGCGCCGATCGCTGGCTCCATCGGCAGGTTTTCGACGCGGGTGTCGAGGTATTCTTCGTGCTGGAAGCCGTTCTCATCGAGATGTTGGCGGAAATAGCCTTGGTCGTAGTACAGTCCCAGCGCGACCAGCGGCACGCCCAGTCCGCTGGCGCTTTTGATGTGGTCGCCCGACAAGACGCCGAGACCTCCCGAGTAGATCGGCACCGACTCGTGGATGCCAAACTCGGCAGAGAAATAGGCGACCGGGGCGGAACCGAGCACACCCGCCTCACGCGCCAATCGTGTGGCGGGTATTGGCGAGATACTCCTTGAGCCGGCGGTGGGCCTGGTTGATGCGGGTCGAGAGGACCATTTCGGCGGCCCGCTCGGCGACCTGCTCCGGCGTCATCTCCGCCAGCAGCACGATCGGGTTGTGGTCGACTTGCGCCACTTGATCGGGTCGAGGTCGCGGAAGAGATTGACGACCTCCGGATGCCAGCTCCACCACAGGTTGCGGGCCAGCGCGACGCAACGGTCATAGAGGGCCTGGGGGGTGATTTCCGTCCAACTTTGTCGTTCCTGGCTGCCGTACTACGAGAACCAATCACTGCTTGACCCATTGCTTGAAATTCCTTCTCTCATCGGGGGACCGCCGGCAGCAGCCCAGGCGCAAACGGCCATCCCTGGGCGACGCCGTCTCGTCGGGCACATCGCGTCCAACTGCAGTGCCGGCAGCCGCCGTCAGCGCGTCGAGGCGCGGATTCCCCCGAACTGCAACGAAGATAAGTCTCGCCCAACGGCCAATTGCCGGCAAGTCCCATTTTGAGCCGAATTTTGGACCGAGGCGGCCTTGAAGTCATTCGACGCGGGATCGGTCGTTAGGAATTGGCTCTGTCGAACGCCGGCAGGACGCGAAGCGAGGATTCGGGTGGCGGCGGCCGGTCAGCGGCGACGGTCCTCGACGCGTTGGGGCGACGAGTATCAATTCCGAACGTTTGCGAATTCAACGGTCGGCAGGTAGACAATCGCTGGTGTGCGGACCCCAATCGGGGTGAGAATTCTTGGCTGCCAGATTGAAGAAAATGCTCAACTCGCGTTGCCGCCAGCCGATAGGGTTTACTAAGAAGTAGCTGGCCTTCGGGGCAGGGAGGCGAGCAGATTCAAACAGCGTCGTCGCAATACTGTTTACGTTGGGGGCAGGTTGCGACGGCGCTTTTTATTCTTTCGCCAGCGTTGGCACGTCTTCGAATAACAGCCCGTTGAAAAACGCCATCGTGGCGTTTTTCAACCTCGCCAAGCGTCGACGGGCACCACGCTCCGCGTGGTCGGTTCGCCGCGGCTCGCAAAACCGCGACTTTCGTCGCAGTTTTGAAATCGTATCCGTGCGATTTCGCAGTCCATTGAATTTTTTCAACGGGCTGCTGGGCAGCTCATCGGTGGAAGTCGATCGGCCTCGTGAGACGTCGCGCGGCCGCGACCAGCGGTCGCGGCTTTCTGCGAGGAAGTGCCCGTTCATTGTTGGACATGTCGGATGCTGAGCCCGCCGGCGGCGACTACGCGGCAGCTTCGCGCGGTGTCCCATTCTGGTAAGCTACAGTTTGGCTGAATGGGTGCTGCTGGGTGGGGCTACTGGAGCGGGCGCGTCGCCATGAAATTGTCTGCCGCTTATGGGCCGGGAAAGTTCGGCCTCTCGTTCGAACTGTTTCCCCCCAAGACGCCGCAAGGCGAGGCGACGCTCTTTGCGCACGTGGCCCGGCTGGTAGCGTTTGGGCCCAGCTTCATCACCTGCACCTACGGGGCTGGCGGCTCGACGCAGGACACGACCCTCGGCGTCGTCTCGCGCGTGCATCGCGAGTTCAAGCTGCCGGTCGCCACGCACTTGACCTGCGTCGGCGCGACTGTCCCGCAGCTGTGCGACTATTTGCGGCGGGCGGCGGGGGAGGGCGTCGAGAACGTGGTGGCCTTGCGGGGCGATCCGCCGCGCGGCGCGGCGAAGTTCGAGGCAGTTTCGGGCGGGCTCTCCTACGCCAACGAGCTGGTGAGCCTCATCCGCCGGGAGTTCACCGCATTGGGCATCGCGGTGGCCGGCTACCCGGAGACGCATCAGGAAGCACCGAGTCCCGAGGTCGACCTGGAGAACTTGCGGCGGAAAGTCGAGGCGGGGGCCGACGTCGTGATTACGCAGCTGTTTTACCGCAACGCCGATTTCTTCGCTTTTCGCCGCCGCTGCCAGGAGATTGGAATCCGCGTGCCGATCGTGCCGGGCTTGTTGCCGATCACGAACTTCGCCCAGATCAAGCGGATCACGTCGCTTTGCGGCGCCAACCTGCCAGCCGACCTGGTGGCCGGACTCGAAGCAGCGGGAGGCGATACGGAAAAGCAGTTCGAGTTGGGCGTCGACTACGCGATCCGCCAGACCCAGGAACTGGTCGACGCCGGCGTGCCGGGGATTCATTTCTACGTGCTGAATCGCTCCGAAGCGGCCGCCCGGGTGCTCGGCGAGGTGCGGTTACCCAGCGGGTTGAAGTAGACAAGGAGAAGGGGAGACAAGGAGACAAGGAGATTCGTCAGTTTAGCCGGCCTCCTTGTCTCCCTGTCCTTTTCTCCCCCACCTGTCCACAATGAGAGCAGGAAGATCGACACGCTGGGAGCCGAGCCTTGAGTGCACTGGTTGGCAAGACCTTGAAAGATTACTACGTGCTCCGCCGGCTCGGCGAAGGGGCGATGGCCGAGGTCTATCTGGCCCAGCAGATTTCGCTTTCTCGGCAGGTCGCGTTGAAGGTGCTCAACGCGGAGCTGGCACGCGATCCGGTCTATGTCGAGCGGTTCCACCACGAAGCCCGGGCGGCGGCGGCGCTGGTCCACGCGGGGATCGTCCAGATCTATGAAGTGGGGCAGGGGGACGTGGGCAACGGCGTCGGTGCGCACTACATCGCGCAGGAATACGTGCCCGGCCGCAATTTGGGCGACGTGATCCGCAGCCGCGGCACGCTCGAGCCGGCGCTGGTGCTCGACATTTTGCGGCAGGTAGCGGCCGCGCTGGCTAAAGCCGCCAGCGAGGGGATCGTCCACCGCGACATCAAGCCGGAGAACATCATGCTCGCCCGCAGCGGCGAGGTGAAGGTGGCCGATTTCGGGCTGGCCCGCGTGCAGGGCGACGGCGGCGTCAACCTCACGCAAATCGGCGTCACGATGGGAACGCCGCTCTACATGAGTCCTGAGCAGATCGAAGGCCGGCCGCTCGACAGCCGCAGCGACATCTACTCGCTCGGGGTCACGGCCTACCACATGCTTAGCGGTACGCCGCCGCACACCGGCGACACGCCGCTGGCGGTGGCGATGCAGCATCTCAATCAGGCGCCGATATCGCTCGCGAAGCTGCGGCCCGACTTGCCCCGCGAGCTCTCGGCCCTGGTCCATCGGATGCTCGAAAAGAAGCCGGCGGACAGGTTTACCGACCCGACCGATTTGCTGCGCGAGCTGCACGTCCTGGCCCGACAGGGTGCATCCGAAGGTTGGGCGACGGCGCCGCAGGACTGGTCGCTGTCGGAGTTGATTGCCGTGGCCGACGATCGCGCCGCGGCCACTTCGCGGTTGGACCAGGTGATGCGGACATCGGCCCTGGCGACGACGAAGCGGTCGACGTCGGGCGGGAAGATTGCCGCGGCGCTGGCGGGCTGCGTTTTGTTGGGGGTGGCGCTGGCGTTTCTCACGCGGCCGCCGTCGTTGTTGGCCGGCGCGACCAGCGGCCCGCCGCGGCAGAGCTCGGTGTGGGCCCAGCTCTACCAGGCGAAGTCTGTCGACACCGAAGCCGCCTGGCAGGCGGTGATCGAGCAATTCCCCCGCGCCGACCCGCATTACCATGACCTCGCGCGCCAGGGGCTGGCCAATTTCTATCTCTTCCGCAGCCAGGAGTACGACAAGGCGCTCGGGCCGCTCCACGACTTGGCTGGGCTGGGCGAATCGAATCAGGGACTCGAGGCGTTCGGCATCGCGGGGTTAGTCGTCGCTGAAGCCAAGCTGGGAAACACCGAGCAGGCCCGCAACGAGAATAGCCGCCTCGACAGCCCGATGCGAACCTTGCTTGAGCAACGCTCGCCGCGACTCTACGAAACGCTCCAGGCGACGCTCGCGGATCTGGATCGGCCGGGTAACTGACCGGCCGGCTGGAGTTCTCACCCTATGCCGCGGAGGTACGTCGCCGTTTGCGCCTCCCGCGGCTTTTGCCGGTCAAATCTCGCGTGGGGCTGCGGTGGCGCAGGGTGCCCGGAGTGGGCGCGATAGATCTCCGACTCGTGCTCGTCGCGAATGGCAAAGCGGCCGTCGCGGAAAATCATCGCGGCGATAAACATCCAGATCAGCACGAAGCTCGCGCCGAGCACGACTTGAATCAGCGAAACGGGCATGGGAGGGAGTCCAGGGAGCGCGAGACCGGGCGGCGTGCGATCCGGTTGGCGTCCATGCCCTATTTGGCTCATCGGTCAATTTGCACGCTCTCTTGAAGAACCGGCATTTCACTTGCTTTAGACCACCCGGCCGGACTCGCAGGCGCAATCGGTGTGATCGCCACGGGCGTTAGACCGAGCGCCCGCCCCAGTCGATCGGGCCGGCGCTTGCGTGGTCTCGCCCACCGTGCCAGGCCGTGCTCACCGTCGGCCGGCCAAAACCGCGGAGAAAAGGGCGCACAAAAAACCCACAGAAATAGTGTACATAAGTATAGTTTTTGGCCACCCTTTCTGTTAGGTTCATGCGCAATGATGACGTTGCAGACGCCAAGTTCCTTTCCCTGGAGGTGAGTCCGCATGGCCCCCGACGCTGCCCCTGAAGAACCCAGCGATCTCGAAATAGAACCAGCAGAGCCCGAGGACCAGAGCGACCTCGACTTTAGCGACATGCCGTGCACCGACGATGGTGGCGGGTCGGATGACTCGCGTTGGGAAGCGTTTATCCCGGACGACGACGAATCGGACCCGCAGCCCGATCCGGGCGACTTTTGGGTCGAGAACTGTCGGGTCATCGCGACTTTCTTCCGGCCAAGATGGCCGGGCTATATGGCAGCGGCATTCTGCCGCCGAGGCTAATTCGGAGGGCACAACAGTGCTTGCGCTCACGACCGTCGAGGAGATCGACCGGCTCTTGAAAGAAGGCCGGCTGTCGCAACGGAAAATTGCCCGGCGTCTGGGCGTCAGCCGTGGCACGGTGTCGGCGATCGCCAATGGCCAGCGCGCCCTGTTCGGCCGTACGCACGACGATACGGACTCAGCGGAGCACGTCTCGCTGCAACCGGCCGAGCGGTGCCCGAAGTGTGGCTTCTTCGTGCACCTGCCGTGCCTTGTTTGTCGGGCGCGCGAGTATCGGCACGGACGGCGCGTGTTGGCGGCATTGGAGGCCGAGCGCAAGTCCGGTCCCCGACGTGCGCGACGAATGGCGATGCGACGTCGCCGGCGCACGTGCCGATCGCGCGTGGCTTGAATCGCTCATCGCCCACGCGATGCAGCATTTCGATGTAAAGCGTCTGACAGAATGGTTTCTATCGGGCCAGCTCTCCCGAAAGGCCTGCGGCCACCAGCGCAAATCGAGGCAGTGGCGGCCGATTGAACCGCAGCGGCCAGCCCGGTACACTGAACCGTTCGGTGCGAATATTCCAGGCTGGAAATGCTTCTTTCTCGAGGCAATTCGCATGAGTACGGCCTTACAGAAGGACTCCGCGATGACCGCTGTTGCCAAATTGACCCTCGACAATCGTGAAGTGGAATTGCCGGTGGTGGTCGGCACCGAGGATGAGCGGGCGGTCGACATCGCCAAGCTCCGGTCCGAGACCAACTACATCACGCTCGACGACGGTTACGTGAACACCGGGTCGACGCTTGAGCGCGATCACGTTTCTCGACGGCGAGCAGGGAATCCTCCGCTACCGCGGCTATCCGGTCGAGCAGCTGGCGGCGAACTGCGATTTCATCGAGGTCTCGTACCTGCTGGTGTATGGCGAGTTGCCGACCGCGGCGCAGCTGGAGGACTTTCGCCAAAAGCTCCGCCGGCACACGATGTTGCATGAAGACATGCGGCTGTTTTACGACGGCTTCCCCCGCGACGCCCATCCCATGGCGATTCTCAGCTCGGTCTGCGGGTGCTCTCGACGTTTTATCAGGACTCGCTCAGCTCGAAGGATCCCGAGCAAGTGGACAAGTCGATCCTGCGGTTGATTGCCAAGTTGCCGACGATCGCCGCCTACGCCCACAAGAAGTCGATCGGCCAGCCGTTCGTCTACCCGCGGAACGATCTGACGTATTGCGAGAACTTCTTGCGGATGATGTTCGCGGTGCCGACCGAGCCGTTCGAGGCCGATCCCGATTTTGTCGATGCGCTGAACTTGCTGTTGATCGTGCATGCCGATCACGAACAGAATTGCAGCACGTCGACGGTGCGGATGGTGGGTTCCTCGGACGCAAATTTGTTCGCGTCGATCTCGGCCGGCATTTGTGCGCTGTGGGGGCCGCTGCACGGCGGAGCGAACGAAGCCTGCGTGGCGATGCTCACGCAAATCGCGCACGAAGGGGGCGACGTCAAGAAGTATGTCGAAATGGTCAAGGACAAGAACAGCGGCGTGCGGCTGATGGGCTTCGGCCACCGCGTCTACAAGAATTTCGACCCCCGGGCGACGATCATCAAGAAGGCCTGCGACAAGCTCTTGGCCAAACGCGGCATCAACGACCCGATCTTCGAGATCGCACAAAAGCTCGAGGAAGTGGCGCTCAAGGACTCCTACTTCATCGAGCGAAAACTGTATCCCAACGTCGACTTCTATTCCGGCGTGATCTACCGCGCGATCGGCATTCCCGTGCCGATGTTTACGGTGCTGTTTGCGATGGGCCGGTTGCCGGGCTGGATCGCCCATTGGCTCGAAATGCGTCGCAGCCCGACTAAGAAGATCTGCCGCCCGCGGCAGATTTACACCGGGCCGAAGAAACGCGACTTCGTGCCCATCGAAAAACGCGATTGACTGCGGACTCAGGGTTCAGGGGCGTGGGGCCGAGCCGACATGAACCGGAGTGCGATCATTCTCTGCGGCGGCCGCAGCTCGCGGATGGGCCGCGACAAGGCGCTGCTTCCCTTCGGCTCGAAAGAGGTGCTGCTCCAGCGCGTCGTGCGGCTGGTGGGCGAGGTGGTGCCGTACGAACGAATCGTCTGCGTGGCGGCGCGGGAGCAAGAGCTGCCGCAGTTACCCGCTGACGTCATTATCGTCCGCGACGAGCAGCCCGATTGTGGCCCGCTGGCTGGCCTGGCGATGGGAATGACCGCGCTGGCCGGCGCTGCCGAGGCGGTCTTCGCTTGCGGCTGCGATTCGCCGCTGCTGGTGCCCGCGCTGGCTCGGCGACTGTTGGAGCTGCTGGCCGATCATCAAGCCATCGCTCCGGAAGTGGACGGCATCCTCCACCCGCTGACGGCCGTCTATCGGATCGAGCTGCTGCCGGTCGTTCGAGAGCTGCTTGCGGCGGGCGAGCGGAGTCTCACAGCGCTGTTGGAGCAGGCAGATACACGCCTCGTCACGGCGGACCAGCTCCGCGACGTCGACGCGGAATTAGTGTCGCTCATTAACTGCAATTCGATGGCCGAATACCAGCAGGCATTGCAGCTGGCGATCTCGCCGACCGAGAATTAGCGGCGACGGTTGTCAAGCGAACGCGGCCGCTCGATAATGGGCCGATCGAAATTTCGCGCACCCTCAGGACGAATCGCCCATGTCGCGCATCTTGCTCCCAGCCGCCCTCGACCGGCTCGAAATGGCCCATCGCCGCGTCAAGAATTTCACGGATGATCTGACCGCCGACGAGTGGTTCTGGCATCCGGCCCAGTACGTCACGCACATCGCCTGGCAGGTCGGCCATTTGGCGGTCTCGGATTACAACCTCTGCCTGCGGCGGGTGCGCGGCCGTACCAAGGATGACGAGACGCTGATCCCCGATGCGTTCGTCGAGCACTTCAAGCTCGGCTCGCAGCCGGTGGCGGGGAGCGTGAATTATCCGCCGGTCGCGGAGATCAAGCGGGTGTTCGACGCGGTCCACGCCCAAGCGCTCAAGGAGCTGGCGACACTTTCGGACGAGGATCTCAACGTGCCCGTCGAGCAGCCGCATCCGATCTTCAAGACGAAGCTCGGGGCGGTCGACTACGCGTCGGGCCACGACCTGGTCCACAACGGCCAGATCGGGCTGCTGCGCCGCCTGATGGGCAAGCCGGCGCTGCGGTAGGTGGCGGGGACCGCCGCTTGCGTCTGCGCGGATGCCCCAGGATTTTTTCCGAAGAATCTGCTTGCAATCCCCCCGGCGGCCGCTATCATGGCCGATAATGAACGCAAGTTCAGTATTGGTCCGGGGTCAACAGGCCCGGGAGTTATCCGCACGAGACGCAGCAGAATCGCGGAGGTCAAGCATGATCATGGCCACGAAAACCACGACTACGAAACCAATGGCAGCCAAAGCGTCCCGAGCGTCCCTTCCTCCCGAGGCCCGCCGCGTGCTCGAGCAAACGTTCGGCTTCGCGGATTTTCGCAGCGGCCAGGCGGACGTCGTCGGGCGGCTCCTGGCCGGCAAGTCGACGCTGGCGATCTTTCCCACTGGCGGCGGCAAAAGTCTCTGCTACCAGTTGCCGGCCTTGCTGCTCGATGGGCTCACCGTGGTCGTCTCGCCGCTGATCGCGCTGATGAAGGATCAGATCGATTTTCTCGTCGAGCGTCGCGTGCCGGCGGCCCGGCTCGATTCGAGCCTCGATCGAGAGGCGGCCTTACGCACGTTCGACGAGCTCCGCGCCGGGCGGACGAAATTGCTCTACGTGTCGCCCGAGCGGCTCGGTAACGAGCGGTTCCTGCAGCTCTTGGAGCGGCAGTCGATCGCGCTACTGGCGATCGACGAGGCCCATTGCATCAGCCAGTGGGGACACAACTTTCGCCCCGACTACCTCAAGATCGCCGCGCTTGCCCGGCAGTTGAAGGTCGGTCGCGTGCTGGCGCTCACTGCCACGGCGACGCCGGAAGTGACGAGCGACATCGCGGCTGCGTTCGAGATCGCGGCCGACGACGTCATCAAGACGGGTTTTTATCGGCCCAATCTTGAATTGCGGGTGACGGCGTGTGCCGATGAGGAGCGGGCGCAACTACTGGTTTCGCGTTTGAAATCGCGGCCGCCGGGGCCGACGATCGTCTACGTCACGCTCCAGCGGACCGCTAGCCAAATCGCCAACTACCTTTCCAAATGCGGCTTCTTGGCCCGCGCCTACCACGCCGGCCTGAAGGCCGAGGAGCGGAGCGAAATCCAAGACGCGTTCATGGCCGCCGACGACATGATCGTTGTCGCCACCATCGCGTTCGGGATGGGGATCGACAAGGCGAACATTCGGGCCGTGTATCATTTCAATTTGCCCAAGGGGCTCGAGAGCTACATGCAGGAAATCGGCCGGGCGGGCCGCGACGGCGAGCCGGCCCTCTGCGAGATGCTCGCTTGTGCGGACGACGTGGTGACGCTCGAAAACTTCACCTATGGCGATACGCCCGACCCCGAGAGCGTCGCGGCCATTACGGACGAGCTGTTGGGCCAGGGCGCGGAATTCGACGTGAGCATCTACGATCTCGCCCAGCGGCACGACGTCCGCGACTTGGTTGTCAAGACGCTCATTACCTATCTGGAACTCGACGGCGTGCTGCAATCGACCGGCTCGTTCTACGCCGAGTTCAAGTTTCAACCGCAGCGGCCTTCGGCGGAAATCCTCGCCCAATTCGCCGGCGAACGCGCGGAGTTCCTGCGAAAATTGTTGAGCTGCGCCAAGTTCGGTAAGACGTGGTTCTCGCTCGACGCCGACGCGGCGGCCCGGCAATTGAAGCAACCGCGCGAGCGGATCGTCGCGGCGATCGACTATTTGGAGCAGCGCGGCGACCTGGTTGTCGAAGCCACCGGCGTGCGTCAGAAATATCGCCGTTTGCAGCTGCCGCGCGATCGGGCCGCCCTGGTCGAATCGCTCGCTGAACGGTTCCTCGAGCGCGAGGCGAACGACGTGGCGCGGGTCGAGAGCGTCGTTGCGCTCGCCGAGCACCCAGGCTGCATCACCAGTTATCTGCTCGATTATTTCGGTGAATCGCTCGAAAGTTGCGGACACTGTGGCGGCTGCGCCGGTGAAGCGGCCGAACCGCTGGCCCGCCCCGCGGCCTGGGTCCCTCAAGCGGCCGACTTCGCGCTCGTTCGCCGCCTGAAGTCGGAAGAGCAGCCGGCCCTGGCCAGGCCGCGCCAATTGGCCCGTTTTCTCTGTGGGATCTCGTCGCCTGCTGCGACGCGGGCTAAGCTCCGCCAGAGAAAAGAGTTCGGCAGCTGGGCCGAACGGCGGTTTGCCGACGTACTGGCCCTGGCCGAGCGAAGGTGAGGCGCGCCCCGTCCAAGGTGGTCAAGTCGTTGCTGTACCGGCTAGAATATCGTTTATGCACATCGGCCCACTTCCGTCGGGATTCGAGTTCACGCCGGAGCAGCTTCGCGTTCTAGCGCGCAATTCCGATCAGATTCTGCACATTCCCGTCGCAGAGACGAACAAGATCTACTTGCTCATCGAGCAAGGCGTGTTGCCTACGCTCGACGAAGAGTACATTCGAAGCGGCCTGGCGCATGCGTCGGAACAGGCGGCAAGGGGTGAAGAGGCCCCCTGGGACGCCGCGGAGATCAAGGCGGCCGGTCGCGCGCTGCTGGGCCGAAAAGATGCTTGAAAGTGAGCCATGGCGCGAGTTCTCCGGACTGCCGACTCGCGCAGCGATTTGACGGCAATTTGGCTGTACATCGCCCAGGATAGCGTTGCGGCGGCCGATCGATGGATCGAAAGAATTGACCGCACCTTAAGGCTACTGGCGTCGCATCCGGGCATTGGCGAAGCGGTGGACCACTTGCGTCCCGGCAGGCGCCGCTTTAACGTCGGCAGTTATCAGTTGTTCTTCGAGCCCCTCGAAGATGGAATTCGATTGCTGCGTGTCTATCATGCGTCGCGGCGAATCGAGGAATTGTTTCAGGATTGAATCGTCAGTTGATATTCCGCAGCTCCAGTGAATGGTCAAGGCTAACTTTTCGGGTTCGGGTGCGTCGGAAACACTTGCCGGGTTTCGACTTTGCGTCGCAGCCGAACCCGAAAAGATTCGTTTGACAATGCACGAGGCCGGAAAAGACACATTGCTGGGAGAAAACCGCTGTGAAAGTTTTGTTGCGTCTGATGATCGCTGCCATGACCGCATTTGGCACGACTTGCACGCTCTCCGCCCAGGAGCCTCCGCTCGACGCCGAGGTGGTGCGGACGTTTGAAAATCTCCAGTGGCCGGACTCGATCACCGGTGCCGACAGCGGCCGGCAGCTGGATCCGCGCCCGGTGGTGATCACCGGCGCCGGCGACGGAACGAACCGGATGTTCTTCGCCACGCAGTACGGGGCGATCTTCGCCGCCAAGAACGATCCGCATACGAGCGAGCTGCATCCGTTTCTCGACATCCGCGATCGCGTGATGCCGTTCAAGCCGAACGAAAACGAAGAGGGCTTCTTGGGACTGGCGTTTCATCCGCAGTTACAAGGAGAACGGCGAATTGTTCGTCTACTACACGGCCAAACCTACCCGCGAGCATCCGCATCAATCGGTGATTTCGCGGTTTCGAGTCAGCAAAGATGACGCCAGCCGGGCCGATCCGGCGAGCGAAGAAGTGCTGCTGCGAGTCGAGGAACCCTATTGGAACCACAACGGCGGCACGCTGGTATTTGGGCCGGACGGGTATCTCTACATTGTGCTCGGCGACGGCGGACTATTCGGCGATCCGCACGGCAACGGGCAAAATCTGGGAACGCTGCTGGGCTCGATTTTGCGGATCGACGTCGACCACCAAGACCCTGGGCTGCCGTATGCGATTCCCAAGGACAATCCGTTTGTCGATCGGCCCGGCGCCCGCGGTGAAATCTGGGCCTATGGGCTGCGCAACGTGTGGCGTCTGGCGTTCGATCGCCAGACCGGCACCGCCTGGGCGGGCGACGTCGGCCAAGACACGTGGGAGGAGATCGACATCATTCGCCGCGGGGGCAATTACGGCTGGAACATCCGCGAGGCGCTCCATCACTATCCGCCCGGCGATACGCGGACGGGGAGCGATTTGATCGATCCGATCCTGGAGTATAACCACAAAGTGGGCAAGTCGATCACCGGCGGATTTGTCTACCGCGGCAAACGCGTGCCCGCGCTCGAGGGGGCGTATCTCTACGCCGACTACGTGACCGGCCAGGTGTGGGCGCTGTGGTATGACGTGGACGGGAAAAAAATCATCGCCAACCGCACGGTTCGCCAGAGTGGGACGCCCGTGATTACCTTCGGCGAAGACGACGATGGGGAAGTCTACTTTACCAGCGAACGCGAAGTCTTCACCTTCGCGCCGAAAACCAAAACGAAGGCCACCACGGAAAGCAACAAACCATGAGTCCACATAGTTTTCTTGCGAGTTCGCTCGTCGCGTCGTTGGCGCTGGCTGTGGTCGGCGCTGTTTCTGCATCGGCGGCCCCGACGGCGAGCCAGCAGTTTGCCGACCTGCTCGACGAGGCCTGGCAATTTGAATTGAAAGAGAATCCGCTGCAGGCGACCGAGACGGGCGACCATCGTTACGACGACCAGTTGCCGAAAGTCTCGCTGGCCGACGCCAAGCGGCGCAACGACGCCGAGCGTGTGTTTCTCCAGCGGCTCCAGGACATCGACCGCGGGTCCCTCACGCCGGCCGAGCAAGTGAGCTACGACATCTTCGCCCGCCAACAGCGGGAGGCCCTCGAAGCGTTCGACTTCGGGGCCTACCTGATGCCGATTACGGACCGCTACGGCTTCCACATCGACTTTCCCGAGCTGCCGAGGAATTTGACGTTTGCCACCGTCAAGGACTATGAAAACTACATCGCGCGTCTCGGCGGCTTCGACGCCTATGCCGCGGGAAATATTGAATTGATGCGCGAAGGCATCCGCCGGGGCATGACCGTTCCGGCCGTGATCATGCAGCGGTACCGCCAGCCGATCGAAGCCCAGATCGTCGACGATCCCCAGAAGAGCCGGCTCTACGCGCCGCTGTTGGATTTTCCAGAAAAGGTTCCCGAAGCAGAGCGAGAGCGGCTGCGGACGGAAGCGCAGGCGGCGATCCGCGCGGGCGTCGTGCCCGGCTACCAGCGGTTCCTGGCATTCATGCAGGACGAATACGTACCCCACTGCCGCGACACAATTGCCGCCTCGGCCCTGCCCAAGGGTCGCGACTACTACCGCTATTGCGTCCGCAAATTCACCACCGTCGACAGCTTGACGCCGGAGGAAGTTCACGCGATCGGCAAACGGGAGGTCGCGCGGATTCGCGGCGAGATGGACAAGATCATCGCCGACGTGGGCTTCGAGGGGGACGGTTCCGGCGACAAGTTCGCCCAGTTCACCGAAATGCTGCGGACCGACAAACGGTTCTACGCGAAGACGCCCGACGAATTGGTCGAGCAAGTCTCGACGATTCTCAAGCGGATCGATGGCCAGCTGCCGACGATGTTCGGCAAGCTGCCGCGGATGTCGTATGGCGTGCGGGAGATACCGGACTACGTCGCCCCGCAAGCGACGTTCGCGTATTACCAGCCGCCGACCGGCGACGGCAAGCGGGCCGGTTTCTTTTACGTCAACACGTACAATCTGCCAGCCCGGCCGTTTTACATGCTCGAATCGCTCTCGCTGCACGAGGCGGTGCCGGGCCATCATCTGCAGATCGCGCTGCAGCAGGAGCTGCCGAACTTGCCGCCGTTTCGTCGCTATGGCGGCTTCACCGCGTACGTCGAGGGCTGGGCCCTTTACAGCGAGCGGCTCGGCAAGGAAATGGGCTTCTACACCGATCCCTACAGCGACTTCGGCCGGCTCACGATGGAAATGTGGCGGGCCTGCCGGCTGGTGGTCGACACCGGCATGCACTATCTCGGCTGGACGCGCCAGCAGGCGATCGACTACATGCGCGAGAATTCGGCGATGCCGGAGCACGACATCCGGGCCGAGGTCGATCGCTACATCGGCTGGCCCGGCCAAGCGCTGGCCTACAAGATCGGCGAGCTGAAGATTCGCGAACTCCGGGACGAGGCTCAGCACGAGCTCGGCGATCGGTTCGACGTCCGCGCGTTTCACGACACGGTGCTGGCGACCGGCTCGGTGCCGCTGGACGTGCTGGAGGCGAACGTCCGCGCGTGGATCAACTCAGTCAAGGCCGATCAGGATGATAGATGAATGACGCGAAGGATTTACCACGACGGCACGACGGCACGACGTCACAACGAATGCGAAAGTATGTTTGAGCGAATTCCGGATCGGACGGAACAAGTCGTGAAGTTAGTTTTGGACGCGGCCTTTCGAGTTCACCGGACGTTGGGACCGGGGCTACTTGAATCAGTATATGAAGCCTGCCTATGCCACGAATTGCGCAAACTGGAATTGCCATTTCAGCGACAGCTCGTAATTCCAATCGTCTATGACGGCCTGAGGATTGATGCTCGGCTGCGATTGGATCTGCTCGTCGATGACTGTGTAATCGTTGAGTTAAAAGCCGTCGAGTCATTGACGCCACTATATGACGCGCAACTTCTCACTTATCTCAAGCTGGCAAACCAGCGTCTCGGCCTGCTACTCAACTTCAATGTTTCACTGTTGAAAGACGGAGTCAAACGAATCGTGCTCTGATTCTTCGTCGTGTCCGTCGTGTCCGTCGTGGTTAAATTAGTCGGTAGAGCGCTCGGGCCAGGATCACCAGGGCCGACGCGGCGGAGACGGTGAGGATCGCCGGGTCGGATGTGGCGCCGGTCGAGCCAGACGGCGGTATACCGCGAGATTGCGAAGCCGAGCATGACGGCGGGCGTGAGGATCGCTCCCAACGCCAGCTCCACCAGGCCGAATCGACCAGCCCACCACAAGCCGGCGATTGCGATGATCGTGCCGGCGACGAAGATCGACGACATCGTGCCGCGGACGCTCGGCCCCCGCTCGTGCTGGTAGACGAGCGCCATCGGGCGGGCCGCCGATCGACGAGATCGTGCCGGCAAATCCGGAGAGGATGGCCGCTACGACGACATTGAGCCCCGTCCGCGCGATGTGCACTCCCGATGCGCTGAGCACCACGCCGAACAGCACGAGAGCGGCAAATGCCAGGTCGTAAAAGTGTGCCGAAAACGCCTGCAGTGCATAGGCCGCGGGGATCGTGCCCAACACTCGGCCGACAGTTCCGAGGGCGACGTCGCGGGTGATGATGTGCTCGCGGTCGCGGACGGCCACCAGCACGACTAGCATCATCGCGGCCATGAGCATCGGCCCCGGCACCCAGACCGGATCGATGAGCAGCAACAGCGGCGCCGCGACCACGGCCAGCCCGAACCCGATCGAACCTTGCAGCGTGGCGCCGATCGCGACGAACAGCAGGGCGAGCGCGATCTCGGTCGGCGGAACGGGGAGGGTGGGCAAAGGTGGAAGGGGGAGGGCGGAAGGTGGAAGGGGGAGGGAACGTCGCGGCTCCCTTTTTATAATCGGCTCGGCGGCAGAGGACCACCCGGCCGTTTTGTTACTCGGGGGCGAGCTTGCGAACGGTGTCGCCGACGTTGATGCTGCCGCCAGTGATGATTCGACCGTAGCGGCCGCGGAGGTGGAGCTGCGTGCCGCGGGCGTTGTTCATGAAGGCGCGGGCATCGGCGCCGTAGCGGGCTTGAAATTTTTCGCAGCCCGTGTGGGGTTCGCCGTTGACCAGGACGACCACGTCCGGTCCGATCGCCAGCCGGCTCCCGGGCGGGAGGTTCTCTTCGCTCAAATCCAGGTCGACGATCAAGTTGTCGCCGGCCAGCGGCACCGCTTCGTCGTGGCCGGCGATCTGCCGTAAGAAGCGGGCGTTCATCAGCGAGACCTGGCCGCTCGGGTCGGCGGGACTTTCGACGGCCCAGCGGTCGCCGTCGATGCCGCCGGCGGGCGAGACCTGGGCCGAGGCCACGACGCGCCGCTGGTTGGCCGCCGGGCGGACGACGATCGCTACCAGTTGCCCTGCCTCTTGCGGCGAGGAGAGCACTTCGGGCAGGCCGCGCTCGAGTTCGGCGGTCGAGAGATGGCGGGGTGCAGTGAGCATGTCGAATCCCTCCTGATTGACGTTGACGACACGCTCGGCGGGTCGCCGGTTCGCTCGCGTTCTAATGTCCGCCAACGACGGCCCAAAACATCGAAAGGAAGCTCAGTCCAACGTAGATCGCCAGCAGCATCCACCAGCCGAACACGACGACGTCTGGCGGACGGAGCCCCATGGCCGGAACGATCAATCCTGCCAGCACGACCAGGATGCAGATCGTTGCCAGGCTCGACGAGCCGGCGAATGCGGCGCCAAATCCCAACAGCACGGCCGCCACGGTGAGCGCGATCAGCAATTGCGACAGCGAGAATTGAAAACGGAAATCGCGCAGGCGCAAGGGCGGGGCGCGATCCTGCGCGGGCTGGGGCGGCGGCTCGGGCTCGCTTAGCTTGGCTTCGCTCGGCGGCACGCTCCGGCCCGCTTGATGGGCGCGCCGCTCGGCGTACATTTTTTGCCGACGTCGGTCTGCCTCTTCCTGGCGCTTGTTCTCTTCCAGCTTCAGGTAGAGCGAGATGCCGGCCACCGCCAGCATGATGCCAACGATGAAGAGTGTGCCGAGGCGGATCCAATGCCGCACCGCCAGCAGCAGCGCCACCACCGCGGTCAGAATCAGCAGGTGCCGGATTTGAAACTGGAACCGGTATCCGCGCCAGCGAGCGAGCCACTCGGCGACGATCTCGCTATCGCGGTTGGCGTCGAGATCGTTGTAGACCTCATTGATGTCGATCGCTTTGCGATGGGCGTTGATGGCTTCGGCAGCCTGCCGCTGCTCAGCGGCCAGCACTTCGGGGTCCGGCGGTTCGAGCTCCAACTCGTCGTCCGATTCCGAATCGTCGACGTCGGCCGTGTACATCTTGTCGCGATCGAGGTCGTCGGGGGCCATGCGGATCGTAGGGAGCGGGCAACGGGGAGCAGGGAGTCATCGGCGAACTGCGATTCACCACTTCCATTGTCGGTGGACTACTCTATAGTGGCAAGCGACGATCAGGCACCGATCGAGCACCATTCGTCGCGTAAATTTCGCCCAATCGCTTGCGGTTTAGCGGAGTGTGGGCCTTGCGGTTGTTCTCTCATGGCGCAATTCATCATCTCGGCGATTGGCAGCTACGGCGACGTGCATCCGATGATTGGCTTGGGAGCCGCGCTCGCCCGGCGCGGCCACCGCGTGAAGCTGATCAGCAACCCGTACTTCACGGACGTGATCGAGTCCGCTGGATTGGAGCTGCTGCCGATCGGCACGCGCGAGCAGTATATCGAGTTGACCCAGCACCCGGACCTGTGGCATCCGATTCGCGGCGTCAAGCTGGTGCTGTCGCACGCCGCCGGCGGTTATCTGCGATCGATCTACGATTTGGTCAGGGAGCATTACGAGCCGGGCCACACGGTGCTCTGCGCCCATGCGCTCGATTTGGGGAGCCGCGTGGCAGGCGGAAGAGCTCCGCGCGCCATTGGCCAGCGTCGATTTTGCGCCTGGCGTGATTTGGAGCGTTTACGATTCGCCGCGGGTCAAAGGCGCGCTATCCGGTCCGGGCGTTCCCAAGTGGCTGAAGTTGTTGCAGTATTGGGCGTCGGACACGTTGTTCGTGCGGCCGCTTGTGGGAGGCGAGCTCAACGGTTTGCGGCGCGAGCTTGGCCTGCCGCCCGTCAAGCGCGTGTTCGGACAGTTCATGCATCAAGGCGAGATGTTGCTCGGTTTGTTTCCCGATTGGTTCGGGCAGCGGCAGGCCGACTGGCCGCCGAACACGCGGCTGGTCGGCTTCCCGCTTTGGGACGCGCACGATTCGGTCGCCCTGAGCCCGGCGGTGGAGGATTTTCTTGCCGCGGGCGCGCCGCCGCTTGCATTTTCGCCCGGCTCGGCCAATCGTGTGGCGCACCAGTTCTTTCAAGCGGCGGTCGAAGCGTGCGAGCGGTTGGGCCGGCGGGGAATTCTGCTCACCAAGTACGCCGACCAGGTGCCGACGAACCTGCCGCGATCGGTGCGACATTTTGGCTTCGTGCCGCTCAGCCGGTTGCTGCGCCACACGGCGGCGCTCGTGCACCACGGCGGCATCGGCACGTGCGCGCAGGGTCTGGCGGCCGGCGTGCCACAATTGGTCCGCCCGTTGGCCTTCGATCAATTCGACAATTCACGGCGCTTAGTGCGGCTGGGAGTAGCGGAAGAAATCTCTGTGAAGTCGTTCCGAGGTCCGACCGTTGCCGCGGCGCTGGACCGGCTATTGTCAACACCGGCGATCGCGGCCAATTGTCGCGCACTGGCATCTCGCTGCAATGGCCCGGCGTCGCTTGCTGCCGCTTGTATTGCGTTGGAGGAGCTGGTCCCCTGATCCGTTCTGTGATAAACGACGTATAATTTAAGCGTCCGTCGACGGTGGTCCGTTGCAGCGGACCGCGGACAGTTGCCCACCATCCATTTCAGAAAGGAGCCCAGCCATGACACTCGATCAACCACTGGCCGACCTCCGTTTCTTGATGTTCGTCGGCGACGACTACGAAGACCTCGAATTGTGGTATCCGAAGCTGCGGCTGGCGGAGGCCGGCGGCCACGTCACGGTCGCGGGTCCGAAAGGCGAAACCGTCTACCGCGGCAAGCACGGCTATCCCTGCCGCGCCGACGCTGCGATCGAACTGATGGAAGCCGAGGACTTCCAGGGCGTCGTGATCCCGGGCGGCTTCATGCCTGATCGGCTCCGCCGCGACGCGAAAGTGAAGGACCTGGTCCGCAAGTTCGCGGCCAGCGGCAAGCTGGTCGCCGCGATCTGCCACGGCGGCTGGATTCCGATCTCGGCCGGCGTCTACGAAGGAGTCCGCGTCACCGGTTCGCTGGGGATCAAGGACGACCTGGTGAATGCCGGCGCGATCTGGCAGGACGCGGCGGTCGTGGTCGATCGCAATTTCGTCAGCAGCCGCAAGCCGGACGACCTGCCGGAGTTCTGCCGGGCGATCATCGAAGTGATGAGCGGCGTGGCGGTCGGCTTAACCCATAAAGCCGCGAAGGGCACCGAACAGGATGTTCGGTCTTGTCGCGGGCTTCTCGCGATTCGCATCAATACCGCACCGTCGGCGTCCAGCCGCTGGCGGTTTTGGGCACGGCCGATGGCGTCGGAGCCGCGGCGGCGACGACGGGATTCGTCGCGGCCTGCAACTGCGCGACGCGGGCTGCCACGGCTGGCTGATCGCGGTTCACTGCCAGCGAACGCTGATAGTCAGAAAGCGCCTGGGTGTAGTTTCCGGATTGATCGCGCAAGCGGCCCAGCGCCGTCAGCGCCCGGGCGTTGTGCGGATCGACCGTGAGCGCTTCGACCAGCTGCGTCTTGGCTTGTTCAGTTTGTCCCGTCTCTTCGAGCAGGCGGGCGAGCTCGATCTTCGGCTCGGGCGACGTGGGATTTGCCGCAGCCCAACTGTTGAGCATTCGGAAAGCTTCGGCCTGGCGATTGGTTTCATTCAGCAGAACTGCCAAACCGCGATGGGCGTCGGCGTGGTTCGGATCGCGCTCCAGGCATTGGTTGTAGAGAACTTCCGCTTGCTGCAGATCGGCGGGGCGATTGTAGAGCGTGCCGGTCTGCTGTAGCGAGGCGGCCAGATTGTAGTAGCCCTCGGGCGACGCGGGGTCTTGTGCGATCGCCTGCTGGAAGCGGTCGGATGCCTGTTGATAGTTGCCCTGCTGATAGAGGCGGACGCCCTCGACGTTGGCCGCCTGCGAGGCCATGCTGCTGCAGCCGCCGCTGGTGGTGAGGGCTGCGACGGCTAATAGACCAGCGAGCCACGCGGCCGGACTGCTGGAAATCTCGGTGCGTGGTTGTCGGCGGCGGGCGTCGTTGTGGTTTCGAGCGATCACGCTTGGGCTGCCTCCCAGGTCGCGCCGGAACAACGAGAGGACGCGGCGAAGTGCGGAAAAGGGTTCCGATCCTGGTGCGGGCGGAACGATTCGGGCCGCGGACATTAGCAGGACCACTCGGCCCGAACAAGCCGGGAATCTGGCTCGACCCATAGCAGCCATCGGCGGCAGATTCGGCTCCGCCGGCGCGATCATTTTGCTTGGCCCGCGGCTTCGCCCGATCCTGGGAATTTTTGTCTGAGCCGGAAAAACCCGACAAACCGCACTATCTGTGCAAATTACCCAGTTTTCTTGATTGTTGTACTTTCCGGCCGGCCAGTTCCGATGCTTGCTTGTGTTCCCGAAGCCATTTTTCACATGGCGAATTCCCAGAACCGGGCTCAGCGCCGGGTCCGTCCGCACAGGGCAATGAGGAGACGCAAGCGGTGGCGAAAACCAAGACCTCGACGAAGACCAAACCAGCGGCTCGCCGGACGAAGGCCGCTTCCCGCAAGACGAAAGCCTCCTCGGCCAAAGCAGCACCACACAAGGGACGCTCGGCCGGCGAGAGGGAAGTGCCCGTCGACCGCCGCCGGGGCGTTCGCCGCAGCGAGGAGAAAGCGGTTGCCACTGCGAAGCCGGCCGCGGCGACCGTGAAGCTCGAGCGCCGCCAGAAGGTGAACCGCCGCCGACAAATCGATCCGACGACCTGTGAACGCGACTACACGGAGGACGAAGTCGAGTTCATGAACGCGCTGGACGACTACAAGCGCAAGAGCGGCCGGATGTTTCCCACCTGCAGCGAAGTGCTCGAGGTCGTGCGGTCGCTCGGTTACGTGCGGCTCTCGCCGAACGAATTAGCGGCCCGCAACGCGACCGAGACACCACAGCTTGGGCTGGTGACGGCGACCGTCGAAGAAGTTGAACGAACCGAAGAGTCGTTGTCGGGCAGTTGGCAGTAGCCGCGGCGAGCGTCAGTAATCCCATGCCGCCCTGGGTCGCCACGACCGCAACACGCAAACAGGGCGGGCTATTGGCCGCGATCGCTGGCGACGCGCTCCGATGGACCGCGCTCAGTAGGAACGCGCGTCGCTAGCGACGCGGCTAATTGAGTGCTAGTCTTGCACTTCGTCGATCAGCTCGCGGAGCTCTTCGACCGAGACGTCGGCCAGCTCTTGACCGCGCTCGTCGAGGCGCTGGTTGACCTTGAGGATCGTCTCGCGCATGAAGAGGTGCGTCTCTTCCGAGCCACCGGCCAGGAGGAAATTCTGCCCGCGCGTAATTCGTTTGTGGCCGTCGGCGGCGTCGAAGGCCAGGCCTAGGAGGCCAGCGACACGATGATCTTCAGGCAGTCGATTGGCAGTCATGAGGAATTGTTCGACGAAGTTAGTAGGAGAATGGCAAGCGACGCGCACGAATACGCCGAACTTGGATTGCAATCGTATCCCTGTATCCGGCGAGGGGAAAGGCGGCTAGCGTCGGCGGGTCATTTCACGGAGGATGTCGGCCGCCGCCTCGCGGCTGTCCTTGGAGGATTCGGCGGGCCGTGGCGGCAGTTTTCCAGGGGCTTTCTTCCCGTTGCTCTTCTTCCCCAATTTGAAGAATTTCCAGCCGCCGCTGCCGGACTTATCGCCTGTCTCTTCTGCCGCATGGTCGGCGGCCGCTTCGGCGGAACCTTCCGCCGGCTCGTCGACGACCAGTTCGACCTTTTTCGCGATTTGCTCCTTGGGCGCTGGCCGGCCGATCGAAGTGGTCTCTTCCATGCTGAGGGTCTGCGTCTCGCGGAGCGAGTCGCCGCCTGCGTCGATGCCCAACAGCCAACGCGAGATGTCGTCTTCCGAGGCGCCACCCGCCTGATTCGCCGTCCGCTGGGCGACTTCGGCGACGTCCTTCACTGCCGGCTTCTTGCCGCGCTTCACGTCGTGCGTAGCCGAGGCGTCGGCGGCGGACTTCGCGTGAGTATTCGACGCGTGGCGATGCGACTTGGACGCCTTGGAACCCTCCGCGGCGGCGACCACTTGTTCGACGCGGAAGTGGAGCGGGCCGACGCGAATTTCGTCGCCCAGCTTCAGGGCCGTCGGGGTTTCGACGGGAGCGTCGTTGAGAAAGGTGCCGTTGCGGCTGCCCAGATCGCGCACGAACCAAGCGTCATCCTTGCGCAGGATCGCACAATGCCGCCGGCTGATCGCGCTACTGCCCGCACGAAGGGTACACTCGCTCGCTCGCCCGATGATGAATTTGTCTTTCTTCAGCGGGATCTGCGTGCCTTCCTTCGCACCGGCCAGCACAATAAGTTTCAATTCCATGTTCGCCCAGCCCTGTTCCGCGAGTCGAAAAACCGAATCAACAAGAACGCCCAAATCGCGCGGAACCAAAGCCCAAGCGGCAGTCTCGACCACGGGGCGGATAAGGCCACCGCCCGGGGATAAGGATGAAAATGGCGAGACTCCGCCAGCGACGAGTCGCTACCTAAATGATATACACTCCCCCAGTTCGAATTTAGGAAAAAATGACGCTGCATTGTAGTTTCTTAAACCCTGCGCGTACCCCCCCATTGTACAGGAAGCCCGCGTAATTTTCATCAAGAATCGAAAAAATTGCGCACAGTCGGTCATGGTCGACCGGTTACCCCCACGCCAGAGCGGGTTGCGACGGCGCGCTAAACTCCTTTGCCCCAAACGCTGCCTGACCAGTCCGCGCGGAGTATTTTACCAACGGCCCGCGCTCACTGCGTCCTGCCGAGAGGTCGCTACTTCACTTAGTCGGATGCTCGTACCGGCGGACTTTGAGCTAACGCCGTGCCGTCCAGGATCGGGACGCATACCGACTGCGTTCGATCTTGCGGGCCAGTTCGGCAGAGTGCGGTGGAAACTCCGTCGGTTCCGCTTCGACATTCAAGTGCCCGGACAATTGTCGCACCAGGTCACCCGTTAATTCATCAGTTGGCAGAGTTCGAGCGGTCAATTCCTGCCAGCCGGGCAGCTCGGGAGCGGCGGGCGACCGCGCGAGCAGAAGACTGCCGTGCTGCAAGATCGCACCGCGATGCCGCCGCTGGGCGCTGCCTAGAATCTTATACGCCGCCGGCGCAGAATTTGTTGCAGCCGATCCCGTCGATTGGAGCAACAAGTCGCCGCGGGCGCGACGCTGGAAGCAAAGGAACGGCTCTTCGCTGGGGGCGAGCCGCGATTGTTGATCGTTTAGCGTGAGTCGCCACCTGGCCTCGGCGGCCGAAGCGAGCCGCGGCGTGAGTACTTCGATGAACGCTTTGTGGACCGCCGTGTAGAGCGCGGTCGGCTCGGCCACCAGCGGGTGAGTCGGCGGGAGCGTGAGGCTGTAGGTCAACTCGCGGTCGTGCAGGATCGCCCCGCCGCCGCTTTGCCGGCGGACGACGGCACAGTCGCGGCTGGCCGCGTGGGCCGCACGATCGGCATAACGCTGGAAATACCCCAGCGAGAGTGTCGGCTCGCTCCACTGGTAGAGCCGCAGCGTGGCCGTCCCCGCCACCGCGGCCTCCAACAGTGCTTCGTCGACGGCCATGTTCCAAGGGCCGGGAAGCGGCGGGTCGACGATCAATCGGCAAGGTTGCACGCCAATTACGACTCCGGCCAGACCAGCACCGGCTGCCGGGCGGCGGCCACTTCATCCGGTCGGCTGATCGGCGTGGTGTGAGGCGCGTCGTGCAGGAAGTCCGCATCTTCCTCGAGAATGCGGAACAGCGTCTCGGCGAAGGCGTCGAGCGTTTCCTTGCTTTCGGTCTCGGTGGGCTCGACCATGATCGACTCTTTCACCGTGAGCGGGAAGTAGACCGTCGGGGCGTGGAAGCCGTAGTCCAACAGCCGCTTGGCGACGTCCATCGCCGAGACGCCTTTCTCCGCCTTGAGCTTCGCCGCCGAGGCGACGAACTCGTGCATGCAGCGGTCGCCCTGCGGCACCGGGAGAAAATGCTTCACGCGGCTCAACAAGTAGTTGGCATTGAGCACGGCGTTCTCGCTCACCCGCCGCAGGCCGTCCGGGCCATGCGTGCGAATGTAGGAATACGCCCGCACCAGGACGCCCGTGTTGCCGAAAAACGCCCGCACGCGGCCGATCGACTTGGGGCGGTTGTAGTCGAGACGGAAGCAAGGAGTCGGGAGCCGGGAGTCGGGAGTCGGAAAGCGGTCTTTTCCTGACACCTGACTCCTGACTCCTGGCTCCTCCGCTCGCACCACGATCGGTGCCGGCAGGTAGGCCGCGAGTTTTTCGATCACGCAGATCGGCCCCGCGCCGGGGCCGCCGCCGCCGTGGGGGCCGCTGAACGTCTTGTGCGGGTTGTAGTGCTGCATGTCGGCGCCGAAGTCGCCGGGGCGGGCGATGCCGAGGATCGCGTTCATGTTCGCGCCGTCGAGGTAGACCAGGCCGCCGCGGGCGTGGACCGCGTCGGCGATCTCGCGCATGTTCGGTTCGAAGATGCCGACCGTGTTCGGGTTGGTGATCATGAACACGGCGATCTGGTCGTCGAGCTTCGCGCGGAGGTCGTCCATGTCGACGACGCCGGCGGGTGTCGTTTTCACGGTGACCGAGTCGAAGCCGGCCATCGTGGCGCTGGCGGGGTTTGTGCCGTGGGCGCTATCGGGCACGAGCACCTTGGTCCGCTTCTCACCCAAATCTCGAAAGTAGGCCGCCGCCACCAACAGCGCGGTCAGCTCGCCGTGGGCCCCGGCCGCCGGCTGCAGCGAGCAGACGTCGAGCCCGGAGATCTCCTGGAAATACTCTTGCAACTCGTAGAGCAGTTGCAGCATGCCCTGGATCGTCTCTTCGGGCTGATAGGGATGCACGTCGGCGAAGCCCGGCATGCCGGCGAGCCGCTCGTTCCGCTTGGGGTTGTACTTCATCGTGCAGGAGCCGAGCGGATAGAAATGCGTGTCGACGCTCATGTTGAGCTGCGAGAGGTTTGTAAAGTGACGCACCACCTGAGGCTCGGAGAGCTCCGGCAGGGCAGGGGGCCGCTCGGCGAGCGCGCTTCGCGGCAGCAGGTCGGCGATATCTCGCTCCGGCACGTCGCACTTTGGCAGACGGTGTGCGCGGCAGCCTGCGTCGGAGAGTTCGAACAGTAGTTTTGTATCTCGGCTATTTCGCATAAACGGGTTCAGTTGCGATGGAATGGTTGGCGTTGGCAAACATGCGGGCGAGCGCGTCGATTTCCGGCTTGGTCCGTTTCTCGGTCACGGCGACCAGGAAACAATCGTCAAGCTCGGGGTACCACGGCCGAGCGGCACTCCCGCGAGGAAGCCGGCGTCGAGCGCGTCGGCAATCAGCTCATCGACGCGGCCTTCGCAGTCGCGGACCACGAACTCTTTGAATGTCGGGGCGTCGAACGCCAACTCGAAGCGGTCGTTCTCGCAGAGCTTTTCGGCGGCGTAGCGCGACTTTTGCAGACACAGGTTGGCCGTCTCGCGGAGGCCATCGGGGCCCAAGAGCGCGAGGTAGATCGTCGCCCGCAGCGCGAACAGGCCCTGGTTGGTGCAGACGTTGCTGGTGGCCTTCTCGCGGCGGATGTGCTGCTCGCGGGTTTGCATCGTGAGCACGAAGCAGCGTTTGCCGCGGCGGTCGACCGTCTGGCCGGCGATCCGGCCCGGCATCCGGCGGAGAAGCTTCTCGCGGCAGGCCATGATGCCGAGGTAGGGGCCGCCATATTGCATCGGCGTGCCGAGCGTATGGCCTTCGGCGACCGCGATGTCGGCGCCCCAGTCGCCGGGCCGCTTCAAGAGCCCGAGGCTGATGGGGTCGAAGGCGGCCACGACCAGCGCGCCGGCAGTCGTGGGCGATCTTGGCGAGTGCTTCCGCGTCTTCGACGCAGCCGAAGAAGTTCGGCTGCTGGACGACGACGCACGCCGTCGCATCGTCGACCGCGGCCGCCAGCTCTTGCGGCTTCAAGACGCCGCTCGGCGTGCCGACCGTCACCATTTCGACGCCGAGGTTTTCGAGATACGTGGCAATCGTCAGCCGATACTCGGGATGCAGGCTCGCCGGCACGACAATTTTGCCAAACCGACCGGTGGAGCTCGCCGCCATCAACACCGCCTCGGCCGCGGCGCTGCCGCCGTCGTAGAGGCTGGCGTTCGAGACGTCGAGGCCGGTGAGCCGGGCGATCAGCGTCTGGTACTCGAACACGACCTGGAGATTGCCCTGGCTGACCTCGGCCTGGTAGGGCGTGTAGGAAGTGTAGAATTCGCCTCGGCCGGCGATCTCGTCGACCACCGCCGGCACGAAGTGGTCGTAGCTGCCGCCGCCGAGGAAGCAGACCTTGTTCGTCGCGTTGGCGTTTTTGGCCGCGAGCGCCGCCATGTGCTGCGTGAGCTCGATCTCAGTGAGCGCCGGCGGGATCGCCAACTCGCGCTGCAAACGCAGGTCGGCGGGGATCATTGCGAAGAGATCTTCGATTGAGTCGGCGCCAATCGCATCGAGCATGGCGCGCTGATCTGCGGGGGTGTTGTACAAATAGGGCATGCGACAGACGTTGATCGAGGGGTGATTTAGCCGCGTCGCTTGCGACGCGCGGTTTGATTGAGCAATGGAGCGCGTTGGGAGCGCGTCGCAAGCGACACGGCTAATACTATAGTGATGGTATCAGTGCGCTTCTTCGGCGCATTGCTTTTGATAGGCGGCGTAGTCCAGCAGGTTCTTCAGGGCGGAGTCATCGGTGACTTTGAGTTTGGCGATCCAGCCGTTGCCGAACGGATCCTTGCTGAGCGTGTCGAGGTCGTCGGCGAGGCCGCTGTTGACCGCGATCACTTCGCCTGCGAGCGGTGCGTAAACGTCGCTCACTGCCTTGACCGATTCCACTTCGCAGAACGACTCGCCCGCCTGCACTTGCCGACCGACTTTGGGCAGCTCGATGAATACTAGATCGGTAAGCGCATCGACGGCAAACGCGCTGAGCCCCATCGTGGCGACCTTTTGCCCGCCCTCTTCGGCGACGGCGACCCATTCGTGCGTCTTCGTGAACAACAAATCTTCAGGTTTCACAGTACGACTCCTCAACGAACTAAACTTGTCTTCCTCGTTCATAAAACGGCAGCGGGACCACGACCGCGGCGTACGCCGTGCCGCGGATGTCCGCGGCCAGGCGCGAGCCAGGCGCCTGGGCGGCCGGCTGGACGTAGGCCATCGCGATCGGCCGGTCGAAGGTCGGCGAATAGGTGCCGCTGGTGACTTCGCCGATCGGCTCGTCGCCGCGGAGCACGGCCGAGCCTTGCCGCGGCACGCGCTTGCCGTCCAATTGTAGTCCGATCCGCACTGGGAGGCTCGCGTCCTTGGCGAAGCGTTCCAGGGCCTCTCGGCCGACGAAGTCGCGGTCGCCGAAGTTCACAGCGAAGCCGAGCCCGGCTTGAATCGGATTGATCTGCTCGGTGAGCTCGTGGCCATAGAGCGGCATCGCCGCCTCGAGCCGCAGCGTGTCGCGGGCGCCGAGTCCCACGGCCTCGATGCCGTAGCTCGTACCGGTCGCCATCAGCCGCTCCCAAATCGCGCCGGCGTCCGCGGCGGGACAGATGATCTCGCAACCGTCTTCGCCGGTGTACCCGGTGCGGCTCGCGTAGCAGGGGATGCCGTCGAAGTGGGCGTCCGCGCCGGTGTAGTAGCGCATCGTCGCCAGATCGCAGTCGACCAGCGGCGCCACCAGCCGTACCGCCCGCGGCCCCTGTACGGCGATCATCGCGGTGGCGGCCGTCTCGTCCTCGAGCCGGGTGGCGAAATCGGGCAACCGCCGGCCGAACCAGTCGACGATCTTCTCGCGATTCGACGCGTTCACCACGACCTGAAACGTCGGCGTATCGTCGTCGACGGGCTCGTCCGCGGCGAGTCGGTAGACCAGCACGTCATCTAGGATCCCGCCGCGATCGTTGCACACTAAGCCGTAGCGGACCTGCCCCGGCCGCATGTCGGTCACGCGGCGTGTGACGTTGGCGTCGAGAAACCGGGCCGCGTCGGGGCCGAACAGCCGCAAACGCCCCATGTGAGAGATGTCGAATAGCCCGACCGCCGAACGCGTCGCCTGGTGCTCGGCGGTGATCGACGAGTACTGGACCGGCATTTCCCAACCGGCAAAGTCGACCATCCGCCCGCCGTGCGCGAGATGCCAATCGTAGAGCGGCGTTGTGGCGAGCTGGGTAGTCATGGGCAGCGGCGATCCGTCGCGGGAAGAGTTTTTTTCGTGTTTGGCGCTCGCACGACACCTGGGGAGCGACCTGATTCAACGAGCACAATATCTCGGGGCACCGTATTCTAGTGGGAGTGTGGGCGGCCTGTCACGGGGCCGCGGCCGCGAGAATGTCCTGCTAGATTGACCGGCGATTCTCGGCAAAAAAACCTGGAATCTTGTGGCTTCTCGTGGGATACTTTCGTTCGCCTCGATTCTCGTGCCGAATTCCCTCGGAGCCTTATGCATGATTACACGCAGAGACCTGATTGTCGCGCTGGTTGTGGGTTCGGCGACGCTCGCCGCCGTCGCCTGGGCCGACTCGGTCGCTCCGCGGTTGATGCCCTCGAGCAATTTCGAGTGGAAAGATTTAAAGGTCGTGCCGACCGACAAGGGTGAGAAGCGCGACGTGTTTCGCCAGCGGACTGCCACACTCGACCAGCTCGAGATGCATGTCACGACGGTCAAGCCCGGCGAGCGGCCCCACGATCCCCATCGCCACTGGGAAGAGGAACTGATCATCATCAAGGAAGGCACGCTTGAATCGATGCAGAACGGCGAGACGGTGCGGCTCGGCCCGGGCTCGGTGATCTTCGAGGCGTCGGGCGACCTGCATGGCTTCAAAAACGTCGGCGACGTGCCGGCGACCTATTACGTGATCAAGTGGTTCCCGCCCGGCTCGCTTGCCAGCGCGAAACCCTGAGCAGGCGAGAGAAGAGTTTCGGTTGGTCTCGCGGTTTGACAGTCAGGTTCAACGATTGGAGGGAGGCTATGCCATGACCCGTGATTCCCTGAACCCCGACAACGACCCCTTCGGCCCGCCGGCGATCTCGACGATCGTCCACTGTATTCATTGCGGCGAGGAGTACGACAGCTATCGCATCGAATGGCGCGTCGAGCGCGACGCCGACGGCCAGGAGCATGGTTACTGGTGCTGTCCGATGCCCGGTTGCGGAGGCATGGGGTTCGGCTTCGACATCTTCCCGGTCGATCCCGAGTACCGCGACGAAAATGGCGAGCTGATGTGGTGCAGCGATGATGCGGACGATTTCGACGAGGATGAGTTCGACGACGTCGAGTTCGCCGAGTTGGATGACGACGACGAGGACGAGGAAGAAGAATGGTTCCTCGACGACGAGGCGCCGTCGCGCGGATCGCTGCCGGACGATGATGTTCCCTTCTAAGACCGCAGCCCCGTGCAGCGGTTGGAGATCGACGATTGAACAAGACTCTTCGCTTGGTGTGCCTTGGAGCGGCGCTGGCCGTGATCAGCGCGAACGTCGCTTCGGCGGCCGAGAACTGGCCCCAGTGGCGCGGGCCGCTCTCCAACGGCGTGGGCGCAGCGGGTAACTACCCCGTAAAATTCTCCAGCGACGAGGGCCTCGCCTGGAAGATCGTACTTCCTGGCGTCGGCTGCTCGACGCCGATCGTCTGGGACGATGCAATCTTTGTCAGCTGCGGCATCGACGGACAAGACGGCGTCGTCTGCTATGCGATGGACGGCAGCGAGCGCTGGCGGCGCGAGCTTGGCCCAGAGCGGCCGGGCAAGCATCGCAACGGCAGCGGCAGCAATCCGTCGCCCGTGACCGACGGCAAGCACGTCGTCGCCTATTTCAAGAGCGGCACCGTGGCGGCGCTCACCACCGACGGCCGCGAATTGTGGCGCGTCAATCTCCAGGACAAGTACGGCCCCGACTCGCTCTGGTGGGACATTGGTTCGTCGCCGGTGCTCGCAGGGGATCGGGTACTCGTGGCCGTGATGCAGGCGGGCAACTCCTACCTGGTAGCGCTGGATCTTGAGACTGGCGAGGTGCTTTGGAGAACGCCGCGCGACTACCCCTGCCCTCAAGAATCCGACCAAGCCTACGCCTCGCCGCAAGTCGTGAGGCTCGACGGCCGCGACGTGCTCGTCACGCTTGGCTCCGATCATCTCACGGGGCACGACGTCGAAACCGGCAAGCTGATTTGGGAGTGTGGCGGTTTCAATCCGGACCAGAAGGGAATGTGGCGTGTGATCGCGTCGGCCGTGATTGAAGGAGACGTCGCGTTTGTCCCGTATGGTCGCGGTGATTGCCTGGCCGGCATTCGGCTGGGCGGCAACGGAGACGTCACCGCCACCAATCGCCTCTGGGAGAAGCAAGGCCGCGGCCTCGGCGCCGAGGTGCCCACGCCCGCGGTCCGCGACGGGCGGGCGTATGCTGCTCGGCGACTCCGGCCGCGTGGCCTGCTTCGATGTCCAATCCGGCGACGAGCTGTGGTCGACGAGTTTGCCGCGGAGCCGGTTGCGATTTTTTCGTCACCGCTGCTGGCCGGCGACAAGCTCTACTGCCCGCGCGAAGATGGCACGATCTTCGTCGGCCGCGTGAGCGACGACGGCTTCGAGCTGCTGGCCGAGAACGAGATGAACGAGCCGACGATCGCCGCCCCGGTGCCGCTCGACGGCGGGCTATTGATTCGCGGCCGCGAACATTTGTTCCGGGTCGGGCTATAAGCGACCGCTACTGGCCAATCCGCCAGAGATGTGAAGCCGTTCGCACGTAGATCGCGCCGTCGTCAACCGCCGGCGAGGCCAGCGTTCGCTCGCCGAGCTCGTTCGTGGCGAGCAGTTCATACTCCTTGCCGGCGCGGACGACGTACGTGGTGCCGTCTTCGTTGGTGAAGTAGACGCGGCCCTCGGCCAGCACCGGCGACGCGGAGAAGCCGCCGCCCAGCCGCTCGGTCCAATTCACTTCGCCGCTGCGGGCGTCGAGGCAGGTGGCGACGCCATTGTCCGAGACGAAATAGACCTCATCATCCGTCACCAGCACGGACGGCGTGGTGGGCACGCCGCGATCGAATTTCCAGACGACGTGCGTATCGGTGATGTCGCCGGATGCCCCTTTCGGATTCACGGCCAGCAGGTTGGCCCGCACGAAACCGGAGCAGAGGTACAACATCCCGTTTTTGTAGATCGGCCGCGGGACGACGGAGAAACCCTGGCCGTAGTTGACGCGCCACATTTCGTGGCCGCTGTGGGGATCGTAGGCGCCGGCCATGCCGCTGCCGGGGCTGATGATCTGCTTCGCTCCGTCGACTTCGATCACCAGCGGCGTGCAAAACGAAAACGTCCGATCCGCTTCGGTGTCGCGGGCCACCCGCCAGCGTTCGGCTCCCGTCTGCTGGTCCAGCGCCACGATGAACGGCTCCTCGTCGCCATCGCAGCTGAAGACCACGAGGCCGTCCACCAGCACGGGCGAACCACCGTTGCCGTGCTGCGGCAGGTAGTGAATGCTGGTTTGTGTCCAAAGCACCTTGCCAGATAGATCGAGCGCGGCGGTTCCCATGTGGCCGAAGTGCACGTAGATCCGATCACCCTCGACGATCGGCGTGGCGCTGGCGGGGCTGTTCTTCGGATGCATGATCTTGGCGGCCTCGACGTCGGGGTGGATCGCTTCGACGTCCCAGAGGATGCGGCCATCCTTCGCGTCTACGCAAATGGCGCGGAGCGAGAGGTCGCCCGCTTCCGCCGTGCCGGTCGCCGTCGTCAGATAGAGCTTGCCGTCGACGAGCACCGGCGACGACCAGCCGCTGCCGGGGATTTCCTGCTTCCACGCGACGTGTTCCGACTCGCTCCACTCGACGGGCACATTGGTCGCCGTCGAGACGCCGTCGCGCGTCGGCCCGCGAAATTCCGGCCAGTCGGCGGCTGTGGCGGAGACGGAGTGAGCAGTAGCTGCAAACAATATCATCGCACCGCAAAACCGTAGTCTCATCGCGAACTACTCCCGACTAAGATGAACGCCTGGGCTTCCGTCCCGGCCTTGCTTTACGTTGCTTGCGGCGGCCGGGTTTGGATTTACCGCCGCGTCCGGCCTTTTTCTTCTTGCCGTGGCGGAGGTCTTCCTTGCTCGTTTTGCCCCTCGAACGCGGCCTGGCCGGCATCGTCACGCTCACCCGCCTGCCGCCCGTGACGCGGGCGACCAGACGGAAATCGAGGCTCCGCGAGTCGACGTTGACACTCGCCACGGCCACCCGCACCGAGTCGCCCAGCCGGTAGGAGTTCCCGCTGCGGTAGCCCTCGATCACGTGCCCCGTGCGGTTGTAACGGTAGTAGTCGTCGGTCAGAGAGCTGATGTGGATGAATCCCTCGGCCGGCAATTCGGTGCCCGTCACGAACAGCCCAAAACTCTCGACGCCGGTGATCACGCCGTCGAGCTCCATGCCAATTTTGTTCTCCAGATAGTGGAGCAACTTCACCTTGTTCAGCTCGCGTTCGGCGTCGGCCGCCCGCTGCTCGCGCTCGCTGCAATGGTCGCCTACCACGAGCAAGTCGTTCAATCGCTGGACCGGTTTCTTGCCGCGGTTCAGCTCGTCGACGAGGCGATGGATCGTCAGGTCGGGATAGCGGCGGATCGGCGAGGTGAAGTGGCAGTAGCAATCGCTCGCCAGCGCGTAGTGGCCCTCGTCCTCGGGGCTGTAAACGGCCCGCTGCATCGAACGCAGCGCCGCGTAGTTGACCGCATACTCGCGCGGATCGCCCTTCACCGCCTCGAGCAGCTTCTGCAGCTCGAAGCGGTTTTCGAGATTCTCGACGTCGAAGCCGAGCTCGCGGACGAACTCGGTGAGCACCTTTTGCTTCCGCGGGTCGGGATTGCCGTGGACTCGACGGAGGAACAGCAGCCCGGCGTCGGCGAGTTTCTGGGCTACCGCCTCGTTCGCCGCGAGCATGAACTCCTCGATGATCTGGTGGCTTTCGGTGTTCTTGACGAGATGGGCGCCGCGTTACGCGGCCGTCCGCGTCGAGGTCGATCTTCATCTCGGGCATCGAGAGCTCGAGCGAACCGCGGTCGAATCGCCGCTTGCGGAGGATCATCGCCAGCTCGTGCATCCGCCCCAGCAGGGCGTGCACTTCGGGCGTGAGCTTCTTCTTCCACGCGGTTCGGTTGGCCAGGTACTCGTCGACTTCTTCGTAGGTGAATCGCCGCCGGCTCTTGATCGCACTTTTGAAGACGTCGGTCGCCACGCAGCACGCCTTCGGGCGTCATCTCCATCATCGCCGTCAGCGCGTAGCGGACCTTGTCCGGCTGCAGACTGGCGAGGTTGTTCGAGATGATCTCCGGCAGCATCGGGATCACGCGGTCGGGAAGGTAGACGCTGGTGGCCCGGTCGTGCGCCTCGCGGTCGAGCGGCGACTTCGGCTGCACGAAGTGCGACACGTCGGCGATGTGCACGCCGAGCAGCCAGTGGCCTTGCTTCGATTTCTCGAGCGAGATTGCGTCGTCGAAATCGCGGGCGTCGACCGGGTCGATCGTGATGATCGTTTCTTCGATCAGATCGCGGCGGCCCCGGACGATCGATTCGTCGAATTTCGCGGCCTGCGAGCGGGCATCGTCGAGCGCCGCGTCGTCAAACTCGCCCGGCAGGTTGAACTCGTGGATGATCGACATCGTGTCGACGCCCGGCTCGCCGCGCTGGCCCAGGATGTCGACGATCACCCCCTCGCCGTCGCGGGTGTGGGACGGGAAGCGGACCATGTCGACCACGACCTTGTCGTCGACCCGGGCGCCCTTGGCGCCGGGGTCGCCGACGTAGATCGGCTTCTGGAACAGCTTGCCGTCGATTTGCACCAGCCCCATGCCGGCCTGCTCGAAGTAGACGCCGACAAAGCGGCTGGTGGCCCGCTCCAGGACGTCGATGATGCGGCCTTCGAGCTTGCCCATCCGGCCGCGCTGTTCGAGCTTCACGGAGACGACGTCGCCGCTCGAAGCATCGCCGGTTCGGTCCATGGGAATGAACACGTCGGCGTCGCGGCCGTCGGCCCGCGCGGTCCCCTCCGGCCGGACGAAGCCGAAGCCCGCCGCCGCCCGGCGGAAGGTGCCCGTGACGTGGTTCGGCGAGCGAGTGCGTTTATCTTTTTCCAGCCGTGCTTCGCGCACGGCTTTGCGTTTCTTGATTGGCTCTTTGGTGATGTGATTTCCTTGTTGATGAGGCGAGTTGACGTTCTCGCCAGTTGATTTGGTAAGTGCGGCTTGAAACGCCGCCTTCGCCGCGGCCTTGTCGGCGGCTTTCTTCGCGGCCGCCCGTTGGGCAGGGCTCTTGCCGGCGGCAAACACCAGATGGCTCGGGCCGTAGGCGATCTGCTTTTCCTTGACCAGCCGCTTGATGATTTTTTGACTTCCTGCGCCGCCTCGCCCGCGAGCCCCAGCTTTTTGGCGATCACCGCCGGCTTGACGGGCTGGTAGTTTGCCGCGTTGACGTGCTGCAGGATTTGTTCGCGGAGGTCGGACATGTTTCGTCGGAATTAAACCGCGATTCACTTTTTGGGTGATCGCGATTCGCCCTTACTCGCTCCGTTCGACCCTGTCGGCACCGCCTCGACCTCGTTGATATGAATGAGGGAGATGAGGCGGATTCTGGGCAATTCCCGCCCGTGTTGCGGAACTGCCAAGGCGACTACGCCCTCGCCGACGATCGCGTTTTCAGGATGCCGTACATCGTGCGTTCTGCCATTGCTCATGTGAAATCGCAATGGCAGGAATGGACGTTCCTCCAACAGTTCGATGAGTTCTTCGGCTTTCATTTGACAGGTTCCATCACGACACTGCGCATTGCACTTGAAATTGAGTTACGCTAAGACATCGAATTCTACGGTGCCAACTTGCCTACGGCTCCTCGCCGACACTCGCTCCTTTGTAGAGCTTCCGTCCCAAATTGGCGTGGTACTGCGTCCAGTTGCTTTCGACGTTGGGGCAATCTCTGATCAATTGCGTGAAGCTCGCCATCTTGGCGTCGAGGTTGTCGAGGTGGTGCAGGGCGACCGCCTCGAGCGTCATCGGCAGTTTCGAACTGCCGTACTCGTATTCGCCGTGGTGGCTGATCACCATGTGCTTGATCTCGGTGACGAGCGACTTGGGAAACGATTCGCCGGAGAGCCGCTCGGCTTCTTCGACCTTCTCGTCGATCATCGAGATCGCCAGGACCATGTGGCCGAGCAATTGGCCCTCGTCGGTGTAGGCGATGTCGCGCTCGTAGGAGAGCTCGTCGGTCTTCGCCGCGTCGTGCAGGAACGCGCCCACCAGCAGCTTGTCCTGGTCGAGCTGCGGATAGCGCGGAGCGACCAACAGCACGAGCTCCATCAGGCCGACGACGTGTTCCAAGCAGCCCGCCGCGGTAGGCGTGGTGATTCTTCATCCCGGCCGGCGCGGCCGTGAACTTGGCCATGAACTCGTTGTCCATCAAGAAGCACTCGGCCAGGTTCCGCAGCTCGGGCGTCTGAATCGAGCGGAGGATCTCGGTGAGCCGCGCGGCCATCTTGTCGATCTCCGCCGATTGCAGCGTGACGAAATCTGATTCGTCGACCTCGTCCGGGCGGGCCCGGCGGATCGAGTTGGCGATCATCTGCATGTTGCCCTGAAAGAGCTGCGTCTGGCCGTCGACCAGCACGTAGTCGCCGTTCTCGAAGCCGCGGTAGTCGTTCTCGCTGGCGTTCCAGAGCCGCGTGGCGATCGCACCGCTCTTGTCCGAGAGCTGCAGCTGCAGATAGAGGTTGCCGTTGCGGTTCGGGCGGAGCTGCTTATCGGAAGCCATAAAGACCTGGCTCACGTGTTCGTTGTGGGCCAGTTGGCTGACGAAGCGTCGTTCGGTAGTAACAGTGGACATGAGGAAGAGTCGAGAGTCGAGGGTCAAGAGTCGAGGGCCGGAGATCGGCGATTTCAATTGTAGGGTAGGGGGCAAGCACTCACAACGCCCCGCGAATTGCCGCACTTGCCGAATGCGATTCTCCGTCGGCGGTGATTGGCTTAGAATGTGCCGACCGCGACCACTGTGCCAACCGCGACCACCGGTCGCGGCTTTATGTTTTGGTTCTCGACCCTCGATTCTCCGCTCTCGACCCTCCCATGGCCAAGCAACCCCAAAACGCGATCTCGCCCACCCGTGCCGAAAACTATCCCGAGTGGTACCAGCAGGTCGTCAAAGCGGCCGACCTGGCGGAGCCGTCCGACGTGCGGGGCTGCATGGTGATCAAGCCGTGGGGCTTCGCGATTTGGGAGAACATCCAGCGCCGGCTCGACGCGATGTTCAAGGCGACCGGCCACGAGAACGCCTACTTCCCGCTGTTCATCCCGATGAGCTTCTTGGAGAAAGAGGCGCAGCACGTCGAAGGGTTCGCCAAAGAATGTGCGGTCGTGACGCACCATCGGCTCGAGCCCGACGGCAAGGGCGGCCTGCAGCCCGCGCCCGATGCCAAGCTCGAGGAGCCGCTGATCGTGCGGCCCACCAGCGAGACGATCATCGGCGCCACCTTCGCCCGCTGGGTCCAGTCGTACCGCGACCTGCCGATATTGATCAACCAATGGGCCAACGTCGTCCGCTGGGAGCTGCGGACGCGGATGTTTCTGCGGACCACCGAGTTCCTGTGGCAAGAGGGACACACGGTCCATGCCACCGAGGCGGAGGCGCAGGAGGAGACGCGACGGATGCTCGACGTCTACGCCGAGTTTGCCGAAGGCGCGATGGCGATGCCCGTGATCAAAGGCGAGAAGACGGCGAGCGAGCGGTTTCCCGGCGCGGTTGCCACCTACTCGATCGAAGCCATGATGCAGGATCGCAAGGCGCTGCAGGCCGGCACCAGCCACTTCCTGGGCCAGAACTTCGCCAAGGCGCAGGAGATCAAGTTCTCGGCCGAGAGCGGCGAGCAAGAGTATGCCTGGACGACTTCCTGGGGCGTCTCGACGCGGCTGGTGGGCGGATTGATCATGTCTCACAGCGACGACAACGGGTTGGTGCTCCCGCCGAAACTCGCGCCGGCCCACGTGGTGATCCTGCCGATCTATCGCGACGCCGTTGAGCGAGCCACCGTGCTACCGTATTGCGAGTCGCTCAAGCAGGAGTTGGCCGGGCAGCTGTACGACGGCGAGCCGATCCGCGTGCGGATCGACGATCGCGACATCCGCGGCGGTGAAAAGAAATGGCAGTGGGTCAAGCGCGGCGTGCCGTTGCGAGTGGAAGCGGGCCCCCGCGACATTGCTGAAGGAAACATTGCTGTCAGCCGTCGCGATGCAGCGGCGAAGCTACCACCCATGCCGCGCGGCGAGTTCGTTGCCTCCGCCGAGATGATGCTCACGGCGATTCAAGGCGAGCTCTTCGCCGCGGCCAAGGAAGCCCGCGAAGCAGCCGGCAGGCGAATCGATAGTCTCAAAGAGTTCGAAGCGTTCTTCACGCCAAAAAACGAAGAGCGGCCCGAAATCCACGGAGGACTGGCGTACTGCCACTTCGTCGATTCACCGGAGATGGACGAGAAGCTCAAAGCCCTCAAGGTGACCATCCGCTGCGTGCCGATCGACGCCGAGGAAGAGCCCGGCCAATGCATCTTCACCGGCCGGCCGAGCACCAAACGCGGCGTGTTCGCCAAGGCGTATTAGCCCTGCAGCCTGTCGCCCGATTCAAATCCATCAGGTAGAATATAGGAGTTGAAAACGCATCTGATCGTATTTAGAAGTGCACGAACCGTGAGACAGGTAATCCTATTCCCGGATCATGAAGATGGCGGTTGGGTTGCTGAAGTTCCCAGCCTTCCTGGTTGCATTTCTCAGGGTGACACGCGCGAGGAGGCAATCGCCAACATTCGCGATGCCATTGCGACGTGGGTCGACGGAGCCCAACAAGTCGGTATGGAGATTCCCAACGACGCTCTCGACGTGCAAGTCTGCATCGTCTAATCGATCCGAGAATACTCGATGGGCAAGCGACTCCCTGTTCTTTCCGCCGCCGACATCGTGAAGGCATTGTCAAAAGTCGGATTCGCGGTGATCCCAAGTCGCGGCGAGGGCAGTCATATCTTTACCTATCGTCAGGATCCTGCCAAAGGGATTACGAATCCAAATGTCAAGGAGGTCAGGCGGGGAACGCTCCGCTCGATCATTCGTGAAGCGGGGCTCACCGTGGATGAGTTTCTCTTACTGCTGTGACAACAACTTGCGATGGGAGACATCCACGAACCCGATGCAGTGTTGCTGCTTGTTGCCGTGAGCAGCCGGCATGCGGCCGCGCTCGACTGGGCCCAGGAGCAGATCGAGCAGCTATTCGGTCCGCCCGCGCTGGTAAGTGACGCCTTTGACTTCACCGAGACGGACTACTACACCGCGACGATGGGCGGCGATCTCAAGAAGCAATTCGTCGCCTGCGAACGACTCATCGACCCGGGAGATCTCGCCGGAATCAAACGGGCGACGAACGATTGGGAAGCGGCATACGCGGCGCTGGGCCGGCATCCGGAGCCGCGGCCGCTGAATCTCGATCCCGGCTACGTAACACCGGCCAAGTTGGTTCTCGCTTCCACGAAAGATCATGCTCATCGGCTCTACTTGGGCGACGGCATCTACGCCGAAGTGACGCTCGCCTATCGCTCTCGGCGGTGGCAGCCGCTCGAATGGACCTACCCGGACTATCGCCGGGATGACTATCAGGCGTTCTTCTCCGCGTGCCGCGATTATCTCCTCGCCAAGCGTGACCCCGGTCCGCGCTAGCACGCGAATTGCAGCCTCAGATTGAGCACGGTAGAATGAGAGTACTATGCGAATCTTGAGCGTGATGCTGGTGGCGGCGATCGTCGGTGCGACGGTGGGTGGCGCGGTGGCCTACGTGGAAGTGCGCCCCGGCGCATCGGTCGTCGGTCGTCCCGCTGCGAGGGCCAATTCGTCAACCACCAGTTCCGACAGCGGGCCGCGGTTCGACGTCGATGAACACGTCTATCAATTCGGCACGATGCAGCGGGGCACCACGAAGTCACACGAATTCACCGTCCACAACACGGGCCAGAGCCCGCTCACGTTGCGTGTCGGCAGCACGACCTGCAAGTGCACGGTCGGCGACGTCTCGAACGAACCGATTCCGCCCGGCGGCTCGGTGAAAGTGAAGCTCGAGTGGTCGGCCCTGATCAACCCTGGGCCGTTCCGCCAGACCGCCACAATCATGACCAACGACCCGGTGAATCCGCGCGTCGAGCTGTCGGTCGAAGGCGAAGTGACCGAGGCGACTGGCGTCTATCCGCCGGATTTCACGTTCGACAAAGTCACGGCCGGGGAAACCAAGTCGGCCGACGTGTACATCATGTCGTTCGCTCAGGACGAATTGAAAGTCGGCGAGCCGGAGTTCAGCAACACCGAAACGCGCAAGTTCTTCGACGTCAGCATCGAACCGGTCGCGACCAAGGATTTACCCAATCCCAAGGCGAAGGCCGGCGTGCGAGTTCGCGTGTCGACCAAGCCGGGCTTACGGCTGGGCCGGTTCGATCAGTGGCTCTCTCTCACGACGAATATTCCTGACGCGGAAAAGGTCAAGGTCCCGGTCGTCGGCCGCGTCATCGGCAACATCAGCATCCACGGGCTGATGTGGAACGAAGACCAGAGCGTGCTGCGGCTGGGCCGCGTCAAGAGCGACGAAGGTGCCAAGGCGACGCTGAACGTCGTCATCCGCGGTGACGACGCCGATCAGGTGAAGCTTTCGGTCGGCTCGGTCGATCCGCCGGAGATGAAAGTGACAATTGGCGAGCCGAGGAAGATCAAGGACGCGCTGATCCACGTGCCGTTAACGATCGAGATCCCGCCCGGCACGCCGCCGATGGCCCGCCTCGAGATTGATCAACATGACGAAGCCCGCGTGGTCCTCAAGACAACGCACTTGGACGTCCCGGAAATGGTGCTGGGAGTGCGGTTTGCCGTGGAAAAGTAGCCGGATCTCAGGCAAATTGCGTACCCGCGGAGTTGGCGGGAGAATGCGCCAAATCGTCGGCAACCGATGGGCCAGCGAATAAGGGAGTATTGCGGATGCACAGTCGTCGGCGGAAGAAGGAGCAACACCTACTGGCGGCGGCCGTAGTGACAATGGTTGTTGGCGATGGGATGGTGGTCGTCGCGGATGGAGTCGGCGGCGCTGGGCGAGCAAGCCGACCTGAAGCCGCTCCCCGATAAGCATGCCCCGATCGACCCGGTGGCTCTCAACGGAAAGATCTTCGTCGGCTGGCCGAAGCCGGACCTGGCACTTGTCTTCTCCGGCGAGCTGGCTGGCTACTTTGAGCCGTGCGGCTGCGCGGGATTGCAGAATCAGAAAGGCGGGCTCAAACGCCGCCACACGCTGCTTAAAGACCTGACGGCGAAGGGCTGGCCCGTCGTGCCGCTCGACCTCGGCGGACTCACGAAGCGTTACGGCATTCAGGCCGAATTGAAATACGACCATCTCCTCAAGGCGCTCGCGGAGATGGGCTATCAGGCCGTTGGCTTCGGCTCGAGCGATTTGCGGCTCGATGTCTTGAGCCTGCTGCTTAATTCGAGTGAGGCGAAGCAGGTGCTGGTCTCGGCCAACGTCGGCGTTCTCGATTTCGATCCGCAGTACAGCCGGCGATTTAAGGTGATCGAAGCCGGCGGATTGAAGATCGGCGTCACCGGTGTGTTGGGGAAAAAGGAAATCGCAGCGCTGAAGAACGTCGACGACCTGTCGCTGATCGATCCGGAAGCAGGGCTGCGCACCGTATTGCCGGAGCTGCAGCAGGCCGGCTGCGACGAGTTGGTGCTGTTGTCGTTCGCCGATCCGGACGAAACGAAAGAGCTGGCCCGCAAGTTTCCCGTCTTCAATTTCGTCGTCACCGCCGGCGGAGCCGAAGTGCCGCCGGAGCAACCGCCCTTGATCGAGGGCACAAAGTCCTACCTGATCGAAGTGGGTGACAAGGGCATGTATGTGATCGTGCTCGGCCTCTACAAACACGGCCAGCCGACGCTGCGCTATCAACGGGTGCCGCTCGACTCGCGGTTCAAAGACTCGCCCGAGATGCAGAAGGTCATGGTCGACTACCAGCACGACCTGGAAACGCTGGGCCTCGAAGGATTGGGCCTCAAGCCGACCGCTCACCCGACCGGCCGGGAGTTCGCCGGTTCCGCAGCCTGCGCCGACTGCCACATCGCCGCGACCGAAGTGTACCTCAAAACGCCGCATGCCCATGCGACGCAGACGCTGGTCGATCTGGTGCCGCCGCGGCACTTCGATCCCGAATGCCTTAGCTGCCACGCCACCGGATGGGAGCCGCAAAAGTATTTCCCGTACATCTCCGGCTACACGAGCCTGAAAGAGACTCCGCAAATGGTCGGCAACGGCTGCGAAAACTGCCACGGCCCCGCCGCCCGCCACGTCGCCGCCGAGAATGGCGAGATCGACGTCGACGAGGCCGAGCTGGAATCGCTCCGCGCCGCGCTGCGGCTCAAGATCGTGCCCAACGAGGGGAACAAGGAAGGGCCAAGTCTTCGCCAAGGGCAAGGTCGTCCAGATGTGTATGCAGTGCCACGACCTGGACAACAGCCCCGATTTCGACTTCCAGCTCTATTGGCCGCACGTCAAGCACGTCGGCAAAGACTAACGACGGACACACGGCCACTATGCATTCGTTGCCTCTTCAGCGGTGGATCGCGGTCGCGGTTTTCGCCGTCGCCTCGAGCGCGGGTCTTGGTGTCTCCGCCGAGCCGCAATCGTTTTCGGTCGTCGTGCCGGAAGGGAACTACCGCGTGACGGTCAAGCTCGGCGATGCGAAGATGGCCACGTCGACGACGGTCAAATCGGAGAACCGGCGGCTGATGCTCGAGGAGGTGGCGACCGCTCCGGGCGAGTACGTAAGCCGCTCGTTCCTGGTGAACGTCCACACGCCGAAGATCAAGGCCGGCCGTAGCGTGCGACTCAAAGAGCGCGAGATTGGCATCCTCCGCTGGGACAACAAGCTGAATCTCGAATTCACCGGTTCCCATCCCGCGGTCCGCAGTGTCGACGTCGAGCCGGCTGAAGGCGTCGTCACCCTCTACATCGCCGGCGACTCCACTGTTACCGATCAAACCGAAGAGCCCTGGGCCGGCTGGGGACAGATGCTGCCGCGATTCTTCAAGCCTGACCGCGTCGTCGTCTCCAACCACTCAGAGTCGGGTGAGAGCCTGGATGCGTTTCGCGGCGAGCGGCGGCTGGAAAAAATTCTCACCACGCTTTGCGATGGCGACTACTTGTTCATTCAGTTCGGCCACAACGACATGAAGCAGAAAGGCCCCGACGCCGGGGCCTACAAGAACTACACGCGGCTATTGAAGGAGTTCATCGCCGCCGCCCGCAACGAGGGCGCGACGCCGGTGCTCGTCACGCCGATGAATCGCCTCACGTTCGACAAGGCCGGCAAGGTCACCAATTCCTTCGGCGACTATCCCGAAGCGATGCGCCGCGTCGCCGACGAGGAGCAGGTGATGCTGATCGACCTGAACGCCAAGAGCCGCGAGATTTACGAAGCCCTTGGCCCCGAGCGCACGCAGGCGTTCTTCGTCGACCAGACCCACTCGAACGAAATCGGCGCCTTCGACTTCGCCCGTTACATCGCCGAACAAATCCGCGCGAGCGATCTCGACATCGCCGGCGACGTGATTGACGAGCTGCCACCGACCAGAGTGCACTGATGTTGGCGTCGTCGGCCACGACGAATCAAATCGCTAAGAACCCCTTTTGCAAGGACCCCACGATGCAATACCGCGAACTTGGCCGCACCGGCTGGAAAGTGTCCACCGTCAGCTTCGGCGCCTGGGCCATCGGCGGCGCCTGGGGCACGGTCGACGACCGCGAATCGCTCGCCGCCCTGCACAAGGCGGTTGACCTGGGCGTCAACTTCATCGACACCGCCGACGTCTACGGCGACGGCCGCAGCGAACGTCTGATGGCCCAGCTCCGCCGCGAGCGGCCCGGCGAGACGATCCACGTCGCCACCAAGGCCGGCCGCCGGCTCAATCCCCACACCACCGAGGGCTACAACCGCGAGAACCTCGTCGCCTTCGTCGATCGCAGTCTCCAGAACCTCGCCGTCGAGCGGATCGAACTGCTGCAACTCCACTGTCCGCCGAACGACGTCTACTATCGGCCGGAAGTGTTTCAGGTGCTCGAAGACCTCGTCGCCGCCGGCAAGTTGCAGTTCTACGGCGTCAGCGTCAAATCGCCCGAAGAGGGCCTCAAGGCGATGGACTATCCGAACCTGCAGAGCGTGCAGATCATCTTCAACATGTTCCGCCACCGACCGGCTGAGCTCTTCTTCGGCGAAGCCCAGCGTCGCCGCGTCGGCATCCTGACGCGCGTGCCGCTGGCCTCCGGGCTGCTTTCCGGCAAGCTGACCCGCGAGAGCACGTTCGCGGCCGACGACCACCGCCAATTCAACCGCCACGGCGAAGCCTTCGACGTCGGCGAGACGTTTTCCGGCGTCGACTTCGAGACCGGCCTGGCGGCCGTCGATGAGCTCAAGAAAATCTGCCCCGCCGGCATGACGCTGCCCCAATTCGCGCTGCGCTGGATCCTGATGTTCGACGCGGTCACCTGCGCGATCCCCGGCGGCAAGCGGCCCGCAGCAAGTCGAAGAAAACTGCGCCGCCGCCGACCTGCCGCCGCTCTCCGAAGCAACTATGACCGCCGTCCGTCGCATCTACGACCAGTACGCCCGGCCCCAGGTCCACCACCGTTGGTGAGTTGTAGGGATAAACTATCGCCAGGCACCTGCTATGTCACCAACACAGATCGATGTCAAGCACAGATCAAACTAATCGCGTCAATTCACAACCTCTTATGCACGACCGAAAGGGTTGCATTCACCAATTGAATACTTGAAAGTACGCGTCCCAAAGCTGTTCGGAGTATCTCAATGCATATGATTCGGCGTACGTCTCGCCTCGAGCAGATGACCGCTTGGTTCGTGTACTCATTCGGTCATGATGGTGCCCCAATTCGTGAAGCAAGACATGCATCAACTGGAACCCCTTGATCGAAGACTCATCAAAGTAGCACCGCGTCCCTTCGGAGTCGTTCGGCATTGGCTCTCGCTCCACCCCCAGCCGATCAAGAATTGCCACGTGCTGCTGGACGAATTCGTTGTCCCATTCGGAATCTAGCTCGCGTTCCCAGGCACAAATCGCTACGATCCCGTCCCAATGCCATCCCATTGCGCCCCCACCCTCATCGAGAATGATCGCGTCGAGACCGTACGACAACTCATGCCAATCGGGGAGAATATTGATGAATCGACGTACGTCGGCAATCGTCAGATAGTGCTTATATCCGTCTCCCGGTCTAAGACGGTCAATTACGGTTTCGTGCTGTCGAACTTGTGAATAGTGGTTCGACAGCTCCGTACGATTCTTCCGCAACACTTTCCCGTCGCGAACCTTTGTGCCAGTTTTGCGTTGTGATCGTCGCATGTGGATATAGAGTGAATAGTGATGAGCGCGGAATGGACCATCATCCGACTTCGATTGGGATGGTCAAATCAAACGACTGAGAATCATTGATCCCAATGAGTGCCGGGCGCAGCGGATCGCCGTTCTCACGGCACGATTCGGTGACCTTTCACTCCACGTCTTGCGCGATCTCGATTGCTTCGACCATTCACCGACCCTCAACGACCAATCCTGGCACGTCGGGACTCGTCGCCACGAATCCGTCTTCTTCCAAAGGTTTCAAATGCAGCCGTATTGATGCTTCCGACATGGCGGTCTCCCAGTCCAACAAACTGAACCCTATACGTTTGGCCAAGCCCTGGAGCACCAATAATATTCTACTTCCGGCCGCGCCAACAGTCGAAGTCGCCGACCTACCGCCGCTCTCCGAAGCAACCATGACCGCCGTCCGCCGCATCTACGACCAGTACGCCCGGCCACAGGTCCACCTGCGCTGGTGAGTTGCTCGGCAATTCGGCAGCGGGGGACTACATTGCCGCGGAGTCTGAAGACTGCCCGATCTCGAATCGTTGGAGGTTAACGACTGTGAAGTCGCGTTGTCCTTCGGTGATGCGGATCAATTGATTGTCCGGCAGCTTCTCGAACCGCTGGGTTTCGCCTGTCGTCGGCCAATAGACTTCGAGGCTTCGAATCATCGCCGCACTTTCCGAGGCCGATCGTTTCCGTCGCAGCGGATTGGCGCCGAAGCTGCCACCGCTATTGACGTATCTGTAAACGGAGTGGACCGATCCCATCTGCGGCGGCTCGACCTCCGCATGTAGCCGAGCACCGATTGCCGAGCGATTGGAGCGTGTGCCCACCAGGTCCACGCCGAGCCAGTTGTTGCCGAAGCCGGGATTCTCGTAGAGCGCATCGTTGAATTTGTCGCCGGGGTACGCGCCGCCCATCTGCTCGAACACGTCGAGGTCGCCGTCGTCGTCGAAGTCGGCGAACGACACGCCATGTCCCTTCTGCAGATGCCCCATCCCGGAGGCCATCGTGACGTCCACGAACCGCTCCCCTTGCTGATTGAGAAAGCACAGGTTCGGCATCAGGTTCCGATAGTCCGGCGCACCGGTGCCGAGATACATGTCGGGAAAGCCATCGTTGTTAAGATCGCCGAAGTTGGCACCCATCACTAACATCGGATAGTCGGCCAAGCCGCAGCGTGCCGTCACGTCTTCGAATCCGCCAATTCCATCGCCGCGATACAAACGGGAAGGCTCGGACTTCGACCCTTGTCCAAGAAAATAGGCTGCGACCTGGCTTACGGGGCTACTGTAGCTGGCGACAAACAGGTCCAGCACGCCGTCGTTGTCGAAATCCCAAAACCAGACCGGAAAACTACCGATCGGCTTCTGCACCTTCAGCGCGACCGCGACGTCGACAAACGTACCATCGCCGTTGTTGTGATAGAGCCGGTTCGCTCCGCGCAGATTCGAGACGTACAGGTCGGGGTATCGGTCGTCGTCATAGTCGCCCCAGACGACGCCTTTGGCGTAGCGCAGGTTCTCAACTCCCGCGGCGGCGGCCACGTCGGTGAACGTGCCGTCGCCGTTGTTGCGGAACAGCTGGCTCGGTGCGCGGACTTGCTTCGACGTTTCGTTCCCGACATAGAGATCAAGATCGCCGTCGTTGTCGTAGTCGGCCCAGGCCGCCGAATGCGTCGGAAAGTTCACGTCCGCCAGCCCGGCGTCGAACGTGACGTCGGTAAAATGGCCGTGACCATCGTTGGCCAGCAGCGAATTCGGATGATGGCCGCCTTTCTCCAGCCACGAGCCGCGAAGAACCAGAATGTCGACGTCCCCGTCGTTGTCGTAGTCGGCTTGCACCGCGTCGAGTCCGCCGTAGAGCCCTTTGAGCCCGGCGGCTTGCGTGTGGTCCTCGAATCCGCCACGGCCGTCGTTGAGGAACAAGTGGGGCTGGCCCGCCGTGTCGAACGTCGACGTGAAAATATCGAGGTACCCGTCGCCGTTGAAGTCGTCGACGACCGAGCTGCCGCACAAATTGAACGTGCCCACGCCGACCTGCGACGCGATATTTGGGAATTTGGGAAAATCGACGATTCGAGGCGAAATCGCTCCGGCGGAATTCGGAATCGTATTGGCACGGACTCCGGATATTTGCCGATCGTCATGTAGGCGATGTTCAACAACCAGCGAGCCGCCAACTCGCGCTTGGCGTCGACATGGGGCCGATCCAGCAGCTCCTGGAGATACTCGATCGCCGTCGTCGAGCCCTCGAGATTCGTGTGAATCCCTCCGCCGCCCAGGGGCACGATACAACTATCCGGATTGTTGCGGACACAACAGTTTTGGGTTTCGCCGAGCCGCAAGTAGCCGATGGCCAATTGCAGGATCGTTTCGTCGACCAAATCGTCCCCGATCACTTCTTTGACCTGCGGAAGCATGCCGTACGCTTGGCGAAGGTGCTCGATGGCGGCTGTCTCCCGGCCAAGCCGGAGTTCCATCTCGCCAAGCAGCAAATAGTCTGCCCAACGCTGGTCCAGTCCGTCGCTCGGTTTGCCAGGCGGCCAACGCCCGCTCGTATTTTCGCGCCTTGAAATCGCCCAGGTAGAGATTTTCGTCCGGTGTTTGCTGACGAATCTTTTCCAGCGCGTCGAGCATCCGCTGGTGCGAAACGGAGCCCACTGCCGATGCTTGCGTCTTGTTTGAGCGATCTGTGGCTGTGGTGTCCGTGAAATCTGCGGCTGGAGTAACGGCTGACGTAACCTCTTTTGCATCGACCCGCGGTTCCACCACACTTGTCGCGAACTCAGCCGTACGATCGGCGCGGGGGCCAGTCGCTGTCGGCGATTTCGTCGTCCCACCGCAGCCGGCCAACAGGAACACTGACAATACGACGGGGATTCTCCTAAAGAGATGCATGCCATTCTCGTTCCAGCTGGCAGAAGGGGCCGTCAATTCGTGCGGGTCTCTGCGTGAGACCCGAACGCATCGCACCCCCATTTAGTATGGCCCTTTGCTCCGCAGGAGTCAAATTGAGCCGTCGTCCGCCGCAGCTACGACCGGCACGCCCGCCCGCAAATCGACGAACGCTGGTAAACTAAATTCCCCGCGTCACTCTGGCCCTTTGTAGATCGGAGGACTTTCATGATTCGCCAATTGCTCCGCTATCGCTGGACCCTGCGTCGGAGTTGGCCTGCCTTGGTCATTGCGTCGGCGATCACGAGCATCTCCACTTGCCTGCCTCTACCGCGCCTGTTGGCCAGCAGACCGCCGGGACGACCAGCGCGCCGGACGCGGCTCCGACGGCCCGGCCGCTTGCCTATCTCGGTGCCGACGTCTCGGCGCTCGCCGGCGGGCGCGCTGGCCGCCGACGCCCCGGCTTTCTCGATCACTACCAGGAAGACGGCGAGTCCGACTCCGAAATCAACATCATGCACCGTCACGGGTGGAACGCGTTCCGCCTGCGAGTGTTCGTCTCTCCGGTACGGCAAGCTCCGAACAACAATCTCGAAAACACCATTGAGTTGGCGAAACAAATCAAAGCGGCCGGCGCGATGTTCCTGCTCGACATCCACTATTCCGACACCTGGGCCGACCCGCAACATCAGGAAACTCCTGTTGCCTGGCGGAACCTCGACGTGGACGGACTCGAACAGCAAGTCGAGGAATATAGCCAAGACCTGATCACGCAGCTCAAGCAGGCGGGCGTCATGCCCGACATGGTCCAAGTGGGCAACGAAATCACCGGCGGCATGCTCTGGCCGCTGGGCCACGTGCAAGTCCCGCACTCCGACGTCAAGATGGACGCCGGCCGAATCCAGCCCCTCCCCGATCCCTACGATGATGCCCAGCAGTGGAAGAACCTCATCCGGCTGATCAAGGCGGGCGTGCGCGGCGTGCGGGCCGCCTCCGCCGACCAGCCCGTCAAGATTGTAATCCACATCGACTGCGGCGGCGACTGGGCCATCACCAAGTGGTACTTCGACCACCTCGCCGACGCCAACGTCGACTTCGACGTCATCGGCCAAAGCTTCTATCCCTTCTATCACGGCACATTGGACGGGCTCCGCCAGAACATGACCGAGTGCGACCGCCGCTACCACAAGCCGTTGCATGGTCGTCGAGACCGGCTACTCGCAAACCGGCGGCGACGAAATCATGAAACGAAAATACATGCATTGGCCCGGCACCCAAGACGGCCAGCGGCAATTCATGACCGACCTGGTAAACACCGTCCGCGACGCCCCCGGCGGACTGGGCGTTTTCTACTGGGCCCCGGAAGGCAGCCGAGGCAACGGCCTCTGGAACCCCGACGGCAGCGCCCGGTCCGGCGATTTTCGTCTTGGACCAGTGACCTGCTTCCCGGGAGCCGGGGAAGGGCAAGTCAGTTTTCAATCAACCGGTGGATGCCCCACGAGGTTAGTTCCCAATCGACACGCCGAAAAAGTTCAAAGAGGCCGATGCGTCTGTCGCGCTTTGCTGTCCCAGATTCTTCACGCCGCACACGATGTCTCCGCGTAGAATTGGGTCCTTGGGCTCCTTGTGGTACACTTGGCACCGCGGATTTATAGCATGACAAGTCCTCGTCGCGAACTTCAAGAAGAGGTGTCTTGATGGTTGTTCGCCTCTTTGGGACGCAGTGCGCTTCTGCAATACGTCTCGTATTAACTTGTTTGGCGTGGCTGGCCGTCTCGTCGATTGCCCCATGCGCCACGACGGAAAAACTTTGGCTTGCGGTGACCACCCAAGAGCTTGCGCCGGGTGTAAAAACATTGGCCGAGCGTCGTCGTGCAGAGGGCTTTCAGACCGAAGTTTTCGTGGGGCAGCCCGACGAGGCGCTTGTGAATTTTCAACGGCCGGATTATCTGCTCTTGGTTGGCGACGTCGCAACGCCGGGCGAGGCATCTGCAGCAGATTGGCAAGTCGGCTCGCGGACCTTTCCGCTCTATCGATGGCATCAAGGGCAGCGCGAGAAGTTCCTTTCCGATTCGATGTGGGGTGATTTGGACAACGATGGCGTTCCCGAGGTGCCCGTCGGCAGGTTACCGGCCCGCTCCACTGATGAACTCGGGTTGATGGTGAAGAAGATCATCGCCTACGAAGACCGGTCCTGGACGTCCGACGATTTGCGACTGCCAATCTGGACCGGGGATCCCATGGCCTCGCCGGCATTCAATCACATGGCCACAGGGCTCATCGTGAGCGAAATGCGATTACGACTTCCGAGGTGGAGCGAAGTATCCCTGATCTGTGGCGACGCGACCTCACCCTTCTGCGGTTGGGCGCCAGATCAGGCCAGGACCTTTCATCGCTGGCTCCGGCGGGGTGGAGTGTTCGCCACGGTGGGCGCACATGGGAGCAAATACTCCTGGTACTCGGTGTCTGATCATGGGCAGGGGTTTTTCTACGACGTTCGCCAGCAGGGCGATGCCTTGCAGAATGGCGAACCCGCATGCCCGCTCCTGGTATTTACGTGTGACTCTGGCGACTTTGCCGCCGAAGGTAGATGCGTGACCGAGGTGATGGTCCTCGCTCCCGGTGGCCCGGTTGCGGCAGTCGGGGCAACGACCGAGTCGCATCCACTTCCGAACTGCTTTACTCTGCGTGGCCTGGAACAGGTATTAACGACCAGCCCAGACCGACTGGGCGATCTTTGGCTGCAATCGCTTCGTAGTGGATGCCAGACCCGCGACGCCGTGTTGGAGTTCCTCACCAAGGATTTGGAGGGCAGTCTCGAAGAACAGATCGACGTCACCAAGCTCCGCCGCGATCAGATGCGCATGTATGCGTTGATGGGTGACCCGGCCACGAGAATCCGCATTCCTCATAAGCTCGCGGCAACCGTCCGTAAAACAGACGAGGGCTGGGCGTGGGAAGTTGATCGGCCCCGAGATGCAACAACGCTGTACGTTCATATTCGTACCGACGAAGCCGAACCGCCTGTTCGTCCCAACAACGTCGGTCAGCAGAAAGCCGGCGAGCTTCAAGAAGAAGCCAATCGACTATTTGCATACGAGCCTGTGCAAACCTTGACTGAAAAGCAAAACTGGAGCGGCATTGTCAATCAACATGGTGAACTGCGACTCGTTGCTGTGAGTCCGTCGGTCTGGTATGCAGCTGTGCTAAAGGTGGGAGACTGACGTTTCGTCTCGCGCGAGCTGGCGCGATCACGACTGCTTTGCTGAAGAAGACCCGCAATGCGCGGAATCAAGCAGTACAGGGCCGCCAACTTGCTGCATGCAAGGTCGACTCGCATACGCTCTTCCAGCGTCCATCATTCCAGCAAGTTTCCCTCATAGATCCTAAGAATTGCCACCGGATCTGTGATCCAGCTGTGCCCAATCTTCGAGCAATTCTTCCATTACACTGAGTCACACAGTCAGAGCATCAATGGTGATCGAGGCAGTCACTTAAAACCCTGGCGCCAACGACTGCAGGTTGGCATCGTGGGCGATAAGGAACGTGACTCTACAAGAGCGACACTTGGCGAAACACTTGCCGTTGGCGTCTTGGCCAACTCCATTCAACAACCGGTACGTGATCAACTTCATAACAAAAATGGCGGCAAGCCCGCGCTCGGTGCGCCGGCTTGTCGCCAAATTTGCTCGCGTCGTCGGAGCGACGACCTGCGGGCGGTCGCCGCTCGATTTCCGAAGGCCTTGTTACCGGTGACCGGTCGACCAGCCGCCGGCGAAGGCGCTGATCGTGATCGGTTGGGGCTTGCCGCCACCGTAACCGCCACACGAGTTGCAGCCGCCTCCGTAACCACCCTTGCTGTTGTTGTAGCCGCCCTTGCTGTTATTACCGTAACTGCCTTGATTGCCGTAGTCACCGCCGCCGTGATTGCCGCCGTACTGCTTGATCTCGACGCCGGCGAAGGAGAAGTTATCGCCGCTGGCCCAGTTCTTGCCTTCAGCCTGGTAGCCGTTGGTCGAGCCCGACGAACCGTAGGGCGTCATGACGACGGCAAATGACTGGCCGTGAGCCCAGGCGCCGTTGAAACCCAAGCCGCGGACGGCCAGGCCTTCGCTGTCGCTCATCACGTGCAAATTCGCGAGCCCCATCGCCGCCAGCGTCGCGTCGCTTGGCACGCCTTCGGCCGCCAGCGCTTGCGAAGCGGCAGCCAGCGCCGCCACGAGCAATCCCAATTGACATACCTTCATCGGATGTTCACCTCCAAAAGATGCAAAATCAATAGCTGCCGCCGCCAATAGCCGCGACGGCGACACACTGCGAGACGAGTGCCCCAGTGGCCATTCAAATTGGAGGTTCGGCGAGAGTCAAACGAATTCGCCGCAAGCAGCAAAAAGAACAGTGAGGCCGCGGCGTTACAATCCGAACGGAAGTTCAGCGGTAATGCCAATCTGACGGTTCACGTGTATTGACAGCAGGTGCGATTCTGTATGTCCGTGTCGCACGATCGTGGAGTCGCATTAACTCACTTGACAGGATATCCCAAAAAAGGAATAATCACTTGGTGGGCGTGAATCCAGAAAGGCCGACACTGAAACCGCTGGAATGGGTTGGATCGTCGCGAGCTGACCTCAAGCAGTTTCCAGAACCAGTGCGAAAGGAATTTGGTCACGCGTTGCATTTGGTGCACGCAGGTGAAACGCCTTTTCAGGCAAAACCGCTGCATGGCTTTGGCGGAGCCGGAGTTTGCGAGTTGGTCGAACGCCACGATGGAAATGCCTATCGGGCGGTCTATACCGTGAGGTTTGCGGAAGTTGTCTTTGTCCTTCATGCCTTTCGGAAGAAGTCCAAGCGTGGCATCGCGACGCCAAAGCCCGAAGTCGAATTGATCAAACAGCGGTTGCGGACTGCTGCTGATTACTACCAGAAACATTACGGGAGTAAGGGAAGATGTTGAGGGAACCGGTGTATCGTAGCAGTGGAAATGTCTTTGCCGACTTGGGATTGCCGGACGCCGACGAGTACATGGCCAAATCGGAGCTTGCCGTGCGAATCTTCAAGATTATTAAGAGGCGTCGCCTAACACAGGCCGCCGCCGGCAAATTGCTGGGGATTACGCAGCCTAAAGTGTCGGCGCTGCTGAACGGTCGGCTGGACGGCTTCTCGACGGAGCGGCTGATTCGATTCCTCAACGCGCTCGGCTGCGACGTGCGAATCAGCGTGTCGCGCCCCCACCCGCGGAAACTGGGGCAGCTCCGGGTGCTGGCGGGATGATCGCCGAGACCGGTGATTTACCCCGCTTCGATCTCGGCCATTGCTTCGTCCGGGATGTTGAAGTTCGCGGCGACTTTTTGCACGTCATCGTGGTCGTCGAGCATTTCCATCAGCTTCAGCACGCTGCGACCGCTTTCGGCGTCGAGCTCGACCGTGTCCTTGGGGATTCGCGCGAGCTCGCTCAGCTCCGGCGTGAGGCCCGCCTTTTCGATGGCGTCGCACAAGGTGCTGTAAGCTTCGGGATCGCAAGTGATCTCGAAGGTCTCGCCGACGTGGCGAACGTCGTCCGCTCCCGCATCGAGCGCCAGCTCCATCAGCGTTTCTTCGTCGGTCTGGCTCGCCGGAATGACCACCAGGCCCTTGCGGTCGAACATCCAGGCGACGCTGCCGGCCCCGCCGAGCTTGCCGCCGGCGATCTCGAAGATCTTGCGGACTTCCGGGGCAGTGCGATTGCGATTGTCGGTGAGGATGTCGCAGAGCACGGCGACGCCATTCGGTCCGTAGCCCTCGTAAAGCACTTCCTCGTAGTTGACGCCTTCGAGTTCGCCGGTCCCCTTCTTAATCGCGCGGTCGATCGTGTCCTTGGGCATGTTGCCGGCTTTGGCGTCGATGATCGCGTAGCGCAGGCGCAAGTTCGCGTCCGGATCGCCGCCGCCGGCCTTGGCGGCGATGATGATCGCTTTGGCCAGCTTGCTCCAGAGCTTGCCGCGCTTCGAGTCGATGAGCGATTTTTTGTGGGCAATGTTCGCCCAGTGGGAATGTCCGGCCATAGCTAGTTAGGAGTCAGGAGTGGGGAGTCAGGATACAGGCTCGGCAGAAAAATCAACTGCCTGACTCCTGGCTCCTGGCTCCGGCTCCCTATTTTGGTTTTCGCTTGGTGAGTTTCGTGGTCGTCGCTTTTTTCTTAGTCGGCGTCTTGTTGCCCGACTTTGTAGGGCGCTTGGTCGGTTTGGTGGTCGGTTTCTTCTTGGAAGACGCCGCTTCTTTTTTCGCCGGCGCGGGGGCCGTCGCCTTTGCCGCGGCTTTCTTTTTGCCCTCTTTCGCCGCGGCCTTCCCCTTGGCCGCGGGTGCCGCTTCCGGCGGCGGGGCGGGAGGTTCCGGCGGTTTCCGCTTCGGCAGCCGATCCTTCGCCTTGGGGTCGATCTCCAGGAGCAACTTGCGGGCGTTTGCACCGTACGGATTGCGCCCGATCTCGACGCCCAGTTGATGCAGCAGCGAGCCGACTTCGACGCCCTTCGTCTTGCTTACGACGCGCTCCAGGCCGGGCACCGTGCCAGCCTTGAGCTCATTGTCGGAGATGACGCCGACCACATGCATCGCAATCAACAGGCCGTTGTTCACCGGGATCGCGTGTCCGCCGAGCGCCGTTTGGGTCACGTAGGCGACGACAAACGGCGTGCTGCCCTTGAGCTTTTGCAGCTGTTTGGCCGACTGGCCGATATTTTGCTTCTTGAGAGTCTCCAGGTCGAATTGATAGACGCCTTCGAACACGCTGTGGAGCGTCTGCTTGAGACGGGCCGCCGCCGCGGGCGGGTCAACCAGCGGCTTGGTCACCTCCGCAAGCTCGCGGAGGGTACTTACGCGGACCTCATTCCAATCGAAATAGTCCGTCCTAAACGTATTGAACACCTGTTCGGCGACGTCGTGCGGCGAATTTTCCACGAGGCAAGCGAACGCCAGGTGCTCGAACAGCGTGCGGTCCTTCGCCGACGGCACTGGCTTGTAGTGCTTCCGCACGACCTTCAGCATGCGGTTGATCAGACTTGCGCGATTGGGTGTAGCCATGGATTTTCGAATTTCACGTAACGAAGGGAGTTCAGTGAGTGGAGCTTCGCAGCGGCGGGTTAATTGTCCGCCTCGTCAGGGACATGGTCCGGGGCAAAGTCGTCGCCGGCGGCTGAATCATCGGCAGCTGATCCGTCGGCAGCTGATCCGTCGGCAGCCGCGCCGTCGGTCGCAGCCGGTGAGTGATCGGGCAACACTTCGTTCAGCAGGCGGGCAATCGCCAACGATTTCTTCACGCCCATGTCGAGCTCGAATCGGAGCCGCGGCGTGTAGCGCGTGTCGATCCGTTTGCCAATCTTGGTTTGCAGGAATCCGGCCGAACTTTGCAGTCCATGCAAGCATAGCTTTTGTTTCGCGTCGTCTCCCATCACGGAAACATGGACTTTGGCCTGCCGCATGTCGGGCGAGACTTCCACGTAGGTCACCGTCACGTCCTCGACGCGGGGATCCCGCAGCTCGGTGAGGATCGCCATGCTGACCACTTCGCGGATGGCCTCGGCAGCTTTTTGGACTCGGCGGGACGTCATGAGGGGAGGGTTCAGGGTTCGGGGTACAGGGCTCGGCAGCGAACGATCCCTGAAATCGTTCAGCCATCAAACTTGCGTTGAATTTCTTCGACCTTGTAAATCTCCAGCAGGTCTCCTTCTTTGACGTCGTTGAAGCCAGCGAGCTTGATGCCGCACTCGAGGCCTTCGCGGACTTCTTTGGCATCGTCCTTCTCGCGCCGCAGCGTATCGAGCGGATAGTCGCCGATGATCGTGCTGTCGCGGATGACCCGGGCCCGGCTGTTCCGCTCGACCACGCCGGAGAGCACGCGGCAGCCAGCGATGGTGCCGACACGGCTGATCTTGAAGATCTGCTGCACCAGGGCGCGGCCCAGCTCCATCTCGCGCTCCTCGGGCTTGAGCATGCCTTCGAGTGCGGCTTTGAGGTCGTCGGTAATTTTGTAGATTACGTCGTACCGGCGAATCTGCACGCCGCGCTTCTCGGCAAGCGAGCGGGCGTTTTCGTCGGGCACGACGTTGAAGCCCAAGATGATCGCGTCGGACGCATCGGCGAGCGTGACGTCCGCCTCGCTGATTCCACCAACACTTTTCTGCAGCAGTTTGATCTTCACTTCGTCGTGTTCGAGTTTCAAGAGCTCCTTCTCGATCGCCTCGATCGAGCCGCGCACGTCGGCTCGCAAGATCAGATTCAGGGTCTGCACTTCCTCGGCTCCGTCGAGCCGATCGAAAAGAGTTTCGAGCGTGACGTGGCGGAAGCCGCTGCTACCGAGCGTGGCGGCGCGTGCTTCCGCAGCCCGCGAGTCGGCGATCTCTCGCGCTTGCGCGATGTCGTCGAGCACGTAGAACCGTTGGCCGGCGCCGGGAGCCGAGTCGAACCCAGTGATGTTCACGGGGATGCTGGGGCCAGCTTCAGTGACCCTTTGGCCGGCATGAATCGTGTCGTACATCGCCTTGACGCGTCCGTACGATTCACCGCAAACGATCACGTCTCCGGTTCGCAGCGTGCCGTTCTGGACGAGCACCTTGGCGACGACGCCGCGGTCCGACTCTTGCTGAGCCTCGAGGCAGGTGCCGATCGCCGGCCGGTTCGGGTTGGCTTTGTACTCGTGCAATTCGGCGACGGTGAGGATCGTGTCCAATAGTTCATCGATGCCGGTGCCTTTGGTAGCACTGGTCTTGATGACTTCGACGTCGCCGCCCCACTCGCTGGGCTGCAACTCGTTCGTGCTCAACCCGGTATAGACCCGCTCGAGGTTCACGCCGGGCAAGTCGATTTTGTTGAGCGCGACGATAATCGGCACTTCGGCGGCGCGGGCGTGGCTGATGGCTTCTTCCGTCTGTGGCATGACGCCGTCGTCGGCCGCCACGACCAACACGGCGATGTCGGTCACGTTGGCGCCGCGGGCCCGCATCTCCGTAAAGGCTTCGTGGCCCGGCGTGTCGACGAAGGAGAGCCGCTTACCGTCCTTTTCGATCGAATAGGCGCGAATGTGCTGCGTGATGCCACCGCTTTCGCCGCTGACCACGTCGAGCCCGATGATCCGATCCAGGAGTGAGGTTTTGCCGTGGTCGACGTGGCCGAGGAAGGTCACCACCGGCGGACGCGGCACGAGGTCGGCCGGGTCATCCGGCGTGTGTTCGAAGTCGCTCGATGAGTTTGTCCTCGAGCGTTTCCGTCTTGATGAACTCGACGTCGAGGCCCAGCTCGGCAACAACCAGTTCGGTCAGCTCCGGTTCGATCACGTCGGTGATCTTGGCCATTACGTTGTAGTTCAAGAGAACGCGCTGAATCTGGGCGGCTTGGATGCCGGCCGCTTCGGAGAGCTCGCGCACTGAGCAAGGGAGGTGGACGGTAACGTGCTCCTTGCGCGGGGCGGCGGTGTTGGTGCCAGAGCGTTTTTGTCGTCGATTGAAACTGCGGACGGGCGCCGGCACCTCTTCGCCGTCGACCGTGCGAACGTTTCGGCGTCGCTGCAGTTGCCGCTGCTCGCGCCCGCCGAGCATGGGCTTGCCGACCTCTGCAACGTCCTCGTCGACAGTGCCTGCCACGGCTTTGCCACGGCGGCGGCCGCGGGCGGCGCCTGGTTCGACGGCTGCCTCGCGCCCACCCTTGGCCGGACCGCCTTTGCGATCGCGTTCGGCTTCGAGCGTGCGCTCATGGCGACGCAGATGTGCGGCCAGCGGTTTGCTGCCGAGCTTTCCGCCCAGCACGTCGGCTGGCAGCTTCATGTCCGGTTTCTGGGCCTTGGGCTCATGATCGGCCGGTCCGCCGATCGGCTTGGCGGGCGTCGGCAGCGGGGCAAGCTTCACGGCAGGCCGCGTACGTTCGCCTCCGGCAGGGCCCTCACTCCTCTTGCGTGCCGTCGGTTTCGACTCGGCACCGACCATCGGCACCTTACCTTTGGCACCTGGTGAGACGTAATCATCGCGGCGAACGGCGGCGGCGAGCGGGCCGGGTGCACGAGGAGTGTCGGTGGCAGCTGACGTCGGCTCGGCTGTCGCCGCGATCGGCTGCTCGGTCGTTTCGACCGGTGCCGTCGGTTCGGCCGGCGTCGGCTTGGAACGGAGTGGCGCGGGCTTGGGCGTGACGATGACGGGCATTTTCCCCGTCCGCGCGGGCTCGCTGGGCGCTGCGGCGGCGGCGGTGCGGCGGCCGACTTTGGCTTGCCGCCACTGCCTTTGACAAACTGCCGCACGTGTTCGGCTTCTTCGTCGGTCAGACTCGCCAGCGCAGACCCTTTTCCCGGGAGGCCGGCGCTGGTGCAGATGTCGACCAACTCTTTGCTGTCAAGTTTCAGCTCTTTCGCGAGTGCGTAAATGCGAACCGCCAAGTTTAACTCTCCATTTCAATGCTCGCTGGACATGATCTCGTTCAGGGCCGGACAGAATGCTTTCGTCCCGGCGTTCGGCTCATGGCCGCGAGTGACAAACTTTCATTAAACAACCATGGTCAACATCTCCTCAAACTGTCTCAGTGGTTGCCAGCAATTCATACTCCTTCGCCGCTGCTCTGTGCCTCGGGTTCGGCAGGGCTAGTCTCCTGACTCGCAGCCTCGCCGTTCGACGTCTCCTCACCGGCTTGTTCGACCGTTTCACCGGTTCGCGCCGTCTCTTCGGCAGCCAGCCGGTCCGCTTCGGCAGTCGCTTCGGCGATCCGATCCTGCTCGCGCTTCAGACGGCGGGCTTCGGCCGCCTGGGCTTCGGCTTGCTCGGCGCGGGCCTCGGCTTGCTCGATAATCAGAGAAGCTTGCTCTTCCGTGAGGTTCCCCATCTGCATCAGCGCGTCAGGCTCGATGATCGACAGGTCATCGTAGCTCAGGAATCCTTCCTCGACGAGCTTTTCAGCCACCTCCAGCTCGACGCCTTCGAGCGAGCTGTAGCCGCTCACGGCCCGGTCGATCGACTCGGCAAGCTCTTCCTGGGTCATGATTTCGATGTCCCAGCCGGAAAGCTTGCTGGCCAGCCGCACGTTCTGGCCGCGGCGGCCGATCGCCAACGACAACTGGTCCTCGCGCACCAGCACGATCGCCCGGCCGAGCATCTTGCAGAGGATGACCTGCTCGACCTCGGCGGGCTGCAAGGCGTTGGGGATCAAGACTTCGAGATTATCGTCCCAGCGGACGATGTCGATCCGCTCGCCGGCCAGCTCATCGACGATGTTCTTGATGCGGTTGCCGCGGACGCCGACGCACGCGCCGACGCAGTCCACGCGGGCGTCGCTCGAGGCGACCGCCACTTTCGAGCGGTACCCGGGCTCGCGGGCCATCGCGCGGATCTCGATCACGCCGTCGGCGATTTCGGGAATCTCCTGCTCGAAGAGACGCTGTACGAGTTGAGGCCGGGCGCGGCTGAGAATTACTTTCACGCGGCTACCCGACTTGCGAACTTCGAACACAGTGGTTCGCACGCGCTCGTTGACGTGGTGCGTCTCGCCGGGGATCTGCTCGCCGCGGGGGAGGATCGCTTCGACGTTGCTGAGGGTCACCGTGGCGGCCCCGCCTTCGTAGCGCTGGATGATTCCGCTGACCATCTGGCCCTGCAGCTCGGTATATTCGTCGTACAAGGCGTCGCGCTCGGCCTCGCGAATCTTCTGGATCATCACTTGCTTGGCGGTTTGGGCGCCGATGCGTCCCACCGTCTCTTCCGAATCGAGGGGCTGGCCTTCGAGCGAAGCGGCAATCGAACCGTCTTCACGGTCGATTTTGACCTCGATGTTGGCTTCTTCGCCGTATTGCTTCTTGGCGGCGGAGACGAGGGCAGCCTCGATGCCTTCGAAGACGATTTCCTTGTCGATATTCTTATCGCGGTGGATCGCGTCGACGATCCGCAGCACTTCATTGGGATTCATGCGAAACCTCTCTCCGCGGTGCGGCACCCCACAAAACTTTATCGCCGGTGCCGTCGCCCAACCGCGAGGCAAATCGAATTGTTCGGGGGCAGCGAATGATCCCTCAAACGCGCCAACGGCATCGTAGGGGCGAACCCACGCGGACACCGCAACGACGTTCCACCCACGGCTCGATCCATGAAGACTTCACCATGCGCCGCCGACGGTAGGCCAGCGACAATGCCAACGCCGGCCCCGCCCACCACCAAATTGTATGCATCGCCGTTCCGCCGCCCGGCTCGCCGCCAAGCTGCGAGGGTAGCATCTCCCCACGCACTGCCGAAGCAGAGCGGCGAATCGCGCCGACCAATCAGCCCGTCGAGCGAAACTCCTTGCGCCAACGCAACTTAACGCATGTGGCGAATCCGTTAGGATAGCTTGCTACGGCGCGGAGTGTCAAGCGGCGAATCACCCCGCCATCGGCGCTCTTACCGGCGGCAAAACAGGGGCCGCCGCGGTCTTGGCAGGATTTTGCCTCCTAATCCGGGCGTCCGTCGACCATCTGCTTTGAGGTCAAGTAACTGACGTCATTTCCGACCACCGTGCCCGCCATCGGCCCAATCGGCTTCTGGCACCCACGAGCAGACCGAGAGCAAGCGCGAGGCTGGACGCTTCTGGAACGCTGGTGGCTGCCACACCTCCTCGCTTCGCTCGTGTACGATTGACCAAAGTGGTCTTTCCAGAGCTGGTACTGTTCGGCGGTGTAACCGTTGTCCAGGCCGTCCCGCCAGATGGTGTAGTCGGCCGCATCGACGACGTCGTCGTGGTTGAAGTCGCCAGGCAGGAATCGACCGCCGCGGCGTTGATTGCAGTTGCCGCGTCGACCATCTGTTCAAATTCGAGCCTCCGTTATTCATCACGACTAGAAACGGATCGGATGGTGGCATAAACATCCGAAGTGAGCCGCGCAAAAAAGCCATATGCTCCGGCTTTCGGCAAAGCGGAGTGGAAGCAAATATCACAGCAAATTGTGGTTGTGGAAGTCCCATGTCGCTTGCAAGCGGGTCGGCCACTCGTTACTCGAGGCGGTGCCGTTGTGTCTCCGGTGTAAGAGAATGTTGGTCGATGCACTCTGGCGGATCTGCATTTGGGTCACCGCGGGCGCGAGCTCCACATTTCCGGCTGCTGGGATTCCAATACCAAAGCAATCGCTGTTCGGCAGGAGGTGCATCCTTGACCGGGCGGGCCAAGGTCTCCAAGTATAGCCCACTGTTCTCCGCCAGCCCGCTAATTTCCAACCCCGGGACGATCCAGTAGACTGCTCACCGAACCCGCTAAATTCTGGATGTCTTCTGGGTCGCCAGCACTGTCCTGCTCGAAATATACTTGGTGGCGCAAAGCCAACGGCAAGTCGAAACTCCACCGCCGACGGTCAAGCGATCATTTTCGATGCTCGACTTGGATCGGGTGCCCGTGGCCAAAGGCACTTAACGCCGCGATGCCGCTGACCCACACGACGACTACGATTCGTATCATTGGATTTCATGTTTAAGTTTCTTGCTTGACGCCTATTCAGGTTTGGCGAATTCGTAGCCCGCGTCGATCCACTCGTTGATCTGCGCGGCAGCGATCACGTCGACGTGACCGTCGACGTAGAGATAATGGGCGGTATCATTGTGGCGATCGGTTGGATGTCGGCTTTCACCGCCGTTCGACAGTGCCCTCCTCTCGATTCCGTTGAGAAAACCAACGGGATGCATGAGCGTGTTCATATTGACGGATCTGCGTAGACGTAGCCGTCCTCTTTCCGATCACCTCGGTCGTTGGTGATGTATACGGGATCTCTGCTCGGTCGCTGCCAATTCGCGATGTCCGCTCCCTCGAAGACGACGATCGTGCGGCTGGTGGCCGCGAGCTTGCTGATGTTGCGGACGCGACCAGGTACGTCGTCGGCCGCCAAGTAGTCGCTGATGACGTAGCTGGTGCCTTTCATGTAGCGCCGTTCGAAGAGCAGGAAGTCGTCGGGACAGAGGCGAATCTCGTCGACGCTTTCCAAATAGGGTGCCAACGTGAAGATCCAGCTATAGTGCCCTTCCGCTTCGCCGTCCGTGTGCGTTGCATGGTACCACTCGGGAAACTGGCCCTTGTGGGCATTGCAGAATTGGAGCACACCCAGTCCGATTTGCCGCAAGTTGTTCTTGCAGGTGGCCGCGCGTGCCGTAGCCCGCGCGGCCTGAATTGCGGGCAGCAGCAACGCCACCAACATGCCGATGATCGCGATGACCACCAGCAGTTCGATCAAGCGTCATGGCTGGCCGCTGCCTTGGCATCGGTTATCTCCGCATCGCTAGCGCCGCGACGACGCACCGACCCCAGTCAATCCCATTACGGCGAGCAGCCCTGCGCCGGGTTCGGGCACGACCTGCACGAATTCGGCGGAGAAGCCGAGACTATCGACTGCCGCCGAGAGCATCTCGGCACTCGCATTCTTGTCGAGCACGAAATAGAACGGGTCGGACGGTGTCAGGCTGGGAGATTGCATGCTGCTTAGCTGGAGCGTAACGAGAAACACGCCGTCGCGGCTGGAAGTGTTGGGATCGATTCCATCACCCAACAGCGTGTAGCGCACGCTGCTATGGGAGTCCGCGGTGTAAGTCGCCGAAATCGTCAACCTCTAGGTCTGCACCGGCAGCGGTCGTGGCAACAGAGTCGGGATTCACGTTCGACGAGCTTTGTAGCAAGCCCAGTTGCTCCACGCCGGTCGGCATGAACGATCCGCCGTCCCAGATTTGCAGCCCCGCGACGTGCAGGCTCAGTGGCGCAGTGAAGTCGCGGTCGCCGCCGTCAACTTGATCGTAACCGTAAGTGAACCCTGGCCCGAACGTTTGGCTATTGCTCGGTTTGACGCGCGACACCGGCCGGCCGAGATACGGAAACCGGCAGCACCGGAATCACGTAGACCGATTTCGGCGCGCGTCAACCCGACGGCGGACGAATAGGGCTCGTTCAGCAACAGTTGTCGAGTGACGATCTTATTGTTGTCGCAGGTGATCTGCATCTGCGGGCCGTGGGCAAAAGTTGGCTGCCGTAGGGCCAGTCGACAATATTAAGGCAAAAACAAACGTATGTGCGCGCATGAGCACAATCTCCTCTGCAAAACCTGAGATAGGCCAAATCAAAGATGGGCCGGCCACCGACGATGACGGCGCGGCGAATCGAGCGCTGAGAAGCGTTTCTACACGATCTCGGGTGGAGGAGGCGTGGGGACGTCGGCGACGCCCGCCGCGACTTCAGACGAGTGGGGGCCAAGCCACGCAACCAGAGGCATCTGATCGCAGAGAGTCAGGTCGATGGCGATGAGCGTCGGGACCGCGGCGAGCCAATGGAGTGATTGTCCCCGGCATCCGAGGGCTCGCCAGGCGACGATGGCAGCGGACTCTCGACTGTTGGTTGGCGAAGAACGACGAGAATTGCAGCACGCGCGAGTCGCAGTCGCGGATTTGCAGCAATCGTGCTCGTGTTGGTGCGTGCAGCAGCTCTTCGTGGCCATGACGACGCGAACTGCCTTCGCCGCCAGCGGCCGACCGCCCGAATCGAGGTCGGCGTCGCGGGCCGCGGCGAGGGCGAAATCGGGCGGTGTGACGCCGTTTTCCTTCGCCCAGGCGAGCCGCTCCGCCAGCGTGTGGCAGCAGCACGAGCGCCAGCAATGCTCGGCCGAATCGCAGCCACAATCGCAAGACTCACAGGGAAACCGCTCGCCGCTTGTCGCCGACCGGCTAATCTTCGGCAGCGGGACCCCCGCGGCGACGACTACGTAAATGGCTGCCAAACTCCCGATGAAACTCGCGCGCAACCATCTGCCGAGCGAAATAGCGCGGCACTTTCGGGCGAGAGCGCGAGCGGGGAACATGTCGTCGGCCTAAAGGGTGAGCGCCTACTCTAGCCGGCTCACCGCCACTGGTCAACGAGCCGATTCGACGGCTCACGCCACGCGATCATTTACCAGGGCTTGAGCTTCCAGCCGAGGATAAAGCCGATGCCGAAGCACCACAGCGCGGCAACTTCGGGTTTCTCGCGGGCATATTCCTTCAGGTAGTCGACGAGATCCCGGGCGATTTCCGCTTCGTTGCTCAGGTCGCTCGGCGATTTGGCGGTGGCCTTGCGGTTGTTTGGGGACTTCGAGGCTGTGCGTGTGTTGGCCATGCTGACGTCTCCGGAAAGTACGGTTAACGGTCGGAAGAGCTGCGAGGCGAGCTGCCGGCCGGCATTGCGCCGGATGATTTCTCGCGCTTCAGATTTGACTTGATCCAGGCGATGTTGCGGTTCAGTTCGTCGCGCGAGCGCTGGAGCGAAGCCAGCGCGGATCGCACCCGATACCAGGCGGCGACACCGGCGCCCGCGCTGAGCGCGAGTCCGATCGCGGCTGCCACGGCGTAGGCACCAGCTCGTGGCCAGTCGAATTGGGCCATGAACCATTCACCGAGCGCCATCAGCGCGACCGGCACACAGCCCAGCAACAAGCAGGCGCCGACGACGATCAGGGCGGCGCTCATGCCGCCGTTGCGGGCCGCTGCCTGGGCGTCGAGCTTGAGCAACTTGGCTTGCAGCTCGGCCAGCTCGATCGCGTCGTGCGCGAGGCCGGTCAAGCTCGCGGCGCCGTTGCGCTCGGCGGCCTGGGCCTTGCCGTTGGTGTTTACTTCCGCTTGATGAACCATCCCAATGTCACTCCCAGGCTGGCGGCCAATGTCAACGACGTGCGCGGGTGATCGGCAATCGCCGCGCCGACGTTGCGAACCAGCGGCTGCACTCTCTCCGCGAGCTGTTTCACGTCGGGTAGTGCCGGCATACTTCCATCCGTTGTTTCCTTCGGCCAGAGCGAGTTCAGTCGATTGGTGGAATGCTTTGCCATGTCAGTATTCGTTGTCGCGTGCGCCGCGGCCGGATTCTACGGGCGAATGAGTTTCGCCATGCCTACCGGCGGCTTTCGCGCGGATTTGTTCCGTGAGATAGGACAGGGCTGCTCGCCCGGCCATCGCCGCCAGAGTCGCGGCAAGTCCCTTCAAGAGACTCTGCGGCGGCTTCAGCTGCTCCGTCGCGGCGGCGACAAACTCCTTGTTCTTGACCAGCGCTTCAAGCTGCTCGGCCGTCGGCGTGACCGTCGTTTTCTTGCGCGGCACAAGCAGGTAACCGGCGGCTGCGGCGATTCCCACCGCCGCCCAGGGGAACCGCCGAACGTAGAACGTCCAATCGGTCATCGCCTTGGCCGACTCGGTGACGTGCTCGACGTCGTGCGTGAGCTCGCGACGCAGAGCGGCCATGCGCTCGATGACTTCGCGGGCTTGGTCGTCGGGATTCACGCGGCGTTCCTGCTTCAAGCATTGAAAGTGAAACTAGCGGCCCAACCGCTCGGCGATCGATTCGGGGATGGCGCTGCCCAGCCGATCGAGCAGCCGGCGCCCGAGTCCTTCGCAGGCGAGCCGGTCGGTCCAGGATGTTTTGCGTTCCCGTGAGCTGGCGATCACGCCGCCGATCAACACGCCGATCGCGAAGCCGCTGGCCAGTGCGGCAACGACGACGCGGCCTTCGCGCTGACGGGTGAATTCGTGCACGCATGCATTTGCCCGGGCGACATACCCGGCTTCTTCTTCCTCGTCATCGTCGTCAGCAAAACCGTGCTCGTAGGCGAGCGCGTCTTCGAGTGCGTCCTCGTCTTCATCGTATGGGGACGGTTTGGGATTGGTGGAGTTTTTTGACGCCGCGGTGCGGCGATTGGTTGTTGATTTCGATGCCATGGTTGCACTCCCGTGTGCGGTTGTCAGCCTGGTAAGGCCAACGTACTTACTTGGAACGGACGACGAGGCCGACGATCACGCCAACCAACAAGCCGGTGCCGAACGCGACCGCGACGGATTCGGCCGGCCGGCGTCGGACGACTTCGTGGGCCTGCTCGTAGCCTTCGCGGGCGCGCACGCGGACGCGCTCGGCGGTGTCGTGGATTGTTTCGTTCGCCAAGTCGGCGTATTCGCGGGCTGCCTCCTTGGCCTGGCTGAACGCACCACTGTATTCTTCGCTGAGCTCGTCGATCACGCGCTTGATCTGCTGGCGGGCTTCGCCCGTCTTCTGCTGGATCAGGCCGACGAGCTGGTCGTACTGGCCTTCCACTTCGGCCAATTCATCGTCGGTGATCTGGCCCCAATGTTCCTTGATCTTGCCCTTGAGCGAATCCCAATGGCCGAACAGGCGTTGTTCCGCGGCACTCATATTCTTTCTCCTTTGACCGAATTATAGGTCAGGCTTACGACCGGACGGATCGAAACGACCGGCATAAGATGCAAATCGAATGCCAGACGCCCGAGCCGTTTAGTATGGGGGGTTGGGGGTGAAGCGGTACATAGCGCGAAAGGGTGGATGGGATGCGGATGACGGCATCTGAGTCACACCGCTTGCTGTGCTCATTCCCGCGCACTTGGCGACTCGTTTCGCGTTTGCTCGATCGTGGCGAAGTGCTCGTTGGTCTCTGTGCATGGAAGCAGAGGGCTCGGGTTGATAGCGCGGCGAACAAGACCCCTTGGAGTTCGCTGCCAGCATTGCGCCAAAACCCCCGCGGTTTTTCGCCGCGCCGCGTGCCCGCCTAATCTGCATGATCGGCCAAATCGCAACAGCTGCGGGCGTTTTCTAGCCACTCTGGCGAGCTCCGCGGCGACCACCGCGACGAGTAACTTACGTTTGGGAGGGCAATTCCGCTACCTGCCAGCGAGGGTCGAACGATGCGCTTCCTCTGCTCTCACATTCTATGGTCGCGTTCGCTTTGGTACCGCCTGCCGCAGACAAGCATGGCACGTTGCGTTGCTGCTTGCAGGCAGCATGTCCCTGGCCGGCGAAAGCGAGCGGCCGCGGCCCTACAACATCCTCCTGATCATCTGCGATCAGGAACAGTCGCAGCTGCTGCCGGCTGAGGGCTACCAATTGCCCGCCCGAGCCGAGCTGACGCGGCGGGGCATTACCTTCACGCATCACTACATCGCCTCGGCGATGTGCTCGCCGTCGCGGGCCGCGATGCTGACCGGCCTGCCGCCGCAGCGGAATGGCGTCATCGACCAGATGGAATACCCCTACGTTCCCTCGCTCAACCCGCACATTCCCAACATGGGATCGATCCTCAAAGACCTGGGATATTCGACGGCCTATTTCGGCAAGTTCGAAATGGACAAGAGAATCCTCCGCTATGAGGACACAGTCAACTACAGCCAGGCGATCGTGCCGTATGGATTCGACACGCTCGGCGTCGCTGGCGACGTGAACAGCAAGCCGGAATCGGGATACAAACACGATGCCGACACGGCGGGAAACTGCATCCAATGGCTCCGCACGCGGTCGGTCGATCCGGAGCGGAAGGACAAACCGTTCTTCCTAGTGGCGAGTTTTTTGAATCCCCACGACATCATGTACGCCGACGCGAATCAGCCCGGCGAGGAAGTGCAACTCGGCGCGGCCCATCACGAGCTCACCAAGCCGCCGAAAAACACGCTCTATCAAAAGAAGTGGAAATTCGCTTTGCCCCGCAGCCTGAGCGAGTCGCTAACTGCTCCCGGCATGCCCGCTGCCCTCGCCGAGTACAACCAGGGCTGGTCGGATGCGTTGGGTTTCATCCCGGCGGCACGCAAGGACATGTGGCAAACGTTCTACAACTACTATCTCAACATGATCCGCGATAACGATACCAGCCTGCAGCAGCTGGTCGACACAATGAACGAACAGGGATTGTGGGAGAACACGATTGTGATCTTCACGTCCGATCACGGCGAAATGGGCGGGTCGCACGGCGGTTTGCGCGGCAAGGGCCCGTTCGCGTACGAAGAGAACTCGAAGGTCCCGTTCATCATCGTGCACCCCAATTATCCGGCCGGAAAGAGCGAAGTGCTCACCAGCCATCTCGATCTCTTGCCCACGATTGTCGGCATGACCCGCGTTCCCAAGTCGAAGTGCGATGAGGTTCTCCGCGGTCTGCCGGGTCATGACTTCTCAGAAACGCTGGTCGAGTCGCAGCGGTCCAACCTGCACGCGATCCGCGCAGGAGTGCTCTTCAATTACGTCGCACCACAGACGGTGGACGCGGCATTCTGCGCCCGGTTGCTCGACGGAAGCAGTGGCGTCGTGACCGCGTCAGAAGCGTCACTGACCGAACTCAAGCCGCACCTCGGCAACCGAGGCTTCCTGGCGTTTGCCTGCGACGGCCGCTACAAACTCGCCCGCTATTACGCCCCGAACGCGTTCAACACGCCGCAAACCATCGATGAGCTGCTCGGCCAGAACGACGTGCAGCTCTTCGACCTGGAATCGGATCCGGATGAAACGACCAACTTGGCACTGGATCCCGAACAGAACCGGGATACGTTGTTGCGGATGAACTCGCTGCTGAACGAGCTCATGTCGCGGGAAGTGGGCGTGAACGACGGCAGCTTCTTGCCGGCGGTGATCCGGCCGGGCACCGAGGCGAATGTCAGTCGCCTGTAATAACGCATTTCGCCAGGCCGCGATGAAGTGCTATCATCGCTCGGCGTCTAAACTGTACCGGTTGGCGCGACTTTGCGGGTCGTTCCGGCCGTGATGGCCTGGTTGTATCGGTTGTGTCGATTTTTAGTGTTGGCGGGTCCGTTTCGCACTACGCCGACTCCTCCGGGCCAGGATGGCCGACACCCATGTGCTTGCATCGCCGCATCACCTCCGCCCTGCTAGTAGCTTCCATGTTGCTGCCGGCGGGCTGCACCGGCCCAATCCAATACATCCGCAACGGTTTCAAAGTCGGTCCGAATTATGGCCGTCCGCCTGCGCCGGTCGCCACGAACTGGATCGACTCCGCCGACCCCCGAGTCCGCCGCGACGGCGAGCCGGATCATTTCGCCGACTGGTGGGCCGAGTTTGACGATCCCGTGCTCGACGCGCTCATCGAACAAGCGTACCGCGAGAACCTGACCCTCCGCGAAGCGGGCTTTCGCATTCTGGCCGCGCGGGCCCAGCTCGGCTTCGCCGTCGGCAGCTTCTTTCCGCAGCTGCAAACTGCCAATGGCAGCTACACCCGCTTCGGCATCGGTCAGAATTTCTTCGACCAGTGGAATTTCGGCTTCAATCTCGGCTGGGAACTCGATTTCTGGGGCCGCTTCCGCCGCGCGATCGACGGCGCAGAGGCCACGCTCGACGCCTCGGTCGAAGACTACGACGCGGTGCTCGTGACCTTGTTGGGCGACGTGGCCAGTAACTACGTCAGCTATCGCACGACCGAGGAGCGAATCCGGCTGCTTCAAAACGTCGTTTCCGTGCAGCAAGACGTGCTGAAATTCATCAATCAGCAGCTCAGCGTGGGTGGCGTCAAATCGATTACCGACGTCGACCGCGCACAGGCCAGCAGCGACCTGGCGCAGAGCCTGGCCCAGCTGGACGCCTTGCAGATTCAGCTGCGACAGTCGCAAAACATCCTCTGCACGTTGTTGGGGATGCCGGTGTCCGACATTTCGGCGATGCTCAATCGCGCAGACCGGGCGACGATCCCAACCACGCCCGACTATGTCGTCGCGGGCATCCCGGCCGACCTGCTGCGGCGCCGTCCCGACGTGCGTCGCGCCGAGCGGCAGGCCGCCGCGCAGGCGGAAGAAATCGGCATCGCGGCGGCGGACTTGTATCCGGCGTTTTCCGTCACTGGCACGCTGGGCTGGCAGGCAGCGAAACTCTCCGACCTGTTCAAGCCTCAGTCACTCAACAGCAACGTGGGCCCGTCGTTCCAGTGGAACGTGCTCAATTATGGCCGCATCGTGAGCAACGTGCGATTCCAGGATGCACAGTTCCAGGGACTTCGTGACGGCCTATCAGAACAGCGTGCTGCAGGCGGACCTCGAGGTCGAGAATGGCATCGTCTCGTTCCTCAAGTCGCAGGAGCGAGCGCGAAACCTGAAAGTGAGCGTCGACGAGGCGGCGCTCGCGCTGCAAATCGTGATCGCGCAATACGAGAGCGGCCTGGCAACGGCGGATTTCAATCGCTATGCCGTGATCCAACAGACGCTGATCCAGCAGCAGGACCTGTGGGCCCAGTCGCGGGGCGACATTGCACTGGGATTGATCGAGGTGTATCGGGCACTCGGCGGCGGCTGGCAGATTCGGTTAGAGTCGCCGGCCGCGGGGCCGCCACCCGCCTCGCCTGTGGAAGATCTGCCGGCCGGCCCAGCGGGAAACAATGGGGGAAATCCCGCGGTTCCGCCGCCCCCGGTGCCGTTGCCGCCCGTCAATAAATAACGGCGGTAGTCGTTGCGGCCGACGCCGTGAACCGCCGCGCCGACGGGCATAGGCGTTGAATTTACTTCATGCATGTGAATAATATACAGGCATGAAGTATCAAGCGACCTCCGTGGCGTCGCGCCGTTCTCAAGCTCCGCGGCGCGACACGAACCGTAGTTCGAGCCGCGCACCGTCCCGCCGCGGTGCGACCGACTCCTGCGCGGATGCGCCGTCAGAAGTTGCCGAAGCTAACGCCCTGCTGATGTCGATCGTTCGCGACTTATTGTATGTCGAGGATCGCACGTCGAACCTGCCGCTGCGGCAACTTCGCGTGTGCGCCCGGCTGTACGACGGTGCGCTCAGCATGTCGCAGCTCAGCCGGCGGATGGGAGTCACGCTCAGTGCGATGACGCAAATCGCCGACCGGCTGGAGCGGGCTGGGCTGGTGACGCGGGTGGCGAACGGTCCGGATCGCCGGGTGCGGTGTTTAACTCTTACGGCCAGCGGCCGCCGGGCGATGCAAGCCCGGGAACAGGCACGGTTGGCCAAGCTGAACACGGCGTTCGAGCTGATGAGCCGCCAGTCCCGGGCCGGCCTGATGGCTGGCCTGAGGTCATTCCAGGGTGCATGTGCCACGATCGCCAACCAAGGCCAAGAGCGTGCGTAGTTAAAGCGGTGCGCGTTGAGCGCCGGCAAACATGAAAAGCGTGCTATTCTTTCTGGCCTTTGTCGTGGCGCTGGCTGCCAGCGGCGGTGCGTTTTATGGATTGTACGATCGTGGGAATGAAGTAGCGCACTTTCGCCTCGGCAAAGTGGAACGGGGCGACATGGTCGTGACGGTGGGCGCCACCGGCACACTGGAGCCGGAGGAGGTGGTTGACGTCGGCGCACAAGTCGTCGGGCGAATCAAGGAATTCGGCGCCGATCCGCGCAGCACCACCGACCCAGCTTTCAAGGACAAACGCGTCGACTACGGGACGACGGTCGAAGAGGGCACCGTGCTCGCCCGGATTGACGACGCGGTCTACGTCGCCCAGCGGAACCAGGCACTGGCGGCGCTGGAGCGCTCGAAGGCCGATCTGCTCCAGTTCGAAGCACATTTGATGCAATGCGAAGCGGAGTGGGATCGAGCCCAGCGGCTCAAGAATCTGTCGGTGAAGAGTGAATCAGTGACCGACTCCTCCGACGTTTCGGAGAACGCCCGACCGCACATCCAGATTCGCGCCATTTCGGACAGCGACTACATTCTAGCCAAATCGAACTACGAAGTAGCCAAGGCAAACATTGAGGTGGGCAAGGCGGCCATCGCCCAGCAGCAATCGACCCTCGATCTGGCCGAAACCAACCTCAGCTACACGATCATCAAGTCGCCGGTTCGGGGAACGATCATCGACCGGCGGGTGAACATTGGCCAGACGGTTGTAGCCAGCCTCAATGCGCCGAGCCTGTTCTTGATTGCTAAGGACCTGCGGCGGATGCAAGTTTGGGCGTCGGTCAACGAGGCGGACATTGGCGACCTCAAGGTCGGCACGCCGGTGACGTTCACCGTCGACGCGTTTCCGAAGGACGAGTTTCAAGGCAGAGTCGTGCAGGTCCGACTCAACGCGAAGATGACCCAAAACGTGGTGACATATACTGTCGTGATCGCCACGGACAATACTGACCTGAAGCTGCTGCCATACCTGACGGCGGACGTGAAGTTCGAGACCGAACGGCGGACCGGCGTGCTCTCGGTGCCCAATGCGGCGCTGCGATACGAGCCGCAGCGCGAGTTGGTGGCCTCGCCCGCCGATCTGACGCAACTCTCGGAACCTTCCATGCATTCGTCCACGCCCGGCGAGGAGGCAACCATCTGGGTGCAAAATGGACAGCGTGTTTCTCCGGTGCGCGTGACGGTGGGTGTCTCCGACGGCACCCGGACCGAGGTCTCCAGCGACGAGCTGGAGGATGGGCAGGAGATCGTGCTCGGCGAATTGCAGGCGGGCGAGTCGCCCGAGGTCAATAATCCGTTCGCGCCGACATTCCGGCGTCCCAATAAGCCCCGCAGTTAGGCACGTCCCTTGTGAGAAATGCCATGGAATTGGTTCGCCTGGAGAACATCACGAAGACGTATCAGCTCGGCGAGGTCGATGTGCCGGTCCTCAAGGGCATCTCGCTTTCGATCCAGCAGGGCGAGCTGGTGGCGCTGATGGGGGCTTCGGGCTCCGGCAAAAGCACGCTCATGAATCTGTTGGGCTGCCTCGATCGGCCCACCTCCGGCAAGTATTGGCTCGATGGCGAGGAGATCAGCAGCCTCTCGCCGAACGAGCGGGCGATTGTGCGGACGACCAAGCTCGGGTTCGTGTTTCAGAGCTTCAATCTGCTGCCGCGCACGACGGCGGTCGGCAACGTGCTGATGCCAATGGACTATTCTCCGGTGCATCACGCTGCCCGCGACGGGCTCGAACGCACGCTCGGACTGCTCGAGCGAGTCGGGCTCGGCAATCGCCTCGAGCACGTGCCGAGCCAGATGTCGGGCGGCCAGCAGCAGCGCGTGGCCATCGCGCGGGCGCTGGTGAATCAGCCGAAGTTGCTGTTGGCCGACGAACCGACGGGCAATCTCGATTCGCACACTAGCGTCGAGATCCTGCAGATGTTTCAACAGCTCAACGCGGCCGGGCTGACGGTGATTCTTGTCACTCACGACCCGACCGTCGCTGGCTATGCCGATCGCGTGATTCACGTGGTCGACGGCGTCATTGTCGAGGACGATCATGGCGGACGCTCGCTTGCGCGCTCGGCGGCGGATTCCACGAATGGACATCTGCGCCGGGACGACGGCGGCATCGTCTTCACCCCGCACAACGGCGTAAGCAACGGCGCGGGCTACGGCTCGCACTATGGTAACGGAGCGACGACAGCCGGAGACGAAGTCGACCAGGGAGGCACGCTGGTCGCTGTGCGGCGGGCCCGCACCGTGGCCGCGCCGGCGGAATCGTCGCGACCGAGCCGTCCGGTCCCTAAGCGGTCAATCGTCCACAGGAGTGCGGCGGCGGTGCTGCCGGCGACGTTGCGAACGGCGCTGCGGGCGCTGCGGCAGAACAAGATGCGTTCGGCGCTGACGGCGCTCGGGGTGATCATCGGCGTGGCCGCGGTGATTGCCATGGTCGAGATCAGCCAGGGCTCGCGGACGGCGCTGTTGGCGTCGATGGACTCGATGGGGGCCAACATGATCGTGATTCGCTCCGGCGCCGCGGCCAGCGGCGGCATCACCTGGGGCTCGGGAAGCGAATTGACCCTCACCCCCGACGATGCCCTCGAGATTGAAACCTCGGCTCCGGCGGTCGCATCGACGGCACCCCTGGTCCAGATCAAAGGCGGACAGGTCGTTTACGGGAATCGCAATTGGATTCCCATGACGATCTTCGGTACGACACCGTCCTATTTGGACGTCCGCGACTGGAAGGACCTGGACGAAGGCGAGATGTTTACCGACCGCGACGTCCGCAATGCGAACAAGGTCTGCGTGATCGGCGAGACGCTCGTCAAGGAGTTGTTCGACGGCGCGTCGCCGATCGGCGAGAATCTGCGGCTGCAAAACGTCTCGCTGCGCGTGGTGGGTGTGATGAGTCGCAAAGGGTCGAACATGATGGGCATGGATCAGGACGACATCGTGCTGGCCCCCTGGACGACGCTCAAGTATCGGATCGCCGACAACACCTTCGACAACACGGCGGCGGCGGCCACGGCGAGTGACCCAAGTAAGGAAGTGAACTCACTGAGCGAGCTCTACCCGGGAAAGGAGACGCTCTATCCGGAGGCGTCGGCGTCGCAATTGGCGAACACGCCGCAGCCCGTCCGCTTTGCCAACATCGATCAGATCGCGGTCAAGGCCCGGTCCGCGGAAACGATCCACGCCGCGATGAAACAGATGTCGAGCATCTTGCGGCAGCGGCATAGCATCCACCCCGGCCAGGCCGACGACTTCAACCTCCGCGACATGAGCGAGATGATCAAAACCATGAGCTCGATGTCGGCCATGATGGGCGGCTTGCTGCTGATCGTCGCCCTGATTTCGCTCGTCGTGGGCGGCGTCGGGATCATGAATATCATGCTCGTGTCCGTGACCGAACGGACGCGGGAGATCGGGCTGCGGATGGCCGTCGGCGCCCGCTCGCATCACATCTTGCGGCAGTTTCTCATCGAGGCGATGGTGCTCTGCGTCTTTGGCGGGGCGGTCGGGATTCTGCTGGGGCGGGCGGCTTCGCTCACGGTTTGGGCGACGCTCCACTGGCCGATCGCAGCTTCGTTGCCGGCGATCGTCGCCGCGTTCTTCGTCTCGGCGACGATCGGCATCGCATTTGGATTCTATCCCGCCTGGAAAGCCTCGCGGCTCGATCCGATCGAGGCACTGCGGTACGAGTGATCGCGCGATACGCTCAGTCGATCGCGGCGACGCAGAGCACCGCGGCCTGGCCTTGCGGGGTGACGCTCAGGTTCAGGAAGCTGCGGCCGGCGGGCGTCTTGTCGTCACAAGTGACGGCCAAGCTGCATGAGGGGTCGGGAGTCTCGTAGTTGAGCGTCCGAGGGAGGCGGCCTTCGCGCAAGGCGAGCACGCTGGCGATCAGCTCGACCGCGCCGCTGCCGGCGCCGAGGTTGCCGAAGTAGCTCTTGAGGGCGACGACGGGGGTTTTGTCGGCGGTGGTACCGAAAACTTCGCGGATCGCGCGGGCTTCGTCGGCGTCGCGCTGGGATGTGGCTAGTCCGTGAGCATTGATGTGACCGACGTCCGCCGGCTCGAGTTTCGCATCACGGAGGGCGGCGCGCATGGCGTGGGTCAGCGCGACGTCGCACCTGCCGACGAGATTCTCATCGGCGACGTTCGAGCTGCCGCAGCCGATGATCTCGGCGAGGATCGTTGGCTCCGCGGGCTTGGGCGGATTCGAGCTCTTCGAGCACGATCATGCCCGGCGCCTTCGCCGGCGACCATGCCTGTGCGATTCTTATCGAACGGCCGGCTGGCCTTGGCGGGATCGCAGTTCTCGGCGGCCATCTGCTCGGTTTGCAGCGCGTGGATCGCTTGCATCGGCAGGATGCGGGTGCCCGTGGCGCCGGCGACCATTGCATCCGCGTGGCCGCGGCGAATCGTACGAAAGGCTTCGCCGATCGCCAGGTTCGACGCGGCCTCGCGCATCGTGAGCGAGTTGTTCGGGCCGCGGAGGTCGTTGTAGATCGCGATGTGGCTGGCCGGCATGTTGGGCAGATACTTGAGCATCCAGAGCGGCGTCATCTGGTCCAGCCCGTCGCTCCCCCAACGGGAGAACTCGAAGTCGCCGGTATCGGCGCACTTCTTCATGCCGGCTTCGTAGTCTTCGGGCATGGTGAGCATGTAGTCGCTGCCGAGGACGACGCCGGCCGACTCGGGATCGAACGGTTTGTCGGCTACTCGGGAATTCTGCGCGACGCGCGAGCTGGGCGGCGGCGACCGCCATCCGCGTCTCGCGACACATGACCTTGAGGCCCTTCTTGATGGCCTTTTTGCGATCGCCTTCGAGCGGGCCGAAGTCGTCGATCTCGCCGGTGAATTGCTTGGCCTCGCCGGCGTACTTGAGCGGCTGGCGGTCGGCCGGCAGCAGCGACACAAGCGACACGCCGCTCTTGCCGGCCGCAAGCGCGGACCAAAGATCGGCAGGCGAACTACCCAATGGCGAGATCAGGCCCAGGCCGGTGATGACGACGCGGCGACGGTCTTTCGATGCGGAACTCATAGATTGGCAAGCATAGCAGAGAGACAAGGAGACAAGGAGAGGGGGAGACAAGGAGGCTTGCGGTTCGACACGTCTCTCCTTGTCTCCGCGTCTCCCAGTCTCCTTGTCTTTTCTAATACCGGCCCTGGAAGTTTCGGCTGGGGGCGGTCGCCGTTTGGACCGGGGCCGCGGCGCCGGCCTGGGCGGGCGTGACCTGGCCGCGGCTCTCGATGAACAACAGGGCGTCGGCCCGCGGCGGCTCTTTGAACATCGGCAGCGCGCTGTTGATCGTGTCGGTGAGCGGGTCGTTTTTCGTCGGGGCGGGCGTGGCGACGACGCCCATCGACAACAGCAACACGTGCTCCATCGGCCAGTGGAATCGTTCGTGCATGTTCGCCGTCGTCATCTGCGGCACCTCGACCGATACGCGCTGGTTCGGCGCGACGACCGTCGGCAGGTCGAGCTTCACGGGGAGCATCTGCTCGATCTGGTTGAGCCGCAGCTTGACGATCGCGTCGGCCGACGCGAGGTCGAGCGACATCAGCGGGCTGAATTCCAGCGAGAAACCCTCTTCGAGCGTGCCCATCTCCGGCTGATAGCCGGGCCACTGGGTCTGCGTGGGGATGGCGCCTTTGACGTACTGCCGCGGCCGCATCGTCGAGAGCACGATCGACTGGCCGTTGGCGATCAGCTGCTGAGGCGAATTGAATTCGCGGTAGTCGGTGCGGCGGGCCAGCTCGGAGATCAACAGCTGGGCGTCTTCCTTGGCCAACAGCCAGCCCTGGATGCCGGGCGATTGCACGGGGATCGGCGTCATCATCGAGTAAGCCTTGGCCCGCCAGTTCGGATTGCCGACCGTGGCCACCCGCAACGAGAACGCATACCGGTCGGCCTGCGTGTTGACGAAGCGGTCGACGATGTCGGCGACGACGGCCTGGATCTCCGGCGTGTGGTAGACGGTGAGTGTGGTGTGATTGGCTGAAAGCAGACCCATCGGATCGGTGTGCCAGGTTTCGTAGCCGGTCTCACGGAGGATCCAATCGACGATCGCCTGCTCCGGGCGGTTGGTGCTGGTGGCGCGGGAGGTGTAGGGCGTGATGTCGTACTCGCGCCAGACCTGGCCCGCGTTGTTCGGCAGCGAGCCGGAACCCTTCGTGACGCGGGCGCGACTGACGCCGATCGGAGTGATCGGCGCGGCCGGCGTGCCGGTGGATGGATAGCCGTTGGGTGTTGCGGGCGGCATCGCGGAGCCGGCGGCCTCCCGTATCGTTCGGCGCATCCGATGGCGGGCGCCAGTTTCCGGGCTTGTTGTGCTGAAGACGTCGACGCGGCCAGGCAACCGCCAGCATCCAGGTGGTGATCGCAGCGAGATGAATGATCGAGCGCATGGGAAATCTCCGTCGAGTGCGTCGAGGCTGCAGCGGACAGGTGCGAGTCGTGCTGCGGCGGTTCCGGCCGCTCCACGAGAGCGGCGGAGTATAGGTCTGTCGGCAACGACCGACAAGACGGACGGCGAGGGTGCTAGCAATGGGTGGATGAGTGACCGGTGACCATTAGATGTAGGTGATTGGCGAGTTGGTGAAAACCGCGGGTTTTTGCCAACTCGCCAGGTTTCTCTCGAACTCGCCAGGTTAAATTAGGGTGGGGGTCGGGTGTCAGGTTTCAGAATCACTTCGATGGCACGACGGCGGCGCACCGCGATCGCTCGCTAATGTCGCGAATTGGATTAGCGTCCGTTAGCGTGATTAGCTTGCGAAGCTGCGGATGGTTGTTGAGGTGTCAATGAGCGCAGGCACGCGATAGTGTATATGCGTATATACTCGCTAGCGCGGGCGAATTCAAGGGGCTGTTTTTGGCCGGTGAGGGTTCAACGCCGAGGGAGCGCTGAGTACGCCCACTTTGGTCCAAAGCGGCGTGAGTCGTCACGGCTCATCGCGGGGCAGGCCATCAAGCCGGCGGCCGGCGTGGTATAGGCCCCAGGCGAGGGCGGCGACCAAGATCACGGCGATGCCGCCCAGGATGCGTGGGTCGTTGATGAGGCGAGAGGTTGCCAGTGGCGGCGGCTCGCCGCCGCCGGGATGTTCGATTTGCTTTCCCAGTGTGGCGGCCACCGGTTGATAGTTGGCTGCGAGTGAGGCAGTGATTGCGGCGGTGTCGTAGTCGGGCTGCTGGGCGGTCTGCGCTGCCGTAGAGTAATTCCAACGGCTGGTCCGTGGCGGAGGCCAGGAAAATTGCCTGGTACTGGTCGCCTTGGGCCTCGACGCCGGTTACCTCCAGCGGCGGGCTGCCGCGGTTGTCGATCACGATGCGGTAGGCAGTCTCGCGCGATTCGGGGAACGTGATCGTGAGCTCCTCGCGCTTCAAATTGCGAAAGTCGAGACGCGATAGGTTGGCGTCGCCGATCGATTGCCAGGTCTTTTCGACGCCTCGACTCCGTTCGACTTGTACCTGGGCGTGGCGGCTGAAGTTGTGGGAGCTGGTGACGAGCTTGAACGACGTGAGGGGCTCGCGGCGGGAGTCGACGTGGATGATCGTCTGCTGGTCTTCGGCGTTCGTTTCCACCTGGAAGCCGCCGACGGGGTAGCTGACCTGGCGGTCGCCCGTGAAGTGTTCCTGCACGGCGTCGTGCCAGAACTCGATGCGATCGATGCGGAAGGGGCGGCGTTCGATGACGAGGCGTTCGTCGCGGTGGGCTTCGGTGTCGCCGCGGAGGCGGCGGGTGAGCTCCATCAACTGCGACTCGAGCTCCTGAGTGACGTTGTCGATCACGATGCGGAAATAGCGGTTCGTGGTGGCGGGAAGCGCGACGGTGTCGCTGCGGGCGTCCATGAACTGGGAGTAGTCGAAGAGAACGGCGTCTTCGCCCAGCGGCTGCCAATCCTTGCCGTCGGCGGAGGTCGAGATACGGATGCGCTGCTCAAAATTCCGCAGCGGCGTGACGATCCGCACGCCTTGCGGCTGCGGGTCGCTGTCGCGGAGATGATCGATGATCTCGAGGCTGTCGTTGTCGAGCGGACGGACCTGGGGATCGCGGGCGGAGTAGTAGTTGCGGACCGTCTCCGACCGGGTGGTCGTGGCCTTGCGAATCACATAGGCGATGTCGCCCGCGGCGGCGTGGATGCGGAGATCGGGAAAGCCGTCGCGAGTGGCGGCGAAGACGTCGCTATCGAACGTCGCCGCGAGCAGCTCTTCCGCTTCGAGCGTCGGCAGCTCGATCGGTCGGGAGTAGCGAAAGCTCGGCTCCGAGGCGCGAGCCAAAGTGCACGCGGCGGCGAGGATGATCGTCCAGCCGATTCGACGGATCATGGCAGCTCTCCCTCCTTGGTTGGCGGCTGGATCGAAAACTGATCGCGATACTTCAAATAGGCGAACGAACCCACGAGCGCCAGGATGCCGAGCAGGATGAAGGCCACGATGCGATAGAACTGGTCGAGCTGGGCCAGATCGACGAAGAAGACCTTCCAGGTGACGATGGCGAACAAGGCCAGGCCGAGGTAGCGGGCCGGGGCGACGCGGCGGGCGATGCCGCGGAAGATCAATACCAGGGCGAAGAGCGACCAGAGGATCGACACGCCGCCCGATTGCATCTCGGGCAAATATTCGTGGAGCGCCGTGTTGACTTCCAGCGTCAGATAAACGAATAGCATCGCGACGCAAGTGTAACCGAGCACGGAGCGGACGGTGCCGACCAGTTTGTTGCCGGCGAGAAAGGCATAGGCCGCGGCGAGGAAGCCGGCGACGGCCCCGAAATCGACCAGCCGCAGCAGCGCGTCGCGGAACGAATAGGCGCCGCCGTAGATGAATTGCGGCGAGATGTCCCACGAGACCAGGTCGAAGCCAAAGAGCTTGATCAGCGTGGCGGCCAGGGCGATCGCAAACAGGATCAAAAACACGCCGCTTTCGCTGGTCAGGAATTCGTAGAGCAGGAATCCGCACATAGCGATCCAGAGGATGGTCAGCAGCGGCAGCTTGACCGGCGAGTAGAAGTAGCCGAGCGTGCGGTTGAGCTCGAGGTTGAGATAGATGAAGAGCGTGGCGGCGGCGGCGACGACCAGGGCTTTCATGGCCCAATTGCCACCGATCCAGGCCGGCACGTCGTTCGACGGGTCGACGACGTGGGACTCAGCGGCGTCGCGACTTGCCGAGCAGCCGGTAGGCCGCGGCGAGCGAACCGATCGGAATGCCGAACATCACGACGCGCTGGACCAGCTCGAACGAGATAGTCGCGCCAGCCGAGATCGGCGGCCGGCGGGGCGGCGAGGAACTGGGTCCGCAGGTCGATGAAGCAGAAGCGGGCCATCACGACGACGAACAGGACGTAACTCGCCTGGCGGATGAATTCGCTGCCGAGCTTCTGGGCGATCCACATCAGGACGAGCGCTTCGATCGCCCAGCTGGCGGTGACCCACTCGGCGGAGAGCAAGAGCGGCATCGTCATGGCGAGGAAAAACGCCGAGAGCGCGATGAAGCTGACCAACAGCTCGCGGTCGACGATCTTGCGGCGGAGGAAGTAGTAGACGTGGGCCGTGTAGAAGGCGGCGAGGCCCAAGGTGAGCGCGGACGCCCAGCGCCGGGTGTACGCCCCTTCGATGAGCGCGGCACCGACCCAGAAATAGACGCCGGCGTTGATGAAGAGCGCGATCAGATCGAGCAGGTTCGACTTGGTGGTGTTCACGATCTTGTAGAGGAACGTCATCGTCGAAAACAGGACGAAGAAGCCGGTGAGATAAGGGAAGACCTGCCAGAAATTGTCGGAAATGTAGGTTCGCTGCGCCGCGAAGAAGAGCAGGTAGGTGGCGGCGAAGCTCAGGTAGTTCACCAGCGGCCAGTTCTTCCAATAGCAAATCGCCAGCACGCCGATGCCGAGCACGAGGACGTAGCCATAGAGCGCGGGAAAGTTGGTGGCGCCGGTGGAGAGGACGACGGGCGTGAGATAGCCGCCGATGATTCCCAGCACGGCCACCAGCATCGAGTTGAAACGGACGGCGATGCCGCCGGCGAGCACGGTGATCGCGGCCATGAGCGCGAACGCGGGGAGCTGAGCGACGAGATGGTAGAGGTTGGCGGCCGCGAAGACGCTGAAATAGAGCGTCGCCAGGCCGCCGCCCAACAGGCCCTGGCCGAGGACGTGGTACTTGCGGCCGAGCAGCTGCGTGCCGGCAAACAGCATCGCCAGGCCGGCGATCGCCGCGATCGCGACGCGAGCCGAACGGGCTGATCAGGCCGTGGTCGATCGAATACTTGAGGAAGAAGCCGACGCCGACGACCAAAATGAGAATGCCGATCCGCAAGAGCCACTGGCTGGCGACGGCGAACTCCATCGACACGCCCTCGGGGACATGCTCCTCGCCGACGATGATCCAGCTCCAGATTCGCTGGAGCGTTTCCTTGGCAGCCGCTTCGAAGCGGCTCGGCTCGCGCGGAGGGACGGGAACTCGCTGCGGGGGAACGTTGGGTTTCGGCACGGGCTGCGGCCGTTCCCAGGGCTGCATCGGCGCCGCGGCGATCGGCGCGACTTGTTCCACAGGCGGTGCGGCAGTGACGTGCTCGGCCACTCTTTCGACAGGCTTCTCGGCTGGCGTATCGACTCGCTTCTCGATAGGCCTCTCGACTGGCGTTTGCAGCTGCGTGATCGCCGCGCGAAGCTTGCTCAGCTCTCGATTCGATCGATAGGAATGCGTCGCGTTGATCTCGGTTGACGCGGCGCAATAGAAAATAAGTAGCGACCGGCAAAAACAAAAACACAAGCGCAAGCAGAAACAGGACCGCGAGAACAAATTCTTCGTCGATCGGCATTGTTCGACGGCGCGCGGCCGCACGCCACCCCGGGGCACTCTGAACCGTCAACTACCGGTCGTGAACCAATCGCTGGCGCGAGAAAGAAAAGTAACGGCATTCCACCTATTAGGAGGATAACACAGTGGCGAGCGCAGTTTCCAGTCAGGCCGCCGACCCGTTCGTTTTGGGCGTTAGCTGGCGCGACGAATGAGCCGGCGGAGGAACGGGGCCGTCGCCAGCAGAGCCTATCAGCAAGAGCGAAACGGTGGCCGGTTCCGGCACTGCGCCGAGAGAAAGTCCTTCCGCGTCGGCCAGCGCCGCCATGTCGATCGAAGTGCCGAAATCCTGCCGCAAGACCGCATAGTCGTCCTGGTCGACGTCGCCATCGCCGTCGGCGTCGCCCTGGTCGAGCGTCGCACCGGACGCCATGCCCATGTGGTCGCGCCAGGCCGTGTAGTCGGCGGCATCGACGACGCCGTCGAAATTGAAATCGGCGAACGGAGCGAGGTGGGCATAGGCGTCGATCTGATAATTGAAGAAGTCGCAGCAGCCGGGATCGTTTGCACCCACCAGGTGGATCAGTCGATCCGCCAGAATCGCCTCCAGCTTGAACGGCTGGCCCTGGCCGTCCACGCCGCGGAAGAACAGACGACTCGGGTCGCGGAACGTGCCGTCGAGACCGGAGAGATTCAACGTCTTATCGAGGTCCCAACCGGGCGATGGCAGCGGAGATGCGCGGCGGGGATCGAACAGGATTGCATTGACGTCCGTGAATTGAGCGAAGGGCTCGAGTGTCGGCACGTGGGCCGCCGGGTCGGCGCCGTAGTTGTATCCCGTAACCAAACCGAAATGCCCGGCGACGTTAAGATCCCAGTCGATCCCGGCGAAGCCACCGGTGACGTGAACGACGCTATGGCTCGGAATGAAGCGGTAGTTGCGCAGGATGTCGGGCGGATCGGCAACCGCCGGAGCCGCAAGAACGGCTGTCGCGATCGACAACGCGAGGACAAGTCGCTCGGGAAGGGGCCGTGGCATGCGATGTTCCCCTATGAAATGCGATCCAGCGAGCCTAATTATACCGACATTGGCCGCCGGCTGCAAAGCTATTTCGTTGTCGCAGCGGCGGCACCACCGGCAGCTTTCCAGGCGTCGTAATCCGCCTGGTCGACGACGCCGTCGCCGTTGGCGTCCGCTCGCAGGTCGGTCGTCGAGCCGTTTGTATCGCGCCAGATCGTGTAGTCGGCGGCGTCGACCTGGCCGTCGCGATTGAAGTCGCCGATCGCAGCGACGCGGAGGTCCTGGCGGGAGTTGATCACCGAACCGGGGATCGGACCCAGCCCGAGCAGCTTGAGTGCGAGGTTGCCGGTGCCGCCGTTGCGGATCGGCTGATGATCGAGGGCGTATTCCGGCCGCGACTCGCCGGGGTCGGTGCGAGTGTCGTGGTTCATCGCATACAAGTCGCCGCGGCCGACGCCGTCGCCCCACACGAAGATGGGAATCGTATAGTTTTCCGCCCGTTCCGCCTCGCCATGATTGGTGCCCAGGCCGCCATGATCGGTGTTGACGATGATCGTCGTGTGGCCGTGGAGGGCCGGATCGGTTTCCACCAAGTGCAGCACGTCGGCAAGATAGCCGTCGACCGTGGCGACCGCCTGCAAGTATTCGGGGCTGCCCCAACCGAAGGCGTGTCCGGCCGAGTCCGTGTCGCGATAGTGGACGAAGCAATAATTCGTATGCTTCGCGGCCAGGTCGGCGAGGAAGCGGCGATTCATGCCGTCGGAATAGGTCGGCGGGCCGTCGTCCTGGAAGAAATAGGTGTCGATCTTGTCGCGGCCGCGGGGATTCGCCGCGCCGGTGGTCTCGTTGTAGCTTTGGTCGTAAATGATGAACTTGTCTTTCGAGGTGTAGAGAGCGGTCGACAGGCCGGCGTCGTGGACGACGTCGAACACGCTGGCGATGTACTTGGCCGACGGATTGCCCGTGTTGTGCAGCGTCGCGCCGAGCTGCGGAACGTCGTTGATCGTCCAACCGTGAAACGAACCCGGTGGGAGGCCGGGCGCTTGCAGCACCGATCTTCCCGTGAGCATCGACGTGTGATTGGGGAGCGTGACCGTATAGAAGTAGTCGGTCCGGGCATTGGCGGTCCAAGCGCCTTCCTGTTCGAGACGTTTGAAAGTTGGTGCTCGGCCGGCGTCGACCACGCGCTGCATCCACTGAGCATTGAGTCCGTCGACGCTGACATGAATGACGAATTTGGCGGCCTCGGCCCGCGGCGGAAGACAGTAACCGACGCAGACAATGATCAGCAGGCGGACGAGGTAGCGGGTGCATCGCTGGCAGGGATTGGGGCAGCTCTCGGGCATGGGCGTAAACCTCGGGCACGTTCGGCAGCAATTAGTGACGCCGGGGAAAAGGGACATTATAACGCCGAGCAACAAGAGTGCGAGAGATGCGGGTTCGGGCGCCACGACCGCGGAAAATGCGCCTCGACCGGTCACTGTTGTTGCCGAAACAGGCGGGTCAGCAGCAAGTGGGCCGATCGCATCGGGCGGCGCAAATCCGGGCGAGCATCGTTGCCCTCGAGCGGCCGCAGGCGATAGCAAGAGTTGCCAGGGCCGCTACGAACAAGAGCATTCCGCTCGGTTCCGGCACCGCAAGGGAGCCTGCTCCGCCGACGTTGAGCGTCTCGCCGAAGTGCGTCTTCCATTCGTTGTATTGTTCCGGCGTGCCGTTGCCGTCGCGCCAGACCGTGTAGTCGGCGGCGTCGACGGTGCCGTCGAGATTGAAGTCGCCGGGCAGCCCGGGGCCTCCCGTCAGTGCGTCCACCGTGTCCTGATCGAAGACCGTAGCCGAATTGCGGTTGAAGATCCCAGACCCGTTGGTGCCAGTGAAACCGTTGTCCCAGTAGAAAGGCGCGATCCCCAGGCTGTTGGCCGTATCGACGATCAGCTGGTGATAATACAGCCTTGAAGCAAGATGCAGGTCCAGGTTGTCGCCCGTCAAGTCCGGATTTCCCGTGCGATTCATGGCGCCAAATTCACCCAGGATCACGGGCACGCCCTGGCTGACGAACTTGGTGTTCATCTTTTGCAGTTGGCTCACCAGCCAGTCTTCCTCGCTGTGGGTCGCATTGCGATTGGGCAGCGTGGTCGAATGGAAATCTTGCCCCCAAAAGTAGAACATGTCGCCCCAATTTGCATCTTCCCCCAACCCGGCAAACTGCCAGGGGTCATAATAGTGAACTTCAACGGCCAAACGGTCTTCCGTCGGGTCGTTGGGCAACGTGTTCATCAATGAATTGGTCAGGTCGATGTTGGTGTTCGGCCCCTGGACTACCAGCCAGCGGGACGTGTTGCTGCCGCCCGTGCCGCGGACCGCATCGACAAAGGTCTGATAGTAAGCCGACAACGTCGACATTTCGGCGGCAGTGTCTGCGTTCGGTTCATTCGCGGCGGCAAACAACAACCGCTCGTCGTAGCTTGCACCGGAAAAGGTATTGGCGATCTGTGTCCAGTAGGCGTTCATCTTCGTGTTGATCGTTGGATTGACAGAGTTTCCAATGTTATTTTCCAGCCAACCACCATCCCAGTGATCGTTGACAACGACGGTCAGTCCAGCCTCAAGAGACCAGTCGACGACCTGTTTGACCCGGTTCAACCAGGAGGCATCAATTATGTGCGTCGTCTGGTTGGCGTGACTGTCCCACGCCACTGGGAGTCGAATGGTGTTGAACCCGGCGTCGGCGACCTCGTTGATCATCGCCTGGGTTGCCGCCGGGGCCCAGCAGCCCTCGCCGCAGGGCGGCTCCAACGTATTGCCGAGATTCCATCCGTAGGTCGGCGAAGGAAACTGTGCCTTTGCAACCGCCGGAAGCGCGAGTACGCACGCGATCACAACAATTAAAGTGTCTATCCACTTTTTCATTTCTAGTTTCGATATGCTGCATGTGGCTACGAGAGCGAATTGCCCCTTCCAATAGCCGGCGATGCCGTCGCCGCGCCGACGCGAGCTAAAACGCCCGTGTGAATTCCCAAACCATTTACGGGCATGACGGCCAAGGGGCTGCCGGCGATGGATGTTGGCGGTGACGGATTGAGCAAACAGCTGGGACGCAGAAACCGCTACGATAATCGCCGCGGCAGCGCAAGGGGGCAGAATACGCGTCCATCGGCGTAGAATACCGCCCAAGCGAAACAATAGCATTATGCCGCTGCCTCTGTTCTCTGCCCCTCAGTCGTCTTGTTTGGCTGCTGCCTCTGGAAGGCACGATCGACAATCGAAAATTCGTCAGTTGATGCCTTCCATCGACACCACGCCTCGATACTGCTCGCCGTATGAAGTGCCGTTCCGGGTGCCGAGAGCGTTGAAGACTTCGAGGTCAATGTCGTAGCTGATCGTATGGACGCTCCCATCGGCAAAAACACAGTTGAATCCGCCGGGATGAGCCGAGCCAAAGTGGAACTCCCAATATGGCCACTCGCCAGTGGCGTACTCCGACATCATGGCATCGGTAGTGCCATCCTGCTGTGGCGGAACACCCGTGCTCCGCATGATGTCCGGATCCCAACCATCGGTCCAGCCGGTGTCGTCGGACGAGCTGCCGCTCTCGTATAGCGACTGGATAGATGTACTTGTCACCGACCAACATTGTCTTAGACGCCCCATCGGTAATCTGTCGCATCTTGACCGGCCCGGGGGCTCCCGCTACGAATTGGCCATCTATCTTTCCTGGATTGAAAGGATCAGGTCCCTTCGGATACCATGCAGAACGAACGATCACGCCGTCGTAAACACCGTTCTTGCCCGGAGGTTTGCCGACGGGATCGTTGACATTAGGAATATTCCCGGCGTCGTTGCCGGTGCATGAATACGGATAGAGATCGGTCCAGCTCTTCCACTTCGGATATTCCGTCTCTCACGTCGACTGGCGGGTCGCTATTGTCGGACTGCCTCTTGGTGCAAGGTTGGGCGCTGGCGTAGTCGGTCAAGACGGCGGCGATCTCCACCCCATTTCGCGTGATCACATGCTTGGTTATGCCGCGCCGCGAGGGGCAGATGTAAAGAGGAACAGCCACGCTCGCCATTTGTGCCGTGGTGGTAATGTTGTGCAGCGACTGTTCCTCCATGTAGGGAAGGATCTGATAGGCCCAGCCGAGGCCCATCTTCGCGGTGCCCACAGGCCGGCCGTTCTCAATGGAGTCTTCGATTGAAAGGCCCCAGGTCACGCCCCCGGTGGGGAATACCTTGAGCGAATCCTCATGGTTCAAGATCGCAAGGCCAATATTCTTCAGGTTGTCCTTACACTGGGTGCGTCGGGCGGCTTCGCGGGCCGCCTGAATGGCGGGCAACAACAAAGCGACCAAAATACCAATGATCGCGATCACGACCAATAACTCGACGAGCGTAAAGCCCTTGACTTGTTTAGACATCGCATCCTCTCCTGGAATTTCGCCGGCGACCGCGCTGACTTGCTCGGCGTCTTTACTGTTTGTCTCACGCACGATACCAGACTCCGCAGAGGCCGGCGCACTGAAGGCAACGCGAAGCGCTGCTAGTTACGGCGGCCACTGCAACCGTTCCTCCTGTTAGCGATCATGTCGCTGACCACGGCCGGCGGCGAACATGGCCGCCATCAGCAACAGTGCTCCACTAGCTGGTTCGGGTACGCTGCCATTGGCAAGTGCCCCGCCACCGGCTCCTGGAGCTAGCGTGGGATAGTGATCCTTCCAAATTCGATAATCGGCGATCGTAACTCGACCGTCGGATCCTTGTGTGCCGTCGGCTTTTGCCACGTCACCCAGGGCGGACGAGCCTACCTGCAGGCCCAAGTTCGCAATGATGATGTTGTAATCGTCGAGGTCCACGTCGCGGTCGCCGTCGACGTCGCCGGGGAGCGGGAGCTGCGGCAGCGCGTCGATAAACGAGGTGGCAATGCGTAGCTCATCGACCGTGTTCAGAGTGGGGCCGAAACCACCGAACTGCCCCATGCCGAGGGCAGCGAGTTGGACGTCGGTACCAGTGATCGCGAGATTAGGCAGGTCGGGCTCCGTTACGCTGGTCGGATCCAAGTAGATAGAGATTGTATCGGAGGCTGCCACGTCGCTAAGGACAAACTTCATGACGAGCAAGTGCGTGGCGCCATCCTCGAAGAAGACCGGCGAGCCGTCGATAATCTGGCCCTGAAACGCCATGTGCGCCGTCGCGGCCGCTCTCTGTTGATTGCCGAGGGGTGCGGGGAGCGGGCTATAGTAGGCATTATACCCAAGGTCCCCGAGCAAATTGCTGTCGCCGATGGCGGCCGTAGTTCTCCACATCTCAAGAGTGCGGAAACCCATGTCGTCGGTGACATTCGTGATCGTGCCAAAGTTTTCCAGCCAACTGATGTAGTAGGTGCCCACGGTGGCGTCGGTCCATTCTTGACCTGGCTTGAAGTAGCGGCCAACACGCGTATCGACGACGAACGGCTCCACAGTCGTCTGCACAGTGCCGATGGAGCCTCCCTCAGCTGGAGCGCCAATGTAATTGAGTCCGGGGGCAGCCTTTACCTGACCCTGAGGAGCTGTGGCAGTCCACGCGCCACCCAAGAGGTCTGGCTGCGTGCCGTAGTTGCCATTGTTTGGAAGCGTCGGGTTCTGGCCGGCCAGCGGCATGCCAGCGACATATTCGCCCGCCGCGGGATTAGCGCCGATCAAGAACGGGTCGTAGAATAGCAGATCGGCTGACGCCGGTGCCGCGGCAGCGACCCAGCCAACCAGTACCAGGATCGCGAACGCGCGCTTTGCCGGCCAAGAACCGCCGGCCTTTGACGCAACCGGCGATCGCCGCCAGCAACATCACGAGCGCCAGGGACGACGGTTCGGGAACCTGCGCCGACTCGAGGGCGGCGGCGAATGAACCTGCGCCATTCTGGGCGTCGTAGAGCGCCTTGAACGCGCGGAAATCATTCAAATTGACGAAACCATCGCCGGTCAATTCGCCCTGAGCGTTGTACAACTGTGCCTGTTGCTGGTGATCGCGCACGATGCCATAGTCAGTCGGATCGATGTCGCCGTCGCCGTCCAGGTCGCCGGCCATCACGCCGGTGATCTGCAGCAGGACGTTGTCGATACCAGCCCAGCTATTGGTGACCCAAGTAGGGTTGAACAAGTCGCTGGTGGTGTCAAACTCCACGCCGATCGGCCGGCCCAGCGCGGGAGTCAGCGAAGCGGACCCACCGACGACATCAATCGTGTAGTTTGCAAATGCGTCCAAACCACTGATCACTAGCGGCGAACCGATCGTGGTCCGCGTGGTCCCGTTAGCGGCAAGGAAGTAGAGCCGCGCCGTAAGCTGGTTTTGAGTCACGTCGAAATCGGGATGGCCGTCGGCGAGGACGGTAAATATGTTGTGCGCATCAAAGCTCAAGCGATATTTCTGCGTGGCAGGAATGGTTACCACGTTGAACGCCGATGTCTGATAGGCGACGCCGTCTTTCATCGATAGCAGCATCTCGTTGCCAGGGTTACCGCCACCTTCGGTGCCGGAATCGCCCAGCGCATCGCCGCCTGCGTGATCCGTGTGCCCAAAGTCTTCCACGCCAGGTCCCGGGAACGTCCAGCCCGGGATGTTATTGAGCGGAGCACCGGTGCTGTCAAAGGCGATGGTCTTGGTGCCGACCGGGCCAGGCAGCTCGAAGTCGCCATTGGTCAAAGGAATGCCCTGCGTCGTGGCGGTCGCCGGCTGCGTAACAAGTAAAGCGGCCAAGACGCCCGCGGCCATCAACGACAATTGGATTCGCGTCGACATCGTGCTTCCTCCACTGGCCCCCATGTGATTCCGAATTTCCAAACCGAAATTCTTTCGACGGAACATGCCCAACCCAACCAGACCCACACCCATCAGGAGCACTGCAGCGGGCTCGGGCACCGCAGCACCAGCCAGGCTGCCAGTTCCCGATCCAGCAGTCGCGTCGAACACAATCGAGCCAGTGCGGAATGTCGTCTCCGGCGTGGGGCCGCCCATCTGGCCAAAGTTCGCCTTCCAGAGGTCGTAGTCTTCTGCAGTGACCATGCCGGCAGTAACACCGGCGCCTTCGTTGGTGAGTTGAAATGTTTGGCCGAGATGATCGCGCCAGACTGTGTAGTCGGCGGCGTTCACGACCCCATCGTTGTTGTAATCGCCTTCCGCAGCACCGGACGTAAAGCCTTCAGCCAGCAGAAATTGGAGGCTCAGACCGTCTTTCGCCGCCTGCGTCGTGAAATTCGTGGAGGAAATGTCACCAATGGCAATCTGCGCTCCAGGAGCAAGCGTGGTGCTCCCCAGCAGATTGGTCTGGGTGAGGGAGTTCGCGGTTGTCGGCGAGCTGGTTTGCCAGCCGCTTCCGAGGCCGGTAAAGCCTGCACCGTTTAGCGCGCCCGTGGATGAGAGGATCGAATAGCCGTCAAGCTTGAGCGTTTGCAGGGAATCGTTCTTAATGAAGGCCTGACCGGTATTTGGATTCACACGCAGCACCAGGTCGTTTTCGAACTTGGTGCCTTCGTAGATGATCTGCCCGCGGATGATGCCGCCATTCGGGGAGGAATACGAAAAGATCAGGTCTTCGCCGTCGTTGCCAAAATTGGCGACGTTCGCGGCGACGCCGGTGCGGCTGAAGCCGTTTCCGAGCGAAACCGACGGAACCGAGGTCAAGTCGTAGGCATCGGTGTTATCAATAGGAGGAGTCATGTCGGGCTCCTTGACTTCGAACAGCCCGTTGGCGGAGTTTGTGCCCGGAACCCAAACGCCGGCGCCAGGCGTCGAGGACCCCAGACCGTGATAGCCAGCAAGCATTGACCCGCGGGCCGACGTTACCTGGTATGCGTCGATGGCGATGTTGCCGCCGAGCGGATTGGTGATCGCCAGTTCGCCCGAGTCGCGGTTGACGTGCAGCACCAGCACTCCCTCGTAGGACAACTGCACCAGCTTGCCGTTTCCACCATTGACGGTGCGAATGTAATAGGCGGAGCCGGTTGGCGGAGCGGAGGGCAGACCGGAAACGGTGATCTCGTTGCCAAAACCAAGGTTGCTAAAACTGTTCGCCACGCCCGTGGTGGCCGTAATCAGATTCCATTTGTTTCCCAAGACATGCCCTGTCGCGCCGGCGCCGCTGAATTCGACGTTCAAAGCCCCGCCCAATTTGGCGGCCGAGCCAGATTGGATCATCGCCGGGCCAATCGCGTTGGCGGCACTCGTGATCACCGCGGTAAAGTCGCTCGTCGAGCCGAAGGTGACCGTGCCATTGGTCGTGAGCTTGGCGCTGGGTCCGGTGATTTTCAACCGGCGATTGAGGGCGGCGGTGCCATTGATGGGATTGGCAGTGTTGTTCACGCTGAGCGTCGCCGACCCGCTCAGGTCGACCATGCTGGTGCCGAGGGCATCGCCCGTGTAGTTCTCTCCTCCGACTACCAAGGCCTGACCGGTCAAAGTGCCGCCGGTCATGGTGAGGAAGCCGCGACCGTCGGCGCCGACTACGATGCGTCCGTCAGCTCCGACGCTTGCTTCGCTGGTGGAGACGTTGTTGAGCGTTCCACCGCTGATTGTCAACTTTCCGACGAGCGCACCGGCCGCCGGCGCCGGATTGACGAGCGCTGGCGGGCTGACGGTGTAATCGAGTTCACGCAGTCCAAAGTAGAGGCCGCCGATCGTGGCCTTTGCCGCCGGTAAAGCGGCGGAGATCACCGGCGAACTGCCGGTCGTTGTGTTGAGGGCCCCGTTGGGGCTATCGGTGCCGATGATCGCCCGGACATTGAAGCCGCTGGACGATTGCGGGACGAAGCCACCGTCGCCCGGTGCCCCGACCACGAACCAATTGCCGGCAGTGTTCCAGTCGGTGCTAATGTCTCCCTGCCAATAACCCTCGCGGGCGGCAGACATGCCGATGAATAGCAACGGGGCAATCGCGCCCGCCGCGACCATGACTACTAGGCGAATCCTTGAAGACATCTCTGTAACTCCGCTCGTATGTGATCGATGTTTTCGCTTCCCCAACGCCCGACCAAACCGACGCCGTAGCGAGCCAACCGCCCCCCAGTACCGCAAATGTTCCAATTCCGCTCTGTTCTATTGTGGACGAACCACTCGATTTTCAACGAACGACGACACTCGATCCTACGCCTCTGCGACGGCAAACTGACTTCCGCCAACGGCCCCCCGCCGATCGCGGGCGGCCGTTGGGGACAGAAGTCAACGCCTTTTCAGATTCTTACTGTCATATTGCCAACTTACTTCCGCCTCCGAAGCGTCAGGCCCAGGGCACCGAGACCAAACAGCAGGACGCTGGTCGGTTCCGGGACGGCCACGTACGGCCTCGTGTTATTAGCCACATCAGCAAACATGTCGCCGACTCGGAGCTCGTCCATGACCGGCGCGGTCCCCGGGCCGAAGACAAACGTCGAAATGGCGCCGAAACGATCGGCGAGAAATTGGCCAACCGAAATCTGGGCGCTTGGGGTCGCTGGCTCGGTCATCCCGACCGGATCCAGAAACGCCGAGACAACGTCGTTGCCGGAGGTCGACATGTCGAACTTCAGCACGATGTAGTGGGTCGTGCCTTGGTCGCTGATGAAGTTCACGTTCTCGCTCAGCGTGGCGTTTTGGTTCGAGTCGTCCGAGCTATCGTGTACCGACATGCTCATCGTGTTCGGACCAACGCCAGTAAATTCGCTGTAGCCGAGCTGCAGGTTCCGATTGCCATCATCGGTCTGATCACCGGACCACATCTCTAGCACGCGATGGTGAAGAGTCCCCGTGCCGAAGGTGGCCAGGAAGCCGAAATAGAACGTGCCATCAGGATCGGTAAACCCGCCCCAGGGGCTGGCAAACAGTCGCGCATCTCGCGCCGTGATGCAGCAGCCATCGGTATCATTGTCGCCAGCTGACCCGCCGATCGACGGATTGATCTGGCCCGGCCGCGTCAACGACGAGCCGAGCACGAGGTGGTCGTTGCCGGCCTGAGGTTGCCAGGGACCGGTGAAAAACGTTCCGGAACCACCGGACTGGGCGATCGCCGGGGTCGGTGGGATCGGCGGATCCGCCATTGGATCGCCGGGATCGGCCGGACGCGCCAGCGGTGTATCCACTAAATAATCACCGCCATCGCCGGTCAGACTAAACCCGTCGTACCAGAGCAGCGTGGCCCGGGCCGTGCCGGCGAACATCGCGGCGGTCGCGCCAATTACTACGGCGAGACTCAACAGACTGAGCCGCCTGGTGAACACGTTTCGAATCATTAGACAAGACCCTCCATCAAAAGTGGAAACACAAAGAACCGTACTAATTCAAACAGCTAAACCTGCCTCAACTTTTTCCGTTTTCATTTGCTGACGCCGCGATTGGCCGCGACGCCTTCGCCTTCGCGCCGTTGGATTTGGTGCCATCCGATTTGGCGACCGCTCGCCTGGCCTTCGACGTGCTTCGGCGACGCCTCACCTTGTTGCCGCAACGGGCCGGTCGACCCGCGGACGATGAGCGTCGGCTTGACGGTCATCACTGTGGCCTTCCGCTCGCTTTCGGGGGTCGCGACTTGTTCGAGCACCAGCCGCGTGCCCAATTCCCCGATCTTCGCGGCGTCGAACCCGATCGTCGTCAAGGGTGGCGTCATGTACCGTGTGCCAAACACGTCATTGAATCCGACCAGGCTGACTTCGCCGGGAATCGCCACTCCATATTGCCAGAGCGCGTGGACCAGCAGCGTCGACTCCAAATCGCTATAGCAGACCACGCCGGTCGGGCGATCCGTCGCCGCGGACCAGCACGTCTACGGCTTCCCCCTCCGAAACCCGTAGACATTCCTGCGGCATTAATCCGGCTTCATCCATCGCGGTGCGATAGCCGCTGAGCCGCTCTTCGACGCTGCAGTGCGGCTTGACCGACTCGTGGACGAACATCATTACCCGCTGGTGGCCCAAACCGAGCAAGTGTTTCGTGGCAGCGTATGCTCCTGCAAAATCGTCGACGACCACTTGCGACATCCCCGGATCGCTGTCGTCGCCTAATAAGACGAGCGGCAGATGCCGTTCGCGTACCGCTTCGGCGACTTCCGCCGGCAACGTTTGAAATACCACGCCCCCGTCGATCTGCCCCCCCAGCACAATCTCTTCCCAGGAGCCGCTATCGTCGACGGGGCAAAACACGAGGTGGTAACCTTCGCGCTGCAGCGCGCGTACGACACTGTTGACCACCTCCGTGTTGATTCCTTCGAAGATCCAGGCGTCGTCGGTGTAGAGCAGCCCAATGCCATGGGTGCGACCGCGCGAAAAAGCCCTGGCGCGCAGATTGGGTCGGTAGCCCATCTCGCTGGCGAGCTGACGAATGCGTTGTGCGTTGGCGGCACTGCGCCGATGCGACTCACGCACGTCGCCGCGGAGGATTCGCGCCACGGTCGAACTCGACACGCCCGCACGCTCTGCGATCTCGTATATCGTCACCGACATGAGCAACGTCTCACACGATCAATCGACCGACCGATCAATGCGCTAGGAATGACCCGCCGAGCGCCAACCCATTTTCAGAAACGCCAATCGCTCCCAGAACGCAAGCTGCACTTGGCCGAGCCGCGATGTGGCCAGAAACCGAAATCCAAGACGAGAACACCGCCGCCGCCAACTCGATTCGCGACCGGGGACCCCTAACCCCAACGCGAATATGCCACCGGTGTCATGTTAAGCTCAACCGGCGTAATCGTCAAGCATTTGGACAAGATTTCCGAAAGATTACCGACCTGCCACCAGCCGATTTCGAGAGGTTTGCCTCAAAGTAAAGGGCTTTAGCGTCTCACGACTCGTCGAGACTTCCCCCAAAAGTGGGGAGCAAAGCGGAGCGACCAACGACCCGCGAGGTGCCACCGGTGCCACTTCGGATGATTCCCGCCGCGACTTCCCTCGGCGGCTTCGTCGATTCGTTCACCTGGCGATCTGCCGAGAGCAAGGTCTCATCATCGCCGACCGCCGCCGCGACATTTGATCGTGCGCAAGGCGACAAGTGCGACTCTCAGCGGATATAAGGGATAGATAGCCGACGTGTTAGGTCACGCTGGCTTGGAATCGTTCCGTTGGCGTTAGAGCGAGCGTCGCGCCTCAATGCGACAATTTGGGACCCAGAAAGCATCGCCTTATGGAATTGCATCACGTCGACGTCGCGATCATCGTGTCGTACCTGCTGATGATGGTCGTCGTCGGCTTCCTTGCAGAACGTCGCGCAAGAGGTGGACTGCACGATTATTTTCTTGGCGGTAACAAGATGCCGTGGTGGGTGTTGAGCATGTCGAACGCGACGACGATGTTCGACATCTCGGGCACGATGTGGCTGGTGTCGCTGCTGTACGTTTACGGCCTGAAAAGCGTGTTCATCCCCTGGCTTTGGCCAGTGTTCAACCAGATTTTCCTGATGGTGTATCTGTCGGCGTGGCTGCGCCGGTCCGGGGCACTTACGGGTGCCGAATGGATCACGCTGCGATTTGGTGCCGATCGCGGAGCGGAGGCGTCGCGGATCAGCGTAGTCCTCTTCGCGCTGGTGAGCGTCATTGGGTTTACCGGCTATGCGTTTGTCGGGATTGCGAAATTTGCCTCCGTGTTTTTGCCGCCGGTACTCTCGCCCGAAACGTATGCCTTGATCATCATCGGGGTGACTACGCTCTATACGGTGGTCGGCGGTCTTTACAGTGTGGTGATCGCCGACGTGATCCAGTTTGTGCTGAAGATCATCTGTTGCATTGCGATCGGGTTCATCGCGATGCGGCAGGTTTCGCCCGAGTCGCTCGCGGCGGCGGTGCCCAAAGGATGGGCGGACATCAACTTCGGCTGGATGCTCGATCTGGACTGGTCGCAGTTGCTGCCCGCCGCGCAGCACCGGATCGCGGACGATGGATACTCGATGTTCGGCGCATTCTTTTTGATGATGCTCTTTAAGGGCGTGTTGGTGAGCATGGCGGGGCCGGCGCCGAACTACGACATGCAGCGAATCCTTGCCGCCAGGAATCCCCGGGAAGCGGCCATGATGAGCGGGCTTGTGACGGTGGTGTTATTCACGCCACGATATTTCATGATTGCCGGGATTACCGCGCTGGCGTTGGTGCTGCTCCGCGGCACGAGTGTTTCGGGGGGCGCCCTCGACTTGGAGCAAGTGCTGCCGATCGTGATTCGCGATTACGTTCCGGCCGGCTTGAGCGGGCTGTTGATCGCCGGTTTTATCGCCGCATTCATGTCGACGTTTTCCGGTACGATCAATGCCGCGGCCGCCTATGCAGTGAACGATCTCTACAAACAGTATCTGCGGCCGGCGGCCGGCTCAAAGAGAATATATCCGTGCCAGTTATGCTGCTTCGCTGGCGGTCGTGGTGGTCGGATGCACCGCCGGCTACTTCATCAATTCGATCGACGCCGCGACCCAATGGATCGTCTCGGCCCTGTGGGGCGGATACGCCGCCGCGAATATTCTCAAATGGCATTGGTGGCGGCTCAACGGCTGGGGATATTTTTGGGGAATGATGGCGGGACTCGCCGGAGCGCTTGGCCTGATGGCATTTCCCCATGTGAAGTTTTGGGCGGCGTTTCCCTATCTTCTCGCTTTGTCCACGTTGGGCACGGTCGTGGGCAGTTTGCTCACCAAGGCGGAGGAGGAATCAGTGCTGCTGGATTTCTACACCCGCACGCGACCGTGGGGATGGTGGGGCCCGATCCGCGACGCGGCGCTCCGCCGGGACCCGGCCTTCGAGCCCAATCGTGAGTTTCTTCGCGACGCGTTCAATGTGCTCGTGGGAATCGTTTGGCAGACTGCATTCGTCGCGCTGCCGATTTACGTCGTGATCCAGGACTGGCGTCCGGCCGGGGTGACGCTAGCGGTCATCCTCGTCACGTCGATGATTCTCAAAAGCACCTGGTACGATCGGCTCGACGCGGCTTAGGCAGCTGCGCCACGGATTCGACAGTTACCGTCCGATCCGAATCGGGGGCATCTACCGCCGTCGCACGACCAGGCCCATGGTAGTGCCGAACAACAGGAGTGCGAGAGAGGCCGGTTCAGGCACCGCCACGGCGGCAAAACCGCCTCCTGTGAGTGACAGGCCGTAGGCCGCCTTCCAAATCTGGTAATCGCCGATGGTGACGGTGCCGTCAGAATTCCCGTCTGCAATCAAATTGCCGCTTGCCATCGCATCCCGCCACACGGTGTAGTCAGCGGCATCGACGGTTCCGTTAAGATTATAGTCGCCGGGCAGATGGCCGCCGAGTCCGCCCGAGCCTCCGATCACGAGGGCTGTAACATTCGAATTATAGATTACGTTCCAAGTCAAACCGTTGGGGATCGCCGGCAACAGGCTGGTGTTAAACGTTCCATTGATGCCTCCCAGCGCCGTAAGGAACTTGAAGGTCTGCCCACGGCCGGGCACAAAGCCATCCACTAAATCGACGTCGAGCGTGCTGCCGATCTCGGCGGTGCCAGCGACGGTCACTGCATCGAACGCCGAGGGTGAAAAGCCACCCAGCTCAATCACCAGCGTGCCGGCATTCTGCACCAGGTTGCCGCTCACCGTGCTGCGTGCCGGCGAAGCTCCGGGCGAATATGTTCCGCCGTTGTTCACGAGATCGCCCGTCACGTCGACGACTTTGAGCAATCCGCCATTGAAATGAAACGCACCTCCGGGGTCGGTCTTCAGCGAATTCACCGCGATCGTGCCGCTTTGGAGCGTGACACTGCCGCCGCTGTGGATGTCAATGCCTTGGGCGCCGCTGATCGCCGCCGTCGCGCCGCTCACGATGACGCTGCCCTGCTCGACGGTCATCGATCCGGTGAAGGTGTTGTTTCCAGAGAGCGTCACGGAGCTGGAGCCGGTCTTGCGGACGTTGTGGGGGCTGATGACCGATGGTTGCTGCGGCTCGTAGTAGTCACGGATATTGCCGTGGATCACGAATTCTTGTGTGCCGTTGCCGGTAATCTCCAGGTCATTGAGCAGTTGCAGCTCGTTGTCGATTTGGAAACGGAAGTTGGCCGACGTGCCGCTCGACGTGGCATCGAGCCGAATTTGCGGGAGTCCGCCGGAGAGATTCTTGACGAAGAGCACGGCGTTTCCAGCGAGGTTCCCCTGCTGGGCGGCCAGCCCAGTAAAGTTACCCGTCAGGCGGAGGTCATTGAGCATGAAAGTTTGCCGGCTTATTCGTCTCATGTCATTGTTGGCGGTGTAACTTGCATCATTTCGGACTCCGAATTCGAAGATGCCATTTGCGTAGGCGTCGGCCGGCTTCATGGTTTTGATGTTCGACGTGCCGCCTTCGAGCCAGGCGTCGGAGGTGCTCCAATTGGTCGTGTTAGCCAAATCGTTGCGGAACACAAAGTGGTCGAATAAGTTCTGATCGTCGCTGCCGAGATCGCCCCATTTCGGTTTGGCCAATGTAGCCTCCCAATGCGTCAACTCGCGAAGCAAGTCAGCAGTGATCAAAGGGTAAACACTCTGCAAATAGTCGTTCTCGCCAATGTTTTGTCCGACGCGCTGGCAGAAAAACTGGTTGATCTTTGAACGCCACCTCGAGCTTCCATTCCCCTTTCCGTACAGCAAATGCTTCGATGCTCCGCCAAAACCAGACCTTATTTGGGTCATCGGTCTGTTCGCCGCTCAGATATGGACGGACGTCGTACCCGTCAGTGTTGATCTGCGAGATGTCGCCGCCAGCAGCGGCGTACAATGTCGGCAGCACGTCGTATGCCGTTACCGGATTGTCGTAGATTCCCGGCGAGACGCCCGGCATCTTGATGAAGAATGGCACGCGGATTCCACCCTCGTAAGTTGTCCCTTTCCAGCCTTTCAAGGGCGTGCTGTACTGCTGAAGCGTAGGGATCGGGCCGTTGTCATTAATGAATACGACAATAGTGTTATCGTCGATCCCGTTGGCCGCCAGCGAATTTGTGATATTTCCAACCTCCCGGTCCATCGCCAGGGTCATTGCAGCTTGCATGCGGTCGGTGCTATTTGCAAGATAGTGGGTCGAATTGGGATCATTAAAATAGTCGAGATCGGATTGCTTGGCATCCCATGGTGTGTGAACGGTGTTAAAGGCGACGTACAGGAAGAACGGATTTGCATCATTGGCATGATGGTTGATGAAGTCTACGGACTCTTCACCAAATGCGTCAGTAGTGTACCTGCCTTTGACGGGATCGTACTTGCTGTGGTCGCCTTCGGTACGCCATTGTGCTTCAATAATGGTGTCACCGCGCCGCATGGAAGAGGCTTCACAGCACGAGCCGAAGTATTGTCGGTCGCCCCCCAGAAAACCGAAGAATTCGTCAAAACCCTTGTCGAGCGGTCGGTTGTAGTCGTCGGCGTAGCCGAGGTGCCACTTTCCGATTGCGCCGGTTGAATAGCCGAGACCTTTCAACCGTTCGGCGATCGTGACTTGCTGTTCATTCAATCCTTTCAACCCAGACTGCTCGATCGTTCCCGGTTGGTTCGCGTTGGCTAGGTTGTTCTTCGAAGCCGAATCGCTGTTGATACTGGCCGGTCAGAAGGCCAGCACGCGAGGTACTGCAAAGTGGGGCAGCAACGTAGCCCTGCTTGAGAATGGTGCTCTGACTGGCGAGCGCATCGATGTTCGGTGTCTCACCGCGCTGTTGGCCGCCGAACAGATTGGCACTAAAGCCAAAGTTATTCATCCCGGCGTCGTCGGCAACCAATACGACAATATTGGGTTTGGCTGCTCCCAATGCTGAAGGCAGCCCGCTAAGTGCGCAAAGCAAGAAGCCGACGACGTACCGAGAGAGCAAAAAACAGGATTTCATTTCGATTGGCGAGTGTTGTTTCAACGAGGGTCCGATTCACGGCGCAAACGACACTCGCAGCACGAGAGATATCCGCCACGTACCGTCAGGGACAGACGTCACCCTCCTGGGAGCTAGCATTTATGGTAGTTTGACATTTCAAAACCGTCAAATACGCAGTAAGGGAATTCTCACCCGCCGGGCAAAAACTGCGTCCCGTCGAGGCGAGTTGGAATCGTTTGGCGAATCCGGTGAATTCCGTTGGTGGCACGACATCGCAAGACCGCCCTCGAATCCAGCGGGTTCCCTGGGAGCGACGCGATGATGGGGACGGGCCGCGAATTCAAACGATCTCTGCAAGCATCAGGGGCCGCTCGCGCCGCGACGATAGAAATGCACGGCCAATAAACCCGCGAGTAGCGCCAGTCGCATCATGCCAGGTTCGGGCACCGCAGCGGACGATGGTGAAAATGCGGCGGTGCCGGGGGCTGTTTGACCGAAATGCGTCTTCCAGGTTTCGTAGTCCGCGCTGGTGTAGATGGTATCGAGCCCATCTCGCCACACAGTGTAGTCGGCCGCGTCAACCGTTCCATCGTGATTGAAGTCGCCCGGCAGGTTCATCACCGGCGCGGAAAGCTGCAGAACGACTGAGTGGAGATTATAGACCACGCTCCACTCGAATCCCGCTGCTGAGTCCGGCAACGCCAGGTCGTCGAATTCGCCCGTCAGATCGCCGGCAGCCGTCAACAGCTCGAACGTGTCGTCGTGCGTCGGTGCGAAATTAAGGACAAAAGCAGCTGCCAGAGTGCCTGCAAGCGCTGCGCTACCGTCGACCTGGATCGACGCGAAGTCGATTCCGGCCGCCGGCCCGCCCAGCTGAAATTCGACGTGGCTCATAGCGCTCAACGTCAAGTTGTCAGCAATGTTCAAGGCACCGGTAGGATTCAATTCGCTGCCGGGCGCAATCGTGCCAGGCATCAGCAGATCTCCAACGACTTTTCCTGCCCCAGTGATCCGTGCCATCTCAAGAAAGTCGTTCGTCGCGGATAGCTCGAGGGTCGCTCCCGCTTCGAGTTGAATCGTCTGCGAAAACATCCCGTTCTCGGCCAATTGCAGTGATCCTCCATTCTCGATCCGCACGCGCGCGGCATCAGTGCCGAGGCCGGCGCGGTCAGCGAGCAGGGCCGTCGCACCGACTTTCACGTCGACGGTACCGGAGAATTCCGCATTTGCCGCCATGTTCGTCGTGCCGTGTTCAACTTCGATGCGGCCCGACCCACTCACGGACTGCAGCGTCTCGCTCGCAAAGATGCGAATCGTGCCGTCGTTGATCACGGCGGACGGCGTATCCGGAAACACGTTCGTGCTGCTCGAATCCGTGCCGATCTGCAGCGTTCCGTCCGGCTTGATGGTGAAAGAGCTGGTCATCGTTGCAGCATCGGTCGCGTCCATTAGCAGTGTTGCCCTGCTGGCAATCGTAAACGGAGATTGCATCGCGTTGGCGTCGCCGGTGATCGCCAAGGTCCCCGCCGACACTTGCGTCTCTCCCGCATAGGAATTGCCGGAGTTGGCGAGTTCAACGACGCCGCTCCCATCCACGACCAGACTCCCGCCAACAATTCCGCCCGGGCCGGAGAAGACGTAACTATCGGCCGTGGTGATCCGGACGTCGACTGGAGAGACATTTTGCGTGATCTGAACCGCCTTTACATTTGAGCTGTCGTCGTACGTGACGTGGTCGCCGTCATAGAAAGGAGCAGCTGCACCCGCATCGGCAAAATTGGCCGTATTCCCAACGTTCCAGTTTTGGTCGAGATTTCCCACCCAGACGAGATTACTTGCCGGCGGCAAACTGGCGGAAATTCCCAAGTGGTAGAGCTGAATGTCGTCGGCCGACCCGCGCACGCGTGCATAGTACGTCCCCGGTTGCAGCCGCCGCGTGATCGATTCGCCGGCCCCAACCGCATTCAGATCGGCCATGTCGAGGACCGAGGTGCCGTTGGGGGCATACAGCGTCAGCGACAGATCACTCAGTGCGAGCGAGTTGAATTCACTTTGCGTGCCTCCCTCCGGTCCAACTTGATATGTCGCTCCCTGGGGGGCGAGTTGCAGCGCGACGTCGAGCCGCGCATCGAGCGAAAAGCTGAAGAAATCGCTGTCGGAATTGTCATCGATGCTGAGAAATCCCACTTCGTTGCCGGGGATCACGGTGCTATTGACCTGCGTGCCGATCGAAATCGGCTGCAACGGGCTCACCTCGCCCAACGGCGTGGCTTTCGTATAGACGTCGTTGCCACCGTTCTTTTCGTATGCGTCGCCATACAATCGCTCGATCGCCAGCAGATCGTCCAGCTGCGGACCGTCGAAGGCATTGCTCAGGATCGGCTCGATCAAGAAGCCGGAACTGCTCGACTCGACGTGGCTAATTCCCAAGCCATGCATCAGCTCGTGCATTAGCGTGTTGCGGAAACCGCGATAGTTGTTTGCACCATTGTGCAGGTAGTTAAGCTGGTCGGTGTTGATCATCATTTCCCCGTAGTCGGGGTAGTAGTTCGAAGCCAGCGTGTTTGACCCGGCGCCATACGACCTGCCTCCCAGACGGACGTCGCCGCGCGTACCGAGCACTCCCCCCGCGCTGACGGAGCTGCTGAAGCTAATGCCGTCATCGTGCGGCTCGTACACGTAAGTCACGCCCGACAGCGCACTGAGCCGCGCGAACGACTGCTCGAAAATGGGAAACCACGGGCGCTGGGTGAGATCGCTGCCGCCGGAGCCAACGCCCCAATTCGTGTCGAGAAAGTTCTGCAAATTGTTGGCCACGGTTCCCGACGTGTTGCCGGGGATCAGCACGCCGTCGGCGGGAAAGCTCCAGGTGACCGTCACCGGCGTGCCCTGTGAGCCGGTCGAGAAATTCGTCGCGGTCCGGTTCCAGCGATCGTTGGCGATATAAGCCTGGGCAGGATCGACCGCCCACGCCGCGAGCGCAAACCACGACCACGCGAGACAGAAAAACGTTTTGCCCATCCCCGTTCAATACCGCCGACGAGCGTGATCCCTGTAGTTGTTGTGCGCGGGTCTCCCGACCCCGCACTGTGCTGGCCATTACATAGCGTAACCCGATGCGCCCTGTCACCCATTGCATTGTGGCTTCGGGCCGGCGCATGCGCCAAGCAAGATTCGGGAGGCACGGCAAGTTGTCCGATGAGGAACTTGAGTTTACCCTGCCCGCGGGTGGTGGTGACGAGGATTGCGGCCGACACCAGTAGCGGCAAAGCGGTGGATGGCTCAGGGACCCCTCCATACGTGTTCTGCCGGGTGGTTGCACCTGAGCCGTTGGCCGTTTGACCGAAGTGCGATTTCCAGATGGCGTAATCGGACGGCGAATAGGTCGTGCCGAGCCCGTCGCGCCAGACGGTGTAGTCGGCGGCGTCGACGATGCCGTTGCCGTTGAAGTCGCCCGCTAAGGCGACGTTAATCTTGAGTTCGCCTGTCGTGTAAAGCTGCGACGTGTTCCAGGCCAGGCCCGCAAGTGCCGGGAGATTGATCGCCGCGAAGGCACCGCTGCGGCTGCCCCAATCGAACAAGTCGAACGACTGGCCGGCGGCGGGCGTGAAGCCGGCGGCGAGCGTCACTTCCAGCGTGCCGCCGAACGCGAGCGAATCGAGCGCGGTCAGGCGATCGTATTGACCGTTGGCGAGTTCCATTCGCACCACGGCCGCGGAGCCGATGCTCACGTCGCCGCCGAAGGCCATCGTGCCGATGTTCGCGCCCGGCCGCACGTCGCCCTCCAAGAACACGCTGCCGCTGCCGCTCACGCCGTTGCCGGTGAGACTGCCGAGAAACAGCGCCGTGCTTTTCACGGCGCCGGCGGCACTGACTTGGATCGTGCCGCGGTTGACGACGTCGCCGAAGAACGTGGCTTGCGAGTCGGCAGTGATCACGATGTGGCCGGTCGTCGGCATGCTCGTCGCGTTGGTTACGCTGCCGAAGAAGTTGCAAGTGCCCTCGGAGCAGACGATCGAGCCGGCGTTGGTGAGGCCGCCGGTGAAGCGGAGCGAGGCATTGCGAGCGGCGATCACGGCGGTTGCCGGGTTGGCGGTGCCGTTGACGAACGGGCCGGTCGCGACCTCGAGCTCGCCGCCGTTGAGGTCGACGAGTCCGTTGTTCTGATGGCTGCCGCCGCGGAGCAGCAATCGCTCGCCGGCGCCGATGCGGATTTGACCGGTGGAGTTGTTTAGGACGTTGGCGTCGATGCGGCCGGACCCCGCAACGAGGCCGGAGTTGCTCAGCGCCGTCCCGGCGACGCGACCGGTGCCGGTAAGCTGCAGCTCGCTGGCCTGGGTGATTTGGCCGCCGGCGACCAGCGCGCTGCCGTCGTCGACGAAGACGGTGGTGCCCGCGGCCAGCGTCGCGCCGGCAGTGAGCTGAGCGGTGCCGCCGTTGCGAAGGTGGAGCACCGTGGCGGTGGGTCCCGAGTTGGTGACGGTGAGCGAATTGCCTTCAAGCCGTCCGCCGTTGAGTTCGAGCTGGGCCGAGACGGTGGCCACGCCTCCGCCGGCGGCGAGCGTGCGGCCGCTCGCCAGCACGTGTGCCGGGCCGAGTAAAGTAGTCAACAGATTGTCGTCGGCGACCAGGTTGACCGATTGCTCGATTCGCCCGGAATTGAATTTGATCGCTCCGCCGCTAACGCCAAGCGACGTGAACTTGAGCGTCCCGCCGGTCACGTTGATCGTCCCGCCGACGATGGAGAGGGCCCGCAAGTCGGCAGTACCGGCATTCAGATTGATCGTGGCGGTGGCGTTGAGCGTGGTCGCGCCGCCGCCGCCGACGCTGAGCAAGCCACCATCCTGCAGATTGATCGTGGCGGCGCCGCTGTTTGCGTGGCCGACCACCAGCTGGCTAGAGGGGCTGAGGGTCACGGTCGAGCCAACGCCGAGCACGTTGAGCGTCGCCGAAGCGGTCCCGCCGATCGCCGCGAGGGAAAGATCGCCGGTCGCCAGGTCGGCGCCGCTGATGACGTTGACGAGCGCTTGCGCCGACTCGGCGATGCTGAGCGTTCCGGCGAAGGTCGCGGCTGCACTGTTGCTGAGCGTCACGTTGGCCGCCCCGCCGCTGCCCCAATGGTTGTCGCCGCTGCCGCCGGTGGCCGTTGAGCCGGCCCCGTCGACGATCAGCGACCCGGCCGTGCCGCCCCCGCCGACGTTGTACGCGCCGGCCACGAGCGATCCGCCGGCTGCGACGCCGACCTGGGCAGTGCCGCGGACGTTCAATGCGCCCGCAATCTCGAACTTGGACCCGGCGCCCGAAACAACGTGTTGGGCACTGGCGGCCGTCACGTAGGCGCTCGCAAAGTGGACGCGTCCGCCGTTCTGGACGGTGAGCGTCTTGCCGGTCGTCCAGGCGAAGTTGCTTTGGTCGCTGTTCTCCTGGAGCAGGCCGCCGTCGATGGTGATGTTGCCGAGCACTTCGAGCGTTCCGCCGTTCGCGCCGTTGCCGATCGTGACCGTGCCCGTTTTGTTGATCCGGAACAGCCCGCTGCCAGTCGTGAGTCCGCCGCCATCGCTGGTGGTGCCGACGTTGATCACTGCGGTGCCTTCGCTGGAGTGGCCGACCGTGAGGGTGGCGGCGCCGGCCTGCGTCAGCTGGGAATCGACGCCGTTGACGTTGAGCGTGGCGGCGGTCGACGCGCCTCCGGCCGCCGCGAGATTCAAATCGCCGGTGCTGAGCGTCGCTCCCGCGAGAACATTGACCGTGGCCGCCGTTCCCGGGGTGGATGAATTGGCAAGATCGATTCCGGCACTAAAGGTCCCACTGGCCTGGTCGCCTAGCGTGATACTTGCGGTTCCGCCTCCGCTACCCCAGATGCTGCGTTGGCTGCCGCCGCTGATGCTTGTACCGTCTCCCGCGGCGGTAAGAGTGCCGCTGCCGGCTCCCGCCCCAACGTCGATCCGCGCACCGGCATTTAGCGTTGCTCCGTCCGTCAAATGTACTTGGGCACCGCCGCCAATCGTAAGCGCGTTGGTCCCCGTGACTTCGAGCTTCGAATTGGTACCCGACACGTTGAACGTCTGATTCGAGTCAACCGCAAAGGGGCCGGCGATCGACAGCCGGCCGCCACCCTGAACCGCGACTGTTTTCCCGGCAGCGAAGTCCAGCGTGCTCGCGGCGTTTGACTTTTGCAGCACGCCGCCGTTGATCGTTACGTCGCCGCCCACGAATAGCGTGCCGGCATTTGTGCCGCTGCCGATCGTGACCGTGCCGGTCTTGTTGATCGTGAAGAGTCCCGTGCCGCTGGTAAACGTGCCGCCGCTGGTGGTCGTGCCGATGGCAATGGTGGCCGTGCCGTTTGCCGCGGAACCCACCGTGGTCGTCGCGGCGCCGCTTAGCGTCAACGCGGAATTGTTGCCGTTGATGGTCAGGCCGCCGTTCTGGCCCGAAACGTTTTGAGTGGCGAGAGTCAAATTGCCCCCCAACGCCAGTGTCGAACCGCCGATGATCGACAGCTCGCCGCTTACGCCCGGCGCCGACGAGTTGGCTAGTCCAAGGGCACCGCTGATCGTGTTGCCGGTCGAGCCATTTTGGAGGATGAGCGAACCGGCGCCGCTGGTGCCAATCAGATTGTTGACGTTGCCGCTGAGCGTGAGGGTCGAGCCGGTGCCGTCGACGCGGAGCGTGCCATTGAGGCCGGAACCAGAGAGGTCGTTCGCCACGACGTCGCTGCCAAAGCCGATGGTGAGCGTGCCGCCGTTCTGGATCGACAGATCATCCCCGGCCGCGATATGGAGCGGATTGCTGGCAGTGCCCAGCACGAGCGACGTCGATGCCCCGGTGACGACCAGGTCCTGACTGCCGGCGCCGGCAGTCAGTTGCAGCGTTCGCGCACCACCGCTGGAGCGGAGCGTGACGCCGCCGGCGCTGACCAACATCGACTGGATCACTGCCGGGTCGGTCGCAAAGGTGACCGAATACGACTCGGCGAGATTGAACGTGGCGGAATCGTTGATGCCAGGCGTCGAGCCATCCGCCCAGTTGGCGCCGTTCTCCCAGTTGCCGCCGGCCATGTTGTCCCAAATGTCGCTGGCGGCGTGGGCGGCAGATCCTAGGAATAGGACAGCCGAGAGGACCAACACGATCGAACGTCGGCGGCAGTGGGGCATAGTTGGGCTCCGCCAGAGCGATCGATTCCGTTCGTTCCATGCCACGGCCTACTCGCCGCCGGACCGAACCGCTGTGACTGCCGGGCGATGCGCTCTTCGATGTCGGCGACGATCTTGCGAATCTCGTCCACGTCGCTTGGCAACATGTGTTTTGCGAGCTCGTCGAATATCGGAGACGTCGCGGGTCGAAAAATGCGCAACAAAGAACGCACATCGCCTTCGTACAACTCAACTCGGTCGAATTGTCCACGCCGGTATTTGTCCGGAAGCGCGAATAGCTTCAACAACAGCAAACCTTCGACGGTCGCACACGCGACTTCATGCTCGGCAAACTTCTGAGTACAGACGTAATTGCGACGAATTGCACTAAATAGCTTCGCTTTCGTAAATAAGAAGTCGACGCGCAAGTCTCCATACCAGCCGCGGGCAAAACCCTGGTTTCGGTCTTCGATGCGTATTTCCGGCAACTTGGTGAGGTCGTGTTCGTCGACGATCAGATCGATGTCCTGGGTGTTGCGGCCCTCGACGTAGGCCAACATCGCAATCCCGCCGACCAGCACGTATTCGATGCCCCGCTGGTCGAGCAGGTCGAAGAGCTTGGGGACTGAGCGATAGATGTTTTGGACGAGGTCCATGTTGCGCCAGGCCTCGGTGTTCTTCGGGTCGAACAGGACGCCGTGGACGATCACTTCACCGATGTCGACGAGATGATCTGACATGCGAAGTTCGTCTGGAGTTTTTTTACGTGCAGGTAGAAAGTCGCCGCAGCAGGCGACTTTGGAGGATATCTCCATTTTACCACAGGTCGAACGAAACGGCCCACCCGCATATTTCGCGGCAATCGACGACTCGAACCGGTGTTGACTCAGTTCCCTTGTTTGTCGACGGGTACGAGCCGCCAGCGGCCGTAGGGATTGAACATCGCGGTGCCGGCCGGGACATGCTCGTCGGGCAGCATGTGGGCGTGAAAGGTGGGGAGCACTGCGTCGCCAACCACGTCGCCATCGTTGATCTTCGCGCCGCTGAAGGCTGTGTAGCCGAGAAAACTGTGGAGCGTCCGGGAGTCGTATTCGTCGTTGCCGGTGGATGGAACGCTCGCGTCGCGGAAACCCAAGACGTGCATCCCGATGCTGTAGAGCTCTTGGTCGCTGCGGACCGTGGAGATATAGGCCCAGTAGACGCCGCCGTCCTCTGCGCTGTCGCATAATTTCAGCCAGTCGGTCGCACCATGGGCGATGCCGCTGTTGTCGACGAACACGCCCGCGCCGCCGGTGGCGAGCACGGCCGCGGCGGCGGACATCATTTGCCGGGCCGCTGCGAGGCTGCCACCGGAACCGAGGATGCAGATGTTGACCGTGTAGTTCTCGATCCGTTCGCATTCGCTCTCGGTGGACAATTTCGGGCAGGAGCCCGCGAAGATGCCGGGGAACTCTTCGTCGGCGGGCAGGACGTGCAGCTCGAACTCCGACCCGTCGGCGAGCACGAGGCCCGTCTCCGTCGCACTACAGCCGGGCGGCAAGCGCTCGTAGAATTCCTCCGGCCGCGACCACGTGCCGGGTACGCGCAGCGTGACTTCCGGGACGACAGGATCAGGCTCGCCGAGGTTGCGCATGGCCTGATTCTACGATGTGGCCATCGAGAAACAAGCGGACGCCGAGCCGGCGGAAACGGGGCCGCTTCAGGCAGTGCTGCCAGCGATAATCGACGCGTTGTGGCCGCCCGAGTCGCCAGTTCGCAAGTCGGAACAGGGCAGGTGATGTCGGATTCGAACTCTCGTTGCCGAGCTCAATACGACAACGAAGGTCAATAAGATGAGCGGGTTTGGCTCAGGGATAAGCTGGAGCTTTGCTACATAAATATCGGTGTAGTTCTTGGATCCAGGTGAGTTGTTCGTATTATTGAAATTTCCGGCGACAAAGATAGTCGGCAAACCGGCATTCACATTAGCCGCTGTCAGCACGTCGCCTTGACCGAGGAAATCCTTCGCCCAGATGAGTTCACCCTCATAATTCAATTCGGCAGCAATCAAATGGCGAGGAGGTTCATAGTTGCCGCCGACTATTTCTGTATTGCCTGTAATCAGCACGCCATGATTTGATGTTGTGACCTTCGCCCAATCATCAAGTGGAGTGCCGAATTGCCGAGTCCACTCGTAGTTCCCCTCGTCACTCCAGCGACTGACGAAGATGTCCCAGCCCCCAGCGTTTTCTGCCGCAAGATTGCCACTCGTGGCACCCGATAGGTAAACGCTGCCTTGGCTATCGGTCGCCAAGCCAAAAACGAAGTCGTTTTCTGTCGTTTCAAATTGATGCGTCCACAATTCATTGCCGAGCGGGTCGAATTTTGAAACGAACCCATCCCCAGTCAAGGTCTTCCCGGCCACAAAGAGGTTATCGTCATCGTCGCTCACAATCTGTTGGACGGCTTTGTGGGTGTCGTGAGTCCACTGGTGATTTCCAAGCCTATCGTATTTGGCGATCGAAGCCGACGAACTCACGAACACAGTGTCGGGCGATCCAGTCGTAACCGAGGCGGCAACGTACGGGGCGTTGACCCCATTAGCGATGACTTGTTTTACCCACTCGAGTGTCCCGTCAGCGTCGTACCGCGCCAGAAATGGAAACGTCCCGTATGCCAGTGGGCCTCCGAGACCCGTCTGACTAATCCCGGCGATGTACACGCCGCCACCATCGTCTGATGCGACCGACCAAGCGGCGTCGTTGGCGCCGCCACCAATCGTTTTGGCCCACAACAGTTGGCCGCGTGCGTCAAGCTTCGCAACGTAGGCGTCACTCAAGCCGGTGTGCTCCGCGTTTGGATTGTCAAAGCTTCCAAACGATTGTCCAGCAACGTAAACATTCCCAACCGCGTCAATTGTGGAACTGAATACCTCGTCGGACAATTGAGTGCCGAAGCGACGTTCCCAAACGACGGAAATGTTCGCTTCGTCAGCTCGTGCACTACAAGAAATCAAACCGGCCGCGACGAAGTAGTACGTCACAACCAGACTTCTGGCCCACGAAATCACCAATTCACTCATGGAGCCGCCACGAGACATCATCTGGCCTCCTTGCCAGGTAGCATAAGCCGATCGACCCCACAAAAATTTGGGCGCTACCTAGTTCGCCGAATTCCAAAACACTAAGACGCCGCACCAGCGATGATGGAGGCGTTGTGGCCGCCGAAGCCGAAGCTGTTGCTCATCACGACGCGGAGCTTGCGTTCGCGGGGCTTGTTCGGCGTGTAGTCGAGGTCGCAGTCGGGGTCGGGCGTCGTGTAGTTGATCGTCGGCGGGCAGATGCCGTGCTCGAGGGCCTTCATGCAGAGGACCATCTCGACGCCGCCGCTGGCGCCGAGCAGATGGCCGAGCGAGCTCTTGGTGCTGGAGATGCTGACCTTGTAGGCATGGTCGCCGAAGACGGTTTTGATGGCGTAGGTCTCGGCCTTGTCGCCCAGGGGCGTGCTGGTGCCGTGGGCGTTGATGTAGTCGATCTGGTCGGCGTTGAGCTTGCCGTCGCGGAGTGCGCCGCTCATCGCCTTGGCGGCGCCGACGCCCTCGGCATCGGGCTGCGTGATGTGGCCACCGTCGGCGCTGGCACCGTAGCCGAATACCTCGGCATAGATGCGGGCCCCGCGTTTCTTGGCGTGTTCGAGTTCTTCGAAGACGAGCAGCCCGGCGCCCTCGGACAGGACAAATCCATCGCGGTCCAAATCGAACGGCCGGCTCGCGCCCGCCGGATCGTCGTGCCGCTCGGAGAGGGCCCGCATGTTGGCGAAGCCCGACAGGCCCATCGGCGTGCAGGCCGCTTCGGTGCCGCCGGTGACCATCACGTCCGCGTCGTCATATTGAATCGCCTTGAAAGCGTCGCCCATCGCGTTGGTCGCGCTGGCACAGGCGGTGGCCACCGCGTAGTTCGGGCCGCGGAGGCCGTAGCGGATCGAGACGTGACCGCTGGCGGCGTTGACCATCAGCTTCGGAATCGTAAACGCGGAGACCTTGTCGGGTCCCTTCGTCAGGAGCCGCTCGTGCTGCGTTTCGATTTCGTTCAGTCCACCGATGCCGGAGCCGAGGATCACGCCGCAGCGAAAGGCGTCTTCCTTGGAGAAGTCGAGGCCGGAATCCTGAACCGCGTCGATGCCGGCGACCAGCGCGAACTGCGTGAAACGATCGAGCCGTTTCTCTTCCTTGCGGTCGATGTAGCCTTCGATGTTCCAGTCGTAGACGTCGCCGCCGAACTTGACCTTGTGGTCCTTGGTGTCGAAAATCTTCAGCGGGTGGATGCCGCTTTCGCCGCGGAGAATCCGCTGCCAGAGGTCGTCCACCTTGCAGCTCAACGAGGTGACGGCACCAATCCCTGTGACGACGACGCGGCGTTTCATAGTTAAAGCAGGGAGCTAGGAGCGTGGAGCAGGGAGTGACACGCGCGGCGAATGCCCGACTCGCAGGAAATCGTTCCCGCTGTGTGCTCGTGACGCCGCGCCGACGGCCGGATGCTCAACCGGGGACTGACGATCAGCCCTTGTTGGCCGTGCCGGCTTCGATGTACTGAACCGCCTGGCCGACGGTCTGAATCTTCTCGGCCGCGTCGTCCGGGATATTGATGTCGAACTCTTCTTCGAGCTCCATCACCAGTTCGACCGTATCGAGCGAATCGGCGCCCAGGTCGTTGACAAACGACGTGTCGGCCGTGATTTTTTCCTTGTCGACGCCGAGCTGATCGGCGACGATATCCGTCACCCGTTCCATTACTGAGGCCACCTTGTCGGTCCTCCTACAAAAAGTCTTGTCTGCTTGTTCGGTAACTGCTGTTTAATCGGTCGAGCGGGGCCGGTCGCCGCTTGCTGCCGGACGGCAACACGGGTCCCGTATTGGTCATGTGCGAAACGAACCCCACGGCGAGCACAGGGGATTGCTGCCGCTACAGGATTGGCCGTATTGCCTGTGGGGCCCGTAAACCTATCAAGATAGAGCGATTTCGTAAGCGAGGTCAAGGTATACCGTTTTGACTGGCCGACTGTCCAGGCCGGGTGGGGGTCGAGGGGAGGGCGAGGCTCCTGCCGAGCCTGCTTGTTTTCTCGGAGAATCAAGCAAGGCTCAGCAGGAGCTTCGCCCTCCCGACTGCTCTACGGCGTCAGGCCGCCGTCGACCGTCAGGATCTCGCCCGTCATGTAGGCGGCCGAATCGCTGGCCAGGTAGAGCACGGCGTCGGCGATCTCGTGGGCCTCGCCGAGCCGCTTGGCGGGGATCTTTTCTTTGATCATCTCGTCGAGTGCGGCGCCCATCGCGGCCGTCATCTCCGAGGCGATGAAGCCGGGGCAGATCGCGTTGACGGTGATCTTGCGGCCGGCCAGCTCGCGGGCCACCGTCCGCGTGAGGCCGATGATGCCCGCCTTCGACGCCGAGTAGTTCGCCTGGCCCGAGTTGCCCATGATGCCGGAGACGCTCGAGATGTTGATGATCCGGCCCGTGCGCTTGCGCATCATCACCTGCGACGCGACGCGGGTGAACAGGAACACGCTCCGCAGATTGGTGGCGATGACCGAGTCCCACTGCTCGTCAGTCATTCGCGGGATCAGCGTGTCGGCAGTGATGCCGGCGTTGTTGACGACGATATCGACCTGCCCCCATTTTTCGGCGAGCCCCTCGACCAGCTTGGTGACCGCCTCGGAGTCGGTCACGTCGCAGTGGGTGCACCTCGGCGGTGCCACCAGCGGCGGCGATTGCGTCGACCGTCTCCTTGAGCTTGTCGGCGCTGCGGGCGACGCAGGCGACCTTGGCACCGCTCGCGGCGAGCGCCAGCGCAATCGCCTTGCCGATGCCGCGCGAGGCACCGGTCACGATCGCCGTCTTGCCGCCCAGGTCAACTTTGATCCGCCGTGATGTTTCTTCTGCCATGAGTCGAGTCTCAGCAATTGAATGATTCACCACAGAGACACAGAGTGCACAGAGAAGAATGAGTGATTGTCTTCCTCTGTGAACTCTGTGCCCTCCGTGGTGAAATACCTGTGTTGTTAGATGGTCCTACGCCGTGATGTTTTCGCAGGGCGTTTTGCGGGCGATCCGCTTCAGCAGGCCGGCCAGCACGCGGCCGGGGCCGATCTCGTAGAACTGTGTGGCTTCGGCCGTGTCGAGCAAGTACCGCAGCGAGTCTTCCCAGCGAACCGGTGAGCAGACCTGCCGGATCAGTAGTTCGCGGATTTCTTCCGGATCGTCGTGCGGCCGGGCGTCGACGTTCGAGATCACCGGGATTCGCGGCTTTTCGAGCGTCGCATCCGCCAGGGTAGTCCGCAGCCGCTCGACGGCCGGCTCCATCAGCCTGGTATGGAATGCGCCGGCCACGGCCAGCGGGATCGCCTTCATCGCCCCGGCGGCCACCGCGGCGTCCATCACCCGTTGGCACGCCGCTTTATGGCCGGAGACGACGATGTTGCCGGGGCAGAGCAGGTTGGCGATTTCCAGCACCTCGCCGCCGCGGCACTCGTTGCAGACGTTTTCGACCTTCTCGCGTTCCAAGCCCAGGATGCTGACCATGCCGCTCGGTACGAGATCGGAGGCGGCCTGCATTGCCCGGCCCCGCTCCTGGACGATCGCCAGGCCGGTTTCGAAATCCATCACGCCGGCGAACACCAAGGCCGTATATTCGCCAAGGCTCAGACCGGCGGTCGCGGAACAACTGGCCACGACGCCCGGCGAATCATGCTTGAGCTGTTCGAGCGCGGCCAGGCTGGCGACGTAGATCGCCGGTTGGCTGTGGTCGGTGGTGTCGAGTTTGGTAGAGGGCCCTTCGACGCAGAGCTTGATACAGGTCGTATCCCGAGGATCGGCTCGGCCCGGTCGAATACGCGCCGGGCGGCAGGAACCTGGGCACAGACCGACCTTGCCCATGCCGACCGACTGGGCACCCTGGCCGGGGAAGAGGAAGGCGATGGTGGCGTCATCGGACGACATCGGTAGTTGCGATCCTTCGGCGTTCGATCAATAGACAAGGAGACAAGGAGAAGGGGAGACAAGGAGAAAGATCGTCGCTGTGATCCCTCTCCATGTCTCCTAATCCCCTTGTCTCCTTGTCTGGCTTTGCTGCTATTCTGTCTCGACCATGGTCCGGCCGCCGTACTGGCCGCAGTTCGGGCAGACGACGTGCGAGGGGACCATCGTGCCGCACTTGGGGCAGGCATGGAGCTGTTTGGCCTTAAGGCCGTGGTGCGAGCGGCGCATGCCGGTGCGAGAGTTCGATTGTTTGCGCTTGGGGACCGCCATGGCTCGTTCCTAACTAGTTCGCTGATTTGGTTTTCGGAAAGAACCCACCAGCATAAACCGGGCGGTTTTGGGCCGTCAAGGTGCGATTCGCTCAGGTAATTGTGCTGTTCATTCGCCGGAAATCATGACGTTTCCCGGCTTCGGATCGACATAGTAGATTCCGTAGCCTTCCAGAATGCGAATCAGGGACAACACCTTCGCCCATTGGTCGCCGAAGTTCTCGCGCCCCTCTTCGTGCCAGTGGCTCATGATCTCGGCGTCGTCCCAATAGGGCGGCGGCGCGTCCAGGTAAACTTTGCCGAAGTCGAGAAGAAATGGTGGCCTGACGATTTTGATTTCGATCACTGCCAGCGAGGCGTCATAATCAAGTAACTCTGGTACGGCGAAGCCGGCGATCGTGTCAATGTTCGCAGCCGCGAACCGTTGGTAACATTCCAATTCATCCCGAAAATTTTTGTCGCGCTCAAAAGTCTTCACGGCAGAATGGCGCGACGTGCGCCAAATCGTGCCGTCCATTCCGTAGCCGAATGGACCTTCACCGTGCAGCGAGATCTCCTCTAGAATCGGCATAGCTCTGTGCCCGTTCTCAGATGCAAATCGACGGTGGTCGGACATGATATCCCAATCTAACCGCTATTCACCCAATGTCGCGCTGGGTTTGTTGATCGACGGTCGCCGATTCGAGCTGTCCCACGTTGGACCAGAGGACGTGACGGTCCGTGATCGCTGCGAGCCCATTCCGCCGACCGACGCGGAGCTTGTGATCACTGTCGACGACGAATCGGAAACGTACAAAATCTATCTGCCGAATGGAATCCCCGCGGCGCCCCAAAAGGTGTCGTATATCTAAGGGCGGAATCGCCCTACTCATGGCAGAGAGGCAGTTTCCCCGCCGGCAATCGTGGCGAGAGCTTTCCAAGGCTCCGCGTCGATCGCGTCGCTGATGAAGTGAAGCGAGCCGTCGGCCAACAGGACGTTGACGCCGCCGGGGTGGTTGCTGCGGGCGGCGCGCCAGCCGTAGGGGGTATAGATGAATTTCACACCGCCGCCGATTTGCACTCCCATGCAATCGGGCACCGTGGCGTTCGGACCGTCGTGGTGATTGTAGAGACCGCAGCGATACTCGCCGTTGACCCAGGCGAAGCCACGTGGATCGCTGATATTCCATTGAGCAGTGGCGTTGCAGATGGCCTCCGACACCGGGGCCGAGAAGATGAACTTGTATTCGAGCTGGGGATCGTGCGGCGAAGTGGGCTGGGGCTGACCCAGCAGGCTCTCCGACGCGAGCGCCGTTTTCGACAGGCCGTCGGTAATCTTGCCGGGCGTGGTCTCGGAATTGACGAAGAAGATTCCGTCTGTGTTGCGGGGCGTGCCGCCGCCGGCGCCGGAACCGGCGCAAAACGGCGTAGTTGGTGGGCCCGAAACCTTCGGTGACGGCCCGGCCCACGTCGCTGGGACAGAGAAACTCGGGGACGATAAGTTTGACGGCCTCCGCGTTCTCAGGCCGGACGGCAAACGTGACGCCGCCATAGAGCGGAACGGTCAGATCGAGCGCAGTTGTAGGCCGCCGTGTTTTCCAGATACGGTGTCAGCGCCGCCAGGGCGGACCAGCGATAGAACGACCAGGCGGTCCACGGCTCGGCGGCAAATTCCTGCGCCACCGAACCGGCGGGAAAGTATCCCAGCGCCGCCTGGTGGTTGTGGGCGGCGACACCTAGCTGGCGGAGATTGTTCGCACAGGTGTTGCGAGCGGCGGCCGATCGGCTCGCCTGCACCGCCGGGATCAACAGCCCCGTCAAGATGCCGATGATCAGGATTACGACCAGCAGCTCGATGAGCGAAAATGCGGGTCTTAGTCTGCCGGCCGGGAGGGCGAGGCTCCTGCCGAGCCTGGGATCGGCGATTCGGTGCTCGGCAGGAGCTTCGACCTCCCAGGGATTGTGATGCCGCGTCATAGGAATAGGATACAACGGATTGGGATCACTCGGCGAGCAAATCGGCGACGGCTTGGTCGACGTCGGCGGGCGAAAACTGTTGTTTGGCGGACGGATCGAGCTCGAACACCTGGCGGAGCTGGCCCCGGCGGTCGAAGAGCTTGTAGTGGGGCAGGGCACCGCTGCTGATCTCGAAGGTGACCATCGACTCACTACTGCTGCCGAATTTGCTTTGCAGGCTCGTCACGCCGGCGTCCGCCCCGGCAGCGGCGAGAGTCTGGCGGACCTGGTCGGCAGACTCGGGATCGTCGAAATTGAGCGTGACGACCGCCAGTCCGGCGCCCTGCTGCTCGTGAGCGAGCTGGATCGAGTGCGGCAATTGCGCGACGCATGGCCCGCACCAGGTGGCCCAACAGTCGACGAGCACGACTTTGCCCTCGAGGCCAGCGAGGACCGCGTCGAACGCCGCTCGATCGACGAGCGGAATTTCGACGCGGTCCTTAGGTTTGGCTTCCGGGGCGACGGATGCCGATTCCGCACAGCCGATTAGCGCGCAGCACAACACCGCCAGGTTAGCTAAACCGCAAGCGGCAGACTGACCGTGGGCGGCAGTCATTCATACTGGATGCCGCAGCCGACCGGCTTGGTCGTGGCGTCTCCGGCTTGCTGCCGGCCAGCACCGCGTCGATGGCGTCGCGGAGGTAGTGTTTGGTAACCTTGTCCGGATTCATGTTGTCGTCGATCGCGCCGATGTAAGCGACGTTTCTCGCACCGTCGAGCAAGAAGACGTGGGGCGTGACGGCGGCACTATAGGCCCGGCCGATCTCCTGCGAAGGATCGTAGAGGTAATCGAACTTGAAGCCCTTTTCCTCAGCCCGTTCTTTCATCTTCGGCAGCTTGTCCGCTTCGAGGTTGTTGACGTTGATCGCCACGACGTCGACGCCCTTGTCGGCGTAGTCGGACGCAATGTCGATGATGCGATCTTGATAGGCCTGGGCGACCGGGCAGTGGTTGCACGTGAAGACGACGACGACCGCTTTGGCGTCGGCGTGCTCGCCGAGGCTGTGTTTCTGGTCGTCGACGCCGATGAGGTCTTTCCAGGCGGGGGCGGTATCGCCGACCGCGAGTTTCTTGTGCTCGGAGTCGTTCGCGCCCGCGTTATTCTCAGTCTTTGCATCGGCCCCATAGGCGGTGGGTACGGCGGCGATCGCGGCGGCGATCGCCATCGACATGCCGACGCCAAACGATCGAAGTGCTTTCTTCATCGAATTGTCCTCCTGGACTACGTTGGTGTGAGCGGCGACGCCAAGCCGCCGGTAGATACTCTTCAATGCTACGCTAGGTGCGAGATCTTGTTCCCAGGGCTAGCATTGACGCGGCAACGAGCAGCAGGCCGGTGGTCGGTTCCGGCACGCCGGCCGCTTCAGGCGCGGTTTCCGGCAGCGCATCCCGCCAAACGGTGTAGTCACCGGCGTCGACAACGCCGTCGCCGTTACCGTCGGCGCCGCCGCCTTTGGCGACCCATTTGCCGAAGTCGGCCTTCCATTTGAGGTAGTCGGACTCGTTCACGCTGCCGTCGCCATTGTAGTCGCCTGCAATCGCGCTAGCCGACTTGATCCAGGCCACGCTCGAGAGGGTCGGTGCGTCGTCGACCAAGGGTGTTCCCGGTGGATCGCCGAGCGGATTGCCGTCCAGGTCGAATCGCAACAACTGACCTCGATTGTCCGGTGGATAGGTGTACCCGAGCACCGCCAGCACGATGTTGCCGTCTTGGTCGAACGCCAGATCGGAGGGGAAATTGCTGCCGAACGGGTTTTGGCCCTCGGGATTCGGCGGATTGTCGAGCGGCGGAATCACGGCAAAGTCGACGGGGTTCTGGCCGTTCTCGTCGAATTCGACCAGTCGGTTGCCGATCAGGTCGCTGACCAAGAGATGACCATTGGGAAGAAACATCAAGGAACTGGCGGCGTACAGGGCTCCGGTCTGTTGGGGCGGCACAAAATAGCTGGCGACGCCATGGTCGAAACGGTAGACGCTGGCGGTGTTGAAATCGCCGGCGTAGATCGCGCCGTCCGGGCCGAATGCGACGCTCCCGGCTTTGCCCGGAATCATGTTCAGGTCCATGACTCCGGCCGGGGCCTGTTCGTCGCCGGTCGTGCCGTCGAAGACGCGGATCGAGTTGCCATTGAAGTCGGCGACGTAAAGCTTGCCGTCATCCGGCCCGAAGCGGAGCGGGCCAGGTCCACCGACCGGCATGTCCTGATTACCTTCATTGAGCAGCGTGGCAAAGAGCCCGTCGCGGCCGCCCGGGTGAGGCGAGGGCAAAGGGGCGCCGGTCGCGCCGTCGTAAAACAGGATTTCACCCGTGGCGATGCTGCTGACGTAGATGTTGCCGTCCGGGCCCACCGTCACGCCGGCGGCCTGGTTCAGTCCGGCCGTGCCGAAATCAATGTCGTTATCGGTGAGTGGCGTTCCGTCATCCGTGAAACGCAGCACCGAGCTCAGGGCATAGCTGCCGGCGAGCAGATCGGCGTGCACTGGCGTCGCTCGGCAAAAGCCGATTGACCATAGCAATAGCAGGAGCAGCGCCCCTTGGAGGCGATGACGAGGGGATGCGAGTCGGTGAATCATGGAGGTAGATCTCAGCGAGTGTCTGGGAAGTACGTGCGGAGGCCGATTGCCGTGGGTGACGGTGGCTGCAGCCCGCTATCGAGCGAGGGATTTCGCGGGAAGCCGGCCGCCATGAGGTCCCGCAGGGAGGAGCTAGCATTGTCCCGTCCATTTGCGGCCGCATCAACCAATCCAGTCCGTTGCCGCAAAACCCGCCAGCTTCGTCGGCATATACGGACCGACCCGGAAGGGGGTTCGGCTAAAAATATTGGCAGGGACCTAATGCGTTGGAGAATTCCGGGCACTGGCTGCCCGATTCATGGGCAGTCGCCGCGTCGTGGCGCCCACGGATGCACTACGGTGCGGCCCGGATCATTGTCGTATCTCCAATGGTGACAACAGAGTTGACGCGGCATTGGACGATTGATATCGGACCGGCGAGGCCGGCGCGCGGTTTGCAATCGAGCAATTGGTTCGGCGGCTAACGATCCGTGGGGATGTTTCCCCCGCCTCTTCCTCCTGAGCTTTGCCGACGGTGACAGGTTGCATGCGGAGAGAGGCGGGCCGTCGTCCCCAGTTTGCTTCCGGGTTCTAAATGGTAGGATCGGAGACATGATGAGCGAGCTTTCGGCAGTACTCTCCCCGCCGCGTCAGGATTTGCGCCACGGCGCGACGTCAAAACGCATGGACAATTTCCACTTTGCTGATTACGACCGCGGTGATTTCTACGATGAGATGTTCGATGGCGATGGATCGCCGCGCTCCGATTGCCACCCGCTGTTTTGTCGCATGCAGACGATGACCGCCGACGAGCTGGCCCGTCGCCAAAAGGCGGCCGACCGCTCGATGGTCCAGCTCGGCATCACGTTCAACGTCTACGGCGACACGCAGGGCCGCGAGCGGATCATTCCGTTCGACATCGTGCCGCGAATCATCGCCAACAAAGAATGGCAATGGCTCGAACGGGGACTGAAGCAGCGGATCACCGCGCTCAATTTGTTTCTCGAAGACATCTACCACGATCAGCGGATCGTCCGCGACGACGTGGTGCCAGAGCACGTGGTCGCCACCGCGACCGGCTTTCGCAAGCAATGCATCGGCCTGACGCCGCCGCGGGGCATTTGGTGCCACATCACGGGCACCGATCTGGTCCGCGACTCGAACGGCCAGTTCTATGTGCTCGAGGACAATCTCCGCTGCCCATCGGGCGTGTCGTACGTGCTGCAAAACCGGCAGCTGATGAAGCAGACGTTCTCACAATTGTTCGAGCAGACGTCGATCATGCCGGTCGACGACTACTGCAGCCGATTGCTCGATGCATTGCAATTCTTGCGCGAGGACCAGGTGCGGGTGCCGTCGGTCGCGCTGCTCTCGCCCGGGAGCTTCAATTCGGCCTACTTCGAGCACTCGTTCCTGGCCCAGCAGATGGGGGTCGATCTGGTGGAGGGCCGCGACCTGGTGGTCTCCGACGGGTTCGTCTACATGCGGACCACCAAGGGCTTCGAGCGGATCGACGTGCTCTATCGCCGGATCGACGATGATTTCATCGATCCCCTGGCGTTCCGTGAGGATTCGATGCTCGGCGTACCGGGATTGATGGACTCGTATCGTGCAGGTCGGATCGCCCTGGCCAACGCGCCGGGCACCGGCATCGCGGACGACAAGGTCGTTTATGCCTACGTGCCGGAGATCATCAAGTACTACCTCAGCGAAGAGGCGATCATTCCCAACGTGCCGACGTTTGTTTGCTGGGATGACAGCCCAGCGAAACCACGTGCTGGGGAACCTCGATTCGCTGGTGGTGAAGCCGGCGAACGAGTCGGGCGGCTACGGGCTGATGATCGGTCCGCGCTCGAGTGCGGAGGAGCGGGCCAAGTGCGGCGAATTGATCAAAGCCAATCCCCGCAACTACATCGCCCAACCGACGCTCAGCCTCTCGCGGGTGCCGGTGCTCACCGACAGCAGCCTCGAAGGGCGGCACGTCGATCTTGCGCCCGTTCATCGTGTACGGCCGCGAAATCTACGTGCTGCCCGGCGGACTGACGCGGGTGGCATTGAAGAAGGGTTCGCTCGTGGTCAATTCGTCGCAAGGCGGCGGCAGCAAAGATACCTGGGTCGTTTCGTGAAAGGCAAGATGCTGGATGCAAGATGCCGGATGCTGGATTTCCAGCATCCAGCATCCAGCATCCAGCATCCTACACCATGCTCAGCCGCGTCGCCGATTCGATCTACTGGATGAGCCGCTACGTCGAGCGGGCCGAGAACGTCGCGCGGTTCATCTCGGTGAACCTCAATCTGAGCCTCGACATGCCGGGTGAGGCGGGGCAACAGTGGTGGCCGTTGGTGGTGATCACGGGCGACGATGCCCAGTTCCAGGAGCGCGTCGGCACCACGACCAAGGAGACCGTCGTCCAGTTTCTCACGTTCGACGCCGACAACCCGAACTCGATTCTCTCCTGCCTCCGCAGTGCCCGCGAAAACGCCCGCAGCGTTCGCGAGATCATCTCCGCCGAGATGTGGGAGCACATCAACAAGTTCTACCTGATGGTCCGCGACGGCGGGACGCTCGAAGACGTGCTCGACGATCCGTACCACTTCTACGACAAGGTCAATGTCTCCGGCCAACAGTTTCTGGGCGTCACGGACGCCACCATGACGCACGGCGAGGCCTGGCATTTCTGCCAGTTGGGGCGGATGATCGAGCGGGCCGACAAGACCTCCCGCATCCTCGACGTGAAGTATTTCATCTTGCTGCCTAAGGCGACCGACGTGGGCACGCCCTACGACGACGTCCAGTGGCTGGCGCTGCTGCGCAGCGCCAGCGCGCTGGAGATGTACCGCCAGCGGCATGGGCGGATCTCGCCGGTGAACGTGGTGAAATTCCTGGTGCTCGATAAGGAGTTTCCGCGAGCGGTGCTGCACTGCCTCACCCGCGCCAACGAGTCGTTACATTCGATCTCCGGCACGCCACCCGGCAGCTTCTCGAACACCGCCGAACAGCGGATGGGACAGCTGCGGGCCGAGCTCGCCTATACCCAGGCCGAGGAAGTAATTGCCGGCGGTTTGCACGAATTTATCGACGATTTTCAGAAGCGGCTCAACCATGTCGGCGAGGCGGTATACGAGTCGTTCTTCGCCAAACGCCCCCTGGAGACGTTGGCCACGCAGAGACAGACGCAGTTTTCACACTAAAGTTTCAACCTGACGGACTGGTCGTTTGTGCGACCAGTCCCTAGCCGGGCACGCGACGCATCGTTTTCAACCCTTTTGTTGTCAGCCCCCTCAAACCACCATGTTGTTCCAAACCGATCATCTCACGGAGTATCGTTTCACGCGACCAGTGTTCTTTGAACCGCATCAGCTGCGATTCCAGCCGCGGAACGACGCGGCCCAGCGGGTTTTGCGGTACGAGTTCACGGTCGAACCGGAACCAGCCGGGATGACGACGTCGCTCGATGCCGACGGCAACCTGGTGACGCAGGCCTGGTTCGACGGCCGGCACGAACAGATGACCATTCGGGCCATCTCCGAAGTCGAGACGCTCCGCGAGAATCCGTACGACTACCTGCTCACGCCGGACAACTGCCGGTTGCCGATCGGCTACCAGCCCTGGGAGCTGACGCAGCTGGCCAACGCGTTCCGGCGGGCGTCCATGCCGACGCATAGCGACCCGGTGCGTGAGCTGGCGGAAAAAGTCCGCGAGGCGGCCGGCAATGAGCTGGTTCCCTATTTGACCCGGCTGTCGAACACGATCTGCGATCGGATCAAGCTGGTCCGCCGCGAGACCGGCGCACCCTGGCCGGCCGCGACCACGATGGAACAGCGGCAGGGCGCCTGCCGCGATCTGGCGATGGTCTTCATCGACGCTTGCCGCTGTGTGGGGCTCGCCGCCCGGTTTGTCAGCGGATATCAGGACGCCTATCGCAACATCGGCAAGCGCGACCTGCACGCCTGGGCCGAGGTCTATCTGCCGGGCGCCGGCTGGAGAGGCTACGACCCAACGCGCGGCCTGGCGGTCGCCCAGCATCACGTCGCGGTCGCCGCCGCCGCCGACCCACAATTCGCCGCGCCCGTTTCCGCGACCTACCGTGGCGACAACGTCGAGGCCCAGCTCCACACGGAAGTCTGCATCGAGTGCCACTCGACGGTTGGGGCGGCTTGCTAATCGAAAAGTGGCAGTGGACCTGCTTCTTCGCCGCGATGATCCAACGCGTCTTCCGGCGGCGTGGCACCGAGGTGCTCGTAGGCCTTGTTGGCCAGCTTGCGACCTCGCGGCGTGCGGGTGACCAACTCGGAGCGGAGCAGGAATGGCTCGACTTCGTCGACCAGCGTGTCGAGCGCCAGGTTCATCGTGTGGGCGATGGCCTCGATGCCCGCCGGGCCGCCGTGGAACACGCGGAGGATCGTCTCGAGGTACTTGCGGTCCTGGGGGTCGAGGCCGAGCTGGTCGATGCCGAGCATGTCGAGCGCGGCGACCGCGATCTCAAAGGCGGCAGTGCCGTCGTGGCGGCTCGTGGAATAGTCGCGCACCCAGCGGAGGCGATTGTTGGCGATCCTGGGCGTGCCGCGGCTGCAGGTGGCGATCTTCTCGGCCGCGGTGTCGGCCAGTGTCATTTTAAGCTTTGCTGCGTTCCGGCGGACAATCTCGGTGAGCTCCGCGACGCTGTAGAAATCCAGATGCTCGCGGACCTGGAAGCGGTCGCGCAAGGGCGCCGACAGCAGGCCGCTGCGGGTGGTGGCTCCGATCACGGTGAATGGCCGCAGCCGCATGGTCACCGTGCGGGCCCCGGCCCCTTCGCCGAGCGTAATGTCGACGCGAAAATCCTCCATCGCCGGGTACATGAACTCCTCGACCGCCTTGGGCAGCCGGTGGATTTCGTCGATGAACAGGATCGAGCCCTCTTCCGCATTGGTGAGATACGGCAGCAGGTCCTTGGGCGCGGCGAGGACGGCGCCGCTGGTGATCTGCAGTGAAACGCCCAGATCGCGCGGGATGCAAGTGGCGAAGGTCGTCTTGCCGAGGCCGGGCGGGCCGTCGAGCAGGATGTGGCCCAGCGGTTCCTTGCGTTTGCGGGCGGCGTCGACGGCGATGGCCAGCCGCTCGGCGACTTGCCGCTGGCCGACCATCTCGTGCATGTGGCGGGGCCGCAGGGCGATCTCGTCGTCGCGGAGCTTGGAGAGTGCTTCGCGCGTCGCCGCGGGGTTCGGAGGGGGATTGCCGGAGGCAGTTTCGTGCAGGCTATCGCCGGAGAGGATCCGTTCACGGGGCATGTGTGAACTATACCAGAACCGGCCAAACCGCGGAAACGGCGATGCCGCGAAGCGGCGGGTAACCCATCGAGGAATACGCGCGGAGCAAGCCCCGCCGCTAAATGGCACCACCACCCCAGAATTAGCGGCGGAGCTTGCTCCGCGCGCCCTGAATTGCGGTGCTACGACACCAGCTGTCGCTTGCTGCGACGGTGCGGCACTGGCGCCTTGGCCGCTTCGTCGACCCGGTCGAGAAATTCCCCCAGCGCCGCATAATAGTTGGGCGGCAAACCGTCGTTATGACGAGCAAAGGGAATCTCGTAGAACTGCTTGAAATCGGTGGGGGCCGCCTCGTGCAGTTCCCGGCCCATCTCGATCGGCACAATCTCATCTCCCGTGCCGTGGCATTGGAACAGCGGACCGTGGTAATTGCGAATCCGCTTCAGCGAGTTGTACCGGTTCCGCATGACAAGCCGAACGGGCAGCCACGGGTAGAGGTGAGCCGCCGCCGAGGTCATCTTGTTGAACGTGTTTTCGAGCACCAGGGCCCGGGCACCCTGCTCGGCAGCGACGGCCACGGCGACCGCGCCGCCGATTGAGCGGCCGATGACCGTGACGTCTTCGTTGCGGATGCCTTCTTTGCGGGCCAACCAACGCTGGGCAGCCAGTGCGTCGGCGATGCAGCCCTTTTCATAGGGTTTGCCACGGCTACGGCCGTAGCCGCGGTAGTCGAAGACAAACATCGTCGCCTGCAGATGCGACTGCAGCCGGAACATCAGGTTCGCCTGATCGGCGACATGCTCGCCATTGCCATGGCAGTAGATCGCGAATCGCTTGGGTTCGGCGTGCGGGACGTACCAGCCGTGGAGCTTCGTCTCGTCCGCCGCGCGGAACCAGACGTTTTGCGGCCGCAACCAGCGCGGGCGCCAATCGCCGCGCTCACGTGAGGGAATCGGGTAGACCAACGACCGTTCAATGATTCGGATGATCACTTCAATCGCATCCTGGAGGAGTGTACGCCTGGCGGGACCGATCGGCCGGTGGGGGTTGCTAGCAGCGATGCCTAGCGTAGCTGATCCACTGGCCGTTGTCGATACTTGGGGAAATAGGGGAGGATCTGTCGATTTAGGAGGGTGGGAGATATCAGGGCTTCACTGGTGGCAGTTCCGGCAGGAGCCACGGGAGGCAAACCTAATTATCGGCAGGGGCAGGTACTTGCGAGGGGAGCGTTCTGGCCTTGGAAAATAATAGCCCAGAACCACCGCAGGTATAGTCCAATCGTCGGGCTCAATCCGCAAGTCTGGACCGACTCTAGCGGGGCAATCATTACCGCACCACCCCCCTCTGCGGTGGTTTACTCCGTGCCGCCGGCGCTGCGGACCGGGGATGCACCCGTCGTCTTGTCGAGAAATGCCGCCAGCTTGCGGTAGTAATTTGCGGGCACCGGGTCGTTGTGGCCTTCATCGTCGTACTCGACAAACTGCTTTTGAGCGGTCGGCGCCGCGTCGAACAGCTCGCGGCCGAAACGGATCGGCACGATCCAGTCCGCGGTGCCGTGGCTTTGAAACACGGGACCGTCATATTTGCGAATCCGAGCCACCGAGTCGTAGCGATTCTTCATCACCAACCGAACCGGAAGCCAGGGGTAGTGGTGAGCAGCGACGTCGGTCATCCGCGAAAAGGCGTTGACCAGCACCAACGCCTGGGCACCGTTGGCCGCGGCGACGGCGGTCGCGATCGCCCCACCGAGCGAGCGGCCCGTCACCACGACGTCGTCCGGTCGCTTGCCGAGTCGCTGGGCAAGCCAGCGTTGGGCAGCGAGACCATCGGCGATGCAGCCGGCCTCGCTCGGCACACCCTCGCTATGACCATAACCACGGTAGTCGAAAATAAAGACCGATGCGTCGAGCGACTTGGAGAGCTCGGCTACCAGGTCGGCGTTCGTGCCGACGTCTTCGCCGTTGCCGTGGCAATAGAGGATGGCCCGCTTCGCCGCGGGATGATCGACGAACCAGCCGTGCAGCTTCGTGCCGTCTTCGGACGTGAACCAAACGTCCTCAAAATCGAGTCCCGCCGGGTGCCAGTCACCCTGCGACAGCGGCGGAATCGGGTAGACCAGCCTGGTTTCGAGGAACATGACGGCGAGCACCACGAGTAGATAGGCGACCAACAACGGTCGTGCCAGCCGCCAGACTCCAGCCGCAGATCGGCCAAAAACGGAGGCACGCATCGGCGAGTCGGCGGTCGGCAGCATGTCGAATTATATCGTGCGGCCGCATGTGAATCGCCCGGCGCAGTCGCCTCACGCGGCGGTGCGGGCCGCGGGCACCAGCTCCGCCGTCGTCGGCGTCGTGGCCGTGGGGATACCCGAACGCGAAGGGAACATGCGGTCCCGGAAGGCCAGCACCGGCAATTCCACCAGTTTGGCCATCGAAATGCCGATTACGAACGCCCCGACCATGTACAGCAGCGTCCGCTGGCTCCAGGGCACTCCGGCGTCGCGCATGCTCCAACACGCCCAGTACATCAGTGCCATGTGCCACAGATAGATCGAATACGAGTACGACCCCAGCGTGGCGAGGGAGCCGGTAAGGCGGTTGCGCGGAATCTGGCAGAGCACCGTGCCGACCAGCAAAGCGGCGGCCCCCAGATAGTGCTGCGTGAACGCGAACGTATTCTGGTAAAAACGGGTCGAAAGCCCCTGCGGCAGCGGAGCCCATAACAGGGCTACACCCACCAGCAGCAGCGCATATCGCCAGGGCCGAAACGTGCGGGCGAACCACTCGTAATGGAAATGATACGCGTAGCCGAGTGCCACGCCGAAGAAGAGGGAATCGATTCGCAAGTGTGTGGGAAATGCGTGCGTGTAAAACGAGTAGTCGCTACGCAGGCCATAGTTGATTAATCGGACGGTCAACACGACGACCGACGTGATGCCGACCAGAGCGGGTAACGAACGGAATGGGTTGGCGGTCCCGGGGTTGCGCGGACCAACAGCAGCAACAGCAGCGGCAGCAAGATGTAAAAGTGCTCTTCGACGGCCAGCGTCCAGGTGTGGTTCCAGTAGGCCTGCTGGTAACACTGGATGAAGAGCAACTCGGTAAAGAACGGGCGGTCGCGCATCTTCGTGCCGACCACCAGCCAGTGGCAGACGTAGCTCACCGCGAGCAGGCAGTAGAACGCGGGATAAATCTTCCAGCCGCGACGCAGGTAGAACTGCTTCACGGATAGATTGCCGTGTCTTTTGTATTCCGAGAAGAGCAAGCCGGAAACGAGAAAGCCGCTCAGCACGAAGAACAGATCGACGCCGAGCCCACCGCCGTGCATCCAGGCGTCGAGCCCCGCCTTCACGAGTCGGGGAGTTTCCTCGGGTGGCGCCTCCATGTGGTGGCCCAGCACCGCGACGACGGCCAGCAATCGCAACAAGTCCAAGCTGAGCATCCGGGACGATGGCCGCGGCGAAGCTAATTCGGTGTGCGACATGACGTCGACCTGCAAACCGTCTGCGGCGGAGGGGAGCTGGGTGCATTTCGCACACCGGTGGGGGGACGGATTGAAGCAAGATTGCCGTTCGCCGTCCAGGGCAATTCCAGCCACCCAACACGCCTATCCGTGCGACTTCTCGTAGATCGCGTGTAGCAGCGAGTCGACGTCTTTGTACTTTTGCTTCTTGTCGAGGGCTTCGTCCACCAGCCGACGGGCATCGCTCTCGCCGTGCCCCAGGGCCCGCAGGACTTCAAAGGCTTCGGAGAGCAGATCGCGCTCGATTTCCGCGGTCGCGGGCAGATCCCGACCGACGAGCAAAGCGAATTTTGGCACACGGCGCCGCAGCTTAGCAATCACCCGCTCAGCCGTCGCCGGCCCGATGCCGGGCAGAGTCGCCAGACCTTTCGCATCCTGCTCCTCGATCAGCGTGGCCACTTCCTGCACCGGCCGGACCATCGCCCGCAGCGCCTTCTTCACCCCCACGCCGTCCACTTCGCAGAACATCTCGAAGAACTCCCGCTCGATCGGGCTCAAAAAGCCGACCAGCCGCGGCATCGAGCCGCCCCTGCATCGCGTTGCCTTCAAGATATTCGATCGTGTGCAGACTGACCTCGCGGCCGAGCTGCTCCTGCAGCCGCCGCCGGGCGAACTCGGGGATCAGCACTTCGTATTCGAACGCCCCCACGGCCAGCGTGAGCGTGTCGCCAACAACGGAAATGGGCAGGCCGGTTATTTTCGTGATCATTGAACTTGGGGCTGGGGACTTGGGACTGGGGACTGATGTTCGCGGTCGCGGCCACGCGACTGCGATCGGGGCTGGCGTCGATTGGGCACGAAAGTGTCTAACGCCCGCACGCGGCAAATCATACCGCCCCCAGCCCCCAGCCCCCAGCCCCTACTCGCCAGCGATCATCGAAGCGTGCCGCGTCAAATAACAGTGGCACAGCGCGATCGCCAATGCGTCCGCCACATCGGGCGGCTCCGGATCGGCCGCTAGGCCCAGCTCCTGCCGAATCGCCGCCTGCATCTGCCACTTCGCCGCATGACCGTTGCCCGTGATCGTCTTTTTGACCTGCGTCGACGGATAGCTGTGCACGGCGACGCCCGCCTCGGCCGCCGCCAGCAGGATCACGCCACGGGCGTGACCCATCAAAATCGCCGTCGTCGGCCGGTCGTAGTGCGAATAGAGCTCCTCGATCGCCAGCACTTCGGGCGCGAGCGACTTGATCACTTCCGCGACGCCTGCGTGAATCTCCGCCACGCGTTCGGCGAGCGACGCATTCTGCTTGCCGCGGACGACGCCCGCCTCGACCAGTTTCGGTTGCCGCTCGACGAAATCGAGCACGCCGTATCCAGTCGTATTGAGGCCAGGATCGATGCCGAGGACGATCATCGTAGCGTGGGACCTTTATCGTTCTAAGATGCGAGTGGAACTGGGAATGCCGTCGATGATCATCGAGCCATATCGTTCCGGTCCGACCTTTGGCTTGCTCGCTCCCCAGAGCGACACGGTGATCAACCCGTCGCGGTTCACGGTCTGGTCCAAAGCGAAGTAGTTGACATTGAACTCGACAACCCGGCAGCCTGCGATGAGTTGGCCGAGCGTGACCGGCGCCAGTCGCCCCGCCGCGTGAAACGACCAATGCTCTTGGTTCCATTTCGCGAGGCAGCGGTCGCTCTCGTCGCGAAACATCTGGTCGGCCGCTCCATAGTCCCCGTCGGCCATCGCCCGCACCATCCGTCGCGCCGCCATCGACGGCAGCACGCACCACGCACACACCACCGCCACGAGGGCGGCAAAAGCAAAAAAAGCACGCAGTGAGAAGCGAGGACGCATACGCCAGTCCTACAACTGTTTCAGCAACCGCTCGTATTCCTCATGCTTGCCGATCCAGAACCAGACGATTTCGCTCCCCTCTAAAATGCCAACAAACCGATAGTCGTCGTTAATTCGGGCGGAATATACGGGACCAGAATTATGCACCTTCTTGAAGTGAAGGCCCTTGTGATTTGGGTCGGCCTGGAACCGTCGGTATGCAGCACGTGCCTGGGCACGAATGTTCTTGGGTAGCTTGGCGAGACGGTCTCGGAAGGACTGCGTCGTATGCGAAGTCATAAGGTGTCCGGATCGAGCGGCAGCGTTTTGCCAGCTTTGTGCTCCGCCAGAGCTTCCTCAGCCATTTTGACGAGCATATCCTGCGAACGCGCAAACAACTCATTCCAGCGCTGCTCGGATCGCAGTTCTTCGAGCATCCATGCAGCGAAGGTCTCCTGTTCGTCTGGAGGAAGTTGGGCAACTTCATCGATTACCTTTTGCAGCGTCTTTGTCATACGATACTCCAAACCGGAGCGAATTCGGAACGACCTCCATTATTGTACACCAGGTTGGCCGGCCCGGCCCAACGCCGATTAGGCCCGCGTCCACTCCGTGCCGCCGGCTCGGTCTTCCAGCGTCACGCCGGCGGCCGTGAGTTGGTTACGAATCATGTCGCCGGTGGCGAAGTCTTTTGCCGCCCGGGAGTCGGCGCGGAGTTGGATCAGGAGTTTCATCATGGCGTCGAGGGCCGCGGGGCCGCCGCCGGACCACTCGGTGCCGCCGGCGCGGTCTTCGAGCGTGATGCCGATCGGGCCCGAGGGCGTCGCGGATCTTGTCGGCCACGGCGAAGTTCTTGTTCTTGCGGGCCGCGGCACGCAATTCGATCACCAGCGGCATCACCTTGGCCAGCAGCTCGTCCCCGCCGGCCGCTTGCGGTTTAGCTGAGGGCGCGATGAAGACTCCCAACATGTTCGCCAGTTCCTTGAGCGTCGTGAGCAGCGTCGTGAACTTTGCCACGGCGGCGGCGTCGCTCTTGCCTTTGCCTTCGAGGTCGGCATCGTCGCAATACTTGTTGGTGATCTTTGCCAGCTCGAACAGCTCGCCGATCGCGCCGCCGGTGTTGAAGTCGTCATCCATCGCGGCGAGGAATTTTTGGCGGCAGTTCGGCGGCGGCGCTCAACACGGGGTCCCCGCTCGCTGAAGCGAACTCGCCGTCCTGGCGTTGGGTGGCGGGTTTTAGGGCGTAGAAGTCTTTGCCTGTGATGCGCGTGTAGCGTTTGAAGAGGCGGTAGAACGATTCCAGGCCGATGCCGGCTTCTTCGATCGCGGGCTCGTTGAACAGCACCGTGCTGCGGTAGTGGGTTCGCAGCAGGAAGAAGCGGATCCGCTCGCCGCCTTGGCGCTGGATCAGGTCGGCGAGGCCGCCGGCACCTTTGGAGCGGCTCATTTTGCCGGTGACGGCATCGGGCCGTGTTGCCCGCTCGCTGAAGCGGGCTCGCCTTCGCGCTCGCTGCGGCCGCCGATCTTGCCGCTCACGGCGCCGGCGCGCAGCAGGCCGTTGTGGGCCCAGTAGGTGACCATCGGCTTGCCGTGGCAGCATTCGCTTTGGGCGATTTCGTTTTCGTGGTGCGGGAACACCAGGTCGAGCCCGCCGCCGTGGATGTCGAACGTCTCGCCCAACAGCTTGCGGCTCATGGCCGAGCATTCGATGTGCCAGCCCGGCCGGCCCTTGCCCCAGGGGCTGTCCCACGAGGGCTCGCTCGGCTTGGCCGACTTCCAGAGGGCGAAGTCGGCCACGTGCCGCTTGCGGGCGGCCGTCTCGCCGCCGTCGCCGTGGACCGACTCGACGCTGCGGTTCGAGAGCTTGCCGTATTGCGGCGTCTCTTGCCGACGTCGAAGTACACGTCGCCGTCCGATGCGTAGGCGAAGCCGCGCTCAATGAGCTCTTCGATGAACGCGATGATCTCCGGCATGCACTCGGTCGCCCGCGGGAAATGGTCGATCTGGTCGACGCCCAGCGCCGCGAGATTGCAGTTGTAGTCGGCGATGTTCTCCTCGGCGACCTGGAGCATCGAGATGCCCCGCTCGTTGGCCTTCTTGATCAGCTTGTCGTCGACGTCGGTGATGTTGACGACCCAGGTGACGTCGTAGCCGCAGTATTCGAGATAGCGCTTGATGGTGTCGAAGATCACCGGCCCGACCATGTGGCCGATGTGGGCCTTGTCGTAGACCGTCGGCCCGCAGAGATAGATGCCGACCTTGCCGGGCCGCACGGTGCGAAACGGTTCCTTCTTGCGCGAGAGCGTGTTGTAGACGCGAAGCGTCGGATGCGGGGCGGCGGCAGATTCTGTTTTAGCAGGCATAGGTCGAGTCGATACGCTCATGGAATTGCAGATAGATGATCGATGAATTGTTGATTGATGAAATAGCCGGCGAGCTACGCCTCGCCGGTGCTCTCGCCATTCGCCTCCACCAGCGCCACGCACCGCGCTTCGATCACTTCGCCGCTCCCCACCGGTCCCACGCCTTCGCCCGTCTTGGCCTTCAGGCCGACGTCGTGCGGATTGAGGTGGAGGATGCCGGCGATGCGGTGGCGGATGGCGTCCTGATAGTCGGAGAGCTTCGGCCTCTCGGCGTGGACCACGCAGTCGAGGTTCACGATCTGGTAGCCCGCCTCGGTCACCTTGAGGGCGGCGATGGCGAGCATCTCGGCCGAGTCGCGGTTGCGGTGGGCGGGGTCGGTGTTGGGGAACATGCGGCCGATGTCGGGCAGCGCCGCTGCGCCCAGCAGCGCGTCGGTCACGGCGTGGAGCAGCACGTCGCCGTCGCTGTGGCCGACCAGCTGCCGATCGTGCGGCACGTCGACGCCGCCGATCCGCAACGGCCCGCCCGGCTCCGTGCGATGACTGTCCTCACCGAATCCGATCCGCAGCTTGCTCGTGGCGACGTCTCCCAGCTGCGCGTGAGGTAAGCTGGCCAATCCTGCGCGGATTATACCGGAGAGGCAAACAGCGCGACAACGCGGGAACTGGAGCACGTGCAGCCCTGTTCGCGTGCTGGACAATTCTGCCCAGATTGGCCGTTGGCGATGGCGGAACGCCCTGCGATTGCGCACGTGGTCTGCGACGGAAACGTCAAAACGCTCTGAACCGCAAGCCTATCGGGCGTTCCGGCGGCGATGAATCTCGACGTGGACTTGCTCGGCCGCGGTGCTGGCACGCGCGAGCCGCGCTTCGAGGCGGGCGCCCTGGTGGAGCACTTGGACGATTTTCACATCGCACGCGGGGCCGTCGGCGATTTCCGCCTCGACGGACGGCAGTCGCTCGAAGGGCGGACAAAAGGCGACGTGCAGCACGGCGATTCGTTCGCCCGGCGCGAATTCAGCCAACAGCGTGCCGTGAACGATTTCGCGCCCCTCGGCGCCGCGCGAACGGGAGAGCTGCTGCAGGATCTGCCCCGCTTCTAGGTCCGAGCCATTAGCCGGCGAGCTACGCCTCGCCGGTGTCAGCGCGAGCACCGCGAATGCTCCCAGCCACACCAGCCAGTCGATTGCCCGGCGCCGGGATACGAACATGCGACTGCAAAGAGTCCCAGGACCAGGGCGAGCAGCCAGGGGATGCGGCGGTCGCGAAGACGCAAGCGGACGGCGGACGCCCATGCGATAAACCCGTTGCGGTGACGGCGAGCGGAATGGGGGCAAGCGGCACTTCCAGCGCCCCGCTCAGGCGGCGAACGAATAGCAAAACGCCGATTGCCAATAGCAGCGCGATCGAAGCCACCAGCGCGGGTGCGAGCGCTCGGCGCCAATTGTCGCCGGTGCCCTCGACCTCATGCCATGTCCCATCCGTGGCGAGCATTGAATCCTGGTGGCTCGGCGGGAGCCTCGCCCTCCCGGAAGTTTACGTTGCGGCGGCGGTCGCCTCGGCGGCCTTGGCCAGCTCGCGGGCCTTGTCGGTCTTTTCCCAAGTGAACTCCGGCTCGTTGCGGCCGAAGTGCCCGCCGGCGGCCGTCTTGCGATAGATCGGCCGGCGCAGGTCGAGGTGCTTGATGATGCCCGACGGCGTGAGCGGGAAGACCTCGCGCACCAGCTCGCAGAGCCGCGCATCGTCGATCTTGCCGGTGCCTTCGGTGTCGACACGGACGCTCACCGGCTCCGAGACGCCGATCGCGTAGGCCAGCTGCACTTCGCAGCGGTCGGCCAGTCCCGAGGCGACGATGTTCTTCGCCACGTAGCGGGCCATGTAGGCCGCGCTGCGGTCGACTTTGGTCGGGTCCTTGCCGCTGAACGCGCCGCCGCCGTGCCGGCCCCAGCCGCCGTAGGTGTCGACGATGATCTTGCGGCCGGTGAGGCCGCAGTCGCCGTGCGGGCCGCCGACCACGAACCGGCCGGTCGGATTGATGTGGTAGGTGATGTCGTCGCTGTCCCATTCGCCGAGCGACGGCTTGACGATCTTTTCGATGATGAACTTCTTGATGTCCGCGTTCGACACATCGGGGCCGTGCTGCGTCGAGACGACGACCGTGTCGACGCGGATCGGCGTGTTGCCGTCGTATTCGACGGTGACCTGGCTCTTCGAGTCGGGCCGCAGCCATTTCACTTCGCCCTTCTTGCGGGCTTCGGTGAGGCGATTGAGGATCCGGTGCGACAAGGCGATCGGCAGCGGCATCAGCTCTTTGGTGTCGTTGCAGGCGTAGCCGAACATCAGGCCCTGGTCGCCGGCGCCGATGTCTTTGCCGGCGGCCGCATCATCGTTCACGCCCATCGCGATGTCGGGCGACTGCTCGTGGATCGCCACCAGCACCGAGCAATGATCGGCGCTGATGCCCATGTCGGCCTCGGTGTAGCCGACGTCGCGGACCACGTCGCGGACGACCTGCTGCAGGTCGACGGTGGCCTTGGTCGTGACTTCGCCCGCGATCACGCAGAGGCCGGTGGTGACCATCGTCTCGCAGGCCACGCGGCTCAGCGGGTCCTGGGCAAACATGGCGTCCAGGACGCCATCGGAAATCTGGTCGGCCAGCTTATCAGGATGGCCCATGCTGACCGCTTCGCTTGTGAACAGGTATCTTCCGGATGCCACGAAAGGACTCCCTAGTGAAATATCGGGGGTAGTTGATGGAATGAGTCGGCACGCATCGCCGAACCCGCCTCAGCAGCCTTTCAAGTATAAATGCGATCTAGCGCCGGTCGCAACGGCGTGGCAGCATAAGCCGCAAGTCGGACTGTTCCAGGGCATCGAATATACCTGCCACGGCGATTCTAGGACCTGCTACACTGATCCGATGGCACGTTGGCCGCGTCACGTCTGGACATCGATCTTCACTTATGGCACGGTATTCGTGTTGTTTCCGCTATTGTGCTTGTTGGCTTACGGCTGGGTGCGAGGCTGGATTTTCTGATGACCGCTGCGAAGACAAATTCGCCCCAGCGTGCCGAGCTGGCCGCCCGCCTGGAGCCCTTTGGTCAGCAGCACCTGCTGCAGTTTTGGGACGAATTGGATGCCGCGGGCCAGACCCGCCTCGCCGGACAGATCGCAGCAATTGACATGGCCCAGGTGGCCGAGTTGTTCCATCGGACGGCAGCCGCCCAGGATTGGGCGTCGCTGTCGCGGCGGGCTGAACCTCCGCCAGCCATCCGGCTGGCCGATCGCCGGCGCGGCCAATTCACGGCGACGAGGCCCGCGACCGCGGCGCGCAGGCGCTGGCGGCAGGAGAGATTGGCGTGCTCCTGACGGCCGGCGGACAGGGTAGTCGCCTGGGATTCGATCAGCCCAAGGGCATGTACCCGATCGGACCGGTGTCCGGCGCGACGCTGCTGCAGATTCATTTGGAGAAGGCGCTCGCCACCGCCCACCGCTACGGGGCGGCTGTCCCCGTTTACATGATGACCAGCCCCGTCACGCACGACGTGCAAGTCGCATTTCTCGAAGGGCAGCAACGATTCGGTCTGGCGGCCGATGACTTGGTCGTGTTTCGCCAAGGCACGATGCCGGCCGTCGACGCCGAGAGCGGCAAACTGCTGTTGGCGGCCAAGGGCGAACTGTTCTTGAGCCCCAATGGTCACGGCGGCACGGTCGCGGCGCTGGCCGATAGCGGCGCGATCGAGCACATGCGCCGCCGCGGCGTCAAGCATCTGTTCTATCTTCAGGTCGACAATCCGCTCACGCCGCTTGCCGACGCGGAATTCATCGGCTACCACTTGCTCGCCGACTCGGAACTCACGTCGATGGCGGTGGCCAAGGAAACGCCGCAGGATAAACTCGGAAACTTTGTCTCGGTCGATGGCCGGGTGCAGGTGATCGAATACAGCGATTTTCCGGACGACGTCGCCGAACAGCGCAATGCCGACGGTTCGCTCAAGTTTTGGGCCGGCAGCATCGCCGTACACGTCTTCGCCGTCGACTTTCTCGAGCGAGCGCTCGAACTGCGCGACGCGTTGCCGTACCACGTCGCTCGCAAGAGGGTGCCGCACGTCGACGGTCGAGGCCAGTTGGTCGAGCCGAAGCAGCCGAACGCGTTGAAGTTCGAGCGGTTTATATTCGATCTGTTACCGCACGCCGCGAATCCGCTCGTGGTGGAATACCCCGAGCATGACGTGTTCGCGCCGCTCAAGAACGCGCCGGGAGCACAACGCGACACGCACGAGTACGTGCAGCAACACCTGATCGCGCAGTACCGCCGCTGGCTCCAGCAGGCAAACGTGCGGGTTGCCGAAGGGATCGCCGTGGAGATCAGCCCGCTCTGGGCACTCGACGCGCCGGGCGTCGCTGCCCGAGCCGACAAGCCCCAGTCGATCGACGAGCCGACGTATCTCCGCGATGAACCACCGCGATGAATTCTTTGGCGCCATGAATATCGAAGTCGAGCAAAAGCATCGCGTCAATGACTCGACCGCGCTTCGAGCGGCGATTGAATGAGTTCGGCGCGAAGTTCGGGACACCGATTCAGCAGATCGATGAGTATTTCGCCCATCCGTGCCGCGACTTTGCCGCAGACCGACGAAGCCCTGCGGATTCGCTCCGTCGGAGACGAACACTTCGTAACCTACAAAGGCCCCAAGCTCGACGCGGTCACCAAGTCGCGGCGCGAATTGGAATTGCCGCTCGCTGCGGATCGCGCCGCGTTTGCCGAGCTGCTGACGACGCTCGGTTTCCGCAGCGTGCTCGCCGTCCGCAAAACTCGCCGGCCGTTCGAATTGGAACACCGGGGCCAATGTGTCCATGGGGCTTGGGACTCGATTGACGGCCTGGGCGAATTCGTCGAGCTGGAATTGACAGCCGACGAAACGACGCTCGAAGCGGCCAGGGCCGTCATTGCATCGTTGGCTGGCGAGCTGGAGCTGGGCCCGTCCGAGCGTCGCAGCTATCTTGAATTGCTGCTGGAAAAGCACTAGGCATCTCGGTCATTGCGACGAAATGGCACCCGGTTTGCACCGTCATGGATTGCACGGGTGATTCGACGTCAGCCGGTATTGATCGACGCGATGGACGCCACTCGGCAAAAGCCGAAAACGACGCGATTCACCGGAATTTGCAGTGCCAGCGGCCAGTAGCTGCGACTTGACGCAGCGCTCGCACTAGCCCAGCCGGCGTGCAGCAAGTTCAATCGTGCAGCAACAATTACAACGGAACCTCGGGCCAAAAACCCCCGGCAAAGATTGCCAGGATGGCCCGTGACCAGGATCGACGCAATGGACGTGTCGCAAAGGGTTTAGGATGACCACATCTCATCGCCTTGCTCGCCTTCAGGCGGGAGCCCCGCTTTCGGCGCCGGCTCCAGCTGCTCGTTTCAGTTCGACGCTCGTCGGCTGGTTAATTCAAACCGCATTTATCTCGGTCGTCGAGGAAACCTGCGAAACCTTTTCCGACTCGCGGGGTTCTATCCCGCGGCGCCGTCGGTCGACGCCGTCCCGCTTCGTTTTTCCGTTAAATCTTTCCCAGGGCGACTTGATTTCCAGGGTGCTGGGTCGAGAATCGAAATCATCGTCGGTCGGTCACGTGGTCGGCCAGCGCCGTCGTCGGCGCGCTGTTCGGGGCTAGTTCTAATCGCAAGGGAGTTGGAGAAGATGAAGATTTGCACGTTTCTGGCGGCTCTGTTGGCGTTGTGCAACTGGACGTTTGTTGTGAGCGGTAAGGCGCTGGCACACGGGGGCACCGACTTAGCGGTCCTCGATTGCGAAGACGATGGTGACAAGGGCGGTGCCACGCTCGATTGCGATGACGACGATGGCGGCGACGCCGAGCGTGCGATCCTCGATTGCGATGATGAAGGCGGCGACAAAGACGGCACCACGCTCGATTGCGACGATGACGATGGCGGTGACGCCCAGCGCGCGGTCCTCGACTGTGACGATGAAGACGGCGACAAGGGCTCGGCCACGTTGGATTGCGACGACGACGGTGGCGACGACGGCGCGGTGCTCGATTGCCATGACGATGACGGTGGCGATGACGGCGCCGCAGTGCTCGACTGCCATGACGACGACGGCGGCGATAAATAGCACGCCCTGATTCAAGCAATGAACCAGCTGGCGGGCGACGCGCAAGGGTGCGTCGCCCGCCATTTTTTTGCCGCGAAGGACAAAAACGGCCACGACGATTCGCCCGGCCAGCTTCCTGGCACGCTGCCGAACCGATCTTTCGCCAGGCTGCGCATTTTGACATACTCCGCGCGGCTGGAGTCGACCGTGTTCACGTCGGCCGGTCGAACTGAGACGCACGTCAGGATGCGCGGCAATGAAGATCTTCTTTTCCGTGGGTGAACCCAGCGGCGACTTGCACGGTGCGAATCTGATTCGTGAGCTGAGCCGGCGGCGCAGCGATTTCGAGTTTGTCGGCTATGGCGGGCCGCGGATGGCGGCGGCCGGCTGCCAGCTGCACGAAGATCTCACCAAGCTCGCCGTGATGTGGTTTGCCCGCGTGCTGTTGAACTTGCACCGTTTTTGGATCCTGGCGAGCCGGGCCGACCGCTACTTCCGCCATCAACGCCCCGATGCCGTCGTGTTGATCGACTATCCCGGCTTCAACTGGTGGATCGCCCGGCGGGCGAAAGCGCACGGCATCCCGGTGTTCTACTACGGGACACCGCAAATCTGGGCCTGGGCCGGCTGGCGGATTAAGAAGATGCGCCGCCTGGTCGACCACGTGCTCTGCAAATTGCCGTTCGAGGAGGCCTGGTACCGTGAGCGCGGCTGCCACGCCACGTACGTCGGCCACCCCTATTTCGATCAGCTTCGCGGTGAATCGCTCGACGCGGAGTTCATTGACAACGTGCGCTCCGGCGGCGGGCCGCTCGTGGCAATCCTGCCTGGTTCGCGGACGCAGGAAGTGAAGAGCAACTTCAGCTATTTCTTGAAGGCAGCCCGCCTGGTCCGCGCGCAGGTGCCCAATGCACGATTCGCGGTGGCCTCGTTCAAACAGAGCCAGGCGGAACTGGTCCGTCAGCAACTTGCGGGTGTCGATCTTCCGATCGAGGTTCACGTCGGCCGCACGGCCGAGTTGATCGCTGCCTCCGAGTGTACGATGGCCGTTTCGGGCTCGGTGTCGCTCGAGCTGCTCTACCATACGAAGCCGTCGGTGATCCTGTACTACATCTCGCCGCTGGCATTTTTCGTGCAGAAGTTCTTCCGCAAGGTCCGCTACATCACGCTGGTCAACCTGCTGGTCACCGACGATTTGTTTCCCGAAAAGGTGGCCACGTACGATCCAAGCGATCCGATCGACGCCAAGGTCCTTGATGCCAGAGTATCTCACCTGCGAGGACAAATCCGGCGAGGTGGCCGCACACGTCGTCGAGTGGCTCTGACCGATCCGGCAAAGCGGGCGGCCCGCGTCGCCCAACTGGCCGAGCTGAGAGAACGAGTCGGCAACGGCGGGGCTTCGAGATGTGCAGCCGACTATTTGCTCAAGGAATTGGAGCGTGCCGCGGTGCATCCATTGCCGCAAACCCACTTCCCCTTCGCCACCCGGCTCGAAGAAGCCGCCCGCGGCGCGGCCTAACATTTAGCGGCGGGGCTTGCCCCGCGCATTACCCAGCACCAACCAGGTCGAATAGCCCGGGGCAAGCCCCGCCGCTAATTGTCTTTGGGCTCCAACGCGTCTATTCTGGCTTTCGCCATGATCCTTGCCGATCCACCCCCGTCGCAGGGCGACCTGCACTTTCGCATCTTTCGTATTCCGGTCCGCGTCCACCCCTGGTTCTGGATCATCTCGCTGATGATGGGCGTCGGGTGCGGTGACAAAGCGGATCCGGTCAACACGTTGGTCTGGGTGGCAGCGGTCTTCGCATCGATTCTTGTCCACGAGCTTGGACATGCGTTTGTGCAGCGATTTTACGGCGGTCATCCACGGATCACGCTCTACGGCTTGGGCGGCCTGGCGATTTGCGATGATTGCGATCGCTCGCCGTCAAGCCAAGTCCTGATCTCGTTGGCCGGGCCCGTCGCCGGGTTTTTGTTGGCGGCCTTGATCGTATTTATCCTGGCCGCCACCGGCCATTTTCTCGGTCTGAAGCTGGATCTGTCGCCGGTGGACTGGATGCCGTACGACCTCGACTACTGGCGCGCTAACGCTAAGCCTTCGCTGCGTGACACCGCAATCTTCGATTTGCTGTGGGTCAACATCTTTTGGGGACTGGTGAATTTGCTGCCCATCTATCCGCTCGATGGTGGCCGTGTTTCGCGCGAAGTGCTCACGTTGTCCCAACCCCGACGCGGCATCGTGCAGTCGCTGTGGCTATCGATGGCGACGGCCGGAACGGTGGCCGTGGCGGGCGGGATCGGCTTGCAATCCATTTTCATGGCCGCATTCTTTGGTTACCTGGCTTACGCCAATTACCAAACGTTGCAGGCGTATGAGCAGCACTGGCGATGACGGTCGCATGATGGTCGCGAGTCGAAAACCAGCGCGGCGCGTGATCCTATTGGGAGCGAGCAATCTCGTACGCTCGATTTCGACGGTCGTTGAAACGACTCGCCAACTCTGGCGCGAACCGGTCGAAATCATGGCGGCGATCGGTCATGGCAGGTCGTACGGGCAAGATTCTTGCGTGTTGGGGCGAAAAATTTCCGGAATTTTTCCCTGTGCACTTTGGAAGGATTTACAATCGCGCCCGGCGCTGCCGACCGTCGGCGCTGGTGACCGACGTCGGCAACGATTTGGGATATGGAGTGAACGTCGCGGACCTCGTCTCTTGGGTCGCAGGTTGCCTCGATCATCTTGAGCGCTCGGGTGCGGCGACCGTCGTCACCGAATTGCCGCTGGCGCGATTGGAGCGGCTTACGGAGCGGCAATTTCTTTTCTTTCGATCGCTGTTCTTTCCCAAATCACAGCTCACATTCGACGACCTTCGCGGCCGCGCGTATGCGTTGAACGACTCGCTGGTCGCACTTTGCGAGCGACGAAAAATCCCGGTAATTTCCGTGTCTGGCGCGTGGTACGGGCTCGACCCGATTCATCTCAAGCGATCGGTTTGGCGCGAAGCGTGGCCGACGATTCTCTCAAACTGGCGCGACGCGGAAGCGGAAGGCCTGCGTTTGCGCACATCGTTCCGAAGGTGGGCTTATTTGCGCACTCGCGCCGGCGGAGCATGCGATTTTTGGTTGGCAATGCCGCGCGCGGCAACCCAGCGGTGTGCTCAACGACGGAACGACCATTTCACTCTACTGAACTTCACGGCGAGGCGCTCGCCCCGGCATCGAAGTGCGTTGTGAAATGAAATTTGAGTCGCGCGAGTTGTGCGAACACCCAAAATTTTTTCACCAAGGGCATTTTTTTGCCCAAAACGTGTTGCACAAACACAACAAATTTGTACAACTACGGTCAAGTGGAACCAGAAATTTTTTCTGTTTCACTCGGTAACACGTCCTTAAGGAGTGTTTGATTCGCATGCGAGTTGAACACGGATGTACCGGAAAGCTACCGCGGATCGGTAGCGATCAGTAGTGGGAGAGCGACATCCGATTGATGTGTGTTAACATCGGTTGCTCTCCAAAAACCCTTTATGGAGGAGTTGACTGTGGCCAAGAAACGTAAAGCCAAGAAAAAGGCTGCCAAGAAAGGCACCAAGAAGAAGGGCACAAAGAAGAAGGCCAAGCGCAAGAAGAAGAAGAAGACGACCAAAAAGGCCTAGTGCCTCGCGTCTTATGACCAGGCCGCCGGCCGCGTGATTCGTCACCTTGCCAGGCAGCCGGTCAGCACGAAATAGCGAGAAAGAGCCGCTGAGCAATTGCTCGAGCGGCTCTGTTTTTTTGCGCCGAGCATGTAGTGCCAGTTTTGCAGCGAAAGCCGAGGATTTACAGTCCGCCGGCAACTGCGCAGGCCGGCGATGCGTAGCAGCGCGGTTATTCCACTCCGCTACAACACCGACAGGCTCGGCATCGGCGGGCTCGCCTTATGGCTGTCGGTCAGGCCCCGGACCAGGTTCAGGCAGATTTCCTGGAAATAGCTGGCCGTCGACGCGTCGTCAAAGTTGCCGCGGGTCTGGCCGGCGTCGCCCCGCTCGCGGATGCCGATGTTGATCGGCACCTCGCCCAAAAATGGCACATTGAGCTCGGCCGCCTTCCGCTGGGCACCACCGGAGCCGAAGATGTCGTACCGCTTGCCGTTGTCGGGGCAGAGGAAGTAGCTCATGTTCTCGACCATGCCCAAGAGCGGAATGTTCACCTTGCGAAACATGGCGATCGCCTTCACGGCGTCCAACAGCGCCACGTCCTGTGGCGTGCAGACGACGACCGCCCCGGAGAGCGGCAACAGCTGCGAGAGGGTCAGCGCGATGTCGCCGGTGCCGGGCGGCATGTCGATGATCAAATAATCGAGGTCGCCCCACTCGGTGTCCCGTAAGAACTGCGTAATCGCTCCGTGCAGCATCGGTCCCCGCCAAACGACCGCCTCGCCTGGCGGCACCAGAAAGCCCATGCTCATCACTCGCAGGCCGTCCTTCGTAACCGGCTGCAATCGGCCCTCGACGAGCGTCGGCCGCTCCTGAACGCCTAGCAAATGCGGAATACTCGGCCCGTAGACGTCGGCGTCCATCAAGCCAACCTTGGCCCCCGCGCTGTTGAGCCCATAGGCGATCGACGCGGCGACGGTGCTCTTGCCGACGCCCCCTTTGCCCGAGCCGATCGCGATCACGCTTTTGGCCGTCAGGCCGATCTGCCCGATCCGCTCGGCTGGCCGATGGTGCTCGACGATCCGCACCTTCGCCTCGCTCCCTGGGGGCAACTTTTCGGTCAGCAGTCGCAGCGCCTCGCTGCGAACATCTTCCCAGAGCGGCGCGGCCCAGGTGGTCAGCCCCAGCGTGACGCAAACCTGGTGGCCGTCGACGTCGACGTCGTGCAGCTGGTCCAGGGCAACGACACTGCGGCCTGTTTCGGGGTCCAGCAACGGCGACAAGGCGGCTTCGACAGTGGCACGATCAAACGAATTGGGCATGACAGTTTCCTGACGGCAGGGTTCTTGTTCCCACGCTCTGCGTGGGAACACGGTTCCTCGCCGCTCCTGCGGCATCGCGTACGACAGCGCATATTCGAGTCAATGCGACGCGGAGCGTCTTGCTCTTGCGTTACCACGCGGAGCGTGGGAACGAGAATTCCAACCTAACGGCCATCATCCAGCTTGCCAAGGCAGCGTGTCCCACACGCTCGCCTCGAGCGACGTGCGGCGACGGCTATTTCCCGCCGACGCAGCCTGCTGGACGCCCAGGTTGATGATTCCCGCCAGACGGCGCGGCGAGGGGGCGATCAACTCGGCTCCCGCCTCGACAAGTACGTCGCACACCGCGTCCATGTCGTCAGCGAGCGACCGATCCAGCAGAGCGACGATCCGTGCATCCGGGTGTCGATCGCGGGCGGTCGGCAACCAGCGGAGCAACTCGGCAAAACTGCCGCGGTCCGCTTCGATCGCGGCCAGGACGGTCGTAAGCTCGTTCAGTTCGCCGTCCAATGCCGACAGGAACCGCACCTCGCGGAGGCGATATGGCAACTGCATCGATTCCAGCTCCATCCGCAGCGCGGCCGCCCAGCGGTTGGAGCGTTCGCAAACGATCCATTCGAGGCGGTTCATTGCGCGAGGTCCTCGGCAGCCGTCTTGGTTTCAACGATCAGTCCCAACTGCACCATACGCCGATAGAGTCGCGGCCGCGTGATTCCCAATAACTCGGCCGCGGCCGATTTGTTGCCGCCGACCTGGGCTAGCGCGCGAGCAATTACCTCGCGCTCGATCGATTCGACGAGTTCGTCGAGCGAGATCTTTTCCGGGATTCGGCGGGGCAGCGCGGCAGATTTGGCGGCGTGGTGGACGACGGGTGGCAGATCGGCGACCGCAATCTCATGCGTTGTGGCGGCAGCGTGGGCAGCCGCGACGACGTCTCGCAACTCGTCCAGCCCACCAGGCCAACGATAGAGCGCCAGTTGATCCAGCGCTTCGGGCCGCAGTGACCCTACCTGTTTTGCGCTGCCGCGGTTTGCCGTTTCGAGAAAAAACTGCGCCAGCAGCGGCAGATCTTCGAGCCGCTCGGCTAGCCGCGGCAGCTCGATCCGGATCGTGGAGAGCGCGCTCAGCAATTGCGGATCGACTTTCGCCGGCAGATCGTCCACAGCGGCTTGAACCGCGGCTTCGTCCAAACCGTCGAGCACGCGTTGCCACCGTGTGCGCCGCCAGGACACCGCCGGTCACCACCGGGAGCAGCTGAGACTGCAGAAGAGGCGGCAGTTGTTCGAGGTTGAGGAGCAAGAGCGTGTTTCTGGCCTTGGAGTCGCGCGAGCCGCGAAGCGAATCGAGTGCCCAACGCAGTGATTGCTCCGTGGCGACGGCACAGTCCACCGGCACCAGCTTGCCGGCCGTATCTTTGGCATGGTAGTGAATCGCCCGGGCGATATGTTGCCTCCCGCTGCCCGGCGTGCCGCAGACGACGACGCTGGCCTGGCTCGTGGCGGCTGCCGCCACCTGGGCCCGCACCTTCCGCATCGCCGCGCTTTGTCCGATGAGCGACTCGAGCGCATAGTGTGCCGCCTGGCTACGACGGAAACTGCGGATCACGCGATGCAACTCGTCCGCTGAGGGTTCCTCGGAGAGTTCATCCGCCAGTTGTTGCGGCGTCAGGTCGACGGCCGCCAGCAGCACCAGGACTCCCCCGGCCGATGCCTTTTCGCCCGACAGTGGAATGAACTCTGCCCGCCGGTGCACGAGCCGCCCGCCCCGCCCCACGCAGCCCACCGTGCCCTGCGATGGCACACCGGCCAGCGCCTGCGGCGGTGGACACAAATCCGTGAGCGGCGGCAAGCCGCTCCGCGCGTCGCGTTCGAGCGGCGGTTCCGAGTGGTATTCGACGTCGCGGCCCACGATTTGCGCCGCCTCGACTCCCAGCCACGCCGCGAGCGCGGGATTGCAGTAAACGAGTTGCCGCCCCGCATCAACCGCGTAGATTGGCCGGTCGCTGGCATCCAGCAATTCGATCAGCGTCGATACGAAGGGTAGTGTGATGGGATGAGCCTCTCGTGCAAGAAAACCTGCGGATCGGTGGACCGCTCAACGATCCGACGAGGCAAATCGGATCATCTGATTATAGAAGCTCTTGCCCGGGCCTGCAGGCAGCAGTGCAGCGATCGCAATTGTGTTACAATCCGGCTCGCGATCCGGGAGACCTATTTCGCTCTCCGTCGATGCCGAATGCTATGCCACTAGACCCCGTCGAGACAGTCCGGCAATTGATCGCCATTCCGAGCGTCAATCCGCTCGGCCGGGAGGAAGGTGGAGAGGTCTACGGCGAAGCTCGCCTGACGGAGTACCTGCAGGGTATTTGCGAGCAGCTCGGCTGGCGTTGGCTGCGGCAGGAAGTTCATCCGGGCCGGGAGAACCTGTTGGCCGTGGTTCCTGGCAGCCCTTCGCCCCACGACGGCGGCGAGCTGCAGCTGTGGGACGTTCATCAGGACACGGTGGCGGTCGACGGCATGACGATCGAACCTTTCGGCGGCATCGGCTCCGCGACGGCCGCGTCTATGGCCGCGGAGCCTGCGACGACAAAGGCCCGATGGCAGCCATGATCGCTGGCCTGTCGCGTGTCGTCGTCGAACCATTCGGCGACGATCGGCCCACGATCGTTATCGCATTTCCGGTAAACGAAGAGTGCGGCTTCACGGGTGCGACGGCGATGTGTGACCTGTGGCACCCCGAGCGGCAAAGAAAAGCACGCACGAGGGGCACCGTTTTGCCTGCGGAGATGTTTCCCCGGCTCCCCGATCTGGCGATCGTGGCCGAGCCGACCGAATTGAACGTCGTGGTGGCGCATCAGGGCATGGTCCGCTGGCACTGCCACGTGACGGGTCGGGCCGCCCATTCCTCCCGGCCGGAAGAGGGCGTCAATGCGATTTATGCGATGAGCCGCGTTGCCCGCGCGATCGAATCGTACCAGCAGCGGCTGGCCGACCGACCGGCACACCCCCTCTGTGGCCGGCCGGCCGTGTGCGTCACGACGATCCAGGGTGGCGTCGGCATCAACACCGTCCCGGACCACGCGACGATCAGCATCGACCGCCGCATCGGACCCGGCGAAAGCCCGGAGGACGCCTACGCCGAGTTGGTCCGCTACGTCTCCGAGCACGCCGAGCTCGGCGCCGCGCAGCTCGACCACGAGCCGCCCTTCATGCAGAGTCGTGGGCTCGCCGACGCAGGAAATCGGCCTCTGGCCGAGCGACTTACGAAGCTAGTCGGCGATTCGGGCCGCGTGAGCAGGATCATCGGTGCCCCGTTTGGCACCGACGCGGCAGCCATCAGTGCGGCCGGCGTGCCAACGGTAGTCTTCGGTCCGGGCTCAGTCGACCAGGCCCACACCGAGGATGAATTCATCGCCACGAGCGAGCTGGAACTCGGGGCGGAGCTCTTCCAGTGCATCGCCCTGGCAGGCCTGCGTTGAGTCGCCGCGACGTTGCCCGCGCGCAACAGCAAAACCGCGGCGTCCGCCTGGGCGGACGTCGCGGTTCGCGCGGCTTCGTCTCGATGTGCTCGGCGTCGACGAGTGTCCCCCCAGACGATGACGCACTTTTTCGGTTTCCCGAACACCACCCGGCCGGTGGTAAGGCGGTCGGACTTCGGCTGAAAGAGGCGGCCCGGTGAGACGGCCAACTTCCCCAGAAATCTGCCGGCTTTTTAAAACACGTCGAGAGCGAAGTGGGCTCCTTTGATAGAACTTGCGCGGGCTTGGGTAGTAGTTGTGCCAATGGCGGTTGTAGACCGGGATCCGCATCTCGGGCGGATAGCGGTAATACAAACTGTCCGCGCTGCGGTAATACTCGTTCCCCCAGAAGTTCTGCGGGTAATAGACGTACGGATAGTGGTAGAAGCGTTGCCAATCCTGGGTCGTGTAGGTCGTTCCCCAGGCCCGGCCATAGGCTTGTTGGGCTTGGGCCCGGTTGGCGCAGGCCAGCGCCGCGAAGGCGGTGGCCAGAAAAAGTGCGAGGCGATACCGACGGGTCATCGAATCTTCCCCCTCAGACAGAATCACGGGTGGGGTACACGTTCCCGACGGCGAAATACCATCGGTGTCCGTAGTAGCATCGACCCGCGTTACAACCCGAAATGAGAGAAAATCCGCTAGAACCCCTACGATCGGCTCGCCCCGCGGCCGCTAGCACGCGAGACTTTGCCGGTTACGTCGAGATGGAGGCGAACCGGGTGTAAACCGGCCGTTGTTAGCGACGCCGACGACTCGTGCCAAGAATCTCCAATGCGGCATCCGCTGCCTGGAAGACAGAGCATTCACGGGCGGACGATGATGCTACCTCGTCCTCACTAACCACGTTGTCGGCCGGAACACGCTTGTACGGCGGGTGCTGACCAGCTAACCAGACGGCGAGTGCGTCGACTGCCGGCACTTGAATGGCAATCATTCGTACCTGCCGACCGAGGTGACGTGCTGCTGCCGTTGCCGACGTCGTGACGCGAGCACGATCGCCGACCGGCGGAAGCGACATCGACGTGACGGGAGCCGGCGCCGCGACCAGCGTATCCACTTGGTTCGCCGACTCGGCAGCGGCCGCCACCGAAATCGAATCGCCGCCGGCCGCTCTGCCCGGCGAATCGAGTGACTGGCCGAAGTGCGATTTCCAAAGTTGGTAGTCGGCGGTCGCGATCTTGCCGTTCCCGTCGGCGTCGGCCCCACCGTACGGCTCGACCGCCATGCCAAGCGTGTCCCGCCAGATGGTGTAGTCGGCCGCATCAACACGGCCGTCGAGATTGTTGTCGCCCGGTAGCTCTGGCATCGCGTGGGGTTGCCATTCGATGGCCCCGACGTCGATCCGCGCCAGCCGGCGGCTTGCCGTCGGCAACGCGTGTGAACGGTGCGCCTCGCTGATCCACCAGGGGCACGGCTCCATCGCCAGCCGTCGCGGCCGGATCGCCTGCGTCGATCACCGGGCTGCCAACCAGGGGCACTTGCGTCCTGGTCGGCCCGCCATTGAATGTTAGCGGACCAAGTTGCGGATCAATCGGTTTCGCCGCGTGGCCGATCATATTCCCTGTCACGTCCGAGACAGCTGCCCCGGTGTCGTCGCCGATGAGGCTATAGCGGGCCGATAGCGCTCCGCTGACGTCCTGCCGGGCGGTGGAGACGAGCATATTGCCGGCGACGATTGTGTGGTCGAGTAAGACGCTCGCGCCGCCGGCAACGAGGATTCCGCCGCCGGTGGTCGACGCGCGGTTCGCCGTGATCGTGCTATGGGCGATGGTCGCCGTGGCGGCTCCGCCGGCGCCGAGCGAAACACCGCCGCCATTGAATCCTGTGTTGTGGCTGATTGTGCTGTTGACGATCGAGACGGTGCCCGCCGCCGCCACGCCGGTCCCGGTGTTGTCGCTGACCGTAGTGCTATCAAGCACGAGACTGCCCGTGCTGTGGATGCCGCCCCAGGAGATGCCCGAGTTCCCGCTAATCGAGCAGCTAGTTACTTCCAACTGGTCCAGCGGTCCGCCCGCGTGGATGTGGTCGATCCCGCCACCGCCGATGTTGTTCGAGATCTCGGAATCGAGGATCGACGCGCTCTGGCCGCTGCCGGTGGTAATCGTGACACCGACCAGGTTGCTTTTGATGGTGCTGGCGGAAATCGTGAGGTCGCCGTAGTGGGTGACGCCATCGCGGCTATTGCCTTCGATCCGGCTGCCAGTGATCGATAGATAGCCGAGATTGCGCACCCCGCCGCCGGTGTTGCCTGCGACGGTGGAGTTGACGAGCGAAATCGTGTTGCCGATGCCGTTTTCGAATCCATAGATGCCGGCACCAAGTTCAGCGGAGTTACCGCTGATCGTGGAGTTCGAGATTGTCGCCAGCAAGTTGGCCGACACGCCGCCGCCAGAGCGAGCCGCGTGATTGTCGGAGACCGTGCTGCCGACAAGGATCAAGCTTTGACGGCTGTCGATCCCGCCGCCACGCGACGGGCCGACGGTTGTTGAACCGGCGATCGCGGCGTCGTTCAGTGTGAACTGGCTGTCGGCGACGACGGCTTGGGCCGCCGCCGCGATGCCCCCGCCATAGGAATCGGTGTCCCCGTCGGCTTGGTTGCCGGTAACGATCGTCCGCACGAGCGACAAGTTGCCACCCGCACCGATCCCACCGCCGTAGGTTACGTCGCCGTGCAGCTGATTTCCGCTGATGGTCGAATCATTGATCTGCAGCGTGCCAATCGCCGAGATGGCGATTCCGCCGCCGGATACGACGCCAGTACCCGTCGCACTGTTGTCTTTGATCTTGCACTCGACGACTGTCAGTGTGCCGTCGCTGCGGATGCCCCCGCCGTCTCCTGCGACGTCGCCGCCGGTGAACGTGAGGCCTTGAAGCATCACCAGCGTTCCCGCGCCCGACAGTTGAATATCGAGGACTCGAGCGCCCAAACCGTCTTTAGCACCCGGCGTCGGATCGTAGGCCTTCACGGTCAACAAGTCGGCGCCGGGCCCGCTGACTGTCACATTGCTGCTGATCGAGAGCTGCCCGGCACTGGAGAGCTTGATGGTGGCTGGGCCGCCGCTGGTCAGCGCCGGAGCAAATACGATCGAGTCGTCGCCGGCGGTGTGGTTCGCGTCAAAAATCGCCTGGCGGAGCGTGCCTGGCGCCGCGCCGGCCGCCGCCACCGGCGCGTCGTTCAAATTCGACACCGTGAACACCGCGCGGAGCCGCCGGTCCTCCAGCGGCTCGAACGCCAGTCGCCGATGGATTGCTCGGTGGGCCGCGCGCCGCTGCCAGCGCGAAACGGCAGTCTTACGAACAGCCGGGTGCCTCATTCTGCCTCCTCATGCAATTCGCGACACTTGCACGGCGATCCGCGGCGTCATTCCGGCACGCGCCCGTCCACCAGCTCCCGCTCCCACTGGTCCATTAACGGCCAGTCGATCGCACAGGTGCCGAAGTCGGCCATGTGCAGATACGATTCGAGCCGGGCCAGCGTGCGGTCGATCAGCCCGTCATCCTTGCGGAACACCGGACCGTGGCTGGGCAGCAGCCACTGGACGTCGCTGGCCTTGATCCGCTGCAGCGACTTGATGAAATCCGGGATGCTGCTGCCATGATGGGCGTCGATTGCGCCCACGCAGCCGTCGCGGAACAAGTTATCGCCCGAGAAGAGCAGGTTCCCCATCCGGAATGAGAGCTGGCCGTCGGTGTGGCCGGGCGTGTGCCAGACCTCCAGCTCCAGATTGCCGATGCGGATGCGGTCGCCGTCCTCCACCAGCACCTCCGCCTTCACTGGCGGCATGTCGAGGTGCAGATTCTGGGCGGCGATCTCGGCGTAGGTGAACAATTTGTCGCCCGTCTCCAGCGGTTTGGCCGCCAGCGGATGGCAGGTGACCCGCGTCTTGAGGAGCTGCTTCGCCTTGGCCAGGCCCTGGATGTGATCGACGTCGGCGTGCGAGGCGACGAGCGTCACACATTTCGAGAAGGGGAAGTCCAGCTGGCGGATGATTTCCAGACACTCGTCCACCGCGTCTTCGTAGCCGATGTCGATCAGGGCCCAGCTACCGTCATCGTCGTAGATCAAGTAAACGGCGCAGCTGATCCGCCGCCGCGCCTGGTGGTTCAGCTCGATCACGTGCGGGAAGATGGGTTGGCGCTTGAGCATGGCAAGGCAGGCGATGATCGCAAAAAAACACGGAAAAATGACTGCTCCGATCATACGGCTCCGCTAGTCGATTAGCAACCGGATGCAAGAATCGCGGCCAGTCCGGCCCGATAGTCGGGATAGGCAAGCTTGACACCCAGCTCGTCGATCATCCGCGAGTTCTTCACGCGGCGATTGGCTTCGGCGCGAGCCGCCCGTGGCGAATTGCGATCGGGCGACGCAAACGTCGGCGGTGGGGCGCTGATGAGTCGCGCAACTTCACGGTAATACTCGCCACGCTGGACCGGATGGCCATCGCTCACACAGTAAACCCGCCGCTTGCGGTTTAGCTGATCTTCCCGGTCGACCTCTAGTCGCCGCCGCCACGACCACCGCCGCCGCATCGTCGACGTGAATCAAGTTGAGATACCCCGTACTCACCGCGGGGATCGGCTCCCCGGCTCGCAGCTGATCCAAAAATGGAATCCGCCCCGGCCCATAGATGCCCGCCAGCCGCAACACGATGCCGCGATCCGCAAACGGCGCTCTCCGCCAGCACCTGCTCCGCCGCGAGCGACGCCCGCCCGCCGTCGCGCTGCGGATCGGGCGGCGTATCCTCGTCGATCCACTCACCGCCGGCGTTGCCGTAAACGCCGGTCGTGCTGATGTAAATGAACCGGCCGATGTCGGAGGGCAGGGCGGCGAGCACGTTTTGCACGCCGCCGGCATAGACCTCTTCGATCGATCTGCCCGCCGACGCGATCGAAGCCCACCGCGAACAACACTGTCTCGGCCGCCGGCAATCCGCGGAGCGTCGCCGGCTCGGTCACGTCCGCCACGATCGCGCGGTAGCCGTCGCTGCTGGAATGCCTGCGGCCCGCTCGCTCACTCCGCGTGACGATGGCCACTTCGTGTCCCGCGCTTGTGCCAGCGCCGCGCGACGCCGCTCGCCCAAGGTAACCGCAGCCGAAGATCAGCTTGTCATGGTCATTCGCAGTCCCACGCCGGGCGCAGTCGCTGCTGCACCGTTTAAGTGACTCGCCCGCTTCAAGGTAGCCGTCGAGCATGATCTGCGCCGCCAGCTGGTCGCGCCGAGCCTGCCGCTGTTTTTGGTGAGCTTCGCGCTGCTCAAGCAGCTCGTCCGCTTCGGACGTCGTGAATCGTTCGTCGAAATACTCGACCGCCACGCCTGTCACCTCGCCGAGCCACTTGCCGAACGCGCGGGCCTCGGCTCGACTTCTGGCTCTCGCTGCCGCTCAGAGTGCACCGGCAGCCCGACGACGAACCGGCCGATCCGCTCCTCCGTCGCCAGTCGCTGGAAATACTCCGCGTCGAGCCTCGGCGAGCGGCGATTGTAATTCTCATACGGTCCCGGCGATGCCGACACCGACGTGTCGGCCATGGCGATGCCGATCCGCACCGTGCCGTAATCGATTCCCGCGATCCGAATTGATTCGTGACCACTCACAGATATTCGGTCCAGCCCCGCGATTCCAGCTCTTTGACGATCTGCCGGATCTTCTCTTCATCGTGCTTGCTGGCCACGAGCGTGGCATTGGGCGTGTGGACGACGATCATGTCTTCCACGCCGAGCGTCACGACCAGGTGCTCGTCGTCGGTGCGGACGATCGTGCCCTTGGTGTGCAGCCCAGGTGGCGGCCGACGATCGTGTTGCCCAGCACGTCGGTGCCAGCCAGCCGGGCGAGCGACTGCCAGCCGCCCAGGTCGTCCCACTCGAACGGAGCTTCGATCACGGCGACGTCGGCCGCGTGCTCCATCACGGCGTAGTCGATCGAAATCCCCTTGATGGCCGTGAACTCGCGGTCGAACACCGCGTCGCGTTCGGGTGTGTCCCAGGCGGCGACGATCGCTTCGAGGTGGGCGAGCATTTCGGGTTGCTCTCGGCGGAGCGATTCAACGATCGTGGCCGCCTGCCAGACGAAAATGCCCGAATTCCAGTAATACTCGCCGGAGGCGACAAATTCGCGGGCCGCCTCGGCAAACGGCTTCTCCTTGAAGCTGTTGACGACGTAGGCCGAAGCTCTGCCGCCCGCGTGCTCGGATCGCCCTCCCGCGGTGAATGTACCCAAAAATCTCCGCTGGGTAGGTCGGCTTGATCCCGAACGTGACGATCCGCCCCGGCGACTCCACGACCAGCGCGACCGCCTCGCGGACCGCGGCTTGAAACTTCTCGGCCGGCCGAATCACGTGGTCGGCCGGCATTACGAGCATCGTCGCGCCCGGGTCCTGGCGGCTGACCAACAGCGCGGCCAAGCCAATGCACGGCGCGGTGTCGCGCTTGCAGGGCTCGCCGACGATCGACGCCGCAGGCAGCTCCGGCAATTCGCTTCTCACCGCCTCGACCAACCGCCGGTTGGTCACCACCATCCGCCGCTCGGCCGGCACCAGCTCGCCGAGCCGATCGACCGTTTGCCGGATCATCGATTCGTCGCCCACCAGTTCGAGCAGCTGTTTGGGCGAATCGTTGCGGCTCGCGGGCCAAAACCGCGTGCCGGTCCCGCCGGCCATGATGATCGCGTGAAGCATGGGTAGGGTCGAGTGTCGAGTGTTGAGAGTGGCGTGACCAAAACGATACGGTTTCGCAGAACGGCATTTAGCGGCGGGGCTCGCCCCGCCTGTTACTCGCGAACCACCGCGTTCACCGCCAAGTCCTCCAGCATAACCAATAGCTCCCGCGCCGCGACACCCGGATTTTCCGCCTCCGTCACCGCTGCCCCCACCGCAATCCGCGAGATACCAGTCGAGAGCACGTCGGCCAGGTTATCGCCGCCATTGCCCGCGGATGCGCAAATTGCTTCGACATGCGTTGGTGACGGGCAAAATGACTGGTATAATTGGCCAAGACCGCAATGGATTTTCCCAAGGAACGATTCATGACGCAGATCGAAGCGATTCAGGCCGAGATTGAATCCCTGTCGCGCGAGGAGTTCGCACGGCTGCGGGAGTGGATCGCCGAACGGGATTGGCAAAACTGGGACCAGCAAATCGAGCGCGATTCCACGGCGGGCAAACTCGACTTCTTGCATGAAGAAGTGGAAGCGGCGAAACGTCAAGGCGAGCTGCGAGAACTCTAGGTGCATCGGACGACGCCCCAATTCTGGAAGCGATTCGACACGCTCCCTGACGACGTTCAGCAACTGGCCCGCAAGAACTTCGAGCGTCTCAAGCGAGACCCGCGCCATCCTTCATTGCAGTTCAAGCGGCTGGGCGAACAGTGGTCGGCGCGGGTCGGCCTCCACTACCGCGCACTTGCCGTCGAAGATGGTTCCGACTTCGTGTGGGCATGGATCGGCAGCCACGCCGAATACGACAAGTTGATTAAGTGACGCAATGGCGAGCAGCATCGCTGTCGAATCGCCGTGCCGCCGGGCTTATCCGGCGCGTATCAAGTCGCGGCACTACACGCTCACCGCCGAGTTCTCCAGCATAACCAATAGCTCCCGCGCCGCGACACCCGGATTTTCCGCCTCCGTCACCGCTGCCCCCACCGCAATCCGCAAGATACCTGCCGAGAGAACATCTGGCAGATTGTCGGCCCCGATGCCGCCGATGGCAAACGTCGGCAGGCGAACTTCGGCCGCCACTTCGCGGAGATAGTCGAGGCCGGCAAAATCATCGAAGGCCTTGGTTCGCGACGCAAACGTCGGTCCGGCGCCGAGATAATTGGCGCCGTCGAGCGCGGCAGCGCGGGCCTGGTCGATATGGTGAGTTGATACGCCGATGAGCATCCGCGGGCCGACGATCTCCCGGGCATCCTTCACAGACAAATCGTCCTGGCCGAGGTGCACGCCAGTCGGCGCCGGCGAGCGCTGCCACATCGGCCCGGTCATTAATGATGGCTAATGTTGGTGTTCGTCTACGCCGGTTAGCCCCCGGCTCTGCCGGGGGTTTTCCTGTAATGAACCGAATGTCTCGTTCGACCTCCGGCAGAGCCGGGGGCTGCTGGCGAGTGAGCGAAACGAGCGTCCGCGCACGCTCGAGCAGCGTGCGGTCGTCCAGGTGCTTGTCGCGGAGCTGGATCATGCCGACGCCCGCCTCGATGAGTTCCCCAACGAGCCGTGCGAAACCCGCCGCCGAATCTCTCGCGTCGATCAGCACACACAGCGAGACACCGGCCAGCCGCTCGCGGCTGGTGCGGCCGACGTCGATCACCTTCTCCAGCGTGTAGAGCCGGTAGCGGATGACCTCGCATCGGCGAGCAAACTCCCCGTCGACCAGCTTGCCGTACTCTTCGAGGCTCCGCAGCGCCTGCTCGCTCCGCTTGAGACTGGCGAGACACACGTCGAACGCGTCGGCCCGCCGGCCTTCCGCCGCGGTCGAAATCTGCGTGCCGACGTCGGCCGCCGTGTCGCGCGCCGCGAACCGTTCGGAGGCGGGAATCACCACAGCCGCCCCTGCCAACTCGTGCCGCAACGCCTTCGTTTGGCGAGTCAAAAACGGATCGTCGAGCGCGAACCGCACGTAGTCCTCGACGACGCGCAGCCCCTCACCGGCACGATTCAGTTGAGCGTCGATGATTCTGAGAACTGCGCGTTGCATATCCAATTTCTGTCGGAATAAACCACCCGCTACGACGGACTTTTCGTCCATCCTACTCCCTCGAACCACGACCTGATAGCATGCGTAAACAGGTGCGGTGGCCGGGCTTTACGAGTGTTACAGCTACGATCGTTACGGCCGCTACGCACGCACGGCGGAGTGTCCGCCATGATGCTCGTCCACGCGGGACCGCGACAGCGCGGCTCGCATCGCGGGGCGGCGACATTTTCTCTGTCGCCCTAAGTCCAGGCCCCGCCGCCGGTTGCCTTGCTGTGCATCGGTTTCGGGGGCTACACTTTTGAAGAATTTCGCGTTTTCAGCGATTTCTCCGGAGGCACGCCGCGGCCGCAAAATTCGGGGCGGCGAACCGATCGTACCGTGTGTGCGACTTATTTAACTATCGCCGTCGCCGCCCTGCCATTGGGAGCGAGCGGCGAGCGGGGTACATTGACGAAAGTAATTTCGGCGAAATGATTTAACTGATTCGATGCGACAGCCCTGACGAGCAGCGACTCGACGAGACCGCGGATTGATCCGCGCGTCTCCCTAAAATAACAACGGAAGCAACCGACCACCGACCAACCAACCTACGATTACCAAACGCACACAGACGCTGTGGGAACGCCCGAATCGAGAGGGCGTTGGGCGGCGGAACTGGAGACACTGATGTACGAACGATTCACCGATCGGGCCCGCAAGGTGATGCAGCTGGCCAACCAAGAGGCCCAACGCTTCAACCACGAATACATCGGCACTGAGCACGTGCTGCTGGGGCTGATCAAAGAAGGGAGCGGCGTCGCCGCCAACGTGCTCAAGAACCTCGACGTCGATCTCCGCAAGATTCGGCTGGAGGTCGAGAAGCTCGTCCAGAGCGGACCGGACATGGTCACGATGGGCAAGCTCCCGCAAACCCCGCGCGCCAAGAAGGTCATCGAATACTCGATGGAAGAAGCGCGGAACCTGAACCATAACTACGTCGGCACCGAGCACATCTTGCTCGGCCTGTTGCGCGAGCAGGAAGGCGTCGCGGCCCAGGTGCTGATGAACCTCGGCCTCAAGCTCGAGGAAGTCCGCGAGGAAGTTCTCAACCTGCTCGGCCACGGCCTGGAAGGCGCGGAAGAAGGCCGCGGCGGTCGCGGCGGCACGGGCAACGGCGGCGACGAGGGCGAAGAAAGTGGCAGCGGACGCAAGAGCCGCAGCAAGACTCCCGCGCTCGATAGCTTCGGCCGCGACCTGACCGAGCTCGCCCGGCAGAAGAAGCTCGACCCCGTGATCGGCCGCGAGAACGAAATCGAGCGGGCGATCCAAATTCTCAGCCGCCGCACGAAGAACAACCCCGTGCTTTTGGGCGAAGCGGGCGTCGGCAAGACGGCCATCGTCGAGGGCTTCGCCCAGCGCGTGGTCGAGGGGAACGTGCCGGAGCTGCTGATGGACCGGCGAATCGTCGTGTTGGACCTGGCGATGATGGTCGCCGGCACGAAGTACCGCGGCCAATTCGAAGAGCGGATCAAGGCGGTAATGAACGAAGTCCGCCGCGCGAAGAACACGATCCTGTTCATCGACGAGCTGCATACGCTGGTGGGTGCCGGTGGCGCGGAAGGGGCGATCGACGCCTCGAACGTCTTGAAGCCGGCCCTGGCCCGCGGCGAAATCCAGTGCATCGGCGCCACCACGCTCGACGAGTACCGCAAGTACATCGAGAAGGATTCGGCGCTCGCCCGCCGGTTCCAGGAAGTGCTGATCGAGCCGACGACTCCGGAGGACACGGTCCAGATCTTGAAGGGCCTCCGCGATCGTTACGAAGAACATCACCGCGTGCAAATCACCGACGATGCGATCCAATCGGCCGTCGAGTTCTCGGACCGCTACATCACCGGCCGCTGCCTGCCCGACAAGGCGATCGACGTGATCGACGAGGCGGGTGCCCGTGTGCGGCTCAAGGCGATGAGCAAGCCGCCCAATTTGAAGGAAATCGACGACGAAGTCGAAACGCTCAACCGCCAGAAGGAAGAGGCGGTGGCGAACCAGGACTTCGAGCAGGCGGCCGCCCTGCGCGACCAGGCCGACAAGCTCAAGAAAAAGAAGCAACAGATCACCAAGGAATGGCGCGAGAAGTCCCGCGAGAATGGCGGCGTCGTCGACGAGGAAGTCATCGCCGAGGTGGTCTCGAAGATGACTGGCATCCCGCTCACTCGGATGAGCACCGAGGATTCCCTGCGTCTGATGCACATGGAGGAGGACCTCCACAAGCGTGTGATCAGCCAGGACGAGGCGATCAAGGCGATCGCCCGGGCCGTCCGCCGCAGCCGCAGCGGACTGCAGGACCCGAAGCGGCCGACCGGCACGTTCGTGTTCGCCGGGCCCACCGGCGTCGGCAAGACTTTGCTCGCCAAGGCGCTCGCGGAGTTCATGTTCGGCGACGCCGACGCGCTGATCCAGATCGACATGAGCGAGTACATGGAGAAGCACAACGTCAGCCGGCTGATCGGCGCCCCGCCGGGATACGTCGGCTACGAAGAAGGCGGCCAGCTCACCGAGCAGATCCGCCGCCGCCCCTACGCCGTCGTGCTGCTCGACGAAATCGAGAAGGCCCATCCCGAAGTCTTCAACATGCTGCTCCAAGTGATGGAAGAAGGCCGGCTCACCGACAGCTTCGGCCGCAACATCGACTTCCGCAACACGATTCTCATTATGACCACCAACGCCGGAGCGGAGGCGATCAAGAACGAAGCGGCGTTCGGCTTCCAGAAGCCGGACCAGGACAGCTCCTACGAAAGCATGAAGACTCGCGTTACGGACGAGATCGAAAAGGTCTTCCGGCCCGAGTTCATCAATCGCGTCAACGACATCATCGTCTTCCGCCACCTGAACGACGAGGACATGAAGCAGGTGATCGATCTGGAGCTGCGGCAAGGTCCGCGACCGGCTCCAGGAAAAGGGCATCAATCTCGAACTGACCGACGAAGCCAAGGAGTTCCTCGTCAAGAAGGGCACGAACACCGATTTCGGCGCCCGGCCGCTCCGCCGCGCGATCGAGTCGTTCATCGAGGACCCGCTGGCCGAGGAGCTGCTCAAGGGCGAGTTCGCCGGCAAGAGCGTGGTCAAGGTCGAGGTCAAGAAGGTCGGCGACAAGAAACAGCTGGTCTTCAACGGCCGAGCCGAAGGACGGCCGGTCTCGATGGAAGAACCGGTCGGTGCCGGGGCCGCGACCGGCGGCGACGGCGATACGCCCGGGCTCTCTCCCGAGCCCGAAGGCGCCTAGGTCGCCGAAACGATAATTGCACCCCGCAAAGCCGGCGACGGGCACCGCTGCGAAGCAACGGTCGCGCCGGCTTTTTTTTAGTCGGCGCCGAGAACAAGATTTCCCGGTTCTTCGACAGGAATGCGTAGAACGGGAGACCATCTCAAATGTCCGCAGTGCATTGCCGCGGAATCTAAGCTACACTGCCCGCGGATCAGGTGCTCGCGAGCACAGCGACCGAATTCGGATATTCGCTCGTCTTCTCTTGTAACCCGCGTTAGGACCGTCGCGATGTTGGAACACCCCGACTGGTATCTCGCGCTCACGGTTGGACTATTGTTGGGGGTTGCGCTCGTTGCGGGACAGCTGGCGCGGATGCTGCATCTGCCGAGCGTCACGGCGTACCTGTTGGTGGGTCTCGCGCTCGGGCCACACACTCCGCTCCTCAGTCTCGCCGAGTGGGCAGCGGCGCACGTCGGTTATTCGGTGTCGCTGGCCGGCTATCACGTTTCGGAACAGCACCTCGCCCACCTGGAACCGGTCGGAAAATTCGCGATCGCCCTGGTGCTGTTCAACATCGGTTGCCGCTTTCCGCTTTCGAATTTCCGCCGGGTCGTCAAACGACTACTTCCCATCTCGCTTGGGAGAATTGGCGACAACGATGGTCCTGGTGAGCGCCGGCATGTGGCTGCTCGGCACGCTGCGGACCGAAACGGGGCTGAATTGGCAGACGGCGATGCTGTTTGGGGCATTGGCCTTGGCCACGGCCCCGGCCACCACCGTGCTGGTCCTCAAAGAAAGCCGCAGCGAAGGCCCGCTCACCGAATTCACGATCGGGCTCGTGGCCCTGAACAACCTGGCCTCGATCGTGGCCTTCGAGCTGATCTTTGTCGTCGTCCACGCGATGCGCGGCGCCGACACGTCGATCGGCGTCGAGTACCTCGAACTGTCGCGCGATCTCGTGGCCGCCACGCTGCTCGGCGTGGCGGCCGGGCTGACGGTCAGCTTCTTTTGCGGGATCGTGCCCTCGACGCGGTGGCTCGTGCTGCTGACGGCTGTGATCGCCCCGCTGATGGCCGCCTGCGAGCTGCTGCAGGTCCCCTACCTGCTCACCTTCCTGACGATGGGCATCACGGTCGCCTCGACCTGCGACCTGGCCGATGAAATCTGCGAGTCGCTCGATCGACTTACCGGGCTGTTGTGCGTCGTGTTCTTCGTGATTCACGGCGCGGAAATGGATCTTGGCAAGCTCTGGGGAGCCGGCGCGGTCGGTGTGGCGTACATCGCGCTCCGCTCGGCCGGAAAGTATTTCGGCGTCTTCTTCACGGCTGACTCCCACCGCGATGGCCCGAACGTCAAGCGCTGGCTGGGCTCGGCGCTACTGTCGCAGGCAGGGGCAGCCATCGCCTTGGCAGCCATTGCGGCGGATCGCGACGAGGCTCTCGGCCAGCAGTTGCAGCACATCATCTTGGGGACCGTCGTGTTCTTCGAAATCGTCGGGCCGATCATGGTTCGCACCGCGGTCCTCCGCGCGGGCGAAGTGCCGGTCGCCAGTGCCATCTTCCACACCACCAGCTCGCCGATCGAGCAATTGCGCGGCATGATGTTCCGGATCAGGCAGTCGTTAGGTATGGATCCCTTGAAAGGCGACCCGGCCGAGAAGCTGGACGTCCACCTGGTGACGAGCCGGAACGTCAAACCGCTCTTAGCTAGCGCCCACTTTGACCGGGTCTTGGACCACATCGAGCACAGCCACGACAACACGTATCCAGTCGTCACGGACGCGAACGTGCTGATTGGCGTCATCCGCTATCCCGACGTCCGCGACGTCATCTTCGAGCCGTCGCTCAAATCGCTCGTGACGGCCGAGGACATGGCAGTACCGGCCAAGAAAGTGCTCAAACAAAGCGATACCCTGGGCGAAGCCTGGCGGCTGCTCAAGGATGGCCGAGACGACTGCATCCCCGTCGTCACCACCGAGCCGCCGCATCACTACGTCGGCGTCGTCCGTCGCCGCAGCCTGTTGCGGCTACTGAGCCAGGACGCGATCCGAGAACAGAGCGACATCTAACAGCCGGCGAGCTACGCCTCGCCGGTTGACCTGGCGAGAGTCTTGATCTGTCCGATTGTGTTGATCTGTCGACTTAAGTTCCTTTGAGTCGTTCCGCTGGCTCACTACCGCCGCCGGCCGGAAAGTCCTCGGCACGATTCAGCTGCAGCACGAACGCGCACGGCACCTGCTTGGGCTTTGCGGTACATCTGAGTGCGGTCACTACGACCCCGTTCCCAGGATCGTGTAATTCGACACCGGCGTGGAAATCGCGCCCTGCACTCTGGCAGCTTCCGTTCGCTAATTGCGTCTGATCCACGGGCGGCGGTTGAATTGACCGAAAGACGAACCTGCACGAGATACCGTCCGTCTTCGCTTCGATCTTGCCACTTGCCCTCAAATCGAACGACCGACCGACCAGGTGACCGGGGCGGTGAAGGCGATTCCATTCTTCTGCCCCGTCTGCGACGACAATCGACGTGACCGTTTGACACACGACCTGCGGCGAGTCGAAGCCAAGCGGACGAAGCGCTTCAAGCACTCGGCCGTCCACCTTTCCCGCGGCGCTTTCCTCTTCGCCTGCTGCCGCGCCGTCGGCCAACCAGATCACGCGAACCTGCAGCATTTCGGACGCTGCTTGGGCCGAACTCTCGATGGCCGCCTCGCTCGGTGGCACATCCAGGTTCGGCAGCAATTGACGCACCGCCTCCACCTGCGCGGCAGTCCCGGAGACGACCAGGCGGTTGCCCCGTTCGTCCACTGCGACCCGCAACGCTTCCTGGCGAGGAAAGCCAGCAGAAAGCACGTTGGAAATTGCATCAGCCACATTGGGGGCGGCCGTGTTTTTCAAAACGAAGACGGCCACCTGGCGGTCCTTCGCCGCAGCTTCGGCTGCTTTCACTTGCATTTCCTGATAGCGATGTTGGGCCTCCTCGAACTGTGATTCTGCTTCTGCCCGCTGCCGTTCCATTTCCGCCTGTCGTTGTTGCATTTCCCGCTGCATCGCCTGCATGGAAATCCTCTGCTGCTCCAACTGTTGCTTCAGCTCCGACATCTTCGCCCGCTGCTGCTGCAAATCGTCTCCCGAGTTGGACTGGGCTAAGCTGAGGCCCGCGAATGACATGAGCGTGAGCCCGAGCAAAACCCGGACGGCAATTGCGCTTGTCAAAGTTCCACGCCGAAGAAATTGCAATTGGTTCATCGTCAACCTCCGTTGAATGGTTCGTGCTCGATAACCTCGTCCGATACCGATTGATCCGACGTTGCGGTCTCACGATCGGCATCGGGATGATAGGCCGCGTACACGCGGACGATCGCGATATCCGGGTATTGCGACGCCATGGGCACGACGATCGAATCGTCGTCGCCAATAAACACTGCCGGCGCGTTCTCGACTTGCGACGCGACCTTCGGTCCCGAGACGTCGACCGCTTGCCGGTTTAGCTGACGCTCCCGCTCGGCCACTCCCCAGGTCGCCACCGCGACCAGTACCGCCGCTGCAAGTCCACCGACCCGCAACCGGCGTCGCCTGCCCGCAATGCAATCCTGTAACCTGGGCACTAACCGCGCCGGTGCCGGCTCCAGCGCCATGCGCTCCGGCGAGCGCAGCAGCCGATTGATCCACCGCTGCTGGTCCACCGCGCCGCGGCACTCGCCGCACGACGATAGATGGGCCTCGAATTCCGCAAATTCCGCGTTCGACAAATCGCCGACCAGATACGCTTCGAGTTGTTCGCAATCGAGGGTGGGATTCATGGCTTGGTAACGACGCGTTTCGTTTGAGTCGCTTCGTAGACGTCTTTCATCCGCCGCCGCATCTCCTTTCGCGCCAGCGACAGGTTCGATTTCACGGCCCCGAGCGGAATATCTAACACCTCGGCCACTTCGGCGTTCGACAGCTCCTCGCAAGTGACGAGGTACAGCACCTGCCGCTGCCGCGGCGGCAACTCGTCCATTGCCGCCAGCGCCAGGGCAACCGCCTCGCGGTCGTCGGCTGTTGCCGCAGGCAGCTTCCGCCGGCAAGTAGGCTCCGCATCGATCGTCTGCAGTCGTAGTTTTTGTCGCCGCAATCCGTCGGACCAGAGGTTATGTGTGATCTTCAACAGCCAGAGCCGCGCCGCGCGCTCCTCGCGCAACGCGTGCCGACGCTTCCAACCGCGGAGCAAAGTCTCCTGGGTCAAATCTTCTGCCGCGTCCGGCCGCCCGGTGAGCCGCAATGCGTAGCGATACACTGTCCCCGCGTGCGCTTCGAGGTTCTCGAAGGGTGAGCTCACCGTCGCCTCGGTCCTTGCGTGGGCGGGTGCCGCCGCGTTCGGCTCTCCGACCGACGTCCGGCCGGCGACCGGATCGGCTACCCATGAAAGACGCAAAGAACGGGCGGAGGTCAAAGGATTTCTCCTCGCGGCGACGAAGTTCCTCAATTTTCTAGCAGCTCAGTTTAGCAGCACTCGCCCTCTCCCAACGCACGCTTTCCCCCGTTTCCCGCGGTTTCGACAATCGTCATGGCCGTGGGCGATGTGCGACAATGGCCCTGGTCAAACGTGTGAAACCAAACTAGACATGGCCCGGAGCGAGAATTGGCGATGGCAAACAGGTGGCGATTCTGGACCGGCGGCATTCTGCTGCTCGGCGCGGCAGTCAATTGCGTGGCGGCCGAGTCGCCCCGCGTGGAGAGCGATAAATACAAATTTGAGCTAATCGCCCGCGAGCCGGACATCGTCACGCCGATCGCGCTGGCCTTTGATCGGCAAGGCCGCCTATTGGTCGTCGAGTCGCACACGCACCAGCGGCCCGCCGACTACAAGGGCCCGACCAGCGACCGGCTGCGAATGCTCGCCGACTCGGACGGCGACGGCCGGCTCGACCGCTGGACCACCTTTGCCGAGGGATTTCAATCACGCGGTCGGCCTGCTCGCCGCGGGCCGACGGCGCTGTCTACGTCGTGATGCGGCAATTGATCGCGCTGGTCACCGATACCGACGGCGATGGCCAGGCCGACCAGCGCCGCGAGCTGGTGCGGCTCGAGTCGGCGGACGACTATCCGCACAACGGACTGGAAGGGATCGCACTGGCGGCCGACGGCAAGCTCTATTTCGGCTGCGGCGAGAACCACGGCACGCCCTATACCCTCACCGGCAGCGATGGCTCGACGTTTCGCGGCCAGGGCGGTGTCGACGGCATCTTTCGCGCCACTGCCGACGGGGCCAAGCTCGAACACTACGCCGGCGGATTCTGGAATCCCTTCAGCATTTGTTTCGATCCGCAGGGCCGCTTGTTTGCGGCCGATAACGATCCGGACGCCTGCCCGCCGTGCCGGTTGGTCCACGTTGTCGCCGGCGGCGACTACGGATACTTGTTCCAATACGGACGGGCGGGTACCCATCCGCTGCAGGCCTGGAACGGTGAACTCCCGGGCACGCTGCCGATGGTCTGCGGCGTCGGCGAAGCGCCCACCGCGATTGTTGCTCACGCCGGGCGGCTTTGGGTCACCAGCTGGGGCGACCATCGGCTCGAAGCCTATCGGCTCGTCCCCAAAGGCGCGTCGTTTTCCGCCGAACGGGAAGTCGTCGTCCAAGGCGAAACCGACTTCCGACCGACCGGCCTGGCCGCCGCGCCCGACGGCTCGCTCTACGTCGGCGACTGGGTGCTGCGCGACTACCCGGTCCACGGTCACGGCAAAATCTGGCGGCTGACGCTGCCGAAGGAAGAACTCGGCAGGAGTTTTCCGCCAAAGTCTGACGGCAGCAAAACGAACAGCGCTGTCCCAGCCAAGGACCCGTATGCGCGTGCCGCCTCGGTTTGGAGTCTGGCCCAGCAAGGCAATCTTGCCACGTCGCTGGCCGAGCTCACGTCGCCCGCCGACAAACTCGAACTGCTCCAGGCTCAGCGTTGGCGAGCGTTGCCGCACCCGGAACCCCTGCTCCGCGAGGCCCTCGCCGATCCCTCGCCGGACGTGCGGCTCTATGCCGTCCGCTGGATTGCCGACGAGCGGATCATGGCGCTGCGCGACGAAGTGGCAAAGTTGCTCGACGGCCCGCTGCCTACCTCGCGGTACTATCTGGCCGTGCTCGGGGCGGTCGATTGGCTCGACCATCCGTTCGATCCCACCACGACGCGAGGCGTTAGCGAAAGCTTGTTGGAGCGCGAGCTGCAAAACTCGGCGCGTCCACCGGCGGTGAAGGCCCTGGCGCTCGGGCTGTTGCCGGCGGATGATCCGCTGTTGTCGCTCGATTATCTTCGCGGCCTCGTTCAACAGGGCGACCCGACACAGCGCCTCGAAGCAGTCCGTACATTGGCCCAGCAAACGAATCCAGCCCGGCTCGACGTGCTGGCCGCCGTGGCCCGTGACGCGCAGCAAAGCGACGAAGTGCGCGCCGATGCAGTCGCCGGTTTGGCGGCGTCGCCGGAAAGACATCGCGGCGTTTTGGAGGAACTCGCCGCCAGTGACCACCCGATCTTGGCCCGCGAGGCGGCGCGGATGCTCCGGCTCTCCGGATTGCGACCCGCCACCGCGGAGCAAAAGCCGCCGGCCGCCGACCTCGACGCTTGGAACGCGCTCTTGGCCCGACCTGGCGACGCGGAGGCCGGCCGCCGCTTGTTCTTCAGCGCCGTCGGCGGACGTTGCGCCGTCTGCCATCAGTTCGATGGCCGCGGCGGCACCATCGGGCCCGATCTGACGACCATCGCGCGGAGCAATTCCCGCGAGCGGATCATCGCCTCGATCCTGCAGCCGAGCCGCGAGATCGCGCCCCATTATCAGTCGTGGCTTCTCACGACCAAGGAAGGCAAAACGCTCTCCGGCTTGCGCTTGCCAAAGGCCGGCGACGACGGGCTGGAGCCCTATGCCGACGCCACGGGCCAAACGTTCACGCTGGCGAGCGACGACGTCGAGTCGCGCCAGGCCAGCCCCGTCTCGCTCATGCCGGACGGGCTCGAACGGACGGTCTCGATCGAAGACCTGCGGGACCTGGTGACTTTCTTGTGCCAGCAGAACGATGCGGGTAACTAGTGGTAAAGCGCTAGATCGGGATAGTTGGCGGCGGTGACAATGACGAATGAGGAAATACCCAATGACGAAGGAATGTCGAAATCCGAAGGCCACAGCGCGCTGCGGTGCGTTGCAGTCGAAGTCTCGTTCTGTCAGTCGACATTCGGGCTTCTTTCGTGATTCGTGATTCGTCATTCGCAATTCGTTGCGGGTGCGTGACGCAAAGTCGCCAAAAATAGTTGCCGTCATCGACAGTGCTTGCCATCGTTGGACGCTTCGACAAATTCGGCTTGTTTTACCGCGTCAACTGGTGGTTGGCGTGAAAAAGCGGCTTGTTTTTTCGAAGTCGCCAAGTTTGTCGACGTAAGTCGTTAAACATTCCAACTCGCCAAGTTTTCGCTGGGGTCGAGTGCCGTTGCGACTGGGCCAAAAGGCCGCAATCGGCGCGCACCACCAGCGCCGACTGCCGCGACTCACGTGACGGCGCACCGCGACCGCTGGCCGAAGGGTTTGCTTTCGGCGTGGGGACGTGATTCGAGATGCCAAACAGCGGTCGGCAGTCCGACTGCGGAGGAAAATGCCTCACGCGCCACCACGGAGGATTCGCCTCGACGCGGCTTGTTGACCTGCCGATTTGTACAGGTGCTGTTGTAACCGGTCGTGGGGCGGAAATCAATGATTAATTTTGGCCGGGAGGACTAACCACAAAGGACACGAAGATCACGAAGAAAACGTCGAACAGCGGAGGGGCAGAGCGGGAGAGCGGGCGAGCAGGAGAGCAGAAGATCGGCAGATCAGGCGAACGGTAGTGCAACTGGGATTGCGGGCAGTTTGGCGTTTGGCTCTTGGCTCTGGACTCTCGGCAGTTGACTCATTCAACCGCCATGATTTTTGCCACAGATGGCGCAGATCGGCGCAGATGGGCGCGGATCGTGGAGCGATGCAGGCTGGCGAAAGTCCGATCGGGAGAGAGGGAGTGGGCAGCGGAGGAATTTAGCTCGTGGTGAGGCTGCAGGGAGACAAGGCATTTTTCATGAGGCTCGACGCACAGGCGAGCGTGGAGTCGAAAGCAATCGCGGCCGATTGTTTCCACCCGTGGCCAAGCGTGCTACATTCGGGCGGGAGGATGGGCGTTTCCGATTGCCTGCCCAAGCAGTCATTTGATCTGTTCTTGGATGGTTGAACTTTTCGATGGTTGTGAAATGCCAGAGATAAACCAGATTCGTTTGCTCGGGAGGGCGACCACATTCTGGCTATTGACAATCATGCTGTGCCTTGCAGTCGTTACACTGTCGATCGCCGAATTTCGAAGATGGTTTGAGAACTCACGTTGGCCTATCGGAAGGATCGGCGGGGTCATGGCCAGCAACGATGCTGTATTCGTAGCATCGTGGTACGACGGCAGAGTATATAAATTCAGCTTGTCGGGAGAACTCTTGTCATGGTACTCGATCAACGCTGAGCCTATTTCCATCGTGCAGCGCGAAGACAAGATTGTTGCATTGCACAACAACGTCGAAACGGTGATTGATGCTCGCGGATTTAACATAGCTTCTAACCATGACGTGGTGGCTTCGGTCAAGCGCACGTGGTGGGGGCAGTCGATGCTCATCGTCCAGCAAAACGGGACTGAATTCACGTCACCTCTCCAACCATGGTATCTCACGCTGTTCCAAAGCCCCTATCCCGGTGGCCTCTGGCTGCCGTTGGCGTTTGTTGCTTTTTTCTTATGGCGCTGCCTCAAATCAGGCTCAGAATTCGCGGAAACTCCACGCTGAACCAGTACGCCTGCAACGCCGAACGAATTCGCCTCAATCTCGGCTAAACAGGCGGCAAAAAAACCTACACCTCGTGGATAGCAAATACGCACGGGTGACGTAACGAATTTCAGGCACAGCCTGACCTACTTCGCTTACCATTGCGCCAGCGATGCTTGCGTGTGTGCTCGCGGCGCGGGTTGCTCGGCCGAGGCGTTGGATGGGATTGTACCCAGGGCGGCGTCGGGACTCGTGGAACTCGTCTCGACTTGCCCTGGGCTACGATGTTGAGCCCCTGAGGGGCAGTTGAGTGAGTAGGTCAAGCTATGCCGGACGTAAATGCGCACGGGTGACGTAACGAATTCCAGGCACAGCCTGAAACCTACCTCACTGCGGGGCAGGTGAGTGGAAAGCAAATCGAAGCGGGGCCGGGGCCGTGGGCGCTCGATCTCCAGGAGAAGCGATTCCAGGCGATTCGGGGACATCGGCCTAGTTGAAGTGACCGCAATGGTCGCCGCGGGGTTTCGGCCTCGGTGGTGTGTGTGCTGGCGGGGCTGTGGGCGTACCGTCTAATCACGCCAAATTGCCCTCTCACACGATCTGCGGGATTTCGTGCCGCTCGATTTCGACTCGGGCCACGGCCAGACCGGATTGCTCCACGCTGTGGATGGCCGAAGTTAGGGCTTCATCCAAATTCGAGGCCTGGCGGTCGAACTGAAGCCTGGTGACGCCGTTGCGCGTGAGAATGCTGGCGTCGTCGCAGCCGGCTTCGTAGAGCTTATCAGCGTCTTCGTCCGTCAGGTCGGGCACTGAGAGGATCAACGAGAATTCATATTTCATGCGAGTCGTCCTTTAGTGCGGGCAACCATCGACGGCACGGCGAATCCGACGTGCATGATCGTCCGGACTTCGCGGCGTTGAATAAACACGGAATCGACAGCCTGTGCGATCGCGTCGAGAGCACCAGAGCGTCCTAAAAAATGTGAGCCCTGCCACTCGCCTTGGTAAACGTCCAACCATTGCCTTCGGCGTATTCAATTGCCTCGCGGATGTGCTTGTTGGGATGCTTTGCCATGCGCTAAAAAACCGCAGATCGGTCGCGTATTCCCAACAACGCAATGATACCACGTTCTGACCACTTCGGCCACCGTGTCGGTCGGATGGGAGAAGTGGAGACCCTGCGGTCGTGGGTAGGTGCGGGGTCGGGAGACTGGCGCACAACGGAGGGAGAGCCGCGCACAACGGAGATGGCGTCGACCCAGGGCGGCGTCGGGGCTCGTGGTCCAGGGTGCCGCCGCCGAGCCGGCGACCCTTCGCTATGGTGTGGAACCGCGTTGCGGTACGGTCAGTGACAGGAGAGAGAAAAAGCTCTCGAGGAATCTTGCCCTGGGCCGCGGTGTTGAGCCCCTGCGGGGGCAGGTGAATGAGCAGGTCAGGCTATGGCTGACGTAAATTCGCACGGGTGACGTAACGAATTTCAGGCACAGCCTGACCTACTTCGCTTACCATTGCGCCAGCGATGCTTGCGTGGGTGCAGCCCGCGGTTTGTATTCACACTCGGCCGGCGCGTGCGACGTTGCAGAACCAACCGGACGCTAGCGCGTGCCGGCTGATGAAATCAGCCGCAGGGCGCTAGCCCCCGGTTGGCTTGACCAAATCGCTACGCCGCGCAAAGTGCAGGCTGCACCCTGCTTGCATGCCGCGGATATTTCCCCGTTTGCGCAGCTGCCGCAGCATCCGTGACCGTTAAACTTTGTTGGAGTCGGGCCCGCGGCCCGCCGACATAGAGTATTGTACGCAAAGGGGGAAACTACGCGCGAATTGCCAGCCGGCGGCCGGCGCGGCAGATGAGGTCCCTCATGGCCAGCGCATCCGCCAATTCCGAACGTCACGCCCCGCGCGGCGTGATCATGGCCATGGCCGGCTCGGTCGCCGACGTCGGGGCCGTCGCCATTCGCTGGGTCGAGACGCTCGGCGACATGTCGCTGTTTGCTGCCAGCACCATCTCCTGGCTGCTCTCGCGGTTGCCGCGCCGCGGCACGCTGCTCAATGCCCTGTACAACATTGGCGTGCTCAGCCTGCCGGTCGTCGCGCTCACGGGCACGTTCATCGGCATGGTGCTGGCCGTGCAGTCGTACACGCAGTTCAAGGCGTTCGGCTTCGAGACGCGGCTGGGGGCGCTGATCAACATGTCGATGTGCCGCGAGCTGGGGCCGGTGCTGGCTGCGACGATGCTGGCCGGCCGCGTCGGCAGTGCGATCGCCGCCGAGCTGGGCACGATGCGGATCACCGAGCAGATCGACGCGCTGGAGAGCATGGGCGCCAACCCGGTCCATTATCTCGTCGTGCCGCGGTTCCTCGGCTGCTTGCTGATGATCCCTTCGCTGACGCTGATGGCGGTGTTCATGGGCGTGGTGGGGGGCGGGTTCTACGCGATCCACATCCTCGGCATCGACTCGTACCACTACTGGAGCAATTCGCGGGAGTTCGTCTCCAACTGGGACTTGTTTTACGGCATCTTCAAGAGCGTGTTCTTCGGGGCGACGATCGCCATCGTCAGCTGCTACCGCGGGTTCCACTGCGCCCCGGGAGCGGAGGGCGTCGGCCGGGCCGCGACGGCCGCGTTCGTGATGTCGTTCGTCGTGATTTTGATCCTCGATTTCGTGCTGAGCATCTCGCTCGACAGCGCGCATGAGTTTTTCTGGCCGGACATGGTCAGGGGATAGTACCAAGGATTCCACATCGCACCCATCGATTACAGCGCAAAGACGCCAAGGCGCAAAGGACGCAGTGAAAGTCAAGAAATCCCGATCTTCGTTCTCTTTTGCGATCTTGGCCTCTTTGCGTCTTTGCGCAAATCCGTAGTAGGTAATTACCGATGGTAGCCGCTGACTCTAATTCGCCGCTGATTGAATTGTCCGAGCTGAGCGTCCAATTCGGTTCGCAGCCGGTGCTGCGCGACGTCGACCTGACGATCCCCCGCGGCCAGACGATTGCCGTGATCGGCGAGAGCGGCTGCGGCAAGACGGTGCTGCTGAAAACGATGATCGGGCTGGTGCGGCCGAGCGAGGGCTCCGTCGAGTTCGACGGCCGGCGGCTCGACGAGCTGGGCGACAAGGCACTCACCAAGGAGCGGACCCGTTTCGGCTACGTGTTTCAGAACGCCGCGCTGTTCGACAGCATGACGATTGCGGAGAACGTCGCGTTTCCGCTGGAGCAGAATCGCAAGATGCGGCTCGGCCAGGCCCGCGACGCGGTCGCCGGCTACCTGGCCGAAGTGGGCCTGCCCGACAGCGTCATGAACAAGAAGCCGGCCCAGCTCTCGGGCGGCATGCGAAAGCGGGTCGGCCTGGCCCGGGCCCTGGCCATGGACCCCGAGGTGATCCTCTACGATGAGCCGACGACCGGGCTCGACCCGATCATGAGCGACGTCATCAACGAGCTGATCATTCGCACCCGCGAGAAGCACCACGTGACCAGCATCGTCGTAACCCACGACATGAAAAACGCGTTCAAGACGTCCGACCGCATCGTGATGCTTTTCCCGCTGCCGCGGCTGAAGCGCGACGAGCCGCAGATCATCTTCGACGGCACCCCGGCCGAGATCGAAAAGTCCACCGACAAACGAGTCTCCCAATTCGTCCGCGGCGAAGCGGGCGAACGACTGATGGAAATGAGAGAGGGTCGAGGGTCGAGAGTCTAGAGTCGAGAGTCTAGAGCCAGATTTCTTTCCTGCATCCAGCATCCAGTATCCAGCTATCCAGCTATCCAGCATCCAGCATCCTGCATCCTCCAAAATGAACGATCGCGTCAAACAATTCCGTGTCGGCGTCGTGGTGCTGGCCACGAGCATCATCGGGGCGATCCTGGTGACGCTCAACGGGCCGACGTCGACCGAGTGGATCCCCGGCCTCGACAAGCACTACGAGGTGACGATCGAGCTGCAGCAGGCGCCGGGCATCGGCCCCAACACGCCGGTTCGCAAGAACGGCCTGTTGATCGGACGAGTCGCCGAGGTCGAAGACTTGCAGGATCACGTGGCGGTGAAGGCCAACATCGACGCCGGCCGGCTGCTCTATCCCAACTACGGGGTGCGGGTCAGTACGACGCTGCTGGGCGACGCGACCATCGAGTTTATTACTGGTCCGGTCGCCCCGGGCACGACGCCGGTCGCTCCTGGCGCCGTGTTCACAGGCACGGTCGCTCCCAGCCCGATGGACGCGATCATCAACATGCAGGACGACCTCAACGAGATGATCCGGTCGCTGCGCACCGCGGGCGACGAAGTCGGCCGACTTGCCAAGACCATGAACGAGGCCATCGGTCCGAATCCGGAATCCGGCCGCGTTCCCCGCCTGCTCGACACCGCCGAAAAGTCGATGGCCGACCTGTCGAAGGCGGCCGAAACCTTCAACAACTTTTTCGGCGATCCCGAGCTTAAGAGCACGATCCGCGAAGCCCGCCTGACCATGAACGACGTCCGCGACGTGGCCAAGTCGATTCAGTCGCCGATCGAGGCGATCGATCGGAATCTCAAGAATCTCGAAGGCTTCACCGAGCCGCTGGGCCGCAACGGCGAACAAGTCGCCAAGTCGGTCATCGAAGGCCTGACCGGTCTGTCGCGGATCGTCGAGGAACTGACGGTGCTCACCGAGTCGCTCAACAATCGTGACGGCACAATCGGCCGCCTGATCCACGACCCGGCGGTCTACGACAACCTCAACCGCCTGCTCTGCAACTCGAACCAGGTCGTGCTGCGGATCAACGATCTGACGCTCCGGCTGCGGCCGATCGTCGACGACGTCCGCGTCTTCACTGACAAGATCGCCCGCGAGCCGGGCCGGATCGTCGGCGGTGCGGTGAACCCGAGCATGATCAAGTAGTCAAAAGCGAGTGGGGATCATGAGCGCCCGTTCGTGGCGGCGGCCACGCCGGCCCGGCCACTCACAGCCGCCACGCCGGTCGCCCGGCGCATACAGCGCATCGCGCGGTCAGGTCCTCGTCGCACATTAACCTATCGCAATGGCGGACTCACGATCGGCGGGCCTTGCTGTGTGTTCCCCGGCGCGGCGACCGGTGGCAACGTGGGAGCCGAGAACGGGGACGTGGCAGGGGCCGCGGCGCCCGGCGTGGCAGTTGGCGGCGCATAGGAATTCGGGGGTGGCGGATAAGTGGGCGTCGCGGTGCTCGGCGCCGAGGTGCCGGGCAGGGCGGTGCTCGGTACGCTTGGCGATAGCGCCGGCGACGAATAGCCTGGCGGCGGTGCGCTGGGTGTCACCGGCGGCAGGGGAGTCGGCGTCGTGACCGGCTGCGGTGCGAAGCTCGGTGCAGGCGCGGCCTGGATAATCGGCGCGGGTACGCCTTGCTCCGTCTCCTGCCTGAGTTGGTTCGCACGTTCGAGCAGTTGCTCCGTCGGTACGATCACCTGCGGTTCGAGATTGAAGGCCACCGTGCGATGGTCCTGAATCTTGCTGGGCACCAGGTTTTCGCTCACGAAATCGAGCGGCGGAATCTGGTACCACGGCGTCGGGATCGGCTGGTTCACCGTGAGCGTCTCGAAGCCCGGCTTGACCAGCCGGATTTCACGCGTGCCGTAATAGGTGAAGTCGACCGAGCAGGGCGTGGTGCCGATTTGTTGATTGTCGACAAACACCAGGGCCCCGGGCGGATTCGAGCGCACTGCCAGCCGCCGCCGCACGCAACCGGTCGGCAGCAACGTCGCGGCTACGACGAGCGCGAGCGTTAAGCCGTGTGCGACACGACGCCAGATGTTTGTTGAAGTAAGATTCATGCCAGTATGAAGAGAGTGGGGGGCCGCGGAGTATATGAGTCTCGCTGCCGCGGAGCCAGATCGGCTTGACTCGCCGAATTGAGGACCGACTCAGCGCTATCCCCACCGCAAGAGCCTGGCTAGAATAAATACTGGCTGCCAACGGACCCTCCAAGATTGGATGTACCCGACTGCTATCGCGCGGCACGATCGAAGGACCTCGATCCGCGTGCAGTCTCAGCCCACGGCGGTTGGCCGTGCTAGCGATCGCCCGACTCTTTCTCCCTTCGAATCGGTCCGTTGTCGATGAATCACGGTTGGCAGTGTCCCACGTTTGCGGTCGAAGTCGCGCAGTTGAGCGACTTGGGCATGCGACGCATGAACAACCAAGACGCGCTCGCGGTCGTCGTGACTGACGACGAGGCGAAGTGGCGCAGCCGGGGCCATCTGCTGATGGTCGCCGACGGGATGGGGGCCCACGCGGCGGGCGAGTTGGCCAGCAAGATGGCCGCCGACAACATCCCGCACACCTATTTCAAGCTCCGCGACCTCTATCCGCCCGCCGCCCTCCGCCAGGCGATCCGCGAAGTAAACGGACTGATTTTCGCCAAGGGTCAGAGCAACATCGGCTTTCAGGGGATGGGAACCACGTGCAGCTGTCTCGTGCTCTTGCCGCAGGGAGCACTCGTGGCCCACGTCGGCGACAGCCGGATCTATCGGCTCCGCGGCCATCGGCTCTCGCAGCTGACGTTCGACCACAGCCTGGTCTGGGAAATGGCCGCGGCCGGACGGATGTCGGAGGAGGACGTGCCCTCGTACATCCCCAAGAACGTGATCACCCGCTCGCTCGGTCCGCACGAGAACGTGAACATCGACCTGGAAGGCCTGTTCGACGCGGCGGCGGGAGACGTGTTCCTGCTCTGCAGCGACGGCTTGAGCGGACAGATCAGCGACGCGGAGATCGCGGCGCTATTGCATTGTTTGCCGCCCGAAGAGGCGGCGCAGACGATGGTGGATTTCGCCAACTTGCGGGGCGGGCCGGACAACATTTCGATCATCGTGGCCCGACTGACGGGCGAAGATTGTCCGTCGAAGAAATCGCGGCCGGAGGTGCCGAAGGACCTGGGGTCGAAGGACACGGTCAGTGGCTTGACCCTACCGGAGCGCGAAAGCGTAATTCTGCCGGTTGCCAGCGTCGCCGCACTGTTGACGCTGGCGTTCTGCCTGGTGAACGGGTGGTGGATCGCCTCGGTTGTCGCCGGCGCTGCACTGTTGACTTCGTTGGGGCTCTTGCTCTCCAGCCGCAATCGAACCGGCGGCCAGTCGGCCGCTGCGGTTTCGCTGGGAGGGCCGTATGGCAACGGACCGTATCGCGAGACGGTGGCGGAGCCGGACGGCAAAGTCGTCGCCAGCCTGGCCGAGCTGGCCGAGAAGCTACGCTCTCTGCCCGCCGGGCAAGGGCCGAAGATCGACTGGCAGCCGCTGGATGAACTGACTGCCGCCGGCAAAACGGCGGCCGAGAGCGGCGATCATTGCACCGCCATTCGCCGCTACTCCGAAGCGGTTTGCGCCGTCATGCAACAGTTGCGCGAGCATCGACTCACCGCGACCGACGACTCGGGCGTTTACCGGGCCTGAGCGACTGCGACTGCTAGCAGCAGGTCGCATTTTCTGAGTGCGGTTCTCGGCCGTGTCTCGAAATCAACTCAGCGGTCGCGGCGTGGGAGGGCGAGGCTCCCGCCGAGCCATGCGGCCGCACCGATTTGAGGCTCGGCGGGAGCCTCGCCCTACCTCGCGAAACAAAGCCTGCCGGTTGTCGTTTGCCGCCGCGGCCAGTCCTGCTAAATTGCCGGCCGGCACGCCGATTCTGGCCCGCGGCACGCACGCACGATGAAGATCCTCACCCGCTACGTTGTGTTCGACTTGTTGAAGGTCTTTTTATTGATCCTCACAGGTCTGACGCTGTTGATTTTCGTCGGGCTGATTGGAAAAGAAGCGGTCGAAAAGGGCCTGGGACTCGGTCCGCTCCTGCGGATGACGCCCTATCTGCTCCCGCAAGCGATGCAGTTTGCGGTGCCCGGCACGATGCTTTTGGCGACGACCTACGTCTATGGCCGGCTCTCCACCTACAACGAGATCGTGGCGATCAAGGCGCTGGGCATCTCGCCGATGGTCGTGATCTGGCCGACGCTCGTGCTGGCGACGCTGGTCAGCTTCGCAGGTGTCTACATCAACAACCTGGCTGTGAGTTGGGGCACGCGCGGCGTGCAGCGGGTGTTCGTCGAGTCGATCGAAGACGTCGTTTACGGCCACTTGCAGATGCATCGCAGCTACTCCAGCGGCAAGCTCAGCATCATCGTCCGTGGCGTCGAAGGAAAGAAGCTGCGTCAGCCGACGCTGGTGATCGCCGCCTCGGGCAACCATCCGGCGTTGACGATTCGGGCCAAGGAAGCGGAAATCTGGTCTGACCCCGTCGAGCGCAAGCTCCACGTTCGGTTCCACGACTTCGAGGTTTCCGGCCCCGTCACGATCACCAATCCGGACACCTATGAGCAAGAAATCTCGCTCGACGAATTGACCGGCATGTCGGCCGAGACGCGCAGCCCCTCGACCTATGCCTTGGGCGAAATCGGCGCGGCAGTCGAGCAAAGTACCCGGCGGATCGAGCAGCTTCAACAGAGCATGACGGCGCAAGCCTCGTTCTCCATGCTCTCCGGCGAGTTCTTCATGCTCGCCGACCAGAACTGGAAATGGCTCGAGAAGGACGTCGACGGGGCCAAGCAGCGGTTGCAGCGATTGCACACCGAGCCCTGGCGCCGTTGGGCGAACGGGTTTAGCTGCCTGTGTTTCGTGTTGGTGGGCGCGCCGATGGCGATCCGACTCCGCCACGCTGAATTCCTGGCGATCTTTTTCGTCTGCTTTCTGCCGATCCTGCTGGTCTACTATCCGCTGCTGGCGGTAAGCGTCGACCACGCCAAGGACGGCGCGTTCCCGCCCCCGGCAGTTTGGCTGGGCAACGGGGTGCTAGCACTCTGGGGATTGTGGCTCCTGCGGCGGGTGATTCGCTACTGAAGGCGGGATGCTGCGATCTCCCCTTCCGCCTTCCCCCTTCCGCCTTGGCTTGATAGACTCCGCGGCCCTTTTTTGGGCAGCTATTTTTGGCAGCCCCGCGCTCCCCGCCGCGCCCCACGGAGGTCGCACGTGTTTTCGCATTGGCCGATCCGGTACAAGCTGCAATTGGGCCTGGGACTCCTGGCAGTCTCGGTCCTCACGCTCTTCGGCAGCGCGTACTACGGACTCTATGCGTATCGCGGGTTGGTCAAAAGCCTCAGCGCCCGCTCGGCCGAATTGCCGCTGGCCGACAAACTGCGCGACCACGTCGCCGATCTGCAGAAGCATCCTCAGCCAAGTCGCGAGCGGCAGACGGCTCGACGAAGCTGTACTGCGCCGGCATCGCGCTGGCCACCATGCACCGACCAAAAGCACGCTGGCGGCCGATCGGCTTCTGCGCCAAAACTACGCGATGCAGTTCGAACTGCTTCCGTCAATCGCTGGAACAATACCGCGAACAACTCGACTCCAATTCGGCGATTACGGACGAAGGCCTCAGCGACGACCGCCGTGAACGGGAAACTCTGGCCAAAATCGACGAAGTCGTCGCCCGCATCCGCCAGGACGACGACCCGGCCGACGGCCTCGATTGGCTGCTTGATAGCGAAGCCCGGGCCAGCAAACTCGGTCGACGAAATCGAGACGCTCCGCGGCCTGGCGGCCGAGCTTCCCAGCCATCTTCACGACCGGCTCCACACGCTGGCCAACGACGTGAAAGTCCCAATACCGGTGGGCGATCACCCTGGCCTGGGCCACGTTTGTGCTGGTCTCGATCATGCTGGTCGCCGCCGTTCAATTGTTCCGCAAATGGATCGCCCGCCCACTGGCGATCCTGGTCCAAGGGTCGCGCGAGGTGGCAGCCGGCAAGTTTGACCACCGCATCCGTCTCGATTCCGATGATGAGATGCGCGAGCTGGCCGATGCGATGAACGCGATGACCGCTCGCTTTCAGGAAATTCGCGACGATCTCGACCGGCAAGTGCAGGAGCGGACCAAGCAGGTCGTCCGCAGCGAGCAGCTGGCGAGTGTCGGCTTCCTGGCCGCCGGCGTGGCCCACGAGATCAACAATCCGCTCGCCGCGATCGCCCTGGGGAGCGAGTCGCTCGAGCGCCGCCTGTCGGAATTGCTCGACGAAGTCGACGGTTCCCATGCCGCCGATCGGGAGGTCGTCCGCAGCTACCTCGACATGATCCAGAAGGAGGCCTTCCGCTGCAAACAGATCACTGAAAAGCTGCTCGATTTCTCCCGTAGCGGCGATCCCGAGCGGCACCACACCGATCTGCGGGCCTTGGTGGAGGGCGTGATCGACATGGTCGGCCATTTGGGCCGCAACGGCAACAAGCAAGTCGAGCTGCACGGCGGCGAACCGGTGATTGCCGAAATCTGCCCGCAGGAAATGAAGCAGGTGGTGCTCAACCTCGTGACCAACGCCCTGGACAGCCTGGAGCCGGGCGGCCGGGTGACGGTCTCAGTCGCGGCCCGCGGCGAGAACGCTGAAATCGTGGTCGCCGACAACGGCTGCGGCATGACCGACGACGTGATCAAGCATCTCTTCGAGCCGTTCTTTACCCGCCGCCGCAACGGCCAGGGCACCGGCCTGGGGCTCTCGATCACCTATCGCATCGTCGAAGAGCACCACGGCCAGATCGTGGCGACCAGCGCGGGCATCGGCCACGGCTCCCGGTTCACGCTCACGCTGCCGCTGCGGCAACCTGCGAATCAACGAATGCGAAACCACGCCGCCTGAACCGATCTTATCCCTTCGATTCCTTTCGACCCGACATCCCATCATGACCACGACCAAACCGACGCTGAAATCCGAGCACCAAGGCCTGGCACTCCTCTTTGCCGACGATGAACGCTCGCTCCAGGAACTGATGAAGCTCGAGATTCCGCGGATGGGCCATCGCGTGACGGTCTGCCCGGACGGCCTCACCGCCGCCGCGGCGCTCGAAATGGAAAACTTCGATTGCCTCCTGGTGGACCTCGACATGCCGGGACTCAACGGCATCGACGTGATCGCCAAGGCCAAGGAGATCTCGCCCGACGTCGAAGCGATCGTGCTCACCGGCAAGAGCTCGCTCGACACGGCGATCGCCGCGCTGCGGCACGGTGCGTTCGACTACCTGACCAAGCCCTGCAAGCTCGTCGAGATCGAGGCGATCCTCAATCGCGTCCAGGAAAAGCGGCAGCTGACGCAGAAGTATCGGGCTCTCAAACGCCGACTCGAACGGATCGAAGGGACCCCGCGGCTGGTCGGCAGTTCGCCCGGCATGGAAAAGGTCCGCGCCCTGATCACCAAGGTGGCACCGACCCAGTCAACGGTGTTGATTCTCGGCGAGACTGGCACGGGCAAGGAGCTGGTCGCCCGGGCCGTCCACGACCAAAGCACCCGGGCCGACATGCCCTTCGTCGCCGTCAACTGCGGGGCCCTCCCCGAGACGCTCATCGAGAGCGAGCTGTTCGGCCACCGCAAGGGCTCGTTCACCGGGGCGGACGAGCATCGTGTGGGGCTGTTCGAGGTGGCCCACGGCGGCACGATCTTCCTCGACGAAATCGGCGAGCTGCCCAAGGCGATGCAGGCCAAGCTGCTGCGGGTGCTCGAAAGCGGCGAAATCCGCCGCGTCGGTGAGAACAAGCCGACGATGGTCGACGTCCGCGTCGTTTGCGCGACCCACCGCGATCTGCAGGAAATGGTCGCCGAGGGCGATTTTCGCGAGGACCTCGTGTATCGCATCAACACGTTCGAGATTTATCTGCCTCCGTTGCGCGAGCGGATCGACGACATTCAAGAACTGGCCTCCCACCTGCTCGGCCGCTTGCGGCCCAAAGGCGGGCAACGGACCGGCCCTGACGCTCGACGCGCTCGAAGCGCTCAAGTCGCACGTTTGGCCCGGCAACGTCCGCGAGCTGGCCAATGCCATCGAGCACGCCACGATTCTCTGCGACAGCGGCCCCATCTCTGCCGACCACCTGCCGGCCCAGCTTCACCGCCGGCAGCTCAACGGTGCGGCCGCGGTGCGGCCCGGCCCGGTCTCGCTCCGCGACCTGGAGATGCAGGCCATCTACCAGGCCCTCGAACGCCACGGCGGCAGCAAGCCCAAGGCCGCCGACGAGCTGGGCATCAGCCTCAAGACGCTCTACAACAAGCTCAACGCCGTGACGGAGTTGGAAAAGTCGGCATAGGCGGATCCCCGCAGCCCATTTTTTCGACACGCCTTGCGAGCGGTCTTTTCCGGCGATCGAGTTCGCGCGATTGTTCCGGTCGTCCGGACGCAGTTTGGCGGAATCTCGCCCCCCAGATCCTGGGGAAAATCCCCTGGTCCGTCATGGTTGCGACCTAAATTTGTCTGTGCTTTGCGCGAGGCATGGCAACGGGGCAGAGAAGATTGTCGGCAAATGGCGCTGTCTACCGCTGTAGCTACGAATCCGGCCGCGGATCCGCTCCGCGGCTACTTGCCGGTCCACGTCAACATGCTGAAGCGTGTCGATCGGGCCCCGGTCGACGTGTTTGTGCAGCCGGACCGAAACAGTTCGCCGACGCTCTACTGCCGCGCCGGCCTGCCGATGGAGAACCACCAGCTGTTGGGTCTGAGCGAGGCCGGCATCAAGGATGTCTACGTGCGTACCGGCGACTTTCAGGATTTCGGCTCTCATTTGCTGGAGTCCATCGAGTCGCTGCTCGAGACGGAGACCGTTTCACCTGCCGACCGATTCGCGGCCCTGCAACTTGCCGTGGCTGTCGAGGTCGAACACACGGTGCGACTGATCGACTGCACGAAATTCGTGTCGCTCTCTGGGAAGGTGGGACGCGACATCGCCTCGTTCATCGCCGCAAACAACGTCGTGCCGAAAGATTTGTACCGCATTGCGCGACATGACTTCAATACTTTTACCCACGTGACAAACGTTGCCAGCTATAGCGTCGTGCTGGCCGAACAAATGGGCATCACCAACGAAGCCGAGCTCGAGCAGATCGCGACCGCGGCCATGCTCCACGACGTTGGCAAGCGATTCATCCCGGCCAGCATCCTCAACAAGCCGACGCGGCTCACCCCGGACGAACGCGACATCATTGAATCGCACCCCACGCGTGGATACGAGGATCTCTGCGACCGGCCCGAACTAAACGTCGGACAGCTGATGATCGTCTATCAGCATCACGAGCGCGTCGACGGCAATGGATATCCGGTCGGCGTGCCCGCGAGCGACATCCATCCCTGGGCAAAGATGGTGGCCGTCGTCGACGTGTTCGACGCGATGACGGGCAAACGGCCCTACCGCAAATCGGCCAATGCCGGCGAGGCGCTGCAGTTCATCTCCAGAAACACTGGAAGCCATTTCGATCCGGAGGTCGTGCGATGCTGGGTGTCAGCGATGAAAAAGGCGTAGACCAAAAGGCCATCGTCGAAGAGCTCTGGCAGAAGGCGGAAGCTCGCGTGAAGCTGCCCATGCTAACGGCGAAGTACTTCTTCGAGCCGAAGGGACCCATGCCGAATCACTACAGCAGTCGGCGATCGTTTCACCGCTATTACATGCGCAGCAAAGCGGTGCTGATCCAGGGCGATCGGGTTTATGGCGCCTTCACCACGGACGTCTCGCGGCGAGGGCTCGGATTCTTGAGCCCGCGGCAGCTCATGCCGAAGGAGAAATGGACACTCAAGCTCCCCAACGGCGCCGAATACGAGATCGCGATCACGCGCTGCCGGCGCGAGAGCGAAAACTGCTTCGCCTGCGGCGGCCGCTTCACGACGCCAGCAACCGACGCACAAGCTACGAACGAGGAATCGCCATGACCCAAATCGCTGAAATCATGAATCGCCGGGTGATCTCCGTCGACCCGAAGTTGACGCTCTCCTCTGCGGTGAAATTGTTTACGGAAAATCACGTCGGAGGGGCGCCCGTCGTCGACGGCCAAGGCCACGTCCTCGGCATGATCTCGGAGCTGCAGCTATTGGACGTCGTCTTCGATCTGAAAGCCCGCGATGCGCCAGTTTCCGACTACATGACGGTTAACTTCCAGAGCGTTGGGCCGCACGACACGCTGGCTCGGGCCGCTCAGCTCTTCGCGCTCTTCTCGTTCCGGCGGCTGCCCGTCGTGGACGCGGGACGGCTGGTGGGCATCGTGACCCGCCGAGATCTGATGAACCACGCCCTCAGAACCGGCGAGCGTCTCACCGAGCCGCTGGTCGAGCTGATCCCCGATCTCGAGTTGATCACTTGAGCGGAGCGGCCAGGCCTCAGCGGGCAGCCCCGGTTGTCTCAACCGCGGACCAGCCGAGACTGACTAGCGCCGTCTGCCCGCTACTGTCCAACTCTTGGTGTCACCGAGTTGGACAGGACCGTGATTATCGACTAGCGCTACATGGGTGAGTGGTTACAACAAAGCTTGTTTTGTCCCAATGTATGCCGGATAATAGATTCATGGCTACAGATTTCTCGCGAATTGAACAGTCAGCGCTGTCCCTGCCCGAGCTCGACCGTGCCAAGTTGGCCGGAACGCTCCTACGAAGTCTCGATCCCGCTGTCGACGACGATCCTCAGTTGGCTGCGGCGGAGTGGGCAAGCGTAATTCTGTGCGTTCCGACGTGCTGCATCGCGGCGAGACTCAATTTGTCGCCGGTGGGCAGGCAATCGATGAGCTGCGGACCATGATCTCGAACGCGCAGTCGGCGAACTCAAAGTGAAGCTTCCGTCACTTGATCCTGCCGCCAAGATCGGCGATCGCCCACGCACAACGTCCGCCAATCTATTCTATTTGCTGGAATCGAAACGTGGGAGTCCCTGGAGTCATGCTCAGGAGCAGTCCGATTCTCACAGACACTGAGTTGGACACGACAAGCATCCGCGGCGGGAAGATTCGATTCAATACGCAGAGAGAATCGCTGACGACGCGATGGTAAGCGAGGACGTGAATATCGAACTTCTGACTAGCCTGATCAGCAAATCGTGCCGATGAGCTCTTTACGAGTCGGCTAGAGCTGACTTTGGGACGGCGAAAGTGGAGCGATTTCTACCTTACCCTCGGAACAGACTTCGACTCGTAGCTCGTATCCAATCAAGAGCGCCATTCCTACGAGTGAGTCGGTATTGGCTTCGTCAACGAGTATTCGCCGCAGCTGGCCGTCCCATTCCACTTCCGCCTCATATACGTCAAAGAGACATTCGCTGCCATCTGCAAGTATTCCGCGATCGACGTTTTGCCAATTCAATTTCAACTCTGCCACGGCGGTAGGGTGTAACGTCAGTGATCCTGTATAGCCCGTATTGATCACTGCGTTGATCGACAGTTCCAGTCCTTCACGTCCTTTGACGTGAATGGGGATCCGTGCCTCGTGCGCCGTGACGACTCCTGAGATCATGAGTTCCCCCGGCGTTCGCGTCCGCCGAAGCGATGGACATAACGCGAACCGACTCGGACCATCCAAATCTGCGCCTCAGGAACCCGATGGCGCAGCTTGTCGCAGGCCGCCAACTCATCTTCATCCACTGCGTAATCTCCGCTCTCGACGTCGATTGCCGCAAACTTCCCGTCATCGTCCGTCTTCAGCTTGGGGCGTACATCTTTTTCATAGATTGCGTCGCCTCGCGAGGCGAATTCTTCCTTGCTGTAGCGGCGCTTAATGAAAGGGCTGGACATCGTTTTTTCCCGTGGAACACAAAAGTGTTGATTCACCTGCCATTGTACTCGCTGCGACGTGAAGCGACGCAATGCCAATTGAAGGAGTCCCCCGCGTTCGCCGATGGCGGCAGGTAGGGGGGCCAGCTTCAGGGAACGGCCAATCGGCTCAAGTCTGCGGCACCATCCCAGGGCGGAGCCCGCGCCGGAGAATCGATCCAACGAATCAAGACCCCTTATCTATCGTTACGCGTCGATCGCCACCTGGTCGTAGAACTTGACGAAGTCGTTGCGTTCGTCGCTCGCCAGAAACTGGATCGCGGCCCGTGGATGGAGATTCATCTGGCCCGTGATGTTGTAGGGCACCGAGGGGCCCCAATTGAGCGTCGCTTTGAGCGGCTCGATGTGGGTTTGCAGCAGCTCGATTACCGGCCGCAGGCGGAATTTCGGGTTCCGCAGGAAGCCGAGCAGCAGTTCCGTGTGGCAATTGCCGGCCCCGCGGCCGAGGCCGCCCATCGTGGAATCGACCCGGTTGGCCCCCAGGATGATCGCCTCGATCGTGTTGGCAAACGCCAGCTGCAGGTTATTGTGCGCATGCATGCCGATGTCTTTGCCCGTGCCCTCCATTGCAGCAAAGTATTTCTTGTACAGCCGGTCGACCTGCTCGCGGAACAGGTGGCCGAAGCTGTCGACGATGACCATCGTGCCGGCGTGCGTCGGCGCGATCGCTGCCAGGACCGTGTCGATTTCGACGTCTTCGAAGTTGGATACCGCCATCAGGTTGGCGGTCGTTTCGTATCCCAGCTCGTGGCAGTGCTCGATCATCTCGACTGCTTCAGAGACCTGGTGGGCATAGAAAGCGACGCGGATCATGTCGAGCACGCTTTCGCTCCGCGGCACGATCTGATGCTTCCAATCGCTCTTGCCGCCGGCGTCGGCCATCGCGGAGAGCTTGAGGCCCGTTTTGTCGGCGTCGTGCCCGGCGAACACGCGATTCAAGTCGGCCTCGTCGCAGCGCATCCAGGGACCATACGTCTCCTTGGGAAACTGCTTGGGCGAGTTCTTGTAGCCGACCTCCATGTAGTCGATGCCTGCCGCCACGCACGTGTCGTACACGGCCCGGACCAGCTCGTCCGTGAACAGATGATTGTTCACCAGGCCCCCGTCGCGGATCGTGCAATCGAGGACTTTCAATTCGGGGCGATAGGTAATCCAGCCAGCGGTTTCGGCCATTGGAACCTCGGGAAAGCGGGAATTGCGGTCGCGGCATACAATCGCGCGCCGCCTGGAAAAGATAGCACACCTCAAGCTACCAAGCCCAGATGCCGCCAGCCCTTGCGCCATTGGAGAAGCAGCCAAATCCGATGACGAAATGCCCGGTTGCCGCGATCGTTGGCGGCCGCCTGTTGTGGACGTTGTTTCCAGCTGATATCGTCAAATGTAGGTTTTCCCCGCGGCGGACCGGGCCGGCTCAGGCGTACCTTCTCGCGTCGGCACTCGTCGTCTTCATTGATCTGCAACTCGTGGTGTAGTTCTTCCCCATGTCAAACAACTTCCGACGGCTTTGCGCCGATTTGCCACCGGTGTCAATTCGGCTTTTCGCCCTGATATGCTGCGGACTATCGCTCGCCAATGGCGCTGCATCGGCCCGCATCATGGGCGAGCTGGTTGACGTCAGTCAGGATTTTCAGGACCGCGATTCAACTTATTTCGTCGCCGGGCCAATCACCAGGTTCGACGCGAAGACCGGTGCGGGCGAGCTCCGCTGGCAGCGCTATGTCCGCCAGCCGAGCCTCTCGTTCAACAAGCTCGATACGCCGTTTGTTCGCGGGCAATCGACCGAGTTTCCCGGCACCGAATATGACCGCGACCCGGTCGTCCCATTCGAAATCTCCTTCATCGACCCGCGGACCGTGCGGCTGCGGTTCGCCACGCGGAACACTCCGCTCAAAGAGCGCGAGTCGCTGATGCTCGCCGGAGAGCTGCCGAAGGACGACCATTGGAGAATGACCGAGCCAGATGGCAAGATCACCTACACCTCGACTGCAGGCCGCGTCGAGATCGTCAAGGATCCCTGGCAGATTCGGTTCTACGACGCCAACGGCAAACTCCTCACGCAAACCCAGACGCTCAAGGACCCCGACACCTTCTCCGCACCGATTCCATTCTCCTTCGTCCGCCGGGCCCGCGACCTCGGCCACAGCATGGCGGCCAGCTTCCGCCTCGCACCGGACGAGAAAATCTTCGGCTGCGGCGAGTCGTTCACCCGCCTCAACAAGCGCGGCCAGAAAATCATCCTTTACGTCCGCGACGCGATGGGGGCCCAGAGCCAGCGGATGTACAAGCCGATCCCGTTCTTCCTCTCCAGCCGCGGCTATGGCATGTTCGTCCACACCAGCGCCCCGACCACGTTCGACTTCGGCCAGGACTTCGACCAATCGAACGTGATCTACACCGGCGATGATGAGCTCGACCTGTTCGTGTTCCTCGGCACGCCGAAACAAGTGCTCGAGGAATACACCGGCATCACCGGCCGCAGCCCGGTGCCGCCCCTCTGGTCGTTCGGCCTCTGGATGAGCCGCATCACCTACAACAGCGAGGCCCAAGTCCGCGACGTCGCCCAAAAACTCCGCGAGCACAAAATCCCCGCCGACGTGATCCACCTCGACACTGGCTGGTTCAAGACCGACTGGGAGTGCGACTTCAAGTTCGACAAGCAGCGGTTCCCCGATCCAGCCAAGATGATCTCCGACCTGGGCAAAGAGGGATTCCACATCAGCATGTGGCAGCTGCCGTATTTCACCAGCAAGAACGCGCTCTTCGCAGACGCCGCCGCCAAGGGCTACTTCGTCAACGGCGCCGGCGGCCAGCACCCGAACGAAGACGGCATCATCGACATGAGCAATCCGGCGGCCCGCGCCTGGTACGAAGGCCTGCTCACGGGGCTCCTCAAGCTCAACGTCGGCGCGATCAAGGTCGACTTCGGCGAGGACTCTCCGCTGGAGGGCGTCTACGCCTCCGGCCGCACCGGTTGGTACGAGCACAATCTCTACCCCTTGCGCTACAACAAAACTGTCGCCGACCTAACTGAAAAGCTCCACGGCGAGCACATCATCTGGGCCCGCAGCGCCTGGGCCGGCAGCCAGCGCTACCCGCTCCACTGGGGCGGCGACGCCGAGAACACCGACTCCGCGATGGCCGCCACGTTGCGAGCCGGCCTCTCGTTCGGCCTCTCCGGTTTCACCTATTGGAGCAACGACGCGGGCGGCTTCGTCGGCAAAGCCCCCCGCGATCTTTATCGCCGCTGGCTACCGTTCGCCGCGCTGATTTCCCACACCCGCTGCCACGGCGCCCCGCCGCGTGAACCCTGGGAATATGATGAGGCCTTCACCGACGATTTCCGCCACGCGATCGACCTCCGCTACCGGTTGATTCCCTACATCTACGCCGAAGCCAAGGACAGCTCCGCCCACGGCTACCCCATGATTCGGACCCTCTTCTTCGAGTTCCCCGACGATCCGACGTCGTGGCTGGTTGAAGATCAATACATGTTCGGCTCCAACCTGCTCGTCGCCCCGCTCTTCAGCGAGGGCGACGCACGCAACGTTTACCTCCCGCCCGGCGACTGGATCGATTTCCAAACCGGCAAGAAGTATGAGGGCGGCAAATGGCAGGAAATTACCGCCGGCGTTGTGCCGATTATCCTGTTGGCCCGCGCCGGCTCGGCGATCCCCCTGGCCGCGGTCGCCCAGAACACCGGCGCGATCAACTGGGACAAGCTGGAACTGCGGGTGTTCGGCTCCAACGCCGGCCGAGCCACCGGCCGCGTCGCCCTGCCGGAAGGTGCGGTCCACGAATTGAAGCTTTCGCGGACCGACGATGGCAAGTACGAGCTCGACCGAAATCCTCTCGAAGGCGACGTCGATTGGAACGTGACAACACCTGCGGCCGAATAGGCCGGCAACCAGGGAGTAGCGATGAAGCAGCGCTGGTGGATTGCCGTTCTGATCACCGCTGCGATCGCTTTGAGCTATCTGGATCGCTTGACCCTGCCTGTCGCGGTGGGTGCGATCCGTGCCGACATTAGCATCTCGGAGGTCCAGTACTCCTACTTCAGTTCTGCCTTCCTGCTTGCCTACGCCGCGATGTACATGGGCGGTGGCAAGCTCGTCGACGTGCTGGGCACCCGCCGCGGATTCTTCCTCATCATGCTGCTCTGGTCGCTCGCCTGCGCCAGCCACGGACTGGCCACCGGCGTCTGGACGCTGGTCGCGTGCCGGTTCCTGCTCGGTTTGGGCGAGGGAGGCGGCTTCCCAGCCGCCACCAAAGCCGTCGCCGAATGGTTTCCCGTGGGTGAGCGATCCAGCGCGATGGGCTTGATCAACGCCGGCACCGCGGTCGGCGCCGTCGTCGCCGCGCCGTTCGCCGCGGCGGTGATTGAGCTGGCGAACTGGCGGTGGGTATTCTTCCTGGCCGGTACCGCCGGACTCCTTTGGACGCTCTGGTGGTTGTGGGAATACTACGCTCCGCTAGATCACCCGCGAATTTCCGAAGCAGAGCGGACCGAGATCCTGGATCTCGCCGTCGCCGAACCTCCGGCCGTCTCCCACGTATCGTGGTTCCGGCTGCTTGCGTTCATCGAAGTCTGGGGCCTGGTAATCGCCAAGTGCCTGAGCGATGCCGCCTGGTACGTCTACATGTTCTGGCTGCCGAAGTACCTGCTCGACGTCCGCGGCTTCGACACCCGCGAGGTGGGTTACTACGCCTGGATTCCCTTCGCGGCGGCTGGCGTGGGGAGCTTGTTGGGCGGATTCTTTTCCAGCTGGCTGCTGCGACGCGGCTACTCGCTCAATGCCGCCCGCAAAATCGCCCTCGGCGCGAGTGCCGCCTTGATGCCCTGGGTGTTCTTTGTCACTCGGACCGAGGTGAACCTGGCGATCGTGCTCTTTAGCATCGCCTTCTTCGGTCAGCAATCGTGGTCGACGCTGGTGATGACCCTGCCGGCCGACCTGTTTCCAAGGCGGGTGGTCGGCTCCGTGGCCGGGATGGTCGGTTTCGGCGGTGCGATGGGCGGCGTGATCTTCGGACTGGTCGTCGGCGCGATCCTTCAGAGCCAGGGACTCGACCGCGGCTACCCGATCGTGTTCGCGATCAGCAGCTCGCTCCACGTGGTAGCGTTTCTCGTAATCCTGGCCACGATTCGCCGCGTCGAACCGCTCGAGTTGTAGCGCATAACAAAAGCGGCGTAGCGCGGTCCGGTCGACCGCGCTAATCGCCGCTTGCGATTTAGCTCTCAGATGTGCGCCGTCTTAGCGACCACGCCGCCGCGCGGCAACCAGCAAACTCAGCGCCCCGAACACGAGCGTCAGCGTTGCCGGTTCGGGCACCACCGCGTTTGGTCCGGCTCCGAAGTCCGCGGCAATCTGATTGGCCGAGCGAGCATCACTAAATATCCGGAACTCGTCGACTGAACCCGACAGCCAATTGTCGGCCAGAAACGGCGAGCGGCCCAGATAGGCGTTGGTGAAGCTGTAGGAGCTCAACGGTACGGCTGCGATCGTCTGTTGCAACCCACCCAAGCCGTCCGAAACTCGATACAGATAATAGCTGAGCGTGCCGGCGTCACCATCGATCACGGTCGCGGTCATGTAGGTCCCGCCATCATCCAAATACCCGCCGCCGCCGCCGGCCCCGATGCCGGGGGTCGTACCGTATGCGTCCGTTTCCGGCCCACCAGCGTAGCCCATGGTCGTTTGGGCGACATGCGAGCCGCCGGTGTTCGCAACGGGAGGACCACCGCCTGGAGGAGTCGGAAGTGGATTCGGCTGCGGAGCAGAAACGGCGTGCAACAAGTATTGGCCGACGTTCGCACCTGGGGGATTGCTGACAACTTCCGGGCTTCCCAAATCGTTAGCATGATCGGTAAACGCATACGCTTCCGTAAAGAAGCCGGACCCATTGTAGGTGCCCCACTGTTCAATCGTCACGCTGCCGCTGGATGGCAGGATGCTGGGGGGTAGGGCGAGGTAGCCGCCCGCAAACGAGGCCGGACTAAAATTCGGATTGTTAAATTGCAGCTGGCCGCCGGAAACCGTGGCGACGTTGCGAAGCATCCCGTCCGCCCCGCCGACCGAGCCGGTGTCGAGCGCCGAGCCTCCGACCGCCGCGTCCGTAGCGAAACTGTAGCGGTGAATGAGGTCTGCACGCGACAAAGCACAGACGGCACTTACAGCAATTGCCGTCACAAGCGTCAAAGACAGAAACGCAGATCTGCGTGTCAAACGCTCGGGCGGAAACTTGGATTGAAACTCATCATCAGTGTTCATTAGCAGACTCCTCCTCAGATGTAAGCATTCGATCAGAAAGTGCCCCCAAAACTCCCGTACACCTGCATCTTAGTTACGGGCGAAATCGATGTCACGTAATTTGCCGGAGTTCTTCAAGATTTGCGCATTCTGCTGCCATGCTGCGCAAAGTGTTCACGAGTCGACGTCGCCAGATCGCCAATCCTTCGCGGCGCGTATCTTGTTATTCAGAAACGATTTGCGGAAACCCATGGCCGCGGATTCCGCTCCATGTGCCGCCGGCGCCTAGCTCTCAGCCTCATCCAAATGTGGCGACCGAAATGGCGTCGGCGGGCCCGGCTTGGATGCGAAGCGGGTTCCGCAGCGGCCGCCCCATCTCGCGCCAGGAGACCTCCATCACGTCCCCGTCGGCGAGTCGTACGCCCGCCCCAAAACTGAACGCCGACGCGCCCAGGAAATGCACGTGCGCCTGCCCCGGCACACGGTGCTCGGCGTATTTGAAATGGTGGTACTCGAGATTCGCCAGGCTATGGGCCATCTCCGCCTCGCCCGAGCGAATCTCATGCGACCACACCTCCGTGCCGCCCCGCATGATCCTCACCGTGCCGGAGAGGCTGCCGAAATCCACGTCGATCGACAGCTCCGGTCCGATCGCACACGGCCGCAGCTTCGAGTGGGCCAGATACAAGTAGTTCTTTTTCTCCATCACGTGATCGGCAAACTCGTTGCCCGGCGCGAAGCCCACGCGCCACGGCACGCCGCGCTCGTCGACCACGTAGCACGTCGCCACCTCCGGCTCCTCGCCCGCATCATCCGCGAACGCCGGTTGCTCGAGCGGCTCGCCGTGGGCCCGCAGGATCGCGCCCGTCCCCTTGTAAAACCATTCGGGCTGCACGCCGACTGCGCCCGCGGCCGGCTTGCCACCCTCGACGCCCGCCAGGTACATCCGCATGCTGTCGTTCAGCGCGCCCGACGAAGCGGCCTGGTGCATCTTGTCGCGGTTCGCCGCGCTCGCCTGGTGCGTGAGCCCCGTACCGGAGACCAGGCAGTGGGCCGGTTCATCCGGATGATCGAACGCCGGCAACAACCCCCAGCCCTCGTTGCCGGTGTACACCGCGTCGTAGTCGAGCGCCACTTCCGATCGATCCGATGCGACGATGCTCTCGAGCGACTCGCCGCGCTCGATCGCCGTGAGCGCCAACTCGTAGATCGAACCGAACGAGTCGAGCAGCGTCAACTTCGGCTCCTCGACCACCGCGATGCGGCGGCCCTGCCGATCATGATTCAGTTGCACCAATCGCATTGAAAATTCACTTACCGATCCGGTTAAAAAAGCGAGAATAAAGAATCAAACCGCCAAGTGCGCCAAGATCGCCAAGCTCCAATTGAAACCGCAGACCACTTCTCTTCCCACTGGCGCTCTTGGCGTTCTTGGCGGTTCGTATTGTCGGACCTATTGTGCAATCCACCCGCCGTCGATTGGGAACCCGGCCCCGGTCACGTAGCTCGAGGCCGGACTCGCCAGATACAGCGCCAGCCCGCCGATCTCGCTCAGCTCGCCCCAGCGGCCCATCGGTATTTTCGAGATGAACGCCGCGTACTTTTCCGGATCGTTGGTGAGCGGCAGGTTCATCTCCGTGGCGAACGGCCCCGGCATGATCGCGTTCACCGTGATCTTTTCCCGCGCCAGCTCGATCGCCAGCGCCCGCGTCAATTGCAGCACCGCCCCTTTGCTGGTCGCGTAGGGAGTCCGCTCGGGAATCGCCACCGCGGCGAGCATCGACGCGATGTTGACGATCCGTCCGTAGCCGTTCCGCTTCATCACCGGCACCACCTCGCGGCAGGCGAGCCAGGTGCCCGTCACGTTGACCCGCTGCACCTTCTCAAAGTCCTCGACCGACACGTCGCCGATCGCACCGCGGATGTTGATCCCTGCCGAGTTCACCAGAATGTCGACCTTGCCGAATTGGGCAACCGCCGTGGCGACCGTCGCCGAGACCTGGCTCGGCACGGTCACGTCACACTCGACCGCCGAGCAATCGCGGCCAAATTCGCCGGCGATCAGTCCCCGTGCTTGCTCGTTCCGCCCCCTGTCGCGGCCGGCGACGCAGATCGACGCCCCCGCCTCGGCCAATGCCTTGGCGATCTCGAGCCCCAGCCCGCGATTGCCGCCGATCACCAGCGCCGCCTGGCCGTCGAGTCGAAATTGGTCGAGGATCGAGTTCGTCATGGTCATTCGCCGCATCCAGCTACACGATTTCAAAATGCTCCAGCCCAGAAGTCTTCAGCGTCAGCCCCACCCCCGGCCGCTGGTCGTCTAGCTGCAGCTGCCCCCGCTGGGCCACTGCTTCGCCGTCGAAGATGTACCAGAACATCTCGTTGCCGACTTCGATCTCGGTCTGGGGGAAATACTCGGCCATCGGCGCGGCGAACGAGCTCATCACCACGTGCAAGTTGTGCATCTGCCCGCCGTGCGGAATCACCTCGATGCCGCCAGCCAGGGCCATCGCACAAATCTTCCGCGCCTCGGTGAAGCCGCCCACCCGGTTCGTGTCGAACTGCCAGATGTCGAGCGCCTCGGCCTCGAGCAGTTCCTGGAATCCGAACCGCGTGAACTCGTGCTCGCCGCCGGAGAGCGGAATGTCGGTGCCCCGGCGGAGCTTTGCAAATTTATGAATCTCGTCCGGCAAGAGCAACTCCTCGACCCACCGCGGATCGTACGGCTCCAGCCGCTTCAAGAGCCGCTTCGCGTAGGCAAAGTCGAAGCCCATGTAGCACTCGACCATCACGTCGACGCCGTCCCCCACCGCCTCGCGCGTCACCCGCACCATCTCGACGTTCTTCTCCAGCCCGGCGAGGCCCTCGGTGAGCGGGTAGCCGCAGCGGAGTTTCATCCCGCCGAAGCCCGCTTCCTTGCAGGCGACCGCTTCGGCCGCGAGCCGATCCAGGTCCCGCGTGTAGAGCCGGCTGTAGTAGGCGGGAATGCTCGGTTTCGTCCGCCCGCCCATCAGCACGAACACCGGCTGAGCAGACCGCTTTGCCGATCACGTCCCAAATCGCGATGTCCACCGCGCTGATTGCCGCCAGCACCGCCCCCTTGCGTCCGAACGCCACCGTCGAGCGGTACATCTTCTCGAACAGGTACTCGGTGTTGAACGGATTCTCGCCGACCACCAGCGGCGCGAGCTTCGAGTCGACGATCAATCGCGTGACGTCCGGACTGAGTCCCGCGTTGCCGATCCCCGTGATGCCCGCATCCGTCTCGACCTCGACCACCAGCCAGCTAAAGAATCGAAACGGCGCCTGCGCGTCGCTCTGAAAGGGCAGGGCACTGGCCGGCGTGGCGAACACCGTGTCGTCGATCTTCACCGGCCCGGTCCAGCGGTAGAGCTTCGTGCGAACGCCAGTGATCTTCATGGACACCCCTGCCTGCGAGCGAGCAATGAAACCTCAATGTACTTTCCGGAACGCCCATTGTAACGATCGCCGCGCCACTGGCCACCCGGCGTGCCAATCTCGGCTGCCGTTCAACGAATTACTGCCAATGTGGTATAACTCGACTCGGAGTTGGCCCGTTTCGGCGAACGAATCAGTTCTGCGCTCGTACTCCTGCAAAGGCTCCCGGCGATGCAAACGGCGATCCTGATCGTGGCGGTGCTGCTGACGGTCGTCGCGCCGCGCGATCCCACGGCCCGCGTGCACGATTTCGCCAACCTGCTCACTGCTGAGCAGCGGGCCTCGCTCGAAGATCTGTCGCGCGCCGTCGAGCGGCAAACGACCGCTCAGCTGGCGATCGTCACGGTGCCTTCGCTTCGCGGGCAGACCGTCGAGGCCTATGCCAACGAGCTGTTCAATGAGTGGGGCATCGGTCAGAAGGAAGTCAACAACGGCGTGCTCCTGCTGGTGGCTCCGACCGAGCGGCGGATGCGGATCGAGGTCGGCTATGGGATCGAGCCGCTGCTGACCGATTCTCTCTGCGGCGAAATCCGCGATCAGGCCATCATCCCCCGCTTCAAAGCGAACGACTATGCGGGCGGCATCCTCGCCGGGGCACAGCGACTGGCCGCCGTCCTCCAGTCCGATCCGGCAGCAGCCCGCGGAGATCCCAATTCCGGGCCGATCCTCGCTCGTCGGCAGCGACGAAACGCGCTCTGGGCCACCGGCACCGCCGCCTTTGCCGCGGCCGGCCTGCTCGTCCTCGGTATCCTCACCGCTGTGCGACGACTATACTCGACCCCCACCTTTTTCGCCGTCACCGCCGCCAGCGCCACGCTGCTGGGAATCGCCGCCTATTTCACCTTCCACGCCCCGGCCCGCGAGCAACCGCTTGCCTGGCTCGGCGGTGCCGCCTTTGCTTCGGTGGCCGGGTGGTGTCTCAATCTGGTTCGCTACCGCCGCTTTGGGCCGCACGGCTGCTCGAAATGCGGCACGCGGCTCGAGCTGCTAAGCGAACAGGACGATGACCCCAAGCTCACTCCCGTCCAACGCCTCGAAGAGAAGATCGGCTCGGTCGATTACGATGTCTGGATCTGCCCCGCTTGTTTGAACCAAGATACCGAGCGATACCTCAAACGCTTCTCTGGATTCACCGAATGCGCCAAATGCGGCGCCCTGCGCGTTCAAAGAAGACGCGCCGGTCGAGATCACCCCCGCCACGACGTTGAGCAGTGGATCGGCCCGCGTCGACGGTCGCTGTGTGAATTGCAATTACAAGACCGTCCGCCACATCGTGCTGCCGATGATTCAGGAATCCTCTGGCGGCAGCGGCTCGTCCTATGGCGGAGGTGGCGGAGGCGGTGGGGGTGGTGGCGGCTTCGGCGGCGGATCGAGCGGGGGCGGCGGCGCCTCGGGAGGTTGGTGACCATGTACTTCACTTACGCCGCCGCCATCCTTTGTGCCATCCTCGTCGTTTGGTACTTCCTCACCTACAACTCGCTCATCACGTGTCGCAACGCCGTCGATCAATCCTGGTCGCACATCGAAGTCGAGCTCCAGCGGCGGCTCGATCTGATCGGCAACCTGGTCGAGGTCGTCAAAGGATACGCCAAGCACGAGAGCGAAACGTTCCAACAGGTCGCCGCCCTTCGTACCCAGACCCGGCCGTTCGGCGACGCCGCCACGGCCAACAGCGTCTCGCCGCAGCTCAATCGCTCGATCGGCCAGCTGATTGCTCTCGCGGAAAGCTACCCGCAGCTCCTGGCCGACAAGAGTTTCCTCAACCTGCAGCACGAGCTCTCCGACACCGAAGACCGCATCGCCGAGCGTCGGCATGCTTACAATCAAACCGTCAACAACTACCTCAACCAGCTGATGTCCGTGCCGTCGAACGTCGTCGCCGACTTCCACTGTATGCAACCGCGGGCGTTCTTCGACGTGCCCGACGCCGAAGTGGAACAGCCGCCCCAAATCAAATTCTCGTGAAGCTCGATATCACATGAAGCGATACCTGCTCCCGCTGATCTTCTTCACGGCCTTTGGCCTGTTGGCCGCGGCGATTGCCGTCGACTGCGTCCGACTTGCCGCCGATGCCCGCGAGCGCGTCCGCCTGGCCGATGATGAGCTCCGCAAGCACGAAGATCGGCTGGCGACGCTTCTGGCTGGTTCGCCTCACGTCTCGCCCGAAGTAAAGACTGCCATCGCCACCTATCGCACCGCGGCCACCCCCGTGCTCGCCGCGCCGCCTACCAAGTGCTTGTGGCCAGCTACCGCCAGACGATGTCCACCAGCGTCGACGCCACCAACCCGCTGGACCGCAAATTCATGGACGACACCGCCGGCGCCATCAACCGCCGCGAAGTCGCGGAAGAGCCCTTCAACGAAGAATCGTCCGCGTACGAAGCATACCTGCATAGCTGGCGCGGCCGAATCGCCCGTTTGTTTTCTCCGGCCGAGCCAACCGACGCCGTCATGGCCGAAAAGTTGGAATGAGACGGGCACCAGGACATCGTAGTCGAGGCCACGGCCGCGCGAGTTACACGAGCGTCGCTGCCGTCTACGGGTACCGCCGGTTGTCTCAACCGGTGTGCGGAGCACGAGAGGCAGCGGGGAGAATCTCGCGTGACCCTGGCCCGTTGGTGTGACAAGCGTCGAACAACTGCCTCTTGCCGCTCCGCGGCCCCGGTTGAGTCAACCGGGGCTACCCGCTTCGCACTCCACTCTCAACCCTCAACCCTCCACTTTTTTCACCAGTCGCCAGCAGGCGTGGATCCGCTGGTTGCGAAAGTCTTCCGGGATCGTCTGCCGCGTGACGTCGCGGAGCGTGTAGTGTTCGGCGAGCACGGCCTCGTCGAGCTTGAAGCGGCGGAAGTTCGTGCTGAAGTAGACGATCCCGCCCGGAGTGATGTGCCCCGCCAGCCGCGAGAGCAACTCGGCGTGGTCGCGTTCGACGTCCCACACGTCGTCGCGGTCCTTCGTGTTGGAAAACGTCGGCGGATCGACGACCGCCAGGTCCCAGCGGTCGCGCGCCGTTGTGTTCGTCTTCGACAAAACAGCGACGCGACAAACTCCCGGACGTCGCTCCGCACGAGCCGGTGCTCGGGCCCGTTGAAGCCGTTGAGCGCGAGGTTCTCGCGGGCCCAGTCGATGTACGTCGCACTCTTGTCGACCGTCGTGGTGCTCGCGGCGCCCCCCGCGGCCGCATACACGCTGAACGAGCCGGTATAGCCGAACAAATTCAGAAAATGCTTCCCGGCCGCCGCGTCGCGGACCAGTTGCCGAGTGATCCGGTGATCGAGGAACAACCCGGTGTCGACGTAGTCGGAAAGGTTGACGATGAACTTGAGCCCACCCTCGTTCACGACGAATCGCGCACTCGCGCTCGTCGACGCGTTGATACTGTGCCGTGCCGCGCTGCCGATCGCGGTGCTTGAGAAACACACGGTGCCGTGGCACTTCGAGCACTTCGCCCGCCGTGCGCGCCATCAAGTCGAGCCAATCGGCGTGCTGGGCCGGCGACCGTTCGTGCGGCCGGGCGAACTCCGCGATGTGGATCGCGTCTTCATAGCGGTCGACCACCAGCGGCACATCCGGCACGTCGCGTTCGTAGAGCCGGTAGCACGTGATGCCCCGTTTCGGCCAGCGGCGCAAATGCCGGGCCCGATTCCGCAAGCGGTTGGCAAACTCCTCCGCCTGCCGCTTCGCGTCGGCAAGCAAACCACCAAACGCCGGCGACGCCGGGAGGGCGAGGGGAGCAGGGAGAGCGAGGCTCCCGCCGAGCTGTTCCTGAATTGGCTCAGCAGGAGCTTCGCCCTCCCGTTCGGCTGCCGTTCGGCCCGGCTTGCCCCGGCCGCGGGCCGTGAAACTGGTAATACGTGCACTCCAGCGGCCCGTTGTACAGTTTTCGCCGCCGATCCGCCGGCTGGCCCACCAGCTGCTCCAGATCGCGCCGCGCCGAAAGAATATAGAACGACCACGTCGGCAGCCGTCGCAGCACGATCGGAAACGATCGGTAAAGTGCTTCGATCTCCGCATCGTCTCCCATCCGCTCGCCATAGGGCGGATTGGTGACAATGCAGCCGTACTCTGCCTTGGCCCGCAGCTCGGAGAACGGCCGCTCTTGGAAATGGATGTCTCCCGCCACGCCGGCCTGCTCCGCATGATAGCGAGCGAGGCTCAATACTTCCGGATCGACGTCGTAAGCCAATAGCCGCTCATCGAGCGCCGGCCGCACCAGGTCGCGGGCCTCCTCGCGGGCGACGCTGCCAGATTCTCGCGTCGAGCGTCGGCCAGGCCTCGGCCGCGAACTTGCGGTTCAAGCCCCGGCGCGATGTTGCGACCTGCGAGCGCCGCCTCGATCGGAATCGTGCCCGTACCGCAGAACGGATCGGCCAGCACCCGCCCCGGCCGCCAGAACGAAAGCTGCACGAGCACCGCCGCGAGCGTCTCCCGCAGCTGCGCTTCGCCCACGAGTCGCCGATAGCCCCGCTTGTGCAGCCCGACGCCCGTCGTATCGAGCGTGAGCATCGCCACATCGTCGCGGAGGCTAACCTCGATCGAGCAGAGCGGTCCCGTTCTCCGGCAGCTCCTCCGTGCGATACGCTTCCTGCAATCGTTTCACGATCGCCCGCTTCACGATCCGCTGGCAGGCCGGCACGCTCGACAATTGCGAGTGGTGCGAACGACCTCGCACGGGAAACTCCGCATCGCGCGGGAGCCAGCGCTCCCAAGGCAGGGCGGCCACGCCATCGAAGAGCACGCCAAAATCTGTCGCCGGAAACGTGCCCACTTGAATGAGCACCCGCTCCCCGGCCCGCAACCAGAGATTCGTCCGCGCGATGGCCGCCTCGTCGCCGCGAAACAGCAGTCGCCCCGGCGCCGCGGTGCGGGCCTCGTAGCCGAGCGCGGCGAGCTCGCGCTTGACCACCGCTTCGGTGCCGCCGGCCGCGGTGGCGATCAATTCCAGCGATTGGTCCTCAGCATCAGCGGGCACCGGCAACGTCATTTACCCCTCGAAGGCCTGCTCATGAATGAAACGCTGCATTGTCTTCGGCAGCTCCGACTCGAACCGCAGCGGCTTTCCGGTCGCCGGATGCACGAAGCCGAGCGACAGCGCGTGGAGCGCGATCCGGCTGTCCGGCCAGCGCGGGTGCCGCGACTTCGAGCGCCCATACCGCGGATCGCCCAGCACGGGATGCCCGTGGTCGGCAAACTGGACGCGAATCTGGTTCCGCCGCCCCGTTTCGAGCCTCACTTCGACGACCGACGTGTCCGCCAGCTGTTGCTGGAGGCGATAATGCGTGATCGCCAGCTCGCCGCGCGACTGGTCAGTCGTGGAGTATTGATTGAGGCCCTTGCCGGTCGCCAGGTAGGAGCGATACGTGCCCGCTTCCCGCTCGAGCATCCCCGCGACGACGGCGACGTACCGGCGTTCGGGCTTCCGCTCTTTGAATTGTGCCTGCAGCGCGGCGAGCACCCGCTGCGACTTGGCGAACACCAACAGCCCGCTCACGCCGCGATCGAGCCGGTGCACGACCAGCGCCTCGCGGCGGCGGCTGGTGTGCTTCAGATAGTACGACACGCGGTCGACGAGCGTATTGCGTTCGCCGCCCCGCTCGGTCGCCACCGTGAGCACGTTGGCCGCCTTGTTGACGACGATCAGGTGCGCGTCCTCGAACACGATCGAGAACGACGCGTCCTCCCAGGCCCGCTTCTTCTCGGGATAGCCCTGCTCAGGATCGTAACGAACCTCGACCTGGTCTCCCGGCTGGACTCGCTGGCCCGCCTGGGAGCACGGTTCGCCGTTCACCGTGACGCAACCGTGGTCGAACATCCCGCGGACTTTCTTGTTCGACAGGCCGGTGAGCGCGGCGACGACCCGGCCGACGCTCGCGGCGGGCGGGTCAGTCACACGCGTCGATTTGGTCGTCGTCGCCATGACCTTGTTTATAGTGGTCGGCCAGCGGGCCACCAAGTGTCCGCTGCCGCTCGCGCCAGTCCGGCAGAAACTGATCCAGCAGCGACTTGAAGCGGGCGTTGTGTCGCCGCTCAATGAGGTGGACCATTTCATGCACCACGACGTATTCCAGACACTCGACCGGGAACTTCGCCAGCTCGAGGTTCAGCCAGATCCGCCGCGCACGGATGTTGCACGAACCCCAACGGGTCCGCATCCGCTTGATCGCGCCACTCGGCGACCGAGCACGCCGATCACGGGCTGCCACCGCGCGATCAATTCGGGGACGAGCAGCTTGATCTCTTCGCGGTACCAGTCGCAAATTGCCCGCTGCCGTTGGTCGAAGCGGGAGCGCCGCTCGACGTGCAGCATCAATGACGAGCCGACGCGAGCGACACGGTTGCCGCGCCCCGCCGATTCGACGACTTCCAGCCGAAGCGGCCGGCCCAGCAAGAAATGCGTCTCCCCGCTGACGTATCGCAGGCGAGGGCGTGGCGGTGTGGCAGCGACCCGCGCCTGCTGGCGCTTGATCCAATCGGTCCGCCGGTGGACCACGGCCGCCACTTCGTCGTCGTCGGCAGAGCAGGGCGCCGAAACGCGGACCCGACCGTGCGAACGATCGACCCGCAAGTAGAAATTCTTGATCCGCTTCCGGTCGATTTCGACCACGAGGCCGCCGACCGTGATTTCGGTCGATCGCGGCGGCGTCCGGCCCCTCAGCCAGTGGTTCAGCATCCTCATGATGCCGGCATTCTAGCAGACGGCGGCCGCTTGTCAGAACGCCTTGACGATTTCGTGGTCCGCCCGGTTTCCCAGCCGCTTGAGCACTTCCGGATCGATCGAATCGGAAATGGTCCGCGTCGACCCGTCGGCAAAAGCCGCGTTGACGGCGCCCGGATGATAACCGCCGAATCCGCCCACGAACAGCGAGTCCGTCACGTCTCCCGCAGCCCCATTGTTTGCGGCTTCCCCTTGTTGCCGCGGCCGGTCCCGCAGCTGCTCGATCTTCGACGTGTTGCGGAGCGTGGCCCGCGTGCCGGAGACCCAGCCCAAATCGTTCGGATCGATGAATTTCTCGGAGATGAGCAGCGTCTTCGAGCTGCCGTCGTAGATTTCGTCGTACCGCACGTGGCTGTTGAGAAACAAGCAGGCCGTTGTTGTCGACGTCGATCGGGGCTTCGGCGTCGTTGTAGCAGCCGGCGTACGTCGTGTAGGCGATCGTTTTATCTTCGTTAGTGTTTTCGCTGGGAGACGACGGGCACATGAGGATTTGAATCGGGGTCGACCGAACCGGCGCATTGACCGAGGCATAGGCGCCGGCCGACTGGTCGAACTTGTCGGAGAGCACCCGCTCCTCCATGTAGGGCAGAATGTTCACCAGCCAGCTGACGTGCAGTCCCTGCGGTTCGTTGCGGATCGGGCCCTTGGTGTCGGTCACGCCTGGCGGCAGCGTCTCGAAGTTGAACTGATAGTTGTGAACCGCCAGACCCAGCTGGGCCACGTTGTTGAGGCAGCTCACGCGGCGGGCCGCCTCGCGGGCCGCTTGGATCGCCGGCAGCAGCAGGGCCACCAAAATGCCGATGATCGCGATCACCACTAACAGCTCGACGAGGGTGAACCCGCGCCGATGAGACGGAACTTCGCTCGTGTGCGCTAAATTGTGCGTCGAAGAGATCGTAGCCATGTTCGTTTACTCCTGTGACGAGTTCATTGACGAATTGAGTTGAAACGTGTGTGAACGGCGAATCGATAAGCCGCGGTCGGTCGGGTACTCGGCAACGACGTGCACCTGCCACGGTCCTTCGCTACCGGCGCGCGACACTTCGGTGGTCACGCGGCCCGCGCCTCGGCCGATAATCGCCTCGGCCGGCAGCTCCCAGACGTCGCCGCGATAGGTTGGCTCCGCGGCCAAACGCGCGGCCGCGCGGTCGGCTCCGGCCGCGAGTAGCAGCTGCGACTGCCGGCAGTCGCGTTCGGTGAGCAGCTCGCGCCGGGCGCGGATCGCGGATTGAAGCATGCTGCCGACGATCGCCACCACGATCAGCAGGCAAGTGAGCGAGGCGATGACGGCGAAGCCGCGACGGCGGCGTATCGCGGGCCGGCTGTTTTGTCGGCGGATTCCGAGGTTATGCGAGGTCATTCTGGCGCCTCCTCGATCGGTCGAGTGGTGACGGATGGCGTGTCGCGGCCGATCACGGCCACCGCCTGAAGACTCGCCGGAATCGTTGGCGGCTGGGCGAGCGGCTTGTCGCTTCCAATCGGTTTGGCGGGCGGAGTCGTGGAAAGCGTCAACACGAGCCGCGGAGGCGTTCCTGTTTTTTGAATTGCCAGATCGGCCGTGGCGGGGAACTCAAACTCGTCCCGCGCTGCGGGCCCCTCGCCGCCGGATACTTGCCGTACGGCCGTTCCGTGGTCCCACGAATACTCGGCTAGGCGTCCGTCGGCAAATTCGAGTCGCAGCACGACGCTCTCGGCCAAGTCGCCATCGTCCGTCACGGCAGATTTGGCGCGATGCACGTCGCTGCGGAACTGGTCCGACAGCCGCATCGCGTTCCGTTCCACGTCGACTTGAGCCCGCGATTCGATCTGGATCCGCATCACGCGGCATACCAGCTGGCTGGTGAGGGTCATCACGACGGAACAGGCGGTCATGACGACCAATAGCTCGGCGAGAGAGGCTCCGCGACGACGGTTCATGGCTCGGCTCCTCCCTCCGGGCCGGCTGTCCCGCCAGACGGCGCGAATACCCAAGCGGCGAGCGTCACCGGCTGCTTGCGACGCCCGACGTCGTCCCACGTGATGTCGAGAGTAACGCGAACGCCGCCGTCGACCGGGGCCAGCTCACCCGTGAGCTTCGCCCCAGGCAGCCTCTCCGCGATAAACGGCGACGGCGCCAGCTGCCTCACGGCGCTGGGCAGTTCATCTGGCGGCAAGGCCGCGAGGCGATCCAGCTGGTTCGAAAGTTCATCCAGTGCGAGCCGATAATGGCGCTGCGATTGCAGGACTTGTCCGTGCCGCACCACGAGCGGCACGACCACCGACGTGGCCGCGACCAGCAGCGTTAACGCGACCATCAGATCGAGCATGCTGAACCCGCGCCGCGACCGCAGCGGGGCGACCGAAGATGCCGTCATCAGAGGTTTGCGTTCGGGTGTCATTATCGCTCACAACTGTGAATACACGACCTGGGCCAAGAAGCCGAACACGCCCATGGCCTGAAACAGCACGTAGCTGCCAAACAGCAGCACGACGGCGGGCAGCGCCAGATCCGACAATTGGGCCAGCCGCCGCATCGTTCGCCGCCTCTTGACCTCGGCGATTTGCCGCAACGCCCAGGGGCGATTGCCGATGCGGTCGGCCGTCTCCAGCACGCGGGTCTTCGGGCCGGACTGAGCAGGCCGATCGCCGCCATACTCCGCCAGACGTCGACCCCTTGCTCGACTTCATTACGGATATAGAGCAGCTGGTGACGCAGCGTCGGATCGAAATGGTAACGAGCCAACGTCGAGAGCGCACCGCTCACCGGCCGCCCCGCGTCGATCGCGACGCCCAACTTTTCGAGCACGTCGGCCGTATGCAGTACGCGCAGGGGGCGAATCACGCGCGTCAGAATCGCCCGCCGCAACCGCCGGCCAGGCCACGACGAAAACGCCAGCCAGCAAAGTGCGATTACCGCCAGCAGATACACGTACCAATAGTTGGCCACGAAGTCCGAAAATCGGACCGACCACTCGAGCGTTTTCGGCACCGGCATGTCGAAGTCTTGGGCGATCTTGTTGAACGCCGGCATGATCTTGATCTCGAAAAACGCCACGATGATCGAGCCCAGGACCAGCATTGCGGTCAGATAAAACATCGTCTGCCGCATTCGCGGCGAGATGTTCGACGCCATGGGGCCCGGCTCGTTGAGCCGTTCCCGCATCGCTGCCGCAAGCGTGCCGGACTGGGCGCCGAAGCGAACGGCCAGCATGTCCTCATCACCGAGCACGCCACGCACTTCCTCGACCGCGTCGGGTAGCGGCGTGCCGGCCCGCAGCAAATCGGCCAGCCTGTCCAGGCGACGTCGTTGAGAATATGGTTCGTCCTTGGCCCAAGCTGCGACCAGCGGACTCAGCGGCAAGTTCTCCTCGGTGGCCGCGACGATCAGCCGCAACAACGACTTTTGCTGGGCCCACGTCGCGCGTCGTCGCCAGAGCGATGGAAACGGCACGTGGAACTGGGTCGTCATCCAGCGTCGGAAATTCGGGAACCAGTTGTCCATTGCTTCACGCGTTCCAAGCGGCCGACCATGTCTCAGCCACTCAGGCCTTCGATCAACTTCACCAAAGGAATGAATAATGCCAGTACCACCGTGCCGACGACGAACCCCACAAATACGATTCCCAGCGGCTCCACGATCCCGCTCGCCCATGAAAGCCCGATTCGCACGCGCTCGGCATGGCAGGCGCTAATGTCGCGTAGCAATCGCACCCGGGTCGGTGCGGAGACGTCGGCCGACAGCGCGTGGAACATCGTTGTCGTGAGCGGCAGCGGCTGGAGCGACTCAGAATACCTTCGAGTCGTCTCCAACTGGTTCGCCATTCGCCAGGCCGATCGTTGCAGCCGCGAATGATTGACCGTGAAGCCGGCGATTCGCAGCGCGTCGGGCATGCTCAGGCCTGCATCCAACAGGTCGGCCATGAACCGCGAAAACCGCGCAACTGCCGAGCGGCGGCCGAGGGGCAGTCGCAGCTGGTCGCTCCACCAGCCCAACCGGGATGCTGGAAAGCGGCGATTCAACAGCAGCCAAAGTGCCACCGCCGCCAGCAACAGCACCGCAAAGAGCACAGCGCACAACTCGACAGCCACGAAGCAATACTCAGCACCCAAATGGTGAGCTCCGGCAATTCCAGGTCGAAGTCGGTAAAAATGTTCCCAAACTCGGGAATCACGAACACGCTCAACGCAACAAACACGACCAGCGCAAGGCACGCCAGCCCAATCGGATACGCTAACGTCAGCCACCATTGATGACGGATTTCGCCGGTCTGTCGCGCGTCAGACAAGAACCTGTCGAGTATTTGCCCCGGTTCTGTCGACGAGGTGGCCGCACTTAGCAACGGGATCCAGTATTCCGGCGATTGAACCAATTCGGCGGCTGCTTCGCTTGTGTCTCCGCTCGCCAGCACCCGGCAGACGGACTGCACTTGTTTCCTTGGCCGTCCGGCGGGCAGTTCTTCCGCGTAGGCCTCGAGCGCGGGCAGGATTTTCCGGCCGCGTTGGAGCACGGTTTCCATGTGGGTTCGCAGCACTTCCTGTTCCAAGCTCGCGCCGGCCGGACGGGACGGCGTATCGGGCGGCCCAACAGCCGTTTCCTTGGCCTGCGCACTTGCCTGGTAGGAGGTCAGGCCGATCGATTGCAGCACCAACCCTCGAGTTTCCAGCTCCGCCAGCGCTTGCTGCACGCTCTCCGCTTCCAGTTCGCCGGTGACGAGCTGGCCCGCGGCGTCGACTGCTTGAAAGTGATAGGTTGCCATGTCGCGAGGTTCCCGCCGTTTGTCACTTAGCCAACGTGCGCAGCAGCTCCACCATCGGCACAAACAGTGCGAGCCCATAGAGCAGCGTTACCGTGCCGCCGAACAAAACCAACGCCACCATCGGCGCGACGGTCCGCAGCCGTTCGCCACGCCGCGTCGCCGTTGTCCGATACACGCGTGCGGCGATCTCCAGCGCCGGGCGCGGCCCGTGGTCTCTTCCGAATACCAGATCGCCCACCGGAGAAATGGCGGGAATCGCAGCGCGGTTGGGCTGTCGTCGCTGGGTAGTTGGCCGTGGTCCACCGCCGTCGTGAGTCGTGCGATACTCTCGCGCAATCGGCCGTCGCCGCTGGAGTCGGCCGCCACCCGCAGCCCTTCGTCCAGCGGCACGCCGTCGTCGACGAGCTTCGCCAGCGCATCAGCAAATCGGGCGCATCGCTCCTGGTAGATCGACGTCGACACGCCCGGGAGCCAGGTAGCCAGCCCGCTGGTGAACGAGCCCGTTGCACGTTGCCGCGACACGGCCCGAATTCGCAATGCCACGAGTGTCACCAGCAGCAGCGGCAGGATAGCCATCCAGTATGGCATCGCGTCGCGCAACACTTGAAGGACGCGCAAGGCAGGCCCAGGCGGTAGCCGCAAGCTCTCGTACATGCCGTCGAGCGTTGGCACGAAGAACAGGCACAACGAGATCAGCCCGACGTACGCCACCACGCACACGACCAGCGGATAAACCAATGCCGACTCCAGCGCGTAGCGAGTGCGGTCGGCGGCGCTGGCCACCCGGCTGGCTCCATCGAAGCCGGCGGCCAAATTGCTGTCACCGTGCAGTCCCAATTGCACCAGGCTGCGGTACTCGCCCGGCACCTCTTGTTCGTCGCCCTCAAGCGCTTCTTCCAGCGATTCACCGCGGCCCATTCGGCGGGCGACCGTGACGTTGATTCGCTCGAGGGTTGCCGCCGCGCTACCTCCGGCCGGCGGTAATCCTGTATCCAGGGGCACACCGGCCTCGACCAGCGCCGCGAGCTGTTCGTTCAAGGCCTGATAGTCGTCGAGCGACGCTGTTTCCATGCGAATCCCGCGGCGAGAAGCGAGGGGGCCGCGATCGCCAAGGCAATCCGATCCGGCACCCGTGAACGCGCGGCCCTCAAGATTGTTCCGAAAGAGCCAATTCGAGAATCTATCCAGCAGATGCACGAAGAGCGCGGATCTGTCTAATCAAATCGGCTGGAAGACCAGAAACCCGCAATTCGCCGGTGGCTACAGGGCAAAGCGCAGGACGCGGGCCTGTTGTCGGCGGAGGGCGGTGAAGGCGTCGATCATCCGCCAGTCGCCGTCGCCGGCCCGCTTGGAGAGATTCGCCGTGGGAGTAAAGAACTCGTCGAAGCCGGCGGCCGCCACGATCCCGATCGGACCAGCGTGGTCATCGTCCAATTCGCGCCGGCCGACCACCGTCGCGAACCCCAACAGCACGACAAACACCGCCAGGTGCCGAGCCCAACGCTGCACACGTCGCTCCCGGTGTTGCAGCCGGGCCGCTTCCAACACACGTGGGCGCAAATCGTCCGAAGCACGGACGTACCCGCCCGCCGCGCGGACCAGCGCTTCGACGTCGTCGTGGGCATCGCTCCAGTAGCAGCGTTCAGTCATGCTGCACCTCCCGCTGCGATCGCGCCAGCCGTCGGGTCAGCTTCGCCAGCGCGTATTGGTAGCGGCTGGCCACCGTGTTCGGCGACGTCTCGAGGATTTGACCAATCTCGGCAAACGTGAGCTCCTCCCAGATCTTCAGCACCACGACTTCCGCTTGTTCTCGCGGCAGAGTACGCAGCGCAGCCCACACCTCGCGGTAGGTTTCCTCCCGTTCGAGCTCGTCGACGCGGCGGAAAGTCACGAGGTCCGCGAGATCGCCGCCCGTCAACGCAGGGCGCTTGCGGCGGCCGAGGGCCAGCGCTTCGTTCCGCACCATCCGCAGCAGATAGGCCCAGGGGCTACCGACGTTGCCGAGCAGGCTCGGCTCGCGGGCAACTCGAACCAGCGCCGTCTGGACGCAGTCTTCCGCGTCGTGCTGGTTGCGGGTCAGAGTGACCGCGAATCGCACCAGGCGGTGGGAGGTCAGGTCAAACAACGCCCCCAGCGCGTCGACCCCGGCGGCTGCCAGCCGAGCGGCGCAATCCTGGACACGATGAGTAAATTCGTGGTTTCCCATCATCCACCGTATAGGATGCGCGAGCGGCGCGGATTTGTCTAACAGAATTCCCAACGTCGCATTTTTGGCAAAATCGGTCGAGTCGCCAGCCGCCTAGGGCCGCGATCCCCAGCCCAGCGGCTGCTGGGCGTGATTCGCCGCGGGATGCGCGAATTCCCGATGGATTTTTCTAACCGAGCGGATCCGACGGCAATTGGGGCCAAGTTTCGCGTGCGAGTTGCCAATCCTAACGGGGCGGAAGTTCCCGTGTTGCCTGGCGCAGCTCGTCCAGAATGCGGTGCGTGATGGTCACGTCCAATAGTTCTGCGAGCGAGCGGACTTCGAGCTTCTTCATGATCGAGGAGCGGCGCATTTCGACGGCCCGCTCGGTGACGAACAATTTCGCGGCCATCGATTTGTTCGACTTGCCGGCGAGGATCAGGGTCAAAGTCTCCTGTTCGCGCTCACTGAGCCGGCCGATGCGGTTCTCCACGTCCGACAGATGAGCGTCGCGCTCGCGCCACTTGGCATCGAGCGCGAGTGCCGCTTGGACGCGCTCCAGCAACTTTTGCCGGTCGAACGGCTTTTCGAGAAACTCCAGCGCGCCGGTCTTCATCGCCGCGACGGCCGTGGGCACGTCGGCATGGGCCGTGATGAAAATCACCGGTAATCGTTTCCCCTCACCAAGGAGTTGCTCGTACAGCTCCAACCCGCTTTGCCTCGGCATTCGTATATCCAGCACCAGGCAGCCTGGCATGCTGGCCTGATAGAAGCGTGAAAAGCTGCCGGCGCTGGGAAACGTGCGCACGGAAAACCCGAGGACGTCGAGCAGCGCCGTCAACGAACTGCGCATTTGCTCGTCGTCGTCAACAACAAACACGGTCGGGCTGAAGTCGGCAGCGACTGGCATGCTGGGCCGCGAGGGGTAATGTAAATGAGACTTGCGCGCCCCGCCTCGGCCGCGATTGGGTCCAGATGGTGCCCCCGTGACTCTCGATGATCGACCGGCAGATCGACAGGCCGATGCCCAGTCCATCCGGTTTGGTCGAGTGAAAGGGAGCAAATACCGTCTCGGGATCGGACGACGCGAATCCCGGGCCGGTGTCCAGTACGTCTACCTGGGCCGATTCGCCGATCGTCGTCGTGCGAATCGTGATCTCGCGCCGTGGGCTGTCGCCATTCCGCAGGGCCTGGACGGCGTTTTGCACGAGATTGACCAGCACTTGTTGAATCTGGATCGGATCGGCGAACACGACGTCGTCGCTGGTTTGTAGATCGAGTGAGATCGTGGCGCCGGCGTTCGCCGATTCGGCGCGGCAGAGTTCCACAATTTCTTGGACCAACGAATTGATACCAACGTCCGTTGCGGCCGTGTTGGGCCGGACGAAATTTCGCATCCGGCGGACGATTTGCCCGGCTCGCAACGCCGACCGCTTGGCTTGAACGATGAATTCGCGCAAACGGCCCAATTCATCGGTCCGTGGCAACTCGCCGAGCAGCACGTCACTTGCTTCCGTATAGTTGGCGATCGCCGCCAGAGGCTGGTTCAGCTCGTGGGCGAGGCCGGCCGTCAGGTGTCCCATCGTCGTGACGCGCTCGGCGTGCGTCAGTTGTCCGGACAGCCGCTGGTTCTTCAGCTCCGCAGCTTCCCGCTCGCGGACCTCGTGTCGCAGTGATTCGAGCGCTGCCGACAGCTCGCTCGTCCGTTGGGCGACGCGCGATTCCAATTCCACAACCTGCGAACGAATGGTGCGAGTGGCCGGCCGCACGACGAACCAACCCAACCCGACCAACAGTCCCACCACGGCGCCGGCAATCGCCAGTGCGACGGCCCGCAAGCGAGACACGGCCTTGGCCGCTTCGTCCTCCATCAGCTTGACGATGCGGTCCATGACGGGTAGGAATTGCGACTCGTGCTCGACCAGGGCAGCGACTGCCGCGGCTGAATTCTCGTCCGAGTCGCTGCTGGCGTGAATGAGTTCCCCGGCAGCGTGGCTCATCGCTTGGTAGTGCGGTTCGAGTCGGTCCCACTCGACGCCAAGTTCAGGGGTGAGGATTGGCCGGATGCCGAGCTGCCGGTCGCCCTGGAGCAGCGCCTCATGTTCGGAGGTCCATTGGCGGAGTGATTGCTCCAATTCGTCATGCCGCAGGATGCGTGCGGCGTCGCTCTCGGCCGCCCGCAGCGCGAGCGCGGCCTTGGCCAGCTTTTGGCTGAGCATCCGCTGCCGTCCAGCCACGTTGATCGCCGGGGCGAACGCGTTGACCTGGACCAGCATCGGCTGAATGATCGCCTGGTCGACAACCATCAAAACTGCCACCGCCGCCAGCACAAACAAATATCGCCAGGCAAGCCGACGGACCACGCGATGGGTCGACGATTCGGTGGTACCCGCGATCTCTGGCCCGTCGTCAGTCATATAAGTCGGCGGACAGTGAAAACGGCGTTCCAACGTAGTCGCCAAATCGTCCTGTCGGCCGTAAATGCCGCTTTGCGCCAGCACATACAGCTCAATCGACCAGGGCAAAAGAGGCTTCGGTTAGCCGAATAGTGGGCCCCCACCGTGCCCAGCCACTAGGCACATTTGCCCATTGCCGTGGCAGCGGGGTCGAGTCTGTCTCGGGAGTTCGACGGCGATTTACTTCGGCTATCCGAAAAAACGCCACACATTTCTCACTCCGGCATCTTCATTGCGTTTGCGAATCGAACCGTGAGTACATGGCCGGAGGCGGCGGCCTGCGAATCGTTGATTTCCCATCATTTCGTTCGAGGCCGCCGAGCATGGAATCCTCCGCTAAAGCGACGCGCATTGCGCTGCTGCGCTTCTCGACTCCGCAGATGCGTGCGTTCCACATGAGTTGGTTCGCATTCTTTCTCTGCTTCTTCGCCTGGTTCGGCATCGCACCCTTGATGTCGATCGTGCGCGAGGAGATGCATCTCACCAAAGAGCAAATCGGTTGGTGCGTGATCGGCTCGGTGGCGATCACGGTGCTGGCGCGGCTGATGATCGGCTGGCTGTGCGACCGCTATGGACCACGGCTCACGTACACCTGGCTGCTGTTGCTGGGATCGCTGCCGGTGATGGGAATTGGCCTGGCACACGACTTCACGACGTTCCTTGTGTTCCGCGTGTTGATCGGCGCGATCGGCGCGTCGTTCGTGATCACGCAGTATCACACGTCACTGATGTTCGCTCCGAACTGCGTGGGCACCGCCAATGCCACGACCGCCGGCTGGGGCAACTTGGGCGGCGGCGTGACCCAGTTCGTCATGCCGCTGTTGTTTGCCTTGTTCGTCACGACGTTCGGCTTCTCGCAGTCGATCGGCTGGCGGCTCTCGATGGTCGTGGCCGGAGGCGTCTGCGCGTTGGTGGGTGTGGCCTATTACTTCCTGACCCAGGACACGCCAGAAGGAAACTACCGCGAGTTGCGCGCTGCCGGCAAGCTGTCGACGAAGAGTGCCCAAGGCACCTTTCTCGAAGCCTGCCGCGACTACCGCGTCTGGGCACTGTTTGTCGTCTATGGGGCGTGCTTCGGCATCGAGCTGACGATCAACAACGTCGCAGTGCTGTACTTCGTCGACTATTTCGACGCGTTTAAGCAGATGGATCCCGTTGCCGCCCTGAAGATGGCGGGCCTGATCGCCAGCTTGTTTGGCCTGATGAACATCTTTGCCCGGACACTGGGCGGCGTGTTCGGCGACCGGTTCGGCCAACGCTGGGGTCTCTCGGGCCGCGTCAAGTGGCTCTTCGTCGTCTTATTCTGCGAAGGGCTCGCACTGATGCTGTTCTCGAAAATGACCGTGCTCGCGCTGGCGATTCCCACTTTGATCCTGTTCAGTCTGTTCGTGCAGATGTCCGAGGGAGCGACATTTGCCGTCGTGCCGTTCGTCAATCGCCGAGCCCTCGGCTCGGTCGCCGGCATCGTCGGGGCGGGAGGAAACGTCGGCGCCGTGCTGGGCGGGTTCCTGTTCAAAAACCCGGAGCTCAGCTGGTCGACCGCCTTGTTCATGCTCGGGGCCGCCGTGACCGTCTGTTCGTTCGCCAGCTTCGCCGTGACGTTTAGCGAAGCCACCGAGTCGGAGGTTCGGGCTCACACGGAGGCTGCTCTGGTGAGCCGGCGCCATGCGCTCGAATTGGTGACCGCGTCCTAAGCGATCTACGATGAGGAGAACCCTTGATTGCGCCCGCCCACCAGTCCGCAGAACGCCGCAACGTCGTTGTCATCGGCAACGGCATGGTCGGCCAACGATTCTGCGAGCGGCTCGTGGAATTCGATCGGTCGCGGCAGTACCGGATCGTGACGTTCTGCGAGGAGCCGCGGGCCGCCTACGATCGCGTCGGTCTGACGTCGTTTTTCGCCCATCGCGACGCGGAAAAACTGATGCTCGCTCGGCAGGAATGGTACGCCGAAAACGGGGTCGAATTGCACCTCGGCGATCGGGCCAGCTCGATCGACCGCCAACGACAAGTCGTGCGTTCGGACAAAGGGGTCGAGATCGCGTATGACTACATCGTGCTGGCGACCGGTTCCTATCCCTTCGTACCGCCCGTGCCGGGGATCAAGTTGCCGGGCGTGTTTGTCTACCGCACGATCGAGGACCTTCAGCGGATCATCGCCTACGCGTCCGGGTCGAAGCGGTGCGCGGTGATCGGCGGCGGCCTGCTGGGGCTGGAAGCGGCCAAGGCGGCCTACGATCTGGGACTCGAAACGCACGTCGTCGAGTTCGCCCCGCGGCTGATGCCCCGGCAAGTCGACGATGCCGGTTCCCGAACCTTGGTCCGCAAGATCGAATCCCTCGGCGTCCAGGTGCACCTGGGCAAATCGACCAAGGCCGTGCATGGCGAACACGGCGTCGAGCGGATCGAGTTCGTCGACGGCGAAGCGATCGACGTCGACATGATCATCGTCTCGGCGGGCATCCGACCGCGCGACGACTTGGCGAAGCAATCCAAGCTGGCCGTCGGCGAGCGCGGCGGGATCGTGGTCAACGATCGGCTGGAAACGTCGGATGCAAACATCTTCGCGATCGGCGAGTGTGCTTTGCATGGCGGGATGATTTATGGCCTCGTCGCTCCCGGCTACGACATGGCGGAGATTGTCGCCGCGAATCTCGCCGGTGGCGACCGCCGCTTCTCGGGTACGGACCTGTCGACCAAGCTCAAATTGATGGGGGTCGACGTGGCGAGCTTCGGCAACTACGAGCTGCCGCCCGAGCAGGCGACGCCGTTGGTCTTCGAGGATCCGTTCGCCGGAATCTACAAAAAATTGCTCTTCTCGCCCGACGGCTCGCGGCTGTTGGGTGGCATCCTGGTCGGCGACGCGGCTGATTATGGCCAGCTCTCGATGCTCGTCAAAAGCGGTGCTCCCTTGCCATGCGAACCGCGCGAGCTGTTCACCGGCCCGGCCGGCACGAGCCGCGGATCGATCGGGCTCGACGCGCTGGGAGACTCGGCGCAGGTTTGCTCGTGCAACAACGTGTCGAAGGCCGCGCTCTGTGCCGCCGTCGCCGACGGGGCCGACTCGCTCGACGCACTCAAGCGGTGCACGAAGGCCGGCACCGGCTGCGGCGGCTGCGTGCCCCTGGTGACCGACCTGCTCAAAGCCGAGCTGAAAAAGGCCGGGCGAACCGTCGTCGATCATCTCTGCGAGCATTTTCCTCTCTCGCGGACCGAGCTGTTCGCGATCGTGAGGGCCAAACAGCTGCGGACGTTTGGCGAAATCATCGCTCACTGTGGCCGCGGGAATGGTTGCGAAATCTGCAAGCCGGCCGTGGCCTCGATCCTGGCCAGCCTGTGGAACGAGGACGTCATCCGCCCGGAGCATCAAACGCTCCAGGACACGAACGATCGCTTCCTGGCCAACATGCAGCGGGGCGGGCTGTACTCGGTAATTCCCCGCGTGCCGGGCGGCGAGATTTCGCCCGCGAAGCTGGCGGTCATCGCCCGCGTCGCCGACAAGTACAACCTCTACACCAAGATCACGGGCGGCCAGCGGATCGACATGTTCGGAGCTCGCGTGCAAGACTTGCCCGATATTTGGGAAGAGCTGGTCGACGCCGGCTTCGAGAGCGGCCACGCCTATGCCAAGGCACTGCGAACCGTCAAGAGCTGCGTCGGCACGACCTGGTGCCGATATGGCGTACAAGACTCCGTCGGATTCGCAATCCGCGTCGAGCATCGTTACAAAGGCATTCGCGCGCCGCACAAGATTAAGATGGCCGTTTCGGGCTGCATCCGCGAGTGCGCCGAAGCACAAGGCAAAGACGTGGGACTGATCGCCACGGAGCACGGCTACAATCTGTACGTCTGCGGCAACGGCGGCTCGAAACCGCGCCACGCCGACCTTCTGGCGAGCGATTTGGACGAGGAAACCGCCCTGCGATACATCGACCGCTTCCTCGCATACTACATCATGACGGCCGACCGGTTGACCCGGACCAGCGTTTGGCTCGAGAAGCTCGCAGGCGGCATCGACCACGTCCGCGACGTGGTGGTGGACGACAAGTTGGGAATCGCGGCCGAGCTGGAGTCGTTCACGCAGCACCTGGTGGACACTTACGAATGTGAGTGGGCGGCGGTGGTCCGCGACCCGGAAAAACGCCGCCGCTTCCGCCAGTTCGTCAATTCCGACGAGGACGAGCCCTGCATCGAACTGGTCAGCGAGCGGGGGCAGAGCCGTCCGGCCGACTGGCCCAGTGAGTTCGTCTCGCTGGAGCAATTTCGCCTGCTCGATGGCCGCTCGCTCGGCGAGCTGGAATCGGAGAGTACGCCGGCGTTGCGCTGGGTGCCGGTGGGGCACGCGGACGACTTCCCGCTCGATGGCGGCGCCACGGTCAAATACGGCAAGTCACAGATCGCCGTGTTCAATTTCGCCAGCCGCGGCCAATGGTACGCCACACAGAACATGTGCCCCCACAAGAAGGCCTTTGTCCTCTCGCGCGGCATCATCGGCTCGGCGGGGGAGGAACCGAAAGTCGCTTGCCCGCTCCACAAAAAGACGTTCTCGCTCGAGTCGGGCGAGTCGCTCGACGGTGAGGAGTATCGGCTCAAGACTTTTCGCGTCAAGGTCGAAGCCGGGCGGGTCTTCGTCGAGCTGCCGCCGCCGGCGTCGCTCGATCCGGTGATGGCCACCGAAATTGGCTGCCAGCTGGCCGCTGCCTGCAATGGCCATGCGAACGGTTCGGCGGTGTGCGGAACCGCGACCGCGTGAGGTGTCGGCATGATCCAGCTGCCCATCGTTGCCGAACGAGTCTGCGCACGTGCGGGTCCGGCCGTCGCTGCCGGCCCAGCGCTCGTCGAGCAGTTGCTCGCCGAGCAGCAGTCGCTCTCGGCCGTCGACCGCTTCAGCCGCTGGCACGTGAACGGGGACGGCGCTTTGCTGCCGGCCCTCGAGCCGCGCTATCGTGCGCTGTTGCCGGCGACGCCTCCCGGCCCCGGACAGCAATACGCCTTCGAGGTGGATCTCGATCGTTGCAGCGGCTGCAAGGCCTGCGTGACGGCCTGCCACACCCTCAACGGACTGGACGAAAACGAAACCTGGCGGGACGTCGGCCTGTTGGTCGGCGGCTCGACGTCGGCGCCGGTGATGCAGCATGTCACGGCCGCTTGCCACCACTGTCTCGAGCCGGCCTGCATGATCGCCTGTCCCGTGAACGCGTACGAGAAAGACCCCGTCACGGGTATCGTCAAACACCTCGACGACCAATGCTTCGGCTGCCAGTACTGCACGATGGCTTGCCCGTACGACGTGCCAAAGTACCACCCGGCAAAGGGCATCGTCCGCAAGTGCGACATGTGCTCGTCGCGTCTGGCTCTCGGCGAAGCGCCGGCCTGCGTTCAAGCCTGCCCCCACGAGGCGATTCGCATCCAGTTGGTCGATGCGGCACAAGTCATTGACGACGTAGAAGCGGCGGTCTTCCTGCCTGCTGCCCCCGACCCGCAAATCACGCTTCCGACCACCACCTATAAGACGAAGCGAGCGTTCCCGCGCAACCTGCTGCCTGCCGACTATTTCCGCGTCCATTCGCAGCACGCCCATGCGCCGCTGGTCGTCATGCTGGTGCTGACGCAACTATCCGTGGGAGCGTTTGTGGCCGGTCTCGTCCTCGAATACTGGCTCTCCGATTCGTTTACGGACGTGTTGCGGCCGCTGCACGCGGTCGAGGCCTTGGGGTTCGGGCTGTTGGCTCTCGCTGCCAGCCTGTTTCATTTGGGCCGGCCGCAGTTTGCGTTTCGCGCCGTGCTCGGATTGCGACACTCCTGGCTCAGCCGCGAGATCGTCGCATTCGGCGCGTTCGCCACGCTGGCATCGCTCTACGCGCTGAGCATTATCGTTGCCGGACTGGGGTCACGCTGGCTGGGCTGGAGCGTCGCCGCGGCGGGCATCGTCGCCGTGTTCTGTTCCACGATGATCTACGTGTTTACTCGGCGCGAGTGCTGGAGCCTGGTCCGCGTCGGCGTGCGCTTCGCACTCACGAGTGCCTTGCTGGGCGTCGCCGCCGTGTGGTTGAGCATCATGGTGGCCACGCTGGTCCATCCATCCGACCGAGCTGTTCGCGTTGGTGGAAGTGGCGGGGCCGGCGCTGTGCCAAGCACTCATGTTGCTGGCAATCGTCAAATTGGCGTGGGAAGCGGCGATCTTTCGCCATTTGATTTCACGGCGGATGACCTCTCTACGCCGCTCGGCCATGCTGATGGCGGGCGAATTGTCGAGCGCGACGTTGGCACGATTCGCCGCGGGGATCCTCGGCGGCGTGCTGATGCCGGCGCTGCTGCTGAGTCACGCCGGAACCGGCGAACTGGCGCAGTTCGTCGTCACCAGCGGCCTGTTGTTCATCGCCTGTCTTGCCGGCGAGTTGCTGGAGCGATACCTGTTCTTCGCGGCCTGCGCCGCGGCCCGCATGCCGGGAGGACTACGCTGATGGCCACCGTCGCCAGATTTCCCATGAGCCTGCTGCCGCCTGTCGTCGATCGCAACGGCCCGCTCACGGCCGAACTGGTCCTCGAACCGTCGAAGTTCGGTCTCGGTCTCCTGCCCGCGTCGCGGTTGCCCGACGCCGTGACCACGTCGGTTTGCGGCTTCTGCTCGACCGGCTGCGGACTTAACGTCCACCTCAGCGACGGCGAAGCGGTCTGCGTGACCCCTGACGTCGGCTATCCGGTCAACCTGGGGACGGCCTGTCCCAAGGGTTGGGAAGCACTCACGGTGCTCGATGCGACGGATCGCGCGACCGTGCCACTGCTGCGAGATGACTCGGGAAAGTTGCAGCCTGTCGACTGGGATACTGCCCTCCGCACGTTCGTGCGACGAATGAAGTCGATCCAACGGGCCCACGGGCCTCACTCGGTCGCATTCTTGAGCACCGGCCAAATCGTCACTGAAGAAATGGCCCTGCTCGGGGCGCTGGCGAAGTTCGGCATGGGGATGCTCCACGGCGACGGCAACACTCGGCAGTGCATGGCGACCGCCGTCGTCGCCTACAAAGAAGCCTTCGGATTCGACGCCCCGCCATACGCTTATGCCGACTTCGAGGAGTCCGACGTGATCGTGCTGGTGGGCAGCAATCTGGCGATTGCCCATCCGATCCTCTGGCAGCGTGTCATGCGGAACCCGCACGATCCGGAGATCATCGTCATCGACCCGCGGCGACCGAAACGACGATGGCCGCGACGCAGCACCTGGCAGCTTATCCCAAATCGGATCTCACGCTCCTCTACGGCGTGGCCCGCATCCTCATCGAGCGCGACTGGATCGACCGCGACTTCATCGCCGCCCACACCACGGATTTCGATGAGTTTGCCGATTTCGTGAGGGACTATCCGCTCGACCGAGTCGCCGGCGAGACGCGCCTCCCGGCCGAAGCGATCGAGCGCTTCGCCCGCACCATCCACCAGGGCGAGCGGGTGTCGTTCTGGTGGACGATGGGCGTCAACCAGAGCTACCAAGGCGTGCGGACCGCACAGGCGATCATCAATTTGGCGCTGCTGACCGGCAACATCGGCCGGCCAGGCACCGGGGCGAATTCCATCACCGGACAGTGCAACGCGATGGGCTCGCGGTTGTTCAGCAACACCACGAACCTGCTTGGCGGCCACGACTTTACCAACCCGGCTCACCGGGCAAAGGTGGCCGAAATCCTGGACCTCGACGTCGGTCGCATCCCCGATCAGAACAGCTGGGCCTACGATCGCATCATCGAAGGAATCCTCCGCGACGAAATCAAGGGGTTGTGGGTCGTCTGCACCAACCCCGCCCACTCGTGGATCAATCAAAACACGTGCCGCGAGATTCTCGACCGGCTCGACTTCCTCGTGGTCCAAGACATGTACCACACGACCGAAACGGCGCAACTGGCCGATCTGGTGTTGCCGGCGGCCGGCTGGGGAGAAAAGGAAGGCACGTTCATCAATTCGGAACGGCGGGTCGGACTGGTCAAAAAAGTGGCCCGCGCTCCGGGCCAGGCACTCGCGGATTTCGCCATCTTCCGCCTGGTCGCCGATTATTGGGGCTGCGGCGAGATGTTCGCCAAGTGGAAAGCACCGGCCGACGTCTTCGCCTCGCTCAAGGAGCTTAGCCGCGGGCAGCCTTGCGACCTTACCGGAATCGTCGATTACCAATTCCTCGACGAGCGCGGCGGCGTGCAGTGGCCCTACCCCGAGCACAACGGCGACGACCGACCTGAGCGGCGGCTGTTCGAAGACCGGCGGTTCTACCACGATCACGGCCGCGCGCGATTCATTTTCGAGTCGCCGCACCCCATGCCCGAGCCGCCTAACACAAAGTACCCCTACTTGCTCCTGACCGGGCGCGGAACCGCCTCGCAGTGGCACACGCAAACCCGCACTTCAAAATCTCCCGTCCTGCAACGTCTCTACCCGTCGGAGCCGCACGTCGAGATTCATCCGGAGGATGCTCGACGCGAGCGGATTCGTCCGAATCAGAAAGTTTGCGTCGAATCGCAGCGAGGTCGGATCGAAGTTCGAGCCCTCGTCTCGCCGACCGTCGCGCGCGGCCAATTATTCATCTCAATGCACTACGGCGTCACCAACCAACTGACCTTCGCCCATTTCGACCCTTATTCGCGGCAGCCGGCCTTCAAGGATTGCGCAGTCCGCATCATGCCGATCAGGCGCAAGGAATCTAGCGTCGTTCGGATCAGCCGCAGGGCGCTAGCCCACGGTTTATTGCCATTCCAACCGTGGGCTAGCGCCCTGCGGCTGATGGACCTGCCGTCCGACTTGATTGAGCGCGTGGACGGTGTCGAACTGCGATCGGACAAACGCCGCCTCGACGCCGTACACAACGCAACCAAACGGGGTCGCCCCAGCGCCGACGTGCATTGAGGCTTCATGCGATTCCCAGCCGTTTTTGGATTTCCTCCAACGGCACTCCCTTGGTTTCGGGAACCATGGTCAGCACCCAGATGAGCTGCAAGACCATCATGCCGGCGAAGAAGGAGAAGATGTATCCGGGAAGAATGTTGCTGACCGCTATGGGGAAAAAGAGTGCGATCAGCGCGGCAAACACCCAGTGGGTGCCGCAGCCGATCGAATTGCCGACGGCGCGATGCTCGTTGGGAAACACCTCGGAAATGAGCACCCAGATCACCGCCCCCTGGCCCACCGCGTGCGAGGCGATAAACGCGAATATCCCCAGTAGTACTACCAGGCTGCCACTGCCAACCAGGTTGATGGCCTGCTCGGCTGCCCTGTGGGCCGCGGCGAGCATCTCCTCAGGACTTTCGTCCTCGCTGAATTCGAATCGTTCGCCCGCATAGTTGTCGGCGTTCGTGGCGGCGGCGAAGTCGCCCCGCGCTTGGGCGACTTTCGCCTTGATCGACTCAATCGCATCGTTCGCTCCGCCCGTTGCCCGTGTGGCCTGCAATCTCTCTTCCGCCGCGACGAGCGTTTGCGCGTTGTTTGCCACGCGCAATGCCGGCTGATTGGCGAAAAACGTTGCCGCCACCACCGCCAGCGACACGATGTAGCCGATCGAGCCAATCAGCAGAAGCGAACGGCGACCGGCCCGGTCGATCATCCAGAGGCCCAGCATCGTAAACACCAGATTGACCAACCCGATGCCGACCTGTCCAAGTCGCGGGTCGCTCAGGCCCGCCATGCCGAGGATGCGCGGCGCGAAATACAGGATGGCATTGATGCCCGAGAGTTGGTTGAAGAACGCGACGAGAAACGCGAGCAGAATGGGAGTCTTCAGCCGACTCGACAGAACGGCCCCGCCGGTCGCCTGCTCTTCCGCTTTGGCGGCCGCCTCAATCTCTCCGGCCAGGCGGGCGATTTCCTCCGCCGTCGCTGGCGAATTAATCTTGGCGAGTACCGCCTCCCCTTCCTCGCGGCGGTGTTTCATGCCGATCAACCAGCGTGGGCTCTCGGGAATGAACAAAGCACACACCGTGTAAAACAGCGCCGGAAAGCTCTCGACGCCAAGCATCCAACGCCAGTCGTTCTCACTCGTTCCTTCGAGCAACGAGTTCGACAGGAAGGCCAACAGGATGCCGAACACGATGTTGAATTGAAACAGTCCGGTTAAGAACCCGCGGGTCTCGGCCGGCGAAATCTCAGAAATGTACAGCGGTGCTGCCACCGTCGACACGCCGACGCCAATCCCACCCAAAAATCGGGCGACCATAAACGAGTAAGGACCCGTCGCCAGCCCCGACCAGACCGCCGACACGAAAAAGAACAAACCGATCCAAATCAACGTACCCTTGCGACCAAAGCGGTCCGCAGGAATGTTGCCCAACAGCGCTCCCAGCACAGTTCCCCAAAGGGCAGAGCTCATCGCCCAGCCGTGCAACGTATCGCTTAAACTCCAGAGGGCTTGAAATTTTTGCTCCGCCCCGGAGATCACGATCGTGTCAAACCCAAACAGCAGTCCCCCGAGCGCAGCGATGACTGCACTGGCGATAAGCGTTCGATTCGCCCTCATCAACGATTCTCCCGACCAGTCAAACAGCAACGATCCGGGATCCACGCATCATTTCGGTGCGTGACAGATCTGTGCAATTGCGAGTCTGCACAATACGTCGGACTCATAACGAACGGCCGACACAATCTGGAAAGCTAAACGAAGTCTCGCGATGGAACCGTCATCCTGTACCTGTCTTGGCTCGGAGTTCAAGTGGAATCGGTGGGGCTGATTTTGTGAGAGACTTCCATCACGGTTTACTCTTCGCTTCAACGAACATGAGAAGAGGCTAGCCGGGGTCCAGGGGCGGCAATGAGCGCCCTGGTCGCGGGCACGATGCCCGCGAAATCCCGACAGGAAGTCCTCCTCACGCGGCGTCCTCCATCATCTTGTCGAGCTTCGCCTGCGCCGCCCGGGCCCACGTCTGCCAGCGCGGAATCTCCGTCGTGCGGCCCAGCACGTACACGTCGGCCGGCACCAGCGCGTCCCCACCGTCGGCCGGCACCAGCGCCCAGTGAGGCCGCCGCTCGTTGTATCGCGCGCGGAACTCGGCCAGGCACTCCCGGCAATGCTGCGGATGGTCGTACAGCCGCCAATACACCTCTTCGGTCTTGAGCGTCTGATGGAACCGTTCCAACAGGCCCAGCTGCTGTGGCGTGCGGTACTGGATCCGCACGTGCTGGAACTGCTCTTGGACGAACGTCACGAACCGCCGGGCGATGAACGACGACCCGTTGTCGGTCACCAGAAACGGACGCTTGGTGAGCGGTCCATGAATCCGCTCCGCTTCCTGGCGAGCGAGCTTCACAGCGTAGGCTGTCTCCGCCGCGCTGTAACTGGGCGTTAGGTGACAAGCGAGCAAGTACCGCGAATAGTAGTCGATCACCGTCACGGCATACCACCAGCCGTAGCCCGGAATGTGAATGTACGTCACGTCCATCTGCCACAGATCGTTGGGGCCCTGCGGCAAGAGCTCGAACAATTTGGCCGCCTGGTGCAACTCGGCCCGCCGCGGCTGCGGCTTTTTCAAGAGGCCGTGATCTCGCATCACCACGTACGCCTCCCGGTCCTTCACGGTGTGTCCCGCACGGCGGCACATGATCGCAATCTTCTTGTAGCCATACCACGGATTGGTCGTCGCCATCTCGACCACGGCCAACACGACTTCGTCGGCCAGCAGCCGCGGAAGCGGCCCGGGCCGCTTCCGCGGGCCCTCGCGCGGCACGCGGTGCCAACTCGACGGCGCCACGCCAATCAAACGCAGTACCTGCGTCTGACGCACCCCCAAGCGGGTACCCGGCGGTCGTGGAGCGTCGACTTGAAGTTCCGTGCGGATCATCGCGCGACGCTCTGCACTCAAAGGGACTGACCCGAAAGTTTTTTTAAAATACGGTTGGCGATCGTGTACTCGCCGATCACCTGGTCCCGCTTCTCGATCTGGTGTTCCAACTCGGCGATCCGGCGGTCCCGGGCATCCGCTCCCTTGCGGCCACCCTGGGCCAGCGCCGCTTCGCCCGCAGCCAGGAATTCGTCCCGCCACCGGTACAGCGTCGGCTCGCTCACGCCGATTCGCCGCGCAATCACCGCCGCCGGCTCCTCTCGCCTCAGCATACTCAGCACCGCCTCCCGGCGGTCCTTCAACTCCACGTTCGACTGTCGCCCCATCGCTTCGACTCCTTCTGGTCTTGGGTCCATCAGCCCCAATCTACCAAAGAAGTCTCTCACCACGCGATTCCCACGAACCTTGAGCTATACATACCGACTCCCACGCTGTTACAGTTAAGTAGCGACTAGGTGGCGAGGGAGGTGAGTTCGGATACGGCAGTGATTTTAGCAGCTGCCGTCAGCGATCCACCATTGTCCGAAAACGTTGAGGCGGCAAAACGAAAGTAAGGCGGGGTCGCTGTGTTGGACTTCCCCCAATGGAAGTACCTGCCTGAATGAGAGAATCTCACGCGAAAGCCGACGAGCTTGGTAGTCCAAGGAACTCTGCGGACGACGGTGATTGTCATCGAGCTGCCAGCGGTCGACGACCTAGCGGGCGACCGCCAAACTGAAAGGACGACATCGCGGCTGCCACCCCGGCCACGAAGGGCTACCTGCATATTCCTATCAAGTCAGCTGCCGAACTGGCTTGCAAAGAGTCGTCTAAGCCGAGCGACGGTCCAAATGAATACCTAGAATTGCACGCGGTAACGAATCGGTACGAGACTACCAATGGGCGACACTGGACTCGAACCAGTGACCTCTGCGGTGTGAACACAGCGCTCTAACCAACTGAGCTAGTCGCCCGGTGAGAAACTGGCGGCAATTCGAGCCGCCTTCGGTCCGGCGACGATTTTACACCCGCTGCCGGCAGATGACTAGCGGTCTACCGTGACCGGCGTGGAGGCGGCGGTGGTGTTGGCTTCGGCGGGAGGAGTCGCCGCGGCCGTTGTCGTGTCGGCCTCCGGCGAACGCTTTTCGATCTGATCGTTGTAGGTCACGCGGTTGGGTGGATCGGAGTAGATCGTGCTCCGCATCTCGCTTTCGAACTCGTGCATGCCCTTTTTGAATTCTGTGAGGCTCTTGCCCAATGAGCGAGCCACCGTCGGCAGCCGATTGCCAAACAACAGCACGGCGACGATCCCGACGATCAACATTTCCATCGGACCGATTCCAAACATCGCATTCTGCTCCCGGCGGCCGAACGAGATATCAAGCCACCTTCCGAACGACCCTACTTGTGCTCGACTCGATCCTGAACCGAATCGTCGTCGTGCATCCCGCGCTTGAATTCCGTGATGCTCTTACCCATCGAGCGCGCAAGCGACGGCAGCCTTGAGCCGAACAACAGCAGCACGATCCCCAAGACGATTAGCAGCTCAAGAGGTCCAATGCCGAACATGAGGGGAACCATCCTGCGCGGCAGGCTAGGGCCGCGACATCAAGCTCGTTTGAAACGTCGCTGCGGCTAAATGCCGGCGCAGTACGAGCTTACACCCAATTCTACAAGACGCCCGACGAGAGTCAAACGACGGCTGCCGGAGCTTGAATTCGAGGGTGTTTATCGCACCACGTAGGTCGGCCGACCCGTCACGATGTAGATCGGAGTGCCCGGACGCCAGGACAGGCCGTTTCGATAGGGCGATTGCCAGGCGGGGCCGTAGAGCGGCGAGCAGAAGGGCGTCGCCGCCGCCGTGGGGCGCCCGTTGTACATGCCGTACCAGGCCATCGACGCTAGACGGTCGGCGCACTGTTGGCTGCGCGCCATGGCTTTTTGTTGAATGATTTGCATGGGGTCGGGCTTGGTGACGGTCGGCTCGGTCGTCGGATGATAGTACCAACTCTCCTCGCGCGGGCGGGCGGTTCGGATTGACCGGCGAGCTGGTCTCGACGTCGAACTGCTCGACTTCCTGGGCGCGCGCCGCGGCCCCAAACATCCAAATCGAACCCAGCAACCATGCTCCCAGCAGCAACCGCGTCATCAGTACTTGCCTCCCAAACGAATCTGGCTCGTGGAGCCTCTGTGCCGACAGTGCAACATTCAACACTTCGGCCAACCGCAGCGGCGAGAATGAGGCGGAAGCAGATCAGCGGAATCACCGCCGGGAATTCGCAGTCGACTTTACCGATCAGGCAAAACTTTGCGGGTGATAGCACCAGCTCAAGCGGTCGGCTGATCCGCTCCGGCGCGGTGCCGCATTTTCAAACGGGCCCGGCTCAGCATCGGGCCGACGCTGTTTTCCGGCATGCCGACGACGCGGCTGATCTCGTGATAGGATTTGCCTTCCAAATGGTACATCCGCACGACGGCAGCTTCCGACCCGCGCAGCTCGCCCAACAGCCGATCGAGTTCTTCGTGATCGCTGATCCGCTGTTCGGCGTCGATGTCCTCCGCCGCGGCCTGGTGGACCATGTCACTCAGGGGCATCGCGGCCCGGCCGTCGACCAATTTGCGTACGACCACGCGACGGGCGATCACCGTCAGATACGTCGCCAGGGAACTCTGTCCGCGAAAGTGTCGCAGCACGGCAAGATTGTTGTCGACAATCGCCAGGAAGACCTCGGCCGCCAGATCTTCGCGGTCCGAATTCGATAGCCGCAATGACCGGCATTGGGCCGTGTGGTTGATCACGTGGACCACCAACCCCATGTAGCGGTCGACGAAATCCTCCCACGCCCGCGGCTTGTTGTTCAGACAGCGGTCGAGCAGATTGCGGTCAATATCCGATAGCGCCACTGAAAAGCACCTCGTTGGGACGCTTCTAACACGTAGGCCGGCGATCGAACTCGCAAAAACAAGAAGCTCAGACCTGGACGAAAAAGACGACCATCTACCGGGCAACCGCCGTCGTCCGGCGAACCAGTCTGACCTCTCAGCCCACCTGACCCGCAATTGCACGAGCCAAAGCTCGCACACATTCAATCATAGGTAGGAATTGCGGTCGGAGCAAGGTTGCCGATTTGGCCGACCATTGTGGCCCGAGGTAGTGCTTGACACTGCCGAAAGGCGGCACTACGATTGCGAAAAATGCGGTTTCCAGCGGCTTCCAAGTGCTTTGTGGGCAAGAACTTGTCCCGGTTTGTCGGCCCGCTGGAAAGTCGCGCCGATAGCTGACCAGTGGCCTCGCCAAGTTCGATTTGTTCTCGCGCCCCGCGGGGGCGTCCAATTGTTGGGCTCTGCCCAAAGGGAGACTTTGAGAAATGACGCACGTCGTATGCGAACCTTGCTTCGGATGTAAGTACACCGACTGCGTGGTGGTTTGTCCGGTCGAATGCTTCTACGAAGGCGAGCAGATTCTCTACATTCATCCGGATGAATGCATTGATTGCGAAGCGTGCGTGCCGGAGTGTCCCGTCGAAGCGATCTTCCATGAAGACAACGTGCCCGAGGATTGGAAGCCATTTATCGAGCTCAACGCCGAAATGGCGCCCCAGTGCCCGGTGATCACCGAGAAGGCCGCCGCACCGCTCTGCAACGACGCCTGACGTACGGGCACGCAAAAAGTCGGCGCTGGCATCGCCGCTGGTCTCCACGTACTTCTCGCGCCTCGAGTTTGCACTGTCCCGACAAGACCGGGCATGACATGTCCGGCTATATGGCAGAGCAATTTACCGCAAATCCACCGACCAGTAGGCGTTATCCAGAAACGTCTTCCAGCTGGCGTACTTTGGACTGCCGAGCTTGACCGTCAGCAGCGGGCTCGTCTTCGGCCGAGTCGGCGGCTTGATCAGCTTCATGCCGGCTTCGTTCGGCGTACGTCCGCCCTTGCGGACGTTGCACTTCACGCACGCGCAGACCAGGTTGTCCCACGAAGTATCGCCCCCGCGGCAAGTCGGCACGATGTGGTCCAGGCTCAATTCGCTGGTGGCAAATCGCTTGCCGCAATACTGGCAGTGGTTGCCGTCGCGGGCGAAGATGTTGCGGCGATTGAGCCGCACCCGCTGTTTCGGCACGCGATCGTAGTGCAGCAGCCGCAGCACGCGCGGCACCTGGATCTCGAAATTCACGGCTTGGATCCAGTCCTGGTGCGGCTCTTTGAACTGTGCCTTGAGGTCGCTCACTTCGCGCCACGATTCGAAATCGTGATTGCCCCACTGGCCGTCCTCGATGTGGATCACCTCCGCCAGCCGTCGAATCAAAAGAATGAAGGCGCGGCGCACGTCGACCACGTGAATGGCGACGTACTGACGATTCAGGAGCAGAACGCTCGAATTTAAAGCGGAGCTGGCGAAGGCGGACATCTCTCGGTGTGGGGTGATACCGGCGGCGGGGCGAACCAGGACCGATCGCGGTAACCCGCAGGTATCACCGCGAGACTCACTTCCCCTTTATTCTAATCGGCCCGGGAATGCCGCGACCAGACGGTATTTTCCGCCTTTCCCGATCGCGGCGGAGCCTGCTGGCGAACGCCAAGTCGTGCAATTCAAGCCACAGTTCGCTGCAGGCAACATGCTTGCGGCGCGATCTTCACAATTGGCACGTCTCGCCAGCATCGTGCAACCGACATGCCACAATATCAGGCGCGAAGTGCCTGTGTCGAATAATGCAACACTTCTCCGACGGCCGCAGAGGGCATAAAAAATCTTGCCGGTTTGGGTTGCCGCGCGCTTTGAATCTTCATTACGATAAATCTTAACACGATCTTTGCTCGTGTCGGCGCCCTGTGTTCAGGTGAATCCATGGAAAGGATTGGGGACCATGTTTCACTGTGACTGTCACTACACGTGCGATGTTTGCCATCGCGTGCTCGACGCCGAGAACGACGAACGTTACGTGCTTCGCATCACCGCTTGCGGTCACGGCGCGGAGGCCGACCGCGCCGTCGACGACGATCGCGACTATCTCGAAGAGATCGACGATCGCCTGATCTGCGCCCGCGACTTCGACGACGACCTGCTCGGCCAGGATGATGATGAAGAGATCGAATACGATCTCTGCCCCGAGTGTCGCCAGAAATTCTCGCTCGAGGCCCTCGGCCGCCGCGCAGCTCCCTCGCTCGATTTCAGCCAGAATTGAGAGCGGCTCAGACGATGCTCATGCGTGGCTCTAGATCACGTCCAGCGGATAGGTCGTCATCCAGATGTCGAGCTGCTGAAAACGCTGCTTCAGTTGCTCTTTGAAGTCGACGAAGAATTGCTGGTTTTCGACCGTGTCCGGCACGTCGACGAAGACGCGAATTAATTCGTCTCGATGGAGCTCGCCTTCGTGTTGCGCCACTGCCCTTGGATGGTTGGGTTTCTGACGATACCGCTCCAAAACGGCAATTCCAGGTCGAGAAGCGTATCGGCAAACGCTTCAGCAGGCACCGGACGTTCGTCATTGAACTTGGTGGGCAGCAACAGTTCGAAACGCCGGAATGATTTCGGCATAGGTGCGGGCCCTTCGGCGGAGAAGGGGATGCCTGCGACGGCAAGTGCCGTCAGTGCGTCCTCGACGACGAGCATTTCCCCCGTTTCGTAACTCGTAAAACTGAAACGCCCCGCCAAAAATCCCAGTGCGCGGCGTTTGGACTCGTCGTCCGGGAATCGAATACGAATGATGTTCATATCAATATCATAACTGCCGAACCATTGGGAGCAACGTAAGCGCGTCCGCGTTTTCGTACCGGCGAGGGCTGCGTGGATAAACGGGCAGTCCTGACGACGACAATGGTGCCGCTACCGCCAGCGGAACCAGCGCAGCGCCAAAATGAACGACGCCGCGCCCCAGGCCGCCATGATGCAGATCGGCTTGAGCTGCGCCGACAGCGGCGTGCCTTCGAGCATCACCGCCCGCAGCGAATCGATCAACGGCGTGAGCGGGATCAGCTTGATCAGCGGTTGAATCGCCTCGGGGAACCGCTCCGACGAAAAGAAGATGCCGGAAAAAATCCACATCGGCACCATCACCAGGTTCATCAGTCCCGACACCATCTCGATCGTCTTCGCCCGGCTCGCGACCAGCAGGCCCAAGCCCGAAAACGTGATCGCTCCCAAAAAGATCAAAAACATCACGGCCAACAGGCTGCCATGAATCACCACGCCGAACGCATAGCGGGCGAACACCAGGAGCACGAGCACCTCGGGGATCATGAACACCATCCGGCTGACCATCAGACCCGCGAGGAAATGGCTCTTCTTCATCGGCGTGGCCAGTAACCGCTTGAGCAGATTGCGCCGCCGCATGTCGACCGTGACGAAGCCCACGCCCCACATCCCGCCGCCCATCAGGCTCATCCCTAGCAGCCCCGGCACCAGAAAGTCGATGTACCGGCTGCCCGGGGCTGTCGACGGCCACGAGCTTCACCTTGGCCACGTCGCGCCGCCCGGCGGCTCGCTGCAATTGATCGTCGACCGCGCTCTGCGCGAGCACGCTCTGCGGCCTGGTCGCGTCGAAGCGATATTCGTAGACGGGCCGATCGCCGTCTTCGGCGGCCCCACTCGGCACCACGACCAGGTCGGTCCGCCCGGTGTGCAACCGCGCCTCGGCTTCATTCTCGGGCAGTACCTTCGTTTTGAACCGTTCGGGATTCTCGGACTTGGCTAGTGCCTCCTGCGTCGCGGCGGCCGCCGGTCCGGCCACGACGTCGACCGTGATCTGCTCGACCGGCTGATTGCGAAACGCGATCCCCAGGGCGAGCGTCATAAGAATTGGGAACCCGTAGACCCAAAACAACGCTTCCGGCTCGCGCATCAATTCCAACAGCCGCGCCAGCGTCAACTGCACCGGCGGCCAGTAGTAGAGGCCCGCAAAATCTGGCTTGCCGTCCATGCTCCTGCTATTTTCGCTCTTCGTTCTCGTCCATCAGATGGTGACCCGCGAGCCTCACAAACACGTCTTCCAAGCTGGCTTGCCGCGTGGTGAGATTGGCGAGCGGAATGCGTAAGGACTCGAGTCGGTCCAATAGTGCCGGCAACGTAACGTGCAACTTGTCGACCGAGAGACACACTCCGCCGTTTTCGTGCCGAGCCTCGCTCACGCCAGGCAAGTCCGTGAAGGCCGCGACGTCGACCGGCGGCTGCCCATCGTTGCGCTCGAATTTGAATTCGACGACGTGGTCGCCACCCAGGCTGGCGATCAAACCTTGCGGTGTGTCGAGGGCGATCAAGCGCCCGTGGTCGACGATCGCCACCCGGTCGCAGAGCCGTTCCGCCTCGTCCATGTAGTGCGTCGTGAGCAGGATCGTCCGGCCGCTCTCGCGGAACGAACGAATCAGCTCCCATAGCTGCCGCCGCGAGCTGGGGTCCAAACCCGTCGTCGGTTCATCAAGGAACAGCAGCGACGGATCGCCGACCAGGGCGCAGGCGACGGCCAGCCGCTGCTTCTGCCCGCCCGAGAGACTCGACACCCGGGCGTCGCCCTTTTCTTCGAGCGACACTTGGTCGAGCACTTCGTCCGGTGCGAGGCCCTGCCGGTAGAAACTGCGAAACAGCGTGAGCGTCTCGCGGACGGTCAACTTCTCCGAGAGCCGAGTTTCTTGCAGCGAGATGCCGATCCGCTGGCGGATCTCATCATCGTGCTGGCCCCAATGATAGCCGAGCACTTCGACGTCGCCGGACGTCGCTTCAAGCAAGCCCTCGAGGATTTCGATGGTCGTCGTCTTTCCCGCGCCGTTTGGACCCAAGAGGCCGAAGCATTCGCCTTGCTCGACCGCCAAATCGAGCCCGCGCACCGCCTCGACCGGCGGTTTGCCGGCGTAGCGCTTGACCAGCTTCTCGCAGCGAATTGCCAACATGTCGTTGACCCGTATGTTTGGCTCGACTTTCGCGCCGCGGCCATTGTAGGATAAATCGCAGACAGTCTAGCGTAGGCTCATCCCGGCTGCGAGCCATTCCGGACGATCGGTGCCACCCATGATCCGCCGAAGCCGCCCCTATTCGCGCAGCATACGCACCTACTGGTATTGGTTCGTGATCGTCGCGCTGTTGGTGTTCCAATGGTACGTGTATCCGCCGCGCCCGGGCCCGCCACCCCGGCCCACCGGCACCGAAGTCCTTACCGAGGGCGTCCATCATGTCCGCCGCGTCGTCGACGGCGACACGCTGTTAATGGAATCCGGCGCACGGGTCCGACTTGAAGGCATCGACACCCCGGAAACGGTTCGCGAGAATTATCCCGTCGAACCGTGGGGCCCCGAAGCGAGCGTTTTCACCAAGGCGTTTATCGCCAGGGCAGGGGGCAACGTTAAACTAACGTTTGCCGGCGAACGGCTCGACGATTATGGCCGCTACCTGGCCTTCGTCTGGGACGGCGACAAGCTACTCAACGAGGAGCTGGTCCGCGCCGGTCTGGCCGAAGCCCGGCTCGGCTGGCACTTCAGTTCCGCCCTCAAACGCCGCCTCCGTCTCGCCGAGGACGAGGCCAAACGCGAAAAGCGCGGCCTCTGGTCCGGCAGCGCCCCACCGCGCCCACCCAGCAAACCATGATACAATTAGCCATCCACTTAGCGGGCGGGCTTGCCCGCCGATCATCAGCGGGTAGGCCATGTTCCTCTCCCCCCGAATCTCTCCGAAAGACCTCGGCGAGCTCAGCCACCGGCTCGCCGTCGAGACCGAGTCCGGCATCGACATCCGCCGCACCTGGAAACGTGAGGCCGAGTCGGCGCGTCCGCGCGTCCGCGGCGACTTCCGAGAGATTAGCGACGCAATTAACCAAGGCGACGGTCTGGCGGTCGCCTTGAATCGAACCGGCCAGCTCTTCCCCCCGCTGTTTCGCGAGATCGTCGACGTGGGCGAGAAGACCGGCACGCTCGGCCGCGTGTTCCAGCGCCTCGCCACGCACTACCGCCGAATCGTTGAACGACAACGGATGTTTCTCATGGCCATCGCCTGGCCGATATTCGAGCTGGCGCTGGCGATCCTGGTGATCGGCCTGATGATTTGGATGCTCGGCATCATCGCCCGGCGGAACAACGGCCAGGCGATCGACATCCTCGGTCTGGGGCTGATCGGCAACCGCGGCCTCTTGATCTACACGAATTTCATCATTGCCGTGTGCTTGCTGATCGCGGGGCTGGTCGTCGCCGTTCGCCGTGGCGTGCTGTGGACGCGGCCGCTGCAACACGCCGTGATGCGAATCCCCGTCATCGGCGGCTGCCTCGAAAAGCTCGCGCTCGCCCAGCTCACCTGGGCCCTGCACCTTACGATGAACGTCGACTTGGACCTGCGCAAGGTTGTTCCGCTCGTGTTGCGGGCCACCGGCAGCGACTACTACATCCGCCACACGGACGAGGTCGTCTCGCTCGTGGCCACCGGCCATCCGCTGCATGAGGCGTTCGGCGTCACCGGTGTCTTTCCCGACACCTTCCTCGAAGCGCTCCAGGTGGCCGAGGAGAGCGGCGCGGTTGTCGAGTCGATGGAACGGCTCTCGAATCGCTACGACGAAGAAGCCCAAACCGCTCTCAAGATGCTTACCACGATGGCCGGCGCCGCGGTGGCGCTGCTGGTAATGGGAATCATCATCCTGATGATCTTCCACATCGCCGGCTTCTACATTGGCACGCTCAACGACGCGCTGCGGATGACCCACTGATCGCCGCCCACGTGCCACGAGTCTACGGCCGGAATTTCAGCCGGTTCTGCGGCTGCTGAGCTTCTTGCGAGCGGATCAGCTGGTCGTTCAGCTCGCCGAAGCGGACGTCCGCCTCCGTGACGCTGAGCGGCGAGTATTGCTTGATCTTCTCGCCCGGCTTGTAAACCACCAGGATCGCGTTCTTTTGCCACTGCTGGCAGAATTCCCAGGCGGGCATCCGGATGTTGCCGCGGATCGGGTCCGCCAGGTAGACCCAGTCGCCGAAAGTGCCTTTGAGTACGACGAAGTGTTTGTGACCCATCGGCTGGATGCCGACGATCGCCGGCACCTTCATCTCACCGAGCTTGGCAAACGTCGTGGTGCCGACCACCGATTGGTAGCCCAACTTCACTGCGGCCCGCCGCAGGTCGCTCATCGCCAGACCGTTCATGATTCGGTCTTCCGTTTCCGCCGCGGTGAGCAGCGTGTCGAGCTGTTCGAGAACCATTTCTTCGGTGACGCCGTCGCCCCAGTAGTAGCGGCAGATCGTCGCCAGGCAGGCGGCGCCGCACGAGAAATCCCGCTGCTGCATCACGATGTTGCGGTTGCGAATCGCGACGTAGTTCGGCACCTTGATCTGGAACTGGTGTCGGCCGTCGCGGATCGGTGCGGTCTGACTGGGGTCCGCCTTCTGGCCGCGCAGCTCGCGCTTGAGCGTCTGCATCTGCTTTTCGACAGTCTGCGGCTCAGTTTCGGTATCGTTGCCGTTCGTCTGCCGATTCGCGCTATTGCCGCTGCCGCTCTGCTGTTGCTGCTGACCCGGTTGCCGCGGAGTCGCCTGCGGCTGGACGTCGACGTCTTCCGCTTGGGCGCCGACGGCCCAAACCAAGACAAACAGAATGGCCACCCGATACAACACGACCCCCACTCCTCGCTCCCGACTCCCAGCTCCTTGCTCAATACGTCCAGGTAATGCCGAAGTTGGACGAGATCGAATCGTCCGTCAGCCCGAACGCCACGAACGGCTCAACGATTCGGTTGCACGGCTTGGCCAGCGTCGCGGCCAGCCGAATCGTCATCGGCTCCTGGATCGTGCCCTCGACGCGGTCGCCGTTGGCCTTGAGCTCTTCGATGTAGGCCCCAAAGAACTGCGTGCTGAGCGTCACCCGCTCATTGACGGCGAAGCCTGCGCCAAGCGTGTAGTTGTATTCGGTACCCGGCTCGAAATCGATGCCGATGTACTCGTGCGCGAACTGGTAGCGGGCTCCGAAGCCGTAGTACACGACCACCGGGTCGTACCGTGTTTGAACCCAGAGCAGATTGCCCGAAATCGCCCAAAAGCCGTTACCCAGCGACGGTGCATTCGGCGAAATTGCGCCGATGACGCCAAACGGATCGCCGCCCGACGGTGCCAGGCCGGCGATCGTGCCAATCAAGTAGGGGCGATCCTTGTAGGCGTCGCGCAACTGGGCCGTCAGGCCGAAACCGACGTCGCCGATGCCGCCGTCATTTTGAAACTCGTCGTAATCTTTGATTGCCGCCTGGACATTGGCCCAGCCGACCGGCACCTGCACGAATGCTTGCACGCGGTTCAACAGTCCGAATCGCAGCTCCATCGGCACGGTCAGCTCACGCCCTTTGAACTCGACGTCGTCGACGCCCACCACGGTTCCCATCCCGTCCGTGATCAGGATCGGGAAGTTATTCTCTGTGAGCGTGTACTCGAGGCCGATGTCGAACTGCGACTTGCCGGGGGCCAATAGTACGGTCTGCGCCCGCAAGAATTCCAACGTGTTGTCTTCGGGCGCCGTGCCGATCGACTTGGCGCCCACGAGCGTTTCCTTCTCGTCCTTCTTCTTCCCCGTGCCCTTCTTGTCGCTCTCATCGGACGAATCGTCCGGAGTGGCCGCGTCACTGGGCGGCGCGGGCAGCGGCTCCTGCAGGAAGGCGACTTTGGCGATGTTGCTGTCCGCGGCCGTGTTGCTCCCGGCCACGACAGCCGGCCCGCCGGAGTTGCTCAAAGTGAACGGGTTCGTCATCAACGGCCACTGGACCGTGACGCGGCCGTCCCACGGCTGCTGGGCGCGATTCACTTGGGCTTCGACTGGCGCAGAAGCCGGCGCTCGCAGCTCTTCATTCGCTGAGAGCGACAACTGTCGTCCTAACGACGACTGCACGAAAACGTCGGTGATGCCTTCTGACGATTCCGCCAGCGCATCGCTCCCCCCGGTCGTCCCTTCCGGCAGCGGATTGGTCGCGTAGAAGGGGCGCATCAAACTTGGCACGCGCTCCGATTCCGGCAGCTGAGCCGTCGCGACCACTTCGTTCTCGACGGGCATCTCGGCCGCCGGTTCGTTGTTGGTCATTGCCAGCGGTCGCCATAAGGCCGTGGCGATGCTGCTGAACTGGCTCGTCGGCACCGTAGGCACCGGCACGATGCCGGTCTCTGACGGCGTTGGTTCCGATGTTGGATTCGATCGGCACGCCAAGCTGCTGTTTCCGGCCTGGCCGGCTGATCGTCATCGACGTCGCGGGCGTCTTGGCTGCTTCCACGTCGCGCAACTGTCGGCCTGCGTTCGGCGGGCGGGGCCGCCGGATCTTCGCTCTCCACTTCGGCGGACGTGAGCAAGAGCTGGTTCGCCAAGGGACTGGCATCCAGCTTGGTCTCGGCCGAGGGACGGGGCGGTGGCGAGCTTGTGCCCAGCAGTTGACTCAAAAGCGAATTGCCGGCCAACGCGGGACGCGCCTTCGCCGTCACTCCGGTCGCGCGAGCTGATGACGGGCCGGTTGCCTGTGCGACCGGCGGCGAAGCCGGCGCCGCGGGTGCCTGGCTGGGGCCTAACAGGAAATCCCAGAATCGCCTCGACTTTGCCGGCTTGGCTGCCACCGGCGGTGGATCGAATTTGCGCGGCGGAGCAAGCGGCGCCGTCAATTTCGGCGGCTCGACGGCCGTCTCTTCCCCCGAGCGGTCGCTCACCGTGACTTCGTCGCCCGTCGACTCCTTGTTCGGAGCCGCATATTGCGGCTGCTCGATCACACCAGCAAACGAGGGGAACTTCGTCGTCGGATAGGGAGACGAACGCGGTGTCAGCGATTGCGGCTGCGCAATGCCAGACGACGCGGGCACGGTCGACCCGGGGTGCCAACCCTGAGCTGCGGCAGACGGCGACGTCGCGGCGGCCAGAGCCGCGGACTTGGCAGTGGCGGAATCTGGCACGGCCGCCAACCCCAGCCCGCCTATCGCTCCCAGCACTGTCCAGGCGATGCCTCGCCATGTTGCGCACCGCCAGCGATTGTTGCTGAGGTAGTCCGCCAACGAAGCGTGGGCTGCTATGCATAGTGATGGCGTCAACACGCGGAGCGCTTCCGCTTGCGAGCGGGCAAGTTGGGAAAACACTTCGCGTCGTATCAGTTTCGCCGGTTGTTCGGGCCGCACCCGTGGCGCAGACCTTGCCGGCTGTAACGGTAGATCGGTCTGGGCAAAGCTTTTTCTTGACGGCGATGGTGCCGAGGGGGCGAGATGGCGGCTGCTAGCAGCGGCAAGCCGGGTCGAGTGAGTAGAAGATCCGACCTGTGCCGCCCCGTGCAACTCACACCAGACGTCAAACCTTCGCCAGCTTGTCCGGACGCTTGGCAAACTCTGCGGCTTGTAACGGTTGTGCACGCCCCCGTCCAAAATCTCCATCAGCGCCGCGAATCGAGACGATCGTTGCCTGTACGGTGGCAGACTCTGCCGCTTGTAACGAAAGTCGCTGCTGTAACGGAAACACGCGTTGCAGCGGTCCTCCGGCCTGTAACGAAGGTTGCGGTCGGGAAGAGATTCACTTTCCCAACGAACAAGAGCTTTTCAAGTCCGAGCCAAGAATCTTCCCGGGGGAGAACCTCGCACCGCCCCCGCGCGTGCCTCTCGCAGCACGCTGGAGCGGATTCGACATCAGGAGGAATGATGAACATGGACGTCAGATTCGGTCGGATACTCGTGCTGCTAGCGGTGGTTTGCACCGCTTCGACGGCCAGGGCCGGTTCCCTCGAGCGTGGCGGACCGGCGCTTACCGCGCCGACGACTTCCAGAACGGCGACTGCCGCCGACAAGGCCGCCGAAGCCCGCCGGCTCGCCGATCAGGCGGCCGTGCTTGCCCAGCGAGCGGCAGCGTTGGCAGCCGAAAGCCAGGCGGCTCAACCCGCCGCGACCGCGCCGAAGAAAGTCGGCATCGTCACCCAATCGACGCCTTGGTCGACGCGCGGTGCCGCCGAAGTGCTCATCTCCGATTCCGATCCGCAACCGGAATCGGCTGCCGCGCCCAGCGCCGAACCAAGTCCCGTTCCGAGTCCGGTGCCGAGCATCGGCTGGCGCAGCCATCGCACCGCGCCGAGCAGCGCGATCGATTTTTCCGATCCATCGGTCCCGGCTTCAACGGCCGCGACTGCCGCCAAGTCGACGCCGGTCGCTGCAACGGGCAACCAACCAGGCGATGCGAAGCCTGGGAGCTTCGAACTCAAGCTGACGCAGGCGGCGCAGCTCTATGCCGACGAGGCCCCAGCGGATTCCGTCAAACCAACTCCCGCAGCGGCGACGACGGCGGCCGTTGCACCGCCCGCACAGGCCGCCGGAAAATGCAACTTCGCCGCCGCCGACTCCCGCCGTCGAGCCGCAAGCGCTTCCCGAGAGCATTCGCCTGGCGGCCACCATCGCCGACGCGAAGGTCAAGACGGCCGACAGCGAGGAGCCGATGCCAACTCCTGCCGCGCCGCTATTCCGACGACCAAGATGCTGCAAGCGACGGCGTGCCGTACGATTGCGTCGACGGCTGCTGCCCGCAGCCGCGGCCGCTATTCTGGACTTCTGGCATCGAGGCCACGTTTCTGCGGCCCGATCTCAACGACGGCGCCGCCGATTTCTCGGTCGTCGAATATGGCAGCAATCGGTTCGATGAATTCAGCACCTCGACCAACGACGTCAACGATTTCTACATGGCGCCGCGGATCTGGCTCGGCGTGCAGGGCTGCAAGTGGGGAGCGAACCTGCGCTACTTCCATCTCCGCGCCAGTGAAGGCGCTTTCGATCCGGTACTCGGCAGCGACGGCGAATGGGACGGACCGCAGTGCGGCGTGCCCGACTTCGGCTTCGACAGCTGCAACGACCTGGAAGCCTATACGATCGACCTCGAAGTCACTCGCCGGGTCTGCCTCTACGACTGCTGGATGCAATTCTCGGCCGGCGTTCGCCACGCCGAGATCGAGCACAACGCGGTGCTCAACGCCGAAGCGCTGGCCGACGACTCCGTGCTGTTTTCCTACGCCGATGCTCATCGCGCAAGCCGCGGCACAGGCATCGTGCTCGGCTGGTACGGCCGCAAGCCGATCTTCCCCTGTTCCTGCGTCCACTGGTTCTACAACTTCCGCTGGTCGGCGGTCTGGGGCCCGACCGAGACCGCCGCAGACACCGGCGTGTTGGTGTCGCTGACGTCCGCCGATCCCTTGGCCGTCGCTGCGGCCGGTTCGGTGAACGGCGCCTCCACGCGGTCAAACGGCGACATGTTCATTGGCGAGATCCAGCTCGGACTGGAATGGGACTATGCCCTGCGCTGCATCCCGGCCAATGCGTTCTGCCGGGTTGCCGCCGAGTATCAGCGGTGGGACGGCGGTACCGGGTATTCCGCCTCGAATTCGTTCGCCGGCGTCGAGATCAACAGCGTGCCGACCACGTTCGGCAACGCCCTGGCGGTCGCCGACACGCCGGAGCTCGACCTGGTGGGCCTCACGATCGGCGCCGGTTTGACCTGGTAACGCTTTTTCAGGACCAGCGAGTTAGCCGGCGGCCTTGTGCCGCCGCGAAAAAAACAAGGCGTCCCGCAACCCAGTGGCTGCGGGACGCCTCTTTCGTTTCAACTTTCACAATCCGTCGAGAATTCAAGACTCCTGACTAAGCAGCTCCGTCAATTAGAAGCTCATCGCCGAGCTGCTGCCACCGGCGTACACCTTGGTGATGCAGGTCGTGGTGACGGTCTTCACGACGCCATCAATATCCACCGCTTCGATGTTCGTGATTTCCGAGGCGGCTTCGGAGTAATTGGCACCCGATGCAGCGTAGGGGCCTTCCGCGAAATAGCTGTTCTCGCTGTGCGAGCCGCCGTCCTTCACGTTCATCGTGGCGAACGAACTTCCCGTCGCGCGGGAATACGGGCTCGTGGTGCCACGCGGACCACACTTGCTGCAGCCCTTGCTATGCATCCCGCCCGTGAAACCCATGCCGCGGATCGCCAAAGCGTCGTGATCCGAGACGACGGTCAGGCCCGACAGGCCCATGTCACTCAGCGTGCGGGCCGAGATGCCCTCGTCTGCTCGCGCCGAACCGGCCAGGCAAACCAGCACAGCGGCCATCGAAAGAATGTACTTGCTCATCGTAGGTGTCTGCTCCAAAAGAAAAGGGGGGAGAATGGGGGAGGGGCGTTGAGCGTTCCAACCAGTCGGTCGAACTACGTCGTTCTTACGCGCTGTGGCCTCCCACGCGTAACAGAATGCGATATTAGGCAGGCTTAAAAATTGCGTCAACTGCCTAGAGGACGCAGACGATACATATTTCTGTTTGAAGATTAACGGCGTACGGAATCGAAGAAATATCCCGCAAAATCGCGCGTCAACGTGCCGGATATGACGGTTGTAACGCCGCGCTTCGAGCTAGAAATTGATAGAAAGACCGCCCGCTTAATCGCACCGACGGACGCTCGACCTATACTCACGAACAATCTATACTGGGCACACACACAAATTCGGCGCGACAGAGAATTCGACGGCAAACGCACATGGGCTGCCGAGCGCGATTCCCTCGCCGCTTGCGGTTTAGCTTACCGCAGCCCCGCCAACTCCTGCAGCAGATGCCAGTTCTCGAGGCGATCTTCGCGAGCGCGCAAGAGCGTTTCCGAAGGATTGCCGTCGCGATCGAAGTGCTTGGCAAAGCGGCCTTCGCTCCGCGCGAAATCGATGAAATCGACCACTTCGCTGGTCTTCGGGTTCGTGTACCAATCGTCTTTCATCGCGGGGTTGCCTTGCAGCGAGAGCCGCTTGCGGATCGTGTCGCCGGCCCGCGGATCGTAGATCAACAGCGGAAACGCCCGCGTGTCGACCGCCAGCCGCGCCTGCTCGCCCGCCATGTTGTCCGCCACGCCATGTTCCGGCTGGCAGGTCGTGTAACAGGCCACCAGTGCCGGGCCGTCGAACTCCAGCGCCCCGAGCACCGCTTTGTAGAAATGGTTCATGTGGGCGCAGGTGGTCTGGGCGACGTAGGTCCGCGGGTGCATCATGGCGATTTGGGCGATCTCCTTGCGGCGCTCCTGTTTGCCGGCGATCGCCTTGCCGTGGATGCTCATCTTCGTGTTCTGGCCCATGTAGGTGCTCGTCGACGCCTGGCCGCCCGTGTTCGAGTAGACCTGCGTGTCGAGGACGAAGCACTTGACCGGCATTCCGGAGGCCAGCAGCCGGGAGAGCGATTGGAAGCCGATGTCGAAGAACGCCCCGTCGCCGCCGATGCACCAGAGCGGCCGATCGTGCCAGCCCATCTGGTCCCACCGCGCGCGAACGCCCATCGCGTCGGCCGGAGCGTTTTCAAACAGCGAGTTGGTCCACGGGACGAGGTATGGATTATACGGATAGGTCGACGTGTAAACAGTGTTGCAGCCCGTGGCCGCGACAATTCCCCACTGGTCTCCATACTTCGCCCCGGTCGCCGCACACATCATCCGCAGCGCCGTTCCCTCGCCGCAGCCGGCACACGAACCCGCCCCGCCCACGTACACGTGCGTCTGCTCCTTGAGCATCATGTCCACGAGCAGGTTGTCGTTGATGTAGCGGTTGTCGCTGGGGCCGACCTCTTTGAACAGCCGGTGCGACTTGCGAATCCGATCCATCACCGGCTCGCTCTTGGCGACCATTTTCAGCGCATTGTCGTCGCAAACCGTGACACACTCAGCACAGCCCTTGCACTTTGAGGGATCGATGATGATGGCAAACCGCCCGCCGTCGAGGCCCTTCTTCTTCGGGCCGTCGTAATACTTCCGCGGCTTCGACCATTGGGCCTCGAACGCCGCCCGGTCATCCAGGTTGTCGATCGCCGAAAGCTTGCTTTCCAGGTCCGGCTCCGCGATCACTTTGCCAAGGATCGCGGTGTCGGGGCACTCGGTCACGCAGTCCATGCAACCGGTGCAGTTTTCGCGGATGTATTCCGGAATCTCCGGTGCGACGTAGCTGAAATCGCGGAGCGCCGCTGTCCCCGCGGGCACCAGCGACCGGGCCAACGCCAAGTCCGCTGGCAGCTCCTTCTCGCCGCGGCCTTCCTCGTAGCCGCGGATCACCCGCTCGTTGAAGTCGATCACGTCCAGGATCGGCAGCTGGACCTCGACGTATGGCCGGTCCACCAGCGTCCCATAGCAGTTGTTGTTGTACGGATCGCGGTCGTTCGCATCGTTCATCGAACGCGGATGATCAACGGTCGCCATAGTGCACCTGCTTCGTTTCTTCAATTTCACCACGACGACACAACGGCACGACGAAAAACCTCTCTGCCTTCCGTCGTGTCGTTGTGTCGTCGTGGTTCATGGTTTTCCATTGTTCCCGTGAATGATCTCCCGCGGAATCTCCTGCATCTCGCTGAAGCCTCGCTTGACGCAGTTCAGGTTGTCCTCGACGACCTGCTCGCCGCGCTTGCCAAAATACTTCCGCAGCGCCTTCTCCACGCCGCCGTAGACTTCTTCATCGTTCATGTTGCTACTCTTGGCGTAGGGCGTGAGCTTCAAAAAGCCGCCCAGCAGCACGATGCCCTGCATCCGCATCTGGAGGTCGGCCTCGCTGGCCACGTCGCGGGCGATCTGCACCATGTCGATGAAAAAGACGCGCAGATGCTTGTCGCGGATCGTGTTCTTGTCGCGAGCCGGGATCCGCTGCCAGACGTCGGCCGGATTCGTGAAATGGCTCTGCATGAAGATCGCCCCGCCGTCGACCAGGCCCACCAGCGGATTGCCGCTGAAGAGCGCGTTGGTGTCGTTGAGCACGACCAGATCGACGTAATCCAGTTCGCTGTGCGAATAGATGTGCGAATCGGCGATCGTCAGATAGTACGTCGTTGGCAGCCCCTTCTTTTCCGAGCCGTACTTGGGGTAGGCCTGCACGTCTTTGCCGAATACCTGGCCGGCGATCGTGGCGATCACCTTGTTGGTCGTCACCGAGCCGAAGCCGCCGACCGAGTGGCCGCGCATCGAAAACGCGCCCGGCGGTCGCAAGTCCGGGTCCTCCCGCACCGTGAGCGCCGTCGCATGCTTGACCCCGACGGTGAAATAGTCCTGCCCATCCTCGATCATGTTCTCGAACACGGCGTAGATGTCGCCGGCGCGAACGTCGCGGCTGCCCAGTCCGGCCGCCCCGTGATAAATCTTCGGCACGCGTTCGATCTGTTCCTGCCCATTTTGCCCGATAATCGCGTCACAGAAGGCGGCCTTGATCTCCCGCGTCAGATGGTTGCCGGTCGTCGAGAGGGGGTCATCCATCCGCTCGATCACGGTCACCGCCTTGGCATGTTTCAGCGCGTCGACGAGGTAGGTCGCCGGGAAGGGCCGGAAGCAATACACGTTGAGGCAGCCCGCTCGGATCCCCTTTTCTTCGCGGAGCCAATCGACGGTGGTCTGCGCCGTTTCCATGTAGCAGCCCATGCCGACGATAATGTACTCGGCATCCTGGCAGCGATACGGCATCACGAAGTCGTACCGTCGGCCCGTCTTGTGATAAAACACCTCGAACGCGTCGGCCAGCGCCGGCTCGACCTGGTCGTAGTACCAGCGCTGGGCGATCTTGCCCTTCATGTACGAATCCTGGTTCTGCACGACGCCCGACATCATCGGGTTGGCCGTGTCCATCAGGTTCATCAGCTTGTCCTTGGGGTCGCCGACGAACTCGCGCATGAATTCCGGCTCGATCAGCCGGACGGTCTCGACGGTGTGCGTGGTGAGAAAGCCGTCCTGACAATTCAGGAACGGCGTGTGCGAGGCCTCGGCCGCGCGCCGCGAGATGAGACACAGGTCGCCCGCCTCTTGCGCGTTGCGGGCGAAGAGAATCCCCCAACCGCAATCGGCGACGCTCATCACGTCATCGTGCCCGGCGTGAACGTTGAGACCCTGGCTGGTGAGCGCTCGGGCCCCGATGTTGAACACCACCGGCAGCCGCTTGCCGGAGATCGTGTAGAGCACCTCCTTCATCAACACCAGGCCCTGGCCGGACGTGAAATTGGTGACCCGCCCGCCGGCGGCCGCGAACCCTTCGCAGAACGACGCGCTGGAGTGCTCGCTCTCCGGCTCGACGAACACCAGCTGATCGCCCCACAGATTCGGCACGCCATTGACGACGGCCTGGTTGAATCCGCCGCCCATCGTCGTGGAGCTGGTGATCGGAAACGCGCCGCTGCCTTGCGAGATGCGGGTCTCGACCCAGACGACCGACTCGGCGCCGTCGCAGGTGGTGGGGATGCCCGTGTACTCGAACGTTTCCTGGGGAGCGGCTCCGACCAACGGTTCGTCGGTCCGCCGACCATCCAACGCATCGGTCACCCGATCAATCGACTCGGTTGCCATGAGGGCCTCCGATCGGAAGCCAGCGCGGGCCTCCGATGTTATGGAACAGAATTTTGCAGAAAGACTAGACCGCCAGCGAGTGGGGCAACTGCAACGTCGGACTTGCGAATGGCCGCACCCGGCGCCGCATGCCCTACTCTTAACCTGTTCAATAGAAATTATAGGTGCAGACTATGACCGGCACAATCGCTTTTGCGGAGACAATTTGGCATAAATCGGCGGTCTTGGCATTCGTCTGACGGTCGGAAGGGTAACTTGGTAAAATAGGCGTCGAGCCAGCCCCGGCCTTCCAGGTGGTACTCAGCCATGACACGCAGTGTCGCCGACCTCTGCCGCGAAAATGGCCTCACCGTTCCCCAGCTCGCCGAGCGCTCGGCGTTGGAAGAAGGCCGAGTCATGGCGATCGTGCTCGGGCGCTGGACGCCGAGCCCTGTGGAGCGGCAAAAGATCGCCGCCGTGTTCGCCGTCGCCAGCGACGACATCGCCTGGGGTCACAAGACGCCGATCCAACATCTCTACGGCCATGGACCCGGATAAACTGCGGACCTGCGGTCGCTCTTTGCTCAGCCTCAATCGGCAATCAGAAATCGGAAACCAATCACCAGCTGGTAATTTCTACGGAGGTCTGAACCATGCAAACTCCCATGCTCATGCTCTGGCTCCCGATCGTTGTCTCTGGCGTCGTGCTGTTCTTTGCCAGTTGGCTGGCGTGGATGGTGCTGCCGCATCACAAAAAAGAGTGGACCGGGATGGCCAACGAAGACGCCGTGACGTCCGAAATCCGCAAAGTGGGCGTCGCACCGGGCCAATACGTGTTCCCCTTCGCCTCTTGCGCGGCGAACATGGGAACCCCAGAGCACAAGGCCAAGATGCAGGCCGGTCCTAACGGCAGTCTCATCGTCTGGAACGGCCCGTGCAACATGGGTGTCAACATGTTCTGCACGGTGTTGTTTTTCCTCGTGGTGAGTTTTGTAATCGCCTACCTTGCCGCGATGGTCATCGCACCGGGGGCGGACCGCTGGTTCGTGTTCCGCTTCGTTGGCACGGCCGGGATCCTCACCTACGGCGCCGCGAACATCCTCAACGGCATCTGGTTCGGCCGCAAAATGTTCGCCGACATCCTGGACGGCATTGCTTACGGACTGATCACGGGGGCGATATTTGCCGCGCTGTGGCCCACGGCGGCTGCGGCAACCGGCGCCTAGACTTCGGTCACTATAAGCTTGGACGTTGACGGGCACTCAAGGCAGCGCGAATGGAGCGTACGCGCCCTAGTTGCGACTGGCTGCGGCCGCTTCGTCGGGTGTATCGGCCCGGTCATGGACGTGGCTCATTGGCCCCAGCCAGACCTCGATGCCGTCTCGAGTCTCCAGGCCTCCCGTCGGCGAGTAGTGGGTCTTGAGCGTCCCGATCGGTGCCAGGATTGGATAGCGGCGCGGATCGAAATAGCGGATTTCTTCCTCCGCACCGTCCCAAGTGAGCCAATTGTCGCCCACCATCATGATGTGCTTCAGCGGCTTGCCCAATTGCTGGCACCTGGACACCAGATAGTCCAATGCATTCGACTCGGCGCGCATCCGCTCGAACTCAAACCGGTTCGAGGTCAGCATGTCGGCGGCGACGACGTTGTTGTCGGTGTAAAAAGCGACGGCCCCCGGCCAATCAGAGACGAGCAGGGTCTCCTGGTGGACTCCTTCATTGCGCAGATGGTCGATTGTGCCAAAGGCCGGCGACACCCGTCCCGTGGTTTTCTCCATAAACGACGCAATGATCGCCAGCGAGATCATCATCAGAACGACCGCCCGCGCGTGGTACGCCTTCCAACGCGCGACCAGGATTCCCAGTGCAGTCGCCAATAGGGTCAGCGGCATCACGTAGTACCACGGCCAAAGCGTGTGGCTTCGCGTGAACAGCGCGATGTAGCTTCCTTGAACGCTCGCTCCGCCCAGCAGCAACAGCAGAAAAACACGCTGCATTCTCTCCATGGGTCGACACACCACAAGCGTCAGGAGCCCGACCACTAACGGCATCCAACCCAGCAGCAGGCTATAACCTCCGATCATCGCCAGCTGCAGCCGCGGAAAGGGGCAGGAGACGAAACCACGAATGAACAGGTGGGGAAAACTCCCCTTGAGCCAACCGCTGATCGGCATCGCCCCGCCAAAATACACCATGTTGGAAAGGACGTACCCGCCGACGATCGCGCCACAGATCACGGCCGCCAGCAGAAATCGAGGTTGAAAGCGAAATTTCCAGAAGCACCAGAGGTAGACGAAACCGATCAGAAACACCGAGTCCAGCCGCGAGAGCACGACGGCTCCCGTCAACAGGCCGAAGGCGATCGGTCGCGTCACCGCGACTTCCGGATCGCGGGCCACCATCGCCAGCAGCGATACGAGCAACAGCAGAAACAATGGGCCTTCGGAATACAGTACGCCCAACGAAAGGACGTACCCGACCAGAAACGACGAAATCACCACCGGATCGAGTTCGAGCGCTCGAGCAAACCGCCAGCACTGGATTGCCGTGCCAATGAGCATCGCGACCGCCAACGGAACGGCGTACGTCACGTTTTTCACCGCGTCCGGCGCAACGGCATGCACCAGATACGTGTACGCCGCCAGCACGTAGCCCCACAAAGGATGAAACCCGTTGGTGGGATACAAATTGGAGAATGTTTGCTGGCCCTTGAGTGCGATGTTGCGGGCGATCACGACGTAGAAATAGCTGTCGTCCGCAATGAACGACTGCGTCATGGTAAACCATAGATAGATGCCCACCACCAGCAGTCCGGCAAACCAACCGACCAAGAGCGGGTTGGGCTTTCGCGCGGCTGCGTCGCCGTTCGTTGGGACCGTGTTCGAGTGCGTCTGCATTTCCATCAAATCAGCCTGAAGCAAAACTATAAGGACGACGAAGATTGTCGAACTCGGCCACCCTCATAACGAAAGCCGCTTAAAGATCGGTTCCGGGACGAGACGAATCACCAGCATCACCAGCGCCCAAAACCAGGGCGTGTAGACGGTGTTCTTGCGTCGGCGAATGGCTCTCCCAATGTCTCGTGCCACGCGCTCGGGCGTGGCCATTAGCGGCGAACGGGGGTTCAATAGACCCCAGGTCATCGAGGTATCCACGAAACCGGGCTTCACGGTAATCACCGCGACGCCGCTACGGAAGAGGCGATTCCTCAACCCGTCTAAATACGTGGAAAACCCCGCCTTGGTCGATCCGTATAAGAAATTACTTTGCCGCCCGCGATCACCGGCTACGGAGCTGACGCCGCAGACGTAGCCGCGCCCCTGGGCCGCCAATTTGGCCGAAAACAGGTTTCCCAACGACACTCCGGCGGCATAATTCACCTCAATCATCTCCCGCGCGAGCGACCAGTTGGTCGCCGCCTGCTCTTGGTCGACCATGCTGCCCTGGCACAAGACGACACCTTCGACGCTCCCCAGTGCCGCGATGCAAGCATTCACGAATTCTTCATGCCGGTCGAAATCGGTCACGTCGAGCCGAATCGGCGTCACCTTCGCCGCGGTCCGCAGCTCGACGTCCTGGGCCAGCAGCTGCAACTCTTCCTCGTCGCGCGCGGCGACGACCAATCGGCCCCCATCTTTGGCCAGTTCGCGCACGATCGCCCGGGCGATTTCCGACGTGGCGCCGACGATTACTTGGCCTCCGACGCCGCTCATGGCACGATCCTCAGCCGCTTGGCCTGGGCGCTCGTGAATCTGCCTTGCGGATCGATCCGCGACTTCAACTCGCGAAACTCGTCCAGCCGCGGATACATCTTGGCGATCACTTCGGCCGACGTGAGCGAATCCTTCGCCAAATACAATCGGCCGCCATAGTCGACGAGCAATTGATCCAGCCGCGCCGCCAGGTTGCGCAACTTGCCACCCTTGTTCGGCAGATCGAGCGCCAGCGTGATTCCCGGCTTGCAGAAAGAGAGCATGCCCCCGTTCGCTTCGCCCGTCCGTTTGAGCACCGCCAGGAACGACGCCAGTCGCGAGTTCACGATTTCCGCGAGCACCTTCGGGATGCCCTCGCCGCTCGTCTCGAGCGGCAGCAGCGCCTGATATTGGACGAAGCCCCGCTTGCCGTAGATTCGGTTCCAATCGCCAACGCCGTCAAGCGGATAGAAGAACGGCTCGTACGACGTGTAGACGTCGCTCCGTGTCGGGTGCAGCTTGTAATACAATGCGTTGAAGCAGCCCACGGACAGCGAGTTGAGCGCGAACCCCGGAAAGTTAAACGGCACGCGCAGCCGCCGCGGCTTCGGGACCACCAGCGGCGTATCCGTGCTACCGGCCACGAGGTCGGCCCGGCGGGCGTGTTCCGCTTCGATCAGCACCGCGCGCCCATCGACTCGTCGCGCGCGAGGCAATCGATCCAGGCCACCGAGTAGGTCGGCGACTCGCCGCCCGCCGTGACCAGCTGCAACAATTCCGCGAGGTTCGGCACTTGCCGGTAGTTCACCCGCATCCAACTCGACTCGATCGGCAGCAAGCGAAAGCTCGCCGTGACGATGTAGCCGGTGAGTCCCATCCCGCCGATCGTGGCCCAAAAGACCTCCGCGTTCTCTTCGCGCGAGCAGTGCAGCAATTCGCCCGCGCCAGTCGACAGTTCGAGGCTTTCGACGAAGTTGCCGAACGAGCCGACGACGTGGTGGTTCTTGCCGTGGATGTCGGCGGCGATCGCTCCGCCGACGGTGACAAACTTCGTCCCCGGCGTGACGGGCAGAAAGTAGCCCTTCGGCACGAATGTGGCGAGCACATCCGCGAAGCTCGCTCCGGCCTCGCAAGTCAGCACGCCGCGTTCGGCGTCGAACGTCAGCAGCCGGTTCAGCCGGCTGCCGAGCACGACCGTTCCCTCTTCGAGCGTGGCCGAATCGCCATAGCTCCGCCCCAGCCCGCGGGCGATCAGACCCTGTGGCGCAGCTTCCGTCAGCGCCTCGCGCAGCTCCCGTCGCCTGGCCGGCCGGAGCACCCGCGCCCGGTGCGGCTCGATGCCGCCCCAGCCGGTGAGTGCCATCTCGTTCGATTTCAGCACAGCCACGCGAAGTTCCTCAACCTGTTCCGTTCATACGTCATATCGTGGCCAGCACCAGTAGCACTGCCGTGATCGCGCCCACCACGTAACTCGCCGGATCGCGGAGCGCGAAGAGGATCGGATCGTCCGACATCTCGCCCCGGTTCGCTACGAACCAGGCCCGCAAGTTCCAAAACAGCACCAGCGGGCAGACCAACCAGAGAAACTCGGGCCGCTTGTAAAGGTGCGTCACTTCCGCCGACTGCAGGTAGAGCGCGAGCACGCAGCGCCGCGACGCAGCTCGACGAAGTGCCGACCGAGCGGACAAAATCGATGTCCCCCCGCGTGTACGACCGGCCGGAGATCGACTCTTGTTCGTGGTTGGTCGCCAGAATCAGGTCCGCATACCGCTTGATCAAGCCAAGTCCCAGGAAGAAGAACATCGAAAACGCGAGCAGCCAGGGCGAAATCACCACATCGATCGCCACCGCCCCGATCAGCACGCGATACACATAGAAGCCGGCCAGCAGCATCACGTCGAGCACGGCGATCCGCTTGAGCCAGATGCTGTACCCCACGTTGAGCACGATGTACCCCAGCAGCATCCAGAAAAATAGCAACGGGAGAAACGCCAGCGAGATCGCCGCCGCGCAACACAGCAAACCCACGCCGACCGCCACCGCCGCGCGGATCGAGATCACGCCGCTCGCCAGCGGCCGGTTCTTCTTCCGCGGATGGACGCGATCGTGGGGCAGGTCGATCAAGTCGTTGCCGATGTAAACGGCGGAGGCCGTCAAGCTGAAAGCGATTACGGCCAGCGTGCAGGCCACCAACGCCGGCAACGAGGTCACCAGGTGCGCCAAAATCAGCGGCGCGAACAACAGCAGGTTCTTCGACCACTGGTGACAACGCAGTTGCCGCATCCAGTCGCGCAAGCCGGCCTTTCGATCCGCCTCGATCACCACCACCTCCGGAACTTGTGTAATCTGCCGCTCTAGCCCCGACGTGCCGCCGACCACGATCGCCCGCTCGCACGCCAACCAAATCGGAATGTCCTTCGCATGGTCTCCCATGTAGGCGATCGGCCGCCCCTCGGCATACTCCTGCATCTTCACGAGCTTCTGCTCGCCCGAGAGATTGACCGCCTCATCGCTGGCCATCACCTCGGCGAACAGGCCCAACTCTTTCGACACCTGCTCGGCGATCCGCGCGTTGGCCGCGGTGGCCAGCACGACCGGCTCGCTCCCGTTGGCGTGCTGCCGAATGTAGTCGAGCACCGACTGGCGATAGGGCAGCGGCCCGAGTAAATGGGCCGTCGCCTCCGCCACGCGATCCTTGAAATAGGCCTTCCCCCGCAGCACCCAAAACGGCAGCATCACCACCAGATGGGGCCGATACCGAACCATCGCCAGCAGGCACTCGTCGAGCGTGTCGGTCGACACGAGCGTGCCGTCCAAATCGACGCAGAGCAGGGGAGGGGTGGCGGTCGCGGGCATCATCGAAAAGGGCCGAAAAACGGGGCGGACGTGCGGGGAGTTGGCAGTAGGGAAATATACGTCATTAAACCAGCTTTCTCCGGAAAAATCCGCATCCGTCACACACCCCGCTTCGGCCGCGGCACGCGACCTTTACAGGTGGCCGGATCGCCCCACTCGTCCCCTCTTTTTCGTGCTCACGGCCTTGCGTCCCCTAATCACCAAGACAATCCTCCGCGGGCCGATTCGCATCGCGCGATCGACAGCGAAAACCGCTCGAACCAATGGATGAGTCGATGGGGGCCTAAAATGGCAGATAGACAATCCGATCTTGCCACTCCTCGAATTCGGATGCTTTCCAAATTAAGACCAAGGACTCCGCCACCTCCCGTATCACACTCCGCTGAGAGGTGAGGAACAAGCCGTGTATGTGCCGCCCGTCGGCAATCCGCTCTTCGGCGAACGCTTTCATTGTATTGACATCGTGACTGACGAGGAGCAAGTCGTGTTTCCAAGCGAATTCAAGGACTTCTTCGTCGGGCACAGACGACAAAAAGGCCTCCGTGATCGTGACAATTTCGAGCTTCGGCGCCATGCGACGAATGGCGCGTACGATGCCGCCGCGCAAATCTTCGTCGGCAAGAAATCGCGGGCGGCTCATGACGGTGCTCAATCCTCAGCAGCGGATTATTGTCCGCGACGCAGCCGCTCGAGCAGGGCCCCATGCTGAGAACTGGTCTGATTCGCCAACTGGCGCCATTTCGCGTCTTGTTCGACAAGATAGTCATCAACCTCGCGCTTGTTGCGCAGATAGAAGGCGAGTGCTCCTTGAATTTGTTTGGCAGTCACCGTGGGGAATTCCGCAGCGATTGCCTCGGGCGTTTCGCCGTCCAGAAAAGCCGAAATGACTGAATCCAGTGAGACCCGGCTGTTGGCGATTCGCCAACCACCCTCGTCCGTTTTGTACACGTCAGCGGTGGCAGCTTCTGACATTAGGATATCCTCCAAGTCCATTATACAGCGAGTTGGCCATAAGTCAGGCCAGACTTGAACCATGCCGGCGAACTGGATCACACACCGCGCTTCGGCCGCGGCACGCGACCCTTCCACGCCGCCGGATCGCCGTCCTTTCTTTTGCGGGCCCGCTTTCCCTTCCGCCCGCTCGGTTCCCGTGCCTTCACCGCGTCGACCGGCTGGCCGACCGACTCCCGCATCTGCTCGATCCGATCGCGGATCGCTGCCGCCCGCTCGAACTCCATCGCGTCCGCCGCCGCGTACATCTCCGTCTCCAGCTCCGCGATGTACTCCTCGGTGATGTACTGCGTCTCGTCGGTCCGCCCGACTTTCGCATTCGCCTCGGCGTGAGCGGCCGCGGTCGCTTCGATGCCGGCGTAGACGGCCTTCTTGATCGTCTCCGGCGTGATGCCATGCTCCCGGTTGTATTCCTGCTGCAGCGTCCGCCGCCGGGCCGTCTCCTCGATCGTCTTCTGCATCGCGTCGGTCACCTTGTCGGCATACAGGATCACCTTCGCGTTCACGTTTCGAGCCGCCCGGCCGATCGTCTGCATCAGCGACGTCTCGCTCCGCAGGAAGCCCTCCTTGTCGGCGTCGAGAATCGCCACCAGCGATACTTCGGGCAGATCGAGCCCCTCGCGCAACAGGTTCACGCCGATCAGCGCTTCGAACCGGCCCTTCCGCAGATCGCGCAGCAGCTCCACCCGCTCGAACGCATCCAGCTCGCTGTGCAGCCACTTGCAGTTCACGCCCTGCTCGGTGAAATAGTCGGCCAGGTCCTCGGCCAGCCGCTTGGTGAGCGTCGTCACCAGCACGCGCTCCCCAGCGGCCGCACGCTCGACGAATCTCGTCCAACAAGTGCGCCACCTGCCCCCGGGCCGGGATCACTTCGATCACCGGGTCCAACAGCCCCGTCGGTCGCACGACCTGCTCGATCACTTCGCCGCCCGTCTGATCGAGCTCATATTTTCCCGGCGTCGCCGACACGTAGATCGCCTGTTTTACCCGTTCCTGCCACTCTTCGAATCGCAGCGGCCGGTTGTCGAGCGCACTCGGCAACCGGAAGCCATGCTCCACGAGCGTCACTTTGCGATTGCGGTCGCCCGCGTACATCGCGCCGATCTGCGGCACGGTGGCATGCGACTCGTCGACGAACAACAAGTAGTCGTCGGGAAAGAAATCGAACAGCGTGTTGGGCGGGCTTCCCGGCGGCCGGCCCGAGAGCGGCTGGCTGTAGTTCTCGATCCCCGGGCAGTAACCCATCTCGAGCATCATCTCGCAATCGTAGCGGGTCCGCGCGCTGAGCCGCTGGGCCTCCAGATGCTTGCCTTGCGACTTGAACAGCTCCAGCCGCCCGCGGAGCTCCTTGCGAATCTGGTCGACCGCCCCCTCGATCCGCGACTCGGGCAGCACGAAGTGCTTCGCCGGATAGACGAACACCCGCTCGAGCTTGTCGATCGTCTCGCTCGACGTCGGATCGATGATCGAGAGCCGCTCGATCTCGTCGCCCCAGAACTCGATCCGGTAGGCGAACTCCTCGTAGCTCGGCCAGACCTCGACCGAATCGCCCCGCACGCGGAACTTGCCCCGCGAGGGATCGGTGTCGTTCCGCTCGTACTGAATGTCGACCAGCTTCCCCAGCAGCGCGTCGCGATCGACGACCTGGCCCACCTCGAGCCCGACCATCATCGCCTTGTAATCCTCCGGCGAACCCAAGCCATAGATGCAAGACACGCTCGCCACGACGATCACGTCCCGCCGGCTGACCAAGGAACTCGTCGTCGCCAGCCGCATCCGGTCGATCTCTTCGTTGATCGAGGCATCCTTCTCGATGTAGATGTCCCGCTGCGGGATGTACGCCTCGGGCTGGTAATAGTCGTAGTAGCTGACGAAGTAGCTCACCGCGTTGTACGGAAAGAATTCCTTGAATTCGCTATAGAGCTGGGCCGCGAGCGTCTTGTTGTGCGACAACACCAGCGCCGGACGCTGCACCTGTTGAATGACGTTCGCCATCGTAAAGGTCTTGCCCGAGCCCGTGACACCCATCAACACCTGCTCGCGCCGCCCACCGCGCAGGCCCTCGACCAATTGCTTGATCGCCTCGGGCTGATCCCCGGCGGGTTCAAACGGTGCTTGTAATCGAAATTCCATGTCGCCCTACTTAGTCTTCGTTCCCACGCTCTGCGTGGGAACGCGCGTTCCCGACGCTCCGCGTCAAATACTGCGTCACACAGTTCGCAATTGATACTTCACTCTCACAATCCGACTCGCGGACTTTCACGCCGCCAAGGAAAGAATGCTAAGGCCATCATTAACAAGTAAACCAGGTAGCAACCGCCCAATATAACCCAAGCCTCGACTCCGACGCCGCCATTGATCAAATGAAACATGATCAGCGCAGCGTCCAGTCCAACCAAGTAGAATATCGCTAAACCAAATATCACTGCCTGCCAACTAGAAAGTTCGCCACGGCGAAAACGATTCCTTCCATTGACCAGACGCATCAAGAAGGCGGCTATCGGAACGACGACAAACGTCAACTCCAATGCGCCTTGTCGTCCTGGGAAAAGTCGCTGTACCAAACTTGGCGCCACAATCACTGCGGCGGGCAATATTCCATCCCAGCAAAACACGGACCACGCCCAGTCTTTCAATCGGGCCTTTCGTTCATCGCCGGCCTCGCGGAGATCAAAATACCGGAATACCTCCGCCGCGGTAGCGTTTAGCTCATCGTCGGTCATCGCGTGACATCCAAAATCACAGAGCGTCGTCGTTCGAAGTTTTTACCCCCGCCACCTCTTCCTGCCCAGGCATCGGCAACAAATACGGTTCCATCCGTTCGAGCGTCCGCGGCCCGATCCCATTCACGCGCAATAAATCCTGATAATCGACGAACCGCCCGCCATTCTCGCGCGACTCGACAATCCGCCGCGCGAGCACCTCGCCGATCGTCGGCACCTGCGACAGCTCGGGCCACGTCGCCTGGTTGACGTCGACCTGAAACCGCGCCACCAGCGGCCCCGCCCGGTCGATCTCGATCAACTCGCCGCTCAGCCCCCCCTGCACAACCCAATACGCCGCCATCCCCACCAGCGCCAACAACACCAAGCCCGCCACTGCCGCCTGGTCGGCCGCGCGCAATAGCGGCCGCCGACATCGTTCTCCTGCTTGTTCGTCGCGCATCGCTCGATTCATTGGGAACCCGTATCCTGATTACGGCCAGCTGGTTATTATTGCCCCAGCAATTGGTCCGGTCGAGTATCACCCGTCCGGCCGCCGTTCGGCGGATTCCTGTGGTGATGTGGAGGTACCGTGATGAGGCCAGCGGAAATGTTCGGCGTCGTCGTACGATCGATCGGTTTCTTGGCGATGCTCAGCGGAGCTTCGTCGACATTGATGGGGTTGATCGCCCCGGCAATGCTGATCGTCAGCATTCCGAGTCTGTTGGTCGGTTGGTGGCTGATGCGCAGCGGGGCGGATTTGGTCGTGCGATTCGCCTATCCAGACGAAGTGTGAACGCCACGGCGATCCGTCGTCCGCGTGCGTTCGATCGGTTTGCTAGCTGGGAATTGCCCGCTGCCCATTCCGTTTACGGCCAAACGGAGCAATAATGGCGGCCGCGATCCCGTGCGGTACGCGAGCGCGGCGACATTGCCGCGACCCGAAACTTGCCCACGTCAAAAGGAGCCTCCTCATGGCCACGTACATCATGCTCGGCACCTTCACCGAACAAGGCATTCGCGGAATCAAAGACACCGCCAAGCGGGCCACCGCCATGCAGGCCGCGGCCAAGAAAATGGGAATCACCGTGAAAGACGTCTACTGGACGCTCGGCCAATACGACGTCGCCGTCATCTACGAAGCCCCGGACGATGCGACGATGACCGCGCTCGCGCTCTCGATCGGCGCCAAAGGCAACGTCCGCACGCAGCTCCTCCCGGCGTTCACGGAAAAGGAAATCGCCCCGATCATCGCCAAGGCAGCGAAGTCGAAATAGCCGTTGGCTCCCAGATCCTGACATGCTGCGGCGTTAAAACCCGATAGCGGTAGTGGCGACCGGCGCGGGCGGGTTACCCGCGGCCCAAGGATCGCCATTTGCCCAAGGAAGCTCGGCCGGTCCGCCCATTCCAGGCGGGCCTGACCAGCACCGTTCCGCGAGTCGAAGGGTCAAACGAGGAGCCAAAGTAGTGACTATTTGCCGACAAATCAGCGCTTGTAGACGAGTCGTCCCGATTACCGTGTTGGTTGCTTGCCTGACGTCGACGGCAGCCGCCGAGGACCGCGCGATCGACGGCAGCGGCAACTACCTCCAGAATCCTACGCGCGGCGCCGCCAACACGCCGATGATCCGTTTCGGCTATTCGTCGGAATTCAAAGACAGCACCGGTGCAATGCTCGACGATTCAATGCGCGCGAACGCCCGCGACATTAGCAACGCGATCTTCGCCCAATCTGTGAACCGCCCCAGCGCTCGAAATCTCAGCGACTACATTTGGGCCTGGGGCCAATTCGTCAGCCACGACACCGATCTGACGACCTCCAGCGACGGAGCGGCGGTGAACGGCACGGCGCCGATTGCCATCAACGATCCCCAGGATCCGCTCGGGCCCAATCCAATCCCATTCACGCGGTGCAACTTCGTCGATCTGCCGCCGCCACGAGGATCGTTTAGCGGCCGCACTCCCGTCAACGAGGTCACCAGCTACATCGACGCCTCTATGGTCTATGGTTCCGACGCGACGCGCGCCGCCGCGCTGCGAACGGGCGGCGGCACCGGAGCGAAACTGCTCACCAGCGCGAATAATTTGCTCCCTTACAACACGGCCGACCTGCCCGTCGAAAACAACGGCCCGCTTCCCAACACGCAGCTGTTCCTTGCCGGCGACGTCCGCGCCAACGAAAACGCGCTGCTGACGACGTTACATACGGTTTTCGTGCGGGAGCACAATCGACTCGTCGACGCGATCGCGGCCCAACAGCCCGAGCTGAGCGATGAGCAACAGTATCAGCTCGCCCGCAAGATCGTCGGTGCGGAGGTCCAGGCGATCACCTATCGAGAATTCTTGCCCGCGCTGTTGGGAACCGGCACAACGGTCCCCAAGGCCGAGCAATACAACTACGGCACCGGCGGACAAACGGCCGAGATCACCACCGCCTACGCCCAAGCCGGCTTTCGCTACGGCCACAGCACCGTCTCGCCACAGCTCCAATTGAGCGACGACAGCGGCGCCAGCCTGGGCGAAATCGCCGTGCGCAATGCCTTTTACGACCCGACGATTCTCGGCAACGACCCCGCTAAGGTCGACCAATTGCTCAAAGGCGCTGCGATGCAGCCGTCGGAAGAGGTCGACACGTTGATGGTCGACGATTTGCGCACCTTCCTCTTTGGCCCGCCGGGGGCCGGCGGCCTCGACCTCGCCGCGCTCAATATCCAGCGTGGCCGCGACGTCGGCCTGCCCGACTACCGCCAGTTGCGATTGAATCGCAAGCTGCCGGCGCCTCAGTCGTTCAGCAGCATCACGTCCGACCCGACGCTCGCGCAGGCTCTTTCCGACGTCTACGGCGGCGACCTCGCCAATATCGACGCCTGGGTCGGCATGCTCGCCGAAGATCATGTGCCGGGCTCCAGCGTTGGCCCACTGCTTAAGGCCGAAATCGAAGAGCAGTTCCGCCGCCTCCGCGACGGCGATCGGCTCTTCTATCGCGCCAACGCGGCCGGCCTCTACACTGACGGCGTCTTGAATCCCGAGATCGCCGCGATCGTCAACCTCGATACCATTCGACTCGCCGACGTCCTCGAGGCCAATTCCAGTGTCACGTCGCTTCAGCAAAATGTGTTCTTCGTCCCCGGCACCGGCGACTTCAACGGCGACGGGTCGGTCGACGCCGCCGACTACACCGTCTGGCGCGACCTGTTCGGCCAAACCGGCGCAGGCCTCGCCGCCGACGCCGACCACAACAATCAAGTCGACGTCCAAGACTACAACCTCTGGAAACAACTCTTCGGCAGCGTGTATTCGGTTGGAAGTGGAAGCGCGCTCGCCGGCGTGCCCGAGCCGTCGTCGACAATAATCTTGCTGATAGCTGCGGCAACGCTTGTGACTTGCCGTGGAAACGTCTTCCGTTAGTCGGGCGGCAAGCTAAAATCGAATTCCGACCACCCCGGGATTCCGCACCGTGCCGCAAAAAGAACTACCGAATTCGACGCTCAGTGACGAGGCGCTTCGCAAGGGCGAAGAGATCGACGGCATCGGGAATAGCGGTGTCCAGGTTGCCCAGGAGAAGAACCGCCGCCGCGGCATCCCGAACGTCTATTCGATCAACGGGGTCCTCTACTGGGAACTTCCCGACGGCACCCTCTCGCGGACCGATCCCTTCGAGTCGAAATAGACAAACGTGAGGGCGAGGCTCTCGTCAGGGAGGGCGAGACTCAAAAGGGAGGGCGAGGCTCCCGCCGAGCCAAGCACAAACGTCGATATCAGGCTCGGCAGGAGCCTCCCCCTCCCACGAATCGAGCGTTGAATGCGTTTGGGACAATTCCTACGTCTTTCGGCGGCAAACCGGCAGCGACTCATTCGTGTTGGTACCTGAACCGTCGACGCTTGGCCTGCTGGCGACGGCCCTGGCGATTGGAAGTGGCGGATTGTGTCGCCGTGTCCCGTTCCGATTCAAACGCCAAACGAATGAGGCCTACGGCAACCGAGTTTGACCGCCGCTGGAAATCAAGTTAGCTTGTGGCGCATGGCTTCCGTCTATGTCGAAACCACGATTCCCAGCTATCTTGCCGCGAAGCCCAGCCGCGACCTGATCGTCGCCGCCCACCAGCAGATCACGCATGAATGGTGGGCCACCGCGATGGATCGCTTCGATTTGTATGTTTCTGAGGCCGTCCTGAGCGAGATACGTCGCGGCGACGCCAATTACGCGACTCGGCGATTGGAGTTCGTCGCCGAAATGGGTGTATTGGCCATGTTTGCGGACGTCGAAGTTCTGATCCGCGAATACGGCGAGCGCCTCGGCCTGGTCGGCCCCGCCCTGAGCGATTTGCCCCACTTCGCCTTCGCCGTGGCGTATAATATTGATTATCTCGTGACCTGGAACTGCAAGCACATCGCCAATGGTCAGATCATTAAACGACTGACGGCCGTGAACGACACCATCGACCGAGTTACGCCGATCATTTGTACGCCCGAAGAACTTTTGGCCGAGCTGCCCGGAGTCAAGCCATGACAAACGATCCCATCGTGGAAGAGGTCCGTGAAACCCGGCGCCGCATCTTTCAGGAGTGCGAAAACGACCTCCAGCAGTTGGTCGAACGACTCAAGTCCGCCGAAGGCCAGGACAAAAATCGACTCGTGACCCTCGAAGACGTTCAAAAACAGGCCACCGCGTCGAAAGCGACTCATTGAATTCGCAAACGTCTTCTCACCGCCTTGGCCGCAGGCCATCTGCACCGTAGCGGGGCAGCGCCACAGGAATCGGATCGGAAGCGCCGAATCCTTCCGACCGCGCTTCACCACCACCGCCCATCGCATTGGACTCTCCAGAAAAACTGCTACACGGTCTCCCAAAGTTGGGTGTCCCCGGATTGCGCCCTCTGGTCGATCCGGGCCAATAGCTTCAGGGCGGCGGTGCGGCGTTCGGCGGGGGTCATAGTAAACGCTGAGGTGTATAATGCGATTCGCCTCTGCGCGATAGCGATGACCTCATACCGGATCGCTCCCGGCAACTCTTCGGGAGTTGGAGACGCTATCGCCAGGGGCCTTTTCGTTTCATGCCGCGATTGTAGCGGACCAGTTCCCGTTTGTTAGAATGTCCGGCGGGAGGAAATGATGGACTATCACCGGCTAGCGGTCACCATTGCAGTATTGACTGTGGGTCTAGCAGTGGGCCTAGTGCTGGTGCTGCTTCTCGTCCTTCGAGACAAGCAGGGCCGTTTTGATATCAAATACGCAATGGCGTTCATAGGTGCCGTCGCACTCGGTATGGCAGCGTTCCGCTGGATCGTCACCCAATAGCAACGCACTTCGCCGACTTCATCATGGCCCGCAAGCTGCGAATCGCCATGTCGGTCTTCTTCGGCGCGATAACGCTGTTGCTGGTCGTGATGTGGGTGCGGAGCTATCGGTGGAATGACGGTTTCTACGGGCAACTCAGGCAAGCTAGCTCACGTCATTTCGTTTGAGGGCGACATCGAACTTGCAATGCTGGATGAAAATTGGGAATATACAGTTGTTGAGGGAAGAAGACGAAGCCGAATGTGTGCAGCGGGCTTCGGCTACACCGAGGGATATGTCTTGAGTCACGATTCGATGAAAACTTTTGTGCATTCGACAGGTATCGGGAACAGGAGTTCGACTTCGTGGGAATCGGCCGTTTGTTTTGCTATGGCCATTGCAAGACGCTCCGAACATCGTCGCTAAGTGCTCATATTTACTGCCTGCGTTGCTACTATTTGCGGTTACCTCAGTCTTTTGGCGCAGACTATCTTCTCGATTTTCCCTCCGCACCCTACTCATCGCCACGACGCTGGTGGCCGTCGTGCTGGGGCTGGCGGTGTGGGCGGGACGGTGACGTGCCCCACAGCGACAAAGCACCATTCGGAGCGAGGATGCGGGGGCAGGACACGACCTATCTTGGCCTCTGCATCATCAGTCCCATTACAGACATGCCAACTAGAACGATTGTGCTGGGCTCAGGGAGACTTGCGACGCGGAACCCAACGAAGCCGTTCTCGTCCGCCGGGCCGCCGACGCAGCAGCGGTTCGTCGAAAGCAAGAAGACGGAGGTGTCGTACCAGCTGCCCCCGCGAACGCCGCGAGCAGACGAACTTGAATCGTTCACCAAATTAAAATTAGTCTCTTCAAATTCGAAGATGTTGCCACCCTGGCCAGCCGTGCCGTAAGGACTCAGCACACCGACGTCAGTGATGTCGTTGGGCCCGTGATTCAACCCGCCATCAAAGAACACCGCGTCGAATGTCGTATCGCCCGCAAAGTCGATCCCGTCGGGGACGCTATCGCTACCCGTCGGGTAATCGTAGTAGACGCCTGCATTGGGGTCGTAATAGGCCGCCTTGTACCATTCGTCGGCGCTGGGGAGGAAGTAGTAAGCGTCTTTGTGGCGGAAGAGGTTTTCCCCTCCTTTCTGCCATGCATCGGCACTGCTCCATAAACCCATCGACCAGGAACTTCCGGTCCATGTCAAGTCGTATGCCGCCTGGTGCCCTTCACTGGTGTTGAGCCAATTCACAAATGCCGCCGCTTCATACCAACTCACATTTGCCGCAGGTTGTGTTCCACTCCAGGCCCCGGCCGTGACGTTCGTCATCCCGCTGTCCGTTGCTTTGCCGATCATTTCTTGACTGATCTCGTACTTACCCATGCGATAGGCATATTCGACCTTGCCGGCGGGACTGGGAGTTCCGGTAGTGTCGTCCGGGTTGTTCGGGTTGCCGATGGAGACGAATTCAATTTCGAACGTGTTTGCGCCGTTGCCGAAAGTGTCGGCGTGGGTAGCCGGGACAGAGATGAGTGCAACCATAAGTGATACCAAAGCTGCAGCGACTTTCACTGGTTCGTTCCCTTTCTGGTTTTGCCTTCGAGGTGCCTTGCCAAGCCTCACGAAAACGGCACAATAGCGGCCCCTATATCCTATCCAACGACCCACGGCGGCACAAAAAGAACTTTGCGATGCCCCTGCCGAGGCGATTTCGAGGGCGTCTCATGAAGGGGCGTGGGCAAATTCGAGGGGGACGGGAATTTTTTTCCGCGGCGTCTTTCCAATGACTTTCACACGGCGGACGACTTCTTCCTCGAGCGACTTGGGAACGTCGATGGTATCGAACAATCCTCCCGTCGGTCCGGAAGCGGACCACCAGCCGGTTTTCGTACGACTGGATGCGGATATCCGACGTCACAGCCCCGGCCAAAAATCACTCATGGAACATCCGTCCACTATCTGCTAAGCTCCCGAATGAACGGTGGATCTTTGGCAACACGAGAAGCTGACCAAACGCCGAACACAACCAGTCTCGGCCTGCGGTCGCGGTGCGCCGTCACCTCAATCACCGGTGCCTGCGCTGATGCTGCGCGCCGATCGCGTTCACAGTGACCAAAACGTGTGGCAGGGCACCCATGCGGAAACTTGGCGAGTTGGAAAGTTTAACGACTTACGTCGACAAACTTGGCGTCTTCGAGAAAACAAGCCGTTTCTCGCGCCGACCTCGCGTTGACACTGCAAAACACGCGTGTTTCGCACAGTTGCCGCGCGATGGACGAGATCGACGTCGGCAACATGTATTTTTGGCGACGTTGCGTCACGCTCGCGACTGTGTCGCGCACCGCCAGCGGTGCGATCGCCGATGCCGCATGGAACCAATCGATCGAACCGGCCTTCTTGAATCGTTCCCGGCCTTCGCGGCGCGGCTATGCCGCGCGGCGCGATGCTGGTTCGCCGACGGCCTCGCCGGAGAGCGCCGGAGCATCGAGCGAAGGCAACTCATCCCGGCGCGATTTGGCAAACTGGGCCAGCGTGGCCTCGATCTGGGCGTTCAGCTCGTCGAGCTTACGGATCAACTCGTTGTGCCGAGAGTCGAGCCGTTCCAAAAGTTCGCGCGGAGTTGGCATTCGCAGCTACTTGGGAAGGTGCCGGTGGAGAATCCGGCGGGCGGGGCGACCGGCAAATCGGGACGGATGCAGTCGGGAGGGATGCAAAGAGCATCGGCAGGCCGTGCCGGGCCCAACTACCTGGTTTGCGGCCGCGGCGCTGGCTCTCGACGCGAGTCTGGCAAGCTGTGGCGGATCGACCGGATTTGGCGCGGGCCAATTGCCGGTTGCGAAAGAATCGCCCGCTACGGCGAGTTGGCCCAAAATTCCGGTTGTGCCGGCCGAATCACGTGGCGTGGACGAGATCGCCCGCAGGGGGTAAAATCACAGATTCCGATCGGGATCGTCGAAAGAGCCTTAACTCATCCAGCTAGTCGGAGGAAGCGTGGTCAAACTGACGTTACGAGACAAAGAATCTGCCCAGGAGGCGGTCCGCCGCTTCCGCAAGCTCGTCGAGCGGAGCGGCATCAAGAAAGAAATGCGGATCCGCGAGTTCTACGAGAAGCCGAGCGAGACCAAGCGTCGCGCCCGCCTCCGCGCCCAGCGCCGCGCCCGCCGCGATCGCTTCATGGCCACCCACTAGTGTCTGGTCAAGCCTAACTTTTCGCACTTCGGTTCGTCGGAAGTGGCTTCTGGTTCAAACGCTGCGAGGCACCGAAGCGCGAAAAGATTAGATTGACGAAGCACTAGTCTCTCGGCCGGCTGCCATTCGGCGGTCGTCGCCGGTCAATGATAAAAAGGGCCGGCCCCCGGACAGCAGGCCGGCCCCTTCGGAGACGAAGCGAACGATTTGGAGTGAGGCGGCCCGTTCGCCTGGCCGTGTTTGCCCAACTGAGTGGTTCGCTCGCGCTAGTAGCCGAGTTCCAGTCGCACGAACAGTCCGTCGAAGCCCAGGATATTGGCTGTGTCGGTCGTGTTCGATTCGACCAGCGTCTGGAGATCAAACTGGTCGCGGAAGCCCAAGTCGTGCCACGCGCTGAACAAGTACCCCGCCGAGAATCGGGCGTTGCTCGACAGCTGTGCGGAAGCCCCGGCCTCGATTTCCGTCACGGGGATAATCCGTCGGCCGCGGTCGGTGAGCGTCGACCGGAAGCCGTCTTCGTCGATGCGGACAACTTTCTGTTCCATCTGGCCGAGCAGGAGAGAAATGTCGCCTCGCAAGAAGATGCTGCACCAGTTTCTCATGCCGAAGTAGCGGCGGCCTTCCAGCCCGACTCGTGGCCCGCCGCCGGCGAAATTGAGCGTCGGCGTGGCTCGGCGGAATACGGATGCATCATCATTGAACGCTTCGTAGTCGCGACTCCAGTCGACGTCGGCGAACCGCACGCCGCCCGACCACGTGATGTCCCAAGCCGGGCAGGCCGGAGCGCAGCAAGCGTCAGCACAACCGCACGGCTCACAGCACGCGTCGCCGCAGTCGCAGCATTGCGGTCCACCGAGCGGAATCGTCTTGCGGAAGTCGAGGTCAAACGACTTCACGTCGACGCCGGCGTTGATGTACGTCGTCGAGTCGTCGCTGAATACTTCATACGGCACGAACGTTCCTTGCGGCGCGATCGTCGATGCACCGCTGCTGAGCCGGGTGAACATGAAGCGAACCTCTTCGTCGCAGCATTCCAACTGATAGCCGCCGCCAAAGCGGTAAGAAGACTCATGCTGAAAGTTGAGCTCGTGGCGAAAATCCGTTTGATTTTCAAGGTTGTCTGTGTTTTCCTCGATGTAGGCCACCGCTTCGCTGAAGCTTGCCCGCACATAGAGGTAATCGCCGACAAAGTACCACCGCCGCTTGCCGCCACCGAGTCCGCAACAATCCCACCACGAGTTACCGCAATCTGGGGCACAACCATCGTCGCAATCGCAGCCACCGAAGTCGCCACAGTCGCCACAGGAGCTACACGACGGAGTGCCATAGCCGCCCGGCGTCCAGCCATCGGCGCTGAACTCGTCCGAGTATTCGGGGTAACTGCCGGAGTCGATCGGTCCGGGCATCTGGCCGCCGGACATCATTTGGCCACCAGATTTCATTTGACCGCCAGACATCATGCGGCCACCGGACATTTGTGCTGGGCTCGGCAATTGGGCTGGGCCTTGGGCTTGTCCGAATCTTCCCGTTGCCGAAACTGCCAGCATCGCTGCCAGCGCAGCCACCAAAACGACAGAGCGTTTCATCCTCGAATTCCCCCCGGTAATGAGCAAGGTCAGGTCTGATCGAACAGACCGTCGCTGAATGCGGGCCTGCGGTCGTCCGTTGCCCCGGACGGCCGCAAGTAGTTCGCAGCCGCTTACGGAAAGGCCGCGCAAGTTAGCCGACCCGACGCGACGTGCGAACATTCCAACTCATCGGTACCGTCAGAATCGGTACTTTGCTCTTTTTCGTTATAAACCGGAGAAGCGGTATAACGTGCGTGCACGGCATAAACCGTAGATTTTTGCTAACCAGCAAAGTTTGACACCGTCGCCAATCCTCAAAGGCGGCGATAGGTGATTCGCCGGCTTTCCCGCGGCGGAAGCTGGCGTCGCGAGCGTCGCGACGGCCGGCAAGCACGTCGCCGGCACCGCCGATGCCGGGCTCGACACGAAGCTTGACGCGCCCGCGCACGGTTTTGCGGCGGACGCGATCGGCCCGAACGGCGACTCGAATGATGGTTGCCGTCTGGCATCAAAAATACTGCTAAATCTAGGCCGCCATGTGGAATTGATCCGTCTTTCGGCGAGCGCGAGCGAATCGTGGTGAGACTCCCAACAGGCTCAAGAATACAAGCAGTGCGGAACTTGGTTCCGGTATCAAGCTACTGCCTCCCGAGAGAGGAAATGCTCGAATCGGGTCGCTGTCGCCGTAGCGCGCAATATTCGCGTTCACAAAGCGGGCCGAACCGTCCAACACATTTGGGTCCGGAAACGGTGTCGGTGTCGTCGTGACCGATGGCATGCCTGCCATGGAAAACGTGAGCGACACTTTCGAGTTGTCGTTACTGCTCGGATCGTTGACGATGCCGGCGCTTTGGTAGTAGTTGTCGCCATTCATGTCGAACAACACGGTGCGGTAGTCGGGGTGCTTGTAGAATACGTTCGCGAACTGGGCATCGACGTCGATGTCGATTTGAAAGTTGACGGTCTTTCCGGGGGCCAGGCCGCCATTCAAGAAATTGACGATCAGCGTGTCGCCGCCATCTGCCACGCTGGACGACAACGAGAATCCCGGCGTGTCTTTGCCCAACTTGGCGTACATTCCCATCAGTTCATTGGCAAAGTGGAATTGGTCATCGCCAATCGTCATCTTGAATTGGCTGATCGACGCGGTCGCCGAGTCATTCGTCAAACAAATAAATGGCACGTTGCGGGCTGCGCGACGGCTCGCGGGCAAATCCCACATAAGCGTCTTCATGGCCATCACGTCCGTGGCCGGGTGAAACGCGTTTTCCCGTTCGCTGATTTTCAAGTTCCAATCGGTGTCGGTGATGATGGCGTGGGCCGACGGTGCCAATATGGAAACGGCGGTCAGAACCAGCAGCGTTGCTGCCACACGCGGGCCGCCACGAATGCTACAAGCACGAGTGCTGCGAAACATAGTTGATTATCCTCGGGGCAAAATCTCGCCTCGCCGGTGCGAACCGATCGCTGCAACGGCAGCCATCGCGATGCACCCGGCTCGGGCGATGAAAACTTGTGGGTAAAGGTTGGATTTGGAATCACGCGCATTGCGTGGCCGCGATCGAGAAGCGAATCACACGGTGTGCTTCGTCACGGGGCGGCAGAAGACCGGCCGAGCGGGCGAGTGAAGAATCGAAGTCGCGCCGGCGGGCGCGCAGCACGAGACAGTTCTAAAAACAGCTCGAAATGCGTTAGTGCCGGATGGGGTTGCGGGCCGGGCGAAGCGCACACTAGGAGCGCGAGACGAGGAGCGGGTGACCGGTTCGCCGATGCCGAACGACAGACCGTGAGCCAGTTAAGGACTGACGGGAAACCGTGCGGCGAGAAGCGGAGGACCTGATCCAACAGCTCTCGAATGCCTGGCCAGCAACGTGCGAATTAGTTCGCCGCTGCCGATCTGACACTCATGAGGTCGCTCCAAATACCTTAAAAAGGCCGCTACGTGGTAGCCAAACGGTGGGCAGAACGATGCCTTGCCCGAAATAGAGCGGGAGAAACTATCCCACTTTCCATCTCTATTTATAAACGCGACTTGGCCGGCTGTCAATCATTTATCGCGTTTTTTCTCAGCCAGCTGCCGATTGTGCCGGGCTTTCCGCGCCTAACGACGGCTACTTTTAAGGACCGATTTTTGAGCGGTTTGTCACGGGCCGCTCCGAGTCTCGCCAGGGCCTTCCCGAGGGTCGCGGCGCATTAAAATGGCGCGGCGGGGTCCCCTCAAAGCTCCCAGCTCGACCCGCCGCGCCGCGGACCTACGCCCCTCCCCAAAGGCGCCGATCCAAATGAAACCTAGTACGCGGCGTGAGGCAGTCAAACTGGTGACGGCGACGAGCGATTTGGAGTTCTCAGCGATGGGGTCAAACGATCGAATTGTCGTTCGGCGGCGACCGATGTGGCACGTTGGCAACGGCCCAATCCGCCGACTTGTGGCGGACTGGCAACCGATCGCCGAAACGGTGTGTCTTCGCCGCATCAGACGGCTTATGTCTCTTGGACTGGAAGCCAATCGAGAGCGACGTCGAGCGCAGGCGCGGAATGAGTAATTTCCCCCACGCTGATCCGGTCGACGCCTGTCTCGGCGATCGCACGAACGGTGCTGAGATTCACGCCACCCGAGGCCTCGAGTTCGACCGACCGAGCGATTGCATCCCGACGGGCGACCGCCTCGCGAAGTGTGTCGGGACGCATATTGTCCAACAGCACAATGTCGGGACCGGCGGCGAGGACGGCATCGAGCTGGTCGAGGCGGTCGATTTCGATTTCGACGATCAGCTCCTTCCGCTCGCGCTCGGTAGCCGTTTGTTCGAGGAACTGGCGGGCCCGGCGGACCGCGTCGGCAGGCGCGATCCTTTCGTCCGCGGCGAGGGCCAGGTGATTGTCTTTGATCAACACGGCGTCGAACAGCCCTGTGCGATGGTTCGTGCCGCCGCCACAATGGACGGCATACTTCTCCAGCCGCCGCCACCCTGGTGTCGTCTTGCGCGTGTCGTAGATCCTGGCCTTCGTGCCGGCGACCTGGCGGACGAACTGGCGGGTTCGCGTGGCGATCCCCGAGAGGTGCCCCAGCAGATTCAGCAGCGGCCTCTCGCAAACCAGCAGATCGCGCGCCGACCCGGCAAGCCGGGCGACGACGGTGCCCGGCGCGACTTCGTCGCCGTCGGCGGCAGCGAGCTCGAATTCGATCGCAGCGTGCATTTCGTCGATGACGACCGCCAGCGCGCGGAGGCCGGCCACGACGCCCGGCTCGCGGACGACGACCGCAGCCGCGCCCTGCGCTTCTGCGGCTGACAATTGCCAGCGTGGTCCAGTCGTGTTCCCGACCGAGGTCCTCGCGGACCGCGAGCCGGACGATCTGGCGGAGATCATCTTCGATCGCTGAGTTCCACTCGAGTTGGGTAAAGTCAAGCGGCATGGAGCGTCGGCGTGGTGAATGGGATAAGCTGACTTGAAGGCCGTAGACAGGAAACGCCGTACATCGTTGAAGTTCGGAATGGGTTACGTGAGCGCTTCGATGCGGACGGAGGTTTTTCGTGTGTCGCCGGCGAATTGGCTGGGTAAGCCCGTCACTGGAGTGACCGGTCCAGCCGTGGACTTTGCGCTTGGCCACCGCCGTCGGACAATTCGAATTCACCTTAGCACAGGTTGCAGCTCGTTTTCCACAACCATTTTTCAACGCCTCGCGACGTGGTCGAGAACCAGGTTGTAATTGAGTACGACACGGAGATTTATTTCGGTCACGTGTCCTTGCCCTTGTCTCAAAAGTGAGGGCGAGGCTCCTGCCGAGCCGGATGCCAGCGTCGATATCAGGCTCGACGGGAGCCTCGGCCTTCGACGAATGAAGCGTTGAACGCGTTCTGGAACAAAGCCTACTGTCGCGAGTCAGTTAGCAGCAGTTCAAAAGGGCGATTGCGACCCCAACGGTAGAAGCGAAAATCGGTGTCAAGCGTGAGGATTCGTCCCGAGCCGAGTTCGCCAGCCATGTCGACAAGACACGCGTCGGCAAAGTCCATCGGCCGGTCGGCATATTTCCGGATCAACTTGGCGATGCGCGATCCGCGACCGGTCACCCGGTAGGGGATCAGGAAATTGCCGCGCTCGACGTTCTCGAGAACGGCCGCGGCGGCATCCTTGATTCCGCCAGCAGGTAGCAGGCCTCGGCGATCACGGCCTCGCAGGTAACGGCGGCGAGTCGATCCGGGCGACAAGTTCCGCACACTCTTGGTGCCGCTTTTCGCCGCGATCGAGCAGTGCAACGACGCGGCCGGTGTCGATCAGCACAGAGTTCACTTGCCGAACCCTTTGAGATGTTTCCTGTTCGAACCTAAATCGGTGCCTTCGACTTGAACTTGCCGAGACCGATAATCTTTCGGCGAGCTGCGGGTGCGTACGAGGGCCGAGAGGGACTTGATGCCTTCGCGGACGATTTGCGAATCCGTCCAGCCGAGTTGCTTCTGCAACTCGTTACGGAGTGAGTCAGAGTGCGTCATCGAGTCGAGCGTGAATGACCGAGGCCATCGACTTGATCCAGGTGGCGCGGCGACCTGCCGCATCGGCGCTTGTATACAACAGTGAAATTGTAGTCACAGACCGCGAGAGGATCAACCCAGCAGTTTCCGTCGCCTGATTCACGACCGATTTACGCGTGTCGCACGAAGTCGGTGTCGATGGTGACGAGCCGGCAGCCCCCGTAGCGGATGTCACCCGCGCCAACGTGCTGCTACTCGGTGGGAATAGCAAAACGACCAGCTACTTCCGCCGCTCCAGCCGGCCCGACTTGCCGATCGCTCTCAGAAGCCGCCAGCCGAGAAACATGCTCAGCGCCATGCCGGCCACGCCGGGGACGCTCACGTCGCGGATCGGCCAGACGTGCTGCGCGAGCATCAGCGAGGAACCGAGGAACAGCGCGCTGGTCATCATGCCGAGCACCAGCCGGTTGACCGAGGGCTCGAGGCCGCGGTGGTCGAGGTGGACGTCGAACTTGCCGCTTTCGACCTGCTGGAGGATGTCGCGAAGCCGGCGGGGGAGGATTTCGGCGAGCTGTTCGAGCTCGGAGAAAATCCGCCGCATCTTGCGCATCTGCCGGGCCGGCGAGAGGCGGCGCTGGAGCAGCTTGCGCTGGTACGGCTGGACCAGCTCCATCAGGCTGAAGTGGGGCGCGAGCAGTCGGCCCGTGCCGTCGAGCATGATCAGCACCTTGATCAGCATGGCCAGCGACGAGGGGAGCACGATGTGATAGCGCTGGATGATCTCAACCATTTCGGCCAGCGCGCCGGCCAGGTCGAAGGCGTCGGCCGGTTGGTTGGCGTAATGGGCGACAAATTCGGAGAGGTCGACGCTCAGCGCCGCTTCGTCCAGCCCGGACGGCACCGCGCCGAGCCGCATCACCAGCGACGTGAGCATCTGGGCGTCCTGCGTGACGATCGCCAAGCAGCATGCTTTCGATGTCTTCGCGCATCGCTTCGTCGAGCCGGCCGACCATGCCGAAGTCCAACAGGCCGATCGTACCATCGGCCAGCAGAATCAGATTTCCCGGGTGGGGATCGGCGTGGTAGAAGCCGTGGTGGAAGATCATTTCGAGATACATCTCGGCGCCGTGCCGGGCCACCTCGGCCAGATCGAGCTGCGTCTCGCGGCCGAGGCGCGGGTCGGAGAATCGCCAGCCATCGAGCCATTCCATCGTAAGCACGCGCTGGGTCGAGAGCTCGTGGTAGCAGTGTGGGATGCGGACGTGGCGGTTGCGGCGGAAGTTGCGCGCGAACTGGTCGAGGTTGCGGGCCTCGCGGGCGAAGTCGAGCTCGCGGCGGACCACGCGGCGAAATTCCGCGACCATCGCCTGCGGGCGATAAGGGGCCAGCTCGGGGAGCATCTCGGCGAGTTGCGCCAGTCCGGCCAGGATGTCGAGATCGACTTCCATTCGCCGCTGGATGCCGGCGTGTTGGACCTTCACCACCACGTCGGCGCCGCCGGTCGTACGCGCGCGATGCACCTGGCCGATCGACGCGGAAGCGAGCGGCACTGTGTCGAAATCGACGAACATCGAGTCGAGCGGTGTGTCGAACTCCGTCTTGATCGTCGTGCGGACCGATTCGGCGTCATCTGCGGGAACGTCGGTCTGCAGCTTCTGCAATTCGTCCGCCAGCGGCAGGCCGATCTGGTCCGGCCGCGTGCTAAGAATCTGGCCGAGCTTGATGAACGTGGGGCCGAGCTCTTCGATTGCCAGGCGAATGCGGGTCTCGCGACTCAAGTGTCCGAGCGACTCGCCGTCGCGGTTTTTGAGGATGCCCTTCACCACCGGCAAGTCGAAGCGACCGATCCAGCCGGCCAGGCCATACTTGCTCAGGATCGTGAGAATCTCGCGCCAGCGATTGGCGTTGCGATACACCTGCGGGATGGTGGTGATCTTCACAGCGCGTGCGGGCGGTTAGCCGCCGATCGCCTCCAGGGCCTTCGCAGCAAGGCGGGAGAGCCGGGCGTCACCTGATTTGGCGGCCGCGGAAAGTGTTGGCACTGCGGTCTTGGCGGCGGGGCCGATTTCGCCGAGCGCCCAGGCGGCCCGCTCGCGCACCGGCAAGTCGGCGTCACTCTCCAAAACCCTAATTAGCTCGGCCACGGCGGTTGCACCGCCGCTACCCGCGCGACCTAAAAGCGTTACGGCCCAATAGGCTACGTCGCTCGAACAATCGTGCGCCAGCGCGGCGAGCGGCTGGATTTGATCTGCCGCGGGCGGGCCGAGATCTTCGAGCGCGGCGGTGCAGGCTTCGAGCACTTCTTCGTGCGGGATGCCGACCGTGCGGACCAGTGCGACGGCCGCCGGCTGCGCAGCGTGACCGAGTTTGGCAAGCTGATTGGCGGCAGCCGTTTGTAGTGCCGTGTCGGTGCCTTCGAGCTGGGCAACGAGCAATTGAAGATTCGCCTCCGACATCGCCCAACCTCCTTACAGCGGCCTCATATCTTCAACCTAACATATCCGCCCGCGGAATTCATGCGGCAAGCCGCCGGCAGCCTCGTTTTGTCGCGGTCGCCGGGTCATCCGGCGCGTGTTAGACTTGCTGTAGCATTGCCGGTCGGCCCGGCAACGTGGGAAAATCGATGGTCAAACGAGGCATCGCGTTGGTCGTGTTGGCAGCGGCGGCCGTGGCGCTGTTGGCGTACAGCCAGCTGCGGACCGAGCCGCTGAAAGTCTCCGGATTTGTCGAGGCGTACGAGATTCGGATCGGCTCGCGCGTCGGCGGGCGCGTCGAGAAGGTGTTGGTGGACGAAGGGGCGCGGGTCAAGAAGGGCGACACGTTGGTGGTCCTCGAGCCGTACGACTTGCTCCAACGGCGGGCCGAAGCCGAAGCAGACGCAACGGCCCAGACTGCCGAATATGAGAAGATGACCAAGGGCTTTCGCCCGGAGGAGATTGCCCAAGCTAAGGCGAAATACGATCAGCTGGCGGCCGAATTGGAGAAGCTGAAGAACGGGCCGCGGAAGCAGGAGATCGAAGCGGCGCAAGCGAACGTCCGCCTGGCGGAGGCGCAGCTCGCGTTTGCAACCGAGCAAGTCGCGCGAACCGAGCGGCTCGTCGCGCAACAAGCCGCCACGCAAGAGGAGCTCGACCAGGAGCGGACGACGCTCCGAGTGGCACGAGCGACGCTCGACGCCCGTCAACAGGACTTGGCGCTGCTGCTTGGCCGGGACGCGGCCGGAAGAAATCGCCGCTGCCAAGGCGCAGCTGGACGAAGCTCAGCAAGCCTGGCTGCTGGAGCAAAACGGCTACCGCGCCGAGGACGTCGCCCAGACCAAAGCGGCGCTCGAATCGGCGCAGGCCGCTCTCCGTGCGATGGACGAGCAGATCGGCGAGCTGACCATTACGGCGCCGCTCGACGCGGTGGTGGAAGCGGTCGATCTGCGGCCCGGCGACATGGTCACCGCCAACGCGCCGGTGCTGTCGCTGACCGACATCAGCCGGCTCTGGGTGCGAGTCTATGTGCCCGAAAACCATTTGGATCTCAAGCTCGACGAGAAAGTGTGGGTCACGATCGACAGCTATCCCGGACGCCGATTCGGCGGTCACATCTCGTTCATCGCCCGCCAAGGCGAATTCACGCCCAGCAACGTGCAGACGCCCGAGGAGCGCTCGAAGCAGGTGTTTCGGGTACGCGTGACGCTCGATGAGGGGCTCGAGGAATTGCGGGCCGGTATGTCGGCCGACGTGTGGCTCGAACCCGTGACCACCGAACACGGCAAGGGTGCCTGATGGCCGCGCCGGTGATCGAAGTCGAGCATCTCACGCGCCGTTTCGGCGAGGTGGTCGCGGTCGACGACGTCAGCTTCCACGTTCAACGCGGGGCGATCTTCGGGCTGCTTGGACCGAACGGCAGCGGCAAGTCGACGATCATTCGCATGCTCTGCGGCGTGTTGGCCCCCAGCGCGGGGCGGGGCACGGTGCTCGGGCACGACGTCGAACATGAGGCCGAGGCCATCAAGCGGCGGATCGGCTACATGTCGCAAAAGTTCAGCCTCTATGCCGATCTGACGGTCCGCGAAAATCTCGAATTCTATGGCAGAATCTACGGGCTTTCGCCCCAGCGGCAACGCGAGCGAGATGGCGGCTGTGCTGGAACTGACGGCGATCGGCCGCTATCTCGACCAACTGGCCGGGACGCTCTCGGGCGGATGGAAGCAGCGCTTGGCCCTGGCCTGCGCGTTGATTCACGAGCCGGAGGTCATCTTTCTCGACGAGCCCACGGCGGGGATTGACCCGGTCGCGCGGCGCGACTTGTGGGATTTGCTCTTTGCCCTGGCGGCCGCCGGGAAAACGCTTGTTCGTGACGACCCACTACATGGACGAGGCCGAGCGGTGCACCGACATCGCGTACATCTACCAATCGAAGCTGATCGTGTGCGGCCGGCCGGAGACGCTCAAAAAACTTCCCGAGGTGACGCCGCCCGGCACGCGGCGTTGGGAGCTGGAGGTGCCGGCGCCGGCCGAGCAGCTTGCGCGGCTGCGGAAGATCGACGGCGTGCTGGACGCGACGCTCTTCGGCCAGGCGATTCACGTGCTGGCCCGCGATCAGCTCAGCGGCGAACAATTGCTCGCCGAGCTACAGGTGCCCGCAGACGAATCCCAAGTCCGACAAATCGAGCCGACGTTGGAGGACGTGTTCGTCACGCTCAGCCGGGCCGCCGAGGAGGAGCAGCTGTCGTCGCTCGAAACCTCCGCTGCCGCTGGTGCCGCGGCCGCCGCACCACATCCCCCCGCCACGACCCCAGCACCCAAACCAGATCATGCCGCAGTCGAACCTCCGCCTCCGATTCAGGCGGCGGAGCGGCCGCGGCCGATGTGGGGCTTCGGAGCGATCCTGACGAAGGAGTTCTTCCACATTCGCCGCCAGCCGGTGACGATCTTCTTCATGCTCGTGATCCCGACGCTGCAGACGCTGATCTTCGGCTACGCCATCGACGTCAAGATCGAGCACATTCCGCTGGTGGTGCACGATCTGGACGGCCGGACGCAGGCCCAGCAGCTGATCGAAGCATTCCAAAACACGCGGACGTTCGACGTGGTGGAGCGGGTGGTGGACGACGAGTCGTTCCGGCGGGCGATCACCTCCGGCCGGGCGAAAGTCGGTCTGCGCATCCCGCCCGACTACACCGACAAATTGTTGCTGCACGAACAGGCGCCGGTGCAGGTGCTGATCGACGGCAGCGATTCGCAGGTGGCCACGACCGCGCTCAACGCGACCAACCTGCTGGGCCTCAATCGCTCGATCGCGGTCGCCCGCTCGCTCGCCGACGTGCTGCAAGTGGCACCCGCCCGGAACGAGAAGGGCGAACTGGCGCTGCCGATCGAGATGCGGCCGCGGCTGCTCTACAACCCGAATCTGGAGAGCTCCCACTTTTTCGTCCCGGGGCTGGTGGGGATCATTTTGCAGCTCGTGACGCTGTTTTTGACGGCGTTCGCCATCGTCCGCGAACGCGAGGTCGGCACGCTCGAGCAATTGTTCGTGACGCCGGTCGGACGATTGGGACTGCTGCTGGGAAAGCTGGTGCCCTACGCGATCGTCGGTTTCGTGGCGATGTTGATCGTGCTCACGGTGATGGTCTACGTGTTCGACGTGCCGATTCGCGGGAGCCTGCTGCTGCTATTGGAACTCTCGACGCTATTCTTGGTGTGTGCGTTGGGGCTGGGACTGCTGGTCTCGACGATCGCCCGCACGCAGCTCGAAGCGGTACAGTTGGCGTTCATGATCATGCTGCCGACGGTGTTGTTGTCGGGCTTCATGTTCCCGCGGAGCGAGATGCCACTGCCGATTTACGTCGTTACGTTCGCCATCCCGGCGACATACTTTCTGGAAATACTCCGGGGAATCGTCTTGCGCGGGGCCGACTTCATCGACCTGGTGCCGGAGACGTTCGGCCTCGCGGTGTGCGGTCTGGTGATTATGGCGCTGAGCGTGACGCGATTCCGCAAACAGCTGGCGTGATGATGCTCAATGCGGTGCCGCCG
>CAWEEU010000009.1:0-402212 GCA_963808175.1 uncultured Planctomycetota bacterium | reverse complement strand
GCATGATCGTGACCGTCGAGCCGGGGATCTATCTGCCGGGATGGGGCGGGGTTTGAATTGAAGACGACGTCCTGGTGACGCGGACGGGTCACGAGGTGCTCTCGGACGTCCCGAAGAAATTGGAGGATTGCGTCCTGGCCTCGTGAGCTGCCGCTGTCGAATGCTCGTCGGTGACGCAGCCGGCAATACGGAGTCTGAATATTGAGCGAATCACGGGAGACGGCAATGGCCTCCAATGCGGGATCCGGCGCGGGCGACGTGTTTGACGTTCGCAAGGTCCGCCGCTTCATTGAATTGATGAACGAACACGACCTGTCGGAGATCGATCTTCGCCAGGCCGACCAGCGAATTCGATTACGGCGCGGTCCGGAAACGGTGACGGTGGCGGGTGCGGTGCCCCATCTGGCGCCAGCTCCGTTGAAGGCCGGCGGCGAAAGTGGTTCTACCGCAGCGGCCGCGGAGGACGCCAACGCGCTTCTCGTTCGCAGCCCGATGGTTGGAACCTTTTACACGACTCCCGGCCCGGAGTCGCCGCCATTCGTCAAAGTCGGCGATCAGGTCGGTCCGGAGACGACGGTCTGCATCGTCGAAGCGATGAAAGTGTTCAACGAGATCCCGGCCGAGTGCAGTGGCAAGATTGCCGCCGTGCTGGCGACTTCCGGACAGAGTGTCGAATTTGGGCAGCCGCTTTTCCGCGTCACGCCAAATGCCTGATCGTTGCGGATCTCAGAGGAACGCGGTAGAGCGTCATGTATCAGCGGATCCTTGTTGCCAATCGGGGTGAGATCGCACTGCGGATCATTCGGGCGTGCCGGGAGCTGGGCGTCGAGACGGTGGCGATCTACAGCGAAGGCGACCGCGGGGCCCAGTATCTGCAGCTGGCGAACGAGGCCTACTGCGTTGGGCCGGCGAAGGCCGCCGACAGTTACCTCAAGATTTCCAGCGTGATCAGCGCCGCGGAAGTCGGCAATGTGCAGGCGATCCATCCGGGCTACGGCTTCCTGGCCGAGAACGCCCATTTCAACGAGATCTGTCGCAGCTGCAACATCGACTTCATTGGCCCGAGCCCGCAGGCGATGGCCCGGCTGGGCGACAAAAACGCGGCCCGGGCACTGGCCCGCGAGGCGAACGTCCCCGTCGTGCCGGGCAGCGACGGCATCATTTCCGAGCGAGCAGGAAGCGTTGAGCTTCGCCCATTCGGTGGGTTTTCCCGTGCTGATCAAAGCCGTGGCGGGCGGCGGCGGCCGCGGAATGCGGGTGGCGTCGAACGACTTGGCGCTGAAAAGCGCCCTGCAGCAGGCCCGGGCCGAAGCCGAAGCGGCCTTTGGCAACGGCGACGTCTATCTGGAGAAATACATCGAGCGGCCGCGGCACGTCGAGGTGCAGGTCCTGGCCGACTTGCACGGCAACGCGGTGCATCTCTGGGAACGCGACTGCAGCGTTCAGCGGCGACACCAGAAGCTGATCGAGGAGAGCCCCGCTCGAGCATCACGCCAGAGACTCGCGCGGCGATGTGCGACGCGGCCCGGCGGCTGATCATCGCCGCCGAATATACCAACGCCGCCACGGTCGAGTTCATCGTCGACGGCGAAGGCAACTACTACTTCATCGAAGTCAATGCCCGAATCCAGGTCGAGCATCCCGTCACCGAAATGGTGACCGACGTGGACCTGATCAAGTGGCAAATTCGCGTGGCCGCTGGCGAGCGACTCCCGTGGAAACAGGACGAAATCTGCCATCAGGGCTGCGCGATCGAGTGCCGGATCAATGCCGAAGATCCCAAGCGGAACTTCCAACCGTCGCCCGGTCGGATCGAGCGGCTGATCGCCCCTGGCGGCTTCGGAGTGCGATTCGATTCGCACGCCCACAGCGGCTATATGGTGCCGCCATATTACGACTCGATGATCGGCAAGTTGATCGTGCACCAGCCGACGCGGGCTGAGGCGATCGCCTGCATGCAGCGGGCACTGGCCGAACTCCGCGTCGAGGGGATCAAGACGACGGTGCCGTTGCACCAGGAAATCCTCGGTCACTCCGCGTTTGTGGAAGGACGGATCGACACGACGTTCGTCGAGCGGACGTTCGGCACAGGCTAGGGCGGTGGACGCCGATGCTCGGTGCCGGTGGGAGGCTCTGGGCTTGCCAGCCGAACCATTCTAAAATGTCAGTCTGCCGCACGGCGGCTCGTGGCGGCCATCAGCAGAGCGACTTTCAGCTTCAGATGCAGGCAGGGAAACATGACGATGAAAACATCCACGATGGCATCCCCCTGGGAGATGCCCCACCCGGTGAAGAAGGTGGCGATTCTCTTTGCAGGCGGACCGGCCCCCGGGGCGAACGCCGTGATCTCGACGGCGGCGACCGCTTTTCTCCGCCATGGCATCGAGGCGGTCGGCATCAAGCACGGCTACTCGCGCCTGGTCGAGTATTCGGCTACAAATCCTCTGGTCGAAGGCCGCGACTACGTGGCCATCAACCAGCGGATGCTCGGCCGGACTCGCAATTCCCGCGGCATCATCATCGGCACCGCCGCACCAACCCGGGCAAAGACGTCTCGAGTCCCGCGCATCTCGACGACCCCGAGCGCGTCAAGCCGCTCAAAACCGTCTACGAAGCCCTCCGTTCGATCGGCGTTGACGCACTGATTTCGATCGGCGGCGACGACACGCTCAAAACTGCCAACAAGTTCAAGCTCTATCAGGAGAAGCTGCCCGCCGACGCCGTGCGCATTCCCGTCGTCCATCTCCCCAAGACGATCGACAACGACTATCGCGGGATCGACTTCACGTTCGGCTATTTCACCGCCGTCGACTTCCTCGGCTGTGAGGTGCGGAATCTGATCTCCGACGCCGAGGCCAACCGGGCCTACTTCCTCGTCGAGTCGATGGGCCGCAGCGCCGGCTGGCTGGCCTACGGCGTGGCCATCGCCGGCGAGGCCAGCCTGGTGATCAGCGTCGAAGACATCGTCGGCACCTACGCTATGCAGGAAGACACGACCAATTCCAAAACCGGCGCCGTCACCAAACGCAAGGTGATGGACATGGACAAAGTTATCAAGCGGATCGTGCTCACGATGACCGCCCGCGAGAAAGAAGGCAAGGAATACGGCGTGATCGTGATCGCCGAAGGGCTGGCCGAGATGCTGCCGGAAAAATACCTCGCCGGCGTCGGCCGCGACGAGCACGGCCACATCAGCATCGCGGCGGTGAACCTGCACGACATCTTCGGCGACCTGATCGCCAAGGAATACACCCGCCAAACCGGCAAGAAACGCAAAGTCACGCCGCTGCAACTCGGCTACGAATCACGTTGCGCCCAGCCCCACGCTTTCGACGTGATGCTCGGCTGCCAGCTGGGCGTCGGGGCGTTCCGGGCCCTGGTCGAGCAGGGCCTCAACGGCGTGATGGTTTCCGTCTCGGGCCAGTTGCATCTCCACTACGTGCCGTTCGAGGAGCTGGTCGACCCCAAGACGCTGGTGACGGTCGTCCGCTACATCGAGGCCGAGAGCGACTTCCAACGGCTCACGCGGTTTTTGGAAGTGTACGTGAACGAAGAAGAGATTCGCTGAGAGACTTTCCAATGACCACTCTCTTTCGCCCGAGAATTGGCCGCTGTTTGGCAAAGGCCATTTTCGAATGCTGCAAATCAGGTCTCCCTATGGTTCGAATTGACAAGTGTCACGTGATGGGTTACAATTCCGTGGATGATTAAGACGTTCGCTGATAAGCGCACGCAGGAGTTGTACGCCACAGGCAAGGCAAAGCGGCTTCCTGCGGAGTTAGCCCGGCGAGCAGCTCGCAAGCTAGAGTACGTCGACTTGGCTGCGCGACTGGAAGACTTGAAAAATCCACCCGGTAATCGACTTCATGCCCTCGAAGGCAATCGGAAAGGGCAACACGCAATCTGCGTAAACGAGCAGTGGCGGATCTGTTTTCGCTTCCTGCGCGGCGATGCATACGATGTCGAGTTTTGCGATTATCATTGATGTCAGGCAGTAGTGATGAGCGTTCCGAACACAGCTGGGATCAGGCGCCGGCCGACGCATCCAGGGGAAATGCTGCGCGAGGATTTTCTGCCCGACTACGGTCTTACCGTTTCCCAGCTCGCAGACGCGGTGGGAGTCTCGCGGCAGTCGATCAACGAATTGTTGCGCAGGCGCCGTGCGGTCAGTCCGGAGATGTCGCTGCGACTCGCACGCCTATTTGGGAATTCGCCCGAATTTTGGCTAAACGCCCAGCGCGCCGTTGATCTGTGGGATGCCGCGCAGTCAATCAAGAGAGAAGTGGCCCGGATCAAACCTCTTCGCAGCGCGTAACGTCTTCGTCACATCGACCTTCAGCCGACGTCGCACATAATGGCCCCTACAGCGTGCCCTTGGTGCTCGGCACGCCGGGCATCCGCGGGTCGGATTCGATTGCCATCCGTAAGGCCCGGGCGGTTGACTTGAAGATGGCTTCGGCGATGTGATGGCTGTTGCGGCCATAGGCGACGTTGATGTGCAGGTTGCAGAGCGCATTGGCCGCAGCGGCTTGCCAGAAGTCTTCCACCAGTTCGCTGTCGAAGTCGCCGATCTTGGCTGCGGGGAACTCGGCGTTAAATACGAGAAAGTAGCGCCCGCTCAGGTCGAGCGCCGTGGTGCAGAGAGTTTCCTCCATCGGCAGCGAGAAGAAGCCGTAGCGGCGGATGCCGGCCTTGTCGCCCAGCGCCTGCTTGAGCGCCTGCCCCAGGCAGATGCCGACGTCTTCGACCGTGTGGTGCTGGTCGACATCCAGGTCGCCTTCGGCCTCGACCTCCAGGTCGATCGCTGCGTGCTTCGCCAGCAAGGTGAGCATGTGGTCCAAGAAGCCGACGCCCGTGCGGACGTGGGCATGTCCGGTGCCGTCCAGGTTGAGCTTGAGCTCGACCTTGGTTTCGGCGGTTTGGCGCGAAATGTTGGCAGTGCGGGGCATGGAAATGCTCGGGGCGACGGGCGCGAGGCTGCTGATCAATCGTAGCAGCCGGGCAGCGGAGCGGGTAGGAACGTCGGCTCAAACATCATCGAAGCCGCATTTGTCCCGCCGCGATATTTGCTACAACCGGCCAGAATGAAGGAGCAAAGGCCGGGCGGCCAGGTTCGCCGTCATTACGCCCAGTCGAGGCCGGTCTCGCGGCGCACCCGCTGCTCGAACTCGCCCAGCAGGCCGCCGATCACGTCCCAACCCGCCGGCCGGCGGACTTCGATGTCGCCTTGACGATTGACGCGGACGATCGTCGCCGAATCGACGCCCGCCTCGGCCAGGTCGCCGTGGTGCAGCTCGTCTTCTGCGACGATCCGTTCCAGCGTGGTACCGGTCATTTCGATGAAGGACATGGCGACCTCAACGCAGTGTTCAGTCCGGGCGCAAACGACGCGACTACCGGTTGCTCAGTAAGTATCGTGGATTCTAGCGAATCTCAGCAATCCTGTCATGCACGGCGGCGATTCTTCACTGAAACCTACAGTGTCCAATCCGGAGCCGCTGCGCGGACCTTTTCCGCCAGGGCCAAGAGCGTGGCGACGTCGAGCTGCTCGGTTCGCGCGTCGGCCGCAAAGCCCATCTCGTCGAGAATCTCGTCGACTTGCTCTTTGGAAAGATGCCGTTTCATCGCCGGCACGACGTTGGCCCGCAAGAATTTGCGGCGGTGAAGGAAGATCGCCTTCACGAACTGGTGAAAATAGTTGAGATCGGGAATGCGGGCCCGCAGCGCGGGATCGACGACAATCCGAATGATCGCCGACGTCACTTTGGGCGTTGGCCAGAACACCGATGGCGCCAGCACACGCACCGTCTCGACGGTGCACTGGCTCTGGATCCAGACGCTCAGCGCACTGTAATCCTTGGTCGAAGGGGCCGCCGTCATTCGGTCGGCCAGTTCCTTTTGGATCGTGACGACCATCGAGTGGGGCACGTGGGGCGCGAGCAGCATGTTCGAGATCACCGGCGTGGCGATGTTGTAGGGCAGATTGGCGACCAGCTTCAGCCGGCGATCAGGCCCGGCGGCGAGTTGCATGCCGACCGCCTCCATCACGCGGTCGTCGAAGTGGTTCTTATTGCGCAGCGCGTCGATCCGCAGCATCGTCACGTTTTCAAAATCGACGAGTTGCTCACTAGCCAGCTCGAACAGGTGAGCGTCGATCTCGACCGTCACCACCGCCGCGACTCGCCGGGCCATCATCGCCGTGAGCGAACCGGTGCCGGTGCCGACCTCGAGCACGACGTCCTGCGGTCCCAAGTCGGCCGCGTTAACGATCAGGTCGACAAGATTCAGATCGATCAAAAAGTTCTGGCCGTGCCGGGTCGCGGGCGCAATGCCCATCTCGCGGAAGCGTTCGATCAGAAAGGATTTGGTTTGGCGGGTCATGGTGTACTATGTGAGATTCAAGCACATCTATCGTAGCGGCATCCCAGCTTACAGCACGTGCTGCGATAGTTCTACGTCTGCCCCACTTCGAGCGGCTGTTTGGCGTGGGTGCAGCCTGCACTTTGTAATTTTCAGGCGGCGGATTGGTAGCACCGCATGGGTTGCAGTCGTGTTCGGCGGTTCATCCAGAACTGGTTGAAGCGGTTGGTTTCGCTGAGGTGGCCGGCAACGAGCTGCAGGAGGGGTTCGGCGCCCTGGTCCCAGAACTTTTCGGTTCCCTTCAGGCGACGGTTGATCTGCTTGATGGTCGACTCGATGTGGCTGCTGGTCATCGGCAGCCCCAGTCGACGGTACTCATGATACTTCATGCGTGAGCGTTGATTCTGGAGATAGACGAGCGTCTTGGCCACGATCGCGGCGGGAGAAGTCTCGTCGCCGTCGGGCGGATGCCCCAGTTGGTCCGATCGCGTCTGGACCGCTTGGATCAACTTGTCGACCGCGCCTGTCCACAACCAGCCAGCCCAGCAGACGTAATCGTCCCATCCCGCTCGGCTTGCTCGCCCAGCCATCGCCGCGGCATACACGTAGCAGACCGCGTGCGTGAAATCGAGAATCGGAATGTAGTGGGAGAAGTATTTCTTGTGCACGCTCCAATTGGAAGCTGATCCGTCGGCGACGAACGCCTTGCGCCGCGTCGCCTGAAAGCCGCGGCGGTGTGCTTCGGCGACCAACCGTGGGCCCAATGCGTCTTGCCCGGCGCGGGTCGCGACGACGCTTTTGACGAGCGTTTCGGGGCGCCCCTGGCGATCGTCGCACGACTCTTCGCAAGCCGCCGCGTCCTCTTCCACGGAAGAGGAAATCCCCTTGATTTCGCGGCTTAAATCACGCATCCGGTCGGGATCGACAAACGTCTTGGGGATGGTCGGGCAGGGATCTTGCGGTTGTTCTTCGCTCACCATGCTGAGGCAGCAACCGACCAGCGATTCTTTCCAATAGCCTTTGGCGTCGCGCCCCGCCTCGCGACGGTCGCGGATCTGAATCCGCCCGCCGTCCATCATCACGCACGCCACTTGCGGAACCTGATCGGTCGGACTCTTTTGCTGCTCGGGAAGCAGAAGCGCTTGATACTCGTCGGCCAACGTTTCCGCTTCTGTCACGCATTCTTCTCCGACCCGCTTGGTCCAACGCTGCACGCGTTCCCGCGAGACCGTCTCCTCCGCCAACGCGGCCAGATCGCGGCTCGCCTCGACAAACGATGGCGACCGCGCCCGGCGTAGGTCACTTTCCGCAGCATCGCCGGCGTGAACGGACAATCAATCTCAACGCCGATCGCCTGGGTCGCCGGGAAAAAAAGCCTTGCGGCAGCAAGGGCAGTAGTACTCCGGTTCGCGGATGGTCACCGGCCCGCGGCGACCGATCAGCTCTCGCTCGCGTGGGCCCTGATCATGGCCCGGCTGACCGCACTGCGGACAGGTCGATTCCTTCTCGGCGACCGGTCGGTCCGACGACCTTCGCCTCAGCAACTCGACGCTAATCGCGTCGCCGATTTCGACCGCTTGACTCTCGATCGCATCGAGCCAACTGAGCGCATCGCTATCATCCACCTCCCCCAATTCTTCGGCCAATTCACGTGTGAAGGCCGCAACTCGCTCCTTGATCCCTTGGGTAGTTGCCATCCGTGGCTCCCTGGATTCTCCAGCTTCTCGCCGGTTCGCCCCGCCCGCAGTCAAATACCGATGCCTCTTCTACACCACAACACAACCACGCGCAAAGTGCAGGCTGCACCCGTTTGGCGTCGGGTAGACGTTTGACATTCGTCAATCCGGAGACTTATGCTTACAATACAGGTGCTTCCCATGCCAACGACGACAATCTACTTCTTCAGGGACGAGGACGGCACGGTTCCGTTTATCGATTGGCTCGCCGAGCTCGAAAAGCGAAATCGTAAGGCCTTTGAAAAGTGTTTGTACATGCTTGATCTTCTGCGGCAAACTGGGCATGAGCTGCGGCGACCCCATGCAGATTTGTTACGCAACGGAGTGTACGAGCTGCGCACCAGAGTTGGCCGCGTGAACTATCGTATTCTTTATGGGTTTGTCGGTAAGAATTTGGTTCTTGTGTAGCACGGAATCACGAAAGAGTCGTCAGTGCCAGACGCGGAGATCGATCGTGCCATCGCGCGGCTGGCTCTATACCAACGGGATCCTAAGCGGTACGTCAGCGAGGAAGAAATCGAAAATGCCGACTAAGAAAACCAATGACGGAATGGAAATAATTAAGAAGCGCTTCGGTATCGACCCCAGCACGGACGAGAACGTCCAAGCGTATGCCGACGAGTTCCGCATTGCGCAAATGATCTATGACGCGCGGCAAGCGGCCGGTCTGACGCAAAAGGAATTGGCCGACGCGATCGGCACCAGCGAAAACGTCGTCGCCGAACTCGAAGACGCCGACTACGAAGGCGAAGCTCTTTCAATGCTCCGCCGCATCGCCGACGCCCTGCAGCTGAAGCTCCGCGTCGAACTTGTTCCGGCGAAATGACGAGCCACGGGACCCACGACGATCCCGCGGAACTCATCCGGTGCCACCCTTTCTTTTCTAGCGACGATACGACTCCCAGACTTTTCTGTCCGCTTCCGCCGGCGACAAATCTGGAAATTTCTCGTCAAATAAGCGGAGCAGCTCTGCCTCAAGTCTGAGATACTCGCAGTCGGACGCAGGGGCCTTGTCGGGAACCATCCTGACGCTGTTTTCAGCGAAGGAATTTCAACGTGTGGGTGTCTACGCAGCGTGACGAATATTTCGCCGCGAACGGAGCAAGAACAACCTCGAAGTCTTGAGTCCAACGCCCGGTATCGGATCAATTCGTCGTCTGTCGCCAATTTGATGTCGAGTTTCGTGATCGCGGAAATTGCCTTTACTAGCCGAGTGTACATGCCGGTCTTATGTTGTCGAAGATAAGCTTCAAGACTTTGCTTCTTAAGCAGATAATTGCAGGGCACAACTCCTTCCGGAACCTCCGTGGTAATCGCGTTTATCTTTCTCTCAACGTCACTAGCCGTCTTTCCCCCAGCGAGAATGCAGCTTAAAAAGTACTGCTCTAACTCCGCCGGAGTACGGCAAAAGTCTATATCCGTAATCACTGGTTTCATTTGTGCGTACCAGACTGAATCGCGGGCATGCTTCGCAGAGCTCGCACGCTGTTTTCGACGTACTTGGCCAGCACGTCGGTTTCGACGTTGACCCGGTCGCCCGACTTGCGGCGGCCGAGGGTCGTGACGGTGAGCGTATGCGGGATCAGGGCCACGCTGAAGCGGTCGGCTCTCCACTTCGACCAAGGTCAGGCTTACGCCGTCGACGGCGATCGAGCCTTTGCTGGCCATTTGGCTGGTGAGTGCGGGCGGGACGCGGAACCACATCGTGCACCAGTCGGCGTCGTCAGTCCGTCGGTCGACCGTGCCGACGGCGTCGATGTGACCGCTTACCAGGTGGCCACCGATCGCGTCGCCCAATTTCAACGAGCGTTCGAGGTTCACGGGGTCACCGGACTTGAGCTCGCCGAGATTGGTGCGCGAGAGGGTCTCATCGCCGGCTTGGAATGAGAGATTGTCGCCAGCGATCGCCACCACGGTGAGGCAGCAGCCGTTGAGCGCGATGCTGTCGCCGATGGCCGACTCGGCGGCGATCCGCGGCTCGCGGATCACCAGCCGCACGCCGGGCGGCTCGGGCACGATTTCCACCACCGCGGCCAAGCTCTCGACCAGACCCGTAAACACCATCCACCTCCAAAAAGGGGTCAGAACTATTTTTTCCAGCCTGCCCAGAAAATAGTTCTGACCCCTTTTTCAGAACAATGGTTCTTCGCGTGTGCGGCGGTGGCGGGCCACTTCCCAGGCGTACCGCACCGGCGGAACGAGCACGAACAACACGCACAGCAATGGCACCGCGTAACCGCGCACGATCAGAATCGCCACGACCGCAAACACGATCGCTACGATATGGGCAAAGCTGCGGTGGCCGCGGAGCAGCTGAGTGAGCGGGTGGGGGTAGGGGATCCGCGAGACCATCAAGATCGCGATCACGACCGCAAACAACGGCAACAGCCGCTGCATCCACCAGTCGTACACGGGGAACTGAGCGTGGAGGTCGATGTTTTCTTCGTTGCGGAGCGTGTAGGAGAGGATGGCGAAGCTGGCGATCGCGGCGGCGGCGGCCGGCGTCGGCAGGCCGGCGAACGACATGTGCTCGTCGTTGTCGTCGGTTTCGACGTTGAACCGGGCCAGCCTCAGTGCGGCGCAGCACGCGAACAGCGCGGCAATCGTCCACACCGCCTCGCTGTGCAAGCTGGTGAACTGCGGACACATTTTCACTAGTAGAATCGCCGGCGCGAGGCCGAACGACACCAGGTCGCAAAGGCTATCGAGCTGGGCTCCGAAATCGCTGGTCCGCCGCGTGAGCCGGGCGACCTGCCCGTCGACCGAATCGAAAAACATTGCCAGCAGAATCAGCGCTCCGGAGAGCATCAAGTTGTGCGTCGGATCGGTGCTGCCGATCATGCCGATCAGCTCGCGCGCGGAGTCGATCTTCGGCGTCGGCACGATCTCGACGCCGACCGGCTTCTCGATCCGCGCCAGCACCACGATCGCGAAGAATCCGCACACCAGATTGCCGAGCGTGAAGAGCGTCGGAAAAACGGCGATCGCGCGAATCGGTCTCATGTCTTGAGTGCCTGGGCAAGAAAGGGTTACGACCAGCGGGCGACGACGTCGCTGCCGGCGCGGATCTTGTCGCCGATCCGCACGAGGATTTCGACTCCCGCCGGCAGGATCAGCTCGGTCCGCGACCCGAGCTTAATCATACCAAACTTAGCACCCCGGGTGACAGGCTCTCCGGGATGCAGCTTGCAGACGATCCGCCGGGCAAACATGCCGGAAATCTGCCTCACCGCAAACCGGCGCGGCGGAGTTTCAGGCGTCTCAAAGCCGATCCACATCGACTCGTTTCGCTCGGCGCTGTCGGCCCGCATCGCGTTGAGAAACTCGCCCGGCTTGTAGCTGGTCTCGAGGACCTTGCCGTCGCAGGGGGCGCGGTTGATGTGCACGTTGAAGATCGAAAGGAAGACGCCGATCCGCACGGCCGGTCCGCCGATGAAATCGTAGTGATCCAGCGGCGTGACGTCGACGATCGTGCCGTCGGCCGGAGCGACGATCGCGTTTGGATCGCTGGGAATTCGGCGCGGCGGATCGCGGAAGAAGTACACGATCAACAGCAGCAGCACGGCCGGCCCGATCGCCAGCCATTGCCAGACCCCACCGAGCCAGATGAGCCCAGCCACGACCGCCGCCAGCGGCCAGCCCAAGAGATTCAGCTCCCACAGTCCCCAGGGCGCAAATGGCAGCCAATCGGGGCCTTGTGAGGCCTGGTCGGGGGAATATCGGCCTGGGCCGCGGGACGTCATGGGCAATCATCCGTGCGACCTCGGGCCGCGTCAGCTCAAGACGGGACACGTATCGAACCACTCGCGGCCCTGGTGGACCATCCATTCGTTGCACTCGAGCGGTCCCCAATAGCCGGGCTCGTAGACGTGTAGCACGGGCTGGTCGCTCTTCTGCCACTCGCTGAGAATCGGATCGCAGATCTTCCAGGCCGCCTCCACCTCGTCGGCCCGCGCAACAAACTGGCATCTCCTTCGAGCGCGTCAAGCAGCAACCGTTCGTAGGCCTCGGGGATAGCGCCGTGAAACTCGCGCTGATAGCTGAATTCGAGATCGGTCTGGCGGAGCTTCATGCCGGCGTCGGGCACCTTGGTCTCAAAATGGAGCTGGATGCCCTCGGCCGGCTGGACCTGAATCACCAACCGATTCGATTCGGCGACGGACCGCGGTCCGTCGGGAAAAAGCATGAACGGCGGCTCGCGAAATTGGACGACTAGTTGCGTCGTGCGGCAGGACATCACCTTGCCGCTCCGCAGATAAAACGGCACCCCGTGCCACCGCCAGTTGTCTACACAGAGCTTGACGGCGGCAAAGGTCGTCGTGCGGCTTCCTGGGGCGACGCCCTTGTGCGACAAGTAGCCGCGATACTGGCCGCGGACCGTGCTTTCGTGAACTTGAGCGGGAGTCATCGGTCGAATCGCGCGGAGCACCTTGACCTTTTCGTCGCGGATCGCGTCCGCCTCGTAGCGAACGGGTGACTCCATCGCCGTGACCATCAACAGCTGCAACAGGTGGTTTTGAAACATGTCGCGGACGACACCCGCCTTGTCGTAGTAGCCGGCGCGGCTGCCGACGTCGACTTCCTCGGCCACGGTGATCTGCACGTGGTCGATGTAATTGCGGTTCCAGACCGGCTCGAAGATCGTATTGGCAAATCGCAGCACGAGCAGATTCTGGACGGTCTCCTTGCCCAGATAATGATCGATGCGGTAGACCTGCCGTTCGTGGAAGACGGCGTGAACCGCCGCGTTGAGCTTCTGGGCCGATGCCAGATCGGTGCCGAAGGGCTTCTCGATGATCACGCGGCGGCGGCAGGTGTTCTCTTCCGCCAGACCGCTGCGGCCCAATTGTTCGATGGCCGGAGCGTAGAACTGCGGCGCGGTGGCCAGATAGTAGATGCGGATGCTGTTCGGGTCCTTTTCGAGATCGTCGAGAAAGGTGCGCAGGCGGTCGAAGTCATCCGGATGGCCGATGTCGCCGGCATGATAGAAAATCCGCTCGGCGAACGCTGCCCATACGTCGGACTTGAATTCGTCGCCGGCAAACTTCGCGACAGATTCGGTGAGCTCCGCCCGCCACGCCTCGTGAGTATACGGGGTCCGCGAGAAACCGACGATCCGCGTATCAACCGGCAGCCGCTTCTTGCGACTGAGCTGATAGAGGGCGGGGATGAGCTTACGGCTGGTGAGGTCGCCCGAAGCGCCGAAGATGACGAAGGTGTGGGCCATGGTAACAGGGGCGTGGGTTAAATCGTCATCGCGGTGAAACCGCCGTCGACGTAGAGTGCCTCACCGGTGATGAAGCTGCCAGCGGTTGCAGACAGCAACAGCAGCGTGGCGCCGATCAATTCGGGTGCATCGCCGAGGCGGCCGATCGGCGTGTGCTGCAGAATCGATTCGACGCGGTCTTTATCGAGAATCTTGCGATTCTGTTCGGCGGGAAAGAAGCCCGGGCAGAGGCAATTGACGCGGACCTTCCGCGGCGCGAACTCACGGGCGACGTTCTGCGTGAGGTTCACCACCGCCGCCTTCGACGCGGAATAGGTAAATACGCGCGACAGCGGCCGGAAGCTCGAAACGCTGCCAATGTTGAGAATCGCTCCGCCGCCGGCCGCGATCATGTGCTTGCCGAAGATCTGGCAACCCAGCAGCGTGGCGAAGAGATTGCCCGCGATGATGCGGTCGAATTCCTCCTTGGTGATGTCGAACAACGGCGTCGGCGAATTGACGCCGGCGCAATTCACCGCGGCGTGCACGCGACCATGCTGCTTGACGATGCCATCCAGCAACCCTTGCACCGACGCGCGATCCGTGGCGTCGACGGCCGCAAAGCTCGCCTGACCACCGAGCTTCTTGATGGCCGCGACGCGCTCCTGGCCGCGTTCGCTGCTGCGGCCGGCGACGATGACATGGGCCCCGGCCTGCGCGAGGCCTTCGCATAACGTGCCTCCGAGCGCGCCCGTGCCTCCAATCACGACCGCCACCTGGCCATCGAATCCGAAGAGCTTCTGCAAATAGTTGGCGGACATAGGCGGTTATAAAAAGGGGGAGTGTGGAAGGGAGGAGGGAGCCTCAAATCTCGCTCATTGTTTTGGTGCTCGGCGCTCGCGGAGCCAGTCGGAGTGGAACGAACCGGGCTCGTCGAGCCGCTCGTAGGTGTGGGCGCCGAAATAGTCGCGCTGGGCCTGGAGCAGGTTCGCCGGGAGCCGCTCCCGGCGGTAGCCGTCGTAGTAGGACAGCGCGGCCGAGAAGGCGGGGACCGGGATGCCAAGCCGGGCGGCGGTCGCCACCACGTTGCGCCAGGAGTCCTGCACTTCTTGCACGGCCTTGCTGAAGTAGGGAGCGAGCAACAGGTTTTCCAGCTTCGGCTCCTTGTCGAAAGCTTCCTTGATGCGATCCAGGAACACCGCCCGAATGATGCAGCCGCCCCGCCACAGGAGCGCACAGTCGCCATAGTTGAGGGGCCAACCGTGCTCACCGGCCGCCGCCTGCAGCTGGACGAAGCCCTGTGCGTAGCTACAAATCTTCGAGGCGTACAGTGCGTGACGAATCTGCTCGATGAACGCCTGGCGATCGCCGTCATATTTGGCCGACGGGCCCTGGAGCACCTTGCTCGCGCGAACGCGGGCTTCCTTCAGTGCCGAGAGGCAGCGGGCGTAAACCGCTTCGGTCACCAGCGTGCTCGGCACGCCAAGGTCGAGTGCCAACTGGCTCATCCACTTGCCGGTCCCCTTGGCGCCGGCTTTGTCGACGATGACGTCGACCAGGTACTTGCCGGTTTTGGTGTCTTTCACGCTGAAGATGTCGCGTGTGATCTCGATCAGGTAGCTGTCCAGCTCGCCGCGATTCCACTGGTCGAAGACGTCGTAGAGCTCGTCGTTCGAGAGCCCGAGTGCTTCCTTCATCATGAAATAGGCTTCGCAGATCAGCTGCATGTCGCCGTATTCGATTCCGTTGTGGACCATCTTCACATAGTGCCCGGCGCCGCGCGGCCCGACCCACTCGCAACAGGGGACGTCGTTCTTCGGACCAACTTTGGCGGCGATTGCCTGGAAGATCGGCTTGACGGCGGGCCAGGCGTCGGGGCTGCCGCCAGGCATCATGCTGGGGCCCTTGAGCGCGCCCTCTTCGCCACCGGACACGCCGGTGCCGATGTAGAGCAGGCCCTTGCTCTCGACGTACGTGGTTCGCCGCTCCGTATCGGTGTAATAGGAGTTGCCGCCGTCGATGATGATGTCGCCCTTTTCCAACAGAGGCAGCAAGTCTTCGATCATCTCGTCGACCGCCGGGCCGGCTTTGATCATTAGCATGACTTTGCGCGGCTTGGCGAGATTGGCGACCAGGTCCGAAATTGAGTGGCAGCCGACGAATTTGAGTCCCTTCGCTCGCCCGTTCGTGAAATCGTCGACCTTGCTCGTGGTGCGGTTGTAAACGGCCACTCGGTAGCCGCGGCTCTCGATGTTGAGCGCCAGGTTCTCGCCCATTACTGCCAGGCCGATCAGGCCGATGTCGCAATTTGCTGTCATGAAGGTTGTCCGTGGTCGGTAGTCCGTTGTCTGTGGTCCGAGGCCAGCTCAAGATTCCGGATGCGTTCTGTTACGCGTCGTGGACAGGCCAGGGCGGCCTCTCCGGCAGATAGCTGTCGAATTCTTCGAGCAGCCGCTGTTGGTACACGCCCGCAAACGTGCCGCTCAAGAATCGTTCAATTCCTTCCTCCAGCAGTCGCGTCCAGCTGGCTTCTTCGTGACCCGGGTTGATCGGGAAGAAGAACGCATTGTTGGCCACTGCGGCTTTATAGTCGCCCGGCGCGTCGCCGATCATCAGGGTGTTTTCGGGGGCATACTTCCCCTTGCCGGCCGCGAGGGTTTCCTTCTTGCTGCCGACCTCCTGGCCGCAAATCGCTTGCACATACGGCGCGATGCCGTGTTCGTTCCATTCCGCCTGCAGCGCAGCGTTGGGAGTCTGCGAGCAGACGACCATGTCGGCGTGCTCCGAGAGTTTGTCGAGACACGCACGGACGTTCGGGAACGGAGGCACTCCGCGGACCATCTCGGCGATCGACTTGTTTACCGCCAGTGACCATTTGAGCGCCAGCTTGAGATCGGGATCACCAGTCGCGGCGACGGCCTTTTCCAGCGCCGGATTGCCGAGCTTCGTCTCGGTGGCGATCCACTTGATCAGCCCCTCGGGCTTGGCCACGTGGACGCCTCGATCGCGCACCTCTGGCCGGCGGCGAAGCAAATCGAGCTGCTCGACCAGCCCGGGAAAGCGATTGACCCCGCGGCTCTTTGAGTAGAGGTTGACGAACTCGGCCGCCTCGCGGGCGTACTTGCTCACGCCCTGCAGCTCGTAGTGATTGATGAACTGCGGCACGAAGCATTCTTTGTGCTTCAATTCCATCGAATCGAAAACACAGCCGTCCGAGTCGATGCCGACCAGGTAATCGTGACGCGGAGTAATGGAAAACATCAGCCTGCTGCTGGGAGACTTGGAGCGGCAGAAGCCGCGGTAGGTGGAAAACCCGGATTGTACCGGCGCCGGCCCGAGTGGTCGAGGGTGGCGAATCCGCAACCGCTACCGCTGGGATGCAGTGTTTGCATTGCCGTAGCTGGGCAATTGCATGAGACGCCGGTCGATCTCGTTGAGCTCGCGGCGAAAGCGGTCGTCAGTCTGGGGCCCGAAATGCGCCACGAGCTGCGCCGTCGTGAGCCCCTCGGGGAGATTGTCGATCGGCGGCATGTAGGCCGACACCGTGAAATCGTCGGCGACGGTGACCAGCGTGAAGCGTTTGGTGAGCAGTCCACCAGCGAACAGGATTCCCGCGCGGTTGGCCGTCATGTCGACGAAACTAAAGCCGCTGCCGCCGCTTGAATCGCTCATCTCCTTGGCCAATCCCGTGGCGGCAGCGACCTGACCGCCCGCGATCGCGGCTAGATGGGCGGAAACGAAAAAATGCTGCGCCAGGTCGCGCCTCCCGCGCAGCGTCGGCTGACCTAACGACATCAGTCGCACCGAGCGCTCATTATCCGATTCGACCAGCTTGGTGAAATTGCCGTATTTCGGGTGATCGCGCAATACGGTGGAATCGTCGATGGCGATGCCAAGTCCCAGGACGAACGAGTTAACGGCGATGTCCTCCGGCAAAAAGCGGGCGATGCCGGCTGCGTTCCTCACGTAATACTCGGTGAGCGCATCACCCTCGCGGCGAGCTTGAGCGCCCGGCGGTGCGTCGCTCGCCAGCGGCAGTAGGAAGTTTGCCTGCGATGACCGTACGACTTGGGCGACGACCTGCTTCGTGCCGAGCACCAGCGGAGTCACGGCGGCGGCGCTGACGCTTTGCACGAACTGGTTCGCGGCCGGGTCGTCGGGCAGCGTTGGCGAGAGCGATTGATAAATCTGTCGCAAGCGGACCTTGGTGCCCATCGTCATGTCGGAGAGCTGGTGAATCTTCCGCCGCCGCAGCTCTTCGCCGACCATTGCGATGATGAGCGTGTTGACCGGATCGAAGCGGACTTGAAACCCTTTGCGAACTGCCTGGCGGTCGCCGAGCACCGGTCGCATCACGCTGGTTTGTTCCGGACTGTGGGAGGCTCCGAGAAAATGGCCCAGCTCGTGGACCAGCAGTTCCAGCCGTTCCGGCTCGCTCATTTGCCGCGACCACTCGCGCACCAGAATATGGGAGTGCAGCGCACCGCGCGTACCGGCCATGTGCGTGCGGCCCTGGACGACTTGGTACTGACTCGTAAAGCCGATCGCCAGCTGGGCTGGGAACGGCTTCACGTCGCGTTCGAATTCCGCGAGCGATTCGAAGAAGTCAGTGATCGAATCGTCGGAATCCCAGGTGCCGACGGCCACGACTTTGAGCCGCACGCCGGCGTGCTTTTCCAGCACCGCGGAGGCTGCCTCGACCCGATCGCGGAGCCGGCGTTCCCAGAATTGCTGCCGGGCGGGCTCTTCCTCGTCGACGAGAATCTTGACAGGAATCGTCGCCAGGGGCGCCGTCGACGCGCGGCCCGGCAGGGTCCGTCCTTCGGCGGTCGACTTGTCTTCTCCCAAGCCGATCTGTTGCAGCCCGACCTGCCCGGCGGCCGTTCGACCGAAATAGTAGGCTGTGTTAGCGTCGAGCAGATAACGCTTGATTCCGTTCTGCGCGGCGAACGAAACGGTGGCCTTCCCGTCGACGAAGAACGGCAGCGAATCTCCGGGGGAAAGCGTGGCTCGTTGGGCGGTGTCGTTGGTCGGCTTGATTTCGACGGGGATCGCGTTGGTCGTGCGATTCGCCAGGACGATCACGTCGGCACTTGCTGGCGACGCCAGAGCGCCGATCACGCAGACAAGGAGAGGGGGCGACAAGGAGACAAGGAGACGTCGAAAACCGGATCTCCGTGTCTCCCCGTCTCCTTGTCTCCCGGTCGTCTTCTTTGCACTGGCAATCAACATGCCTTCATTGTACACGGTCCGACCGCCGCGGCGCCTATTTATCGAGCAGTGCATGTAATTCCTGCATCGCCAGGAGGTCTCGCTCCCGGCCCATGGAGGCGAAGGCCGCTTGCAGATTGGCCAGCATCCGAGCGAGCCACTGGCGGCCAGTGGCTGGCGAACGCCAGGCCGTCGTGGGCAACATCTCACGGCCTGTCGTTTCCGTGATACGCCGGCGGATGTCCTCACGGTCGAGCATCGCGCCGCCATAGAACGGATCGACGAACATCCAGTCGTCCCCGCCCGCCTCGACCGCCGCGAGAAAATGGCCGGGAGCATTGATCCCATGCACGGTGAGCCCGACGCCCTCGCCGACACACCGGTAAATCAACACCAGCGCGATCGGCAGGCCGCGCCGCGTCCGCAGTACCTCGGGCAAGTAACTATTCGCAGGATCGTAGTAGTCATCGACGTTGCCGCGGAAGCCGATCACGTCGAACAGCACGTCGTGAAGATGGGCCAGCCGGGCCGGTGTGGTGGGTGTGTGAATGCGACGGCGGACGGTGTCCACGAGACTGTCGATGACGGCCTCTGCCTGCGCGACGTTGGCGGAGGGCCGCTCGTGCTGGGCGATGGCGAAGGCAGCCCGAAACAGTCCGCGGGTCGTCTCGACGTGGGCCACTTGCTCGGCAAATTCGGCGTACGCCCGACGGCGGCAATAAGCGGGGGTGGACAGCGGCGAGTTCATGCATTCTGCTCCCGTACATCGACTATTTTCGCCTGCCGAAAAGCCGGCCGCTAGTCAATTGTCGTTTCCAATCGGCGATTTTGCATGTCGGACCCCAGCATTGAAAGTAGCATCCCCGAGATCCGCACTCGTCGCGGTAATAGGGCGGCACTGCGGGCGGACGGAGATTTTGTCCTCTATTGGATGACGACAAATCGCCGCACTCGGTGGAACTACAGTTTCGAGCGGGCCGTCGACTGGGCGCGGTCGCTGCGCAAGCCGCTGGTGGTGCTCGAAGCGCTCCGCTGCGATTATCCGTGGGCGAGTGACCGATTGCACTGGTTCGTGATTCAAGGGATGGCCGACAACGCGCGCCGCCTGCAGGGCAGGGGGGTCACGTATTTTCCCTATCTGGAATGCAAGATCGGCCAGGGCCGAGGTCTGCTGGCGGCGCTCGCGGATCGGGCGTGCATCGTGATCGGCGACGACTATCCTTGTTTCTTTCTGCCGCGGATGGCAGCATCGGCCGCCAGGCAGATTCGCGTCCGCTTCGAGCTGATCGACTCGAACGGTTTGCTGCCGTTGCGTGCCGCCGGCAAGGCGTTTGCCCGTGCGTTCGACTTTCGACGATTCTTGCAGCGAGAGCTGCGCGAGCATCTCGCCTCGTTTCCCGAGGGAGGATCCGCTGAACCGAGTGCGACTGCCGAAACTGGATTCTTTGCCCGCGAAGATCAGCCGCAAGTGGCCGGCGGCGAATCTCGCCGAGCTGACCACGAATGCGGCCGCTCTTGCGGATTTCCGATCGATCATTCAGTGTGCGTCGCGCCAACGACCGGCGGCACGCTGGCCGCCGAGCAGCGGCTCGCGACATTTCTCGACGAGCAGTTGCCAACATACGACGAGTCGCGTAACCATCCAGACGAGCAGGCCACCAGTGGCCTCTCGCCGTACTTGCACTTCGGGCATCTCTCGGCACACGCGGCGTTGGTCGAGCTCATGCGGCGGGAAGAGTGGTCGCCAGGGAAGCTGGCAGAAAAGGTCACGGGGAGTTTGCACGGCTGGTGGGGCGTGAGTGCGGCGGCCGAGGCGTTCCTCGATCAGCTGGTGACCTGGCGCGAGCTGGGATTCAACATGTGTTCCCACCGCGACGACTACGATCAATACGAAAGTCTGCCCGCATGGGCGCGCCAAACTCTTGCCGATCACGCCGACGACGAGCGCGAGCACATCTACTCGCTTGCCGAATTCGAGCGCGCTGCGACGCACGATCCGCTCTGGAACGCCGCCCAGCGCCAACTGCTTCGCGAGGGGCGAATCCACAACTATCTGCGGATGCTGTGGGGCAAGAAGATTCTCCAGTGGTCGGCGTCGCCCGAGGATTCGCTCGCAGTGATGATCGAGCTGAACAACAAATACGCGCTCGACGGCCGCGACCCCAATAGCTACAGCGGCATCTTTTGGGTCTTGGGCCGCTACGATCGGGCGTGGGGGCCCGAGCGGCCCGTCTTTGGCAAGATCCGCTACATGAGCAGCACGAATGCTAAGAGAAAACTGCACGTCGCCGAGTATCTGGAGAGGTATGGGCCGGAGTGCTATGCCGTTGGCGGATAGCAGTAGTTCTCCGCGACTGAGCGGAATTGCCGCAGCTGATCGGCTTGCCAGTCGGCGTCGCGGCCGAGTTCCGCCGCGAGGAGTTCGGCCACTTTCGGCGCCGCGGCGAGCGCCGCCTCCGCGTCGTAGAAAAGGGCCCGGATGCGGCGGGCAAGCACGTCTTCCACCGAGCGGGCCAACTCGTGCCGCGCCGCCCAGACGACCTGGGCACCGACATGCGGCAGCCGCTCGGCCAGAGGGTGATTCCAGGCCGGATTCGCTTTCGCCAGCTGCTCGATCGCCGGCCCGTCGGAGCCGTAGCTGGCGAGCGCTCCGGACCGCGATTCACCTTCGGCACCGTGAATCGGCAGCGTCTTGGTGCGGCAGGGCGTCGGCAGCAAACCGCCTACTTCGGCGGCGCGGTCAACGCAATCCTCGGCCATGCGGCGGTAGGTCGTCCATTTGCCGCCCATGATCGACACCAGCGACGTGGACGAAACGCGGATCACGTGGTCGCGGGCGAGTTTCGCCGTGTTGCGGCTGCTGCCGCTGCGGGCCAGGGGACGGATGCCGGCGAACACGGCTCGAATGTCGCTCGCCGCGGGCTTCCGCGACCAGTAGGGGGCGATCGTCTCGAGCAGGAACTCGATCTCCGAGGGGAGCGGCCGCGGCTCGAGCGACACCGCGTCGAGCGGCGTGTCGGTGGTGCCGACCATCGCATGCTCGTGCCAGGGAATCGCAAACACGACGCGGCCGTCGCGCGTCTTGGGCACAATCAACGCCGTGTCGCCCGGCATGAACGCGCGGTCGAAAACCAGGTGGATGCCCTGGCTGGGAACGATCGCCGCGTCGGAGTGCGGGTCGTCGAGCCGTCGCGTCTGGTCGCTGAACGGGCCGGTGGCATTCACGACCACGCGCGCCCGCACGCGGAGTTCCCTTCCCGTCTCCGCATCCTCGGCGACGACGCCGGTCACGCGGCCCGATTCCTTGATCAGCTCACGGACCGGTGCGTAGTTGAGGCAAACCGCTCGTTCTTCGATCGCGGTTTGCACGAGATTCACGAGCAGTCGGGCGTCGTCGAAGGCCCCGTCCAGGTAGCGGACGCCGCCGCAGATACCGCTGCGATTGAGCGTCGGAATCTCAGCGAGCGTTTGCTCGAGGCTCAGGCGGCGCGAACGGCCGAGCCCCAGGCGGCCGGCGAGCAGGTCGTACACCTTGAGGCCGATCCCGTAATAGACTCCCTCCCACCGCGAGTGGAGCGGCACGATCGTCGGCAGCGGATGGACCAGATGGGGCGCGTTGCGGATCATTCGGCCACGCTCGTGCAGCGCCTCGCGGACGAGCGAGACGTTGCCCTGCTGGAGATAGCGAACGCCACCGTGCGCCAACTTCGTGCTGCGACTCGATGTGCCCTTGCCGAAATCGTGCTGCTCGAACAGCGCGACGCGGTAATTCCTTGTGGCCGCGTCGACCGCAATGCCGACGCCCGTCGCCCCGCCGCCGATCACCACCAGGTCCCAGGTGCCGTCGGCACCGGTGACCAGCTCGAGCTGGCGGTCACGGCTAAACTGGCTGCGAGATTCCATAGAATACGGTCAGTCTTTGGGGGCCCAGTGTTTCGCGCGTTCGACCGCTTCCCGCCAACGGGCCCGCAATTTCGCCGCCGCATCGGCGGACATCCGCGGTTCAAAACGCCGATCGACCTGCCAATGGCGGGCCACTTCCTCGCGGTTCTTCCAAACGCCAACGGCCAACCCCGCGAGGCAGGCCGCACCCAGCGCCGTTGTCTCGGTCACCTTGGGTCGGACAACGGGAAGCTGGAGGAAATCTGCCTGCATTTCGAGGAGCGTATCGTTGACGCTCGCCCCGCCGTCGACGCGAAGCTCCACCAGCGGCGACCCGGCGTCCTGGTGCATCGCCTCGGCGAGATCGGCGACTTGAAATGCGATGCTCTCCAGGGCCGCCCGGGCGATGTGGGCTGCCTTCGTGCCCCGCGTGAGGCCGAGGATCGTCCCGCGGGCGTAGGGATCCCAATCGGGCGCGCCGAGCCCGGTGAAGGCCGGCACCAGCACGACGCCGCCCGTGTCTTGCACCGTGTCGGCGAGGGATTGGACTTCGGCTGCCGATTTGATGATTCCCAGTCCGTCCCGGAGCCAGGACACCACCGCCCCGCCGATGAAGACGCTTCCTTCCAGGGCGTACTCGGTCTGATTGCCCAGTTGCCAGGCGATCGTCGTGAGCAGGCGGTTGCGCGATTCAACGGCCCGCTCCGCCGTGTTCATCAGCATGAAGCAACCGGTGCCGTAGGTATTCTTTGCCATGCCGCCGTGAGTAGCAGGCCTGGCCGAAGAGCGCGGCCTGCTGATCTCCCGCGATCCCGGCAATTTGGATGCCGTCAAGGCCCGCGACGCCGTTCACTTCGCCATAGATCTCGCTGGATGAACGGATCTCGGGCAGCATCGCGCGGGGAACGCGGAAACACTCCAGCAGCTCATCGTCCCACGTGCCCGCGCGAATGTCCATCAGCAGCGTCCGCGAGGCGTTGGTTGCGTCGGTGAGATGGAGCTTGCCGGCCGTCAACTTGTGAAGCAGCCAAGAGTCGATGGTGCCGCAGGCGAGTTTCCCCGCCTCGGCGGCGTCGCGGGCCCCAGGCACATGATCGAGAATCCAGGCGATCTTCGTGGCGCTGAAATAGGGATCGAGCCGCAGGCCGGTCTTCAGCTCGACCATCAACTCGCGATCCTCACCGCGGAGCTGGTCGCACACGCCGGCGGTGCGACGGTCCTGCCAGACGATCGCCGGATGGATCGGCTCGCCCGTCGCCCGGTCCCAAACGACGACCGTCTCGCGCTGGTTGGTGATGCCGATCGCCGCGACGTCGGCCGGCCCGAGCTTCGCGGCGGCGAGCGCCTCCTGGGCGACCGCCAGCTGCGTCGACCAGATTTCTTCGGGGTCGTGTTCGACCCAGCCCGGCTGGGGAAACGACTGCGGGAACTCCCGCTGGGCGAGTGTGACGACCGCGCCCCGCTCGTCGAACACGATCGCCCGGGAGGAAGTCGTCCCTTGATCGAGTGCCAGAATCCGTTTCATGGCTCCGCCTGCTGCATCGAGCACTGCGTCCTGTACGAGAATCGCATGTCCGCCGTCCGCGACGTTATACCATGCCCATCGACGAGTTGCCATGCGGGAGGCTATCGTGTGCGGTAGCAACCGCGCGCAAGGAGCGTTCCGCATGACCTATACAATCGCCCATCGCGGAGCATCGTTCGACGCGCCGGAGAATACGCTCGCGGCGTTTCGGCTCGCCTGGGACCAGGGCGCAGACGGCATCGAGGGCGACTTCATGCTCTCGGCCGATGGCCAGGTCGTCTGCTTCCACGACGTCGATACGCAGCGTCTGGCTGGAGTCGCCCACGTCGTCAAGGAGACGCCGTCAACCGAGCTGGCGACTCTCGACGTTGGTGCCTGGAAGGGTGATCGCTGGCGCGGCGAACGAATCCCATCGCTCGCCGACGTGGTGGCGGTGATCCCCGCCGGAAAGAAATTCGTGATCGAGCTCAAGGACGGACCGGAGATCGTCGAGCCGCTCGCAAAAGTCCTCGCGTCAACGACAATTGCCGCGGAGGACATGCTGTTGATCAGTCTCGTAGATGAGACGGTCGCCGAGTGCACGCGGCAGCTGCCGAATTTCAAACGCCACTGGCTGAGCGGATACGAGCGGGACCGAAGCGGTCGCTGGCGACCGACGGCCGACGAAGCGGTGGTGAGAATCGAGCGAGTCGGGGCGTGCGGCTTCGGCTCGCTCGCGCTGCCAGAACATTTCGACGCCTCGTTCGTGAGGAAGCTGCGCGACGCCGGCGTCAACGAGTTTCACGTGTGGACCGTCGACGATCCAGAAGTGGCCAGATTTTACGCGCGGCTCGGTGCCTGGGGTATCACGACGAACCGGCCGCAACTGATTCGAGCCGAATTGGAAAGGTGACTGCGATGGAAAAGTGGCCGATTGGCGTGTTTGCGAGCATCGACGAGGGACTGGGCGTGCAGCTCGACGTGGCCCACGAGCTGGGAGTGCGGACGTGCCATTTGCACACTCCGCGGCCAGAGTCGCGGGGTGCGGAGCGGATCCGCGAATTTCGTCGGCAGCTGTCGGACCTCGACATGACAGTGACCTGCGTGTTTGGGGGATTCGCCGGCGAGAGTTACGCCGACATCCCGGCCGTGCGAGCGACCGTGGGGCTCGTTCCGCGCACGACGCGAGCCGAGCGGACGCGCGAGCTGCGAGAGATCGCCGATTTCGCCAGCAAATTGGGAGTCGACGCCCTCGGCGTTCACCTCGGGTTCGTGCCCCATGACGGCAAAGAGCCCGACTATCCGGCCGTCGTTGCCGTGGCACGCGAAATCTGCGACCACTGCGCGGCCAATGGGCAATCGCTCCACCTGGAAACGGGGCAGGAGCCGGCGGACGTGCTGCTGCGATTCCTCACAGACGTGGAGCGGGCCAATCTGTTTGTCAATTTCGATCCGGCCAACATGATTCTCTACGGCATGAGCGAACCGCTGGCGGCCCTGGAACAACTCGGCCGAGCACGTGCGGAGCGTCCATTGCAAGGATGCAAAATGGTCGCGCGAGCCGGGCGTCACTTGGGGGCAAGAAGTTGCCCTGGGCGACGGCGACGTCGACTTCGCCCGCTTTCTCGACACGCTCGATCGGATCGGCTACACGGGACCGCTGACGATCGAGCGCGAAATTCCGCACGAGCCCGCGCGGCAGAAGGCCGAAATCGGCCGGGCGATTGCGCTGCTGGAACAACTAAAGCAGCATCGCGCGGACTTGAGCGGCGGTCATTCTGTCTAACGGCTCTGCAGCCGAACCGGGCGCTGCTTGAGCAAGCTTTCCGACTGGGCGTGGCACAGGCGGATGGCATCCAGCGCAAGGTCGCCGCTGAGCAGTTCGCTCGGCCGATTTCGGGCGGCGCAGAACATGGCGTGCTTCAGCTCGGCATGGAATGCCTCGAGCGGATCATCGCCCGCGAGCTTGACTTGCCGCGCGGTGCCGTCCGCGTGGAGGATCGTCGGCGGGCAGAGATATCGTCCTTCGCCCTCGTAGACCGCGAATTCAAACATGATCGTCGCCCGTTCTAGCCGAATCTCGAAGCCGTGATCGAACGAGCGGCCCTGCTGATTGAGTGTGCCGCTGGTGGCCTCGACGACGCAATCGGGGTCGGCAAACTCGAAGAGGGAGTGCCAGTACTTCGCCAGACCCTGTTTGGTCGTGCCGCGCGTAACGACACTGCGGGGCAGGCCGAACACGAGGCGAATAAAATGGGCGTCGTGGACGTGCAGATCGAGCATCGGCCCGCCGACCTGGTCCGCCAACCAGAAATTCTTGAGCCACCGCGGTTCGGCGATCACGCGTTTGAAGCTGCCGCCGCGGACGCGTCCGTATTTGCCGCTGGCAATCGTCTTGAGGGCCCAGGCATATTCGGGGAAGTAGGGCAGCACGTGGCCGACGTACAGTTGGCGGCCGGATCGCTTCGCCGCGCCGAGCATCCGCCGGCATTCGGCGACGGAGAGCGCCATGGGCTTCTCGCAGAACACGTGCTTGCCCCGCCCCAGCGCCAAGGTCGTCACACGGGCGTGCGCCGCGGGCGGCAACGTGACGTCGACCAGGTCGATCGCTTCGTCGGCCAACAAGTCGGACAGCTCGCTGTACGTGCGCGTGGTTCCGAGGTCCATCTGGCGCCCGCGGGGACCGAAATTGCCTTGAATGTCGCGCCAGTCGCCGGCGAGCCGTTTGCGATTCGTGTCGCAGAGCGCGCGACCTTCACGCCGCGCAGCTTCTGATACGTGAGGTAGTGAATCATCCCCATGAAGCCGAGGCCGGCAATGCCGATGCGAATCATCGAGATTTGTCCAACGATTGTGGGCCGGACGACCGGACCGACGCGTCCGGAAGTATCCCTAGTTTGTCCGACGCGGCGCGAATTGTACAGTTTCGCAGCGGAACGTGTGACGCGCCGCGAGAGATCGCGATGCAATTCAAGAATCGCGGCCGGTTCGGCCGCAGCCGGCGCCCGCCAGGACCAGTCCAAGAAGTAGGGCCAGCGCCGAGGGCTCGGGCACCGAGGACGTGCGGGCAGCTCCACCCGCGGCGGCCACGGTATTGCCGAAATTCGACTTCCAGAGATCGTAGTCGGCCGCAGTGATGAGTCCGTCACGGTTGCCGTCGGCGCCGGTGCCGCGCTCTACGGCTTGATTCAGCGAGTCGCGCCAAACGGTGTAATCGGCGGCGTCGACGGTGCCGTCGTCGTTGTAATCGCCCGGCAGTCGCACGTGTGTGTAGAACACGACGCCGCGGAGCGACGTGGAATCGCCGGCGAGCAGGAAATCGAAAACGAGGTCCGGCGATCCGCTCGGATCGAACAGCCGGCCCATCTCGAACGAGTCACCCGGCTCCAGCGGCGTTTCGCCCGCCGATTGCAGCTCGGAGACGCGGCTCGAACTGATGTTGGCCTCCGCCCAGCTGCCGTTGGCCGCATTTTGATCGTCGAGGCTCTGCCACTGGGCCGGGTCGAGCGAATCCGATGCCGATGCCACGGTGTATCCGTCGATCGCCACGGCGAAGGGCGAGGTGTTTTCAAGCCGCGCGAGACCCGTCTCGCGGTCCACCAGCAGCGTCAAATTGTTGAGCGACTCGCCCGTATATTCGATCTTGCCCGTACGCAGTTCGCCGTCGGCGGTGTATTGGAACGTAAGATCGGCCGGTGCGTCGACGCGAAAGGCGAGCGGCTTTCCGACAAAGGGACTGCCGAGCGACGCGGTACCGCCGCCGGCGCCCACCATCAGTGGGTCGCCGCTGCTGGCTTCGCTCAGGCTGGTGTCGAGGGCCTGCTGTTCGGACCAGCCCGGTGTGGCCTGATTGGCCAGACTGCTCCAATTGGCGGGCGAGAGCTGGCCGCTGGCCGACGCAATCGTGTAGGCCGAGAGGGCAACCGCCGCTTCATCCTGATTTGCGATGCTCGCCAGTCCGGTCGACCGGTTGACTTGGAGCGTCAGCGGTGCACCGCCCAAGTCTAAAAAAAAAGCCTTCTCGTCCCATTCCAGCACGGAAATTGGGGAACTCGTGCTCCCGAGGTTCGACGGCTGATAGAGCAGATGAAGCTTGTTTTCGCGTTGCCAGAGGGCGGCGTCGTAGGTCGGCTCCCAGTCGCCGAGCCCGGTGGCAGTGAGATCTACCAGGTCCCAATGCTGCTTGTCGGTGCTGTAACCGACGGTGACCACGTCGCTGTGCTGATCGTAGCGCATGACGACGATCGTGCGATTGTCATCATCGACCATCACGATCGGCCGCCCCAAGTCGCGGACCGTGGAATCCGATTGCAGCGGCTCGTTCGGCCGATTGGTAATTTGTGACGTCTTCCAGGCGGATCCGTCGTAGTAGGCAAGCATGTATTGTCGCGTGAAGTCGCCCTCGGCCGTGCCGGGCGCCCACCAACTGGCGACGACGGGATGGTCGTTCTTGTCGACCGTCATGCTCGTCTGATTGATGAGTGTGCTGTTCTCGGGGATGTCGACGACCTTCTCCGCGGTCGCCTCGGTGATCGGAAGCGTGTAGGGCGTGCCGTCCATCCGGGTCCAGGTCGCACCTTGGTCGGCCGAGCGGGCGTAATAAATGTTGTGATTGGTCTGGAAGGCGGGCGTGCTGCGGTCGGTCCAGGTGGCGTGCAGGACGCCCTGCGAATCGAAGGCCAGCGAGTTGAAATACGCATTCACGCTCGAAGAGATGCCGTCGAACAACGGTTGCTGCAGGGCGGTCCAGCTATCGGTCGCGGTGTCGTAGCGATTGAGGAACGAGTTGCCGTTGCCGGAGCCGCCGTTGCGGTAGAAGCCCAAAAGATCGCCGTCCGGCAGGTTGTAAAACTGCGGATAGGTGACCGAATTCTCGTTCACGCCGGTCATCGGCAAGTTGGAGCCGAAGGCGATGGGATCGGAGTTGAGCACCGGGGCGGTCGACTTTCGATAGATCAAGTTATTGTTGTGCATGCCCCAGGACATGTGCAGGTATCCGTCGCCGTCGATGCCGAAGCTGATCGTGTTGTGCGAATCGGTGGCATTCGAGTTGGGATCGTTGAAGCCGGTGACGTAGTTGAAGACGTCCCAGTCGGTGCTGCCCAACAATCGCCGGGCGAGGGTGACGCGGCGGGTATTACTGCCGGTGACGGTGCGGTAGTAGGCCGCGAACTGGTACGTGTCGTTGCCCACCTGGACGGACGTAAGGGCGTTTTGGCGGAAGCTGACCGCGTTGATGTTGTTGCCGGCGTAGCCGGTGCCGATCGGCACGATGGTCACGTAGTCGGCGGCGTCCTGAGCACAGGCTGGCTGCGGCACGCAGAGATCGACGGCCGCCAGGGTGCAAACAGACGCAGCCAGAGCGCGTAGAACGACCGCACTGCATCGGCCGGAGTTACGAACGCCGTTGTTCAAGTCATTGCCTCTTCGGTGTCAAACTCAAGTTGCTGATCCAAAAGGTTATGTCCCGCAATTGCCGACGGAAGATGTCCCAATCCCTTACCAGGTCAAAGTGAAACGAATAGCCACAAAAAGGCACGAAGAGTCACAAAAAGGGACTAAATAGAAGCGTCGGAAATGCTCGTGGTGCGATTTTCAGGTAGGCTGCAATTCAGCTACTTTTCGTGCCGTCTTGTGCCTTTTCGTGGCTATCTCATTTTCAATTTGAGTTACCAGTGTTCGACAAACGGCTTGCCTCCGTCCCAGGTGAGCTCGATCTTGAGGTCGTCGACCGGCTCGGTGATTTCGACCTCGATGCCCGAGGTCTTTTCATCGGCATACTTCTTGGGAGCGAGCCAACGATTGGTACGGTCGTCAATCGATTCCAGTCCAGTGACCTTGACTCGATACTTGCCTAGCATGGCGCCGTCGCCGGGCTCATAGCAAGTGAGCGTGAAATGTCCCTTGGAATCGATGCTGCTGCCGGCCGGACGACCGGAATCTCCGACGAACATGATTGATCCATGTGTCAGGGGTTCGCCGTCGATCAATACGGAGCCGGCCACCGGAACGCGAGTCGGACGGCCGTCGCTGCAACCGACAACCAGCAGGCAGATCAGGGCCAAGCAGCTTGATCCGAGCAAGCAACAATCGTGCATCTTTCGCATCGATTTTCCCTAGAGGGTGGACGAGACAGTTTCGCCGCCAGCTCGCGTCGACAGCCATTGATACGTGTTTAGATCGATCGAGTCACTGATGAACGTAATGCTGCCGTCCCCAAATCCAAAAACTCCTCCCCCTGGATGCCGACTGGCAAACGAACCGTTGACACAACCCGTACATCCATTGGTGCCGGTGTTGTCCATCAGACCAGCACCGCCATCAAATCCAACCGGCGTGTTGAGAGGATTCGCGGTGCTGCGCAACAGATTCGCACGGTTCCCGTTGGACCAGAGGTTAGAAGAAGACGCCAAGTGGCCGTTGATGGTCTCGCCGATGAAAATAGTCTTTGACGTTCCGTCGACGATCTGAGCTATCTTGAACGGCCGCGCATATACAAAGACGCCAGTGTTCGTATATTTCAACTCCCAGGTCCGCGGCGGGTTGGAATTGGGAATCGGCACGGGGCCATTGGGTGGCCCAAGATGTCCCATGCACAACGCATAACTACCTGGCGGTATTCCACCGACTGCCGCAAGGGCGCGTGGTGGAAAGCTATGTGTGTATTCGGCGAATGGCTCGAGGTCACTATCGCTGGGGCAGACGAAGACCTCGGGGCGCTGATGAAGCGCCTGCTGTACGTCTGGATCGCCCGTCCACCCTACACCTGTTCCCCAGATCGCGATGTCGTCGACATGGAATAGATCATATAGAGTTTTCTCTTCCAAGTAGGGAAGTATCCGCGCAAACGCGCTGGCACCACTCCTTCCCAAATCGTCGCCATATTGATCCGTTCCCTTATCCTGACATTCGGGTACAGGCTCGGCGATCCCATCAAGATTCAAATCAGCTTGGTTCTGGCCGTCGCAACCCTTTCTGCCAGCTGGAAATCGCTTATATGTATCGTGAAATCCCTGTAGCCCCAACAGCAATTGCTTTTGGTTGTTAATGCACTGCGATCGCCGCGCCGCCTCACGTGCAGCCTGGATTGCCGGTAACAAGAGCGCCACCAGGATGCCGATGATGGCGATCACCACCAGCAGCTCCACGAGTGTGAATCCCGAGGGCTGTTGTCGGCGGGTTTTCCGCCCACGCACCGCGCCGGCCTCTAGATAGCGATATCCTTGCGGCCTTCTTAGCCGTGTCGACTCTTTCATGTCTCCGATCCTCCGTCGCCCAAGCGGTGAGTCGCAGGCGCAGCCCCAGCGATTGGGGCCGCGCCTACGCCCCCGAGCGACTCACTCTCCCCCGTTCGCGCGACCGCTTCTAACCGCGGCCCCGCCGATTCCACAGCGGCACAGCGCCGATCATGCTCAGCATTCCGAGCAGCCACGTCGCCGGCTCGGGCACGATCCGCAGGTTGTCCAAGCTGCCAAAGGTCGCAACAGCGCGCATGTCGCTGTAGAACCCGAGGGCATTGCCAAAATTGGCGTCGTCGACAACATACGACTTCACCAACACGTCGCCCGAAGACGTCGAATAACCTGCGTCGAAACCGAGGCTTCCGGTCCGCTTGATGAACAAGCCGGTAACGGTGTTCACGGCGACTCCTGCCGTGGTGTTTCCGAGCGCGGCCCCCGTGCTGCTGTAGGCGTCGGTGCGAACTTGTGCCGCACCGCCCTTGACGTACGAATAGAGCACGCCCTTACGCACGTCGGCCGTGCCGCTGGTCCAGACGGCGTCGGCCGGATCAACCGTGTTGGCGATGGCGATGCCTAAGTCCTGATTGCCGGAGACGGCAGCGGCGCTGACGTTCGCCCGCAGGGTCTCGCCAACGGCGAGCGAGAAATCGTTGCGGAGATAGACGTTCTGCTCCGCCTCGGTCCCGCTGTCCTTGGTCACTCGCAGCACTCCGCCCGCTACGTCGAGCACGCTGTTGTCAGTGGCGTTCTGGTCCAAGATCAACGACCGCGTGTAGGAACCGGCCGAATTGACCGAGAAGTCATCGATGATCCCGATCGGACCCGCCACCGCCGGCGATCCAGCGACCGCCGCAGCCAGCAGTGCCGCCGTCGCCAGCGCCAAAGTTGTCAATCGTTTCGCACTCATTAGCTACACCTCCAAGAAAGAAAAGGAAACAAACCACAGTTGCCAAACACTCAAATCTCACATACCGCTTCAATTCTCCGCCGGGCAACGAGCCCGACGATGATGCTAGTTGCCAGCAAAAGTGCCGCAGTTGTCGGTTCCGGCACAGCGCTTCCGCCGGCGAGGCTGCCGCCGCCGCTGCCGGAGGTCGCGCCGAACCGCAACTTCCAAAACGTGTAATCGTCCGCGCCAATCGGTCCTGAATTCGCAGGATTGCGATTCTCGAGCGAGCCGGCTGGTTGGCCAAGCTTGTCGCGCCAGACCGTGTAGTCCGCCGCGTCGACCACGCCGTTCTTGTTGTAGTCGCCCAAGACTCCGCCGACCGACGGTGCCGCCTCGTAGACCACTGCGCCGGTGTTCGACGTCGAATTGCCGCTCAGCAAGAACTGGAACACCAAATCCTTGGCGCTAGCCGTTTTGAACAAGCCACCCAGGTCAAACGTTGTCCCGCCATTCATGTTGAGCGTCGTGGTGCCACTGGACTTGAGTTCCGACACGCGGTTATCGCTCAGATTGGCCTCGGCCCAGGTCGCGCCGGCGGCACCCGGCTGGTCCTGCAAGCTGGTCCAGAGGGCCGGGTTGGAATTCAAGGACCCGGCGGTCGACGCGATCGTGTAGCCGTCGATCGCCACGGTGAATGGCGACGTATTGCGAATCTTGACGTTGCCGGTCGCTGGATCGGCGAACAGCACCAGATTATCAATGCCAGTGCCGCCGGTGTAATTCACGACGCCGGTGACGGTCTGCTGCGCCACCGGATCGTTGTACTGAAAGACGACGTCTTCGAGATTCTGCCCGAATTGGGCCGGCGTCGGCTCGTGGAAGATATTTCCCAAGCCCCAAGAGGCGGTTCCGCCCAATGCGCTGCTGCCGCCGGAGCGGAGTTCCGAGAGTCGGTTGGCGGTCGGATTGGCTTCGGACCAGCCCGCGCCGGCGACCGCCGGATGCGTCGCCAGGCTCTGCCAGTTGCCCTGCACCAGGGCGCCATTGGTCGACTGGATCGTGTAACCGTCCAGATCGATGCCGGCGCTGCCAGGATTGGTGATCGCCACCGCGCCGGTGTTTCGATTGATGCTCAATACGGGCTGCTGCTGGACGAACAGCTGGCCCAGTTGGCCGTTGCCGCCGTTAACGGTACGGACTCCGAGAACTTGGCCCAAACCGAGCGGCGAGGCGGGGTCGGGAACAATCGACGTGAATGCACCGCTGATCGTCGCCGCATTGATCAAATTCCAAGTGCTACTGGTCGTCGGCGTGACACCGTTGAAAACCACTTGGAGCGTTCCACCCAGGCCGGCATTGCCGGACGTCTTCAGGGCCGAGTGCGTGGCACCGGTAATTTCTGGAATGAAGACGCTGGCCGACTGAAAGGCGATACTGCCCGCGCTAAAGGCGACGTTGGGGCCAACGACCCGCGTCGTGCGACCAAAGGTCGCGGCGCCGCTGACGGACACGGTGGCGGTGCCGGCGCCGCCGCTGCCGAGAGTGATCGCGCTATTGGCGTTGCCGCCGGAGGTGAGCGTCACTGCGTTGAGCGTGCCGCCTCGATCGACGTGCAAGTTCCCGGTGCCGGCACTTCCCACCAAAACACTGCCGTCACCGTCGAAATCGGTGTCGGCGACCGTGAGCGTGCCGCCGCTGGAGACCGTCAGTGATCCGGAGTTTGCGGCGGCCAGCCCCAAGACGATCCCACCGGGCATGGGAGTCACCGAGGAATTGACCGTCGCTGCTCCCACGGAGATGCCGTCGGTGCCGTTGACGCCGCCCAAGCCGCCGATAATGGCGAAGTCGTCTCCGGTAACATCTTGCCCGTCGGGTACGGTGCCGCGGCTCCAGTTGGTAGCGGTGGTCCAATTCCCCGAGCTGGCGTTCCAGAAATTCAGTACGCCAGGCGGTTGTGCAGCCGCCGGCCAACCTATCCCGACCAACAGCAGAATCAGAATTGGTATTGCGTGTTGAGGTCTAATCATCGGATGTGTCCCTTATCTTCGAAGCATGGTCATTTTCTCAGCGCGGTCCGGTCGTCGGCATCGTTAGCCGCGCGACCTTCGCAGAGACCGAGTCAGGGACACGAATGAAAAGCCGCCGATCGAAATCAACAAGAGCGAGCCCGGCTCGGGCACGCCAGCCAAGGTAACGCTGGCGAACCCCGGTCCGGCGGCGGCCTTCCAGATGCGGAAGTCGGCAAATTCCACGATCTGGTCGCCATTCAAATCGCCTTGGTTGCGGGTCTGACCTGTCTTGAAGAAGTTGCTCTTAATGATGTTGAAGTCGTCGATCGTGCAGCCGTTGACGCCGTCGACGTCGCACGCCAGCAGGCCGGAGTTGAAGATGAACTGAGTTGCGCTGCGGGCCACGTTGCTGATCCGCACCTCGTCGATCAGCCCGCGGAGACCTTCGTTCGAGTTGGCGCCGGTGCCCGTGTCGCGTGCTTCATTGCCGAATACAAGGGGCATGGGAGCATTGACGTCGACCCCTTCTGCCACCGGGCCGCCAATCAGGTTGGCGGACGTGATCGACGGATCGACGCGCGTCCAATAGAAGCGGGCGTTCGTGCCGTCGTAGGAGAGCGCCGTATGAAACCACTGATTGGCTGCAAACGCGTTGGGGCCGGTCGTCGGAATGGCCGCCGTCACCGCGCTCACGTTCGGAGCGATGAAGTTGAACTCCAGGTTTCCGCTGTTGACGCGAAATTGGAATCCGCGCAAGTTGTTGGCCTCGCTGTTGTCCGTGGCAATGATTTCACGATTGGTTAGGGACAGATCCGCGAGGTTGATCATCGCTTCGAGGGTGAACGTGTTACCCGGTCCAAAAATCGAGCTGTGATTCGGGGCGCGGTCGGGCGAAGTGGCGGAGTCCAGTCGAAATCCTCCGCTGGCGTCGACGTCGACTCCCAGGCCGATGCCGATCGTGCTGATGTTTGCGGCATTGCCAAATCCGGTGAAACCGGTCGCGCCGAGGATGGTGGTGTCGACCGGCTGATCGGTGCCGCCGGCGGCGGTCGACGGATTGCCGTTGAAGGCGATCGCGTTCAAACCTGCCGACCCGGCATTCGTCGCCACCGTGCCACCGGCCGCTTCGTTGAGATGATAGAGATAAACCGTGTTGGCGTCGGCCGTATATGGACTCACCAACGCGTGCGCCGCCGGACAGGCGGCGAACAAAAACAGCACCGTGGCGGCTACCGCCGGGCAAAGCCGGCGTCTGCCGCCAAAGACCGCCAACTGACGTCCGCCCGCCATCATCTTCCGCAGCATCTCAAGTCTCCTTCGGACAAACATGGTCATCACGTCGCACCTCTTGTCGTTCCTGCCAGCTCCCAGACTGGCAAAGTTGAAATTGAATCTCGGTTGTCGGCGCATAGTTTTCCGGCGAAGGCAATGCACGAAGTTACTACTCGGACCGAAGAACGCAGGCGGGAGCGACCCACGTGCACTGTCAAGAACCTTCGTTTCGAGCCGATCGCCTGTCTGAGTTGTCGTTCGCCTCTGGTTTAGTCGATGATAAGTAGCCGTCCCGTCGTGCGCTGGCTGGCCAGTCGGGAAGCGGATTGTGTGGTTATCGGTGTAACCTGGTACGCCGTATTTCCTGCCTCCAGCGGCCGGCCAAACGCCTGCCACTCGACGCGGAGCGCGACCGGGTTCGGCGCCTCCGGCGCATAACGATCGACGCCGTTCCAGACGTCGAACTCGACGCGATTGACGCCCGGCACCAGATTCTCGCGGATTTCGATCACGACGAAGCGATTGAAATATTGGTCGCGTTCGTTGAGGTTCCAGGGAGAGAGCGCAATCGGCTGGCCGTTCACGCGAACTGTCCGCACGCCGTTGTCGGCGATGACCTGGGCCGCGATGGTGACGGTCGAGACGTCGTAGCCGCTCAAGTCGAACGTGGTCTCGAACGTGAACTCCGTGCTCGGCGGTGCACCGGGCGCGCGGGGTTGGTTACGGAGACCCATTGCGAGCGATCCTTGTCGTTGGCGAGATATCGGCTGTCGGCCTCGCAGACGACGGCGAATTGTGGTCCGTCGTAGACCGTACACTTGGGGCCGGCGCTGATTCGCCAGTGGGGATCCTCGTCGCCCGGCATCAGGCCCTTGCCCGTGTTGTGGATCAGGATTGGTTTGAACGGCGGCAGGTCGCCCATCTCGGCGTCGTACAGCTTGCGGTCGGCCTTGAGCCGCATGGCCACTTTCCGCTCGGTTTCGACACGGTAGGCCTCGCCGCCCGAGAGCAACATGCTGCGGCGATTAGGCGTCACGTTCAAGAGCGGTTGGACGCGGACTTGCCCGTCCAGCACGTGGGCCTCGGAGACACCGTGGGCGCCGGCGGCCACGGCAAACTTGGTGCCCAGGTCGACGACGTTCATCGCGTTGGTAGCGACGGTGAAGCCGCGTCCCCACTCCGCAACTTGGGCCGTCACGACGCCCTCTTCCAGCTGCACGCGGTTGGCGGCGGCGAGCGTGACAAAACAGGGCGAGCGGAGCACGACCTCGGCGCCGCTCGACATGCTGATCCGCGCGCGACCCTTGGTCAAATAGACGCTGTCGCCCTCGACAAACTCATGTCCGACGTTCGGCCCCTCGTCGCCGAGCCAATGGGCATCGTCGCTTTCGGCGAGCCGGGCAATCGGCTGCGGCTGACGCTCGGCCGGGATTTCGCCCCAATACGAGGTCGCCCACCAGGCGAACAGCCCGATCAGCACGGCGGCTGCCAGTCCCACCAGCGAGCGCGGGATTTCGACGCCATTCACGGCCGACGACGCGGAACGCTGGGAGGCCAATTCAGATTCGCCGCGCGCCACGTCGGCGATCGCGCGACGCCCGACGAGCGCCGCGCGGGTTTGAAAACGGAGATCGATCTCCAGTTGACAACATTTGACGAACGTGGCCAGCGCCTCGGAGTCCGCACAGAGCAATGCTTCCAGCTCGCGCATTTCGCCGTCGGACAGCTCGCCGACGACGGCGGCGTTGATCAATTCCTGCAGTCGATTTGGCGAATGATCTTGAGTCTTCATGACGGGCGCCATTACTTGGCCTCAGTAGTGAGGGCTCGCTCGATGCAAGCCAACAACGCCTGACGAATCCGACACAGCGACGTGTACACTGCACCCGCTCCGCCCCAGACTTTCGGCAATATCCTTGATCTTCGTATCCGAGCCGTAGCACTGCTCGACCAGCTCACGGTCGGACCGCGGCAGCCGCTTCAAGCACCCCTGCAGGGCCTCGGTGCGGGCCATCACCTGCCGCGGTTGGGCTGCCGTTTGGTAGTCGATGATCCGCTGCATAACTTCGTCGCTGAAGAAAACTTTGCTCCGGCGCTTGCCGCGGAGGAAGTTCTTGATCGTGAGGTCCGCCACGCGAATGGCCCAGGCTCCGAAATCGGTGCCGGGAATGAATTGGTCAAACTTCTCCCACAACACGAGCGCTACCTGCTGGTAAAGGTCCTCCGCGTCGGCCATGTTCAGCACGTGTGCGTAGAGGAACGTAAATAAGCGACTTTGGTGCGTGGTCAGCAACTCGATGTACTGACCGTGTCTGTCCTTGGCGTCCGCCATGTCTGCCATCAACCCCAAATCCTCTGGAAAGGCCGTCCGCTGGAAACTCCCGACCCACCGCGGTGGGGGATCGACCGGCTCGGGCAGTAGCAGTCGATCGGTGGCCACCTACATAACTAAATGTCCGCCGACCAGCGAATCTCAGCGGAGAATTTAGCTGCCAAACGCGGGAAATTCGAGAAAGATGGAGGCATCCTGGGTGCGATTCAACTCCACGCCAAACCTCGTCATTCGGGCGGCGAGTCGGATTCCGCCCACAACGAGACCGGCCCCAGCAGGCCGGACTTCAGCAGCGGCGATTTGGCCTGAAACTTGGTGATGTTCGTCATGGTGATCCTCTCGTTGGGGGGCACGCACTGGTCACCGATCAGCCGGTTGGGCCAGAGATTGGTGACTTCAATTGACAGTTCGTTTCCATGATCGCGGAGGTGGCCGGTCAACTCGACGCGAAAGGGGTCCGTCCAGGCGACGCCGAGCGAGCTGCCGTTCAGGCGAACATTGGCGACGTTCTTCACGTCCCCCAGGCTGAGCCAGATTCGTTCGCCGGCGGCCAGGGCATCGGCCAAATCGAACGTCGTCCGGTAGGTCGCCGTGCCGGAGTAATACTTGATTTTTGGCTCGTCGAAATCGGTCCAACTCTTCAGTTCGGGGAACGGCTGCGACCCGACGGGCCCGCCAAGACGCGAATCGAATTCGACCGACCAAGGCTGGTCGAGCGACATGGCCCTGGCGAGCTGCGGCTCGTTCGATGGACGCGGCCCCTTTGCAGAGACGGGAATATCGTGTCGGAACAGGACAAACGTGGATCCCCCGGCCTCGAGCCGCAGAGGCACAATGGTTCGGCCGTCCGCCTGCCAGAACGCCTGGGCCTCGCCGATCCTCCCGCTGACGGCGTCCCAGAGTTCAGGCTGCTTGCCGGCTACGCGAAACGATGCCTCGATCGACTTCGGACTGGCCGTACGATTGGCGATGAAGTAGATCTCAGCATCCGTGGTGCGGCGATGGACATAGTCGATCTGCCCCACCGGCAGGTCGGCGCTGCCGGCGGAAAAATCGAGGCCGATCCCCGCGTCGCCCAGTGCCTTGCGGGCCGGCACGTCGCGGACCGCGGGGCCCTCTCCGTCCGCGTCGTCCTGCCACAATCGATCGGCGAGCTCACGGAATTCCGCTTCATCGTCGGGATCGAACGACAGGCCGATCGGCCCACCCGGCTTGGGGCCGACGATCGTGGCCCCGGCTGACAGCAGCGAATCCACCTTGCGCAGCACGTCGAGGCTGTAGCAATCGCCCGGCGGCAGGACGAGCATCCGATAAGTGGTGCCGTCCGGAAGGACGATCTGCCGGTTCACGACTCGGGTCCGCTCCAGTAATGCTTCCCGGTTGATCACGTCATAGTCGTAGCCGGGTAACACGCCGGCCGGATCGTCGGCCTTGAGGCGGACAAAGCTAGGCACGTTTTCGCCATAGAAGTAGAGCACGTCGGAGACGGGCAGTCCTTGCTGCAACAGGAACTGGCAGCGATTGAAATAGTCGAACAGCGCGCCCGCCACTGGCCACCAGGTCACGTGGCGATTGACATGCGTGCCGGCGAAATATGCCTGGCCAGGCGACCCCATCGACGCGGGCGAACAGTCGAACGTATGTAGCATCGCCAGGTTAAGCCCCTCGCACGCGGCCTGGTCGAACACCGGCTTCAAATCGCGGGGGCCCTGTTCCCATTGCGGACCGATCGACGTGAACGCCTCGGCCAGCGCGATTCGCTTGCCGTAGACGTGGGCCGCCGAAGACGGCTGCTTGGTGAAAAACCGTTCGAAATCCTGGGTGCGATGCGTCGGCGAGCGGGCCCAGAACTCGCCCATCGGGATGTCGCTGCGACCGAGGCAGAGCAGAGCATCGATCGGCGCCGCATGTGGACCGCCCGACTCCGGGTGCAGACCGAGGCCGAGCTGGTGCGCATGCTGGCGAAACTGGCCGTAGTTGCCGGCCGCGATCCGCTCAGCAAGAGTCCGCCGGAAGTCGTCGAGGAAGCGATTCGACGCGTCGCGGCTCTCGACCACGTAGCCGGCCAGCACTGGCAAATAGGTCGTCATGTCGTAGCCGCGAGCGCGGGCGAATTCTTTCGGCAGTGAGGGCGACCAGTTCACCGGCCCCAGCTCCCAGCTATCGGTGTGCAAGAAACGAAGCGAACGACCGAGGTAGGGTTGGACCGCCGCAAGTAGCGGCTCGACGACTTGCTGCCAATAGGTGTCGAATGCCTCCGGGTCGAGGTAGTCGATCGCATAGCCGCTCCAGCCCTCGCTCGACGTCGAGACCCGCGAGCCAGTGAGCGTGTAGCCGAAACGGAGAATCTTCCAGCTTCCCGGCGGGGGATCCCAGGCGAGCTCTCCGTCGGCGCCAACGCGGTCGGAAAGGTCGATCATGGTGTCCGGTTGAATGCATTGCTCGCCCGGCTGGCCAACGCCGACGCGCAGCAGATGATCGGCCTTGGTCGCCGTGAATGGTCCCGGATATTCGTAGTACGCCTTCTGCTCGAAGTTCTCGACGCGGGCCAGGCGGGCGGCGCCCCCTTGAAACAGATTGCCGTCGTTGCGGAGCTCGACCTCAGCGATCTGCACGTTGCGCGGCATGACCGGGCTCCGCGGATCGTAGGCGTCGACGATCACCAAGCGGAATCGCCTGGCGGTGGTCCGCGGAAAATTGATAATCGTCTTGCCGCTGGCGTCTGCCGACCAGCGGCCCAGGACGTGCCAATTGTGCGGACTGGCGGCGCTTTGGACCCAGCCCCGCTTCGGGCCGTAATTGTCGCGCGGGTAAATGACGATCTGCGAAACCGCCGTCGGAGCCGCGAATTCGAATTCGAGTCGGACCGGGCGCTCGAGGCTTGGGCCGTCGCCCGGCTCGAAGGTCCCCGAGACCCAAAACGTCTTCGGATCGCCGTCGACGGCCAGCGCGGGCGGGTGGTTGGCCTGTGAGCTCTCCGCGGAGACTTCGAAGCCGTTGCTGGCGTTCGCGTCGGCGCCGACACGCACGGCCAGCGTTGCTACGTCGCGATAGAAGTCGTCCACGGTCGGAGGTTGCGGCAACTTCAGGTCGACCGGGCTGCCGCCGGCAATGGTGGTCTCGGCCCAAGTGAGCTTCTTGGCGGCCTGTTCGGGCCGGACCGTCGGCCCGCCGAGGTTCCAGCCGCTTTGGATGTTGAGTCCGAGCTCCAGTCCCAATCGGTCGGCTTCCTTTACGGCGTGCACGAACAGTTCGCGCCACGCGGTACTGGCGAAGTCGGGGCCGTGGGGAACCTGACGATTTCCGCGCTGGTCGGCGCCGCCCGCATCGATGATATTCGCGCCGCCGAGGCCCTTGGCCTTCATCTCTTCGAGGTCGCGGGTGATCGCTTCCTTGGTGACGTTGCCATTGAGCCACCACCACCAGCAACGAACCCGCGACACCTCGGGCGGGTCCCGCCAGCCTTTCTCCAAATCCACCGTGGGTTCGAGCGACGTGGCCCAGCGCGGATCGAGCACCGCGGTCGGCGACTGGTCGGCAGCCGTTGCCGCGCACGCGCCGAATCCTAGTCCGAGCAGGACTGTCAGGAGTAGCCGTCGCTTGTTCATTCGGTCTCGCCTGCTGCAGGTGACTGCTGATAGACACGGACGTAGTCGACTTCGAACCGGGCTGGAAACTCGGTGCCGGACGGATCGCCGCCCTGCGTTCCACCCACCGCCAGGTTTAACAACAGATAGTGGGGCTCGCGGAAGGGCAGGCTGCGTAGCTGGTCGTGATTCACCGCGGCGGCGACGTCGACTTCGTTGATGAGTTGATCGTCGACGTAGAGTTTGATCCAATCGCGGTCCCAATCCATCCGCCACTTGTGAAACTTGTCGCTCCAACCGCCGGGTTTTGCCTCACCTGCGCCAAAACTCGCCAGCGGGCGGACCACCGTATCCCACGCTGGGCGACCCCGTTCACCGAGCCAGGCGGCGTTGGCCAGCAGCTTGCCGTCGTACGACTCCATGATGTCGATCTCGCCGCAGCCCGGCCAGCCCCGCGCGCTCCCCAAGGTCCAAAACGCGGGCCAGAGCCCGGGCCGAGTGTCGATCTTCCCGCGCATCACGAATTCGGCCGTAGAGCCACTGCTGGCGACCTCGTGTCATGAGCGACGCGGACGTGTAATCCGACTGGGGCCGGCGACGATTCCAGCGGCGACTCTCCGGATCGTATCGAGGGTTCGCCACGTGTTCGCGCCGCGCCTCAATCACCAGCCGCCCCCCTTCGCAACGGGCGTTGTCGGTCTGATACCACTGCAGTTCCTCGTTGCGCACGAAGCCGTGCTCGGCGGTCCAGTTTTGCGGGTCGGGCGGGCCGTCGCGATCGAATTCATCCGCCCAGACCAGCTGGAATTCTTCCGCGGCCCGCGCCGTTTCGCAGTATAACCGGAAACGCGGCAACCAGCAGAAGCAGTTTCAAAACCGTCTCAGACAAAGGGACAGTCCCCGCTCGCTTTGAACCTGCTTCTAGACAACTGAACCACATGACTGCGGACGCACCCTGTCGACAATTGCCCAGCGGTGAAGACATCACTTTCCTATTTGAGATTGCCCTCGGATGCAGAATCTCAGCCCGAAAAACCCCGCAAGCTCCGGCTTGGGATCGATTTCTGGACTTCTTCCAATTCTAATCCCGCCGCGCTCGTCGAGGGACGGTCCCCTGAACAATCTACACGACAGGACAGCCGCCGGGGCATCGGTTCCGACGAAGATTTTGACCCGACGGTTTTGTTGGGACCGCGGAGCCGAGTTCAAGCAAAGCGAGAGCGGGCAATACTAGCCGCTCGAAGCGGCGCGCGCGGTTGGCAGGCAGTCCCGGAAGATGGCGATTCGCGGGGCGTTGTCGCCCCGCTTTACCACGCGAACGTGAAGTAAGCCCTTGCTCCGGGACGGATCCGGCGACGTCGCCAAAGTATTCGCCGAAACGACACGGGCGTGATTGACTGCCCTGGCGGGGATTGCCGTCGTCATCTCCCGGTGGCGGTCTGGCTGCTAGCGCTGAATTGCGTCGCTCCGTCCAGCTTGAGAATAGAATCTCGAAGTGTTTCCAAACTGCGACCCGCCCTGCACGTTGAACCAGCTACCTTTGCCCGTTGGCGCGACGAGATCGCTTTTGACAGGAGGCTCCTGCAACACGCGAACGTTTGACTGGAGCTGGCGGAGCGCTTCTTGCTGCTGGCGATCGAGCTGTTGTTGCTGTTGTTTGAATCGCTGGGCCTGCTGCTCGGGCCGCACCAACGACTGGTAGTTGGGAATCACGCTGTTATTGAAGCGGAACAAGTTCAAATAGGGGCTGACCGTCGGCCGGCTCGGTTCGAAGCGGCGTGATCTGGTATTGCGCGTGGGCCGCGCCGGCGCTAAAGAGCGTGAGAGCACCAACTAGCACCGCTATCAGGGAAGATGATTTGTCGATAGCACGCATGGGAGGGCTCCTTTTCGCTCGATTCCGGGCCGCACTGCAATAGTCGGCACGTCCAATTGGTAAACCTCAAGGTTTGCGTCGAGTTTTCCGATGATAGGAACCGTGACTGTACGAGATCGGGGGGAAAGCAGTCGCGCGCTCGCTATTTTCGCGGGCGGCGAAAGCTCGTGTCAACCACCGATCCTATGCCACTCTGCCGACGATCACTGAAATTGATCTGCCTGTTGCTGCTCACTGGCAGTGGCAGCGGCTGCCATTTCATCTATCCAGGACGGGATCCGGGCGGGCCGATTCCCCAGGTCCCACCAGAAGTCCCACGGGAACTCTGCAAGACGACCCTGCCAGATTATATCATCGAGCCGCCGGACGTGCTCTCGATCGAGGCCATCAGCCTGCTTCCCAAAGAGCCGTATCACCTTCGACCGCTTGATGTTGTGACAATCGTCGCAACCGGCGCGCCCGAGGTAGCGGCCATCAGCGGACAGTACAACATTCAGCCCAACGGGACGATTCAACTGCCCTTCGGGGAGACGGTCAGCGAAGAAATCGATCGCGGCCCGATTCGTGTGGTCGGCCACACGGTGGACGAGGTTCAACACTCGATCGCGACCATTCTCGAAAAGTACTACAACGCGTCTCAGGTGTCGGTGAGCATCGCCGAGCTGGCCGCGCAGCAGCAGATCATTGGCGAACACCTGGTGGCGCCCGACGGCAAAGTGAATCTCGGGACCTATGGCCGCGTGCGGCTCGTCGGCTTGACGATCGAAGAAGCGCGGGCCGCGGTCGAAGCGCATCTTTCGGCCTACCTCGAGGACCCGCAGATTTCACTCGACGTGTTGGGCTACAACAGCAAGGTGTATTACGTCGTGACGCAGGGTGCCGGCCTCGGCGACCGCGTGATCATTTTGCCGGCCAAGGGAAATGAAACGGTCCTCGACGCGATCGGACAGGTGCAGGGACTCGATTCCAATTCGTCGACGCGGATGTGGATCGCCCGGCCGGGAAGGAACGATTGCGACGGTGATCAATTGCTGCCGGTGGATTGGCTCGCGGTGACGCAGCGCGGCGACACCTCGACGAATTACCAGATATTGCCGGGCGACCGCTTGTTTGTGTCCGAAGACAAGCTGGTTGCGTTCGATACGAAGCTTGGCAAGCTGATTGCACCATTTGAACGGATCGCCGGCTTCATCGCATTGGGTACGTCGACGACTCAGGAGCTTGTCTTCTTCAATCGCGGTGGAACTGGCGGATTTGGTGGTGGCTTCTAATTTGGAATCGCCTGACGGCGTAGCGCAACCTCGGCACTTTACCAGTGCCATTTCCACGAACGAAAACAGTTTAGAACCGACACTTCCATCATGCGGCAACTTGGCACCATTAGCTTGATCGTCTGCCTCGCCGCTGCCAGTGGCTGCAACGTCTGTTGCTGGGGAAAGCGCGCGTTGGAGCTTGGGGCGCCAACCGACATCCGCAAGTCCGTGTTCTGGTGTTTGGGAGAGGACGCTGTCTTTGAGCAGCCGTGCGGCCCCAGCCGGGAAGACTATGGACTCAAGCAAACCTGCTGGCGTGAATGGCCCGCGGACGGGCCGCGCTGCGTCGACGGGAGCTGCGGCCCGACGATGCCCGCGGGCGTGCCCGTCGATCTGCACCCACCACAGATCTGGCAGCATGCTGTGCCGAATTCCGCAGGCCCGCAAGCCAATCCGTTCGGCGATGATCCGCCGGCGTCTCTCACGCCGATCGGCAAAGGTGCACAATTGCAGAGGCCGGCGGGCAATCTGCGCTCCCAACCGCTCCCAAACGACGACGACCGGGCGAAGCTTGGGGACCGACCGCGATCCATTTGGGAAAAGAGCCACTCGGAAGTCAATCCAACGCGGCCGCCCCGCCGCTGAGTTTCTCGCAGCGGTCGGTGGCTGCACCTCGAACGATGCCCCAATCGATCATTCCTGCGGCGACTCAGGCGGTGCCGCCGAATCAATCCGCACCGCTGAAGATCACCGTGTCCGAGCCGATGGACAGACCTGCCGCTTATTTGGCGCCGGTGGCCGCCCCGCAAGCGGCGGACCGTCCTGCGGCCACTACCGTGACTCAGTCCACCGGGCAAGCGGAGACTCTAGCCGGCCTCGAGCGGATGATCGACCTGCCGGCCAAGGCTCAGGCAGCCGGGCCCGGACCAATGGTCATGCAGAACGACTTTGCGCCGGCATCGAAACCATTCCGCCTGGCCACGAGAACGTCGTTGACAGACGCAACGGGCGATGCGGAAACTCGAAAGCAAGACGCTTTCGGCGCTGGGGGAGATGATGTCCGACGGCGCAGACGCCGCCGCGCCCCAATGAGAATTCTTCAGCCGCGGTCGAATTGAAGCATCGCGGGAACGGGCCCCGCCCTTCAGCGGACGAGCGACAGATAATAGTCGATCGACCGCCGGAGCCCTTCTTCAAAGTCGATGGCAGGCTCATAACCGAGCACCTTGCGGGCGAGCGAAATGTCGGCGAGGCTAGCACGAATGTCGCCAGCCCTTGGCGCAGCAAAAATGGGCTCGACGTTGATGTTCAATACTTTGTTGATCGATGCGACGAGTTGCAGCAGCGTGAATTGCTGTCCGCAGGCAACGTTGATGATGCGTCCGATGGCTTCGGGTGCCGTCGCCGCGGCCAGATTGGCCTGAACCACGTTTTCGACATAGGTAAAGTCGCGCGACTGTCCGCCGTCTCCGAAAATGGTTGGTCGACTACCTTGGACCATCGCCGTCACAAATCTCGGAATCACGGCCGAGTATTCGCCGTTGGGATCTTGGCGGGGCCCGAACACGTTGAAGTAGCGGATAACCACGGTTTCCAGTCCGTAGCTGGCCGTAAAGGCCTGGCAGTAGGCTTCCCCGGCGATTTTTGCGGCGGCGTAGGGCGAAAGCGGCCGGGGCGTGTCGCTCTCGCGCTTCGACATGAACGGCTGATCGCCGTAGGCGCTACTCGAGCCCGCGTAGATCACCCGCCGGACCCCCGCCGCCCGCGCCAGGTCGAGCAAGTTCAACGTACCTGTGGCGCACGCGGCGTGCGTGTCGAGCGGCAACTCCACGCTCCGCGGCACCGATCCCAGAGCGGCCTGGTGGTACACGACTTCGACGCCGTCGAGCGACTGCTCGACGTCGCTTCGGTTCAGCAGGTCCCCCTCGATCAACTTGATTCTGCCGGAAAGATGCTGCAGGTTTTCCCGCCGACCGGTGCAGAGATTGTCGAGCACAACGACGTCATCGACCTTGTTCCACCAGCGCCGTGGCCAGATGCGAGCCGATAAACCCGGCACCGCCGGTAACCAAATATCGCGTCATCGTGATTTCAAACTGGCGTCGATTGAAAAGCGAGTCTAGGCCTTCACGATCGTCGCGCCCGCGGTAGTGACGCCGGCCGTCGCATTGCGCGTGTCAACCACGAGCCGGCTGTGCCGGACGATGAAGTCGTAGTCGAAAGCCCGATGGTCGGTGGCGATGAGAACGCAATCCTGTGCCGCCAGGAATTCCCGGGTCAGCTCGCGGCTCGTCATCTCCGGCAGTTGGTAATGTCGCATCCGCGGTAGGCGCGGAATATGGGGGTCGCTGTAGGACAGCTTGGCGCCGCGTGCGGCCAGAAGCTCCATCAGACGAAACGACGGGCTTTCGCGGGGGTCGTCGACGTCACGCTTGTAAGCGACGCCCAGAATGCAGATGTTGCTGCCGTTGACAGGCATTCGTTTCTCGTTCAACGCCAGAGTCAACCGTTCAACCACGTACTCAGGCATTCCTGCGTTGACTTCACCCGTCAATTCGATGAAGCGCGTGGGCACGTCGAACTTGCGGGCAACCCAGCTCAAATAGAACGGATCGATGGGAATGCAATGGCCGCCGAGTCCTGGCCCGGGATAGAACGCTTGAAAGCCGAACGGCTTGGTCTTGGCCGCCGCGATCACTTCCCAGATGTCGATCCCGAGTCGCTCGAAGACGCGCTTCAGCTCATTGACCAGCGCGATGTTGACCGCCCGGTACGTGTTCTCAAGAACTTTGCAAGCTTCGGCGACCTCGCAGGAGGAGACCGGGACGACTTTTGTGACGGCGTTGCCGTAGAGGCGTTCCGCCAATTGCAGACTGACGGCGTCGATGCCGCCGACTACCTTCGGGATGCCGCCAGCGGTGTAATCGGCATTGCCCGGATCTTCCCGCTCCGGGCTGTAGGCCAGGAAGAAATCCCGGCCACTTTCGAGGCCGCTCTCTGCGAGGATGGGAAGCATCACATCTCGTGTCGTTCCGGGATACGTCGTACTTTCCAGGACGACCAGTTGTCCCGGTCGCAGCCGCCGGGCTATCTCGCGGGCCGTGGCTTCGACATAGCTCAAATCCGGGTCGCGGCTTTCGGTGAGCGGCGTGGGCACGCAAATCAAGATCGCGTCCGGTTCGTTCAACCGCCCCATGTCGGAGGTCGGTTCGAGCGAATGGTTCTCGATACAGCGCACAATCCACGCCGGGTCCAAATGACCGATGTAACTTCGACCCGCCAGGAGTTGATCTACCTTCGCCTGATCGACGTCGAAACCAAGAACTCGGTAGCCGGCTTCAATGAACGCTCGCGCCAGCGGCAAGCCGACGTACCCGAGCCCAATGATTCCAACACGCGCCGTTTTGTCGGCAATCTTGTCTGCTAGGGTCGACATCGTTCGTTCAGCCATTTCTTTGAGATCAAAGGGCGGCGTGATGGCTATTCAGACGCCAGATGTGCACATTCGAATTCTTGCAGCACCAGCAAATTTCAGTACTGATATAGCCTAATTCACGTTGGAAGACTGTGAAACAGGTCCATTTTTCCAGGTCACGAAAGCCGTTCCATCCGCCAGTTTCCAAGTCACCGAGTCCCATCATTTTAACTATTGCCTTGGAAAACACTTGACATCTGATGTAGATTCGCCTAGTTTGGATGGTGCTTATTAACCAATCTTTGTTCCCCCGTCGCTCCTCGATTTGAGCGTGTCGGCGGAGGGAGCAGTTCATCGCGATTCTTGGACCGCTGACCTAATGACCAAAGTGGTTTGTCACTGACATTCCCCTGGATCATTTCTGACAGGTTAGCACTCTTTTATTCGGCGTGGTGCGAATTCCACTGCGCTCGAGGTCACGCGAGACATGCGATTAACAACTTTGACGTTGGTGATGTTCCTCTCGGCCGGAATTAACACCGGTTTGAGTGCGACGATCACCTTCCAAGACTCGTTTCAATATCCCACGCCGGCACCAGGCTGGTCCTATCTTTGGAACAGCGCCGGCCCGATCGGCAATCCGGCGAATTACACCGCGCTGATTGCCAATGCGAGCGGTCTCTACACGTCGACTGGCGGTGACCTAAAAACACCTGCTCCCGCCTACTTCTTGAACTTCGGACTGGTGGACGGCCTGCCCGGAGGCCACCCCGGCGCAGGTGCTACTCAGGTAGGGTCCGGCGACATTGAACGCTATGCAATCGCAGCCTACACGATCGCCGGGCCGGCCACCGTTTCCATTGCCAACGGTTGGTTGCGAAACTCCAATCCCAATGCGATGGGCAGCACCGATGGCTTGAACTTGAAAGTCTTCGTCAATAGCGAGTCGTCGCCTAGGATCAGCACCGGTACCGCCCCGGGTACCGGCAGCATCGCACTGTTCGGAGATGCACTCGGCGACGTCGCCAGCGGATCGACCATCTACGTCGCCGTGGGCAGTGTCAACGACGACTCTTTCGACGGTTTCCAATTAAAATACGATCTGGAGGTGGATCCTAGGCCCGACGTGCCGGAGCCCAATACGATCTTGCTCGCCGGGGCTGGAATGGCGTTGGCCATCGCAATGCACGGTCGCCGAAAGAAAAGGGACTGCGCATCGTGCCGCTAGGCGAACGGCTGCGGCAACGCGAAACCACGCTCATTCGACACGCGGCGTCCGCCATCTGTGGCTCTGGCAGGATTCGAAATCCCGTCAGATGGCGAATTCGATCGCTCGATTGAACGCCGGGGCTTTGGCTCCTTGCTCGGCCTGATGTACAAGCTCGGCCATTCTCCCTGGCGGTTACATAATAGTATTGGAACTGACGGATCTTCCCGATGCCGTTGAGCGAGCGATGCATGGAAGCGCTGCATTGGTTCGCCGAGCAACATCGCGGCATTGTGCTCTGGTGCCCCGTGCGTGTGGAGCTTGATGAAGATCCAATCGGGCCGGCCGGTGACGTGGATTCCGGCCCGCAGCCAGCAACTGAGTCGCGCCGCAGAGGGTGGCGTTCGGCCGTCGAGATTCGCATTCTCCAATCGCGGCACGAGCCCGCGTTTCCGACGCGACCAATCGATCATCGTCGGACCCTGAATCATCAACAATCCGTCCTTTGCGGGCGGCGAGCCAACTCGCGCGCAGACCGGTGTCGTGCGACTTAGGACGTGGCGAATGGTCGGTCGCATAGTAAATCGAGTTGACGGTTCGCGTTTGGGATGGGTCCGGGGCCGCGGGCAGCGTGAAGTCTGCGTAGCAGCCGGTTTCGCGCAAAACCGTAAGCTCGCCATTCACGCCACACCAGCGCCCGTCCGGCCGAGAATTGCACAGTGCCCAGTTGCCATGAATGAAACCATACGTGATCTCGCCGCGCTCGTTTTTCGCCAATAGTCCGTGTTCGTCGTACAAGGTGTTCTTTGAACCAGGTCAACGTGTCGACCCAGGTTCTGAGGCGTATCGTTGTCGTGGTGCAAGTGCACCTCGACGTCTCCCCAGCCGTCGTGGCAGAGTTTTGCCAATTGACCCACGTGTTCCGGCGTGTGTGCCCGCTGGTCCGGATCGGCCGGATAGAAGAACGTATGTTGCGGTGGCCGACCGCGCACGTCGGAAAATTCCGCCATCACCCGCGGGTATTCCGTCACCCACCGCTGCATTCGTTCCCGCTGGACCGACAGAGCCGCTTGGCTCCACATCGGTTCGAAGTGATCGGCGATGCAGAGGAAGACGTGCAGAGGCCCCGTCGGCAACGGCCGCAAGGAAGCGTAGGCCAATTGTCCGATCGCGCCCGGGGAAAGTCCGCGGATTTGAAACATCGTCAAAGTGTCGAAGCGGCTTCGGCGATTTCGGCGTCTCGACTAGTGCGCTGCCAGGTACCGGAAGGCGTCGCCACCAGCCATCGCCAGAAGCCGACCAGCAAAGCCGCGTTCACGCTGCAGAAGAGACTCGTCGCCCGCAGCAATTTCACCGTCCCGTGGTTCCCCGTGAGCCGAAAGCCGACCAGCGCGACGGCATAGAAGACCAATTGGGCGGCAAACAGACCGGCGTAGAGCGGCCGCGTCAGCAAGAACAGATTCGCCACAAACATCCCGACCAGCATGAAGGGCGACAGCCAGCGCAGCAGCTTGTGGCACAGGAACGTAAAACTCGTCCAGCCGTGGCGGGGATCCAGCAGCGGCCAAAGGGTCGTCAGGCTTTGATAATCGCCGGTTCCAATCCGAACACGGCGGCGAAATTCGCCGCCGATGTCGGATGCCGTCTCTTCGTGAGCAACAGCCGTCGCATCAAAGACGATTCGAAAGCCGTGCCTCAGTTTCGCCAGCAGCGGTATCACGAAGTCGTCCGTGATCGTGTGGGCCGGCACCGGGCAGAACAACTCGCGGCGCATCGCATAAATGGCACCGTTGGCGCCGAGGAGTCCCCCCAGAGAACCTTCGCACTGCTTGAGAAAGGACTCGTAACGCCAGTAGATTCCATCCGCATTTCGTCCGGTGACGGGATCCGTCAACAGCAGTTTGCCACACACAGCACCGATTTCAGGATCGATAAACCATCGCACCAGGTGACGGATCGCGTCGGGCTCGTAGTTCGTGTTGGCGTCAGAAAAAACAACGATCTCGCCGCCTATTTCTCCGATCGCCGAATTCAGCACCGCTGCCTTGCCGCGTCGCTCTGGATAAGCAATCAGTCTCACGCCTTGGGGAGCAAATGTCCGCACAATGTCGTTCGTCCGATCGTCGCTGCCGTCGGATGCGATCACGATTTCAAGCTTGTCGCGCGGATAGTCGGACGCCAGGGCATTGCACACGCGAGCGGCAATGCACTTCTCCTCGTTGTGCGCGGAAATCAGTAGCGTCACTTTTGGCAGGACGGTACCCGCCTCGAACTGCCCCGTCCGGCACGAACCGAATAGTCGCGACAGGCTCCAAATCGAGAGCGGATACAAGGCGTACGTGAATGCAACCGTCCCGACACACACCCAGAAAACAATTGCGGTAATCTGCAGACTCATTCTCTGTGTGCTGTTCGGTCGCTACGGGTGTTCCGCGACCTTTGCCTCGACGTCTGGCGACTTAATTCGAGCCACCCGCGCTGGAATGCCGACCACGGTCGCAAAGGCGGGCACGTCGTCGACCACGACCGCGTTGGCGCCCACCTGAGCACCGTCGCCGATTTCGACGGCACCAATGATCTTTGCACCGGCGCCGATAAAGATATCGCTGCCCAAAGTCGGGCTGGCGTTGCGTTCGGCTCCGATCGTGACCTGATGCTCGACGAGTATGCGATCGCCGCCGCGGACGGCGGAATTGATCACCACACCCTGCGAATGGATCAGCACGAAACCCGGTCCGAATTCTGCACCTCGACCGATGATACACTGGCAGCAGATTGCGTTAAGCTTGTTGAACAGCATGGCGAGCGGCTCTAAGCGTAGCCGCCGCGACCACTGCATGAGGCGATACAAAATCATGGCAAATGTGCCATCGGTTGCCAAAGTCTTGAGGATCGCCATGCCGTCATCGTGGCCATAGCACCACTTCGCTTTGGTCGACAGGTCGACGCGGATCGTACGAAAAAGACTCATGTGGCGGCTTGATCCACAGTCGACGAAGCCAGCACGGAATCGAGCACGGCCGCCAATTGACCTGCCTGGACGACCCGTGAGTACTGAGTTCGATCGAACTCCACGCGCGGCGTCGAACCTGCCGCGTGTGCCTGAACCATCTTGCGCAGCGAAGCAGCAATCCCATCGACGTCATTGGGGAGATGCAACCCGGCGTCAGGGTGATTGCGCAGGACGTCCCACACCTCGCCCCGCGGAGCGATCGAAAGCAGGGGCCGCTCGGCGGCGAGGTACTCAAACAACTTTGCCGGCATGACCCGGCCGGCGTCGCTCGAATCCGTGAGCAACAGACACAGCCGATCGGAATCCCTCATCAGACGCAGCGCTTCGTCATGAGCGAGATAGTTGTGCCGCGTCAGCTGGCACGGCGACGATTCGAGTCGCGCGAGGATCGCGTCTTGCGCCTCGGTGCCGCGGCCGGCGAAGACAATTTCGATCATCGCCGCAGCGGCGGCGTCGATCGATTCGAGCCGTTTCACTGCCGCGACCAAAGGCTCAACTGACGTCAATTCCCAGAGCGTGCCCACGTACGTAATGCGATACTTGGCCCGAGCCGCGGTTGGCGGAGGACTGACAAAGTCGTCCGGGTCGTAGCCGTTGTAAATGCATTTCACCGACGCGGTGCTGCCGACTTCGTGCCCGAGTTGACGGATTTGCGCCGCGCTGGCTTCCGTCGTGGCTAGCACGACACGGGCTTGTCGAAGCAGTTTTGCCTGCATCCGTTGCTGGAGACGGTGGCCCAGGCCGTGTGCGCTGCGATTCTCCCAATGTCGATTGCTGATGTCCCATTCGTCACGATAGTCGAGCACGAGTGGGAGCCCGAAGCGGCGGCTGATTCGAGCCCCGATCAGAAAGGACGAGAATGGTGGACCCGTGGCCAGCACCGCATCGTGGGGAATCCGGTTGAGCAACCGTCCACCGTGACGGGTCGCGTTGGGCATCCAGAGGATTTGCGGGTCTGGCTGCAGAAGTGCGCTCGCAGTCGAGCGCGCAGCGATTTCAGCGCGCTCCCCAATCCGCTTCGCGTGTGTCCGTTCCGTCCCGCCGACACTTGAGCTTTGAGCTTGTACGATGGCTCCCAAGTCGTCACGCGCTCGATCACGGTCTCGTCGGAGACGCTCGCGCACAGGCTCTCATCGAATAGCGGGACCGATGGATTGGCGACTGTGAGCACCGAGACGTTCCAATCGAAGCGGGGCAAATACTTGGCGAACTTGGCACTACGCTGGACCCCGGCTCCACCCACCGGCGGAAACGTGTACGAAATCAGTAGGACGCGCTTCACGGCTGGAATTTACTGAACCTGCTGAACGTGGCGGTGGAGATGTTGTTCACCCAAACCACGCAAAGCAAACCCTGCTTTTGCAGCCGCGTCGATCAGGTCGGGCAAAATTTCGATCCCATGGGGCCGCGAATCATGCAGCAACACGATGTCACCACCGCACACCGGGTTTTCCTGGAGCCAGCCGCGGATTTCTTCGTGGTCCACTGCCGCATAGTCGCGCACATCGACGTTCCACAGAACGATGGTGCGGCGATTATAAGCCAGCATCGCCATCGACACGACGGTCAATCGGCCGTAGGGCGGACGGAACCATGCAGACTCGATTCCCACGATGCTCCGAATGGTTTCGTCGGCTTGGCGGATGTCCCGCTGGTAATCGCCGAGCGAAACCTGTCGAGCATCGACGTGCGTGTGCGTGTGATTGCCGAGCGTGTGACCCTCGTCGACGATTCGGCGGACGATCTCGGGATATCGCTCACACTCGCGGCCGACGACGAAAAACGTGGCTCGGGCGTCGTGTTGGCGAAGGACGTCGAGCACACGCGGCGTATGTTCCGGATGGGGGCCATCGTCGAACGTGAGATAGACCGCGCCGGTTCCCGGAAAACGCTCGACGAGTCGGCTCGAGGGCAGACAAGCGACCAGCGCTTGACGAGCCACCTGCCGCGGCGACCAACGCGGCGTTGCACGGTTCAGACGGTCGCCGGCTTGAGCCATTCCCCAATCGATTCACATCGTGGTGTCGTCGAGACCAACGGCCGGATCACCTCCAGCAGGCGATCCGCGGCTTGGGGCCAGCCGTCCGGAAGAAAACTGCGACAATCCGCGTCTACTCGCGGCGCGACTAGTTGCTCGCGAATTGCGGCAGCTAATGCGCGAGAGTCGCCAGGCGGAACAAGTCGATCGACGCCGTGAGTGGCGATCTCTGAAACGCCGCCCACGTTGCTGGCGACGAAAGGAGTACCGCAGGCGATCGACTCGAGCAACACGTTCGGCACGCCTTCCGACAAGCTCGGCAACACGGTCACGTCGGCGGCCCGGTAGTAATCGGCAAGCTCCGGATGAGGAACGGCCCCCACCCATTGGACGCAGTCGTCCAGGCCGCGACGGCGGGCATCGGCCTGCAGCGCCGAGGCCTGTTCTCCCGAGCCGATGAGCAACATTCGGAAGACGAGACCTTGCCGTTTCAGCTGTTCGAGCGCTTCAAGCAGCACCGACAGTCCCTTTACGGGTTCGACGCGGCCGACCCACAGCAACAGCGGCCGGTCGTCGGCTATTGCGAGGCGCTGGCGTGCGAGTTTCCGCTCGCCCGCATGGAACCGCTCGACGTCGACGCCGCGACGCACCACGCTGATCTTGTTTTCGCGGAAACCGCGGTCGATCAATCGCCGCCGAATATCCTCATTGACGGTCACGATCGCGTCGGCGTCGCCCAGCACGCGTTCGATGGATCGACGCCGGGCGGGACTGGACGCCAGCAACAGCACGTCTGATCCTCCAGACATGACGACCGCCGGGATTTGTGCCAATCGGGCCGCCCGTACTGCGCACTCGCCGTCGGGATGAGACCAGTAGGCGACGATCGCCTCCGGCCGCAAGCGTTCGATCGCGGTCCGCACCGCGCTGCGAACGCCGCGCCACATGAATCGGCCGTAAGACGTGCGTAAAACGCCGGGCGTATAGAAATAGATCGGGTAGCTTGCGGTGACGCCTGCCCACTCCCCGCGCTGCGTTCGCAGCGCGCGCCGCCGCTCGCGTGGGGCCTGCAGCCATTCGGTCCAGGCGATCGGCGAGACGGTTTCCAACTCGTGTCCCCGTTCGGCGAGCGCTCGAACCATGTTGAGATTGAAAACTCCCTTGCCTGGCTGCAACGGGTTGGGAAACACATTCGAGAAGAATAGCAGCCGCATGCAATCAGTGGTCGGCGGTCAGCGCCGGCTCGGCAGAACGGGAACATTGATTGACGACGACACGCAGTTTCCCTGCCGAAGTGAGCGGGATTTCGTCGACTTCGCGGACGGCCAGCCGCATGTCGTCTCCGAGCTGAGAGCGGATGAGCCGTTCGAGCTTCGACCGCGCCTCGCTCGACCAGCCTGTCCCCGACGACAAGCTTTAAAACGACTTGATCGAGATCGGTCTGGACGACTTGAAACCGCCGCACCGGTCGAAAATCCTTGATCAAGTGCGGAAAGAATTCGCCGGGGATCTTGCGGCCGCGCGGGGTCGTGAGGACGTCCAGTTGCCGGCCGACGACCTTTCGCAACAGTGGCAGGCCGCGTCCGCAAGAGCAGCGAGCGAAGCCCGCGATTGCCCGATCTCCCGTCAGATAGCGAACGAACGGCAGGCCGTAGTTGTACAGGTCGGTCACGACGACGTGGCCTTCCTCACCGTCTGCCGTGGGACGACCATCGTCGTCGACGATTTCGACGATCAGATGTTCGGCCGTCAGATGAAGTCCCTCGTTACGATCGCACTCGGCGCCCATCAACATGAACTCGCGCGAGCCGTACGTCTCGAACACCGGCGCGCAGAACACGCGCTCGATCCGCTCTCGTTGAAAATCGTACAGTTTCTCCGCGCCGACGACGATCGACTTCGGCGCGAAAGGTTGCTTCCCGTGTTCTTCCAGCCAGCGGGCGAACGCGTCGAGCGGATTGGTGTAGGCGACCAGCACGTCCGGCCGGCAGCGGTTGTAGCGCTCGAGAAACAGCGGCATCGTCGCGTCGCTCAAGTCGAACGAATTGAGCACGTGCCGGCGGTAGAGCCAGCGCTGGTAAGCGTGGTCCTTCCACTGCTGGCGGCGCGTCCGTTCTCCGAGTGCTACTCCCCAGAGATAGACCTGTCGCGTTCCCGGCTCGGCGCCGGCCCAGGCGTAACCGCGATGCCAGGCCGCCATCCGCCGATCGTCGCTGTCCTGGTTCAAACAGAACTGGAGGGGCGCGCCGCTCGACCCGCCCGTCGCCTTGGAGATCAGCCGCTCACCGGCTAGATCGCAGCGCATGCGATTGAGTTGCTTTCGAATCGTGTCGCGATCCAGCAGCGGCCAGGCCTGCAGATCATCCAGTTCGTGCACTTGCGCTGGATCGAGCCCGAGCTCTGTCCAGGTGTCACAGCAATAGGGACTATTGCGAATTGCATGCTCGATCAGCTGCTTGAGCGAAGTCAGCTGCTGCGCGCGAAGCTCGTCCGGCGTATACCACTGGCTGCGTTCCAAGTCGCGCCAGTAGCGGAACGACTTGCGACGCTTGAGCCCCGCTTCGAAGGCGGGAATGATCACATATCTAGATAGTGAGCGGATCATTTTACGTTGGAACGCGTCAGTTCGACGTGCCCCAGGCCAGCTGCCGCGGGGAGGGGCGTCGTCGCTGGCCGGACTGGCCGCTGCGAACCAGAAACCTGCGGCATGCCCCGTTCCAGTAGTTCACAGTAGAGCGCTTCATATCTGGCGACCATGGAATGCAGCGAGAATTTCTGCTCGACGCGAGAACGGCCGAGCCGGCCCATCTCGCGCGACGCTTCGGATTGGCGGCAGCAATCCAAGATCGCGTCGGCTAACGCGTCCGGATCGCGCGGCGGCACGAGCCAGCCCGTGCGACCATGCTCCACGACCTCGCGGTTGCCCCCCACGTCCGTGGCCACGACCGGAAGTCCCGCGGCCATCGCCTCCAACAGCGTCAAACAGATTCCTTCGCTCACGCTCGAAAGTACGAACAAGTCGGCTCGGGAGAGCCAATCGGGCACGTCGTCCCGCATGCCATGAAAGTGCAGATGCGCTTGAAGCCCTAGTTCGGCTGACAACTTCTCCAGATCCTCACGCGCCGGACCATCGCCAATTACGTCCAGGCAAAACGTCGGCAGCGCGTCGACGACGCGCCGAATCGAGGCGCAGCAGCGTGGCCTGATCTTTGACGCGGTTCAAGCGCGCTACGTGAATCGCGCGGATCGCGGAATCCTCGCAGAACAGGGCAGCGTTGACCTCAAATCGCGTGACGTCGATCCCATTATGAACGACTTCCAACCGATGATCTGGAACTCGCTCGAGCTGTCGGGCGACGTCGGCGGCATCGTGTGACACTGAGACGATGCGCGAGCTCATTCGGGACGCAAGCCGATTCTGCAAGAGTTTTCGCCGACTATTGACGTAATTGCGACCATGCTTCGTGTGGACCAACACTGGCACGCGGGCGATCTTGGCGGCGAGGGCCCCGTTGAAGTGCGGCCCGGAGTTATGCGTATGCAGCACGTCGGGCTGCGTTTGCCGCAAGTATTTGGCGAGCCGCCACACGCGCGGCGCCAGCGCCCTGTTCGCCAGCCCCAGCGCCACCACGTTAATCCCCACCGCTTCAAATCGCGGTGCCAGCTCGCCGCGATGCTCCAGGCACACCACGCTTACATCGAAGCGATCGGCCGTTCGATGCGTCGCCAAATCCAGCACGACGCGCTCCAGACCGCCAACGTCGAGCGTACGTACCAGGTGTGTGATTCGAATTCGCTGCATGGTCACGAAACCAGAGTCTGACGCCCGGCAGCGCCAGTTACGTCGCCACCGCCGCGCACTCCGCTGCCTGCTCCTCGCCGGATTCATTCAATTCAGGATGCAGCACATAGTCGTGACTTGGGTCTTCCTTGAAACAAAGTTCTGGCGGGATCGGCGGGCAAAACAGCTTGACCATCACCCGCGACGCCAAGTCCGCCGGCTTGCGCGGCACAAAGGCGAATCGCAGCACGCTGAACACCTTGCGTCGGAACGCCCAGTTGCTGATGTACTGTTCGTTAGAGAATTGATAGCCCCACCGCTTCTTGAATTGCACGTGAGCGTCTTTGACAAAACCCTTATGCCAGCGGAAGAAGAAGTACCGCAAATCCTGGAACGTCGGCCGCGAGTGGATGTTGTCGAAATGCACCACCGATTTCGGCTCGTTCCAGATCGGGATGCCCAATCGGTGCAGCTGGATCCCCAAATCGACGTGTTCCCGCATCACGACCTCGGGAATGTCCAGCATCCGCCAGACTTCCGTTTCGCCGATCACGGCATGGAACTCGAAAAAGTCGACGGTATGCCCGTCGCCCGCGGCGTTCGCCGAGCCGCGACGGCTCGGGTTCTTGTCGTCGTACACGAATTCGCGATTGCCGATTTTGACCTTGCGCAGGTAGCCATGCGAAATGTGGATCCGAAGCTGCCGGCCTTGCGGGTCGGTGTCCAATCCATCGCGCTCCATCGTCAACGGCAATACCATCCGCGCCCCTTTGGCGAATCGCTCCATGGCAGCTGTGAGCCAGTTAGGCGACACGAACGTGTCGTTGTCGACCCAGGCCAGGTACTTCGTGTCGACTTTGGGCAAATACTGCTTCAATGCCGTCATCGGGATCGTGCGGTGCACCTTTTCGACTTCGACCGGCTGATCGCCGCAAATCTGCCGCACCTCCGCGAGCGTCTTCGCGGGATATCCGAAGTCGAAAATCACCAGCTTGAACGGTTTCGGGGTATTCGCCAGGATCGATTGAACGCAGGGGACCACGCTGCTGAATCGGTCGCGCGGAACGACGACAATCGTTACATCAGGTTGGTTTGTTGGCATGATTCATATCCTCCTGCCCGATTCACCGGGCAATTAATGTTTAGACGTCTCACACGTGGATAGTCTCTAATTCAGGGATTTTGGACGCCGACGGCTCGGCCGGCGAATTCGTTACGGTGCGCTGCACGTCGGCCGTTGGCCACCGTCCGGCCAACAGATCGTCGTACACGCGCAAGTAGCGACGCGCCTGTAGTTCGACACTAAAATTGTCTCGCGCCACTTGTGCCGCTCGCTTTCCAAACTCGCGCCGCAGCTCGAGCGATTCCAACAGGGTCTTCGCCGCCGCCGCCAGTTCCGCTGGCGCATCCGGCTCCACCAGCCGCCCCGTTTCACCGTCGCGGATAATTTCTGGAATGCCACCAACCCGCGTGGCCACCACCGGCACGCCGGCCGCCATCGCTTCGACCACGACCAACCCGAACGCCTCCTGCCGCGGCGCGTGGAGCAATATGTCGAACGCCTGGTACAGCCGCGGCAGGTCGTTTCGTTGGCCGAGAAACTTCACGCGCCCGCCACACTCGCTGGCTAGCTGCTCCAGTCCCTGGCGATCGCCGTCCGACCCGCTCCCGGCGATGAATAATCGCACGTCGTGGCCGGGCACCACAGCCAGCAGTTCCCGGAACGCACGCAACACTACGCCGAGCCCTTTTTCCGGGCCGAAGTGGCCGACGGCTCCGAGCGCGATCGAATGCTCGTCGATCCCAAGCTCCGCTCGAACCTCGTCCCGAACGGCTGGATCGCGGCGATACCGCTCGGCGTCGATCCCGTTGGGAATGCAGACGACTTTGCGGGGACTCACGCGATTCTGCTCGAGAAAATGCCGCCGACGTTCCTCGGACACCGTCACCACCGCCCCCGTCACGGCGCAGGCCAATCGATTCCGCAGCCGGTTCCGCCAAGTGGCGGACTCGATCCCCAACGAACGGTGAAACGTCATCAAAATCGGCGGCGTGCTTCTCGGATGCCTGAGCCGCAGCAGCGCCGCGAAAAACTGGCTGGCTGCATCGTGCGTGTGAATCACGTCGATCCGCTCCAGCCGACACAACTCGGCCAGCCGCCCGAGCGCACGTCGATCCAGCAGCGACTGGCGTCCCAATGTTGCGACCGCATCATATTGCTCAAGAACTCGCCCCACATCCTCGCCTAATACGTCGACCCGACACTCGTGTCCCAGTCGAGTCAGGTATTCCATCAGGCCGATGATCACTTGACGCCGACCACCGGCAGCGAACGACCTCGTGAGGTGAATGACTTTCATTTCGAATAGTCCATCCTCGTCGGATCAATGCACGCGGATGCCGTCGCGCTCGACGTGCGAAATGGTCTCTTCCTTTCCCGCTCCTTGCTGCATAGTTGCGTCCAGTTCCATTCGGCGTTGCCGATAGCTGACGTCCTCGACGACCGATCGCAGCGAATTGATCAAGTCAGCAATGATCCCGGTCAGAATCATTTGGAATCCAGCGAGCAGCAGAATTGCAGCCAAGATCAGAGACTGAATGTGTTCCTCGCCTTCACCTGCGATGAAGAAGAAGTAGAGGAAACGCAGGCCAATCAAGACGCCGACCGAGAACGTACAAGCTCCGATGGCGGAAAACACCTTCATCGCGCGATAGGTCGAGTAGACCCGCACCATGATCGCCAGCGATCGCACGACGAACTCACCGATGTTGGAAAACAGCCGCGATTCTCGCAATTTTTCATTCGTGTGGATCGGCACACTTATGATCTTGAGGCGTTTGTGGCCGGCTTGAATCGCGTGGTCGACCGTATGATCGAAATCTGTCGAGCAGGTGAGCCGCATCGCCGCTTCGCGGCTGTAAGCTCGAAAACCGCTGGCAACGTCGGGCACACGCGTGTGCGAGAGCCGACTCACGACCATGCTGCCGACTCGCTGCAGCCAGCGCTTGAGCGGGGAGAAATGCGCAACCTTGTCAGGCTGTCGGTCGCCGATCACGAGGTCCGCTTTGCCATCCAAGATCGGACGCACCAGCGTTGGAATGTCGTGCCCGGAATACTGATTGTCGCCGTCCGTGTTGACGATGACATCTGCGCCCAACTGCAGGCAGCGATCCACTCCCGCCGAGAAGGCATGGCCGAGTCCGCGATTGCCAACGAAGCGAATCACATGATCGGCGCCGTTCTCATAGGCAACGTCGCTCGTGCGGTCGGTAGATCCATCGTCGATGACTAGGATTTCAATGGTCGTGATGCCTTCGATCCGGCGGGGTATATCGCGCAGCGTCGAAGGCAGTGACGACTCTTCGTTCAAACAGGGAATCTGGACGATCAACTTCATGGCGTCAGCTTGGAATTGAACCATCTGCCGAATGGTTCATTCTCCGCGATGAGTACTCGATGAGGCCCGCGTACCGCAGCACGTCGGCCAGACCAGTTGCCGCAAACACCAGGAAAACCGGGGCTACCGAATCCCGAAACCGAATGCAGCCATAGAATATGCAGGCCGTAATCACGGTGGCCAACAGAGGCGTCAACAGCACGAGTGTGGCGATGTGATCCTTGCGCCAGAGGGCAATGATCCCGTAACACACGAACGGTACGGTCCCGAGCCACGCCGCGGCGTAGGCGTAGTAGATCACTCGATTTGCGGTCGGTTCGAACGGCGAAAGCAATCGCCGCAGACGTGCCAGTACAAGTCCCGGCATATCCGTCAAATGCTCCTGTACGAACTGCAGACCGTAACGCCAGGCAGCACGATCCGACGATACCTCGTCACGCGTCACCGGGTGAGCACCGTCAACCAACTCCTTTCCGAAGATCCATCGTCCTTGCAGCTCGGGATCGTTCAAAACGACCTCGTTGTTGGCGCCCAAAAAGTGTATCCGCCGATGACGGTGGCCACTGTCGGCTTGCCCATTACCCGGCAGTTTCTGACGACCCAGGGAACGATCGTCAGCATGGCCGCCAGTGCGATCGTTCCGGAAATCGTAAGCAACGAACGGGAACGTGCTTCAGGTAAGAGCATGAGCAAGGCGAGCCCGATTGGTGCGGCCAGCACAATGTTCGGTCGTACCAAGACGGCGCCGCCCCAAAGGACGCCCGCCGCCAGGCCCCATGCAAAATGGCCACCCCGAAGCGAGCGCAGCGTGGCACCCAAGGCCAGAACGAGCAGGAATGCAAAGGGCACCTCGCTAAAGAAATGCATTGCATGTTGCATCGAGCCTGGGTACACCGCCAGCCAGAGTCCGGCCAGTACCGCGGTTTCGCGCTCGACGACCATCGCTGCCAGCCAGACGGTGGCAACACAAGTTCCGGCAGAAATCAGGCAAAACCACAGATGCGCTGCCAGATACGAGTGACCGAAGACCGCATAGATCGGCACCAGCGCAAACGACGTCCCCGGTGCCCGGCGGGCTGTCGGTGTACCGTCGTCCAATACGTAACCGTGGCCACTCGCCGCGTTCCAGGCGAACCCCTCATAGTCGACCACGTCGAGCCCGCCGGCGCTGCGATCGGGCGGCGTATCGAGGCCAACAAATCGTGATGCAACGGCCAGGCGTAGTGTCAGTGCAATCAGGAATACTCCCAGTAGACACCACGGTGATTGCAATATGTCGGAGAGGCGCGTCACGTTTTGATCGGCAATACTCAGCTTGCTGGCAAATGTCGCAGTCGGTGATAGAAGCTTCGGAGACGACCAGCGAAGAGTACGTCGTCGACGCGCCGGCGCAATTCGCGCCGTTCGTTGCGGCGCGTGCACGCTTCGAGTGCTGCCACTAGTTCCCGATCGCTCCCTTGCCTAGCAGCGGCCAAACTCTCTTCAAGAAAGTCTCGCTCCGTTTCGTCCCAAAGGTCGAGGCGACGCACGGCCGACAAATCGGTCAAGCTTTGGAAACGTTGGAGTATTGATGCCGAGAATTCGGAGTTGGATCATCGTTCGCAAGCACTTTTCGCATCTGCCGCAATTGTAGCCCATTATCCTGCCAGCAAACTCGCAGGATCCGCTAACGCCGGCTCGCATTTCGCCACAGCCTGCAATTTGGCGATCCGTCGTGTATCCGCGCCATCATGTACGATCGACGTCGACCGCGACGACCAGAGTGGATCGGTCAATGGATGAGAGCCATGCGGCACCAAGTCTGCGTAGTAGACTCCAGACGCGACGAGACAACGACTCAAGCCCAGGGCGTGGGCAATACTGGCAAGTCCCGCGCCAAAATAGTTATTCCATGAAAGTCCTTGTGCATAGCCGAAGAAGCGAACGTTTGATGCAACGGGGACCAGCGGTTTTTCCATCTTGTCGGCAAAATCGCTGTTCCGCCGCCAAACGTCGTCGTAGAGACTGTCGTTCGTCAGCTGCATGTCGATGCCTTTGACAAACACCAAATGGGAGATGTTGTTCCGATTGCGCAAGAACGTATAGGTGCCGTCGACACCTGCCGAAAAGAAACTACCGACGTTCGCATTGGACTGCACGCAGCATCTTCGGTCCTTGCGTGATATCGGGATGCGGCGAAACGGAATTCGTAAGGCGGGTGCCCATGCCTCGAATACACTTTGCAGTTGGCCTGTATTTTGCAAGAGCATCGGACAAACCGACAGGCTCTCATCCAGCTCGAGTGGCTCTCCTTTAGCCATTGCCGGCAGCAAGCAAGCGGCCAGGAAGGCATTCCCGCTCCGCGACATGGGCACTCTACTTGGCAGGCGGTACCACAATCGGTAACCGTCGACGAGTGCGAGATCTCGCGATCATTGCTCGATTCGTTGACGTCGAAATTATTGACGTTCATGCGCTTTTGACGGTCTTGAAATTCTTGCAGCGAGTCACACGCCCAGGCTATTGTCGCAGGGAATCATTTAGATTGCGGAACCTTCCCGACATCAACCCCTCGGAGGCGTTGAGTTGAAGGATTATCGGCGACCACACAGTATTGCCTTCCAACAGTACCGGGCCGTCATCGCCAATTGCGATATCCCAACCGATGGAGCGAGCCCACGGGAAAGCAGCCGCTGCTCGGAGCGCCACGTCGCTGACAGCTGACCAATGCGGTATGGTGAATCCTATGTATTCTTTCTTGGAATGTGGCAATACACTATGTCGCGTTTCCGGGCGATCCTTCTTGCGTCGACCTTCGCAGAGCGTGCCGGTAGACAGGTCAATCGCGCTGACGAGGGAGCCATGATCCGAATTGTCGCGACCGACGGGAGCGTCCTGCAGCTTAAATACGGCGCACAGTATGTCGGCCTGTCCGTCACGATCGATAATCGTTTGCACGCGTGCCGTACACACCGTGGACCCAACCAGATCGATAAGCGAGGCATGTTGCCGTATGCGGCGCTGAATCAAGAAATTATGGCTCAATCTGCCGGAAAGGTCGCCTTGCCGAAACTCATCGTTTCCCATGAACGCCGCGAGCCGTTCAGCGTCAAACTCTTGCCCATCGAGCGTGATAAGTGTTCCTGGCTCATTCGTTTTCCGGCCGGAGAACACCAGCACCATGGCGCCGCCGACTCCTTGAACCGGCTTGATGACAATGTCCGGCGACTCAAGACGAACCAAGAAACGGTGCAGATCTTCGACCGTGTGCAGTGGTTCGCCCGTTACGGTTCGTCCGGCGAGCTCGTCGAAGATGGCAAGCGACTGAGGCACTGGAAGGCCATGCGCCGCGAAGAAGTGGGCAAATACGTCCTTATTGTCATAGAGAAGCCAGTATTTGCGGGGCGTGCATGCCTCCCAAATCGGTAGCATGTGACGCGCGTTGGATGCAACGAACGACCGCTTTTGCTCCCATGTCATAGCGGGATTGTAAAGCCGATATAGAAAATAGTCACTTCGCGGCAAACCGGTGGCAAACCGGAGACGAACGATCTCAATTAAAATGCGAAGTGGATTGCTCGCGCAGCCCGATGTCGCCTTACGAACATCGCGCAGGTGCGCCAAAGTCGCCCTCACTTGAAATACCGGATTCAGATATCGCGTGAACGAGTATACCATACGAAGACGCCTCCCGGATTGCCTTGACCGATTCGTTGGGGAAGCGCCATCAACACGGGACGGCCTGTTGTCGCGCTGAATGAGGCCAACGAGCATCTCGCTACGAAGTATATTTTCGGCCTACCATACGTTCACGTGGGCCTAATGGCCATTTGCCGATGGCCAGATATCTAGGGAATCTTCCGCGACAAAGGGCTGCAAACGGTTACGCAGTTTCTTCGAATCGTCCGCCCAGGAACACGCGATCAAGTCGACCGCCAACCGCCGCGCGTCATATTTCCAAATGAGCTTACGCAGTGCCGCTGCGATCGATTGATCGCCCACTCGGATTGCGAGCCGCAAATTGTCGACGGCAAAGCCTCGGGCACTGTCGCTATCGATCGGGAATCGGCCGATGTCATCCGGCGACAGTCGCTGCGAAAATATCCGGCGATCGTCGTGGCCAAGGAGTTTTAAGGCAATCATGGTACGCATGCACTTGGCGCAATTGCCGCAATTCTCGATTGGATCACGCCAACATACATGCAGATTGTCCAGAGCTACCCGGTGACTGGCAACAAATTCGAGTTTGCTCGTTCGGGCCATTTCGGCCCCGTCGTGATGAAACTCGTTGGACTCGGTGCTCCACAAATGATCGAGCATCGGATGAGAACCCTGGGCCGGCATGTCCAGGTAGCCATAGGATGATGCAATATAGGTCTTCCGCGAACCCAGGCTGAGCGCTACGCTTGCCAGCAATTCTCCGAAAGTTGCCGCGCGCGAAATTCGATAGCGCGTGCCGAATTCGTAGTAATTCGTCTCGACGGCAAGGAGTTCCTTGCCAAAGTGACTGCACGTCCGTCGGTTGCGCTCCAGGACTCGTGCAAATGTTGCCGAGTCGCTCCGGAAGTCAAATCCATTCAGCACGGCTACATACTGTATTTCGTCGATGTGCCGCAGGAAGGTATAGGTACCGTCGATTCCTCCGGAAAAGTATCCGCCGATTCCCGCGCTTTGTCCGGCGGGCGAGTGCGGCTCGACCTCGATCGATATCCGTTGGAATAGCGGATTCCACGCATGTGTAACCTGTTGAATCAGCTCGACGCCCGAAAGGAACTGCGGGGAGACGGGCAGCGGATGGTCGATCCGCAGCGGGGCCCCGACGACCATTGCGGGAAGCAAGGTCGCGGCGATCAATGTTTCCGCCCGCAGCTCGTCGGCAATACGCGGCATGCGGAACCACAAGCGGAATCCGTCCACCATTGCGGACAATTCCACTCCTCCGTCGACTTTGCACCGGCTGACGTCAGACACTAGCATGTGTATTACTTGCTCCGCCCAGCGTCGGCAGCAACGCCCTGCAAGACGGTCGAGTTCATTTCACTGAGTCGTCGTGCACGACACATGGCCACCTAACACTCGGCTGCAACGGCATACTGTTGTCGTGCATTCTCGATCGGCTTCGGCAATGGCTGTTCGGCCCTAGGCTTCACGCTCGCAAGCGATAGCAGTTGCCCGGAGATTTCGTCGGGGTGGCTCCCGCCAAAATACAGACGTCCCCAAATCTCGCTGCACAGCAACAGGTACGACAGACGTGGCGATTCACCAATTCGACCGACAATTGTCCTTCGATACTTGGCATCCCACTTCAGCACTTCCGCCAGCCAACCATTTTCCATCAGCGAAAGTCCCGGCATCCAAATTGATTCCGGCACTGAGAATCCGATCTTTCGAGCGAACACAGTTTCTCTGGGAAGTCGACGGACAGCGAGCTGCTTGACGATCCACTTGGCCGTTCCCTGGCGGTACTTTGCCAAGAAGGGCAAATGCAGGGCGAAGTCGATGAGCCGATTCTCCAAAAACGGGAATCTTGACTCGATCGAGGCGGCCATTCCCATACGATCATTTCGTTGCAGCAGCATCCTCAAGTAGCCATACATGTCATCGATCGATCGCGCGAGAAAAGCCCGCTCTTCGATCGGCCGAATTGAATCGAGTCTGGCGAAAATCTCCTCATGGCGCAGCATGCGTTGCCCGCCAAAGGAAGCGAGTCCGTATTGGTACGATTCCGTCGACCGATGCGTCGAGTGGCCGACGACACGGGAGGTATCGTCGACGGATTGAAATGGCTGTCGGAGTACGGCGGCGCGAGGAGCGGAGGCCAACTTGCCCAGTCCACGCCAGATTCGGTCGAGACGGCCCTCACCGGGCAGCCATCGGGAGGTCCATCGGCGACGACGATACATTCGCCAAGTGGCCTCTTGCCAGGGATAGCCGCCAAATAGTTCGTCCGATCCTTCACCAGTCAACAGGACTTTGATCCCGTCGCAGCGACAGGCTCGGGCAACGGCGAGAAAGGCGGCGTCGTGTGGAAAATGGTTCGGCTGGTCATTGTGCCACACGGCCCACGGCAATAGACGCAGGTATTCCGTCTGGTCGACGTCGACTTGACGAATCCTGACGCTTCAGATGCCGGCCCATTCTTTGGGCGGCTGCACCTTCCGATACCGTTCCTTTCAAGTCAGCCACGTAGCCAGTCAGGTCCGGCCGTTGGTCATGTGCAAATGCCGCAATCAGACTCGAATCAACGCCACCGCTGCACATTGCCGCCAGCGGAGCGTCACTGACCATGTGCAGGGACACGCTTTGCTGAAATGCTTCGGCAAATTGTTCAACATATTCGTTCGCATCCACCTTTGAAGCCGCTGCCAGCCGCTCTATGCCCACCGCGTTGAGCGGATCGAAGTATTCGATTTCGGACCGCCGCTCTCCATTCCAGCGAACCAAACATCCTGGACGAATCGCTCGAATGTTCTCGAACGGTGTCCAATCTTCTTCGATCGATTCGCAGAGCAAGTGGACCGTCAACGCATGAAGATCCGGGCGGTTGGGTATTGCCGGATGCCGCAGCAGCGCCTTAATCTCCGACCCGAAGACCAGCGCCTGCGGGGTCTGAGCGATGTACAGCGGCTTAATGCCCAGCCGGTCGCGGGCGAGCCATAACTCCCTGCTGCGTAAGTCGTAGTACGCGAACGCAAACATACCGTTGAACCGCGGAACCGCCCGCTCCGGACCCCAGCGGTGCAGCGCTTCGAGCACGACCTCGGTGTCGCTGGTGCTGCGAAAGACGGCCCCCTCCGCTTCCAGTTGAACTCGCAGCTCAGCAAAGTTGTACACCTCGCCATTGTAAATCAATATGCCTTGCATATCGTGCGAAATGAATGGCTGATTGCCCCGCGGGCTGAGATCCAGAATGCTCAATCGGACGTGTCCCAGTCCAAGTGGTCCTTGGCACCAAACGCCAGACGCATCCGGCCCGCGATGCGCGACCTGCTGCATCATCGGCGCAAGTCGTTCTCTCGAGCCGTTTGACCATTGAACCACCAGAATCCAACAATGCCACACATCTTGCTATGCTTCCTCAATCCCTAAACCCCCGCGACGTCGCGCGAGGCGGCTGCATCGACATTGTCGAGCTGGCATGACTTGCGAGCACCGATGGCGAAATAGTGCGCCGCGTTTGCAAAACGCATCAACGAGAGGAATTGATTGGCCGTGCCAATGGCCACGTCCTGCAATGACCTCCAATCCACGAATGGAGGATCATAAAAGTAGTCGCTTCTTTCGACCACGAAACCCATTGATTCGAGTTCGACTCTCAACCTGTGCGGCCGATGAATCGCCAATTGGTTGCGAATCTCACCGCGCCCTGTTAGGCGACGTGCCCAGCTGCGAACCAGGGGGAAATTCGAGGTCGCCAGCCGGAGCCGCCCCTGCCGACCAAGCAGTCGCCTCAGATCGTCGATGTGGGCGCGGTAGTCAGGCACAAACGGCAGCACCACGCACGACAGAACCACGTCGAACGAACCATCGGGAAATGGGGCGGTCATTCCGTCGAACTCGTGAAACTCCAATTCCGGATACTGACTACGACAAAACTCAATCCGTTCCTGATCAACGTCGATGCCCACCACCGGATTGGTCTTCGACAGCGCGTAGGTCAGGTCGCCGTAGCCGCAGCCGTAATCGAGGACGCGCTGGCCTTCGAGGCCTTTCATCAGCCGCCGCACCAGCGCGTGCCGCCGCCTTTGGTGCCAGGTGAAGCGGGCACCGCGGTAGAAGTTCTTCGGCACCGGCGTTTGGGCAGTCGGTGTATTGGTTGGTTCGCTCACGGTAATCAAGACTTTTTCAATGCCAACTCGGCTACCACTGGCCGGTGGTCGCCACCGGTGGGCGACGCCACGTGACAGGAAATGACGCGCCAATTTCCGTCGGTCAGGATGTGGTCGATCCGTACGCCCCACCAACGCGTAAACTTCGAGTGGCCGTAGCCCCAGCCGGCCGTTGAGAACGAATTCTGAAAGTCGGACCAATCGCGGCGGTAGAACGCGCTTTCGACCGGCATGTTGAAATCGCCCGCAATGATGGTCGGAACGTCGGCGTTGCCGATCCACTTCCGGACGGCCTGCGACTGGACGTTGCGAGACTCAGTGCTTTTCCGCATGTCGTCGATGCCGAAAATGCCGCGGCGGGTGAACTCCATCGCGTCTAGCCCGTGGCGGGGGGTGTTCAGATGCAGGCAGCAGAATCGCACCTCGCCCACCGGCAACTGCAAGCGGACCAATAGCGCGACCGTGCCCCAGCGATCGATACCATTGCCGGAGACCTCTTTCGAGTCGAGAATCGGAAAGCGGCTGGCGATCGCCATGTCGCTGCCGATCTGCCAGTGCCAACCTTCGAGATGAAATGCCTGCGGTGCCCGATTGCCGATCTCCTGAAAGGCGATTATGTCGGGGTTCTCCTGCTGAACGTCGGCCAAGATCCCTTCGAGTGGGGCGTTGCCCGAGTTCACGGACATGACTTTTAATCGAAATTCACCGTCGTGCGGCCATCCTGGCATGATCGGCAGGCAAAGTCCCAGAACCGGGCCGCACAGTACCAGGGCCGTGGCAAGTTGCACCCAAAGCAACTTTCGCGCAATCGCGGCGCAAATCACGGTCAGTAGTAGCCATGGCGCGAACAGCGGCCAGCGCGGCGCATACATCTGAAGCGTGCCCGGCCACCAGACGTCTCCCAGCCAGCGGATCAGGATCCATTCGGCGACAGCGGCAACGAGCAGCCCCAGGAAGCGGCGGCGAGCGCCAAGTGAAGAACTCGAGTCAATTGACTCCAAATCAGGGTGACTCGCTGCGCCTGATCTTCCGACGTGACGTCTTGCACGTCCATGTTCATCACTATGGCTTCTTGATAGGTACTCATTCTTGATTCCGGCAGCGACGGCCTGCTTTAGTTCAGCGGACAACTTGGAACTAGGCCGGAGCTGCTTCGCCCACTTCGCGGCGGCGAATTTTTCCCGTGTCCGTCTTCGGCAACGAATCGCGAAACTCCACGGTTTGAGGTACCATGAAGCTCTCCAGATTCTGCGAACAGTGCCGAAGGACGTCGCGTTCGGATACTTGTTGCCCAGGTGCGACGACGAGAATAGCCTTGATCGCCGTACCTAGAATCGGATCGGCCACACCCACCACGGCCGCTTCAATGACGCCGGGGATTTCGTAGAGCACGTTTTCCACTTCTTTCGGGCTGACCTTTTCACCGCGGGTCTTGATTATGTCGTCGCTGCGACCCACGAAATACAGATAGCCCTCCGAGTCGACCGTGAAGAGATCGCCCGTGCAAAGCACTCGATCCCATGGATAGCGGCCTGGCTTGAGCATCCGTGCGGTTTCCTCGGGTTTTTCCCAGTAACCCTGCATCACCGTCCGCCCGCGAATGTATAGGGTGCCAATCTCCCCGGGGGCCACTGGTTTTCCATCGCCGTCCAACACATACGCTTCGGTGCCGGGGATCGCCTTGCCGACAGAAGTGGGCCGAGTCGCCAGTTCGTCGGGTGGCAGGTACGTGCATCGCTTGCATTCGGTCAAGCCGTACATCGAAAAGATTTTGGTGGTCGGGAGCATTTGCTGCAGTCGCTCGATGTGTGCGGTGGCATCGCGGCCCCCGTGTTCGTAATGTACCGCAGGTGCGGCATGCTCTCGGCCGCCAGCTCGCTCATTTGGACCAACAATGCGGCCATTGTGGGAACCAGCGGAAAGCCAGTCGCGCGCCACTTGCGGAGCGTTTCGAGCACGGCGACCGGATAGGCAAACGACTTTTCAAGGATGACAGTCGCCCCGACACGGCATGCCATCAACACCTGGTAGAGCCCGTAGTCAAAACTCAGCGGAGCGCGCAAAGAATCACGTCGTCGGAGACGTTCTCCAAGTAGGTCGTAATCGACCAGGACGCCGCATTGATGTTTTCGTGCGTCATCATCACGCCTTTCGGTCGACCCGTCGAGCCCGACGTGTAGACGATCATCGCCAGGTCAAGAGACGTGCCTGAACAGCCTGGCTCGCCCGAGGGGGCCGACTCGATCGCACCGTCAAAGCTGATCCAGCCGTCCGGCAACGTTTTCGCTCCGACGAGAATTCGCGTGGTCACCGATTTTGCTTGTTCGATGGCCGCATTTGCGTGGGGAAGCAATCGCTGTTGAGTAATCAGTGTTGACGCCCGGCAATTGTCGAGAATGTACGCGAGCTTGTCCGCTTTGGTGGACGCGTTGACAATCGTGAACACGCCGCCGGCTTTCAGAATTGCGAAGATACTAATCGCAGTTTCCAAGGAGTTGTCAAGAAAGACGACGGCTCGATCGTCTCTTTGAAATCCTTGCGCCAACAGCGAGGACGCCAGTCGATTCGCCGCGTCCAGCCATTCGGCATAAGTAAGAGTCTGATCACCGATGCCAACGCGATCTTGTCGGGAAATCGAGCTGCGCTTTGGTTCAAAAAAGTCTCGTAACGCAACATATTACTTTCTCTCATCGACCAACGCCTGTTTTCGTCGGACGAAGCTGGCAAGGTTTGTGATGGAATCGAGGTTATCGGGATGGACGTCGGAATCGTCGACCGTAATCCCAAACGTTTCTTCCAAGAATAGTACGAGTGACAGCACGCCAGCGGAGTCGATCACTCCTGCCTCATTGAGCGACTCGTCTGCAGCCGGCATCGCCACGTCGGAACCGTAGGTGAATTGCTCAATCAGGAACTGGCGCACCGTTTCTTCAATCGACTCAATCATTCGTTGCGGTAACTTCTTCAGAGTTGCTGTGGATTTGCAAGCGACCGGCGGCTGACCGACGACACGTCAATCGCCGCCGGGCGGATCTGCTTTTTGGTCAAGGCTGTCGTAGAGGTCGTAGAGCCCCGTCGTCCTTTTCTTGCGCAAAAACGTGACGTTCTCCCAGGCTTGCGAATGGACTGGTTTAAAATAGAGAACGATGATGCGTCGAGGACGGTCGCGGTACGATTTACAGATACGCTCGACGACTTGCGACATGACGACGTCATCGAACGGGTGGTAGAAGAACAACACAAGCGGGCCAATCGGAAGTTCATACTCCAAAACGTCGATCGTTTCGATTTGAACGTTTCGACATGCACGCGGACCGGAATAAGTCCTTAAATTCTCGCGTGCAATCCGGCTCAATGCTGCGGAAAACTCGATGCCCACGATCGCCGCGAAAGGCAGTGCCGATGCCATCAGCAAAACTCGCCCTTTGCCACAACCAAAGTCGACGAACGTGAACTGCTCGTAATCAAGTCCGAAGTCGCCCAACACCTGATTGAAGTCAATTGGCGACGTCGCGATGTACGCGGAGGCGTGCACCCAATTCGTGCCTTCGGTATCAAGGCTTCGAGCCGGGATCATCCCCCTCGTATCCACTCCGTACGTCCGATCGAAATCATCGCCGCTGGCATCGAGGTCTTCACTTGGGGGCGTTCCGCCAAGAACGATTCGACAACGATCTTGAAACACGCTCCCGAAATGTCGGCACGTGCCGACCACGCCCCGGGTCCGGACCGATCGCTCAATCGTCCGGCGAAAACGCCGAATTAGTTCCGTGTTTACCACTTGGACCGTGTTATGTACGAGCGACGTTGCCTTCGTCGCTTGAGAATTGAAACAGCTAACGTCGTTCCTGCACTTGGTGCAACGCAGACGTCCGCACAGACGAGCAGCGCAACATTGCCGTCATGATTCGGAAACGTCGCGGACGTCGATCCGATCTGCGGCGCAATCGACGACGAATTCCTTCGGTTGCGGATGGCTGATGAATCGCGTCGGACTGGACGTCAAACCATAGGCGCCCGAGCTACCGATCGCTAGTACGTCACCCACTTCAAGCTCGGGAAGCAGAATATCCGTGGCCAACGTATTGATGGTCGTACAGAGCGGTCCGACGAGTTGATACTTGCGACCGGGGTGTCCGTCTCGATCCGAGACCTTCCAAATCCGCCAATTCCGCCGGATTACGGATCCCATCATCCCGCAGGCGGCAAGGTGATTGTTGAAACCCGCGTCACAAATGCGAATCTCAGCACCCCGGCTGTGCTTTGCATTCACGACCGACGTCAACAGGTACCCATGTGGCCCGACCAACCAGCGCCCCATTTCAAGCACACACTCTGCATGCCGAAGTCGCGACTCCGTTTTCATCTGGTCGATTTGCGGATTGATCAGTGCTGCCAACTTCGTCAAGTCGAGTGGTTTGTCGGCCGGGTGATACGGTATACCGAAACCCGAGCCAAAGATCAGTCGTCGGACTCCCTGCGTCAGATTTCGCGACAGTCGTGCAAAGATCTCGATAAAGTAGCTGAAGTTCTCTGCGATGGCGTCTTCGTTCAGTGAATTTGTGCCCGAGTAAATATGAAACCCGCGGACATCCAACGATTTGAACGACACTGCGTGAGAAAGTACGTCGTCGGCCACTTCTTCGTCGATGCCGAATTGACTGGGCTTGCCGGCCATGCTAATCCCGAACTTTCGCGGCATCTTCTTGGGATTGATGCGCAGCAGCACGGCCACGCGTCGAGCCGACTCCTCGGCCAACCTGTTGAGTGAATCGAGCTCGGACAAAGACTCGCAGACGATTTCGCCGATTCCTAGCTCTACCGCCCGGCGGAGCTCAAACGGTCGCTTCGCCGGCCCTGAAAAGCTCAATCGTTGCGGTGCGTATCCGGCACTCAATGCTTGGTCGGCTTCCCCGATGGATGACACGTCGAGCGTGGCGACCAAATCCTTGATTTCGCTCAGCAACGCTCGATTCGGATTCGCCTTGACCGCATAACTCACCCGAAATCTTTCGTGAAACGCTTCATCGAGTCGAGAAAACTCACGGCGAACGCGGTCCACGAAGTATACGTAGCACGGAGTCCCGTGTTGCCTGGCAACGGATTCGAGAGCCTGCCGCGTGGCCTCGTCCAGTCCGGTCACCGGTTGAGCGTCCGCGGCCAGATATTGCGCGTCCGTCGAATTCACGGCTGCCGGTTCGGTTCGTAGACTTGTCATTTGGAAGCGGGAATACTCATTGCGGGAGTATTTGCCGGCCGATTATCGACGGCGGCGATCTTACGGGCAGGATTGCCCGCGACGATCGTATACGGCGGCACACTTGTCTGCACGACCGAGCGTGCGGCGACAATGCTGCCCTCGCCGATTCGTACTCCTGGGCCGATCACGGAACTGGCACCGATCCAGACGTTGTTTTCGATCACAATGGGACGGACCGCGTTGGGCTCCGGCGGCGCGCCGAGCCGGCGAGCTTCGGCTTCGATCGCGTGGCCGTCCGAATCGCGCATCGACACGCCGCCGGCAATCTGGCAATCGTGTCCGATCTCGATGGACTTTCCAATCGTAAGTGCGCACGAGCTGAGGTGGCAATTGTCGCCGATGCGCAGCACCGGATGATTGGAGAAGCGAGCGGCGAAGGTGATGCCACAATAGCCGTCCACAGTCACATTGTCGCCGATAATGATGTCACCTTTGCCGGTAACCCAGTGCAGCCGGATGTCGGTATGAAGATTTCGACCGTAACTCTTGCAATATGCCTTAAATAATGGTTCCGCGTAAAACACCCGACAGCAAAAATACCATGCGGAGCGAATCGCCAGGAACAGAAACAGCACGGGTCGAAATACGATCCGCGGCGCGGGAATCGAAAAGTCCATGACCGACCGACGCGCGGCCCGCACAAAACGCGCGAACGACGACGGCGAAGTCGCCAAATATCTCCGCCAACTTGGCATCGAATCACTCCGTATCGTCGAACTCACGAGTTTTCCTCGGACTTCATCATTTTAACTCGCCCCCAGGGCGGCGTCGTGCGACGTGCGGATAATGCCTGCCCATGCTGGTTCTCGCTCAATTTTTGCCCGTTTGACCGCCGTGGCATGAAACTGTGCTCGAGTGACCGAACCACTGACGGACCAAACGGATCATCCCTACGCAAGCCACACGTCCCCGTGCAAAAGAATGACCAGATTCCTGCTTAGTAAAAGGCAAGGGCCACAGCCACCACGAGTGGACCAATAGGGCGACCGCCCGGGCGGGATTTGCTTCACAGGCGGCCCAGCGATAGTACGTATGCGACTGCCATTTACGCGCCTCCCGCCAACCCAAGAGATCGCGATTCGCTTCGACCACGCGAAGCATGTTGCTACAGTCGCGGTTGACGCTCGAGCGTGACAGGGAACCGGCTTCCATAACCGCCGTCGCCAGACCGCTCGCCCAGGAAATACGCCGGCGCCCTGCAAATCAACCTCACCCAAAGGTGCCGGTCTTCGGCCGGCTCATACCCGGACACGAACCGATCCTCTCCCAGCAAATCTCTTGGCACGACAACCGTGCCGGTCCACACGTAAATCGCCGCCTGGAATGCCGCCCCGCCTGCCAGCCGGAGTTCCTCGTCGAGCGGGATCGATACATCGGTCGATTGCCGCAGTGTTGCTCCTGGCTCTTTGACGTAATATTTGCTACAGGTCAGTCCCAATCCAGGCATCCGCTCGTACAACTCGACGTGCCGTGCGAGCTTCTGCGGCTCCCAGTAGTCGTCGGCGTCCAAAAACGCAATTAGGTCGCCACTGGCCCGATCGATGCCCGTATTGCGCGCCGCAGCGGCTCCTTGGTTCACCTGACGGACGAGCGTCACTGCAGTGCCGTAATGTGCGACGGCCACCGCCAAATCGTCCGGGCTGCCATCATCCACCACGATGATCTCCGCGGCGGGGTAAGTCTGCGCGAGCACGCTGTCGACCGCACGACGAATCGTGCCGGCCGCCCGATATGCCGGAATGATCACGCTCACCCTCAACCGCTTGCCGCCGGTCGCGCTCATATTGCCGCTGCGCGAGGTGACGCCGCGCTCCGTCCCGCTCGCTCCAACGACGCCCAACCTTTGCCGCCATCACGTCCTCGTAGTACCGCTCGATCTGGTCGACCACGACGTCGCGGGAAAACTGCCGTTTGCAGTGCTCGCGGGCGCTGCGCCCAGCTCACTCAGCCGCGATCGATCGGCCAGGTATTCCTCCAGAGAATCTCGCAGCACGCCGTCTCGCCCCATTTCGATCGCCGCGCCGCCCGCGCCGACCATCCACTCGACGACCGGGTGGCGGTTCACCAGCGCGGGCAGGGCCGACGCCGTCGCCTCCAGCAGCGCGATCGGCATCATTTCCTTCAAGCTGCAGAGCACAAACAAATCCGCGGCTCGGTATAGCTCCGGCATCCGCTCGCGCGGATAATTCGGCAAGAAACGCACGCGGTCACCGAGCAGCTCGCGGCCCCACGTCATTAATTCCTCGCTATGCTCGTCACGCCCGCCGGCGATCACCAGCCACACGGGCCAATCGGGCCGCTTGCCGCGCAGCGCCGCAAACTCCCGCACCAGATAGTCGATCCGCTTATGTGCCCGCTTGATGGCCGCCACCGAAAGCACGACCAGGCCGTCCTGCGGAATCCCCAGCTCGCCGCGGATACCGTCCCCGGGGCCGAGTGCGAATCGCTCTGCTTGCCTGGGAGCGAAACTGCTCGGTGTCAATGAAGTTCGGAATCGCCGTCCACGTCGGCCGCGACACCCCGGCCGCCCGCGCCTCCTCCAGATGCCAGGGCGCCAAATGTTGCAGGAACACGATCTTCTTTTGAAACTCCAACGGCTCTTCCGTGCCGTGGCCCAAAATCGTCCGCGTTCGCAACCAACCCAGTTGCCACGCCCACTGCACCAACAGCGCGAGCTGCGGATCCTGCACGTGCAGAATATCAATTTGCCGACGCCGAAGCTCACCCACCAGGTGCCAGGCAAACGTGGTCTGTTCCAAGTCGTAACCGCTCGAGAGCCCGAGCCGCCAGGCCCCGCGAGGCAACCGCTGCATGAATTGTTGGGTCGCCGGCTCGTTCCGTCGCCAACAGCGGCAGCACCCGCTCGTACGCTGCTTCGACGCCTGGCCGCTCCCCTTGAAGAGCATCGCGTCGATGCCGCGCCGCACCAGCGCTGCCGCCAAATCCGCCGCCCAGGCTTCGATCCCGCGGGCTACGTGGCCCAGACCGCTGGACGCGACGGCGACTCGGACTGGCAGTCGCGATGTCAAATCACTAATCGGTTCGTCGCCAGTCATTGCCAAAGACTCAAAACTCCTGATGCACGCGGGCTTGGCTGTCTCTTGAGTCGACGCCCTGTTTCTGGAGTACGACACAGCGACCGTCAATTCTCAAATCCCGATCCGTCACGAGAAAGTCGGGACGAAGCTTGCTGCCAAACCCTGGCATCATCTTGCCGAGAGCACGCAGGTACCGACTCGCGACTCCTGGATTGAATCGCTCCGGCTCGATTACGGTGCCCGTGTCGAATACTTGGTAGTCGCGATTGGCAACGACGTAGCGAATTGCCTGTCGGATCGCCGGCCAGTCGGAATCGTCGAACGCCACGAGTCCGCCCGTTTCCAACAGCCGGTCCGCGCACAAGAAGTCGCTTATTGCGTAGTCGAACAAATGAGCCCCGTCAATAAACACGAACCCTGCCGAAATACCTTGTTGTTCCAGCTCGGGCAGTGCCTGGTGTGACGGCTTTTCAATCAGCGTTACGAAGGAAGAAAGTCCCGCATATTCCACCAAGGCTTCTCCGCGGCCCTCCCAATCCGTGCTCTGAAACGGGTCGATCGCGTAGTGGTGCCCTCCAACATTGTTGTCCTCGTGGGCCCGGGCCATAAATAAAGTGGATATCCCGTTGGCCATACCGACTTCGATCGTCACTCGCGGCCGCCGCTCCCGCACCAGCCGATACAACAGATCGCCTTCCTCCCGAGGGATGTAGACGTCAAGTGGATGGCATCGACCGTCGCCAAGCTCGATTTGCCGGGTTGAAAAAATGCGCTCGATTAGCGGGCACGGGCAATGCTGCAATGCTGAACCTCGGCGCTCCACATCCATAGCGACTGTGTCGCGCTTTGTGGGCGGCACTCTTTGGGACGAATGCGCCTGGCCAACTGCACTCTGCGCTGCGACGGAAGTCTTCATACTGCCTCCGGCGTCCTCCGCGGCTGAACTGCGAGGGCTTCATCGACCGCTGCAATTGGCGCCGATTGTCGCGCATAGAGACGGATTCCAAACATGTCGCAGATTTCCATCACTCGCGCCGCGCCAGCTTCATCCAATCCGGCGTGCCAGCCGTCGCACTTCGTTCGGTTTTTGGCGTTGCTCACCTTGCGGCCAATTGCTTCTCCGTCCACCGAGTCGGCGTCAGACCGAAGTGCGAGAACAGGTCGGCAAACGCCACTTGTGGATCGTCAGTGAATGACTCATAGGTCGCAGCCCGCACGTTCACGAGCGGCAGTTGCGACAGAGGCACGAGATTCTCGACGCACCACAACGCGGCCATCCGCTCCAGTGGCGTCGAGCACTCCTGCAATACGTCCGAGTACGGATTCAGATAGTCTTGCGCTAATGATTCTTGCGCGAATACTCCATCCAAGTCACACGGCCAGTTCCACCGCAGCCGCGACGCCACCACCGCGCATGGATGTCGAAGGAGATACAGCACAGGAAACTCGAAGTTTCTGACGAGCCAAGCCAGTAGCAGATTGCCGCGAATCATCTTCACGATTCGGCAGTCTGCTCGTCGCTCCGCCAATTGGTATCGGTACTTCGCGATCCGATAGAATGCTCTTTCAATTAGCGGATATTGCTCTGACCATTTGGGAACTCGCACACAGTCGCCACGCGTCCAGTGATTGGAGATCCTGCCGGCAAACACGTCGTCAAAAAACGATTGCCATGCGGCGTTTGGAGAAGTTGCCCGAAGGTAAAGGCCCGGTACGTCGGGAAACGCTTCGGGCAACGGCACCGCTGGCACAATGGAACGCTTTAGCGGCTCGTGGACCGAAATACACCCGCGGCAGGATGCGAGCACTCGTGCAATCCAAGTCGTGCCGGACCGGCCTGAGCCCGCAACGATGATTGATCGCTTGCCGACGCTCATCTGCAATTGATCCCGGATCCATTGGCCTCGTACAACATTTCCCCGTTTGCGACGGACCAGGTCGCATCTAGCAGCACCAGTGCGTGGCGTTCCGTGGGAAGGCGGCCCGTCCCAAAGTAATCGGACGGGCCGATTTCAATCGCGCACGCTCGTTCGATCCAATCGAGCTGATTGTTTCCCGAGCCGCACCCAAGCGTCAAAAAGTAACGGCCAGGAATTAGTGGCAAGCTGGGTATCTCACATACGACCTGACCGGCAGACGGCAAATCCGGAAATGAAGAATCCTGGAGCCGCGTTTGCACCCAAATGATGCGAATTCCCAATTGATTCTCAAAGGTAATGCCGAAGTGCGGGCTTCGCAGCGGCTCGCTATGGCGATAGGTGATCACGATCCGGAAGGCATCACCGGCGGGGATGCCGGTGACGGCATCCCCCGATTCATTCTGGAACTCGATGTGCCGAATCACCGGCTGGAAACTTGAAGCACGACGAAGTTCGCTCAAATCGTGTGATTCTGTCTGGCGATAGCCCGTAAGATAATCGCGGATTCCCTTGTCCACGTCACCCGCGTATTTCAAATGGCCGCTGTCCACGACCATGACACGCGAGGCGAGATTCTGAATTGCGGCCATGTTATGACTAACCAGCAGCACGGTTCGACCGCCAGCGGCGACGTCCTGCATCTTGCCCAGGCATTTCTTCTGGAACTCCGCATCCCCGACTGCCAAGACTTCGTCGACAATCAGCACTTCCGGTTCGAGATTTGCCGCCACCGCGAAGGCCAGGCGGACTTGCATGCCGGAAGAGTACCGCTTCACAGGCGTGTCAAGAAACTTCTCCACGCCTGAGAAATCGACGATCTCGTCGAACTTGCTCTTGATCTCCGCTCGACTCATCCCCAGGATCGAACCGTTCATGTAGATGTTTTCGCGGCCTGTTAGCTCGGGGTGAAAACCGGTCCCGACTTCCAGCAGGCTCCCGACACGGCCGCGGATCGTCACGCGGCCGGTAGTGGGTGAGGTGATCCGCGAGAGGATTTTCAGCAGCGTGCTCTTGCCGGCACCGTTGCGGCCGATAATCCCCACCACTTCGCCCGGCTCGACGTCGAAGCTCACGTCGGAGAGCGCCCAGAACTGCTCGACGACCCCGTAGTGTCCTCCGGCCCGCCAGCGACGCACCGGCGCCGTCGCCACTCGAGTGAGCGAGTCGCGCAGCGTCTTATACGGCAGCCGCTCTTCCGCGTGATTCACGCGGTAGCTCTTACCCAGGTTTTCAACTCGAATCGCCGGTCTCATGCCCTATCCACTGCTCTACACTCCAGCTCCCTAGCTCCCAGCTCCCTCACTCTCACCCCTCAACCCTCAACGCTCCTAAATCACATCCGCAAACGAATCTTCCACGTAGCGAAAATAGAGGCAGCCGACCACGAACATCAGAGCCGAGATCAGGGCCGAGGTCCCCAGCGAACGCCAGGGCAGGGGGTCGCCCAACACCGATGCGCGGAAGAACGCGATCAATCCCACCAACGGATTGAGCTCCAGCAGGGTGTGGATGTACGTCGGGACCGCCCGCTTCTGGCTTTCGACCGCTGACGGACCGCCGTTCGCCGATCTGCCATCGACAGAGCCATCATCAGTCGTGCCATCATCAGTCGCATCACCGTTCGTCGCATCACCGTTCGTCGCCACGGCCGACTTTTCCGCTGGGGCATCGGTAGTGCCGCTTGCACTCGCCGCCGCCACTTGCGGCTGGGAGTATTCCGCCGGCTGCATGTAGACGGTCGGCGTGGCAAACATCCACAACTGGACCAGGAACGGAATCACATAGCGAAAATCACGGTACGCGACGTTCAGTGACGCGAGTAGTGTCCCGGTGCCTAAGGCGGCCAACGTGATTAGCGCCACCACGACCGGCACCCACAGGATCTGCACCGTCGGTGTGACTCGATACCAGAGCATCAGCACGACCATCATGCTGAACGCGACCGCCAGGTCAACCAGTGCCGCACCGACGGAGGAAAACGGAATCGCCAGCCGCGGAAAATAGATCTTCGAGATCAGCCGCTCGTTGCCGACGACGCTATTGCCGGCGTTGGCGATCGCCGTGGCGAAGAATGTCCAGGGCAAGAGCCCGGCGAAGGCGAACAGCGGGTAGGGGTGCCCGCCCGAATTGACCCGCGCCATGCGGGCGAAAAAGATCGTGAACACAACCATCATCATCAGCGGCTGCAAGATCGCCCAGGCGGCGCCGAGCAGCGTCTGCTTGTAGCGGACCTTGACGTCGCGCCAAATCAGAAAGCCGAGCAATTCCCGGAACTGCCACAGCTCGCGAAAGTTGATCAGCTGCCAGCCGGAGCGCGGCTGGATGATCGTGACGTGTTGTTCGCGGGATTGGTCGTCTGCGAAGTGAACCGCGGCAAGTCCGCCTTCATTTGCAGATTCAACCTCAACCATTTGCGCCGAAACGCTCATTCACGTAAGTCTCCAAAACAGCTTACCTGCACCGCATTCCACAAAAAATGTGTTTCGCACCTACGAACTGATGTTGCAACAATGATCGCTCAAGTTTTCGGCCAGCTCCGAGATTGAATGCGTTGGCCGACAACCACAGGCAAACGGTCCAGAGTGTCAATTGACACTTGGCTGAACGTACTTTTCAAGCGGATCTCCGTCGACAAACAAGCGCAAATACATTTCCAGACAGGCCGCAGCCCAGAGAACCTCATACTCACTCTTCCCATTCATCGAATTGAACGCACCACGCCGAAACAAATTGCGATTCTCGGAGCGCTCGCTTGCCAAAAGTGCGACCCACGGCTTCAATGGTCCGTTGATCAGGCTGGCCGCCGGAGTTGGGAACCCAAACTTTGGTAGATTGACAAACCCTTCAGGCAAATAGCGTGCGGCGAGCGTTTTCAGAACAGGCTTTGCCGACCGGTTTACATATTTGAGTTCGCTGGGCAATTGCAACGCGATCGGTAGAATCCAAGATGAGAAAAATGGAGCCAATAATTCGATGCGATGCCGGCAAGTGAGTCTGTCCATTTCTAGAAGATAGCTTCGTCCCATCGTGTACAAATGCAGCTCCTGAAACCGACGTACATAGTCTCCGTCGTTAGGGGCGAAATTTGCAACGACGTCGTCGGCCGGCCAAGGTCGTTCCGCAATGCCGTCGATTAGCTTTGCCGGATTTGCCTTATCGCTTACCGAATCGAGTCGCAACATATACGATTGCGGTGTGTCGCGCAGTAGTTTGCCGAACCTGGCCAAAAGCGATTCGCCCTCCCGTGGCAACATTCGGCCAAACTTCTCACGAATCCGTCGAGGAATCCGCCCAACGATTTGTTGCTTGCGCAGGAACGGGAGTAGCATTGCCTGCTCGCCTGGTCCAAACATCGCGTCAGCGCCACCTCCGTAGAGCACCGCATCGACCTGCGAAGATACTGCATGTAAGAGTTGTTCCAGGGCAAAAACGTGATAATGCCGCGGAATCTCCTCGAGCTGCCAAATGATGCGCGGAAAATCGGCGCTGATGCGAGTTTCATCGAAATCAACCTTCAGGAGCCGAATTCCAAGATGTTTGGAAATCTGAATTGCGCGATCGAGTTCTGGATTGTCAGCCATTGCCCATTGGCCAGTGACCGCCACAACGTCGGTAAACGAATGCTGCAATGCCTTTGCGGCGAGGAAGCTCGAGTCAACACCGCCACTAAGTAGCACTGCTACTCGACGGACACGTTTGGAGATTGAGTGAAAGTACTCATCGATGGCTGAGTCGGTGCGATCGGCCCACGATTCCAGAGTGCCATCTGTCGCCGAGTCCCAATTGAACGCGAAATAGCGATGCTGGGTAGCGTCCCTTCCTGGAGCGAGGGATACGACATAGCCGGGAAGGACTTGTGAAACCTCGCTGAGAAATGTGTTCCGTCCAGCTAACCAATGGTAATGACAGGCTTCCGATATCGCGTCGTGGTTCAGATCGGATCGGCGTACGAAGCGAACGAGAAACTTGGTTTCGGACCCAAAGTACCATAATTGTCCGATGCGCCCATATAGAAGTCTCTTGCTTCCAAAGCTGTCGCAAACTAGGTGGACCCGTTCTTCCTTTCGGTCGAAGACAAGGGCCGCAAACAATCCATGCAGATCTCGGGCGGCGGCAGTTCCGTTATTTGCAAGACTCTCTGCAATAAACTTAGCACCCGAGAACGGTTCACCCTGTGGACACAGGCCGTTACGATCGTCTGAAAACTCTAGATTGCCGTCGAGCAACACCAAAAACCTGCCGTCATCAAAGTATCCTTCATCCGGCCCACGATAGGCGGCAAATAAATTCGGTTCACTAAGAACCTTCTTCGGTCCGCTCGACCGCTCGCTGAGGTGGCAGCATGCCTCTTTCAACTCAAGAGCCGACGGCAGTTGACCGTCAGGTGCGAGGATTCCGACAAATGCGGCCATTACCTATACCTAAACCGGCTTTGTGTAGCTTGGGTCCTGCACAAACAGGACCGCGAATCCGATAGTGCGAGGAATTAAAGTCCAATTGCACGTTAAGAGATCTCTTCCTTGTCATGCCGTCGCGGGAGACTAGTCCTCATCATCAGAGCCGGTCGGTCGACGTTGCCGCCGAAGTTGATCGTTGTCCATTTACGCTCGCGCTACTTAGTCGGCCGAATATCTTCTGAATTTGATGTTTCAAGTGCCCGCCCCATTGTTTGGCGATCATCGAAAAGCCAGGCCGCGGATCACGCCAGGACCAATATGGGTAAACTCGCCGCCGAGCTGCAAGCGCGGCGATGCTGCAAACGATGTTAACCCAAGCGTCTCCGTCCTTGTGACGGGCAAAAGTATCTTCAAACAAGTTGATGAATACATGCCTCGGGCGTTGGCGTGACTGCAATGGTGGATGACCCGCCGCGACTCGGAACCCATTAGCAGCATTGTTCACACCACACGAAGTGTCAAACCAATTGCACATACCAACGCGTGGATTGGTTTCGAGATATTTGAATGCGCCATCTCGAGGATCGAGCTTGAATTCGAGCATTGCCGGCCCAACGTATCCAAAGATTCCGCCGAATTGCTCCACCAGAGATATGATTTCGAGATTGGGTTCGCTGACCGCAAAGCTTGTCACGCCGCGGTGCGCCGGGGAGAGTCTGATCCGTCGGAAAGTGAATGCACTCACTAGCCGTGAGTTTCTGTCGAAACAACAGTTGCAGACAAATTGATGACGATCCGGGCCGGGAATGACCTCCTGAGCGATTAAGCCATCGATCGACGAACCGACGTCATCCAACAGCGTGGCGAGCGCCTCCCGCGAGTGCACAATTACGTTCTTCGCACGCAGGACTCGGACAAACCCTGAATGGCGTGGCTTGACAATGAGCGGAAGCCCCAGCGCACTGATAATCTGGTCGGCACCAATAGAAAGGTCGTGGATCGTGACGGGAAGGGCGAACCCTGCATTCTGCAATGCTCTTGTCTCCAGCGCCTTGTCGATCAGCGTCGACACTACATGCGCATCACTGATTGCCAGAGCAAATGATTGACCTAACTCCTGCCGCTGCGAGTCGACCGTCGACACCCATTGATCCGAGGTTGGGATTAGCACGCGGGGTTGCGGCAATCCGGCGGGAAGTGCGGACAACGAATCACGAAGTTGTCCAAACTCGGTCGCAACCGCACTCCACGAAATCGAATTTGAGCAGAGGGCCGGGTCGTCCCTTGACTTGGCGATCACGGCCACGGCGACGTTGTCGGCCGCAAGGGCGCGAGCAACACCCAAGCCGTTCGGACCACCGGATGAAAGAACTATTGCAGTTCCTTGAGGCATCTGACGATTACGAAGTAGTCGCTCCAAGCATGGATACGTCGTACTTTAGCTTCCCAGGCGTCGGATCATCATCGACCCCAAATCTGGGGACCCGGAACTTGTCACGAAGCGGCAGCGCCGCGACTCCTGGACAAAACGTGAAACCCAATGAGTACCCAGCCCGCTGAGCCTCTTCGCAGCCGACATCGGTAAAAGCAGAGCGTCCACCGACGGGATATGCCACAGCGATGACTTTCGTATTCAATCGAGCTTCAAGTATCTCCTTGGAAATACAGAGCTCTTTTCGTTTTTCCTCTCGTGACAATTGGGACAAGATAGGATGTGAATGTGTATGTGAGCCGACAGCGAAGTCCCACTCGACGAGCTTGTTGGCATCCTCCCAGGACATGAACAGAGATTCGTCCTCTCGGCGAGATGAAACGCCGCACTCCTCGGCAATTCGGTCCGTACATTCCTGGAGGTTAATTCCGCTTGCTTTTGACGCCTTCAACACAGTGCGAATTAAAGCGTCTGGGTCGATATTGTTGTCTACGATGCCAAGTCCAAGAAACGAAAGATCGACTTGCTGTGTCTTGCGGTTTCGTATTGACCAAGCGATCGCATCCCACCACGGAATGCATTTCGATCCGATAAACCGCGACGGTAGAAAAAACACGGCTGGTACTTCGTTGGATCGCAAAAAACTCGCCGCGACATCGAAATTGTCGCGGTAACCATCGTCAAAGGTTATCAACGCATAACGTTTGTTATCCGTAACGGTCCGTCCGTCCTCAAGGCGAGACAGGCTGATGATGTCAAATTGCTTTCGAAGGAAGAGAATTATTGATTCGAACTCTGGCCGGGTGCAGGAAAACACGCCGCGATCATATTCCGTAGACTGACGGTCGCCGACTCGATGAAAATTAAAGCAGTATAAGCCTGGTCTGCGGAGCGCCCACCGCATCCATGGAAGCCCGGTACACTGAATCGCCAGTCGCAACAAATCTGCTTTCGGTGGGATCGCACGAATCATTCTAAGAACAGCGGACCAGGGCCTTCATGAAGACAATTATGGCTCAGTCGAAAATGAAGGTGGTAGCGGGCAACTTTCTCTGGACCTCACGAATTTCCATTATCTCGGCCGGCGAACTCATTGACACTCAACCCCAGTGAACCATGGTTCTTGCGAATACATATGTTGCCACCACAAAGACGAAACTGGCCACGGCCAGTTTTCGGCCGTTCGCCAGGTCGGCCCGGGGCAACGTGAATGGGACCCACGCGCCATTGAGATCGGTGGCGACCGCGCCAATGCCGATGATCATGTAAATAGGGACCTCATAGGCTCGCGACAGCGAGCACATCGCCGCGGCGGCGCCGGCCAGGATGGCCAGCGTGAGGGTCGTGCGGCGGCGGGCGATCGGGTCTTCAACCACTTCCGGTTGTCTTCGCTGGTCCAAGAGCGATCGCAGCGCCAGATAGAAGCAGCCGAAGAACATGGTGCCGCCGAAGAGTCCCAACTCGACATAGGTATGCACGAACGAGTTGTGGGCGACCTGGCCGGCTTCTTCCCCGTAGGTGCCATAACCGATGCCGAAGGTGAGCGATTGTTTCCACGCCGAGAAGCCTTCGATCCACAGCTGAACCCGTCTCTGGCCGGTGCCTTCCTCCAGACCGCCGTCGTTCCGCATGGCGAATCCGGCCGCCAGCAGGGGCACCATCAGACAGGCCAGGATCGCGGCCCGTTTCCAGCCCCACTTCGCATGGGCAAAGATGCCGAGCCCGAGGAACAGGGCCAGGAATCCGCCCCGCGATTTGGTCAGCACCAATGCGTAGCCCAATGCGCCCATCGCGAGCAGCCAGAACGGTTTGCCGAGGAGATTTGCCGTCTCGAGATAATACAAGCTCAGCATAATGCCCACGACGAGGATCATCGCAAAGTCGTTGGGATCGTTGAAGATTCCTGTGCTTTGCAGACGATCGTAGGTGATAAAGTCTCCAGTCAGAGGATCGACGTCGCGTTGTTCCACCGAATCAAGCTGCGGGATGTGGATGACCCCGTGGTGATGCAGCAGAGAGAGGCTCGTCATGATTGCGAGTAGCACAAGCAATACGGCAAAAAAGCGATGCAGCCGACTCTCGTTACGAATTACGCTGACGAACAACGCATAGTAGAGCGCTGTTTTGCCGAATTCCATGAATGAATATCGGGCATCCCAAATATCAAAGTGCCTGAGATGAGACAATGGAACTGCGATCAGTACTCCCAGAACGCATAAGTTGATTGGATGCTCGCGCAGGTCGTCGATTTGCAGTCGTTTGAGTATGTAAGGGAAACTAATCGCCAAATTGGCGAGAATGACGCACTGATAAATCGGCAGATCGACCAGGCTGGGTACGATCTCGGCCGGCCGCAAAAACAGCACGGCATTCAGCAGGCAGAATAGGAAAAAGTCCATTTTGTGTTAGACAAGCAGCGACGCGGCCGCAAGAGGATTCGCCCCGCACGTGAGGCGAAGCGGCCGGACGAATCGGAGATGCATCAACGCGGCCATCGGGGCGCGGCGACCGCGGAGATTGCGATCCCGTCCTTGGCCGCTGAGGCGGAATCCTCGGCAGTCCGCGACTCGGCGGAAACTGCTAACGTTGCACTCTTGCCGTTGCCGGCGTACGCATGAGCGGGCTCGTGACTGTGACGATGGGGAGCAGATACCCGCGAGGCCGCCGCGTGAGATGTCGGGATATTGTGCTTTCCAGAGGACTCTAGAGAGTCGACGGTATATCGAACGCCGAGCCAGCGGGCCGCTCGTCCTTGGCGAATGCCGAACATCCGCAGCGATGTGCAGATCAGAATGCGCAGATCCATTCCAAAGGTTGCGTTTCGCATGTAGTGGCAATCGAGCGCCAGTTTCTTGCGGACGCATTCGACGGTCTCATCGGGCGGCAGATTAATTTGCGCTAGCCCAGTCACACCAGGAAGTACGCGCAGGCGATCGGTGTAGTTCGGGATCTCTCGCGACAGCCAGGCGACAAACACCGGTCGCTCCGGGCGCGGCCCAATCAAATCCATTTCACCTCGCACGACGTTGATCAACTGTGGCAATTCGTCGAGATGGAGTAATCGCAGTATCTTTCCAATGGGAGTCACCCGCGAGTCGCCCTTCGTGCACCAGGTTGGTCCGGTCACCGATTCGGCGTTTTCGTACATGGTGCGTATCTTGTACATCCAAAACTCTTTACCGTCTTTCCCGTCCTCGATTGACGAAACAATCCCTGGCCCCGTCGACGTGCAACGCACGATCACGACGAGAATGAGAATGACTGGTGCCGCGAGAACCAGCATTACGCCGCCGATGGCACGCGTCGGCCAAAACTTGACGGTAAAATACGTCGAGCCCCTGACGCCCTTCTGTTTCTGGCTTTCTTCCCTGTTCCCGGTTGATTGTTGTGGTCTCCACCGTTGTCTCTCCCTCTACAAGGTTCATACTTGACGAGCGTACTTGGCGAGGTGACGCCCCACCGCGTTCATCTCCATCTGTTTCAACCTAATTTCGAACTTTCCAACCGGACCGAAAGAGTTCCTGTAGAAACGCATGGCATGGATCAATACCGTCTCCGCTCTTTCCTGGCGGCACCGAACACGCGATTTGCAGCTTGAATAGCATCGGACTTCCTGCAAACGTAAAGCGTGGCGACTCGGCGGCAGTCCAGGTATCGTCAACGAGCCATCCGTAGTAGACGCGCAAACGATCAGCGATCGCATTGTTCGCGCGAAACGTAGTGCTCCACAGTGAGTGTTTGAGATTGTTCGGGGCGGCAAACTCCACGCGTCGGTGAGCCGCTTCGGGCGTGTAGTCACGACTGGAGAAGCAGACTTCCGGCGTATGGACCGATATCGGTCCGGAAGGTCCGACATAGATCGCCATTGAAACCGTGTCCCCGGAACGCCGGTCGATGTACTTGCGATTGACATACCCGGCGCAGGAGAGCATTTGAATCTCCGACTCGGACATCGAATCTTCCTCGAGCAACTGCCAGCTGCCGATCTGCGTTGGAAGGCTACTGAGGTGTTTTCCCGCCGCAACCAAATCGGGCACTGGCCCCCAGCGCTGCGAGACACGACCACAGACGATTCCCGTGGTGATCGTGATGCCCAGGCCGACGACCAGTGCGACCATGAATTTCCCGAGCGGATTAAGACTAGATTGGGTCACGTCGGACAAGCGTTCAGTCTCGATCGTTGGCGGTAAGTAGTTCGTGCTTAAGCGAGGCGAGCAACTCTCGATCGCCGCTGGTCAGGATTGCCTGGTCGAGTCCCAGCTCGATCGCCGTCCGCAGCGCCCGCTGAGCGTCACTCGCTCGTTTGTCGCCATCGTAGGCGGCTGCAAGGTGAAAGTAGTAGCGTGGATCGCTGGCTGTTCCGGCGACCGCTTCTTCGAGTGCGGCAATCGCCGGCTTGTATTGATGCGAACGCAATAAAATCGTTCCGAGCGTATCGAGCAATGCCGGCTGTCGACCTGACGCGGAGATTGCCCTTTCGATGTATTTTTTCGCGTCACTCAACTGGTCTTGGCGTTCGGCGAGCATCGTGGCGAGGTTGTTGAGCGCCAATACATGATTGGGCTGGATCTCAACGACGCGACGGAACAGCCGAATCGCTTCGTCACTTTCGTTGCGCGTGATGCGCAGTACCGCGGTCGACAACAACAAATCGATATTTCCGCGATCTGCATCGAGAGCTTGGTCAATGGCACGACTGGCTTGCCGATCGAGATCCGAGTCCACCGTCTTCCCCGAAGAGAGGATCTGGGCAAGGGCGGTGGCGGCCGCAGCGGAAGGCGATCCGCCGGTGGCTTGCAGGCAGGTCTTAACGGCGTCGTTTGCCTTACCTTGTTGCAGGAGAGATTGGGCTACCAGGATATAACTGTTCGGGGCAATCTCTTCGAGGCGTCGATACCAGGTCTCAGCCGCCTGGTATTCGCCAACGGATGCGCACAAATTGCCGGCTTGCAGGTAGAGTTTTCCCCGGTCTGCATCAGACTTTGTCTGCTCCAGTTTCTGATCGACGAAATCGCTCAGCAGCTTCAATGCCGCCGCGGTATTCCCTTCTGCTTCGAGCAATTGCATTCGCAACGCAGTGGGCACTAAACCGGCACTGTCGCTGGGTTCTTTGCTAAGAAGTTTCTCGAGGTCGTCGATCCGCACGCGAGCGTCGTCCGCAAATACTTTGCGGAAGCTCTGGTCGTCTACCGTCGCATCACCCTGAACGTCGCGCGGCGCGACGTGCCGCAACAGCAGCCGGATATACGCCAGCAGCTGATCAGCCGAGACACCTGGCCGATCGACGATCGGACGCAGGGTCTCACGTGCGGCGAGAATTGACGGGCCCTCGTCGCCGAGCTTCGCTTCCTGTTCATAAATCCCAGCCAGCAACATGCGATCAATATCGCTCGAGGCGTCCGGCGTCTTTTCCAGCCGTGCGGTTAAGATACTGCGAGCGGCTTTGTAGTTAGCTTCCCGCTCTTGCCGGTTCTTTCCCCCGCGCGCCAGCAGGATGGCGCGCAGCCGATCGTCGCCGACGGCTTCGCCACTCGAGTCGCTCGTCGCATCATGCTGCAGCAATCCGAAAGCCCGATTCCAATCGTCCGAATCTCCAGTCGCCGCCAGCAGGGCTGCCTGCAATCGTCGAGCTTCCGCATGAGCCGGGTTCTTCTGAAGTATGATATCGAGTTCTTGACGAGCGGCAGTCGCATCGGTCGGGGCCAGCGACTTAGCGTACAAGTAGCGCGCAGTTACGTCATTTGGGTTAGCGTCTACGGCTTTGCTGTAGTATTTGCGCGCTGCATCCTGATCGTTGAGCGATTCATATCCTTGTCCCAAGATCAAGAGCTTTTGCAGCTCCGTCATGGGTACTTGTTCGGTCCAACGCTGGAGTGTTTGACGCGCCCTGTCCGTTTGGTTCGTTTGGACGAAATGGACGAACAAGCCGTTCCATACGCGCACGTCCTTGGGAAACTTCCGCAGGGCGTCGCGAAACGTGGATTCGGAGCCATTCTGATCGCCATCCGCTTGCAACAGATTCGCCAGCCAGACGTAGTGGAGCGGATCCTGAGAACCGCGTTGGACGGCCCGGCGAGCCAGATCTCGGGCTTCTTCCAGCCGATTTCCCTGGACTGCCGCGACAATTGCCATGGATTCAAATCGGCCGGTGGAACTCTCGTCGGACTTGACTTGCGACAAATAGTGTTTCGCCTCGTCGAATTGTCCATCGGCATAGAGCAAGCGTATCAATTGCTCTAGCGTCTCCGCACGGTGATCGCCGGCTGCCAGCGCGGCACGGTATGCATCGATGGCACCTTTTCGATTTCCTAATGCTTCCGCGTATTGACCAGCGAGCGTGATGACAGGCGGCCATGTCGGCCGCTCGGATCGCAACCTGAATCGACGAGCTGTCCGAGATCCGCGCGATCCTTCGAATCCAATTTGTCATAGGTCGCGATCAGCAAGCGGGCGCGATGATAGCGCCAGTCGTAGTTGTCGATGCTGGAGGCATCTCGAAGGTTTTCTGCCCATTTTGCTGCGGCGACAAAATCTTTTCGCTGCAGCGCGATTTCCAGACCGCTCATTAGCAGCTGAGGATCGGCTGGCGAATTCTCCAGCAATTGCGACACGAGCTCCTGCGCCTGCGGAAGTTGCTTTGTCAGCAACAGAATCTTTAGGCGCACCAGGGCCAGATCGCGCTGCTCGGAGAGTGATGACTTGGTGGCCGCGTCTTTTAGCAATTGAATTGCTTCAGGGACTCGGTCGGTGCCCGCCAACAGGGACGACCGCAACATGGCTCGACGCGCAAGGTTCGGTTGTAGTTTGTCGTATCTCGTGAGGAGGCGCTCGGCGTCGGCTGTCCTACCGAGCTGTTGATATACAATGACCAACCGCTCACAAAGAGTCACATCCTCAGGAAATTCAGCCTCCAAGCTTTGAAGTCGCTCACTGGCCTGATGCTTTGCTTCCTCGGTTGGTTGCGAGGCCAAATAAGCGACCTCGGTCAACTGCCATTCCCAGCGATTCGGCAGCTTAGATTTAGCCTGCTGAAGTGCCGAGAGAAAACCGGACCAATTGCGGTCCGCGGCTGGTTGGCTTAATTGCTTCTGCAAGTAGGCTTGAGCCAGCGTCATGCTCGCCTCCGGGGCGGCGTCTGATAGCTTCAAATAGTCTTCGATCAGACCGATCGCGTCGTCGGTGCGCCCCAGTTCGAGGTCGGCGAGTCCAGCCTTCCACGCTGCCTGCCGAAAGCCGGGCTGTCGTTCGGCGATCGCGGCCCAATGCGCAGCAGCTAAGTCGGGGCGACGCTGCTGGCTCAGAATCGACGCCAACAAATCGTGAGCCAACAACGCCTCGATCGATTCGCTCGCGTCACCGGCCTTGTCGACCGATGCGATGATCGCATCCAGTGCACGCTGCGCCTTGCCCAAGTCGTTCTCCGCAATGGATTGCCGGGCCTGAATCAAGCGATTCATGTTTTCCAACTTGACCCGGCCGACGGTCGTCACGACCGGCAACCAGCGGTCGACTTCCTTGGAGAATTCCGCAGCAATTTCTTTGGCGTCCGAGGTCTTGCCTTGGTCGAATAGCAGCCCAACTAGCGTGTAGTCCAAGTCCAGATTGACCGTCGTGATTTGTCCGCGTCCTGAAACCAACGTGTCGATGGTGCGCTGGGTGTCGCCTTCGGCAGCGTAGAGTCTGGCGACGCCAAGATAACCGCGGGGATCCTTTGGCTGGAGGGAGATCACCCGCTGACCGCTATCCTTGGCTGCCGCAATTCGAGCTTTGTCACCTGACGCAAGCGCAGCGTCGACGTTCAATAGGAGGGCTTGCACATGATCTGGGTCCAGCGTCAATGCGGCTTCCAGGTCGGCCGGCGCCAGATCAGGATGGAACTGCCGTCGGTAGTTGTAACGAGCGACGTACGCGTCTACGTTTTTGGGATCCGCTGCGACGAGCTGATCCATGATTTCATCGGCGTGCGTCGGATTGGCATCAGCCCCAATTTGCTCCGGATATTGCCGATAGAAATTTGCGGTCAACGCTGCAACCCGGACGTCCCCGGGATTATCGTGCGAGCGACTCTTTGAGCGCCTTGGCTGCTTCCGCGATAGTGACCATTCCGCCCGGACGGGCTTGTGCGCTTTGTGCCAGAGCAACGATGCGGCGAGCGGCAACTTCGGTGTCACTAGCCGCAACTTCGGTGTCGCTATTCGCCGACTTCAGGAGCATTTGTGCTTGGGTCTCGGCGTCCGCGTAGCGCTGTAAATCAAACAGCAACTGCGCGAGTTTCAGACGCAAGTCTTCACGATCCGGCAGGGTTCCCAGCGTTTGATACAAGAGCGATTCGAGACGGTATCTGCCTGGCCCTTCCGTCGCCGATTTCTCGACGGCATCGATCAGGCGCATTCGGGCATCGACGTCCTGCGGCTCAAGCTTGGAGATATCGGGTTAGATAACTGGCCGCATCGGCCCATTTCTCTTCCTGTTCGAGGGTTTTGGCACGCTGTAGCAACGCGTCGGCGACCCGGTTCGCCTGACGCGAGTGCCAAAAATATCCCAAAATCACGCTCACCAGCAGCACCGTCGCCGAAATCACCAACAAGCGTAGGTTGACCACTCGCTTCGTCTTGGTGGCCAACTTAGCCTGATGCGGAGATTCGGTGCGGACTTCTGGCGTCGCGGTTTGGGTCATGATCGCCTGGCTTCGTTATTCCATTTCACCAAGTGAATAGTTCGCCGAGACTCAGCTCGGACCCGCGGAGACGTGTCAGCGGCAGATTCAGCGCTCTGGCTCAAGTCGTCAACTGTGGACCGAATTCTCGATCGGATAGTAGCCGTAACGGTACGAATAGCGACTGACGGAGCTGCCACTAAGCACCGCTCCGGCGACGTTGACGCCAGCATGCTCCAGCCGCTCAATGGCCATTTTGACCTGTTTCACCTTGCTTACGCCACACAAAGAGCAGAGCAGGGCAGCATCAGCCGATTTCGCCAGCACGATCGATTCGCTGGCGCCCAGAATCGGCGGTGTGTCGATGACGATCGTGGCGAACTTCGGCCGCAGCCGATCGAGCAGACTCTTCATTTCATCAAGCTTTACGAGGTGATGAGTACTGCGCGTGGCACGACCAGCCGCTATCACGTAGAGACTCGAGTCACCAACATGCTGAATCGCCTCTTCCAGCTCACAGCTGCCCGATAGGAATTCGAACAACCCAGGCTGTGACTTCGTCTTCAGCATCGCGGCCACGTCCGGCGATCGCATGTCCGCGTCGATGACCAACGTGGGCTTAGTAGTCGCGTTCGCCAGGCTCATCGCCAACGACACGGCCACGCTGGACTTCGACTCGCCCGAACAAGGGCTGGTGATCGCCACCACTTGTTTCTCTCGCAAGTCTTCGGCGACCGACAGGTTGGTCCGCAGGCTATTAACCGACTCGGCAAATATTTGTGCCTCACGCTGCGTCCGACCGACCATTTTGCCGGGGCTCACCGCAACGTGTCGCACCGGCAACTCGGATATTTCGCCCAGAATCCGGAGTCGAGACTCTTGGGCAAGTTGATCCACGTCGCTGACTCGCCGATCTAAGAATTCTTTGACGACCGCCAAGCCAAATGGCGCAGAGGGCCATGGAGCAGGCCACCAAGAGGATCTTGTACGGCACCGGCTCGATCGGCACCGTAGGAACGTCGGCTTTGTCAATTAAACGAATCCGGGCCGGCGCTCGCATCTCCGTCTGCAATGCCAACTTCCGCGAAGCAATCAATTCAAACACTTTTTCCTCGCGTGCAAGTTCGGCACGAGCAAATTCGAGTTTGATGCTCTTACCTTCACCCGTCTTTTGCTCATTCAGACGTTTATTGAATCGCGCCGTGAGCAATTTCTCGCGCGCGTCCAAAACCTCCAGCTGCTGATCGATCTTGGCCATTTCCTGCTCGCGGTCGAGTTTCTGCTCCTCTCGGCGTTGTGCCAAAATCATCGTCTGTCAACTTGGTCTTAAATTCCTCTAAATCCGCTTGCCGCTGCTCTAGCTCCTTCTGCAAGGCGACGTAACTGGGACTCGATTGCCATTGCGGGTCCTTTCGCCATTTCAATGCATCCGCCTTGACTTCCTCCATTTGCGCTTTGACGTCCGCAATTGCTGCTTCTCGCTGCTGGGTCTCGGCCTGACTGTCGACCTGCATTTTCAGTAGTCCCGAGGACTCGAGCGGATCGTGTTCGTCGTCCTTCGATTCGGCCAGAAACTGTTTTTGGGCTCTGAGCATCGCCCGGTCGAGGTCGAGCTGCGTTAGGCTCTGAAACAGCGCCCCCAGCGGGTTGGATGAAAGCGTGAAATCGGTGGTTGATCCGCTGTACGGATCTTTGCCAGTCACCTCTTCCGACAAGTCGACCAACTGCGTCCTTAGCCGCTCGACTTCCACACCGCGCCGCAGACGCTCGTCTTCCAAGATGTCGATCACTTTGCGCGTTCGATCGGCGTCGTCTCGGGTATTGAACAGCATGTATTCGTCGACAACGGCATTGACGATGGCTGCGGCATCACTTGGCACGGTGCTGATATAGCTGATGTAGTACAGATCGGATCGACCTGACGATGAAACAGTCAAATTCTTCCGCAGTATTTCTAGGGGATTGGGACTTTCCTTGAGTTCCTTGACCGCTGCGACTTCCGATCGACTTAGAGCCGGTTCGAGTACAACCGCACTTTTGAGCAGCTCGAGTTGCGTCTGAATGTATCGTTGTGACTGGTTGCTGCTCGCTGCATTGTTAAAGGCAATGAAGAGGCCAGAGTCCTCGATCATCAGCTGCGATTTTGCCTCATACCGCGGTATGTAGAAGTAAATGATCAGCGCGCCCGTCACTGCGGCCAAGATCAGCCCAACCGGAATTCCCACCTTCCACCATTGCTGGAACACCCACCATAAAAACGACGGCGTGATCGTGTTTTCGATCGACGCCTGCCCGGGACGGACCGCTGCCGGCATCGCTAGTTGTCGCGAGGGCTCCGGGGCGACGGGCTGCAAAGCCCGCGACGTGCGATTCGATGATGAGGAGGGTTGGTTTGCCATGATCTCAGCTGCTCATGATCAAAGGGGTGTATCGATTCCTACAAACGCCCGCTGCCAGCTTCTAGCGAGCTCAACTGCTCAATTTCCGGAAAGAGTCGATCCAGATAGATGAGAAACAACCAAAACATCGCCGCCGCCAATGGAATCATCGCCAAGCCCGACATGTCGTGCATGAAGTGTCGCGCGGCGGCGCTGCGTCGAAAACTGATATAGCAAACCCGTGATCACCACCCGCGTCACGTTGGCGATGATCGCGATCGGCAGCGCGGCCACGAGCGTCAGGCCCTTCTGCCACCACTGCCAGCGCGAGAAAAGTACAAAGGCAAACGCTAACGCGTAGATGCCGATCAGAATTCTCAGTCCCGAGCATGCCTCCTCAATGCCGATCGGATTGTCGCCAATCCAGATCGTGTTGCCTTCGGCTACGGCCGGCTGCCCTAGCATGACCAGGCACTCCGTGCTCAATCTCGTGGCGACCCGACGCAGCGGCACACTCAGCAGCGTCTCGGCCGAGAACGGAATCGGCACCATGAACCACAAGAAAGCAATCGCTGGCAGACTCCAGCGAAGGCATCTCCAGCCGAATACAAGCCATACGATTCCCGCGATCCAAATCGGAAAGGTCCACCCATCAAGCGGGGTCAGATAGAAGTAACTCGCGGCAATTCGCATCGCGGCGGCCACGAACAGCAAAACCGCTCCCCAAATGCTCGGGTGCAATCTGGTCACGTCCAGCTGAGCACGCCGAAACCATAAAAAGAACGCCGACAGCGGAATCACCAGGAAACCGTGAGAATAATCCGGCTCGTTGGACCACTGCTGGACCATTGCCGACAGCGTTGGCCAATAAGCCCAAACCGAAGCGATCAGCAAAACAAGTGCTCCGGCAGCTAACCACGTTGGCGAAAACACCGGCGCCGCGGCACGCGACACCGATTCGCTCTCGTGGACTTTTGTCTTGCCAGCCTTCGACGGCTGCTTCTGGATCGGACGACTACGCTTCAGCATGTTGCTTCGTCGTGCGTTGGGCGCATCTGCTGCATCGCGACCCAATTCAGGGATTCAGCGCTCGGACGATCGAAAGGTGCATTGCGCACGGTGCGACACACGGCATCGAATCCGCGCCGATGCTTTCGAAGAGACGTCTGGCCGTGAGCTTGACGCAGCGCAGCGGCTGAACCTGTTGCAGGCAAATTGGAAATTCGGCCGAGTGTCAGGCGAGCGACGCTCAAATCGCGCGGACTCCGTCCCCGTCGGTTGCGCAGGATTTCCCACGCACGACAAACAGGCAACGTCTTTGCCCTTGAATTCGCATCATCCTAGTTCTTGCGGGCCACCAGATCCTCTGGCAGCCATCCCGCCCCACTGTTCCGATTCGCCCAAATCCAATCCATCGGAATGCGTCTCAAACCTGGCTGGTATCGCCCACAACCAGTGGTTGTGGCCAGCCAGCCAACCATGGCTTCGCAAGTTGCTCGTCGCGATCCAGCGCGAGTCAGTTTGTTGCCGGAGCCGATCTTCGTCTCCCCTTCAAGTCCTCCACCTCGGTGTTGTCGATCTCAGTTGTCCAGATCCGAACTGTCGAATTCACCATTCGTTTTCGCACTTAGCCGCGCTCGCTTGCGACGCGATCTCTCCACCCGCACCGCCCCGCTCAAACTCGCTCCAACAGGCAGTCGTCCACCTCGAGCGACGCCCCTTGCTGCAAATAATCGACCGCGATCAACAGCCGCGTCTTGCCGTTGCGACGGATGACCACCCCTTCCTGATCCCGAAACGGGCCCGCCTTCACGCGCACTCGTTCGCCAGTGACCAACCGTGCTTCAGGCAACAGCGGCGCACCGGCCGAGATCAGCTCGTAGAAACGGCGCAAATCCGCCCGCAGCCGCTCGCCGTCTGGCGCCGGGCGGACCGTCAACACGCGATTGGTCTTCAGCACGCTCAGACGATCTTCTTCGCTACCGCAGACAAACAGGTAGCCGGGGAACAACGTGATCTGCGCGACCCGCGTTCGGCCGCGAGACAGGCTCTTCCGCGTCACCAGCGGCAAATAGAATGCGACGTCCCGAGCATACAGCGCCGCTGCCAACGCCTTCTCTTGGCGAGGCAACGTATGAGCCAGCCACCAATTGCTCCGGCTCAGCTCGCAATTGGTCGATCCGCTCGACAGCAGATCGGCGGGAAACAGATCGGGACGCGTTTCCTTCCGCTGGCCGCCGCTCGGGCAACGATTGTCCGCTGACCTCGCCCTTCGAGAAGTTTCCTCTCGTGGCCTTTGATCCTCTAATTGCGCAGGACCGTCCACCAGCAGCGTGCCCGCCGCCAGGGATCGATCGCTAGGCGCGAAGTGATCCACAGTCCAACTAGTGTCCACGCGCGTCCGTCTCCAATTCGATGCAGTCCAATTCGATGCAGCTTCAACGTTGCAGCAGATGCTGTAAACGATCGCTCGGCCGAATCCCTCAAGAGGCAGTCCCTCAAGAGGCAGTCTCTCCGGAATCGGCCAATCGCGCTTTGGAGCGAATTGGGGCGTCAACTCAATTCACTCGTGCCGGTCTAAGACCGCTAGTCACTCTAGTTGTTCGATACCAGGGTTTCAAGTATCTAGCAGCACAATTGCGAATGAATCTCTTCAGGTTTTCGCCGCACTGGCGATGCTGCGCCAATCTAGCGCCGCGCCGGGTTTTCCTGCCAGCTTTGGCACGCCATCAAGCCCGCACAAGCCACGCGATCGCAGCAAGCCGTCTCGCCGCGTGGCTAACGACTGGACAACGCGTCCACCGAATGACCAGCCAACGCGCCGGCCGTCGGCCTGCGATTCTAACCACCAAGATGAGGGGAAAGTGAAGCCCGCGCTAATTTTCCGGAATTTCTTGCCAGATTGGCTTGCAATTCCCTACGCCGCTTCCCATAATGCCCGGTGACCCGTAGTCCACAGACTTAGCGGCGGGGCTTGCCCCGCGCTTGGTTTGGACGCCGGATCGCCCGGTTGCAACCCAACCGAATCGTGTGAATTTTGCGAGTATTTACATGCGACGCCTGATGATGCCGCTGGTTTCGGTCGCCGTCGTGAGCGCGATGCTCTCGATCGCCGTGAGCCGTTGCCACGCCGGCATCCTCCGCCCCGCGCAAGTCACCTACGGCGTAACCGACCTGGAAAAAGCCCTCGACGGCGGCAACGCGTTGGCCGCGTCGCTCGCGACGCGCTCGTCCGATTCCTCTTCCTCGTCAAGCCGCCGCACCACGCACGATTGGCCCTCGAATGATCCCAACCAACCCACCAATCCTTTGGAATTGGTGAAGTCTTCCATGCCGACGGGAAGTTCGTCCGGAACTTCTACCTCCTCTACAGGTGGAGCCATCGGCTCCGGCGTCGTGATCTGTGCCCTCAACGGCACACTCACTCTCCGAGACGATTCGCCCCTCGGCTCTCTCGCCGAAGACCACGCCCTCTCTCTGCCCGATCCTCCGGGCAATCAGTTGCTGCGCCCGCCTCGTTGGTAATCTGTTTTGTTTCAGTAGTGAAACATCATCAGATTTTTACCAAGGAGCTAGTAGCATGATCAAGCGATCATTGATTCTGTGTTTTGTAACCCTGGCTTTTGCTGTTGGCACGAGCGTGCGTGCGTCAATTACCTATACGGAATTGGGCGATTGGAACCAAGCAGCGATCAGTGGTTCAGGTGGTTTAATCAACATTCAGTCGGCACATGCTGGTGCCGGTGCATCGTATACGAATTCTTACAGCGGCCTGCCGATTGCAGTAGGAACGAAGTTTACATCCGTGGGAGCCGCACAATTTGACGGTTTGACGGAGCCGAATGGGAGCAATAATACCGATGTAACGGGGAGTACAACGGTTCATGCGATCCTGAACTTTGCCTTGGAGGGGACTGTCGTTGAAGTTAATACCAACGGCAGTATCGCCGTCCGGTTTGACCAAGGGGGTGCAGCGATCTTTTCCAGCACTGTTACCTTCAATAAGAACGATCCGACAACGTGGGGTTCACTCGACGCACTCGGGACGACGTATCAGACTGCTAAGTTGGATGCCTCGATTAAGCCGCAAGAGCCAATTCTGCAGGGAAATGTCGATGCAAGGCTTCTCAATGTACCCGCCAGCGCCGTGAACATTATCGCTGGAACGCTCGCATTGGGCAGTCATTTCAATGGGTTGGCGCTAACCAAAGAAGAACACGATCCAATGGATCTCTTGACACCAACAACGTTTGATCCATTTGGGCCCTTCTTTTCGGCATATGATGAAGCCATCGTATTTGACTCAATTGATGAAGTGGTCCAAAATCCGGCGTCGGCTTCGGTATTGATGAATTCGACCAAAGTCGGCCAATTGAATACCATTTTTAGCGGGATGTTTACTTCCCTCGGTTTGACGCCCTCGAATGCGTTCAATTTTGCTACTGGCTACAACGGTGTGGGCGGAGGCCCCGCGAGCGACTACTCGCCATTTCAAGCATTGGCATCTGGCGGAGACTTTCCGACGAGTCTTGATGCTACGGTAACCGTCCCGGCTATCGAAGTCATTCCGGAGCCTGTTTCCGTGTTCGTGTGGGCGATCTTAATGACGGGAGCTGCTTTCGGCAGTATCCGTAGAAGGTCGTAGGCGCGTTTGATTCAAACGTAGTCGCCAATTTATGACTGCTCGATACCCGGTTGGGTGTCGAGCAGTTTTTTTGCGCCACGTTTGGAAAGTTCTACCACCACGCCATTTGGCAGAAAAGTGATGATTTGATGTGGAACTCGCGGTCATCCGGCAGTGAGTTCCGCATGGCGCGTTGCCAATCGGACTCAGTCCATTGACGAATGCACGAGACAACGCCGTCCCAACAAAAAAGAAGCGGTGCGATCGGGACTAGCCAGCACCAGATGGCGCGGCGAACCCGTCCTCGTTTGTGAATCAGAAGCATCGGCACGAGCAGTGCTGGTACAATCGAGAGAAACACGAACAGTACCGAAACGACATTGCGGCGGAGAGGTTCAAACACTGCGACGCTCTTGCCGGACGAAGTTAGCGCAGCCAATACCGAAGGTCGCAATGAAACGGGTATGTGATGGAGGGTTGCGGAGAGAAATAGGAGCGTATTCGGTTCCCAGGCATGGTAATACGTGAAATCAATAGGGGCGATGCACGGATGGACTGAAGGGTATTCTGACGCGAGAGACCTATATGCCTCTTGATCCGGGTTCATGTCGCAGACGATGAACTGCAGGCCATCGGTGTCCGAAAGTGCAGCCATGCGCTGCGTCACGGGTGCGGTTCCGGCCCCCAATTCAACGACAGTACGGCATTGCCGCTCTCTGGCGATCCTCAATACCTCACTCGAAACCCAATCGTAGTAGCTCCGAAAGGGCATTGAGCAAGCGCACTGCAATATTTCTCGAAGCGTACCCCGGAGGCTTCCAGGCAGCCATCCTTGGTCCATGAATTCGAATAGATGCAATGTCATGGGTTCATTCTCGGCTGGGCCATCCAATGCATCATGCGACGCCGAGTCAACAAAGGCTGCAGTGCCAATTTCATTGGCGGTGAGGACCGTTAATCTCACGCTGGCGAATTACTAGATCGAAGCAATTCCACGAATCCCGTATTTGCCGGGAGCGATGATATCGTTGGGGTCGAGTGCATGCTTGATGCGCTCCGCCAAATCTCGGAACTCGGGAGCCGGTTCAAGTACTCGATCCATAAAAATGGTGCTCGTGCGGTACTGTTGATAGCCGGCGTCCTGGGTGACTTTACCCATTTCAAAATACAACTGCTTCGCCCGTTCAACTTCTCCCGCGTCTTCCCGATCGTAGAAGATCGACATCAAGGCGATCAGCGTGCGAGGATTTCCCACCATCAGGGCTGTGGAGAATTCGAACCCATATTTCTCGTATAGCGGCTGGCAGAGGTCGAGGACCTCTTGCACATGTCTTCCATCCAACGGAACCATCGGACCTAACCAGATCAGGCCACATCTGTCTCGGGCCGGGTCAATATCGTTATCCGCCGGCTTTGGTGAATGAGCCTTGTAATACGCGTGTTTGACAAAGTAGTCGCTGGGGTAGCCCTTTTCGATCGCGTGAACGTGAGGAAAGAATTCTAAGAGTGACAATGGCTTTCCAACGACCTTCCTTGCTACGAAATCGCCCAAACCCCCTTTGCGAGATTCGACATGACGGAGCAACCTCGTCACTCGCTTTCAGCGCCCAATTCTGCCATCGCTGATGAATTGTAGCTTTCCGAGTCGGCTAAGTTCTTGTCGAATTTTCGATCTGTTTGCCTTTACTTGTTTCGCCGTACCGTACACGCCACCGGCAAACGTCCACGATGCAATGTTGTACTTCTTACGAAGTGCTTGACGATCCTCCTCGGAGAGGTATGTTCTACCGCGAAGCAAGTGACGGGGATATTTCGAAACGACGGCGAATGTTATGAAGTCGTTGACGATATGGATCTTGCTCTGCAGCGCTCCGTTCATTTGAAGACGGCGAATGGCATCAATCATCGCCTGAAAATCTTGGTCTTTCGACAACTCAAAAATGCAGGAGACGAATTTTTCCGGCTTCGGCATTAGCCACATGCCAACCTTCGTTACGATTCCGTAATTTGACTGGCTGAAAAGCCCTTCCAAGTACGGCCCAACGCCCCACTTATACGTGTTCCATGACTTATATTCCCGATTCATTGGACCGCCGCCAGTGCGTACCAGCGTTCCGTCCGCCAGTACGACCTCCATTCCACAGATATTCCCAAAGTGATCCCCATAGGGAGTTTCGCCGATCCCTCGTTCCAAAGCATTGCCCATAACACTTGCATCTGCGGGGCCGTCCGTGCAGTCGAGCCAATTCGTCCCTCCTCTTTGTTGCAAGAATTCATGGAGCTGACGATAAGTCACGCCTGGTTCAACGACGATGTATGCGAGGTTTTCGTCGTATTGCAGAATTCGATTCATCCGATCAAGAACAAGTACTGCCGTGCCGTCGACGGCTGGAGTTGCTGATCCATAACCCCAGTTCTTTCCTTTGCTGCAAGGCCACAGAGGTAATCCATACTCGTTGGCAATCGTGACAACGTCGACTAGTTCTTCAAGCGACCCGGGGTAGACGTAGGCCGATGGTCGTCTCGATTCCGGGATAATTACCCTGGCGCGCGCATCAAGCTGTTCGCGTTCGCGGCACACGTATGTCTTGCCGATTAGACTTTCGATTCGAGAAAGTGCGCGATCTATGCTGATTGCATTGCCGCATCGAGCCGAGCTATCGTCCGTACCAATCATGGTACTAGTCTCCCAACATGTTCTCTTTTCGCACTGCTGAACTCGTCAGCTATGGTGACGTCGCTAATGTGCGACACAAACCCGGCAAGCACTTCTAGGTAATCTTAGTTCGGCGATTCTACAGTCGCAGACGGAATTACTCGTATTTTCGCTCCATCCAGCGGCTTTGGAATCCCAACGTCACTGTGGGACAGCGATAGTCTATTCAGGGTATCGTTGATTGATATTGGTAGAAAACATCCTTGGCTGCAAAGATAGTTCATTGATTCAAATAGCGCGAGCCATTGAGCGCGATTGGCTCTGTTGGTACGTATGAGCCCGGCAAATTCAGGCTCGAAGCTGGAATATCCGAGGGTGCATACATCGACCGCTAGCATCACCGGAATCGTGTCGTTGTTTGTGATCAGTGGGTTCGCTTGTTCCAAATCAATGAGATCGAGGCGCTTAACTTCGCCGAGGATCGACTCCTCGTCGTAGCCCCAGGCATAGAACGGATAGATCACTCGGGGAATCCGGACGCTTGGCCATTCCGCGCCGTTCCACCAATAACGCTGCAATTCTGTCGGTTCGAAAATCTCTTCCAATCGGAAGCCGGCCGATTCAATTCGGGCCGCATGTTCGATTGCTTGTGGAGATTCAAAATTGTTCAACCGTAGAATTCGCTCGACTTGCTCGGGCGACAGCCCGGCAATCAGCAAAGGGATTTGCAGCGATGCCGTAAGGTTACGTCCGATATCAAACGTCAGATCGCCGTCCATTCGATCAACCGTCGAATAGCAACCATCCTTGCTATGATGCGTAAAGGCGTGCCGAAATGCCTTAACGTAGATGTTCTTTTCTGGTCTAAAGACCAGATGGTCGACGCCGTCAATCCGATCAAGTATACGGCGACAGTTCGCCATCGCCACTTGGCTAAAAAAGCCATTGTCGACCGTTACTGCCAATACGCGAAGGGCCGGAAACTCAGTTCGTAGCCGGTGCAATAGATACGCACTGTCCTTCCCACCACTAAAGAGAACAAGAACGTCATAGCGTCTCTCAGGTTTTGAAGCATAGTCTGCGAACATAGCGGACATTTGCTGTTCCATCTCTGGCGTGCTGCGACGGTTTCGCTCGAACGCAGCCACCTTATTCGTCCGGCAAAACTCGCACACTCCGTCAGTCAATGGAACACACTTTTCTGACAATATGCAGCGCTCACATCGCTTGGCCAATTGGTCCGCAACACGGGGGCGTAAGCTCGCCCAATCGGAAGCGACGAATCGCAAAAACTCTTGGATCTCAGCGATCCGATCTTCACTTCGCATCGTTCAACTCCGTCTGAGCTCGCCAATTTTGAATCGCATGCTGCCCGTCACTCTATTGCTTTTGCTCTCGTCGGACTTCCGTTCCAATAGGCGCTCATGATGATACTCAGATATGATTCGACTGTGGAAACGTCAAGCCCGTGCCGAGAAAGGAATGCGTCGGCATCAGAATTATCGAATTCCTGCTCAATGCTCAGGTAGTCCAAAAAAAACGGTAAACTCTTGAAGAAACGACGTTTCTTGGTCGGCCACAGAGTTCCCAGAAGACCGTATAAGCGTCGCGCTTGAGAGAGCGGAACTCTCCGCAATCGGGGAATTGATCGCCCGTGATCTGACATCAACGCACGAAGTCGAGCTGTAAGATCGCTTAATGTCCAAGACTTTTCGGGCCCGGAACACAGATGGAGGATCTTACCTTCCGTTGATGAACATTTGTGGGCAAGGTAAATCGCCTGCGCAACATAATCGACGGAAACGATATCAAGTTTCGCATCATTCGTTTCTGGTACGACTCCCCAGGTTTTGCGTCCCGTAAGGAATTCGCTCAAATGATAGAATACCTGAAATTGCCGGATTCTGCCCGTGCGAGAATCTCCAACTATCATGCTGGGTCGGTGGATTGTACCCGGCAGCCCCTCGCAAAGTGCCGCCCAGACTAAGGTTTCAGCTTCGGCCTTCGCGGCTTCATATGTATTGCGAAAGTGTCTGGGATTGTCATACAGCCGCTCACGAATTAAACCCGGCGTGGCTCCGGCAACGCCTACCGTACTAATCATCTCTAGTTTTCGAAACTGTCCATTTTGTTGGCAAGCCTTGCTGAAATCCAAAATACTCCGGGCGGCATCCACGGCTGATCTCTTTGCAGCGGACCAGGTCTGATTGAGCCTGACATTACCGGCCGCATGGATGATATGTGTCACCTTTTTTGCGAGCGCATCGAACGCATCACGTTCGATTCCCAACGACGGTGCACTAATATCGCCCCGTAGCACCTGTACGCGAGCCGCCGGTCCCGCCTCTCGATCATCGATTCCCCAGTAATTGAAAAGCTCTCTCTGTCGCCAATCCAGATGTTCCGTAGAGTCTGCTCGGATCAGTACTATGAGGCTGCGCATTCGCATCGTTGAAAAACAATGGGCCCAAAGCGCTGCCCAGAACGCCCGTTGCGCCAGTCAGGAATACGTGTTTTAACGGCTCCAACTCGGGCTTCCAATCGTATGCGTACTCGGTGGCTCCCATGCGACGGCCACCTGAGGCATGCCTACCTGATACAGTCGATCGATGAATTCGGCAAAGTGCGCCTCAATCGCTTTCCTACGAATCTTCAGGGTGCCAGTCAGCTCTCCACGCTCGACGCTAAATGGTTCCGACAGGATCCCGATCGAAACCACGCGTTCGTAGTGTGCAATACTTGCCCCCAAGGATTGGAACTCATTGAATAACAACTCCTTTATTGCCGCAATCGCATTGGGCTGATCAAAGGAGGTGTCCGTTCCCAATTCGCGCAAGTACGCTTCGATAGCAGACCGATTGGGAACAACCAATGCAGCGAGATATTTGCGGTTGTCACCGACGACGACAATTTGCTCGACAAACTTGCTGTCGCTGTAGATAGCCTCAAGTTTTCCCGGTGCGATACGGCGGCCTGTCGCCGACTTAATGATGTCTCTTTTCCGCCCGGTCAACCATAGGAAACCGTCTCGGTCGTTGTACCCACAGTCGCCAGTACGGTAGAAGCCGTCGACAGTATATAAGCTCGAATCCGACGGCTCTCGATAGTACCCCCGAAAGACGCCCGGTCCGCGCACCAGAATCTCATGGTCTTCCGCGAATTTGATCTCGTTATTCGGCACCAATTTGCCCACCGAACCGAAGCGATAGCAATTTATCCGATTCGCGGCGACAGGAACCGTATTCTCACTTAATCCGTAGGCTTCCAGCACGAGGAGTCCGCGCACGTGCAGTGATTCAAGAACGAATGGCGCGTAACGGTGCAGAACCGGAGACCATGTATTTCAATCGCCCCAGCCAGTGTTCCAGCTGTGATCTGCTGAATTGACCCACTAACTCCGACAGTTTCTCGAAAAAGCGCGGCGTCCCAATCATGAACGAAGGTGCCAATTCAACTAGCGAGTCAAAAATCGCGCGAGGATTTTCCGTGAGATATGACTGCATGCCACAGGCAGCGCAAAAGAGGTTGGCAATGCGTTGAAACAAAGCACTCATCGGCAGCCAACAGAACGTCGTGTCAGTATTTCCTAATTCCGAATAGGTTGCGACTAGTGAACGGCATGCAACCATCAGTTGGGAGTGTCGCACTTCGATAGCTTTCGGCTCGCCGGTCGTGCCAGATGTATATATAAGTGTCGCAACTGAGGAGCCAGTCGGCTCCTGAAACGACGAATTGGTGGAGAGGCAACGCAATGGCGCCGTCATGGCCTTCAAACGAATGTCTCCGACCGCTTTGCCATCGTGCACCTCACCGACCGCGATGATTTGAACCTCGCCCGGCACGATGTCGGCAAGTGCTTCCAATTCTCGATCGGTAGTGATCACGATTTTCGCACACGAATGCGCGATTGACCTTGCCAAGTCATCCGCAGACGACGACGGATCGAGTCCAACGACGAATCCTCCGCAAAGCAGCACGGATTGCTGTACGGTTTCCCAGTGCCGGCACGTGGGCAGCAGGATAACAACGCCATCACCGGCTCGGAGCCCAAGTGCGTACAATCTGTGCGCCGCTCGTTCAACCACCTGCCAGAATTCTGCCCATGATTGTTGCTGCCAACGACCATCTGCCGATATCATGCGAAACGCCACGTCTGCAGGCGTCAATTCTGCTCGCATGCGAAACAGTTGCGAAGTCGTTTCTGGAAGTGCTGTGTCGCTCATACAACTGCCTACAAATCCAGTTCGCAAATCGAACGCTCAAAGCCTGTAACACTTCACTTGCTCTGCACACGTAGCCTCTTAACAATTCGTCGACAGACGGCATACTATGCCTTTGTGGCGAGTCGACCAATAATACCTCATCTCTTGATTCCTTAACCGAGCGTCAATTATTCAAGCGGGTGATGTCAAGAATCAATTGCAACACAATCTGGATGCAAGGATTTCCGCAGGCGTTCGATAGCCGAGTCGTCGGCGAGGACGTTCGTTGAGTGATCGTTCCACGCGGGCCACCTCACGGTGACTGACCTGCGTGAAATCGGTGCCTTTGGGGAAGTACTGCCGCAGCAGTCCATTCGTGTTTTCGTTGGTGCCCCGTTGCCAGGAGGCGTAGGCGTCGGCGAAGTAAACGTCCAGTCCGAGCCCTTGGGTCAGTTTTCGATGCTCCGCAAACTCCTTGCCGTTGTCAAACGTCATGCTCCGTCGGAGGGAGGGCGGAAGGTCCTTCATGCGTCTCTTGGCCGCACGCATGGTTCTGGCCGACTTCATGCTCTCCACGCGGCCAATCCGGGTATAGCCACTTTTTCGCTCGACCAAGGTCAACGGCGCTGCGGCGGCCTTGGCCGACGATGGTGTCTCCTTCCCAATCACCGTACCGTCGTCGCCCGTTGATCACTTCCGGTCGCCCGTCGATGCGGACACAATCGGTCAGTTTCCCCCGTTTTTCCGGAGGCCGACCACCGCGACGCAACAGGGCCTGCCACTCGGGCACTTGATCGTGAATCCAATCGTAAATGGTTTGCCTCGACAACCAGCGCGCTGGGGCACGCGGGAAGTCGCTCTGCCGCCCGACCGGCGATCTGATCCGGCGACCAATATTCTTCGAGTCGGTCTTGGACGTATTGGTGCACGTCGGGGTCATCCATTTTGTGGGGTCGGCGACTTGCCAAACGACGCTCGTCGGCCAGGCGTTGGGCTTGCCTCGGCCGATAACCACGCCCGCCCGTGTTGCGAGCGACTTCGCGACCGATGGTGCTGCGGTGCCGTCCCATCAGCTCCGCAATTTCCGCGTTCGACTTTCGCCTCTTCTTCAACCGGTATAGGAACTGTCGCTCCTCCAACGTAAGATGACTAGCCATCGCTGGGCCTCCGTGTGAACGTCGCTTGAAACCACCACGACATTCAAACGACCCAGCGATCCTTTCACCAAGCTCAGTTTTCAACATTGTTGCATTTGAAGTCTGACATCACCAGCGCACGAATTCAAGGTCAAGCCAGAAGATGTCGGGCGAAGCTGCGAACTCGTTCCGACGAAAGCCGCGAACGCGATTCCATGCTAGAACTTGACGGCCGGCTCTAGGCACTACGGGACAAGCCTGTTCGCACTGCGATCCGCTACGTTAAGCTGCCCCAAATGCCAGGTTCCGATCGCGCGGCCGATGTCGACCATCCAGTGTCGTGAATAACGGGATTTTGATAAGCAGGCAACTCGTAGCTTTCGGTAGAATTTGGGCCGCAAACTGCAGCTGGAGGGTTCCCGTTGCGATCGTTGAGGGAATCGCGAGTTGTTCGGGAAGTGGACATGCGGCTGCCGGTGCCTTTTGTGTCTTGGGGCTGTACTGGCGTGCCGTCCGCACGCCCCGCCGAGTCAAGATTGGTTTGCTGGCTCGCCGGAGAGCCGGTCGATGATCAATTCCAGCAACTCAGGTTCCTCGTGTCCAGCTTCACACTCCGCAAACGCGGTTGTGAGCGCTGCGATCAATTCGAGGCGCTCCTTTGGCTCTAGCTCGATGGTGACGTTGTTCTTCGCCCAGCCGGAAAGCCACAGGGAATCGGACAGACGCTCGACCATTTCGGGGAGGTTGTGTGTATCGCCCGGCTCGTGCGTCAAAGCCGGCAACAGCCGATCAAGTAAAGCACTCGCCTCGCTCTGCGAGAGTCTGATTTCTGTTGTGCGTTCTCCGACGCCAATCATGGTTGCTACCTCTCGACTCGGGATTTACGGTCCAACTGGCTGCCAGCACTATAGAAGCTTTGTGCTTGTCGAGTTGAATTCACGAAATACCAGGCAGGAATTCTGGCCGCCGAATCCAAAACTGTTCGACATCGCGTATCGAATCCGGCGCTGCGCGGCTCATTAGGAGTATAGTCCAGCCGGCAGGCAGGGTCTGGCGAAGTGAGGTTCGCCGTCGGGGGCACGACCCCCTCGCAAATTGCGCTGATCGTGAGGACTGCTTCAATCGCTCCAGCCGCTCCCAGGCAATGGCCCGTAGCCCCCTTGGTCGACGACACCGAGAGCCGTCGGGCGTGCGCTCCGAAAACGGTCTCGATCGCCGCACTTTCGGCGACGTCGTTGGCCTTGGTCGAACTTCCATGCGCGTTGATGTAGTCCACGTCTTCTGGATCAATCTTGGCCGACTTCAAGGCCAGCGACATCGCCCGCGCTGCTCCCTCACCTTCCGGAGGAGGTGAGGTGATGTGATAGGCATCTGCTGTAGCACCATAGCCGATGAGCTCGGCATAGATTCGAGCGCCACGTTGCTTCGCGTGTTCAAAACTTTCGAGTACCAGGGCGGCGGCGCCCTCGCCAATGACGAATCCGTCTCGTTCCGCGTCGAAGGGCCGCGAGGCGGTCGCCGGCGACTCATTGCGTGTCGAGAGTGCGCCCATCCTGGCAAATGCCGCAAAGATCAGCGGCGTAAAGACGGACTCGGCGGCGCCGGCCACGATTCCGTCCGCCGTGCCCAGCGTGACGTGCATGTAGGCCTCGCCGATCGCGTGGGTGCCGCTGGCGCAGGCTGTCGAAACACACATGTTGACGCCGCGGAGACGATGCTGAAGCGCGACGAAACCTGCCGCCATGTTGGGAATGGCGGTGGGCATCAACATCGGCGAAACTCGACGCGGCCCCTCGACGCGGAGTATCTCAGACTGCGTCGCTATGTCGTCCGACGCACCCAAACCGACGCCAAAGATGCATCCGAACCGATCGTTCGGCGCCCGATCGGAAAGCCCGCTGTCGTCCATCGCCTGTTTGGATGCGGCGATCGCGAACTGAATGAAGCGGGAAGTCCTCCGGGTTTCCTTGGCCGCCATAAATGCGGCGGCGTCAAATTGCCGTACTTCCGCGCCGATGCGAACTGGCAATTCGGACGCGTCGAAGAGCGAGACGTTCCCGACCGCCGATTTTCCATTTGCGGTGGAATTCCAAGAATCCTTGACGGAATTACCAACCGGCGCGATAATGCCGATGCCCGTGACTACCACGCGGTGCATTTCGTGGGCCTTTCTTTTCCTCGATCGGTGGGTGGGCAGGCGGCGGCTCGATCGTCTCTGTGTGCCCGTCAATTCTTAACCCAAGAATTGGTTCACCCGAGGCACGCTAAAGCTTGATAGAGTTGCATTCGTTGAGTTTTCCGCCGTTCAAGTTCATTTTTCTCGATCCACCTCAGCAATCTTTCTCGCGTGGCAAAGTCGGCCTTTGCCTGGTCGGCGAGAGAAAGCGTCTGGTCTGCGGATTCCGCTGAATCGTCTGCCGCTGTTGCTACCGGTGCTAGATATCCGACGCAATCCATGACTTTTCCATACGACCGTTACATTCGGCTCACAGCATAGATCGATTTGCCATGCAACTTAGATTTCATATAGCCGATTTAATAGCACCGCCGATACTCGAAAACGGCGCAACAAACCCTCTGCCAACGGATCAACAATACGTATCTACCCAATGCGTACCTTGGATACTGGCAGCTGTCAAATTAATGCTTGCGCACGTTGTTCTTGACATCTACGTAGGATGTACTACGTTTCGTAATGAATCGGTCGCTTCTCGTCAGACTTCTCTGGTCGGCGGTCGTCCGAATCATCTCATCGTAGTTTGTATCTCGTCTCTGGTTCGTTTGACTCTAATCCTTACTTCGCGGGTGGGTGGCACGTTTTGTGCATCGCTGCCTTCTATTGGATTTTCATCAGGGGTAAATCACAATGATTTGTGAACGCCACACAGGGCAGGAGTGCATTCGGATCGCACACTCCAAACGAGAATTGTCAGCTGCGTTTTCACTGGTTTATCAATGCTACTTGGAAGCGGGACTGATCGAACCCAATGCGATTCAAGCCCGCGTACTGCCGCAACACGCCTTGCCGTCAACCGAGGTCGTGGTCGCGCGCGTCCATGACGAGGTTTACGCGACGGCAACGATCGTTCGCGATAACTTCCTCGGATTGCCCCTGGAAGCTATCTATGCAGCGGAAGTGGGCGACCTGCGCAGTCAGGGCATGTCGGTCGCTGAAGTCTCCTGTCTGGCCGACCGCCGCGAAGAAATCAGTCGCAATCTGATTAAAGACTTGATGGCCTTCATCGCCCAATGCGCTAAAAAGCGCGGCGTCGATCAGCTCCTGATCGCAGTGCATCCTCGACACGCGAAATTCTATTCGAGGTTTCTGGGGTTTGCAGGAATTGGCGGGCTGCAAACGTACAACGCGGTCCGGGGAAATCCCGCAGTCGCTCTCGCACTTGATCTGAATTCTCTGGAATTTCACTCGCCGGCCGCGTTCGATCGGCTCTTCGGGACGCCATTCTCCGAGGCACAATTGAACCATCAGCCGATTTCTGCTGAGGCCTGGCGATATCTCGACGGGCTGCTATCGCCGACGGCCAGGCCGCGGCAGCAATCAGTCCCTCGTTACCGAGCCGTCGCGTTGGCTTCGTAGCAGCCGAGCTTCATCAGGTGACCTTAATTCGGCTCGTGCGCTGGACGGCAAATCACGTCTTCCAACCGCCGCCGCAGCGTTCGTGAGCGGACTGCCGGATACCCAATGCGGAAAGCAATCTGCGGAATCCGGTCGCTGCGTTGCGGATAGAGTCGCGTGAAACGCTCCAGAAGTTCCTGCACCAGTTTCTGGTGCTTCGGCAACAACTGGATTCCTCCCGCCTGCGCGTGAGCCAAGAACACGGGCAACCCAGCCATGGGGTGGAAGCAAAGTTCTAAGCCCGTAGCGGTCAGCCAGATCCGCTCTAAAGCCCTGCCACCGGCGACAAAGTGATCTGCATTCAATTCCGACACGGTGAGAAACCCGACGCCGCCGCTATTCATCACTTCGCTTGCTGCCTGCCTGCCAATGCTCCGCGAGAACCCCAATAAATTCGCGACTTTCATGCGACGCCATGACCGCAAACTGCGAACGAGGCCGGATGCTCCCGCCGGCAGCTGTAACGTCTCCACATCGAGACCATCGCGCATTTCGCGCACTTCTGCCTCCGAAAATCGCAGGCTATCGTACAACTCTTTGTGAAAAGGCTCGTGTTCCAGCCGAATTCAATTTCCGATTCCCACTAACTTGGCAAACTCACGCAAGTGCTCATCTTTCACCCAATGGACGGATACTTGTGGAAATGCCCTGCAGCTAGCCTCCAATCCGCCGAAGAGCTTACCCGCCACGCGCAATCTGCCGTTCATTCGACGCACGGTACTACGTGCCGCAATGTAGTTCGCCAGCAGGTCCAAACGTCCGCCGGCGGAGAAGCGCAGGTGAGCAATCGGTACTTGCGATTTGCCAGTTACTTCAACCGAGGACCTGGATGCAAATTCAACGTCCGTATTGAGCCCTTCCGCCGTGGCGGCCAGAACGGCGTTTTCGATACAGGCCCCGATCGAAGTGAACCCTAGCATCTGATGAATGTCGGATGGTAGCGTCCGCGCACCGTCGAGAATTACGGTGATCACCCCATCCGCGATTGAAAACCGCCACGGTTGGAGGTTTTCCGCCGACGGCGCCCGCGTTGCCGCTTCCACGATGCGGTAGGCTGTTTCGTCGGAATACGTCGAATTCGTGGCGGTCATAGCCCGTACCACTCCCGGTCGACGCGTATTTCCTCACGCATTTTCAATTGATGATCCATGCTCTCGGCAGACTTCTGCGGATCGACGGACACGTCCAAAGCGTTTCTTACCGTTTGCTGACGATCGCATCTTGCCGATGGATGGGAGACCTAGCGGTTTCAGCTGGCTGCTTCGTACCAAACGCGTCAAACGTCACGTCCACCCGCAGGCCGACGATTAGCGGTTCCTTCGTGTCCAGCTCCACCAGCACTTCGCGGACTTTCGTGTCGTATAGCTCGAACGCCCGGTCGGCGTGGATTGTTTTGGTGTCCATTCGCGGGCTGATCGAAATCACGTGGCCGGAGAACGACTGGCCGGCGAGGCCGTCGGCCGTGACGCTCGCTTTCATGCCGATCGTGATCCGCGGTGCGTCCAGTTCCTCGACGAACGCCCGCACGCGGACTTTCGACGTGTCGGAGAGCACCACCAGCGGTTTCGCGGCGTCCGGGCCGGTGAGCTCGCCCAGCCGGGCGTTGACGTCGAGCACGCGGCCCGCCCGCGGCGCGAATAGCTCCGTCTTCGACACGTTGATCTTCGCCAGCTCGAGCGACGCTTCGGCCGATGCGACCCGCGCCGTCGCGGCCCGCATCTCGTCGGCCCGGGCCGGTGCTTCGATCAGCCGCACCCGCGCCGCCGCCGCCTCCAGCTCGCCCCGCAGTGAGTCGACCGCTGCCTGCTGATCGTCCGCCTCCTGCTGCGACACCGCCTTTTCGCTCCGCAGTTGCTCGATTCGCGTCCAGGTGCGAAGCGCCTGCTCCAACCGGGCCTGGGCACTGCGGTAGTGGGCGTGGGCCTCCTCGCGCTCGTCCGCCCGGGCGCCATTCTTGAGCCGCTCCAATTCAGCCTGGGCGAATTCAAGATTTGCCTCGGCCAGCGCGACCTCCTGCTGCTGCCGCGAATCGTCCAGCTTCACCAACAGCATGCCAGGCTCGACCCAGTCGCCAGCCGCAACCGCTACTTCGGTCACGCGGCCCACTTGTTCCATCCGCAGCTGAATGTCCTCGGTCAGGCCTTCGACAAATCCCGTGGCATAGATGGTGGGTGTCGCATGCTGAGAGTCAACGACGCGATGAGCCCCGCCCGCCAGGTCCGACGAGCGCGCGTTGATCACCGAGATGGTGACCGCCATCGCCGCGAGCAGACACGCAATGTAACCGTATTTGACCATGCGGGAATTAGTGTCGGCTGTCAGGTGTCAGTGAGTGACCGCCATCGGTTCGGTGGGGTGCGATAGGACGCCCATCATGACGTCGTCGTCGGGTGCGCGTTCTTCGAGCACGCCATTTTCCATGTGCAGAATTCGGTCGGCAAATTGCAGGATCCGCGGGTCGTGGGTCACGACGATCACCGTCTTGCCGGCGGCCACCGTGAGCTCGCGTAACAGCTCCAGCGCCTGGTGGCCCGTCTTGGCGTCGAGCGACGCGGTCGGCTCGTCGGCCAGGATCAGATCCGGATCGGCCGCCAACGCCCGGGCAAACGCCACGCGCTGGCACTGCCCGACACTCAGTCGCTGCGGCTGGATATCCACATGCTCACGCATACCAACTTGTCCGAGTAGCTCGGACGCACGCCGCGTCGCCTCGGCCGGCGCCCAGCCCGAAAGCGTTAGCGGCACAGCCACGTTTTCCCTCGCCGTCAATCCGCGAATCAGATGAAAGCGTTGAAACATGAATCCGATGTGCTGCCGGCGCAAGAGTGCCGCTTCATCGGGCGTGAGATTGCTGACTTCGGTGCCGAAGATGCGGACGAGCCCAGCGTCGGCAGTCAACACGCAACCGATGATGGACAGCAGCGTGGTTTTTCCGCTCCCGGACGGACCGAGCAGGAAGACGCATTCGCCTCGCTCGACGGTGAGGTCGACGCCGTCGACGACGCGCGTGACTGTGTTGCCGCGGGAATACGACTTGTCCACGCCGCACAGCTCGACCGCGGGCACGCGACGTCCTACGACGTCGCCGATCGTGGCCGGTGCCGGCCTGACGATTCGTTGTGTGATGCGGCTATTTCCCATGTCTACACTGAGATGCGGTCGAAGTTTCACTAACTCTGCAGCACCATCGCCGGGTCGATCGAGCGGACGCGCAAATAGGGCAAGAGCGCCGCGACCAGGCAAACGGTCGTCACGACCAGGCAACTCGCCAGCGACAGGTACCAGGGGATTGAAATCGGCGCCCGCGGAGTGCTAAACGACGCTTGCACGACCAGCACGCACAGCAGCCCCGCGGCCGAGCCGACCACCGCCAGACTCAGCGCTTGCTGCAGAATCACGGTCCTCACCTGCCACTCCTGCGCACCGATGGCTTTGAGTGTGCCGAATTCGGTGAGCCGGTCGAGGACCGAGGCGTAGAGCGTCTGGGCCACGATGATCAGCCCGACGACCAGCCCCAGCGCGGTCGCGGCGCCGAAACTGATCCCAAGCCCCGTCCGCTGCAGCCAGTATCCGATCGTAGCGCCCGCGTATTGTTGCCGGGTGAATGCTTCCAAGTCGGGCAATCGCTCGTGGATTCGCCGGCAGACTTCGGCCGGCGACGCCCCGGGGTCCGCCTGGACCAAAAAATACGAGGCGAGGTCTGAATCGCGGCCGAGATACTGGGCCGCGCGGTCGATGGTCGTAAACACGTACGGCGTGACGAGGAATCCAAGCACTCCTTGGGTAAAACCGACGACGCGAGCGCGGTGCCGACCGATCTCACGGACGTCGCCCAAGTGCGGATTCCCGAGCTTGTGGGCGTCAAACGTGTCGATGACAATCGCGTCGGCCCGCCGCAGATCGTTCGCCGAACCGAGCCCAGGCATCGTGGCACCGAGCAGAGTGGCCGGGTCGCAGCCCACGACCAAAACGTACTCGAATCCGCCGTCCGGCAGCGACATCACGCTGTGGCCGACCAGGTATGGCTCGGCGCGCCGGACGCCGTCGATCGATCGAATGCGATCCACCAGCCGGCGGGGAACGTCTTGTGGGAAGTCGACGTTGTTCATCTTCTTGTGACCGACCCAGATGTCCGCATTCCCCTGGTCGACGAGCAAGCTTGCCTTGCGAATCAGGCCGAAGAACAACCCACCTTGCACGTTCACGAGCACGACCGAGAACACGACTCCCACGAGCGCGGTCAGCAGTTTCCCCCGATCGGCTATGAGTGTTTTGAGGGCGAGACTCCACATAGAAAAGCATACCTTGTCGCCACTTAGGCACTGCCGCGCCGGCACCGCCGATCGTCCTCGCTGGACCGCGCTGAACTACCTGGCCCTAACAGAGTTATTGGCCGATTGGCTTGCCTGCCATCAAACAATCCGCTCAATCGTTTCAATCCGCTGAGTCGGTGCTAGCCATGCAGAGATTTGAATGGGTTTTCAGGCCGCGTGGTGATAGGCATGGACGGTTTCCAAGACGTCGGCGTGAAGTCGCCGGAAGTAGGCCCGGTCGGCACGATTCAGCGGTTCCGGTTCCTCGACATTCACAAAACCTTCGGAGTATGCACCACGACGTGCTATCAGATCCGTGGCCTGGCTACCAGCTTGCAGAGTCAACTTCATGGCCACCGCGGGCTGGTCACAGACCCACGGACATTCGCGTAGCGGGCCGATTTCCTCGAAACCAAGTCGACGTGAGTAAAAGGGGACGCGTCTCGGGTGAATGCAAATCACAAGTTCGTCGATGTGCCTGCGAAACCCGATCTCGCAAGCCGATTGCAGCAATGGCGCAGGACCGTCAAGCTTTCGGCAGCCGACTGGTCCTGCAGAGCGAAACAAGTGAGTTCTGCTATCCGCCCCTGCCGACGACGAAGCCGCCAGATTTCTTCGGGATAGAGCTGCTCCATGGGCAGCCCCATGGCGCCGTCCTCGATCAGCGATAGTGTTCCCAAGCAGCTGCGACCGCGTCTGGCCAACAAAACCCAGCTCGTATCCAATAGCTGGTGCGGAAGAATTCGCAGGCCGTGGCGGTTCCACGTTGCCAGACCGTCGCGATAGTACCGGTCGTAAACCAGCTGAAACGCCGCCCGCAGTTCGCTTCGGCGATGTGCGGTGATACACCGCAATGGACGCGGATCCGAGCGCGAAATTACTTCACGCCACTCGGTGCATCGTGCGCAGCGGACATCCATGTCGGTAGCCCCGTACCAATCAAGGATGCAGATCGAGTGTTCGCCCGGGCCTGCCGCGGCAATTCTCGACGGCCGGCCATCCCCATTTGTTAATTCGGTGTCCTCGGGGTCGTTCCGCCAACCGAGGCCGTCTGCGACCACTAGTTTCCAAGTGCTGCCAGCAAGATATTCGGCATAATCCGAATGGTTTCGCAGATTCGCGTGCCACGCTTCGGACCACGCTCGAACGGGAACATGGGAAGGCCGGATGTTGAAGCCGGGGCCTGGCAGTGGTTGTCGCCGCCAAGTGTCGCGTCGAAGGATGCCGGTTCTGGCAGACGAGCCTCGGAAAAACCGTCTCGACGCCCAAACTGCAATAGGCCTCGGCCGCCGCTATACGATACCATTTCAATGGCGGCACGACTTCTTAGCTACTCCACGCACCGACTTGTCGCCACTTGGGCCATTCTGAGGCACACCGTTTGCTCTGTTGTGGCCCTGGCCGTACAGTTCCTAGGGAGGAACGAAGTCAATCGAGGAGGCGGGTAGATGAGTTCGTTTTCCATCCCAAAGCCACTTTTCCAGACGACTCCGGTACGACGAATTCCTGCCGCGCCGCATGAAGCGGTCGCGACCGAAGGCCTCGCAATGATCAAGGTCCTTGGCTGGGTGACGACCATCATGGTCGTTTGCTTACTAGCATGGCAGATTTCGGTTGAAGCGCCGCTGTTGCCAAAATTGCTGAGCGCCGTGTGCCTGGCTGCGATCAGCGGTGTGGTGGGACTTCGATTCGGCGCGATGGGAGCTGCCGCGTATATCCGAGATGTGCAACGGCTCAATAAGGTGTTGGCCGAGCAACACCACGAGTTGGAAGAGCTAAATGCGCTTTTGCTCAAACAACTCAACGCCGACGTTGAGGCGCCAGCAGCTTCCGAGCGATCCTAGCGAGAGCATTGGCGGCAAAACTGCAAAAAAGTCGCCGTGCGACAACGGCCGAAAAAAGATTCGCCCGGATTTCTAAATCCGTGTCAACTGGCGCGGCGGCGGCGGACCACCGCACCCATCGCTATCAACACGCCCCAGATTATGCCGGCTGTTGGCTCGGGGTTCGAGGAGACGGCGCTCGACGCAAAATCGGCGTCACTCGCAAAGAGCGCGATTCCCAGCGTCTGCCCTGGGGCGGAATTCCGTGAGACCAGTGCATCGCCGCTGAAACCAAGGCCCTGTAAAAAGTCCAGCCAATTGACGCCGTCAACTCCGGTGACGATGTCTGCGCTATCGTGCATCCAGTTGTAACCCCAGAGTGTGAATGCAGAGGAGTTGCCTCGGTTAGGGCTGAGCATAGCGCTGCCCGTCTCCGCCTGCGGTTTGAAAAAGAACGTGCCGGTCAAAAGAGTTGAGCCAGCTCCGTCCAATGTCAAGGCGAAGTCGACGTATCCGCCGGTGAACTCACCATTGCCCGCCCCATTCGTTTCAAACTGAATTGCGCCCGACTTGCCTGTGCCGGCTTCTTTCCCCAATTTCAGCTCCAGTGTCTTGTCGACAAGCGACAGATCGCCGAGCAACAAACTGGCTTTGCCGCTGAGAGTACCACCGATTGCACGCAGTTGGTTCGTCGTTGCATCAAAGTCGCCATAGAGCGATCCGGAGATGAAATCAGAAACCGCACCCATACGATAGGCGCGGTTCTCGATCGACCCAGAGTTCGCCGGAGATTTCGACGCGTCGTGCAACCAAGACGCCGAGAAGTAGTCGTCGACGCTTGTCAGCTGTCCGACCGAGTACGTGACATGCACGGACGCATGAGCACTGTTGCCGCACAGAGACAACAGCGCAGCAGTCAGCGCAAGAGCCACCACCGTCCTTGTTGGACAATTCAGCATGTCGTTCTCGAATTGGCGTAGTCCCGCCACCCGCGGCCCCTGGTCCGTCGTCGTAGCTGGCGAAATCAGCCTAAGTTTTTACCTCGTATTAATTTACACGATTTAAGTGCATTGCACAAGTTTTTCGCGCATAATAATCCTGCGAATAATAAGGTAATTGGGATGGCGTGGTGCCGAGTTCCATGCTCACCGGATAGCACGGGCAGCGGTGAGTTTACCCGACCCGCCGCCGGGTTGCGGAATCGGTATTACGTGGCGTTGCTCGGACTTCCCTATGAACCGCAAACTCCTCGGATCTCCCCCTTCTCCCGGCCGGTTTGCACGGGGAATTCTGGCCATCGTCGCCATTATGGCGCCTCGGGCTATCGCGGCGGTTTCTCCCACTGGCAACGTGTTGCCCCCGTATCCCGTCACGAATCCTGATCCCTGGGTCGTCGGCGACGAACTGCGGGTCGGCGACTCGGCGAACGGGAGTTTGTCGATCAACGCTGGCAGCGACGTGCTGTCGGAAGGCGGTACCGCGGGATTCGACCCACTCACGGTTGGCTCAATTACCGTAACTGGCCTGGGGTCCACGTGGACGAATAACCTCGATCTACTTTTGGGCGCCTACGGAACCGGCACTCTCGACGTGCTTAGTGCCGCCCACGTAGAAAATCAGAATGCCTTCTTGGGCCAGGTCAGCCTGGGCCCTGAAACCGGCGTTGGACAAGCAGTGGTTCGTGGCGCCGGCTCCCAGTGGCTCAATGCGCAGAATCTGGTGGTTGGATATAGTGGAAAAGGCGAGCTGACCATCGAGCAGCAGGGCTTCGTTCACAGCAATTCCGCGCGAATCGGATTGAACCAGAGCGCAATGGGCACCGTGGTCGTCGACGGGCAGAAATCCACTTGGGAAATCGCCGACTTGCTCTCAGTCGGGAACGCTGGCAACGCTGCCAAGGGAAGCCTGTCACTGACCGGTGCCGGCAGCCGCGTTTACGTCGGTGCGGCCGCGACCATTCAAGGCGCCACGTTACCGATCGGTCAAACGGCGATTATTGTCTCGGCTTCAAGTGGAGCAGCTCAGCTCGCGATCTACGGCGGAAATACCGTGATGAATTCCGGCACTGCGTATCTGGGCGTCGGCGCCAGTGAATCCGGTGCGGCGCTCGTTCAGGGTACTGGTTCCACCTGGAATAACGGCGACAGTGTGTTTGTCGGTCTCAGCGGCGCGGGGACGCTCACGCTTGCCGATGGCGGGACTGTATCGACCGGTGGACTGATTGCCGTTGCTGCCAACGGCTTGGTGACCGGCAACGGAACGGTAGTTGGTACCGTCATGAATTCCGGGTCGGTCGCACCCGGCCAATCGATTGGCAGTCTCACGGTGAACGGGAATTTCATCCAGTCGGGGGCTGGGAAACTGCAAGTCGAACTCGCCGGGACCTCAGCAGGGGAATTCGACACGTTAGCTAGCTCTGCCCAGGCTGTTCTTGCTGGCCAACTCGAAGTCGCTTTGGGAATGAATGGCGGCCATCCATTTGCGCCGCAACTGGGCGACACATTTCAATTCTTGACGGCTGGTGGAGGCGTCAACGGAAAATTCGCTTCCGCCAATTTGCCGACGCTCGCGGCGGGGAAAATGTGGCACATCCGCTATGCTGCTACCGGGGCCACATTGGCCATCACGGTCGCCGGCGATTACAACGATGACGGAGTCGTCGACGTCGCCGACTACACCGTGTGGCGCGATCTATCCGGCGCGATCTTCGATCCGCGGGCCGACGGCGACACCAACGGCGTTGTCGACGCCGCCGACTACAACGTTTGGAAAACGAATTTCGGCCTGACCGCTGGCGCTGGGGCTGCTGGTCTCGTGACCGCGGCAGGTATTCCGGAACCGCCGACGATTCTTCTCGCCGCCGCGATGCTGGCAGTCCCACTGGCAAATGTGCAGCTGCGGCGACGCTAGCTGGAACGTAATCGGGCGATCTTCTTTTGCCCCTTCGCCACGTCTGCCGACCCTCTCGTGACAGAGCGCCTGCGGGGTCAAACCTTGCGGGTTAGGCGCCCTTGGCGTGTGACGTTCCGCTTAGCGTTTGTACCGATCGATCTCACTAGCAGGCTGTGCCGCCGTCGATCCCTAAGGATGCGTTGCATTATCGGTTCGATCCGCAAACTCTCCCAGAGGGCATTGGCACCGTGCGCCAGCTGCGATCCATCGTCGGGTGCCTAATTGGAGTGACGCTGGCCGTCATGTCCCGTGGGAACGTTTGCGGCGAAACGCTGGAGGACGCCTGGGCGGTTGCACTGGCACAGAATCATCGCCTCGCGGCCGCCCAATTTGAAGCGGCGGCGGCCGGCGAAGACCTTGGCGCCGCCGAAGCCGAACGCATGCCCAACCTCGCACTTCGTAGCGCCTATACCCTCCGCAACGAAGAGCCGAGCTTTATCGTCCACGATCCGGTCGCAGGCTTTGGCACGTTCGAATTCCCCTATGCGCAGCGGAACGCAGCAGCCGCGGGCGCCGAAGCGCGGCTGCCAATCTACACCGGTGGCCGGATTTCCAGCACGATTGAATCGGCCGAGGCACGCGAGGCTGCGGCCCAATTCGAAACAGCACAGGCCAGGCTCAATCTGTTGTTCTCGGTGGGAGAAGCGTACATCAGCGTCTTGCGGCTCCAGCACGAAGTGGAGGTCGCCGAACACGACGTCGCAAGTCTCGAGGCCCATTTGACCGACGTCACACAAATGCGCGGTCAGGAGCGCGTTACTGAGCAGGATCTGCTCGCAGCGCAGCTCGCGGTCGCAACTTCTCGTCAGCGAAAAATGTCGCAACAACGGGCGTTGGACGTAGCCCGCGGGCAATACAACCGGCTCCTCGACCGCCCGCTGGCGACTCCGGTCGATCTGGTCGAGGTGAATCTGACGCCATTGGAGTGGAAGTTCGACCAACTGGTGGCGATCGCCTGTGAAAAGCGCCCTGACCTCCAAGCTCTGATGGCCGAATCGGACGCACATGACCATGCCTCCGAAACGGCGCGGGCCGAGGGACGGCCGCAAGTCGTCGCTTCGATTGGCGCCAATTACGAGGAGAATCGCTTTCAAACGCCCAACACGCTGGCGACGGCCGCGGTTGTCGTCGACTGGAACCTGTACAACGGCGGCAAAACGAATCGCAAAGCCAGCGCCGAGGTGGCCCGGGCGGCAAGCACTCGCCGGCTGGTCGACGATCTCAAGTCTCAAATCGGGCTCGAGCTGTTGAATGCCTCGAACGAAGTCGCGGAGGCGTCCGAACAGTTGGCCGTCGCTTCGCAGAATCTTGCCCATACGACCGAGAACCTGCGCGTCACGCGCCTGCGGTTCAGCAAGGGCATGGCACTTAATTCGGCCGTTCTGGAAGCCGAGGCACAGTGGCTCCAAGCGATGCGCGACAATCATAATGCTCACTACGCGGGCGCGCTTGCTCAGTTGCGGTTGCGATACCTGGCGGGTTTGCTCTGATCGCATCAGCGTACGCACGCCGTGTGTAGCGGTTCTGCTGATGCGATCGGCCTGCTTTGAGGAACTGCCCCCAGCGAGGGTGCTGTGAGTTTGACGCTTGGGGGAACACGAACTACGTTTGCTAATGAGCATGGCCCCTAGGGGCGATGCGGCTTGCCCTCCTCGATAGCACGGCGGACGACCAACGAGGTCGAGACTCGTCTGATGGCCTCGTTCGTCGCTACGTGCCCGCGACGACTGTCCCGCTTACCCTTTTCCGATTTCTTTTCCGTTCGTTCGTTCGTTCTTTTCACCACGCTCTCAGGTCTTCATGCTCCCTCTGGGCCCTGGCTCAATTCATGACTAGTTGAGTGGTCTGGTGAAATTAGCGGCCACGCCTGCAACGAAATCCATTCCTGCAGACGGCACGCCGCCGCAGCTCGTCAGCGTTCCACTCCCACCGACTTTTCTTCGTTCTTGTCCGAGTTTGCTGGGGTCACTCATCCAGAGTTGCAACAAGGGGTACCGACATGCAGATTCTCCAGATGCCGGGTTTTGTACGGGCCAAGATTTGTGATGACATTCAACTGCGGGTCGCGGCGACGCGCGAAGAACGGCAAAGATCGTTTGAGTTGATTTACCGCTCTTACTTGCGAACTGGCCTGTGTAGTCGGCAAGGCTGCGGCATGCGGGTCACGCCGTATCAGCTTCTAGACATCGACGGATATCATCCTGGCGGAATTGCGGGGGCAAGTGATCAGCACCGTCAGCCTTGTGCGGGACGGAGAGTTAGGGCTGCCAATGGAAGCCGTGTTTCCCGATGAAGTGGCGGCCCGCCGGGCAGCGGGAATCGGTCTCGCCGAAGTGTCCTGCCTGGCGGATCGCCGACAGGGAACGGCCCGGTTCTTCGGACTATTCTGTGAGCTGTCGCGACTCATGGCTCAATTGGCCAGAAAGACCGGCGTCGACGAATTGGTCGTGGTCGTCAATCCGCGGCACGCTCCGCTCTATCGCCGCTACATGGCCTTTGAGCAGATCGGCGAAGAGCGTCGTCTACGACGCGGTGCAAGGATTCCCGGCCGTTCCCCTCAGCCTCAATTTTGCCAAGGCAAAGACTAACAAGCCCAAGAGCTGGCACGAGTTCTTTGGCCAGCAATTACCGGACGACGTTTTGCAGTCCTGCCCGATCAGCGAAGAGGATCGAGACTACTTTTCATCCGTACTTGATCAAGCTGCGGATGGCGAAGATACGGCCGTTTGCTATGGAAATTCGGAAACCGTCGAAGCGGAGGATCGTTTGCTGTGTGCCTGACGACGGCACCCGTCCTGGCGAATGAACGGTTGGTATTCGACCGGGGCGGAGTTCTCTGTGGATGGCTTACGCGGTTTGCTCGCGCAAGCCGACTTCTACGCAGACCGGCCCCCACTCGCTCTCAAATGGAATCGCAATCGGCTGGATGTCGCCCGGAAACGCGACGCGGTGGTTGCGGCCCATGATGACGCTCGGCAAGCTCACCGACATTTCCAGGTGTTCAAGCTGTGCCTTCGCACTGCCGGCGATCATGTTGGTCAATTCGCCGATGGCATCGACCACGTCACCGTTCATCTCGGGCGGCTCTTCGCCGAGCATCGCCGCCGTCACTTTGAGGGCCACCGGCTCCCCGAGACTAAGCACGACCGTGCCGATCGCCTTGCCCGATAGACCGATCACGCCGCTGATTTCGTGCGTCGGTTGTACGCCGTCGGCCAAATAGGGTTTGCCGCGCTTGAGCTCACAGGCAGCCATCGTGCGAAACACGTTGATTGCCGAAGTCAGAAACGGGTTGATGTATTCGACGCTGACCGGAGCACAAGTGCCGCCCATGAAACGTTCCTCTTTAATTGGATTAAGCGACGCCAGCCCCGACAAATTTCTGCAGTTTCTTTCGCAAGCCCTCGGTTTCGAACGGTTTAACCAGGTAGTCGGACACGCCCGCCTGGACGGCTTCCAACACCCGGCCTTTCTCGGCCTCGGTGGTGATCAAAATCACCGGGACGTTCGATTCCGCCGCCCGAATCGCTTTGAGCAATTCCAGACCCGTCATCCGCGGCATGTTCCAGTCGGTAAGCACGATGTCGAATTGGTGCTGTTTGAATAGATCCAGACCGTCGCTACCGTCGCCCGCTTCGACCACGTCGGTGACTCCCAGCGCATTGAGCGACCGGACAATAATCTTGCGCATCGTTCCTGAATCGTCAACGACCAACACCTTTGCACACATGTTGTGATCCCCTTATTCCACACTTAGCGAGCGCGACGCGGTGGCAACCTGGCGTTCGCGCACAAGACGCACCCGCACTCGATTCCCAGCGCGAACCAGGGCAATCCGACCGTTGTCGCCGGAACTCGTACTGTTGTTGGTTCACGGTCCGCCGGTTGGTCAAGCGTAGAACACGGTTGACGAAGCGATGAGCGTCCAGGGCACGATTCAGGAAGTGCCTGCGTTCGATCGTGCCGATCGCGCCAATCGTGACGAATGGATTGGGCGAAATGATTTCGGGCGGTCGATGCCAACATCGACCTGCTTGGGATCGCAAAAATCATTGACACTTCCGCCGTCATTTGGCGGCAAATCGTTCACGCTGGTCGTTTGGCGACCACCCGATGGGTGGAGGCTAGCTGCGCTCCCAGCGGCACCGCCACGAAACGGGCCAAACCGTCGCATGTTCGCAATGCTGGCCCGGAATATGCTTTCACGCCTGTCGGAGCCGCGGTCGAAGTATGCGCGGCCCTTGGGCCTGGAGGGGACTGTCAACTTCCAAGCCGTGTGCACCTACTCCTTTGGTCTCGTGGAGGTGCGATGGCCCTGCTTCGGATAAATACCGAGGGATCTGCAATTGAATGTTTGGAGCAAACTGCGCCAAGAATCGTCGACGATCATCAGCGCCTGTCGGCGCTCGACGACTACGTCGATGGTGACTTCGAGTCGTGGTTCGATTTCGGGGGAGACGGTGCGACGGGTGGTGTCGCCGCAGGCAACGGCACGTCCCTCCAGAGTATTGTCAACTCGGTGCTCTATCGTCCAGTGGCAGGAATACCGAACCGGCAGGCCAAGATGCGGGACAAACTCCACGAGAATGATGCGGTTCCCAACGGCGGCCAGACGCGGATTGTCGCGGACGACGGACGCAATATTCTGGCTCTCACGAGCGTGTTAGAGCGATATAATATCGGTGTCCACCCCGCCGACTACGATCGTGATGCGATCGACATGATTCAGATCGCAGCGGCCCCTCCGGCGAGAACTCGTGAGAATCGGACATGAAGGCGAGCGACCGGGTCAACATTCTTGTTGTCGACGACGTGCCTGAAAGGGCCATGGCGATCGAGACGACCTTGGAGCCGCTCGGGCAAAACATCGTCAAAGCATTTTCCGGCGCGAGGCGCTGCGTTGCTTACTGAAGCATGATTTTGCCGTCGTGTTGCTCGACGCGGACATGCCGGAAATGGACGGCTTTGAGACTGCTGCGCTCATTCGCAAGCGGAAACGTTGCGAGCACACACCAATTATCTTCGTCACGGCGTTCGACGACGACGCCCACGTTGCCAAGGGATATTCGCTCGGGGCGGTCGATTTCATCTCGACGCCGATCGACCCCGACGTTTTGCGAACGAAGGTCGGCGTGTTCGTCGATCTGTACCAGAAGACCGAAACGATTCGCCAGCAAGCGGCTCACCGAGTGCAATTGGCGCGGGAGCAGGCAGCCCGCCAGGTTGCCGAAAAAGCCATGCGACGTTCGGCCCTCTTGGCCGAGGCCAGCCGGCTGCTGTCGCGCTCGCTGGACTTCGATGCCACGCTGGCCAGCTTGTACAAAGCTGTTGTGCCGGCGCTCGTCGACGCTTGTCAATTAGTGCTTGACGATCCAAACGGAGGATTCTGGTTCGCGCCCGTGTCTGATCGCGAGACGGCCAATCAAAACGGCAATCGCAGCTCGCATGCACGCATGGCCATGGTGCCGGCCGCCCTAGTCGCTCCGATCCGCGAAGCAGTCGAAAGTGGTCACGCCCGGCCCGTGCCCGTCGACTCTTTGGGAGGTGCACCCGATCTGGTTCCGAAGCGTAAGTGGTCCAGCGCGATTGTCGTGCCTCTCGTCGCGCGAGATACGTCGCTGGGGGCAATTATCTGTTGTTTGCATGGCGTGCGGCGAACGTTCGAGCCGGCGGACGTCGCGCTGCTGGAGAACCTGGCCGGCCGGGCCGCGACCGCGCTGGATAATGCCCAGCTCTACCAGACGATTCGAGACGGCGAACGGCGGAAGGATGAGTTCCTGGCCATGCTCGGACACGAGTTGCGGAACCCGCTCGCCGCAATCACCAACGCCGGCGAGCTGACAAAACTGTTGGATCCATCCGACCCGACCTATCAGGAAACGCTCGACGTAATTCGCCAACAGGCTTCCCTGATGAAGCGCCTGGTCGACGACTTGCTCGACGTCTCCCGCATCACCAGCGGTCGGATTCAATTGCAAAAGTCGGTCGTCAACGTCGGCGAGATCCTGGCCCGCGTGGCCGATTCCAATGGGCCGCTGTTTACGTCGCGCGGGCACCAGCTGCACCTTTCGGCTGTGAAGGGTGACGTATGCGTCGAGGCGGATCCCTTTCGCCTGGAACAGATTCTCTCCAATCTGTTGGTCAACGCCGCCAAATACACCGATCCAGGCGGAGAGGTGTGGTTCAGCGCCGAGTCCGAAGCAAGTGACGTGGTGTTCCGGATTCGCGATACCGGCATCGGCATCGGCCCCGACCTGCTGCCAAACGTGTTCGATTTGTTCGCCCAGGCCCATCGCTCATTGCACCGCGCCGAAGGCGGACTGGGAATCGGCCTGACCATTGTCCGCGGACTGACCGAACTGCACGGCGGCCGAGTTTGGGCCAATAGCGATGGGTACGGTCGCGGTGCCGAATTCTGCGTTTCGATCCCCGCGTGGACCGGTGCAGCCACCGAATGCGCGGACCGGCCGCCGACACCTGTCGTCGCTGACGGCCGCTCGCGGAGGATTCTGGTTGTCGAAGATCAACCTGCCTTGTCACGCGTTACCGTTGCCTTGCTGCGCAAGCTCGGTCACGAAGTCCGTGCCGCGGCCGACGGTCGTGAGGCTTTGCTCGCCGTCAAAGAGTATCAGCCCGAATTCGTGCTGCTCGACATCGGATTGCCGGGTATGGATGGCTATGAAGTGGCCCGCTGCTTACGGACTCAAATGGGCGAGACGGCCCCGGTTCTGGTCGCCATGACCGGCTACGGCCAACACGAGGTCAGCCGCCACGCGCGCAAGGCCGAGTTCGATCATCACCTGGTGAAGCCGGCCGACATTAGTGCGTTACGCGAGCTGCTCGCCGGCGGCGACTAGACGAATCGGCGTGCGAGATTAGATGCAGTCTCAAATGACTGTTCAGATTACGCAACTTATGAATTGACACGAAACGAGCCGCTTGCCGGGCTCGTTAGTACCAGCGGAATATTAGCAATTACCGCTCCTTTACGAGCGGCGGAACAATTACGAGGAGATTGGTGATGTCGAAGATTCTTGTCATTGACGATGACCGTTCCATACGGCATTTAATCGAAAAGGCGTTCGCCGGTAGTGACGTCGAGGTTGTTGCGGCGGCAACGGCCGAGGAAGGACTCCGATCTGCAGCGCGAAGCGCAACCCGACGCCGCGTTGCTCGATATCCTGCTGCCGAAAACCTCCGGCCTGGAGCTCTTCGAGGAGCTGCGCGCGGCCGATGCAAAATTGCCGATCGTCTTCATCACGTCGCTGGCCAGCAGCGAGACGGCGATCAAGGCCATGACGCTCGGCGCCTTCGATTATTTGCTTAAGCCGCTGGACGTCGCCCGAATTCGTGATTTGGTCGGTCAGGCGCTCGAAATTCGGCGATTGATGAGCATCCCTGTCGAGTTGCCCGGGACCGACTCGCAAGCAGACGATGCGACGTCACCGGTCCGCGGCGACACGCTGGTGGGCAGCAGCCCGCAGATGCAGGAGGTTTACAAGGCGATCGGCCGCGTCGCTCCGCAAGACGTGACGGTCCTGATTCGCGGCGAAAGCGGCACCGGCAAAGAACTCGTCGCCCGAGCCGTCTATCAACATAGCCCGCGACACAAGAGCCAATTTCTGGCCGTGAATTGCGCTGCAATCCCCGACGCGCTGTTGGAAAGCGAGCTGTTCGGCCACGAAAAAGGTGCGTTTACAGGCGCCGATCAACGCCGCATCGGCAAATTTGAACAGTGCTCTGGTGGCACGCTCTTTCTGGACGAAATCGGCGACATGTCTCCGCTCGTTCAGAGCAAGGTGCTGCGCGTCCTGCAGTCGCAACAGTTTGAACGAGTCGGCGGCAACCAAACGATCACGACTGACGTTCGCGTGATTGCCGCTACGAATCGGCTGCTTGAAAAAATGGTCGAAGAAGGCGAGTTTCGCTCCGATTTGTATTATCGGCTCAGCGGCTTTACGATTCCAGCTCGCGCCGCTCCGCGAGCGACGCGACGACTTGGTGCCGCTCCTGGAGAACCTTCTTGCCCTCTTCAGCCGTGAACTGCACAAGGACGTCCACGGCATATCCGATGAAGCGATGGACGTGCTCATGAACTATCCCTGGCCCGGCAATGTCCGCGAGCTGCAAAATGTACTCAAGCAGACGCTGCTCCGCTCGGCCGGTCCCGTGATTATCCCCGACTTTTTGCCCGAGCGCGTCCGCCAACCCGAGGCTGCCACAGCGGAGGATACCGAGACAGACGCAAACACGGCCTCGACAGACCTACGACTGTTCGTCGATGAACGTCTCAACAGCGGTTCCAACAACCTTTACGCGGAAACGCTCGAATTCATGGAACGCTATGTGGTCACCCAGGTACTGCGAATCTGCGACGGAAACCAGTCCAAAGCCGCGCGCATCTTGGGGATTACCCGAGGCTGCTTACGAAACAAAGTCCGCACGCTGGGTGTTTCGATCGACACGCGAGTTCAAGTTGCAGGAGAGCCTGTCGAGGTTTGACGGCAACCGGACAGCTCACGATTGGCACGCGCAGGCCGCGCGGCGGAGATGCTCGAACTCGTTCTCAAGATTCTTCATGAGCGAGTCGATCTCGTCGAATTTGCCTGCCGCGCCAGCGTTCTCGACGCGTTGCGCCGCTTGCCCCGCACGCGCGCCACCGCAGCCGACTGCTAGACCCTTCAGCGCGTGAGCAGTCGAGCGCACACTGACAACCTCTGCCGCAGCAACAGCTCGTCGCAACTCGGCCAGCAGGGGCGGCGAGTCTTCGAGAAAGAAACCGATGATCTCTTGAAACAACTGTTGGTCACCGCCGAACCGAGCGAGCGTCCCGTCAATATCCAGTACGGCGGCGGAAGATAAGCTATCAATCTTCATGGCTGCGGCGACCCCCTCATCTTCAGTCGGCGACCGTGATCCGTCTCACTCAATCATACACCGGCAACGTGGGTGTCGCTGGTGGCCCCGACGTGCTCTATTCGCCGTCCCAAAAAATCCCGGTCCGCCCGTCGTTCGTTTTGGGCCTGACGAGCGATTGCTGCAACGGAACCAGCCTCGACTCGACCAGCTGAAACACGCCCGCAGGCGGCCAATTGCTCTCCGTGCGGTCGTTCAAGTGAGCCCGCAGTCGCGCCGGCATGTCGGGTGGCAGGCCGGTGCGTCGAGCTCGCTCGCTCAATGACCATTGCCGCCGGACCTCCGCCGCACGCCGGCGTACTCCCGTTGTCGTGCCGTTTTCATTTCGTTCCATCATGGCTCAACTCCTTTCATTGGACCGGCGTCGACGTGGCCTGCGTTCAACCCTGCGCCTTTCGCCGGCGAGTCCTTGCCGCTTTTTTCGCCGAAGCGACCCGGGCCGCCTTCGGTCGCGCGGCGGCCGCCCGGCCACCTTTGCGACCGCCCTTTTTGGACGGCTCCTTGTTCGTCGTCTTGCCCCGGCCCGAACCGCCCGCCTTCTTGCCGCCGTGATCTATCGCGTTCACCGTCGCCCAGGCGCGGCTCTCCGCCTCCTCTTCGGACACGCCACGCTCACGGTATCCTTGTTCGATGTGGCGGGCCCGTCGTTTTTGCTTCTCCGTGTACTTCGATTTGTCGCCGCGCGCCATGATCCTGCTCCCTCTCTCCGAAATGTCCCGTTGCGGTCAAAAGCTAAACCTTGGTATCGGCAGATTCGCAATTGAGAAGTGCAACTTTCGTGCCACCCGAGAGCGATGACCTAGCACAGCGAGGGAAATTGACGGACAATTCGTCGCGGCGGCACGTAGTTTGCTTCCCGCATCCGCCGCCGTGTTGCCGACCAACGGATGGGACCGAATGACGACAGGCTCTCGAACCATACCCCCGCAGCCCCTCGATCCGCCGCTCCGCGGTGAGTCGTTTAGCGCCGAGCATTTGTGGGACCACGCGCAGATTCTGGCGCGGCGACAAACCCTGGCTCGCCGGCCGGCCGGGGATGTCCATTTCATCGATCGCTTCGAGAGCAACTGCCGCTACATCGCCACGACCTATCAGGCGACTATCGAATCCGTCCGCGATCAGCAATCGATCTCACCTGACGCCGAGTGGCTGGTGGACAACTACTATGTGGTGCAGGAGCAGCTGCGCGAGATTCGCGAAGATTTGCCGCGTAGCTTCTACATCGAGCTGCCGAAGCTGTCTTCTCCGCCGTTTGCCGTCTTCCCGCGCGTCTACGAGTTAGCCTACGAGCTGGTAGTCCATAGCGACAGCAGCCTCGACGAAGAGTTGATCGCCGGCTTTATCGCCTCGTATCAGCAAGTCACGGCGCTTACCAGCGGCGAGATTTGGGCTGTGCCGATCATGTTGCGGCTCGTACTGGTGGAAAACCTGCGGCGGCTCTGTGGACATATGCTCGTCAGCCACACCTGCCGCGAGCGCGCCACGAAGTTGCTCGAGGCCTGGCGATCTGGTGTTGAAGCCCCGGCCGCGCTGGTCGACGACCCCGATTATGCCACGCTGGTCATGGAACTCGCCGAGTGCCTGCGGGGACCATCGGCAGCCGAGTACGGCATCGGAGTGCGCGACCTTGTCGAACGGCTTGGACAACCGCAAGAAGTGCTCGACGAATGTATGCGGCGGGAACAGCAGCGACTGGCTTCCAACCAGGTTTCGATCGGCAATCTGATCACCAGCATGCGACTCGTCTCGGCCCTCGACTGGTCGCAGTTCTTCGAGCGGGTGAGTCTCGTCGAACAAATCCTGCGGCGCGATCCAACCGGCGTCTACGCAGAAATGGATTTCGCCACCCGCGACGAATACCGCCACGTGGTGGAACATCTGGCCAAGCGGACTGGACACGAGGAAACGTATGTCGCCACGGCGGCGCTCGAATCTGCCCTCCAAATCCAGCGTCAGAAGAGTCCTCCTTGGCGCGAATGCCACGTCGGATACTATCTCGTCGACCGGGGGCGCCTCGAACTAGAGCGAGAAATCGGCTACCGGCCTCGGCTGGGAGAGCGGCTGCTCCGCGCCGCGAAACACTGGCCAAATCTGCTTTATTTGGGGAGCATCGCGCTGGTGACCGCGCTGGCCGTTGGATGCCTCGCCGCGGCCGTTGCCTCGGTGGGCGCGTCGCACCCCGTCGTCGCTGCGTTGGCGGTGCTGGCATTGTTTCCGGCTACGGAGCTGGCCGTCGGCTTCGTGAACTTTCTCGTCACCGCGACCATTCGTCCGCAGATTCTCCCAAAGCTGGATTTTGCCAAGGCGATTCCTCCGGACCATCACACGTTGGTCGTCATGCCGACGATGCTCACCAGCGCGCAAACAGTCCTCGGGCTCGTCGAACGTCTCGAAATTCAGTACTTGGCGAACCCCGAGCCAGGCCTGAGCTTCGCGCTGCTGACCGATTTTGCCGACGCGCCTCAGGCCGAGATGCCAGATGATGCGGAGTTGCTTGCTTTGGCGCGAGCCGGAATCGACAAACTCAACGATCGCTATCCTAATGACGACACCAACCGTTTCTTTCTGCTGCATCGCCGCCGCCAGTGGAATTCCGATGCCAACGTGTGGATGGGCTGGGAGCGAAAGCGCGGTAAACTCTATGAGCTGAACCGCCTTCTCCGCGGCGCGGACGACACGAGCTATCTGGTTGCGGACGAACTACGATCGCAGCTGTTAAGCGTGCGATTCGTGATCACGCTCGATTCGGATACCCGGCTAACCCACGCTGCTGCTCGCAAGTTGTCCGGCACGCTGGCCCATCCGTTGAATCGGCCAGAGTACGATCCCGCCCGCCATCGCGTGACGCGCGGCTATGGCGTGTTGCAACCGCGCGTGAGCGTCAGTCTTGCCAGCGCCGCCCGTTCGCTATATGCACGCATTTTCTCCAACGGGGGTGGACTCGATCCTTATTGCACTGCCGTCTCCGACGTGTACCAGGATTTGTTCGGCGAGGCCAACTTCACCGGCAAAGGCATCTACGACGTGGATGCCTTCGTCGCAGCCGTGGCCGATGCCTTTCCGGCCAACCACATCCTCAGCCACGACCTGATCGAAGGCTGCTTCGCGCGGGTCGGCGCCGTAACCGACGTCGAGCTATTCGACGAGTATCCGACGCGTTTCGACGCCGACATCCGCCGGCAGCATCGCTGGGTCCGCGGCGACTGGCAACTTCTGCCTTGGCTTTGGCGGACCGTGCCCATGGTCCAGGGGAACCGACTCAATCCGCTGGCGTTGATTTCACGCTGGAAGTTATTCGACAATCTGCGGCGAAGCCTGGTACCGAGCACGTTCGCGCTGTTTTGGGTCGCCAGCTGGTTTCTGCTGCCGAGCTCGATTTGGATACCGACGACCTTTGCCGCCGCTGTGCTGGTGAGCCCGTTTCTGTTTCACTTGGTTTCAGCCGCGCTCACCTGGCCGGCCGCCGACACCTGGCGGCAGCACGTCGGCGATCTCCTGGCCGCTCTCGGCCGCACCCTGCTGCAATGCATTTTGTCCCTGACGTTCCTGCCCGCACGTGCCTGGTCGACTGCGGACGCCATCCTCCGCACACTCTTCCGCATCTTCGTGTCGCGGCGGAACTTGCTGGAATGGGAGACGGCCGACGCGACCGAGCGACGGCTCAAGCAGCAGCGGCGGTCGACGATTGTCGAATTGGCGTGGATCCCGCTCGCCTGTGTCGGGGTCGCCGTGGCGGTGTCTCCCGCGATTCGCCTGTGGGCGGCACCCGTGCTGCTGCTCTGGTTCCTTTCTCCCTGGTTTGCTCACGTGCTGAGCAAGCCGACGATCAAGTCGGCCGAGACGCTCTCTGCCGAGGACCAGGCCGCGCTGCGCCGCATCGCGCGGCGCACGTGGTCTTTCTTCGAGGCGTTCGTTGGACCGGATGACCATTGGCTCCCGCCCGATAATTACCAGGAGTATCCCCAGCCGAGAGTTGCTCGTCGAATTTCGCCCACGAACGAAGGAATGTTCGTGTTGTCGGCCATTGCCGCCCGCGACTTCGGCTTCATCGGAATGATCGATCTAACGACACTTCTCGAACGGAACCTCGACAACTGGGAGAGTCTCGACCTGTATCGCGGTCACCCTTTCAATTGGTACGACACCACGACGCGAACGCCGCTAACGCCACGATACGTGTCGACGGCCGACAGCGGCAATCTCGCTGCCTCCTTCCTCGCAGCGCAGCAAGGTCTGGTGGACGTGATCGACGCGCCGCTCTTCTCGCCCGCGCTAGCCGACGGCGTCGTCGAAAGTGTGCGGATGGTCGAAGAGTCGCTAGCGCGGCTTCAGCCTGCGCGGTGCGCGGTTCGTGAGCCCGGCGCTCGATGCACTGGAAAATCGATTTGCCGCGCTGCGAGTCGCGGCCACCGCCAGGCCGGATCGGCTAGTCGATTGGTTTCATTGGGCCCAGCAACTTCACGCCGAGGCGGCACGACTGCCGGAATTGCTCGAAGGCGTCCAAAAATCGCTGGGCATTCGCACGGCCGAGTTCTCCACCAAGTTAGAACGGTTGAGCGCCCATGTCGAAGGAATCTACCGTGACGCCGAAGCGTTCATTCCCTGGATGCGATCGATTTTGGCCAGCGACCTGGAGTTTGGCAGCGGCCCGCGGTGGCGATCGGCTTGGGAGGCGATGGTCGCCGCGTTGGGTAACACGCTCAGTCTAAGCCAATTGTGCACGCTGCCTACGCAGCTCGCACCACACCTCGAAAACCTGAGAACGGCGCTCTCGAGTGGCGAAATGGCGCGCGACGCCGAACAACCGGCCCGCGTTTGGCTCGAAGCATTGGTGGCCAATCTGGAACGCAGTGTCGAAACGGCGTCGCTGTGCCGCGAACGGGTCCAATGGCTTGGACGACGGTACGAAGCCCTGGCGTTAGCCATGGATTTCACGCTGCTCTACAACGCACAGCGTCGCTTGTTCTCGGTCGGCTTTAATCTGGAGGATGGGCGACTCGATCGCGCGCATTACGATCTGTTGGCCTCGGAGGCGCGAATCGCCAGTCAAGTCGCCATCGCTAAGGGTGACGCCGACCACCGGCATTGGTTCCAGCTAGGTCGGGCGGTGACCGAGACCGTTTCCGGCAGCCGGGGACTTCTGTCGTGGGGCGGGACTATGTTTGAATACTTGATGCCGGCGCTGTTTTCGCAGTACGTTGCCGACTCTCTGCTCGAGCGGAGCTGCGACGCCGCCGTCGAACGGCAGATCGGCTACGGGAAACAGCGGCGTGTGCCGTGGGGAATTTCCGAAAGCGCGTTCGCGGCGTTCGGCGTCAATTCGGACTACCACTATCAATCGTTCGGCGTGCCAGGCCTGGGCCTCAAGCGCGGCCTCGGCAAGGACCTGGTCATCTCGCCTTACTCGACGGGGCTGGCGTTGGCGGTGAGACCCGGCGACGCGATCGCCAATTTCCGCGTCTTGGCCAACGAAGGCGCCGAAGGGCCCTGGGGTTTTTACGACGCCGTCGATTTCACGCCCGATCGCGTCCCCGAGGGAGAACGGCGCGTCGTGGTGTTCTGTTACATGACGCACCATCAAGGAATGACGATGGTCGCGCTGGCCAATGCGCTGCTCGACCATTGCGTGCAACGACGATTTCAGCGGCAACCGCTGATCCGCTCGACCGATTTATTGCTCCAGGAGCGGACTCCACTGGCGGTGCTGCAATATCAGCCACAGGACGACGCCGCCGTCGCAGTGCCGCCGTTGCCGGCGGTGCCAGGGCCCGTCAGCCGCCAGATTTCCACTCCCGCGACTGCCACGCCTCGCGCTCACCTGGTCTCGAACGGCCAATACCATCTGATGGTGACCAATGCCGGTGGCGGCTACAGCAGTTGTCGCGACCTGGCGATCACGCGCTGGCGCTCCGACGTGACACGCGACGATTGGGGGCAATTCATCTACCTCCGGAATTCGGCTACTGGCCGGGTTTTGTCCGCGACGCATCAGCCCACGCGCGTCGCCGCGGACACTTACGAAGTGACTTTCTCGATCGATAAGGCCGAATTCCGCCGGCGCGATGGTAATTTGGAATCGCACCTCGAAGTCACTGTTTCTCCCGAGAGCAACGTAGAAGTGCGGCAACTGACACTCACCAACCATGGTCGGCGGGCGGCCGTCGTGGAGCTCACCAGCTACGCTGAACTAGTCCTCGCGGCGGCGGCTGGCGACGCAGCCCACCCGGCCTTCGGCAAATTGTTCGTCGAGACGGAGTTCATTCCCGACTGTCGCGCGCTGTTGGCCCGGCGGCGACCACGCGACGCCACTTCCCCTCAGGTTTGGGCGGTCCACGCCCTGGCCGCGCCTCCCGCAACGCTCGATCACCTCGAATATGAAACCGACCGGGCGCGGTTCTTGGGGCGGGGACGATCCGCCGCCGCGCCGGCCGCGATGGACCCTGACGCGCGACTCTCGGGCACGACCGGCCCGGTCCTCGACGCGATCTTCAGCCTGCGTACGCAGCTCCATCTGGCGGCCGACGAATCGGCGAGCGTCGCCTTCGTCACTGGTTTCGCCGAAAGTCGCGATGAGGCGTTGCATCTAGCCGATCAGTACCGCGATCCGCGTGTCGTGCAACGCACGTTTGAAATGGCCTGGGCCCGCAGCCAGGTCGAAATGAGGCACCTCCATGCGTCGCCCACCAGTTTGCAGCTCTATCAGCGACTGGTGTCGCCGCTGTTGTTCCCCGACGCATCGCTCCGCGCCCCGGCCGAAGTGATTTCGGCGAATCGGCGCGGGCAATCCTCGCTCTGGCGTTACGGCATCTCGGGCGACGATCCCATCGTTTTGCTGCATATTGCCGATCCGTCACACCGCAGCCTGCTGCGCGAGTTGCTGCTGGCGCACGAATTTTGGCACTTACACGGGCTGAAAGTCGATCTCGTCGTGGTGAATGAGAATCCGGCCGGCTATTTCGATAGTTTCCAGGAACAGCTCTTGGAGCTGATCCACACCGCGGGGCGTCTGCCCTTGTACAAGTCGGGCGGCGTATACCTGTTGCGAGCCTCGCAGTTGACACCCGAAGACAGCCTGCTAATCCGTGCGGCTGCCGCGATCAGCCTGCGGGGAGACAAGGGTTCGATCGCGCGACAAGTCGAGTTGGTGGCGCCCACCCGACCTGCAGAACCGCCGCCCCTGCGCGTGACGGAATCCTCGGCACCACGCGCGCCACGCTCCCTAGATACCGCGACGGCGGGGGAGATTTCGACGCTCGAATTTGGCGGTCGTTTCGGCGGCTTTAACGCCGATGGCAACTATGCCATTACACTCCACTCGAATGAGAATACGCCGCTGCCCTGGTCGAACGTCATCGCCAATCCTCGCTTCGGCTGCCTGGTCACCGAAGCTGGCGGCGGCTACACCTGGGCCGGCAACAGCCGCGAAAACAAACTGACTTCCTGGTCGAACGACCCAGTTGCCGATCCACCAAGTGAGATCATTTACCTCCGTGACGAGCAGTCCGGCGAATTCTGGTCGCCGACGCCGTCGCCGATCCGCGGCGAAGCCGATTATCAGGTCGAGCACGGGCGAGGCTTCTCGCGATTCCGTCATTCGGCTGGCGAAATCGAGAGCGAATTGACGCTCTCGATTGCCCCAAATGCATGCGTCAAGTTTGCCTGCCTCAAACTGAAGAACACCTGCCAGCGGCCGCGGAGACTTTCGGCCACGTACTACGCCGAATGGGTGTTGGGCGTCAACCGACCAGTCAACTCAGATGCACGTCCGCACGTCCCGCGATTCCTCGACCGGCGCCCTGGTGGCCCAGAATAGCTATCACGAGGACTTCCCTCAGCAATCCGCCTTCTTGCACGTGATCGGCCGGGCCGACAGTCTGACCGGTGACCGCACGGAATTCATCGGCCGCAACGGCGACGAGCGACGCCCCGCCGCCATGGGCCGAGCCAGTCTGTCGGGTACCATGGGTGCTGGCTTGGACGCCTGCGGCGCGGTCCAGAGGAAATTCAGCCTGCCGCCCAGCGGCGAGATCGAGATCATTTTTTTACTCGGTTGGAGCGACGGTGCGGCATCAGTTTACAGCGTGATTGCACCGTTCGATTCTGCGGATAGCGTCCACGCTGCGATCGAACAGACCCTAAGTTTTTGGCGGAAAACCACCGCGGCGATCGAAGTCCGCACACCCAATCGAGCCCTCGACGTCCTCGTCAACCACTGGCTACTGTACCAGACGCTCAGCTGTCGCGTGTGGGGACGATCGGCGTTTTACCAATCGGGCGGAGCGTTCGGCTTTCGTGACCAATTGCAGGACGTGATGGCCCTGGTGTACAGCGTGCCACACGTGGCTCGCCAGATGATTCTGGAGGCCGCTTCGCGCCAATTCGAGCAAGGGGACGTGCAGCACTGGTGGCATCCCCCGGCAGGCCGCGGCATCCGAACCCGTTTTGCCGACGACTACCTCTGGCTGCCGCTGGTCGTCAGTCACTACATAACGACCACCGGCGACGTCGAAATCCTCGACGAGCGGATTTCGTATCTCCACTCGCTCCCACTCGAGCCGCACGAGCACGAGCGGTATGAACTTCCCGCCGTTGCGGCATTGGCCGAGGACCTGTTCGGACACTGCCTCCGCGCGATTGACCACGGCTTTCGATTTGGGGCGCATGGATTGCCGCTAATGGGCGGCGGCGACTGGAATGATGGTATGAATCGCGTCGGCGTCGACGGGCGCGGCGAAAGCGTTTGGCTCGCCTGGTTCCTGACCGTGGTGCTCGACCGTTTCGCGCCGTTTGTCGACGCCCGCGGAGACGCCCGTGGCGCGGCCGCCTATCGTGACCATGCCCAGCGGCTGCGCGCGGCGATCGAGCGCGAAGCCTGGGACGGCGCCTGGTATCGCCGCGCCTTCTTCGACGATGGCACGCCGCTTGGCTCGCGGGACAACGACGAATGTCAGATTGACTCGCTGGCTCAATCCTGGTCGGTTATTGCCGGCGGCGATCCCGATCGCTCCGCCACCGCAATCCGCTCGGCCGAGCAACAGTTGGTACGTCCGGACGACCGGCTCGTGCTGCTGCTCACGCCCCCCTTCGACAAAACTCAGCTCGACCCGGGCTACATCAAGGGATATCCGCCCGGCATTCGTGAAAACGGCGGACAATACACGCATGCCGCGATGTGGATGATGCAATCGCTCACTCTGCAAGGACGCGGCACCCGCGCTGTCGAGCTGTTCGATCTGCTGAATCCGATCCTCGCTGCCACGGCTCCTCGGGGTGACGACGTCTACCGCGCCGAGCCCTATGTCGTAGCGGCCGACGTCTACGGCACGCCACCCCACGTCGGCCGTGCCGGCTGGACCTGGTACACCGGATCGGCGGCGTGGATGTATCGCGTTGCTGTCGAGTCGATCCTGGGCTTCGAGCTGCGCGGCGATCGGCTAGTCCTCAACCCGTGCATTCCCGCTGACTGGCCCGAGTTTGAGGTTGTCTTCCGACGCAATGAAACTAGCTGGCGGATTCGCGTTTCTAACCCGCACGGATTGGAGCGTGGCAATCCGTCGATCACGCTCGACGGCGACCGCGTGTCCGGCACGTCGCTGCCGCTGGTGGAAGACCAATCGGAGCATTCGGTTGACGTGGTGCTCCAACCGGCGCGAAATCGCAACCGCGCGGTCGACCCTCGCCCGGCCAAAATGGTCGAAAATCCGCCAGGCCGCTAATCCTCGCCATTCCCCTAATCGTCAACAAACTGCCTATTTTACCGAACATGCGAGTGTTAGTCGACTCAAATTGGGGGCGGGCGCGAGAATTGCACCTCTCCCGTAGCGCATCCAAATGGGATAGAATTTCTTGCCGAAGGAGAAGTATGAGATGCCTACGTGGAACGAATTGCGAACGCGGGTTCCGAATTCCCGCAATCCCAAAGTGAGAACGATGGGGGACGAAGTGCTGGTCGCCGATGTGCGAGGTCGCATGTCACCGGGACATTTTGTCGAAGAGAAGTTGCGGATGGCTCTGGCGACGGAACGGGCCGAACGACGCAAGCCGAAGTAATCGGACACGTCTCTTGATATCGCCGCTTCTAGCGAATTTGAGTCGATTTCAGTATCCGCCGCCGCGTGACGGCGCGTCAGCTTCTCGCTTTCACCGGCGTGGCACACGCCAATGGTGGCCTTTTTGTCGTACCCTTAATGTGACCTTGCGGTACGAAAGCTGCCGCATTCGTCACACGGCTGCGACCTTGAAATCCCCGCCTTAGCCCGGAGATAAGGTCTCGATGACTTCTTCAACAACCAAAATTCCTTCCGATCGTACTTTTGAGGTGGGGGTCTTTGCCGACGTCGAGGCTGCCGAAGCCGCCGTTCGACACCTGATGGACGCGGGATTCGCCAAAGATCAAGTCACCGTCATCTGTTCCGACCAGCACAAAGAAAAGTACTTTCGGGAATTTGAGCATCAAGAACCGGCGGGCACGTTCACGACCGAGGCCGTGCTTGCCGGCGGTGCGATCGGCGTTCTGTTGGGTGGTTTGCCAGTCATTGGCGCCGCAGTTGCAACAGGGAGCATCCTGATGTGGGTCGCCGCTCCGGCTGCGGCCAGCGCTCTTGGTGTCGCCGGCGGTCTGGTTGGCGCGATGTCGACTCGCGGCACCGAAAAGGAAATCGCCAACTATTATCAACAGGCGGTCGTGGACGGATGCATCCTGGTTGCCGCCCATGCCGATGGCGTCGACCGAGAGGCCCGACTGGCCGAGGCCGCGAAAGTCTTCGCCGCGGCCGGAGCAAAACCATTCGCGCTACCTGAGGGCTGACGCGACTCGAACTAGGTCGGTCAAATTAACATGCTGAATTGGATTCATTGAACTAAGGAGACTCGAATCATGGCCACGCAATCCAAGACAAGACGTAATTCCGACGACATGGATCATGCCGCGACGCTGGCTCGAGATTTCCACGACGTCGGTGACGCCGCAAAACGGATCGCCACCGACAGTGTCGAGGCACTGCGCGGAACAACGCAACAATACCTGGACGAAGGACGGTCCCGCGCGCGTCGCGTCGGCCAGAGCGTGCAGGAGAAAGTGCAGGAAGAACCCGTCAAAGCGCTGCTGATTGCCGCGGGTCTCGGCTTTCTCCTTGGTGCTCTGTGGATCCGACGCTAAGAACGGATATTTGCGAGTTGGTGAAACTAATAAACACGAACGCCAGGAGGAATGGGAAATGAAGAACTTCTTCACGAAGACGATGGCAGTCGCACTTTTAGCTTCTGTGGTTGTCGGTTGTGGCCCGAAGCCGGTCGTAGAAAAGCCGGCGACCGAACCACCGGCGAGCGACGCTCAACAGCCCAAGAGCGACGATGCCAAGGTGAAAGTCCAAGTGGGTGGCGGCGAAGGCGTCCAAGTCGAAACGACTAAACCCGCTCAAGCAACGGCCCCTCCAACGAATCCCGACGCGGACGCGAACAAGTGAGGCTTGCGGTGGCCAGTCAAACAGCCACGTCGGACGGGCTGTGGCGACCGCCTGGGCTAGGGACGGGGCCAACGTGGCGGTCGCCGATTCGAAACTCCCGCGAGAACTGAACTGCTGAACTTGCGGTAACGACACAAGTAAAGCCGGGCTGGCGATTTCGAATCGCCAGCCCGGCTTATTGCGGTCCAAACGATCAGCGGCGGCCCTAGGCCGATGCTGGATTAACGGATCCTTCGGCAATCATTGTCAGCTTCTGATCAGCTGCTTTTTCCTCGTCGAGGGTCTGTTCGAGGAGCTCGACGACATACTCGTTGCCGAGCTGGCGAGCAAACGCGCGGGCCGTGCCATAGGCGGCAATCTCATAATGCTCAGCACGTTGGGCGGCGGCGATCAAGGCCGCGTCCAACACATTCGGGTCGCCTTCAGCGTCCAGAACTTGCTCGCCTTCCTTGATCAAGCCAGTCATCGCGGCACACGTCTCACGTTCCGCGTCGATGCCAAGGCTTTCGAAAATCGACTCCAGCCGTTCGACGTGCTTCTCCGTCTCGCGGAGATGCCCTGCGAACGCTCGCTTAAGGGCCGGGCTCGATGCCTTCTCCGCTAGCTTGGGCAATGCTTCCGTCAAGCGGATTTCCGCATCGTACATGTCGCGCAGCTCGCGCTCTTGAAGTTCCTCCAACGAGTTAAATTCTTCGCTCGTAAAGATTCCCATGTCTGTCTCCTTCCAACGATCAATTCCGATTTGTAAATCAAATAATACATGAGGCGGGTCGGGCGACACTCGACACAATGTGCTGCGCGTCGCTCTGACTCCGCCCCATGTATCGCTCCTGTCGCGTTCGCAAACAAACTACCGCACAACGCTACCGGACAGCGCCCGGTGCCGCGGCCTGGCGACGCAACTTATCGTTCGCAAACGAGCGATCGGCTTCCGTGGGCCAATGGTCCTGATTGAACCCGTGCTTCTCTTTGAGGGTCGCTTCTGTGACGTCGATCCGGGCAAAGTGATCGTTGCCCGTCTTCACAAAGTCGATGGCCTGGAAGGGCACCGCGAACAACTTGTCCCCCATTCCCAGAAATCCACCAAAGGAAACCGCCGCGTACTTCACGCGTCCGTCCGAGCCGATCACCAAATCTTTGATCGAACCGACGTCATCGTCGCTATCAACGCCACGGACGTTCAGCCCGATCAGTTCGCTCGCCTTGCAGACTTTATCCGCCGGCATGGCGCGGTCATTCATGTTTGGCTGCGTTACGTGGTCAGCTGGAGTGGTAGTCCGCTCGCTGACCTGGGCAGGCAATTTCGTTGCCAGGCTGCCGCTCAGAATCACTGCGGCGACGGCTGCGCTTAGCCCGAGGGTCCAATGTCCAATTCTCGTTCTCATGTCCTAGCTCCTTTCAAAAAACTGGCGATTTGTTCCAAGCCGCCAACATTGGCGACCCGCATCCCAATACCAAGTTCACTCGTGAGCATCCTCGTTGAGGCTTGCTTTGTCGTGACTCTTGCTCGAGTTGGCATCTCATTGTCGGTACCGTTTGCGTGGGCGATACCGTATTTGAGTCAACGGCGAGAATCGTTGTTAGTCCCTGGCACTTGTACCGTCGATGGTGAGGTACTTCCGGCGTTGGTACCGCGATAGCCGACGCGGTATTGATTCTCTGCCTGGCCGCGTGTCACGACCGGGCCGCTTGCGCGATAGTCATTCCATCGTCCGTGGTCGAAATACATCCAACTCTCGTTCGGCGTCCAGAACCACCAACGATTAGCGTGAAACACGAGCCGCCAGTCTTCTGGTGCATATCCTGGTGGAAATGTCACGGTGCGACGATCGCCCGAGATCGCCAAACCCAAATTGTTGGCTCGATAGTCCCGCCAGCTTCCGTTGTCGAAATACATCCAGGACTTGTTTGGCGTCCAGAACCACCAGCGACCATTTTGGTTCACAATCCGCCAATCCTCAGTTGCCAGACCTAATCGCCGCAGGTCGGCCGCGGCCGACTGGCGGTCGACCACACGACCGCTTCCCGATATGCCGGTTTGCATAGGTCCGTTGAGGCGCTGCCGTTCAGCCGATAGCGCCCGTTGTTGCTGGCTTTGGTATGACCGATTGAGTGAGTTCAGGCGCTGGCTCTCCATGCTACCGGTCTGGCCGGGCTGAGCGCCGGACCGAGGCTGATTTCCCGCGGCGGGCTGATTCGGAATCGTCGGAGCGATCGAGGGATTGGGCATCGCAGTGTTGACGTTGTTTGTACCAATCCCCTGGCCTGCGCTGGGATTGCCAGGCGAATTTTGACCGAAGAAGGCCCCGGGCTCTCGCTGGGATTTGCAGTGCCGGCTGCAGCAGTCGCCGGCGCAACGGAGGAAGAATTGGTTCCCTCCGCTTCGGTCCCAGCAGTGCCCGTTGCCTGCTGCGCCCACGACACATCGCAGGACAGGCACCACGACAATGCACCAATTGCAACGACGATAGACGCTTTCATGGCAGCACTCCTTGGATTAGGCATCGCTCGCGAAATGCCCGACAACGTGCATGGACAAAACGCAAACGACATACCATCCAGCGGCCGCGCATGATTTGTCATACCTGCGTGTGAGAAGTTGACAGGAAGCCGCACGAATACCCCAGAAGCGCTCGCGCCCTTGCGAAAGGAAACGCTGCTGAGCGTACCGGCGCAGATCGGTTGGTTGCCGCCCGCGGGGTCGCACTGGCCGAGCCGCACCCAATTTAGTTGAGCCCTCGGGAATTGGCCGGGATGCGAACCGCCCCCACGCCGGCAACAAGGCACCGGCCAAGTTGACGTATCTGCTGGCAAGTACGACGGATCGTCTCAAAGCGATTGGCTGCCATGCATGGGCGGCTGGGGTTTCCCCCGGCGGCCCTCATCTGCATATACTTAGGGACCGTGCCATTTAGTCCGCCAATTGTCGTGCTGTCGCACACCGGGCGGCCAATCCGTTCGCACGCCAATGCCGCGGGAGCCAATCAATATGACGTCGGCCCTTCCGCTCGCCGATTCCCTGTCGGCAGTTGTCGATTCGCGCTGCCGCCCCGGTCGCAATGGTGACGAGCTGTTCCGCCAGATAGTGGAGCGGCTGCCTGCGGCGACCTACGTGTGCGACCTCGCTGGCCGAATCACGTTTTATAACCGCGCAGCGGCTCAGCTGTGGGGTCGCGAACCGGTGGTCGGCGTCGACCATTGGTGTGGCTCGTCCCGCGTCTATCGACCGGACGGCACTCCGTTGCCGCTCGATCAATGGCCAATGGCTCGCGCACTCCGCGATGGGCAGGCAGTTGCTGGCGAGCGCATCGTCATCGTGCGACCCGACGGCTTGAGGCGGGACGTCGTCGCCTATCCCGAACCGATCGTCGATGCCGATGGTGAGACGATTGGCGCGGTTAACATGCTACTGGACGTCACCGAGTATCATCAGGCCCAACAAGCTCTCCTGGAAAGTGAGGAAAGATTTCGCACGGTCGCCATGAACGCGCCAGCGGCGATCTATGTGAAAGACAGCGCCGGTCGATATACGCTCGCCAATCCGCTCGCTTGCCAGGCGCTGGGCCGGCCGGAAGGGGTCGCCGGACTCTCAGATCACGACCTCCTCGCGCCGGATGCGGCGGATTTGCTCCATCAACACGACACCGAAGTGATCGAATCCGGGTCGGTCGTTGAATACGAAGAGATAGTCGAGCGGGACGGCTATTTCGCCGAGTACCTGTCGGTCAAGTTTCCCTTGTTCGATGCCTACGGTCGGGCCGTCGGCGTCTGCGGAGTATCGACCGACATCACGGCCCGCAAGCGCGCAGAGCGGGACCGTCGCGAAAGCGATGAGCGATTCGCGCGATTCATGCAACATCTACCCGGTCTGGCCTGGATCAAAGACACGACGGGGCGGTACGTGTTTGCCAATGACGCCGCCACCAAGGTGTTTCAGGTGCAGGCCGAAGATTTGATGGGCATGAGAGACGAAGAAGTGTTTCCCGCCGACACCGCTGCTCAATTCGTCGAAAACGACCGTCTAGCTCTGGCCAGCGAGAGCGGCATTCAAACAATCGAGACTCTCGGACACGCGGATGGCGAGATTCACTATTCGCTGGTCAGCAAGTTTCCCATTCCTGGCCCGGATGGGAATTCCGCGTGGATCGGTGGCATGGCCATCGACGTTACCAACAGCAAACGCGCCGAGGAGGCGCTGCGGGAAGCCGACCGTCGCAAGGACGAGTTCCTGGCAATCCTTGCTCATGAGCTCCGTAATCCACTCGCGCCGATTCGCACCGGTCTCGAACTGTTGCGGATCGCTGGCGACGATGCGGCGTTGATCGAAGAAGTTCGGGCCACCATGGAACGCCAGACGCAACAGATGGTGTGCCTGATTGACGACTTGCTCGACGTCTCGCGGATCACGCGCGGCGCGATCGAGCTGCGCAGGACCCGCGTGGATGTGACCACGATCATCGAGCAGGCGGTCGAGACTGCCCGACCGATACTCGATGAGCAGGGTCATCGGTTGAGCGTCGAGCTTCCCCATCAGCCGCTCATCCTCGATGCCGACGCCTCGCGCCTGGCACAAGTAGTCTCCAATCTGCTCAATAATGCAGCGAAGTATATGCCGGCCGGGGGCGAGGCCCAGCTCGTCGCGCGGCGGCAAGGCGACAGTGCCGTGATTTATGTCCGCGACCAGGGGATTGGAATTCCTGCTGAAATGCTCCAGCGAGTCTTCGACATGTTCACTCAAGTCGATTGCTCGCTGGAACGCTCCCACGGCGGGCTCGGCGTTGGTTTGACCCTCGTCAAACGCTTGGTCGACATGCATGGCGGCACGGTCGAGGCCCGCAGCGCCGGACCCGGCCAGGGCAGCGAATTCATCGTCACGATACCGCTCTGCACGGATGCGCTCCGCGATACTCTCCCCATCGTAGCCAACCACAACGACGATGCCGGACGTAAGCGCGTGCTGGTCGTCGACGACAATGAAGGCGCGGCCCGCGTGCTGACGCTGTTGCTCCAAGCGCTCGGTAACGAGGTTCGCACAGCCCACGACGGACTCTCCGCCGTGGAAATTGCCGCCGATTTCCTTCCCGATGTGGTGCTCATGGACATCGGCATGCCCAAGCTCAACGGTTACGACGCGGCACGTCGAATCCGCCAGCAGCCCTGGGGAAAGAAGCTGGTGCTGGCCGCGCTAACCGGTTGGGGACAGGACGACGACAAGGCGCGCACGCGCGAGGCGGGTTTCGATTTCCATTTCGTCAAGCCCCTTGAAGTGGAAATCCTCCGCGAGCTGCTGGCTGGTAAATTGCCAGCCGGCCAATAGCTGGATGGGCGACAATACGTCACACTGGTCAAGGCGCGTCCAGCCTATTGCGGCTTGTTCCAGTTGCCTTGTTGACCTGCCCCGCTTCCGATCCGCGGAATATACGCGTCAACCCGTCGGAGCCGAATCAGTGGCAATTGCCGGTACAGAGTTTGCTCCAAAAACTGACGGCCGGAGCCGGAGGGGACATTCCGGCCCGCGTTGAGGGCGCTGCTCCGTTTCGCCATGGAACTGGCGCGCCGGGTAACACTCTTTGTCTACGGAACATGATTATGTCTACCACCACAGCGAACATTCTTGTGATTGCCGATCACGAGGACCGCGCAGCGATCGGTCGCATGCTCGGTCCGGAGGATTACGTCGTCCGCTTTGCCGGAAATACTGAGGAAGCAATTGGATTATTGGATCAACCCACCGACCTGGTCGTCTGCGATCTGTCTGTCGACGGTCCGCGGTGCCACGACTTGATGCGCCGCTGGCACGAACGTCATCCCACGACGCCCTTCGTATTGCTTGCCTCCACGGCCGACGTCCCCGCTGCCATCGAGGCCATGAAGCACGGGGCCGCCGACTACCTCACCAAGCCGATCAACGGCGACGAACTATTGGTCCGCGTCGTCAAATGGTTGGAGGCCAGCCGAAAAGACGAACGACTCCATCAGCTCGAGTCCCGTCTCGACAATGGTCACGGCGAGGAAAACAAGAATGGCTCAGGGATCGACATCCCGGCCGGAACCTCGCTCGAAGAGCTGGAGCGTGCCGCCGTCGAAAGAGCGCTGGAACAGCACCGCGGCAATCGGACTCATGCGGCCAAGACTCTCGGCATCTCGGTCCGGACCCTGCAACGCAAGCTCAAGGCCTGGCACGTGCCCGTGTTCTCGCTCGAGCACGATTCACGTCGGCAACAGTTTTCGATTCCGGTCATGCGATAGATCGGCCCGTGCCTCTGCATTCGATTGCAAACTCCGCCGCGCGTTCGTCCGGAACGCGGCGGAGTCTTTTTTTGCCCGAGCCTATCGCAACGCCCGGTTGGAGTCCGGCGGGACGCACTTTTACAGCGCGGTGATGTCAGACTTCAAATGCAACAATGTTGAAAACTGAGCTTGGTGAAAGGATCGCTGGGTCGTTTGAATGTCGTGGTGGTTTCAAGCGACGTTCACACGGAGGCCCAGCGATGGCTAGTCATCTTACGTTGGAGGAGCGACAGTTCCTATACCGGTTGAAGAAGAGGCGAAAGTCGAACGCGGAAATTGCGGAGCTGATGGGACGGCACCGCAGCACCATCGGTCGCGAAGTCGCTCGCAACACGGGCGGGCGTGGTTATCGGCCGAGGCAAGCCCAACGCCTGGCCGACGAGCGTCGTTTGGCAAGTCGCCGACCCCACAAAATGGATGACCCCGACGTGCACCAATACGTCCAAGACCGACTCGAAGAATATTGGTCGCCGGATCAGATCGCCGGTCGGGCGCAGAGCGACTTCCCGCGTGCCCCAGCGCGCTGGTTGTCGAGGCAAACCATTTACGATTGGATTCACGATCAAGTGCCCGAGTGGCAGGCCCTGTTGCGTCGCGGTGGTCGGCCTCCGGAAAAACGGGGGAAACTGACCGATTGTGTCCGCATCGACGGGCGACCGGAAGTGATCAACGGGCGACGACGGTACGGTGATTGGGAAGGAGACACCATCGTCGGCCAAGGCCGCCGCAGCGCACTGTTGACCTTGGTCGAGCGAAAAAGTGGCTATACCCGGATTGGCCGCGTGGAGAGCATGAAGTCGGCCAGAACCATGCGTGCGGCCAAGAGACGCATGAAGGACCTTCCGCCCTCCCTCCGACGGAGCATGACGTTTGACAACGGCAAGGAGTTTGCGGAGCATCGAAAACTGACCCAAGGGCTCGGACTGGACGTTTACTTCGCCGACGCCTACGCCTCCTGGCAACGGGGCACCAACGAAAACACGAATGGACTGCTGCGGCAGTACTTCCCCAAAGGCACCGATTTCACGCAGGTCAGTCACCGTGAGGTGGCCCGCGTGGAACGATCACTCAACGAACGTCCTCGCCGACGACTCGGCTATCGAACGCCTGCGGAAATCCTTGCATCCAGATTGTGTTGCAATTGATTCTTGACATCACCGCGCAAAAAAAAGAGCGGCCCAACAGAAGCGGATTCCATTGGGCCGCATCGCATCGGCAATCGGCTCATTCAGCTCACCGGCGGCCGCAATCGCGGCGCCACCAGGCTGATCAAGAACAATACCAGGAACACGACAAACAGGATCTTGGCAATGCTGGCCGCGGTGCCCGCGACGACGCCGAAGCCGAGCGCAGCGGCGATCAGCGCGATCACCAAGAACGTAAGAGCCCAACTTAACATCTTGCACCTACCTTTCTTGTGCGCAGTGTGTGGCTTCAAAATGAACTCACGAACCATCGTCCATGTGTTCGCCAATCTGGTAATGCAATCGCTGTGCCGGAAGTGACGCTAATTTCGCAGCAACAATACTCGCCGTTTGAAGTAGTCTTTGCGCTTCGCCTTGCAGATATTCGCGGCGCGACAGATCGTCGTAGCGGAGACTGAATGTTGTCGACCAGCTCGGTCGCGTCGCGCTCAAGAGGAAAAGGCATGCGCTCGGAGCGCAATTGGGTACGGCGATTGCTCTATCAATCGCAGAGAGTGTTGGTCACCGATTGGAGTGCTTTCGAGAGGAGTGACAATATGCGTGCCATAATTCTTCTTGCTGCCATTGTCTTGATCCTGGCGCTGGTTGGCTGGATCACGTTCAGCAAGTCGCCCGGGCGATCGAGCATCAACATCGAAACGCAGCAAATCCGGCAAGATACAGATCGCGCCCTAGAATCGGGCTCGAGACTCTTACGAAAGGCCAGCGATAAAGTCGAGAATGCAAACGAGCCACAGACACCGACGCCGCAGCCCGCCACTCCGGCGAAGCGTACCCCGGCTCCGATCGCGCCGGCTGCTCAATGACAGGTGAACTGCATCAACGAACCTGACCGCGGTCGGACTATACTCCTGCGGAACTGCGACGCATCAGTTCGTGCGTCGAACATTCGCGTGCCGCTTGAAAGCCCTTCAATGGCAGGAGATGTTCATGCACGGCGTCGATGATGTCGGCCGCTTGAGGGAAGAAGGCGTCCTCGATCTCGTCGGCCGGCGTGATCCAATTGCGGGCACCCACGACGACCGGCGGCGCGTCCAGCTCATCGAACGCGAATTGCGTGATCTTCGCGGCGAAGGTCTGCAGCGCGCTGCCCCGTTCGCAAGCGTCCGACGTGAGCAGGATCTTTCGCGTCTTCCGTACCGATTCGATCACCTTCGTAAAGTCGAACGGCACGATCGAGCGGGCGTCGATCACCTCGCACGAAATGCCGTGCTTCTCTTCCAGCTCCTTGGCCGCGTCGAGCGCTCGGTAGAGCGTTGCCCCGATCGACAGGATCGTCAGGTCGTTGCCCGATCTTCTTCACGTCGGGCTCGCCGATGGGGATCTCGTACGCCTCACTCGGCACGCCACCCGGATGAAACAGCTTCCGGCTGGTCGTAGATTCGCTGGCTCTCGAAGAAGACCACCGGGTCGGTGCCCAACAGGGCCGAATACATCAGCCCCTTGGCGTCGTAGGGCGTCGCCGGGAACACGACCTTCAGACCTGGAATGTGCGGCACACATGCTCGTCCAATCCTGGCTATGCTGGGCGCCGTATTTTGATCCGACCGACACCCGCAGCACGACCGGCATCTTCAACAGGCCGCCGGACATGGCCTGCCACTTGGCCAGCTGGTTGAAGATTTCGTCGCCGGCCCGGCCCATGAAATCGCAGTACATCAGTTCGACCAGCACCCGGCCGCCTTCGAGCGCGTAGCCGACGGCCGTCCCGACGATCGCCCCTTCGCGAATCGGCGAATTGAACAGGCGATGGTAGGGCAGGGCCTCGGTCAGCCCGCGGTAGACGGCAAACGCGCCGCCCCAGTCGCGGTTCTCCTCGCCGTAGGCGATCAGCGTCGGGTCGGTGTAGAAGCGATCGATGATCGCCTCGAACAGCGCGTCGCGGATGCCGACCGCCCGCTGCTTCGGGATCGGCGTGCCCGCCTCGTCGAGGCCGCTGCGGCTCCGTTTGGCCAGCTGCTGCGACGCGGGGATTCTCGGCGAGCGGATGATTGCACCTCCGGCCTGTCCCTCGGCGATCTTTTCCACGCGCCCGTTGGAGAACATCGCCCGTTCCAACTCGCAGGCGACGTTTTTCTGGTCGGCCCGCGGCGAGATCGTCCAAGTCGATGGCTTTGCGGTAGGCCTTGAGAATGATCTCGTCGACCTCGGCTTGCATCGCGTCGAGGTCGGCCTGCGTGCACACGCCCGGCGTCGACGATGTTCGCGGCAAACGTCACGAGCGGATCGACGACCTGCCAGGCCTCGACCTCGTCCTTCTCGCGATACGAACTCGCATCGGACGGCGAATGGCCGCTGAAGCGATAGGTCACCGTGTCGAGCAGCACCGGCCCGTCGCCCCGCTCGATGATCTCGCGCTTGCGGCGAATCGCGTCGATCACCGCCAGCGGATTGTAGCCGTCGACGCGCTCGGCGTGCAGCTGGTCGGGTGCGAGGCCGGCACCCATGCGGGCCAGGATCTTGAAGCCCATCGTTTCGCCGACGGGCTGGCCGCCCATGCCGTAGAAGTTGTTCACGAAGTTCATGATCAGCGGCAGCCCGCCGCGATGCGACTTGTCCCACAGCTCCTTGAACTGGTCCATCGTGGCGAAGCAGAGGGCCTCCCATGTCGGGCCGCAGCCCGCCGACGCGTCGCCGATGTTGGCGATCACGATGCCCGGCTGCTTGTTGACGTGCTTGAACAGCGCCGCCCCCACGGCGATGTCGGCCGACCCGCCGACGATCGCGTTGTTCGGATAGACGCCGAACGGCGGGAAAAACGCGTGCATCGAGCCGCCGAAGCCGCGGTTGATGCCCGTGTCGCGGGCGAAGATCTCCGCCAGCGCTCCGTAGACGATAAAATCGATCGCCAGGTCTTGCGTAGTTCTCGTCGACGTCCCTTCTCGACGACGCGCAAGCACTCGCCGCCGAAATAGTTGCTCATGATCGACATCAGCGATCTGTCGCTGAGCTTGTCGATCGCCGAGAGGCTCTTGGCCAGGATCTCGCCATGCGAGCGGTGCGAGCCGAAGATGTGATCGTCCGCGTCGAGCAGATACGCCTGGCCCACGGCCGCCGCTTCCTGCCCGATCGACAGGTGCGCCGGCCCGCGATGGTTGTAGGGAATGTCTTTGTAGTGCCCCTGCTTCTTCACCGAGTCGAGCATCTCCTCGAACGCCCGAATGATCATCATGTCGCGCTGGATCCGCACCAGGTCGGCCTTCGTAACGGGCCTGACGCAAGTTCATCCGTCACGCTTCGATCGTACTGGTTCAGCGGGATCGGCTCGAAGTCGAGCACGCGGCGAGCTCGCATCTCCGCGGGTCGATCATTAATCCCTTGGGCATGTTGCAGCACTCCTCAGATGGTTAGGTCTTTCGGCCATCGCTATCGCTCGTCATTTTCATCGTGTCCCATTCGGACCCTGGATAAATGACCGTGATGTTCCGCTCGTTGAAGAATTCCAGCCAGGCACGATCGGGTTCGGTGTCCGTGACGACGGTCGCGATCTCGTTCCAGTCGACGATTTGAAACAACGAAGCACCGCCAAACTTGCTCTGGTCTACCAGCAGTACCGTTGACAGCGCTTTGGCCACCACTTGCCGATGCAAGTGGGCGCTGGCCAAATCGCTTGCCGAGGGACCGAAGTCCATGCTCAACCCGTCCGCACCGATGAACGCCGTGTAGCCGCGCACCTGATTGAGTGTGCTGACGGCCATCGGGCCAATCGTGTCCATTCGGTCGGGCCGATATTCGCCGCCGATCAAGAACATCTGCACGCCCGAAGCATCCAATTCGAGGGCCAGCCGGGCACTGTTGGCCAGAATCGTGATCTCATGCATTCGCTTGACGAACGGCACGAGCTCCGAGCAGGTCGTCCCCGAATCGAGAAAGACATGATCGCCGTCGTGAAGCAAACCGGCGGCGAGCGAGCCGATGACCCGTTTCTCGTCGCTCGAGCGCATCAGTCTGCGCCTCGATAGGAAAAATCTCGCTCGCGGGGCAGCGCGGCCCCTCCGTGGATCAGCTTGAGGCCCTGCTCCTCGGCTAGGACCTTTGAGATCGCGGCGGACGGTGGCATCGGAAACTCCCATCGACTCGGCCAACTCCTTGACCGTAACCTGCTTGTTCTCAAGCAGTTGCGACATTATCTGCCTGCGGCGATCGGCCGTGGCCTGGCTCATAATGCACCTGTAGAATGGTCGCGTTTATCCCTGCAATGACCATTATTATCACTAAATCGACATAATGTGCAACATCTCGTGCAATAAATTTGGCGATATTGAATTGATTCTGATCTGTTTTTCCGATATCCTGGTAAGCGACAGGCAATCGCCCGCAGGTTCGAACACCGGCCGTGCCGATCCGTGCGGTCAGACAACCTGTGCGACTTCACGGGCCGCGATTAGCATGGCCGACCTTGTAGTTCCCCCGATTTCACCCACGATTTCCAACGCAACCATCCTCCGTTGGCTGAAGCAGTCGGGCGAGTCCTTCGTTTCGGGGAGCCGCTGGTCGAGTTGGAAACCGACGATTCCATCGTCGTGCTCGAGGCCGCCGGAACAGGCCGGCTTCGGAACAATTGGCGAAGCCGGGCCAGACGATCGCCAGCAGGTGACGTGATCGCCCGATCACTGAGCCGACGTCGTCAACCGCCGTCGAACAACCCTTGGCAGAGAGAAAGCCGTGTCGAACGACGCCCGATAACCGGCGGCAAGGTGATTCCCATCCTCATGCCGCAAGCCGGCAACACGATGGAGGAAGGAACCGTCATCTCCTGGCGCGTGAAGCAGGGCGACCAGATCTCGGTCGGCCAGATCCTCTGCGAAATCGAGACCGACAAGGCGACGATCGAATACGAGTCACCGGACGCGGGTCGACTGGCCCGGATCGTCGCGGCAGTAGACCAGCCGATCGCCGTCAAGGAATTGATTGCCCTGTTGGCCGACCACGACACCGACGCCGACGCTTATCTTACATCGCAAGGTAAACAATCGTCTGCGTCACCAGCACCGCAGAGCGCCCCACTTGTTACGGCGCAATCCAATGGTGCAACGATGCAGACATCGCCCACTCCCACCGCCGTAACGGCCACGGGTTGCGTGAAAGCTTCACCTGCTGCGCGGAAGATCGCCAAGCAACGCGGTGTCGAACTTGGCGCGGTCGGCGCCGGCAGCGGCCCGGGCGGACGCATCCTGTCGACGGACCTGGAAGGCGTCGGAGGAGCGGCCACTGCACCAGGCACTGGCAGTGGCGGCGAAATTCGCAAACCGCTCTCGAAGATGCGGCGTGCGATCGGCCTGAACCTGCAGCAGTCGAAGCAAACGGTGCCGCACTTTTACGTGCGAATGACCATCGACGCCGATCCGCTGCTGGCCTTCTACCGCGAGCAGAAGCTGGCCGACGAACTGCACGCTCAATGACATCATCATCCTGGCCGTTGGCCGCACGATCCGCGAGTTCCCGGCAGTCCGAAGCCAAATCGTCGGCAACGAAATCGTCGAATATCCCCACGCGAACATCGGCGTCGCGGTCGGCGTCGAAGATGGGCTCGTCGTCCCCGTGGTGATGAACGTCGATACGCTGTCGCTGGCACAATTGGCCGCCGAGACCAAGCCGCGTGGTCGAAGCAGCCCGCAAAGGCCGGCTCGAAAACGTCGGCAAGGGACACTTTACGATCAGCAATCTCGGCATGTTCGGCGTCGAGGAATTCAGCGCGATCATCAATCCGCCCGAATCGGGTATCCTCGCCGTGAGCGCGGCCCGCGAAGCGGTCATTGTCGAGAACGGAGCAATGCGGGCCGGCCGCAGCATGACGCTGACCCTCAGTGCCGATCACCGCATCGTCGACGGCGTGATGGCCGCGAGATTCATCGAGCGGCTCAAAGAAATCCTCGAGCACCCGGCCCAGGAGTTAGTCTGACCATGGCGGATCACTTTCAACTACTGGTGATCGGCGCCGGTCCGGGCGGCTACATTGCGGCCCTCAAGGCGGCGCAATTGGGCGCCCGCGTCGCCGTGGTCGAGAAACATCATCTCGGCGGCACCTGCCTCAACTACGGTTGCATCCCGTCGAAGGCGCTGTTGTCGTCCGCCGAAATGCTGCATTCGGTGAGGCATGCCGATAAGTGGGGCGTGAAAATCTCCGGCGAAGTCGGCTTTGATTGGTCCGTGATCACCGCCCACAAGGATAAAACCATCCGCCAGCTTCGCGGCGGCATCGCCAGCCTATTCAAGGGACGGGCGGTGACCCAACTCGCCGGCAAGGCGCGTTTCGAAGCACCGGGCCGTGTCGCAATTACCGCGGCCGACGGCAGCGAACAACTCGTGACCGCCGACTCGGTCATCGTCGCCACCGGTTCCGTGCCGATGCGCATCCCCGGCTGGCCCGACGATCCGGCCCTGGTATGCACGTCCGATGAAGCCGTGCACTGGTCCGATCTGCCGAAGAAGCTGCTGATCGTGGGCGGCGGCGTGATCGGCTGCGAATTCGCCTGCATGATGCAGTCGTTCGGCGTCGAAGTGACGATCGTCGAGATGATGCCCGGGATTCTTCCGACTCTCGACGCCGATTTTGGCACCGAGTTGCTGAAAGACTTTCAAGCAGCGCGGCATTGCCTGCCATCTCGACACCAAGGTCGAGGAGATGAAGATCGTGGACGGCAATGTCGCGGTCCGTCTCTCGTCCGGCGAATGCCTCACCTTCGATCGAGTACTCTCGCCACGGGCCGCCGGCCGAACACTGGTGAACTCGGACTCGATCGAGCAGGCATCCGCGTCGATCGCCACGGTTTCGTCGAAGTGAACGACCGACTCGAGACGAGCGCCGCGAAGCACTATACGATCGGCGACGCCAATGGGCGGAGCATGCTTGCCCACGCCGCGTCCGCGCAAGGCGTGACCGCCGCCGAAAACGCGCTCGGCGACGCGAAGCCGTTCCATGCCGCGATCCCTTCGGCCGTGTACACGTTCCCGGAAGTCGCCGCCGTCGGCATGACCGAGCAGGAGTGCCGCGACGCAGGCCTGCCGATTGCCATCGGACGATTCTCGATCGGTCATTTGGGCAAGGCAATGGCCGCTCGTCATCCTGAGGGTTTTGCCAAGCTGATCCGCCACCGCGAGACCAACGAGCTGGTCGGCGCCCACTTGATCGGCCACAATGCAACCGAATGCGTCGCCGCGGTGACCGCGCTCATCCAGCAGAAAGTCACCTTGCGCGACGTGGCGGAGACCGTCTGGGCCCACCCCACGATCAGCGAAGCGATCAAGGAAGCGGCCGAGGACGCGCTGGGCGTCGGCCTCCACCTGCCGCCACGAAAAGTACTGCGAATCGCCGCGGCGGTCGCCTGATCCAACATAATCGACTGATCCATTTCATCCCCATGGGCAAACAAGTCACCAACGCCCTCGACGCTTTGCGTGGTCTAAGCACGCCAGCCGAGATCCGTGCGCTGGCCGACCGCGGCTATGGGCCGAAGAAGCGGCCGCGTGTCAATTCTCACATCCACCTCCCGCCAAACTTTTCCGCATTCGACAGCGTCGAGCAGGCGGTCGCCCTCGCCGCCGACCAACAAATCGGCGTGCTCGGGGTCAGCAACTACTACGACTACGACGTCTACGGCGAGTTCGTCGAGCGGGCCCGTGGCCGCGGCATTTTTCCCACTTTTCGGCCTTGAAATCATCTCGATGCAGGCCGACCTTGCGCGACGCGGGGGTGAAAGTCAACGACCCCGGAAACCCGGGCAAGACCTATCTCTGCGGAAAAGGGATCACGCGCTTCGACACGATGTCGGCCGAGGCGGCGCGACTGCTTGATTTCGATCCGCACCAACGATTCCGAGCGGATGGTCGAGATGATCGACCGGATGCGAAGCGCGATTCGTTCGCGGGGCGTAGAAGCCAACGTCGACGAACAGGCGGTCGTGCAAATGATCGTCGACCGTCACGGCAGCCCGCGCGATACCGTTTACTTGCAGGAACGCCACATCGCGCAGGCATTCCAGGAGGCGCTATTCGACCGCGTGAGGGCCGAAAACCGCCTCGCACAGCTCGGCGAACTGTTCGGTGCCGCGCCCAAGCTCACCGACCCGCTCGATCATGTCGGCGTGCAGAACGAGCTGCGGTCGCATTTGATGAAGGCTGGCAAGCCGGCGTTCGTCGAAGAGAAATTCCTGAGCTTCGCCGAGGCGCAGCAACTCGTCCTGGAGCTGGGCGGCATCCCAAGCTACCCGGTGCTGGCCGACGGGGCGTCGCCCCGCTGCGGATTCGAAGCCGATCCGGACCAGCTCATTGGCGAGCTGCAGTCCCGCGGCGTGCATGCGGTCGAATGGATTCCGATCCGCAACTCGATTCGCACGCTGTTGGATTACGTACCAAAGATGCGGGCGGCAGGGCTCGCGGTGACGGCCGGCACCGAGCACAACACGCTCGACTTGATTGCATTCGACCCATTCGCCAAGGACGGCGACGTGCCTGAGGAGTTGCGAGATCTGTTCTGGGAGGGCGCATGCGTCGCGGCCGCACACCAGTTTTTGTCGCTGCACGAAGAGATCGGCTTCGTCGACGGGGACGGCCGCCCGAACGCCGACTACGACTCCGCCGACACGCGCATCACGCAGCTCGCCAAGATCGGCGCCGCGGTGATTCAGCGGTATTTCGACACTTCTGCCTCCAAATGAAGAGGAATCGCTAGAGTTGGCAAAGAACGTTCCCATCGATTGGCCCTCGTTTAGCCGCGTCGGACAGCGAGCTCGACGTGATCTGCAAGCTGTCGCGCTTCTACGGCTCCGATCCGTCGATCGTGCTGGCTGGCGGGGGAAATACGTCGTGCAAGGTCGGCAACCGGCTGTTTGTCAAAGCGAGCGGCACGTCGCTCGCCACCATGACGCCCGAGGGTTTCGTCGTGATGGACCGCGACCTGCTGGCGGATCTGGCCGATGCCTCGCTCGACTCCGATCCGCAGCGCCGCGAAGCCCAGTTCAAGGACCGGATCGCGGCCGCGCGCTGCGAACCCGAGAGCGGACAGCGCCCGAGCGTCGAAGTGCTGCTGCACCACCTGATTCCGAGCACCTACGTTGTCCACAGCCACGCGACGATCGCCAATACGCTCACCTGCCAGCGGGACGGACGCTCTCTCGCGGAGACGATCTTCGGCGATTCAATCATTTGGCTGCCATACGTCGACCCCGGCTTCATTCTCGCGCAGTCACTGAAACACGCACTCGCCGAGCACGAGACCCGCAACAATGGAGCGCCCGCCAAAGCGATCCTGATGGCGAATCACGGCCTGATCGTTGCCGGCGACGACCCCGACACGATTCGCGCAAATACAAACGAAGTCCTGGAAAAGATCGCCGCCCGGCTCGGCGACGATTGGACGACGCGTTCTTTCGGCCAGCCGGCGCTACGGCCAACTCCTCGGACGAAATAATCCGCCGGATTGCGACCCGCCCTCCGCGGTCTGCTGGCGGATGGCGGTTCAACGGCCCTCAAAATCGTCACGTTTGACGACTCGCCTGTCAGCCAGGGCCTGGTCGGCACCACTGCCGGCCAGACTGCGGCGACGGCCGGACCACTGACGCCCGATCAAATCGTGTACTGCGGCAGCTTCCCGCTTTGGTTCGAGCCCCACGACAATGAAGACGAAGCGGCGCTGGTCGGCGCGGTTGCGAACGGCGATCGACGAGCACAAATTGCGGACCCGCTTCGCGCCGAAGATCGTGCTGGTCGCGGGGCTTGGCCTGTTTGCCATCGGCGACGACGTCAAACAAGCCAGCACGGCACGCGACGTCTATCTCGACGCGGCCAAGGTGATGGCCGGTGCGACGCGGCTCGGCGGCGATCAGCTACCTCACCGACCGCGAGCGGCTGTTCATCGAAGATTGGGAGGTCGAATCGTATCGCCGCAGTGTCTCGCTCGCCGCGAGCGGCGCGGCGAGCCAGCGCCTCAAGAACAAAGTCGCCGTCGTGACCGGCGCCGCCCAAGGCTTCGGCCTGGAAATCGCCCGCGGTCTGGCCGCCGAAGGGGCCCATGTTGTGCTTGCCGACGTCAACGAGAACGGCGTGCGGCGAGCCGCGGCGGAGCTTGCCGCACATCACGGAGAGGGCAGGGCGGTCGGACTGGCGATGAACGTGACCGACAGCGAGTCGATCCAACGTGCGATCGACGCCGTGGTTCGCACTTACGGCGGCTTCGACGTGTTTGTTTCGAATGCCGGCGTCCTGCGGGCCGAGTCGGTCAAAACCCAATCGGAAAAGGACTTCGACTTCGTCACCGACGTCAACTACAAAGGCTACTTCCTCTGCGTGAAGGCGGCCGCGCCGATGCTCGCCGTGCAGCACCGCGCGAACGGAGCCTACTGGAGCGACATCATCCAGATCAACTCGAAGTCGGGGCTGGTCGGCTCGAAGAAGAACTTCGCCTACGCCGGCAGCAAGTTTGGCGGCATCGGGCTGACGCAGTCGTTCGCGCTCGAACTGGTGGAAGACGGCATCAAGGTGAACGCGGTTTGCCCCGGCAACTTCCTCGACGGGCCGCTCTGGTCCGATCCCGAGAGGGGTTTGTTCGTACAATACCTGCAGGCGGGCAAAGTCCCCGGCGCGAAGACGATCGACGACGTGAAGCATGCCTACGAAACGAAAGTGCCCATGGGCCGCGGCTGCAAGACGGCCGACGTCCTCAAGGCGATTTTGTATCTGATCGATCAACGGTACGAAACGGGGCAGGCGCTGCCGGTGACCGGCGGGCAGGAAATGCTCCGATAGACAGGTCCAATCCAACTCGCCGAGACCAATATGACCATGACAAACCGCCGACCTACCACAGACGCAACATGCCGTCCAACTCGTCGGCCCAGGCGAACTAAAGCTCAACCGCGCGAAGTCGGTGCCGACGCCCGGACCGCATGAAATCCTGGTGAAGGTCGAGGCGGTCGGGCTCTGCTTTTCCGATCTGAAGCTGCTCAAGCAGTTTCACGACCACGTCCGCAAATCGAGTTGTGCCGGCATCGAGAAGTCGGTACTCAAGGGCATCCAAAGCTATGTGCCGGGCAACCTGCCAGTCGTGCCGGGACACGAGGTGTCTGCCGCATCGTGGCGGTCGGCGACAAGGTGAAGCAGCACCATGTGGGCGAGCGGTGCCTGGTGCAGACCGACTATCGGCAGTTGCCCACGGCGGCGGGTTCCAACGCGGCGTTCGGCTACAACTTCGAAGGCGGACTGCAGGAATACACGCTGCTCGACGAGCGGGTGGTGATCGCGCCCAACGGCGAACGGTTTCTGATCCCCGTCAGCGAAGAGCGGAGTGCTTCGGCCATCGCGCTGGTGGAGCCGTGGGCCTGCGTCGAGGATTCGTACGTCACCGCGGAGCGGAACACCATCAAAGCCGGCGGCAAGCTGCTGGTGGTCGTCGCCGACGGCCGCGCGGAAAGCAGGCCTCGAGAAAGCCTATTCGCCTGCCGGTCCGCCGGCCGAGATCAAGTGCGTCGCCCCCGGCGAAGCGGCCGGCCTGCCCGAACGAATCGTTCGACGACATCGTCTACTTCGGCAGCGACAAAGCCACGATCGAGATGCTCAACGACAAGCTCGCCCCGGGCGGCATCATCAACCTCGTGCTCGGCGGGGCGAAGATCGGCGAGCCCGTGTCGGTCGGCGTCGGCCGCGTGCACTACGGCGGCACACGCTGGATCGGCACCACCGGCAGGCGACGCGTCGTCGTCGTATCAAAACATCCCGACCAACGGCGAAGTGCGAGCCGACGACCGCGTGCTCGTCGTCGGCGCGGGCGGGCCGATGGGCCAGATGCACGTGCTCCGCAACGTCTGCCTGCATGCCAAAGGAGTGAGCGTCGTCGGGACCGATTTCGACGACGTCCGGCTCGAGACGCTGCGGAAGAAAGCAGAACCGCTGGCCAAGGCCAACGGCGTGTCGCTCCGCCTCGTGAACACGCAAACCGCCCCGCTCAACGAAAAGTTCACCTACTTCGCATTGATGGCCCCCGTCGGCAGCGCTGGTCGCCAGCGCCATCCAGGACGCCGACGACGGCGCGATCATCAACATTTTCGCCGGCATCCCCGCGCCGACCAAGCATTTGCTCGATCTCGATGCTTACGTCGAGAAACGTTGCTTCATGTTCGGCACCAGCGGCTCGACGATCGACGACATGCGAATCGTCCTCCGCAAAGTGGAACAGGACGACTTCGACACCAACGCCTCGGTCGACGCGGTGAGCGGGATGGCGGGCGCGATCGACGGCATTGCCTGCGTCGAGAATCGCACGCTGGCCGGCAAGATCATCGTTTACCCGATGCTCCACGATCTGGGGCTGATTCCGCTCAACGAGCTCGGGGACCGTTTCCCGAGCGTGGCCGCGAAGCTCGAAGGCGGCAAATGGACGCGAGAGGCGGAGCAGGAGTTGCTTCGCGTCGCGGCCGAGAAATAGCCCGATAGTTGTGCACATTCCATGAAGGCATTCAAACTCACCAGCCTCCGGCAGATGGCGCTGTCGACGTACCGGATCCCGCGCTCCGGCAGCCGACCGACGTCGTCGTCCAGATGGGCGCGGTCGGTGTGTGCGGCTCCGACATCCACTACTACACGACCGGCCGCATCGGCGAGCAGGTCGTCGAATATCCGTTCACGGTCGGGCATGAATGCGCGGGGATCGTGCTCGAAGTCGGCAGCGGGGTCGCCAATCTGCGACAGGGTGACCGCGTCGCGATTGAGCCGGCGGTCACTTGTGGCCACTGCGACCAATGCCTCTCCGGCCGTGAGAACACGTGTCGACACAATCGCTTCCTTGGTTGCCCCGGCCAGGCGGAAGGCAGTTTGTCGGACTTATTGCTGATGCCCGCGGAGAACTGCTACAAAATCGACGACCGGCTTACCCTGGCCGAAGCGACCGTTTCCGAGCCGCTGGCGATCGCGATTTATTCGGTTCGCCAGGCCGGCACCGCGCGTGGCTCAAAGATCGGGATCCTTGGTTTGGGACCGATCGGCCGCACGGTTCATCTCGCAGCGGTCGACGCCGGTTGCGGCCCGGTGTATGCCACCGACATGATCGACGCCCGTTGCGAATCGGCCCGCGCCGCCGGCCTGACGTGGGTCGGCAACCCTCAATCCACCGACGTCGTCGCAGAGATTCTCGAGCGGGAGCCGCTGGGCCTCGACGTTGCCTTCGAATGCTGCGGTCAGCAGGCCGCGCTCGACCAGGCGGTCGCGATGCTGCGTCCGGGCGGCACGCTCGCCATGATCGGCATCCCGGAAGTCGACGAGATCCACTTCGCGCCGGACAAAATCCGCCGCAAAGAGCTCACGCTAGTGAACATCCGCCGCCAGCGAGGCTGCGTCACCGCGGCGCTCGATCTCATCGGCCGCCGGCAATCCGCCGTGGCCGACATGATCACCCACCGATTCAACTTTGAACAGACGAAGGCCGCGTTCGACCTCGTGGCCGACTACCGCGACGGCGTCGTTAAGGCGATGATCGAATTCGGGCGATGATCGTGTCGAATTGCCCGCACGGGTGAGGCGACCACTCGCTAGAGTTCGGCGACAATGTCGAGAAAGTCGTCCGCCGCTCGCTCCGCGGTGTAGTCCATCGCGCGCTGCCGCAGGGCCGCCCGCTCCACGGGACGGTCGAGCGCCGCTTCGATCGCTGAGGCCAGCGCGGCTGGGTCATCCGCTGGCACGAGCGTGCCGTAGCGGCCGAATTGCAGGATCTCGCGCGGACCGAATGGACAATCGGTCGAGACGACTGGCGTTCCGCAGCCGAGCGCTTCGATGATCGCGTTGCAGAGCCCTTCGTAGACACTCGAACAAACCGCCACCTGCGCCCGCATCAACCAGGCAAACGGATCGGAAACCGTGCCGACAAACGTGACTTGCTGTGCCAGCCGGTTCTGACACACATATTCTTCCAGCGCAGCCCGGTCCGGACCGTCGCCGACCAGCGCCAGGCGCCACGGCCGCGCAGAGTTCATCCGCTTGAGCGCCTCGAGCAACAGCCGCTGATTTTTCTCCGGCGAGAGCCGCGCGACCGAAACGACCAGCCCCGGTTCTCGACCTTGTTCGCCATCCCAACGCGTGAGCCGGTCGACCGTTTCCGGAGTCAACACCGCGTTGGAATACATCGTCGTCACTTTGTCGACAGGTACGGAGAACTGTTCGACTAGATCGCGGCGGCCGCCGTCGGTCAGTGTGACGATGCGGTCCGCACAAGGGAAGAAGTGCCGCATGATCCGATAGGCAACCCGATTCTGCCAGAAGGGATCGTACTTTAATGCGGTTGATGGGCTGGCCACTTCGCGGAGCACGACCTTTGGCCGCAGGACGCGTGGCATGCACCGCACTGCCGCCAGGCAGCCGAGATTTTGGATCGATCCCGAGCTGAGGATGACTCGCGGAGCGATTGCCGCAACACGCGCGGCAATCCGGGAATGACGTAGCGGATTCGCCGCCCGGGAATTTCGATGATCCGAATCGTCGGATCAACCATCGAACGTAACGGACCTTCGTCGCGAAAGACGAGTAGCACGACCGCGATACCGCGGGCAGCCAGGGCGTTGCAGAGCAGGATTGTATCCCGCCCCGCGCCGCCGACTTCAAAGCTGTGCACCAGCGCGGCGATGACGCCGACGCCGATCTCGCGGCGGCGCGCCGCGGCCAATTCGCGCTCGCACGTCGATAGTTGTTGGATCATGGGAGCTGCCTCAGGGTCGCATTGCTCAGCGCCGTCGTATCACGTCGAGTGGGCCAGAGTCGCAGCAACCGCTGTTGCAGCAATTGCGTTACCAGCCTCCGGACGAAAATCGAGTTCGTCACGAGGTATCGCTTCCACAACCGCTGCGGCTCTTGTGAAAGCCGGAAGACCCAGGCCAGACCGGAGCGCTGCATCCACATCGGCGCCATCGGCTTCGTGCCGGCGAGAAAGTCGAACGCCGCGCCCACGCAAAGCTGAACCGCTTGAATCCGATCGACGTGATCGGCCGCAAAGTGGTCCTGCTTCGGACAGCCGAGCCCGATAAACATCAGGCCCGCACCGCTCGTGTTGACCCGCTCGACCATCGCAGCATCCTCTTCGAGCGTGAGCGGCCGAAACGGCGGCGACTCGACGCCGGCGACGATCAGTCCCGGAAAGGCGCTTTGCAGATTCGCGCTCAGCGCGGCCAACGTTTCCTCCGAGCTGCCGTATAGGTAAATTGAGACTCCGTTCTTTGCCGCACGCTCACACAGCTGCCACATCAGCTCATAGCCCTGCACGGTGCTCTTCAATCGTGCACCGTGGAGCCAATGCAGCGCCCAGCGGACCGGCTGACCATCCGGCGTAATTGCTGCGAAGCGATTGACCTTTTCCGCAAGATCGCGCGATGTGCAGGCTTCGATCAGAGCGTGGACGGCAAACGCCGAAACGACCGCCGCACAGCGCCGGCTCGCGACCGACATTATCGCGTCGCACAAGGCGTCGTGTCCCGCAGCCGTGACCTGCACGCCGAACACGTCGTGTTTCTTCGGCCAGGCCACGGCCGCTTGGCTGTGCGCGGTGCCGATTCGCGGCCCGCCAAGCCCCGTGGCCGGACGCCGCTCAGTGTTCAGTGGATTCCAGTGTAGATTGCATGTCTTTGCTCAACCGACGCTAACGTGCGGAAACCAGTACTTCCGGTTCGGACTCGACCTGACGATCCGCGGGAGGCTGTTCGATCGGTGTCGCCTTCGAGTCGCCGCGGGCGGCCAGCCAGCGGAATGTTTCATCGAGACCCTGTTCCATGGAATAGGGGGCCGGCCCGGTCAATTCGAGTGTCCGTTCGATCGGCGTAAGATAGTCCTCCGTCATCGCCTTGTAGCGCAACAGCGAAAGCGGCGCCTTGAAGCCGCAGTGCTCCACCGCTTCGCCCGCCAGCGCGATGAGATAGAGGAAGCTTCGCGGCGCGACCTTCGCCGGCCGTCGGGTGAGCCGCCGCGAAACGCTGTTGACCCAGTCGATCAAGTCGAACGGAGCGTCACCCACATACAGTACCTGCCGATGCACCTGCGCGCCCGGCAACTCGAGTATCCGCTCAATCTGATGGGCGACGTTGCCTACGTAACCCCAACACCGCCGGGCCGACCGGCCGCTCGGATGCCAATACAGCCCGCGTTTCAAAAGCGTAAAAAACTGCGCGCTGTGCCGCGGGTGGCGCGGGCCCCAGATGTTGGTCGGCCGAATAATCGTCCACACGCAGCTCACGTCGGCCTCGCGCGTGAGTCGTTCCGTGATGATCTTGCTCTCGCCGTAGACCGTGTTGGGTGAATAATCCTCGTCGTGCTGCGGCCAGTAACCGGGCTGGCAGACCATCTGCGTCGACGTCACGATCACCCGCTCGACGGTGGGCGAGCGGTCGACAGCCGCCAACACGTTTGACACGCCTTGAATGTTTTCCGGATAGTCGTCGACGGTGCCCGACTCATCGAGGTCGGCTCGGGCCGCGAGGTGCACGACGTGCGTCGCCCCGAACTCATCGAGTGCGGCCGATAATTCGGCTGGATGGAGAATATTGCCGCGCCGCCAAACCGGTCGCTGGCAAGCTTCTTGGGGCGGGGCGCAGTCGAAGTTCATCACCGCCAAGCCCTCGCGGCGCAATCGCTCGACCAACGTGGTTCCGATGAAGCCGGAGCCGCCCGTGACAAATACTCTCATAGGATCCTCATGTCGCGTCGTCTGTCTGCGCTAACCACTTCGTTCTATGGTGCCACCAAAGCCTCGGTGGCGGGTGCCCTAACCTCGGCGGGCAATGTGCCTGCGACTTGCAGAAACACTTGTCGCATCCGCTCCAGGTGGATCGGCAGCGTGTAATACCGTTCGAAAGCTTCCCGGCCGGCCGCGCCCATCTCCAGCCGGAGATTGGCGTCTTGGGCCAACTCGATCAGTGCGTCGGCGAAGGCGGCGTAGTCGTGCCGCTCGACGAGCAAACCATTCACACCGTCCTTGACGATCGACGGGATTCCGCGCAGCGCGTTGCCACGACCGGTAAGCCGCAGGCAAACGCCTCCAGCAATACAACCGGAAAGGCTTCGCTGTTGAAATGCGACGGGAAGCAAAACACGTCAGCTCGGCGAAACGCTGCGAGTTTGTTGTCACCCGTGAGGACGCCGAGGAAGCGGATCTGCTTGCCCAGCTGTAATTCGTCGATCCGATCCATGACGCGCTGTTTGAACTCGTCGCTTTCCCAGTGCCCCATGACTTCGAGTTGAAAGGGCGTGCCGCGCTCGGCCAGCTTGCCGCAGGCCTCGATGAGCACCAACACGCCCTTCGATTCGCGGACTACACCGACGTACAACAATCGCAGCGGAGCGTCCGGACCGGACGCCGGCTTTGCCTGCCAGACGTCGAGCCCCGGCGAGGGATCGTCGATTCCGTTGGGAATCACGAACTCGCGCTGCGCTTCGAGTCGCCGGGCGTCGTCGGGAGTCAGCTCGCAGAGCCGAATAGCGGCATCGGCGCCGAAATAGGCCCGGCGGAAGAGCCACTGCTGCCACGCCGGCAACCGGTCGTAGAGCTCTGACACCCCACCCGCGTGGAAATGCAAGATCGTCTGGTCGAAAAGCCAGCGCGTCGACAACAGGATCACCAGATCGCGGATCATCGGTACGCGATCCGGACCGGCTGGTGGATAGTACAAAGTTCGCACGCCGTCGGCAAAACGATGGTAGACGATGCGGGCCACGAGCGCGAACAAGTGCAAAAGCTTCGCGAACCGGACGCGGCCGATCTCACTCATTTCTGACGAGAAGGCCACTCGCACGTGAATCAGCTCCACGCCCGCAAGCCGGCTCTCAACGAGCCGCTCGATCATGACGGCCTGACCTCCACGGGGCGGCGGTGTCTGACCGACGATCAGGATTTTGTACGCACCTGCCTTACGCATGGCGACTCCGTTTTGGCAGGGCGGCGCGAGCCGACAGGCTGGCGCGGACCGGAGTCGTGGCTTCTTCCGGCGAGTTGGCCACGTTCCGCGCGGCCACGTACAGCAACGCCGGCAGGAAAATCGCCTGTGGAAACTCCACGTAATTCTCGATAAAAGCGCACAACACAAAGAACACGAGTCCCACGTTCGCCAAAATTCCGACCGCGTGCAGACGCTTGTCCGTCGAACGAGCCAGACGGCGGTTGTTCAGAAATTGAAGCAACGTGGCAATTGCCAATAGCGCCGAAAGCGGCAAACCGAACTCCACGATCAGGTTCAGTACCGAGTCGTACGGCTTGCTGATGGCGCTGTTTTCCCCGTGATCGAGGTACTGGTCCTGCGCCGGAACAATATAGGTGCGGTAGTACTCCGACTCATCGACAAGCAACCGTGGCAGCTCAACCGTCAGATATGTGCCGGACGTGATGAGTGCCGCTCGGCTACCGTACTGCCCCATACCGACTCCGATCAGTAGGTTCTTGGGGTAGGACATGACGTCAAGAGCCGAAAGCGTCGCCATTTTTTTCGGCGAGTCGTTGTCGAGCGCCGCCTTGCGGTACCAGCCCTCGACGTCGGACCAGTAGATCGACGACAAGCTAGCCGTCGCCACTCCGATCACGACCAGAATCGTGCCGAGCTTGATGACGTCTTTCAGCTGCATCTGCAGCACGCCGACGATCGCCAGCGCCGCCATGAAGAACAACGTTTGATGGCCCGAATGGGCCAGGGCACACGCCAGCAGACCCAACACCAGCGCGATCTTCGGCAGCCACCCCGATAGGTCTGTGAGCAGAAACAGGATCATGGCAAACAGATTGAACGTCAGGTAGACCTGGCCGATCGTGATGCCGCCGCGGAAATCGAGCAGGCCGAAGGTGCCGCACACTGCGTCCGGGTCGCCGCATGCTGCGAATTGCAGCATTCCCAGGATCGACTCGATGATTACGAACCAGGCCACGGCGATCGTGAGCCGGCGGCGGCGCTCCGGCGTGATCGTGAAATCCGAGCGGAGCGCTAAAATCACGGCCAAGGGCGCAGTACGTCAGGATGCCGACTAATAATCCTGGGAGGTTCACGCCCTGGCCATAGAAGGCGTCGATCGACAGCGAAATCGCCGAAAGACACACCGCAAGGCAGCCCCAGAGCATGGCCCGCCGTACAAACGCGTAATTTCCCATCAGCCACTGTAGGGCAATGAAAACCGGCGCCACCATGTAGGCGGAATTCTTGATCGGCAACGCGATCAGCACCATGCAAATAAAGATCGAATCGACGAACGAATCACCGGCGTCGGTCTCGACAGCAGTCGACCTGATATACGGGGCAGTGAGAATATTGGTGGACATGGCATCGCCTTTTCAGAACTCATGGTGCCGATTGGCTTCCAGGTGTACGTTGCTCATCGTTCAAACGACCGCCTCGGGCACGGGCACGAGCGGCAGGTGGAACTCCTCACTCGCCCGGTCTGCGGAGCGCGTGGGACGAGTCTCTCTCGCGGCGCGATTCAAATGGTAGACCAGCGTCAACGTTCGCACGATCGCGCTGATCGACGACCCGGCCAAAGTTGCCAACGCCGCGCCGAGCGGGCCGAAAGGTGCGATCAACAACACCGCCGCGATCAGCGTGACGAACATGCAAACTACGTCGGCGGCAAAGTTCGGCCGCGGCTGGTCCAGCGCCCAGAGTCCGTCGCCAGTGACGATGCCCAGCGCGTTCATAAGTGTGCTCAACGCCAAAGCGGTCAGGATCGCGCCGGTTCCCTCGTATTGAGAACCGAACACCGATACCACCAGCCAGTCGCCGGTCGCCAACACCACCAGGCACAATCCACCCAGCGTGACCGCCAGGAATCCCGCCGCCAGCAACAAGATGCGGCGCAATTCCCCGACGCCACCGGTAGCAAAGGCATGGGACGCTTGGGGAGTGAGTACGTTGTCGATCCCGGTCAGCAGCACCGTCGTCATCCCAATCAACGTCGCACAGGCGCCGAATACTCCGGTTGCCGCTGCTCCAATCGTCAAACTCACGATCCAAAGCATCAGCTGCGGCGTCGTGTTGCCGACCAGATAGCTCGGCAGCGCCCACTTGCCAAATCGCCAATTGTGTCGCCAATCCGGCACGAACCGCGCGCGAACGAACTGCACGTCGGGCCGATCCAAGAAGTACCATCCCAAGCAAGCCAGTCCGCATGCAGCTCCCATCACGGCGAAGATGCTCAACAGCGACATCAAGCCGAAGTACCAGATCAAAACTAGTCCGCCGAGCTGCAACGTGGCCACGACCGCGTCGACCCCGATTGCGCCTTTCACGTCAAGATTCGCCAGATTGAAGCGGCGAACGCCCTGCCGCAACATCAGTAGAGGCGCCGCACCCACCAGCGCCCACAGTCCGGGGACGATACCCGAGCGACCCGTGGCTGAAGTCAACGCGATGGCGATCAACAGCCCGACGATCGTCATCCCCGTCACGGCAAAGTGATGCAACCACATGCTGCCGCCGTATTCGGCCAACTCGCTGCCGCTTCGCCGCTTGGAATAAACGATATATGGCGCGGCAACCACTTGCTCTTGCACGCAAGTGATAATTACCACGATGCTCAGCACCAGGTAGTACCAGCCAAGTTGGTCGGGCGACGTGACACGGCCGATCAACGCCGCGGTCAAGAACGACGTGCCGCTCACGATGCCTTGGTCAAAAATCGACAGTAGTCCGCGCGAAACCGCGGGAAACCGCTGCTCGACGGCGCAGAATTGTGCCGTGGCGGCAGCCCACAGGCCGCGCTCGGTCTGGCACGCGTCGCTGACGTTTGGCAGTTCGGCGTTCATGACTGCAACGGCGCCTTTCTGGGCAGCATGGCGCCGCTTCCAGTGCGTTCGGGCCGGCCATTCGGTTGTGGTCGACTTAGAGCTCGCGCCACGCTGCCAAGGGGCCGCGCGAATCGCGAGCCCGCGGCAATCAGCGTCGGATACCACCCGGAAAGTTTGGCGGCCAGCATCGACGGCGTGTCGCGCTGCCCGACGTAGAACCGGCCCAATTCGTGCACGTCGTCGCCCGTCGTCACACGCTGCGCGATCGTCGAAGCGCAGCACGCGACTCCAAGCTGTCGGGCGACGTCCACCAGCTCGGGACTCATGTCGCCATAAGGGAAGGCAAATGTCGGCCGATCCACGCCAAAGCGATTCTGCAGCTCGTCCAGACAAAGTTGCAAGTCGTGGCGGAACTCCTCGCGCCGCCCCAGGAATCGCCCGTGACTATGCGTGTGCGCTCCGAGCTCGACGAGTCCGTCGGAGAGCATCTCGTCACACTGACGCCGGGAGAGCGGTCGCCAAGCGGTAGACGGAACGCGGCTGTTCCCGCTGGCCAGCCAGCCGTCGAACGGAAATGGCCGATCGCTGTCGAGATACCCGGTGGCCAAAAAGATCGTGGCCGGGACATTCAATTCCCGCAGCACCGGCCAGGCGTGTGAGAAATTGTTTTCATATCCGTCGTCGAAGGTGACTGCGAACGCGCTGCCGGGAATCGTTTGCCCTGCCTGCTGAGCTCGCATCAGCTTCATCAGCGGCCAGGCCACAAATCCCCGCGCCAGCAAACCGACCAGCTGCTCGCGAAATCGTTCGGGGGTCACGTTGACCGTCGGATTGTCGACGCCTGGCGTTCGCTCGGCCACTCGATGGTACATCAAGATGCCAAACCCTTCCGCACAACGATTGCCGCACAGATTCTGCACTCCCGCGGCAAACTTTGCGGCGGCCACCAGCGCCATCTTGTCGACTAGCGCCGTCGGTGGATTGAGCCAATCGCCGTTCGTCTGGAGGTGATCAGGGTCTGTTGTCATGGGAATTACGAACTTCTGGCTATTGGGTAAGCCCCTTACGGATCGGGCCCCACGCGCGAACGTTTCACCACTCTCGCCGTTTCGTACTGTCGAGTCGGCGAGCCACCGGATTTAGCGCGGCCCTCGTTTCAAAACCAGCGTAGGAATCGTCGATAGCATCAGACGCAGATCGAAGGAGAACGAGCGAAAGCGCAGGTATTCGAGGTCCATCCGCATCCAGTCTTCAAACGAGACCGTGCTTCGGCCGCGGACTTGCCAGACGCAGGTCAATCCCGGCAACACCGCGAGCCGACGTCGCTGCCAAGGCGTGCACTGCAGCGACTCGTCGACCGGCAACGGCCGCGGGCCGACCAGCGACATGTCGCCCACCAGCACGTTCCACAGCTGCGGCAGCTCATCGAGGCTGGTCTGCCGCAAGAATCGGCCAATCCACGTGGTTCGCGGATCGTGCCACATCTTGAAAGCCGGCCCGTCTTGTACGCTATACGCCCGCAACGCCGATTGATCCTGGTCGGCACCGTTTCGCATCGAGCGAAACTTGTACATCCGGAACCGCCGACCGCCCATCCCCTCGCGCAATTGTGTGAAGAACACCGGTCCGGGAGACGTGAGCTTGATGATCGCGCCAATCAACACCAGCAGCGGCGACGACGCGATCAGACCGAGTGAAGCTCCAACAATGTCCACCGCTCGCTTCACCATCGGCGTCGGTTGCACAAACAGCGAGCCGACGTCGGCGCTCATGCCGCTCAGGGGTTGCTCTGCTAGCTGGCGAGTCAAGTCAACGGCCGGCGGGTTCTCCTCCGGATAGACGTACACCTCGCAACTCGGTCGTTCGTGCCCGACTGGATACGCGTCGCAAATGTCGCTGGCGACCTTCCAGGCACCGGCTTTCAAGGTATCGGGTAGCAGCGCGGCCACGCGGCCGTTCGCCAGATATCCCGCCGTGTCGGTCGTCCTCAGTCGTCGACGCAACAGTCGCGACAGTTTCACGAAGTCGCGACGCCGCGAACGATCGGCGGGAAGCTCAATCGCCAAGATCGCCAGGCTCGTGCGACTGCGGTCGGCCCGGGTACGCTCCCGGGCCACTTCGGTACGAAACTCAGTCTCGCTGAGCAGAAATCCATCCTCGACGCGGCGACTGCGAAACGCCTTCGCCTTGGCTTTGAGGAACCACGGGGTTAGCACCATTTTCCATTCTCTCCGGCCACCTGCGTTGCAACAACAATGAATGACAGTCCAAATTCAACTCGATGTAGAAAGTCCGCTCTCCACACCCCGACCCCGTGCTGACCAACAAACTCGGAGCAAATCGGCCCTCAAATCCTGCGCCCTTGACGACCTCGACCCCAACGATTTGGCCGCTCGGCGCATCGTTCAACTCCTAGTTGAAATAGCTTTCCCTTGCTTTCCCCACCACTCATTCTGCGTTCCGTGAACGCCCTCCTGCGTCACGGACTCACAGCATGCAAACGGAATCCGGCGATCGTCGAACCCGTGAGATTTCGTCGCTCCATAGGAAGGGAAATTGCTGCCGGCCCAGCAGCCTGGTGAAGCTGTGGGCCAGCGCAGCGATCGACTACAGCCGCTGGTAAAGCCAGCGCGGAATGTGCTCGCGACGATTGGCGAGCACGACTCCGGTCACGTGCACTCCGGCTCGCTCCAGTTCATCTCTTGCCCGCTGGGCCGACTGAATCCTAGTGCGCTCCGCTTCCACAACCAGGACCATCTCATCGAGCCACGCGGCGGCCGTCGGCACCGTGTCCATGTCGCGTTCCGGCGGTAGGTCGACCACCACCAGACCGTATTCCGACTTGAGCTCGTCGAGCTGATGCTGAGTGCCCACCGCGGAAAGGGCGGCCGCCTTCGAGTCGTCGACGTAGGGTGAACCTGGCGACATCACAACCAGGTTGTTTACATCCTGGCGATGCACACAAGACTCCGCTTGGGCCTTGCCCGAAAGGACTTCGCGCCAACCTGGCGATCCATTGATGTGGAATCGCTTGGTCACGCGACGACGGCGCGCGTCGGCGTCGATCAACAACACCGGGTTCGTTCCCGTCGTCGCCGCTTGCAGCGCCAGTTCCGCCGCCACTCGACTTCTCAATTTCGACGTGTCGCAGCCGACGATTCCTACAGTCTTTGCATGGCGATCGCCGTTATTTGCGCCGTCTTCGCCGTTGGCCATGATCTCTCGCACCAGCGCACCGTAGATCGACAGGTACGCATGGCTGGGGAGATTCATCTGCCGGTTGCGGCCATTCTGATGCCCGTTCGCGTGGCCGTTGGCCGACGCGGCAGCGAGCTCCGCGCCCCGCCGACGGCGACGCTTGCGTTCCGGCAGCGAGAGCAGCACGGGTAATCCGAGCGCCGATTCCACTTGAGCCGTCGTTCTCAGGGTTTGGTCAAAGGACTCCGCTAAGTAGGCCAATCCGATCGACCCGGCCGTAGCTACCAGCAAACCCAAGGCAAGCAGGAGCGCCTTCTTCGGCGACTCTGGCTTGTGGACGAGCGTGGCAGCTTGAGCCACCTTGATGTTCGAGATTTTTTCGCGTCCCAGGGCGTCGTTTACGCGAGCTTGTTCGAGTTTTTCCACGTGCATGCGATACTTGCCCTCGAGCAGCTCCACGCTGCGCTCCAGCTGGGCCAGCTCGAACTCCTGATTGTTGAGCGCGGCAACGTCCACGCCCAAGTTTTCACTCGCCCCGCCCGAGCTTGCGGCACTCGCTGCCGCCGGTCCAGCCGCAGCGTGCAAGCTTGATCCGCTCGAGATTAGCTGCGTCAACGCCTCGGAGACCTCCGCGCGCTGACGCCGAACGTCCTTCAATGGTGGATATTCGTCTGTATACCGCGATTGGAGCTCACTCTCCTGGATTTCCAGATCGTAGAGCTTCTGGCGGAGTGCATCGCTCGTCTTCTCCGCGATCGACGTCCGATCGGCCTTGGTCGCCGTCAGCCGAAACGCGTTTTTGCGATCTCGCAGCTCGGCTTGCGCCGCCGTCAGTTCGCCGTGCAGTTTGTCGACTTGTTCTTCAAAGAACGTCAGGGAGCCGTCCGATTGACCCAGCCGAACGTGCTCATCTAATAAACACGCTGGTGATCGCGTCGACCACGTCATGCGCCAATTCCGGCGAAGCGGCCGAATACGTGATCGAAATCACGGTTGATTCCTTTGGTGTCGAGGCCACTGACTCCTCGCTGCAGGCGGCGCACCGCCAGTTCGAGATCCGTCGTCGGATCCGCCAGCCGAAGGGTTTGCAGCACTCCACCGACCCATGAGCTGGCAACGTTGACGACCCGGCGAACCGGGCCGACCGTTGGTTCGGCGCCATTTGCGTCGGTGCCACTGCTGGGAAGATCATCTACGATCCGCTTCGCACCAACTCGCTCGGCGGCGCGCTCAAGCACCGCGCGGCTGTTGAGTATGTTCAGTGCCGAGGCGATCTCGTCCGCCTGCGTCTTCTGCAACATGATCGTCTCACCGGTCGTCGCCGTCGGGTCCAGTGCGACGCTTTCTCGCCCGACTCGCACCAGCAGCTTCGATTCCGACGAGTAGGAACGCGGATAGAACCGCGATCACCACGAGCGTCAGGCCGATGACGGCACAAAAGAAGACCGCCATCTTTTTCCAGTGTCGAAAAAGAATGCGGGCAATGTCACGCGGGGTCACAAGACGTTGGCTGGCGGCGACCATGGTTGTCCTCCTATCTGAGAACGTAAGGTGCCCCCGTGAATCCAAATCTTCGGGAGCAAGATGGCAATCCGGTTCGTGAGCCGAAACGTCCTTGGATCGACGATCGTAAATTTGGTAAAGCGGAGTAGCTCAAAGCTCCCATGCTACCCACACAACCTGATATGTCAATTAGACGCAGGCAGCATACTATACCCAGTTAATCCAGTCGATCCAGTACCCTTGGTATTAATTTTCTAATCATTACATTCATTCAGTCGTGTTTTGCTTGGCCTTTTCATTGTGACAATTTCTAATTTAAAGCCTGGATTCTCCCCATCCCTGTCGGATTTTTCTTGACGCATACTAACTGAATTCACAATACGTCGTAATCGTCCGAAATCGATGCAATCGTCTTAATCATCGCAAACAGTGTATTTTGACACTTCTAATGGTGCTGTCCGAGTTGCCGCTGAATGTGAGTGGGGTCGCGCGGTGACTTGTTCCTCTCCCCCCACGGTCGAGTTTATATGTTGTCCGCGTCGGGGAAGGATCGTTCGGTTGATGATCCGAGCCGTCAAAAATCCTCGGCGCGAGCTATGCCTTGCCCCCCTACCGCGATTTCGTCGTTGCTGCGCTCCGATGAATTTGCCAATCGTCGCGTGCGCCAATGGATACACGTCAATCGAGATATTAGCGAGAGGCATGGCAAGGAATTCTAACGGAGGTCGTGGCTGTTGGATGTCGGCTATTGAGCCGACAGGCGCAATTGGTGTTAGCCAGGCGTGGCCAGGAAAATTCGGCGGGGCTATCGCGCGAACGTGCCGCGAGCTGATCTGCGCAACGGACACTTGCCGGCGGCTTTGGCGGCACAGATTGGGGGGAGCTTGCCTCGGGGCGACAGCGTCAACTTCATGAATTCTGCCATGACGCGGACGACCAGTTGGACGCGGTCGGCCACCGCCAGTTTGCGATGCAGACGTTCGACGTGCGTATGGACCGTGCGCGGCGCGATGCCGAGGTCGGCGGCGACGGCCGATTCCTTGCGGTCGTCGAACGTGGCGCGGACGATCTGCAATTCTCTTTTGGAAAGCCGGAGGCTGCGCGATTTCCCGCCAAGCAACGGTGGATAGCATTGCGGCACCCAGCGGACGACGCCGTTGGCGGCAGAGTGGGGTTTTCTTTCTCGCGCGGGAATGCAATGCAATCATCTTCATCGGAGGTTCCTCAATGGCTTTGGACTTCCTGGCAGTTCTCGCCACTAACATCTGCCGAATGGACTGAGCCGCAACCCGAAGTGTTCGCGGGATCCTTCAGGACAGAAGTGCACGCGCAATCACAAATTCAGCTCGAGGCGCACCAGGTCTTCCGCATTGTTGAACGCGGTGCCAATCACGATTCAGTGGGGTAGCTTCGGTTTTAGTGCTGCGTACGCAAACATGCCGAGCAGCGCACCGGCAAATGTGAACAGAGCCATCCAAGCGCCGGCGCCAATCTGCGCGTAGATCGGTCCGGGGCACGCGCCGGTGATCGCCCAGCCGGCCCCGAACAGCATTCCACCCACGATGACGCCGGTGTGGTAAGGCTTGGGCTCATATTTGATCGGCTTACCATCCACCGATTTAATTTCCAGTCGCTTGATGAGAAACATCGAAACCATCGCCACGACGATGGCCAGGCAGATGATCTCGTACATGTACGCTTCTTTGAACAAAAACATGTTGTGAATCCGCTGCCACATGGCGACCTCGGATTTGACAAACAGGATGCCGAGATAGACGCCGATTAACAGCACGCTGGCATACGCGAACGGCGACATCCGCGATTGCGTATCGCTGGCCGTTGTTTGTGTCTTTTCAGCCATCGCTGCCTCCGTTGATTTAGAACAGAAAACTCCCAAGCCCCCACGTCACGGCCAGGCCGCCCGCGAAGAAGCAAATCGTTGCCACCAAACTGGGCCAATTGAGATTGGAAATTCCGGTGATGGAGTGGCCCGAGGTACAGCCGCCGGCGTACCGCGTTCCGAAGCCGATCAGGAATCCGCCCACCAGCAGTTTGATAGCGCCCGAGGTGCTGGAAAACGCGGCGGGGAGCAATTGCACCGGTTTGTCACTGAGAAACCGGTTCGCAACGAATCCACCGATCAAAATGCCGATCGCGAAAATCAGCGTCCACAGGTGGCCTTGGCGATCGTGTTTATTCAGATACTCGAACCGGCTGTGGGGAGCGCACATCGCTCCGACTTGCTGCAGGCTCGTCGAGATGCCGAACGCCTTACCGGCCAGAATATAAAGCAGCGGCACCGTCAATCCGATCAGGACGCCCGAAATCCACCAAGGCCAGGGCTGCATGATCCATTCCATTTCAGTCTCTCTCGCGGTTAGAAGTAGTGAGTCGTGTGGAGGATGACGAAAAACGCCACGGCGACAATCGCCACGGCGAAGAATTTTTGCAGCGCGGGCCCGGATAGATACTGGCTGGCCCAGATTCCGGCGAACATCCCCAGGACGCCGCCGGAGACAAAGTACAAGGTCGTGGCCAGGGGAATCTCGCGCCCAGCCCACAGGTGCGACGCGACTCCCGAAGCACTGATCAACGTAATGACCAACAGCGACGTGCCGATGGCTCGGTGAATCGCCATGCCGCTAAAGAGCACCAGGGCAGGCACAATCACGAATCCGCCACCGACGCCAAACAAACCCGCCAACACGCCCGTCAACACCCCAACGCCCGCCAGGAGCACGGCACAAGGAGAAGTCAGTTGGAGTTTTCCCGTCGCGTCTCGGCGGCAAGTCGGACCGGCGAGATCCTCCGCCGCACCAATTGGTGGAGCGCTTGTCGGGCCCGCTTTGCGCCACATCCGCACGGCCACCACCAGCATCAACAGCGCGAACAAGGTCAGCAGCAGCGATTCGGGGATCTTCGCAGACAGCCAGGAGCCGAGCGGTGCCCCGATCATTCCGGCCACGGCAAACATCAGTCCCGTTGCGACCTCCACTTGACCGGATTTCCAGCGTCCCAAGAAACCGACCAGCGAAGTTGTGCCCACCGCGGCGAGCGAGATGCCGACGGCCTGCCGCGGGTCGACCGATAAACCATACACCAACAGTGGCACCGCGAAGATCGCCCCGCCGCCTCCGGTCAACCCCAGCGAGAGACCAACCACCGCACCGAAAGCCAGCGATAGAAATGGCATCGAACGGTTCCCCGACAGCCGACCGGCCGTTAAGGCGATTGTACTCCGCAACGGTTGTCCCAGGGACAGCGATTCAGGCCGCCGTGATTCAGGCGACCGCCTCAGCCGCTTCTTGGACGACCGGCAAACCGGCTTCGACCCAGGCCTGGTATCCGCCCTGCATGTTGACGACGTCGAACCCTGCCCGCTGCAGGATGCTGGCAGCGATCGCCGACCGGCCGCCCCCCAAGCATTGGGCCACCACCGGTTTGTCCTTGCGGACGTCTGCGATGTTCCGCAATAGGGTGCCCAGGAATCGGTGTTCAGAACCGGCGATGTGCCCCGCCTGATACTCCGTCGCCGCGCGGACGTCGACCAGCGTCACCTCGCCGTCGTCGATGCTGGGGCGCAGCTCGAGCGGAGTGGCAGTTCGATAGGACTGCGTTCTCAGGCCGGCCGCCTTGACGGCGCTTGAATCGAAGTAGCCGCCTACCTTGTCGATGCCGATCGAACGCAGGCTGCGCAATTGGGCGGGCAGCGATCCTTCGTCGGCGATCAGAAAGACCGGCTGGCTGTAGTCCACGAAGAAGCCGGCCCACTGAACGAGATTCGACGCCGGCACGTTGATCGTCCCGGGCACATGCGATTTGGCGAACTCGCCGGCGGCAATGGTGTCGATGACCAGGCTCTTGGTGGCGGTCTCCACCAGTTCACTCGGACCAATCGCCTGGACCGGCGGCAAGTTATTCGTCAGCTCCGGCCCCTCTTTGTTGACGCGCTTCATCACCGCGAAGTAGAAGGGCGTTTCGGGTTGATCGGTCAGGATGTAATCCACGAACTCCTGTTCGTCGTCGTACTGCAGGGCCGGGTTGAAGAGCTTCTCATAACCCACGGTGCTCGACGGGATGGCGCCCAGGCCTTTGCCGCAAGCGCTCCCCGCTCCGTGCGCGGGCCACACCTGCAAGTGATCTGGCAATTCGCGAAAGCGGAGCACCGAGTGATAGAGTTGCCGCGCCCCGACTTCCGCGCTCCCAACGACGCCTGCCGCAGTTTCGAGCAGGTCGGGCCTGCCGACCGAGCCGACGAAAACAAAGTCGCCGGTGAAAATTCCCATCGGGACATTGGCTCCACCGCCGACGTCCGTCAACATCAACGAAATGCTCTCCGGCGTGTGGCCTGGCGTGTGGAGGACGTCGAATCTCACCTTGCCGATCGAGAACTTGTCGCCATCCTTGACGAGGGCCGAATCATAGCCACCGGCATACAGATACTTCCATTCGCGGGGACCCTCGTCGGAAAGATAGAGTTTCGCGCCAACGCGTTCGGCCAGCTCGCGCGAACCGGACACGAAGTCGGCGTGGATGTGAGTTTCGGCCGCACCGACGATGTGCAGGCCCTCGGCCTTGGCCGCGTCGAGATACTGGTCGACGGCGCGGGCTGGATCGACGACGATCGCCTCGCCGGTCTGCTGGCAACCCACGAGATAGGAAGCGTGAGCGAGCGACTTGTCGTAGAAGTATTTGAGTAACATGGGAAGTCACCTGTTTTGCATTGAACCTCGAACCCCAAATGGCGGAATTCGCCTGCCCTCGGCCGGTTGCCGGTCAATCCACGACGCCACGCCGATCGCGGACTTGTGTCCTACGGCAAGCCAGCCGTGTCTAATTTTATCACTTGCCGAGTCGGCAGCGAAGAGTCGCGGAAACGTTCACTTGCTGGCGCACCCTTCGCGCCAAGAAATGTCTCCGCATTTTATTCCGATAAATCGGATGAGCTTCCCACCGTGCGGCCGACCGGCGGACTGTCCGAGCGATCGTTCCGTCCATTGGACAGGCAGCTCAAGCCGGCGTCCCTGCCATGCCTAGCAGCAACCCCGGAGGACTACGGGACGGGCACGATCGCGCTGTTGGCCGAGAAGTCGTACACGTAGTTGATCGGGAACACCGCGTACACGCCGCGCGTGAAGTACAGCTCGATCAAATCGGTCGCACACAAGATGCACGACTTGGGGACAATCACCAGGTCGTTCTCGCGCAGCCAGACGTCGTTCGTCGGGCAGGGATCTTTGCCGTAGAGCGGAGCACGCACGTCGATCTTCGTCGCCTTCAAGCACCAATTCTCGTCACGTCGAAACACGACGACTTGTTTCACGTTGCCGCCGTTGTTCCAGCCGCCCGCCATGGCGATCGCCTGCATGACGGTCGTGGGTCCTTCGAGCGTGTAGCGGCCCGGCGCGGACCTCGCCGCCCATGAATACGTAGCTGGTAGCCCGTTCGGTAAGCTGCGGCGACACTTCCAGGCCTGGGCCGTAGGCTTCCCGGTAGCGGGCTTCCAGTTCGCTCCGCAGTTCGTCGAGCGTCAATCCTTGAACATAGACCGAACCGATGCCGGCCGCTTGGATCGTGCCCTCGGGCGTCACCTTCACGTCCTGCGTCTGGCCAGACGAAGCCGACTTCGAGGTCACGGCCTTGAGCACGTCCTGAACCGCCACGTTGACCGTCAGCGGCGTCACCGTGATCTGCGGATCGCGCTGGAACTTGCTGTACAGCTTAACCGCTTCATCGCGGAACTCATGGACCGTCTTGCCCGCGGCCATGACTTCGCCGATCAACGGCAGCGTCACCGTGCCGTCCGGTTGCACCAACAGCTTGCGGTCAAGCGGGGTCTCGGTGTTGCCGGCGCCCTGCAACCATTCGATTTGCAGTTCGTCGCCCACGCCGATGCGATAATGTTCCGCCGACTTCTTACGCGACTCGATGAACGTCAGCGTGAGGAAGTCGTTGACGCGCAAATAGTAGGTCTCGACGTGGGCCGGCCGAGCCGGGCCGACGTATTCGCCCGGCCCGAACAGCGCCCAGGGTATGCACTGCGCGTCGCTCCAAGTCGAACAGCAGGGCGCGCCGCACTGACCGCAATCCACGCCGCACAGGTCGCGGGTGCCCGATTGACCCGGCAAGTACGGGCAGCCGTATTGGCCGTTCCCATTGTTGCAGCCGCACGGTGCCGAGAGCGCTTCCGGCCCGACACGGCGTCGCCGGCGCCGGGGGCATGACGCTCGCCGCCGTCGGCTGCTGGTTGTTGACCAGCATCGCGGGGGTGGGATTCGTGCTGGCGGTAAAATGGAAAGTATACGTGTTCGGATCACTCGGCTCAGGAGCGACGGTCACTTGGCTTCGCTCGGGTGCCACTGCCGGTTTCACGCTCGCCACCGCAGGCGGACTCGCCACGTACTGCGATTCGTATGCCGGCGCCGCCGTCGAAACGCTGGCACGCGAAAGTGTCGCCGGCACCAGGCGTTCCGGGCCCAAGGGTGGCGACGTCGGCGTGGCGCTGGCGACGTTCGTCGGTGCAGTCGAAATGAATTGAGGTTTGGCCGGCTCCACGTGCGCCGGGAGCTGCGAAAAATCAAGCTCCCGTGCTGCCGGAAGCGTTGGCGTCACGCCGGCAAACAACTCCTTGGTCGCCGGCGCTTGGACCGGCTCGGGGATTCGGGCAGGGGCCGGAACCGCCGCCGGTAGCCGGAGCAGGCGTACTGGCCACAACCGGGGTCGGACGCGTCGACGCCACGATTTTCGCCGACTCCTTTGGCGCTGCCGGTACCGCGGTCGCCCTCCGTTCGACGCGAATCGGCTCCGCCGCCACCTTACGCTCCGCGGCGATCGGTTCTCTGGGCACTTCGAGCGTCGGTGCCGCAGGCGCAGTCGAAATCGGCGACTGCACGATCAGCGGTTCCGGCGGAGCCAGGCCGAACATCTCCGTGGCGCTCGGCGGCAACTCCCGCGCGACCACTCGCGTCGGCTCGATCGGTTTCGGCGCGACGGCGACCGGCTGAGGCGGCTCGACTCTACGCAACGCAGCACCGTAGTCCAAAGCCGGCAGGTCCCACTTGGGCGGCGCCGGCGTGGCCGAGGCAAACAACTCGACTTCCCGCCGGCGCGAACGTCGGCAACTCGTTTCCTGCCGACCGGACCGGCTCGGCATCCACGAGCTGAGGCACTGGGGCCGGGACGTGTTCCAAAACCGACATGATTCGAGGCTTGAACGCGCTGGGGCGCGTCAGCGGCGGTGTGGCGAACAATTCCGTCGCAGGCCCAATACCGTCGGGCTCGACCGTGGCCAGCTCGTTCTCCGGCTCGCTCGGCTCAGTCGCGACCTCTGCTCGCGGAGCAATCGACTCGATCGGCCTCGCTGGCCGAGCGGTGACGAATCGCAGCTCGCAGTTGACCGACGCCTTGGTTTCGGGCGTGACACTCGGCTCCGGCCGTGCGAATGTCAGCGTCGAATCGCCATGCGCCGATTCCGCCGGCCCAGTGATCGTAATCTGCGGCAGCGGCGGGGTCTTGCCTTCTTTCACCTCCAAGATGCGAAACTCAAAGCTCGACTCCGCGACCGGCGCCGCGGCGACGATCGGAGCTGGAAGCTGCGACGCGACAGGCGACGTGTCGCTTCCGGCCTCGACGAATCGCAGCACCGACTGCGCACTGGTGGAGGAGACGCTCCCAGCCAACGTCGCCGCGACCAACGCCACGCCCCAGCGACGGCGTCGACCGGCACCAGGCAAGCTTGAAGTTCGCTTCATCATGTCATCTATCGCTTCAATTGGGGGGACTGTTGCGGCGTCGATGTGTGCTCGCTCACCGGCGAAACACACTCGGTAATTTCGGGGTCAGGTTGAATTTCGAGAGAAACCCAGTCTTCTTTTCTTCTTGAACGTTGTCTTCTTTCGGGCTCTCCGCGTTGCTGTGCATCGTCGTCGCCGCAATTTGGCTGGCCTCGTGACGGCGTTTTTCCGCCGCCAGCGCGTCGCCTGCCGCCATCGCCGAGCGGCTCGCTTCGGCATTTCCCTGGCGGGCGTAGACCACCGCCAGGTTCCGCCAGGTTTCCGGCGTCGCATCCGTGGCGACACACTGTTGAAAAATCTTTTCTGCGTCTTTGAGTTGGCCATGCTGGGCCAGTAGCACACCCAATTCGTTCGCGGCCAACAAATTCTGCGGTGCGACGGCCAGCGCCACCCGCTGAAACAATGCCGCCTTGCCGCTGGCATGCGCGATCCTGGTTCCCGGCAACACGATCGTCCGGCCCAGTCCGTAGAACGCCAGCGAAGCACCCGGCAATCCCCGACAGGCCGTGACCAGGCGCTGTTCGGCGAACAGGTAATAGGCTTGCACCGCTTGGATCGAGTCGACCGGGCCCCGGGCATTGGCGAGCACCGGCGTCGTGTGTCCCAGCGCGATCGGCCGCACGTCGGCCGCGTCGCGCCAATCGACCTGGTCGCCGCCGAACTGATCGGCTTCCTGCAGCGCGACCAACCCATCGCGGAGCGCCTCGCGCCGCGCGGTGCCACCCTCGCGGGCATCCATCTCCAAAGCGCACAATCCGAGCACGGCTCGAAACTCCGCTTCCGCCGTGTACGGTGCGCCGCGCTGTGCCAAGTCGAACGCGTAGCTCAAACGCCGTTCGATGTGCGGCGGCAACTGCGGATTCAGCCCCGCGATCTTCGGGATCCGCGGCACCTCCGGCTCGATCATCCACGAAGTCTGCCCGTCGACGTTCTCCGTCTGCAGGGGAATCGCCTGCACGTTTCGGTTCGCTGCGGGGTCGGTCGGCCTGCCCTGGGCGTGGGTCGTCGCGCACCGGCAGACCAGCCAGGCGAGCACCAGCACGGTGCTCCACGGCGGTTGTTGGCTACGTATGAGAACCTTTACGTTCATCGAAACCCGCACGCTGGTCAAAAGTCGTTTCCCGCGACGAATCGAGACCACCCCGGCACAACGACAAAGCGTTGCACGTGGGGAATCCGCGTCTTCGTTTACATCGAACTAAGATCGCGCTCCGGCTATGCGGTATCTGCGCGTGCTAGCGTGGAATGCAGTAAGCCGCCGCTGATGAAGTCGGCATAGCCTTTACAGCCGGGAAAACCCGCAAACTCGGCGGCGGTCGAGAAGCGACCCAGAAGACCGGCCCATCGGCCGAACAACCGTCAATCATGAGTGCCCATGGCACAACAAACCATTTAGCCCCGGGTGATTCGGCTGTCTCAGCAGCCGACACGCCCGGGGCCCAACACCACCCCAACACCACCCCAACACCACCCCAACACCGCCCCCAACACCACCCCAACACCACCCCAACACGCGCGACCCACCCATGGGCCCAACGCCCCACGCCCCCATTGGGCCTCACTCCACCCGCACCACCGGCGGCGCCTCCCAAGCATTGTCCAGCACCGCCTGCTCCGGCTGATAGAGCCGCAAGATCATCAAGAACGGCCCATCCGGCGCGGGCAACCAATTCGCGTTCTTTCCCTCTCCCGGCGCATTCTTCTGGATGTACAGCGTCAGCCCCCCATCGGCATCGCGCTTCAGTCGCCCCAGCATCCGCGAACTGATCCAGTAACGATCGATCGAGTTCTCGACCAACCGCTGATCCGGTAGCCGGTACATCGTGAGCGACCAGGCCGCCTTCGCCGGCGGTAGCCGGTCCGGCCCAAACGCGAGCGTATAGCGGTGCGTGCCCTCCAGCGGATGCCCCCCGGAGTCATTCGTAAAGGGAATCGAAAACGCCCCCGCCGCCAGATCGGCCTCGGCGCTGCTCCGCGCCGCCGAGCCGGCACCGCCCAACCAGCAATCAGCAAAATCGACGCCACCCGCGCCCAGAGACTATCGCAGCGAATGGCCTTGTCGAACTATTCGCTGTTCAGTTCGTAAATCAGGGGAGAAATGGATTCCCCCTCACACTGAAGGAGCGCGTGAATGGTTGCCAAGGCGAAAACGAGCTACAAGATTACCAATTGGAGAAAATATAACGAGTCGCTGGTGCAGCGGGGCTCGATTACGTTCTGGTTTAGCGACGACGTGATCGACGCGTGGGAACATACCAACGAGGCCACGAAGGTCGGGCACCCGTTTGTTTACAGCGATACGGCCGTTGAAAGCCTGCTGATGTTGCGGGAGTTGTTTCGGCTTCCCTATCGGCAGACCGAAGGTTTGGGGCGTTCGCTGGCACAGTTGATGCAGGTGGACGTGGCGATTCCCGACTTCACGTCTCTGGCCAAACGGGCGGCCAAGCTGGAAATCGCCTTGGACGTTGCGGACCGCCAGGGACCGATCGACGTGGTCGTCGACAGCACCGGCTTGAAGGTGTTTGGCGAAGGCGAATGGAAAACTCGCAAGCACGGTGTGAGCAAACGACGCACGTGGCGGAAATTGCACTTGGCCGTGAACCCGGATACGCAGGAGATCGAAGCGGAAGTGCTGACGGAAAACTGTGGGCACGACGCGGACCAAGTGGAGGAATTGCTGGAGCAGATTGATTCGCCCATCAATTCGTTTGCCGGCGATGGGGCCTATGATCAGTGGAAAGTGTACGAAACGCTCGGCGCCGACGAGATAGAGCCGATCATTCCTCCGCGTCGCAATGCCAAAATCAAGCAACACGGCAACTCGAGCCAGCCGCCTTTGGAGCGTGACGAAGCGATCCGCGAGATTCGCCGAGTTGGTCGGAAACGGTGGAAGGAAGACGTGGGATATCATCGACGCAGCCTGGCGGAAACCGCCATGTATCGCATGAAGTGTTGTTTCGGAGGAAATGTGAAAAACAGGATTCTCGAAAACCAACAGGCCGAAGCCCGTCTGAGATGCAAAATCCTAAACCGTTTCACCCACCTCGGGCTGCCTCAGTTCGAGTGGAATTAGTCAACAAGGCCACAGCGAATCATCAATATCCTCCGTCGGCCGCTCGTCAAAACCGCCGGGGACTGCCCCAATTTTCCCAGTCTTCGAGAAAAATGAGACCGTCCCCGTCACCGACGCGGTTTGGAAGCTGTTTCCAACCTCCTGGAAGTCTACTTCAAGATATCGTCTGCGGCCGATGGATCGGTGCGCTCTTCGATTCGACAGCGGCTGGGCGCCCACGCGCACCCGCCGGCGACGGCGGACCAACATGCCCGCACCCGCAATCAGCGCCGGCAGCAAGCTCGCCGGTTCGGGCACGGCCACCGGTTCGCCGTAAATGAAGTCGTCCATCGCGACCGAATCGTCCACCACTTGCCCATTGACGTCAAATGGCGCCAGCGTCAGATCGAATCCTCCGTTGACGATGTGCACGCGGCTCACGACCGGCGAATCGAACGACACGCCGACGAACGAGAATGATTTGCCCGAATCGCCGCCCGTAAAGGGAAAAGGTTGGACCGCTTCCGAATGCAACAGCACGTTGTTCACGTCATAGAAATCGAGCCGAGCCGCGCCGGCCACCTCGACGTCCGTAAACACCGCGCCAAATCCCTTCACCAGCGACGCGATGCCCGGCGACCCCGGCTCGGAAAAAGTCACGTCCATCTCGTTGCTGCCCACGATGCCGAAGATCCGTTCGGCGCTGAAGGCCGCAAAATCCGCGCCGTTGCCGGCACCAAGGTCCTCAAACAGCGCAGCGCGCGGGCCAGGGTTGCCATCCCCGTCCGAATCGCTGTCGGCACTCGTGCGAAACGTGCCAGCGCTCGAAAACTGAATCCCGCGGACGCGGCCCGCCGGCGAAAGCGAGTTCTGGTTGAAAAAATCCCCGGGGAAAATGTTCGGGTCGGACACCCCGTCACCGACCCCGTCCCAATTGATCTCACGCCGCCCGACGCCGGGAGTGCACGGCCCCGAGCACGGGCCGTTCGCGTTCACCGCGCCCAAATCGGCGCGGAACATATCGACCGTCCCTTGAATTGCGGCCGCGTCAGCGCCTTGAACCGTGCGGACCAACTGGGCCTCGGCGTTCGAACCCGCAAACAGCGCCAAACCGCAGAGCAGGGACATGCATCCAAACACAAGTGACTTTGACATGAGTCTTCTCCAAGATCTGTTGGCCGAATCACGTGATCCGGCTGTTCCGTTATCAACAACCTGGCCCGACTTCCGTCACTCGATCGTTTGTACTCCTGTTGGTTCAGCACACGACGCAGTCCCTGATGCGCGCGTCCTGGTGACATAATGTGTCGACGTTGAACAGTCTACCGTGCGCCGACCGATCGGGCAATCAAAGTGCCGATAGCCGCGATCGGAGAATCTGCTTGGCCCAGTCTCTCTGGCCGAGTTTGCTACGGCGTGTCACTCCGAAAATGAGACGGGTAGTGGGGAATGTCGGAAGCGGATCGAGCATCCTCGTCGAGGTGTTGCATAAAGGCGTCTCATTCTGCAACAGACGATGCATTTTGCAGCAATCGACTGATTCGGAGAAGGTGTTCGTCTCGACTTCCGCCGCTCATACCCGATGCGCCGCGTGCCACTTGCATCGCCAGTGTTCTTGCCGCCAACAGCTTGCCCCACACTCCACCACCCGCCCGCCAAGATTTTAGCCCGGGGTGATTCGGCCGTCTCAGCGGCCGAACGCCCCGGGCAAAACCACAAGCAGCTCACAAGCAAAACGCCCCCATTCCACTCCCATGTTCAGCCGCAACGTGACAACTGCATGAATACACTGACGCCTGCGCAACACTCTGCGATCCCCGCGCCCTCTGCGTTTCAAAACCTCCTCCGCCCGCCCAACCGTCCGGCCGACGCCGCACGACCAATGGCTGGAGATTTAAAGCTGACGTCGGTCCATGGGCGGCCAAAAATCGCTACTTTACATCCGTTCACTATCGGATATAACATAGCGCATATCGACCGATCCCGCTCGCGCGAATGGGTTGAAGAGGAGGGCTTAGCGCGGCCGTTGGCCGCAACCAAACGAGATTTACAGGAGGTCGCAGAGTTCGCAGAGCCCGCGTTACGCGCAAATTTGCGCTCTCTGCGGCCTCCTGTTCAAACCAAATTCTTGTCAGGAGAACACAATTTGATGGATTTGTAATGCAAAGAACGCAGGGCGTGTTATTTGAGCAGGCTCTGCGATCTCCACGTCCTCCTGTTGACTCCACTCTTTGGTCGCGGCTGTCGACAACCCAGAGATATTTCGTGAGATGTTTCCAATGAGAACACGTCAGCCGGGAGCCACCCTCCAGGCGAGCATCCGGCCGCGCTACCACCGCGCCATCCCGCAGACGACCGACCACGGACGACGGACCACCTCTCCAGGCTGCTGCATAATGAACGCGTTGCTACAAAATTAACGTCTATTTTGCAGCTGGTGAATTAATAAAACCCCGACAAATCCAGCGAATTTACAATCACGCTGCTGCAAAATCCGTCCATTTTGCAGCACTTTAACCGGGTAGCTTCTTCCCCGCCGCCGCTTCTTCCACACCGCCAACGATTCTTCGCTTCCCAGCCCCCAATCCCGAGACCCCGGCCCCACAAATAACCTGGCGAGTTCGAGAGAAACTTGGCGACTTCGAGAAAACCCGCGGGGATTTGCCGAATTCGCCAAACCGCACTCGCTCTCCGCCCTCCGCACTCCGCACTCCGCACTCCGCCCTATGCTACACCGATCATCAATCCAACATCATCAATCCCAATCCCCAGTCTTACCCAACCTGGCAGTGTTCGAGAATCGCGGCCGCGGTGGCGACGTAGCCGGTGTAGAACGAGCCGAACGCGGCGTAGCGGGCCGAGGCTTCGTCGAACCGCATCCGGTAGACGATGTCTTTGAGATACTCGGGGTTGGCGGCCCACAGCGTGACGCCCCATTCCCAATCGTCGAGGCCGACGCCCACCGTGATCAGCTGCGAGACTTTGCCGGCGAACGCCATGCCGCTCTTGGCGTGGTCGATCATCAACCGGCTCCGCTCCTCTTTGGGGAGCATGAACCAGTTGGCCTGCGGATCGCGGATCTTGTTCATCGGGTAGAAGCACATCGCAGGGTAGGGCGGGAAGTCGGGCGTGAGCCGCTGCCGGTTCATCCCTTCGAGGCGATCCGCGTAACCCTTTACGCGAGCGGCGTACTCCGCCGACCCCGCGTCCATCCCCTCCGCCGCCAGCCGCACGCCGAACTGCTCGACCGTTTGCACATATTCGCTGATCTCGGTCATCGAAACGAACGAATACGCCGGCCGGATCGCGGAACCCAGCGGCGTCGCCAGCAGCCGCTGATGCACTCGGTCGATTTTCAAGGGATCGGGATCGAGCATCATCAGCCCGAAGTCCGCCTTCTGGCCGGCGACGATCGACGTTTGCAGCCGCAGCGGCGCATCGCCGATCGCCGGATCAAGCTCGATCTGAAACTGCTCGCAGCCGGCCTTCCGCTGGGCGTCGCTGAGCTGCTTCAATGCGGCGCGATCAAACGAATAATAAAGATGACTGCAGTGCCAACCGCCGCCCGCGGGAGTGAGCGAATGGGGCACCGATTCGGCGGCAGGTGGCATGCGAAGGTCGCGACATGGGGACAGGTTATGTGCGGGTGTGAAGATACAATACGTGTATCTTACCGCAGCGCGGCCGCCGGAAACAGTGATCGAGACTTCGCCGGCAAAGCTAATCCAGCACCGCCTCAAAATCATCCACCAGCCGCAACAGCACCTCGCGCGTGACGTTGGCGGCAATCTGCTGGCGGGGCGTGCCGGGCTCCTTGCGATAGCGCACCAGAGAGATATCGCCGCCGCGGCGGACCGTGAGCTCGTAGTAGCTGCGGCCATCATCGTCGCGCTGCGGCGGGCTCGAGCGGAGCTGGGCCACGCAGGCGTCGGCGTCGATCTCGATCGGGCGGATCGGCTCCATCAGATAGGTCAGCCGCTCGGAGAGCGATTTGGCCATCCGCTCCAGGCGATGTGCTCGGTGCGCCGCGCCAGCTCAGGTGTAGCGACGCGCAAAGCTTGGAAGGCGGCGGCCAACGAATTCCGCTCGACGAGGTCGCACGTGAGCCGCCGCGTGCCAGCGGTAATGTCCACCGTGGCCGTGCCACCAGCGCCAAGTTGAGTCAGTTCGTGTTCGAATTGTGTACGCAAAGTCATATCGAAACCCCCTCAGCCAGCTCAATTGGCTCTCCTTTCTCGACGTCGTGTTGCGTTCCATCGTAAGAAAATACCGTCTCGGTATCCTCCAGGACGGTTTTCAAATACACCGGCCGATTCCAGAGCCGGTGCAAGTTGGCCAGCGTATCGCGGGCGTAGTTGACCTCGAGCTCGACGCCCGTGTAGGCGTGTTCGAGGAACAATTCGCCGCGGTTCTTGTAGTTGCCGTCGACGACGGTGATTTGCGGTTGGCCGCGGTTGGTGAGGCTCGCCAGGAGCTGCTGCTTGACGCGGGGAAACTCGCGGGTCTCGATCTCGTAGTATTCGGTGCTCTCGTTGTAGCCGAACTTGAAGAGCTTGTGCTCGCGGACGAAGTCGAGCGTGAGGAACTCGTCGATGAACGTCAGATCGTTGTGAATCTTGCGGACCTCGAAGATTTTTTCGCGGCCCAGCCCGGTGTCGGTGTTCCAGTCGCGGCGGCGGACGTAGTCGTCGCAGTCGTCGAACTCCTTGCCGAACGCGCCGCGATTCCAACGATCCTCGATGTCGCGGAACAGCTCGATGCCGAGCTTGTAGGGATTGAGCTGGGTCGGCGAGCTGGCCATCGTGCCGCTGTGGTGATCGCAGTAGTTGATCACGTCGCCGGCGGTAAGGCCCTGGCGGGTCATGATCGTCGAGTGCCAATAGCTGGCCCAGCCCTCGTTCATGATCTTGGTTTGGGCCTGCGGGGCGAAATAGTAGGCCTCGTCGCGGACGATCGAGAGCACGTCGGCCTGCCAGGCGTTGAGCGGCGCGTGCTCCAGAACGAACAGCATCACGTCGCGTTCCGGCCGCTCGGGGAACGACTTGGCTTCGCGGCGGGCCGCCTCGCGCTCTTCGGCGATCGCCGCCAGCCGCGGCCGGCGGATTGATGAAGCGGTCCATGTAATCTTTCGACTGGAACCGCGGCGGCCGGTTGCGTTCTTCCTCGTCCGCCTTGTCGTTGCTCCGCGTCGTGGAAGTCGTAGCGATTCACCTCCTCGCGGCGGCGAATGAACGGCGAGTGGACGTCGATCAGGTCCTCGATGCTCAAGCAGGCGTCGATGAACTCCTCGACCTCCTCGACGCCGACTTCGTCCATGTAGCGGCGGACGCGATTGCCGTGGTTCGCCATTTCGTCCATCATCTTGCGGCTGGTCTTCGAGAACCAATAGTTGTTCTTGAAGAAATCGCAATGGCCGTAGACGTGGGCCATCACCAGCTTCTGGTCGATGACGTCGTTCGACTTCATCAAGTAGGCGTAGCAGGGATCGTTGTTGATCACCATCTCGTAGATCTTCTGCAGGCCGTGATGGTAGCCCTTGGCGAGCCGCTCGTAGTCCATGCCCCACCGCCAATGGGGATAGCGGACCGGGAAGCCGCCCTTGGCGGCGATCGCGTTCAGATCGTCGGCGTCGATGTGCTCGAAGATCGTGGGGTAGAAATCGAGGCCATAGCCGCGGGCGTAGCCCTCGATTTCGACCTGCATCTTTTGCAGCAGCGGCGGCAGGTTGGAATTGGGTAGCGCGGTCATGGTGGATTCGGCTCTTGCGAGGTTTGTCACTGGCCGCTGAAGCGGCCAGTCCGAAAGTTAGCTCCAGTCCGAAATCAGGCGGCGTGCTCGACTTGGAAACGGGTTTCGGCCAAGGTGCGAATCACGTCGTACAAGCGGGGCAACTCGCGTGCCAATTGGCGGCGGGCGAGCTCGACCGCTTCCGCGGCATCGCGGGCTTTGACGCGGAATTCGTGGTGGCCCACGCGGACGCGATAGTGTCAAAAGGGTTCGGTTGTCGGTGGTCATGGTTACGCTCTTTCGGTCAGCTAAACCGCAAGCGGCGTGGGGGCCGGGTGCGGCAGGGTTGGCACCTGTCGAACAAAATGGCGATTATTTTCCTTTGCCGAGGAATGTGCGGATCGATTCGTAAATGGCCTCCTTGTCTTCGATTTCCGAGAGCACGAGCGAGTCGTGATTCTCGCCGAAGCGGCCGCGGAGGTAGCCCAAAAACTCGCCGCTGCCATAGGGACTGTCGACCTGCCCATAGCAAAACAGATTCACCACGGGCAGCAATTGTTCGCCGATAATTCGAAAAGCTTCCTCGTTGTCTTCGCCCCAGTTGTCGCCGTCGGAGAATTGGAAGCAGTACAAGTTCCATTCCGAGGGGGGAAAACTCTCTTTGATCAGTGCCGCGGCCGCTTTGTAGGCCGAGCTGATCCGCGTGCCGCCGCTCTCGCGGGTGTGGTAGAACGTTTGCTCGTCGACTTCCTTGGCCACCGCGTCGTGGATGATGTAGCGGGTCTCGATGCCGTCGTACTGACTCGAGAGCCAGGTGTCGATCCAGAACGCCTCGGTGCGGACGATCTCTTTCTGCTCGTCGGTCATCGAGCCGGAGACGTCCATCATGTAGATCACGGCCGCGTTGACTTGCGGATGCTGGACCGTGTTCCACGAGCGGTATTGCTTGTCGGACTTGATCGGGATCACGCGGGGATCGTGCGGCTCGTAGACCCCGGTGCTGATCTGCCGTTTGAGCGCCTTGAGGTAGGTCTTTTTGAAGTGCCGCAGCGACTCGGGGCCGGTCTGGCGAATGCTGTTGTACTTGGCCTTTTCTTCGACGATCGAAGCGGCGCCCTTGGGCTGGATGTTGGGTAGCTCCAGCTCTTCGCCGAGGATTTCGGCGAGCTCTTCGAGCGTGACGTCGACTTCCATCAGGTGGCCGCCGCCGGGATCGCTGCCGGCCGGGCCGGCGCCGTCCTGCGGCTGGCCGCCCTTGCCGAGCGGCTGGCCCTCTTCGCCGTCGCCCTGGCCAACGCCGCCGTTGCCGTTGTCGCCGTAGCGGAAGTGGGGAATGTCCAGCTGCGGCACGGGAATGCTGACCAGATCGCGACCTTTGCGGCCGATCATCTCGCCGTGCGTGACGTACTTACGCAGATTCTTGCGGATCCGGCCGCGGACGATTTGCCGAAAGCGGCGCTGATCCCGTTCGATTTTCATTCCCATTGCACCAACCTCGCGTTGTATCGTCGAGGTGTCGTGAGCAGGCAAGTCTTGGGCTGGTGCTCCTCATCCATGAAGCAATCCACGTGCCCGGCTTCCCTGCCGCACGGTAACGTATTCGCCTGGCGAGTCCTGTTACTTGCTCGGCTTCGCATCTCCCCGAGCAAAGATGCTCGCCACGTAGTTGAGCACGTCGGTCGCGCTCTCATCATCGTATCCGTAGTCGCGGATCAGGCGTCCCTTCACCACGTCGATCTTCTGCTGCGTGTCGGCGTCGACCACGTTCGACACCAGGCTCGTGAGCTTGATCGAGTCCTTCTGATCCTCGAACAGTTTCAATTCGAGCGCCTTGCAGAGCCGTTCGTTCGTCTTATAGTCGAACTTTTTGCCGTCGATCGACAGGGCGCCGATGTAGTTCATTATCTCGCGGCGGAAGTCGTCCTTGCGGCTGTCCGGGATGTCGATCTTTTCTTCGATCGACCGCATCAACCGCTCGTCCGGCTCTTCGCTTTGGCCCGTGAAGCGGTTCTTGACCCGTTCCTTCTGCGTGTAGGCCTTGACGTTGTCGATGTAGTTGCCGCAGAGCCGCGTGAGCGCGTCCTCGTCGGCGGCGATCGCCCGCTGGACTTCGTTCTTCACGATGTTCTCGTACTCCTCCTTCACGACGGAGAGCAGCTCGCGGTACTCCTGCTTCGTTTCCTCGCTGGTGATCAAGCTGTGGTGCTTGAGGCCCTCTTCCAGTTCGTTGAGCACCATGAAGGGGTTGATGCTCTGCGACTCCGGGTGAGCCACCAAGGCATTGGAGATCTTGTCCTGCACGTAGCGCGGCGAGATGCCGATCATCCCCTCCTGCGTCGATTGTTCCCGGAGCTCCTTGATGTTTTCCTCGGTGAAGCCGGGGAGCGTCTTGCCGTTGTAGAGCTTGAGCTTTTGCAGCCGGGTGAGCCCGGCGTGCTTGGGTTCCTCGAGCCGGGTGAGGATCGCCCACATCGCGGCCATTTCGATCGTGTGGGGAGCGATGTGCTTGCCGCGGACCGTCTTGCGGTTGTAGTCCTTCTCGTAGATTTTCACCTCGTTGGCGAGCGTGGTGACGTAGGGCACGTCGATCTTCACGGTCCGGTCGCGGAGGGCTTCCATGAACTCGTTGTTCTGCAGCCGGCGATATTCGGGCTCGTTCGTGTGGCCGACGATCACTTCGTCGATGTCGGTCTGGGCGAATTTCTTCGGCTTGATGCGGTGTTCCTGGCTCGCACCCAACAGGTCGTAGAGGAACGCCACGTCGAGCTTGAGCACCTCGACAAACTCGATGATCCCGCGGTTCGAGATGTTGAATTCGCCGTCGAAGTTGAACGCCCGCGGATCGCTGTCGCTGCCGAACTCGGCGATCTTGCGATAGTTGATGTCGCCGGTGAGCTCGGTGGCGTCCTGGTTCTTTTCGTCCTTCGGCTGGAAGGTGCCGATGCCGACGCGGTCCTTCTCGCTGAGAATGACCCGCTTGACGCGGACGTCCTGGATCACGCGGGTCCAGTCGCCGTCGTATTTCTTGAGCCGCTGGTAGTACATGAACCGGCAGAACGGATCGAGCTCGCCGCTGATCGTGACGCGCGGCTCGTGCTCTCCGCGGCCGTAGTTCAGTTGCGACTCGACGCTGGCGCGGAACCGCTCGGGGAACAAGTGGAGCGGCTCCTCGTTCATCGGGCACCAATGGATCGCGTCGGCGTTCGAGGGATCGTTTTCGTCGACCCAGCCGAGCGTGTAGAGCGCCCCGGCGTCGGTGCTCGAGTAGCGCTCGATGCCTTTTTTGAGCATGCGGACGATCGTGCTCTTGCTGCTGCCGACCGGGCCGTGTAACAGCAGTACGCGGCGTTCGATGCCGTAGCCCGCCGCAGCGCTCTTCATTGCATTGACGAGGTGGTGGAGCGGGGCGTCGAGGCCGAAGACGGCGTCGCGGCCGTCGTTGTCGGGATCGTCGAAGAAGCGGTAGTGGACCTTTTTGTCGCGCCCGTTGTCGCTCACGTCCACGCCGTACGACAAGATCATGTCGTAGAGCCGCTGATACGCCGTCCGCGTGACTTCGGGATGCTCGCGAACGATGTCAAGGTACTCGGCGAACGACCCGACCCAATTCTTGCGTCGGAATTGATCGCAATCTTGACTCTTGGCTACTAAAGCTATGATCTCGCGTCCGTCGCTCATCTCGTACTCTCCCGTGAGCGACTTCGACCAGGCCGGTTACCGTGCGGTCGACTTGAATCGTGGCGGCTGCATGTCTCCTCGAGGCTTGTGGGCTTTGAATGGCGTGCACCGCGAAGTGCGATTCCTGCAAATCCAATTGCATTCGACCTGCGGAAATCCTTTCCAGCGGCCGGCGGCGATCGACGTCGCCAATACTAACTGCAGACTCTTCGGTTGGTGTCGGTTGGTTCCCTTGTTCGCGTCTTCTGCCGCCTGCTCCGCAGTTCGTACGATCCGGACGCCTGCCGCTAGCTTGAATTCCGCTGCGCAGCAGCGAACTCAAGGGAGCGGACAATGCATCGTCACCGCGTTTTCACCATCCCCTTGGACCGAATCCCAGGACTCGCTCCATCGCCGTTTTCCAACTGCGCAGCACCGAATCCCAGGAGGATCGTCGGAGAGCACCGCCGGCCGGTCGTGTGATGGTTTGCCTAACGCGTGCCAGATTGCACACAACGAAGAGAGATTGGCAAAGAACGGTGGGAGCAAGGTGGTGGCGTGTCGGCCGAGACACACGCTCGACCGCGACTCGCTTTGTTTTCGCGTGTCGCACCTCTTCTAATACTATAAGTATCGGCTCAATTCTCGTGTTGGGCAACATTGACTTTCGCCCAGAGCGAGCGGACAGCCGCGAATTGGCGGCCCGCCAGCGGAGAATCTAAAGCATTCTGCCGCAACGAGTTAGTGCGAGACGGCCAGCACCGGGATCGGACTGCGAGAGCGGGGAAAATTTTTTGCAGAAAGCGCTCCGCAAACTAATCGCAAACAAGTGCCATCGCAGGGAGCCGCAGCCTTCGTCGACCACCCGGCTACGACTTTTTTCGCCGCCGACCGCCTCGCGCCGACCGCGCGACGGTCCAGAGCCGCGCGATTGCGACGGCGTCGAGCGCCGACGATCGGTTCGTGTCGCCAAGTTCGTATCGACAATCATGCCAATGGCTTCATTCCACGAAGGAATGCTACGGTGACCGGCGGAAGTCTCCCGGCCACCTGTGGCCGCCGATCCTTCACCATCTCCGCTGACTTCCATGTCGTCCGATTCGTTAACGTCGTCGAGAACAATTTCCTCCAGGCCGTCGTCGAAATCGTCCTTAGGGTCTACCTGTTTGTGAGCACTCTCGCGGCGCGGCCTGCCCGATCGACTGCCGCGCTCGCGGGATGGTCGGCGCTCGCGCGAATGGCCGGCATCTCTGGGCTCACGCGGCCGATCGTCACCTTCGCCCACCGCTTCGCGTGGCTGTTCGCTATCGCTGGACTCGCCTTCCGTATGCCGACCGCGTCCACGGCCGCGGCCTCGACGGCGCCGACGGCGCCGAGGTTCGCCACTTTCTCCTGTGGTCCGTTCGCCATGCTCGACGGCATCGCTCGATTCAGCATCGCCCAGTTCCGTGAATTCCACTTCGACCGACTCACGGTGCCAGGTTTCAATCACCTCATTGGATGTCTCAAGGCCGGTCAATTCTTTCGTGTCTTCAATACGCGTGCTTTCGGCAATTCGCTCTGCCTGCTCGCCCGGAGAGCCAAAGATCTTATGCCACAGACTCACTCCAAGACTCTTCTCGGGCTTAGTCTCCTGTTCCGGAACGGGATCAGACCGGATCGGCAGCTGCACGACCTCCTCGGGCATCGGTTCAGGCACGTCCTCCCGCTCGCGGCGTCGCGTATCATCGCTTTCACGGCGTGCACGATCCTCACGCTGCCTCGGTCCATCGCCACGTTGTTGTCGCGGCGAATCTCGTCGTCCGCGGCGCGGACGCTCGGCGTGCTGCTGGTCGCGTGGAGGACGTGGCGGGCGCGGCGGCTTCTCGCTCGCGTCGGAAGGCCCTTCGCGCCGAGGCGATCTCTCGCGGCGTGGCGGACGATCGTCCTGGCGCCGGGATTCCTCTTCGCGGGAACGAACCGGCTCGTGCGAACTCTCGATGGGCCGGTACGACTCTGCCACGGGAGTCTGCGGTTCCGCCGGCGCGGGTGGCGGGGGCGGAACTTCGATCCCGAGGTCCGCAGCCAAGTGGTCCCAGGCCGGTGGCTTCGGCTTGAGTTTGGGGGGCGGCTCTGTCTTGCGGTGCGGTTCCTCCGACTTGCTCTCTGATGTGTAACCAGACTTCGGCGCGATCACCGGCTCGGGCGGCGCTTCGGCGCCGAGCTCGCGGGCCAGATCGTCCCATTTCGACGGGTTTTCCGGATTGTCCATAGACCGTGTCTTGTTGCGCGGCCGACGCTCGCCCAGGCGGCGAGCCTGTTGCCGCAAGTTGTGCCGCTCTTTGCTCTTGCCAATCGGCCGGCGGCACCCACAGTATAAGGTTTTTCGCGCCCGGCCGAAAGACGCAGTCGCCCCCCGAGCGTATACGATTGTACGGGCACTTCCCGCCGTCACACTCCTTCCCACGTGGGCAGCATGGCCTCTCCAACCAAGTCAAATCCGTCGAACTCGACCGAGCAATTCGAAGAAATCGAGATCGCCGGCCACATCATCGACAGCCTGCTTCTGCCCAAGGTACTCGACACGATCACCGCGGGCGGCGGTTCCTTTCGCATCAAGCGGATCACGGTCGGTCAGGCCCGGAGCGATCCGAGCTACGCACTTGTCGAGGTGCGGGCCGATACGGCGGAACGGCTCGCTCAAATTCTCGACCAGATCGCCGACCACGGCGCGGTGCCGACCACCACCCAGGACTGCCGGCTCGCCGAGGCCGACATGGACGGAGCATTTCCCGAGGGGTTCTATAGCACTACCAACCAGCGGACCGAGGTCCGGCTCGGCGGCGAGTGGATCGAGGTGGCCGATCAGGAAATGGATTGCGGGGTGGTCGTGGAGGGAGCCGGGGGCAGGGGGCAGGGGGCAAGGAGTCGCGCTCGTTGTATTCCGATGATTGATGTCCGGCGGGGGATGCAGATCGTGCTGGGACACGCGGGGGTGCGCGTCTTTCCGCAGGACCGCGGCGAGGTGCGGCCGCACGATTTCGCGTTCATGTCGAGCGGCGTTTCGACCGAGAAGCCGAAGGGGGCGCTGATCCGCGACGTCGCCCGCGAGCTGGTGGCCAACAAGCGCGGCGGCAAGAAGACGCTGCTGGTGGGCGGGCCGGCGATCGTTCATACCGGCAGCGGACCACTCTTGTGCGATTTGATTCGCCGCGGCTACATCCACAAGCTCTTCGCCGGCAATGCCCTGGCGACCCACGACGTCGAGCAATCGCTCTTTGGCACCAGCCTCGGCGTCCACCTGGAAGACGCCAGCATCGCCGAAGCGGGGCACGAGCACCATCTTGCGGGCGATCAACCGCATTCGTCGTTGCGGCTCGATTCGCGCGGCGGTGGAGCAGGGGGTCCTGAAATCCGGCATCATGTATGAATGCGTCAAGCAGAACGTCGATTTCCTGCTGGCCGGCAGCATCCGTGACGATGGCCCGCTGCCGGACGTGATCACCGACGTGCTCGTAGCGCAGGCCGAGATGAGGGCCAGGATCAAGGACGTCGACTATTGCCTGATGATCGCCACGATGCTGCATTCGGTGGCCGTCGGAAACCTGCTGCCCGCGCGGATCAAGGTCGTCTGCATCGACATCAATCCGTCGACCGTGATCAAGCTCAGCGACCGCGGTAGCTTTCAGACGATAGGCCTGGTAACCGACGTGGAACCATTCTTGCGGGCTCTTACGCAGGAGATCGACTCTTTGGAACGCAAATGAGGCGTCGCCGCCGCTATGTCGCAGCCCCATCTCCTGATGTGCCCGCCGGATTTCTACGGTATCGAGTACGAGATCAACCCGTGGATGAACACCCAGCGGCAGGCCGACCATCTCACTGCTGTGAACCAATGGCAGGCTCTTAAGCAGACGATTGAAGCCGCTGGAGCGCGGGTGTCGCTGCTCGACCCCGTGAAGGGTCTGCCCGATCTGGTGTTTACGGCGAATGCCGCGATGGTCTTCGGCGGCAACGCGATCCTGTCCCATTTTCGGCATCCGCAGCGGCAGGGCGAAGAGCCCTACAATCGCGCATGGCTTTCCGACAACGGCTTTGAAGTCCTCGACCCTCCCGCCGATTTCAGCTTCGAAGGCGCCGGCGACGCGCTCTTTTGTGGCGACACGCTCTACGCCGGCTATCGCATGAGGAGCGATGCGCCCGGCCACCAGGCGATCGGCCGCATGCTCGGGGTGCGCGTGATCCCCGTGGAATTGGTCGACGCGCGCTACTACCACCTCGACACGTGCTTTTGCCCGCTCGCGCCGGACGCTGCGATCTGGTACCCAGAGGCGTTCGACGAGTACGGCCGCCGCGCGATCGAGGAGCACGTGCGAACTCGGATCGTGGTCGAACAATCCGAAGCGGAACGCTTCGCTTGCAATGCGGTGGTGATCGGCAAACACGTGATCACCAACACGGGCTGCGATCAGTTGCACGCGACACTGGCCGCGTCAGGCTACGAGCCGATCGCCACGCCGCTCGACGAATTCGTCAAAGCGGGCGGCAGCGCGAAATGCCTCACGCTGCGGCTCGATGGCGAGGAAGCGGCGAGTTGACGTACGAAAGCTACGGCCGGTTGTCGATGATCATGTAGCCGTTGTCGGCCACGTTGAACAGCGGGCGGTAGGGGCTGGAGTGGCAGCTGCGGGCGTGGCCGCGCCAGTGCCAGACCAGGGCGATGCTGATGTTCCAGGCTTCCTGGCGTGCGGCGACCTGATTGGCGCCGGTGTTCGGGAATCAAATACGTGAACGCCGGCTGCAGGCTCCAGCAATCGGTCAGTGGCAGCAGGAAATCGGAACCGATGATGCCGTCCGCGTTGTCGGTCAAGCCGCCGTAGATGCGTCCTTCGCCCCCCCTCTCGCCGTGCATGCGGTAATAGAGCAAAAACTGATCCACGGACTGGAACGTGGTGATCGTCGTTGTTTCGTTGTCGTTGGTTTCGACAAAGCGATGGTCCTTCAAGTGCACGGCGCCGGTGACGCCGACTTCGTGGCAGCCGCAATCGACGAAGCCCAATTCGGCACGAAGCTGCGAGAACGTAACGCTGGTGTCTCGTTCGTCGGCCAGCACGTCCCAGGCGATGCCGCCCTGGAATCCGTCGCGGGTCCGGTGAAAGACGCCGCCAGTGTAAAAGTGCTGGGTAAAGTAACTGCCGACGCCGGTATTGGCGTCGCCGCTGAGCTGGCTCTGAGTGGCTTCGTAGCCAAACTGGTAGCCAGCATCGAGAAACGGCAGCTTGGCACCGACGTTGAATCCTTCCTGGAAGCCGAAGTTGCCACCGTCGCGATTGCGGTCATAGGAGCCTTTGAAGCCGTGCACGCCGCCGAAGACCATCAGTTCCTGGAACTTCGGGATGCGAATCCGCAGCGAATCGCACGACTCATCGTCGTGTGGACCAATCGTGCAGAGATCGAGCGAGTCCGGCTCGCAGTTTCCGCAAGTCGAGCAGCAGCCGACGCCATCGCCACACGTTGGTCCGTATCCGCCGTCGTAGTACGGGCCCGTCCGGAGAGCCGATCCATTCGCCGTCCGACGGGATCTCCGGCCCGGCTGCCTCGTCGCCGGGTATCGGCATCGGCGGTATCTTGCCCGGCGGGGCGTAGAGTTCTTCCGCCTCACCAGCCTGGTAGGCGACTTGCTTGAGTGGCCGAATCCAGTTGTCGGCAAAGAGCTGCGTGCCGCCGGTGGACGTCGGGCGAGGACGATACGCGACGCGGTCGTGCGGCGATCGCGGTGCGACCCGCCCAGTTTGTGCTTGGTTCACGGCATCGCGCGCCCCGGGCTGCCGGACTTGAGCTGCCGACTTATTGACATTTGTTCCGGATTGGGATTTCGCGACGACCGGAGCGGCGGACGCCGCGTTCGTCGCCACTGGCTTGGGCGTAGCCGCGAGCTGCTGAGCATCGGCCGGCGGAACAAACGGTTTCGGTGCCCGCAACGTGGACGGGGCTGCCTGGCTGGACGGCTTCGCTTTCGTCACCGCCACCCTCGCACGGCCCGCTGCCTGCGTCGGGGTTAGCCAATTCTTCGGCGGCGCGGCTGTAGTGCCGGTTCGTCTTGCGGCTCGGCGGCGTCGGTTCGCGTCGGTCGCCAGTCGGTGGTCGAGGAATCGGCGCGGCGGAACGACGGTTGATGCTCGACCGTGCCTTGTGCTTCCCAACCGCTATCGACCTCGGCAGATCGCGCCGACTCTTGGCCAAACGCGACGATACCCGCGGCAAAGAACGTGGTCAAAAGCGCTAGCCGCGAGAACGCCAGGGTGTCGCTGCGTGTCATCGGTCGATCCTTCGGGGGGAAGCGGAGCTATTCAATCGTGGGCGCGACGGCTGCTATCTCTTGGCGAGACAGCGCAGCGACCGCCCGGATCCCCCCTGGATCAATACCTGACGCACCTTATCGACCCCGCGGGTCCACAGACTTTCGGAAAACTTTGCGCAACCGTTAGACTCGCGACCAGCTTGGGCGATAGCATTGACAGTTCGGCCGAGCGACCTCGATGCTTTTGTTCAATGCTATTGTTCGACGAGCCAATCGCCGCAGCCGTGATCGAGGAGATGAGTGAGTCATGACGAGTGCCAGCAGCTTTAGTGTGACGGCGAACGTGGTTGAGATCCCGGGCCGCGGGTGCAAACCGGCAGAAGTTGTCGTTGCCGACGGACGCATCACTGCTATCAAGCCGGTGGACTCGCAAGCCGACAACCTTTTTGTTGCCAGGCTTCATCGACGCCCACGTCCACGTCGAGAGCTCGATGCTCGTGCCCAGCGAGTTCGCCCGCAAGGCGGTGGTGCACGGCACGGTGGCGACGGTCAGCGATCCGCACGAGATCGGCAACGTGCTGGGCGTGGCGGGCGTCCGCTACATGCTCGACAACGCCGCGCAGGTGCCGTTCAAGTTCTACTTCGGCGCCCCGTCCTGTGTGCCGGCGACGACGTTCGAAACGGCCGGCGCGGAGATCACCGTGGCCGAAGTCGAGCAGCTGCTCGACGATCCGCGGATTCGCTACCTCAGCGAGATGATGAACTTCCCCGGAATCCTCCACGGCGATCCCGAGCTGCCTGGCGAAGGTGCAAGGCGGCCCACGACCGCGGCAAGCGCGGTCGACGGCCACGCGCCGGGACTCCGCGGCGAGGAGGCGGCCCAGATACATCGCGGCCGGCATCACCACCGACCACGAGTGCTTCACCAAGGAAGAGGCCCTCGACAAGCTGGCGGCCGGCTGCAAGATCTCGATCCGCGAAGGCTCGGCCGCGCGGAATTTCGACGCACTCTACACGCTGCTCGGCGAGTTCCCCGGCCAGACAATGCTCTGCAGCGACGACAAACACCCGGACGAACTGCGTGCTGGGTCACATCAACCTGCTCGTGCGGCGGGCCGTCGAACGGGGCATCGACGTGTACGACGCACTGCGGGCGGCGTGCCTCGTGCCGATCGAACACTATGGCCTCGACGTCGGACAGCTCCGCGTGGGCGATCCGGCGGACTTCATCGAGGTCGATTCGCTCGAAGCGTTCAACGTGCTGCGAACCTGGATCGACGGGCAGCTCGTTGCCGAAGGCGGCAGCGACCAGAATTCCGCGAGTCGACGTGCCGGTCGCCAACAAGTTCGTGCCCAAGAAGCTGACCGCCGCGCGAGATCGCCGTTTCCGCGCCGGCCGACGACACCGAGAAGCTGCAGGTGATCGAAGCGCTGGACGGCCAGCTGATCACCAATCGGCTGGAAGTGCCGGTCCAGATTCTCCACGAGGCGGTGCACTACAACCTTGACATGGACGTGCTCAAACTGGTGGTCGTGAACCGCTACTACGAGGCACCGCCGGCGGTCGCGTTCATCAAGGGCTTCGGGCTCCAGCGCGGCGCGATGGCCTCCAGCGTCGCCCACGATTCGCACAACGTGATTGCCGTTGGCGTGGGCGACGCGGATATCGTCCGCGCGGTGAATCTCGTGATGCAATCGGGCGGAGGTCTGTCGGCCGCTTGCGGCGAGGAAAGCGTTGCCGAAGTGCTGCCGCTGCCGGTCGCCGGTCTGATGGCCACCGGCACCTGCGAAGAAGTCGGCGCCGCCTACGGCAAACTCGACAAGCTCGTGAAGCGCTGGGGCTCGAAGCTGCGTTCGCCCTACATGACGCTCTCGTTTATGGCGCTGCTGGTGATCCCGGCGCTGAAGCTCAGCGACCGCGGCCTGTTCGACGGCACCAAGTTCGAGTTCACGCCGCTGGTGCGTGTAGCCGAGTGGCAGTCCGTGTAAACCGGTGACGTAGAATGAGGTCTATCAGCTCTTATAGCGACTTATCGGAGGATTATTGGCGGCAAATGTCTCAACATTCGCTCGAAGAACGTGTCGCGGCCTTGGAACAATGAGGTCGCGCGCCTCAGCTGGCAATATGCGGCCGGGCGACGAGCCGGGACGCGACGACTGGAAATCCACCGTCGGAATGTTCGCCAACGATCCGATCATGAAGGAAATCATCGAAGAGGCACGGAAGATTCGCGAAGCGGACCGGATGCACGTGACAGTGGAAGTCACCCAGTAGATGATTGTTCTCGACACCGATCATCTGATCGATTCTGGATATCCGGAGCAGCCCGCAGCATCGACGGTACTCACCGCAAGGATGGAGCGTTCCGCCGATCTGAGATTTCTGCAACCGACTGCTGTTTCGGTCGAAGAGCAAATTCGCGCGGTTGGTTGGCAGCCATCCGTCGGGCACGGAAAGTTCACGACCAAATTCTTTATTACTCGCGGCTGATCGGTCTCATGCGGTTCCTCAGTCGATGGCAGATTCTTGCCATTCAATGAGCCGGCGGCCGATCGGTTTGAAGCCCTCCGCAAGGAACGAATCCGCATTGGCACACAGGACTTGAAGATTGCCTAGCATTGCGTTGGAGAGAAGCGCGTTGCTGCTCTCGGCCAACTATACGCGATTTCCAACAGGTCCCAGGACTCCGCGTTGAGGATTGGCTTCACTGAGCCGACGACACAACGCGAGTTTTGCCGATCAGACGCTGATACAGTTCTATTGTCTGCCGGGCCATCGCCTGGGCGTGGTACCGATCTTCGACGGCTAGCTGGCCCGCGAGGCCAAGCTGCGCCGCGCGAATCGGGTCGCAGAGCAGCTCGGCTAATTTGTCGGCAAGATCATCGGCGTCATGCGGACGGCAGAGCAAGCCGCCGCCAGTGTCGGCGACCATCTCCGAGAAGCCGCCGTGGTCCGGCAGCACCACCGGCACCGCGTTTGCCATCGCCTCCAGTGCCGGCAGACCCTTCGACTCGCGGTACACGGTCGGCATACTGAACACGTCGAGCGATTGCAGAAACGCGATCTTCTGCGGCCGGTCGATCTCGCCGACGTAATCAAATCGGCCAGCGAGCGGGCCGGCCGCGATCCGCCTCCGCAAAGATTCCAGATAAGGTCGATCCGCCGCGCCAAGATAGCCGGCAGCCCGCAGCACAAACGGCGGAATCCCTTCGCGCTCGGCCAGCTGTTCGCAGGCGTCGACCAGCAAGTGCAGCCCCTTGTCCTCACAGACTCGAGCCAGGTACCCGATGACCCGCGGCTCGTGCCCCTGCTTTTCGATCCGCTTGCCGTGGCCGTCGAGATTGAGACCGTGCGGAATCACGTGCACTTTACCGCGATCCACAGCCAGGTAGTCGGCCATGAAATCGGCGTAGTAGCTGTTGAGCGCGACGAACGCATCGACCGCCGCGGCTCGCTCGCGGAGCAACGCGCGAGCCTGTGCGTAATGCGGCGGTACCAGCTTTTCGAGGAACAGATCCTCACCCGAAAGTTGACATACCACGGGCGGACCGCATTGCCCCTTGAGCATCCGCGCCATTCCGATTTGCATCGAGTTCGACAGATGTACCACGTCCGGCTTCACCTCGGTGATCAGCCAAGTCGACGAGCTTCTCGATTTCCTTGCGCTGGTTGCCCGCCTCGCCGCGGAGCATCGAAACGGTCATTTCGCCCAGCTCGGCCGGCTGGATGCTCACGCCACGCTGCGAGACGCGCTCGAGCAAGGCCGGATGATCCAGCAGTCGATCCATCCACCAGGGCGTGCGGCGGAAGACGGCGAATTTCTGCTGCAAATAAACGTTGATGCCGCCGAAAAACACGCGGCGGATGCTGACGTCAACCTCATCGGTGCGAATTGGCGTGTAGGTCGGCACCAGGAGCACGTCTTCGCCCAGCCCAACAGCGCCGCGGCAAGCGTGTTGTCGTGCAGGCAGCTCCCGCAGTACATGCCCGCCGCGCCGGCCGCAATGTAGGCAATCTTCATGGGAAGCCGAGAGGTCGGAGGTCAGTGATGAGAATTGATGATCGCTTGCGGTTTAGCTGACGACAGCGCTACGCCGTGGCCCCTTGCTCCTTCATCCGCAACAGCCACGGATCGAGGTCGTCAAAGATGCGCCCCGCCTCGGGATAAAAAATCCGGCCGATGAGGATGTCGGTCATGTTGCGTTGATGCTGCGGGTACTCGCGGATGAAATGGCCGACGCGAAACTGCCCGGTGTAAAAGGCGAGCACCAGCTTGCGGACCCAGTTGGTGCCGACCTTGAAATCGGGCGCCCACTTACCGAGTTGAGCGGCCGACAAATCGCCGGTCCGGAAACCCTCGATGATCGCGTCGGCGGCCAGCTCGCCCGATTTCAACGCAAAATACACGCCCGATGAATAAAGCGGGTCAATGAAGCCCCAGGCGTCACCCACCAGCACCCAACCATTGCCGGCCGCAACGTCCGTCGTATACGAATACTCCTTCACGACGTCGAGTCCCGCGATCCGCTCCGCGCGGGAGAGCCGCTCGGCAATGGACGGGCAGTCGGCGACTTCCTCGGCGAAGATCTGCTCCGGCGTACCCCGGTCATGCAGCAGATGGGCCGCGTCGCCGACGACGCCGATGCTGACCACGTCGTTCGAGAGCGGGATGTGCCAAAACCAGCAGTCGGTTGCTCCGCGTGCGGAGCACGAGGGTCATCACGCCATCGTCGACGACATCGCGCCGGGCGCCGCGGAAATGACCCCAGATGGCGGCTTTCCGCATGTCGGTGCTCGGCGTCCGCGCGGCGGCCCTTCCAGAGAGCAAACCTTGTTGACCGGCGGCGTCGACGATGACTCGCGCGCGGATGACCCGATCGCTGCCGTTGTCTTTCACGGAGTCGTCGTGCAGCCGAACGCCCACGGCCCGATCGCCGTCAAAGACGACGTCACGGACACGCACGCCACGGTGAACTTCGACGCCTTTCTCCGCGGCATGCTCGAGCAGCAACGGATCGAACGACACGCGCTCCACGTGCCAAGTCCGGCCGCACGCGCGGGGATCGTGGCGGGTGAACAGAAAGGGTGAGGACTCGCGCTGACTGCTGCTGACAAATTGCACGCCCACCTTGCGGACGAAGGAGCTCGCGTACATCTTGTCGAGGATGCCCAACCGCTCGAACACCCAATAGGTCTCGGGCATCAGCGACTCGCCGACCTTTCGTCGCGGCTCGGCGTCGCGCTCCAGGAGCAAAGTTCGGAAACCGGCCTCGGCCACCAGCGCCGCCGCGGTCGTGCCGCTCGGTCCGCCGCCGATCACGAGGCAGTCGTACTCCGTCGCCTGCGGAATCATGTTTCTCCGAAGGGAATTACTCAGGGGGCCTGACAATTTCCAGCATCTGCACGGTTGGCCTCTCGTCGACCAGGATTTGCGCCGAGCGGCCGTAAACGGTTTGCCCAGGGGCCAACTCCAAGTGCCGCTGCAAGGTCGGGCCCGATGCAATTCGCCAAAGCGCGATCAACTCGACCTCGCGGAGAACCCGGTGGTTGACCAGCACCCGACCCAGCGGCTGCCGCTGGACGGTGATCTCGTCGCAGGCCGTCGCGGGCAAATCGGCCAGCCAAATCCGCATGATCCCAAATTGTAAGATGCCGCCGTCCCTGTGGCGAGACAGAATGCTATTGCGGGCGTAGGATCCTTCATCCCGCCATTCCGCGAGCACGCGGACGGTGACCGGGCAGTCGTGGGCCTGCTTCGAGCGTCACGGTCATGTGGTCATTGTGCGCCAGCAGCCGTCGATAGTGCTCGGGCATGTCGCGCGCGGAGACCGGTTCGAATCGCCCCAACTCGGCCAGATCGTCGTGAAACAACGACGCGAGCCGGGCCACGCTGCCGGAATAAAGGTCGGCGTCGGTTGTGAGATGGATGGGACGGCTCACCGGGAGGACGTGCTCGGCTGGAATCTTGGTCGGTTGGGGCTGGGATTCGGAGGGGGGAGCTACTGACGCAGGTGAGAAATGGCCGTGTCGCAGCCGCCCGCCAACCGCAGTGGACGACCGGTGTAACTTACATCACCGGAGCGATGACCTGCCGCTCGGGGGCAATCTGCCCGACCGCATGCCGCAGGGCACTCGTGGCGAATACCAGCGGATACAACCGCTCGTGATACCACAACCTGGCAAAGTAAAAGCCGATGGGCGACGGATGCCGCAGCCGGCCCTGCTCCACCGCGTCCACGAGCCATTTCAATCCGTTCTTTACGGCTCGGGCGTGCAGTTGGTTCGATTCGGCCAGGGGCAAAAGGGCTTCGATCGCCAGCGACGTCTCCTCGACGCTGCAGAAACTGGCCAGGGCGTCCTCAGCCCGGGAAGTGCCGGAACGGTAGATATTCGAAAGCGACGTCGCCGGCGACGACCGCGGCGGACCCCAGCCGCCGTTGGCATGCTGGACTCCCAAGAGCCAGCGGGCCGCTCGCTGTGCCGGATCGGTTTCCAACTTACCCAGCTCCGCGTAGGCGATCAGCACCTGGGCCGTACCGTAGACTAGATTGTGCCCGTCCGGATGATACTGATTGCCGAACCAGAGCGGCACAAAGCTGCCGTCGTTGCGCTGTTCGTTTTCCAGAAATCCTAAACCGCGCTCCACAGCGGCGGTCATTCGCTCGTCGAGTCCCTCGGGCAGATTGGCATGACGTGAATCGGATCGCCAGGTATATTGCCAGGCCGCCAAGGCGCGGAGCGCGTGGGCCGTCAGGTCACTCGCACTGCGATCGAACCGGAGCATACTCCAACCGCGACAGAAGGTGGGCCAGCCGCCATCGCTGTTTTGAAGATCGAGCAGCCATTCGATGCCTCGGCGGGCAGCAAGCTCCAAGCGATGTCGCTTGAGCTGCGGATAACTGTGACGCGATCGCTCCAGCGCCAGTAGCGCTCCCGCCGTGTCGTCGGTCTCGGGTACGCCGCCCGCCAGCTCGGTCCAAGCCCAGCCGCCGGGTTGAGCACCAGTATAAGGATGCGGCTGGTCGTGCTGACAATCGAGTAGCCAGTCGAGGCAGTTCTCATCCAATGCCGCGGCTTCCGCCTTGCGCGAGAGATCGGAGTGCGAGGCGAGCGACGAGTGCGACTCCGACGTCGTATCAAGCCACGACGAGCCATCGGCGACCGTTTCATGAAAATGATCGTCGATCTGGGAAACGTCGGCAATCGTCGACGTGCCTCCCAGCGCATTGATCGCCAGCGTCGTATTCCACGTCGCCAGGTTCGAGACGACCGGCCAGCTTGCGTCGCTGCGGACACTCGAAAGCAAGAACTCGACGCCGCGCCTCACGATCCGGTGCTGACCAAGACCGATGCTGGCCAGACTCATCACAACGAAAGCGGTCAGTGGCACCGAGTCGAGGAAGCCACCACTCTCGGGCTGCATCCGTTCGATTGCCGCGAGGCTCCTGGAGCGCGTCACCATCCGCGCCAGGCGAGTGAACGGATTGCGAGGCGGGTCGTGGTGAAACTTGAGTTGGCCGACCGCGACCAACAGCGGAATCGCATAGCTCACCACCGGCAACTGCAGGTAGCCGTACCACTTTTGCGGCAAGCACGTGTATTCAAAGGGCAGGGCAGGCACCTGTCGCCAAGGTATCAGCCCGGCCAACGCGGCGCTGGCCAAGATCGGCGTCGAAAGAGTCTTGTCGCGTCCGTAGCGCTTGCGGAGAGCAGCAACGCCGCCTTGAGCTTCGAGATACTCGTCTGCGCGATCGGTCAGACCCTCGTATTTCGCGGGAACACCGGTCAGACGAAACGCGCTTTGCACCAATATTGTTGCCGCGACGTTCGAACGTCCGCGTTCCGTGTCGCCCCACCCACCGTCTTCGTTCTGTCGCTCGGCCAGCCAATGCAAACTCTCGATCACCAGCTCACTGATGCCGCTTTGCAACATATTCTGGAGATGGGTGCGTTCCGGGGGCGCGGTATCGCGCGACGCGTCGAATCCAGCATTGCCGTGCGCAACGACCAGCGCGCTCACCGCCGCCGCGGTGGCCAGCGGCGAACTCGAAAGCTCGCCTACCCAATGTCCGCCCACGGTGCGTTCGCCCAACAGCTCAGAGCGAACCCGACGGTGCGCAGCGACAAGGCGCTCGACGTCAGTCTGCAAGTTCATGATGGGAGGAGCAACCAGGGAGGGATGCATCAAATGCCCACCGCCATAGCGCAACCGCGCCGTCGGTGCCACGAGCAGAAGGAATACCACGAGGTGGGAGCGATCATTCGGAAAGCAAAGCGGAACCGCCGCTTAAAACATGTGCCGTGCATCGACCTGACGTCGTTCTCATCAACACGCACGGCTCGGTGCCCAAACACAGCGGCACGCGAATTGTCGACCGAATCATTCTCTCGACCGTAAAACATCGAAACAATGCTGACTGCCAGGATGAACGAATGGAACAAAAACTGTTCCTGCAACGCGTTCTCCCGCCTCGGTCCGACAGTTAAGATTTTAAGCGGCTGCCAAGCGGTTGTCGAGCGGCGTCGGATTGCCGCAACGGCGGGCAACCGCAGGTGACGGGGATAACGACGTAAACTGGGTCGCCATATTGGGTACTGGACATACAGCCCCCTTTTCCCGCGGAAAATGCGCCGTGGGTGGGACCACCTGCAGCCGGATTGATCGTCAGAAGAGGTGTGGCGCGCGGTTTGCTCGCTATAATCACTACTGCCGCCGGACGAGCGCCGTGATTTGTCGCGTCCGGCAGATTGTCGAGCAAAAACTATGTTACGCTTTCCGTTAGGGCGGTCGCGGGAAGCTTTACCCGCTGCTTTTCATTTCACGACAAGAGGGTTCCAGCCATGAAGCCGTTGTTCGGTGCCTTGATTGCGTTCGCCGCTCTGTTGGCCGCTGCGAATCAGGCTCAAGCTCAAGTGTATCAGGTCTATTATCCGGCTCCCGTGACGACGTATTACGCGCCCGGTCCAGTCACCGTCGCGCCGGCGCCGACCGTGGCCTACTATCCGAGCGTCGTCCCGGTCACGCGCTACCGTCCGCTGATCGGCGGGACGGTCACGCGCTGGCGGTACGTGAATCAGCCGACGTACGTGTATCCGTCGAACGTCACGTACTACCCGGTCTGGTGAGAACCCGCGGAGGTACGCCACCAGGATCGCTTGCCCTGTCGATCGATTCTAGCATGGGTAACGATTGCCTGCGGCTCAGCTCTCTTTGCGGAACTCGCTTCGATAGACGGGCAACTCGGCCAGCCGCATCCGCCGCTCGAAATGCGTACGGAAGTCGAGATCGTGCTCGGGGAGCCGTTCGGCAACCTCCAGCGGCCCGACCAGCGGCGTGTGCTCCGCGACCAGTGCTAACCCGGTCTGGAAGTACTCTTCGACGTCGGTCCAGAAGTGGAACCGCCCGCCGGGGGCGAGCGTGCGGACCACGTCCTTGAGAAACGCCTCGTTCATCACCCGCCGCTTGCGGTGCCGCTTCTTCCACCAGGGATCGGGAAAGTACACGTGCACCGCGTCCAGCGTGTCGTCGGGTAGCAGCTCGCGAAAGATGCGCTGCGCATCACCATGGACGACGACGGCATTGGCAAGGTTCTGTTTCGCAAGCCGGGCGGCAGAATGATGGGCGTATTTCCTGGCGACCTCGATTCCGAGGAAGTTGTGGCCTGGCTCTGCCGCGGCCGCCGACTGCAGGAAGAGTCCTTTGCCGCTGCCCACTTCGACTTCGAGTGGGGCGCTGCCGTTGGAAAACAGCGCCGCCCAATCCCCAGGCCGCGGCAGCTCGTCGACCGTGCGCAGATGGCGGGCCAGATCGAGCGTCGTATCGAGTTTCGGCAGTGCGCGACGGCCCATCGTACCTCCGGCCATCGACTAGTCGCGGGGCACCCGCGGGTCATCGAAATGAAACAATTCCTGAACCTCCCGTTTCCAATCGGCGTCGGCCGGCGACGCACCCAAGCCGAGGACGGGCATCAGGAGCACACCCGCTACGAAGCCGCCGACGTGCGCCCAGAACGCAACGTGCTCGCCTCCCATCAGATCACGCATGATGTTCAGTCCCGCCGCCATTTGCAGCAAGAACCAGATGCCGAGCACCAACAACGCGGGCAGGTCGACGAAGAAAATCAGGCCGACGAAGATCAGCGTCTTGACCATCGCCTTGGGATAGGTGATGGCATATCCACCCAGCACGGCCGCCACCGCGCCGCTCGCCCCGATCATCGGCATCGTGCTTGCCGGATCGGAGAGCCACTGGCAGATGCTGCCGACCAATCCGCCTACCAGATAGAACGCGACGTACATCAGCCAGCCGAGACGGTCTTCGACGTTGTTGCCGAAGATCCACAGCATCCACATGTTCATCCCCAGGTGGAACCAGCTGCCGTGGAGAAACATTGCCGTCAAGAACGTGAGATAGACGTCGGCTGGATCGCTATTGAGCTGAATCGCCCGCCCGGGAACCGGCTGACCGGCTCGATTCAATTGCATCACGCGGACGACGATCGGCTTGCCGGTCCGCATTTCCGTCACCCGCTTTGGAATGAAGCCAAAGCGATAGACCGTCGTGATACTCGGCTCGCGCCCTTGAAAGACCATCACCACCACGTTCGCGGCGATGATCAGCACCGTCATCCAGGGAAAGCGGCGATGCGGATTCAGGTCGTAAAGAGGAAACATAGCGCGGGATATCGGTGAAACGCGGCCAGCGGGTCGAGTGCTGTGGGACTTCCGCCACTATACACTCAACGGCGACAGTTAGCTGCGGCCGGTGAGGGCACTGACCGGAATCGGGATACCGCGCATTTCGCCCTCGCAGACCAGGTTCTCGAGGACGAAGCACTGAAACCGGCAGCGGACCATCTGTCCGGGCCGGACCTGCATCCTCGCGCTGGCGATGACCAGCCGATCTCCTGGCACGACCGTGCCACGGAAGCGGACTTCGTCCAGCCCGCCGAAGCCGATCATTTCTGCACCCAACAAATTGTGCTTTTGCACGTGGAAGCTACAGAGTTGCGCCGCCGCTTCACACATGATCACGCCCGGCATCAAGGGCATGCCGGGCATGTGGCCGCGGACCCAGAAATCGGCCTCCGACGTGTCCTTGTAGCCGACGCATATGCCGCGCTCGGGGTCGTCCAGCACCACGGCCGTGAGCTGTTCCATCTCGAAACGCTGCGGATTGTATCGGCGAATCTCGTCGATGTCCGCAACCACGCGCGCGAGGTCGTACTGGGAGGGATCGAGTATCAGATCTTTAACAGCCACAAAATAATTCCTGAAATGCACCAAAACGATCTCGACCACCGACCTTGAACCAAGGAATTCTAAACGAGTCGATCGTCCAGTGGTCAGTCGAAGATACCGCGCACTTCGCCGAGACAGACGACCGACTAGGTCTTCACCCGGTGGCGGTTCTGTTTGCGGGGCCGGCTGCACGCGGGGCGGGCGCCGTGATTGGCTTTCTTTACCTTACGACCTGGCTTGGCCATGACGAACTCCTGAAAGGGTGAACCGAAATAGATCGTGGGGAAGGCCGTTCTTTCAGGCCGCGTTGCTTAAATAGTCTCGCCAGTGTATCAAACGCCGCCGCAGGCCGGAAGCGGAACCGCCACGGACTTCGCCGAGCGGATTGACGCCTACTTCTTCGGCTTCGGGCTCAAGTCCCAGGCAGTGAGCCAGGTGATTTCGACCGGTTTCAAACCGAAGTCCTTCCGCAACCGCTGGTCCATGTCGGCCAGATGGCCGGCGCCGTAGAAGATTGCCAGATGTTTCTTCCCGGCCGCTATTTGTTCCTTGAGCACCTTCAGCGCAGCCTTGTTCCGCTCGCTGATCAACACCGACCCTTCCTCGCCGCCGAAGCCGGTCAACAATTGTTCGGTGTCGGCCAATTGCTGGGCCAGGATTTTCTTCAGCCGCAGCGGCCGATCCTCTGCAAACAGCGCGGCGAATACCGACACGTCGGGAGACTCGCCGCCCGCGGCCATCTCGCTCTGCGCGCCGAGCGACTGACCCAATAGCCGCATGTACATCTGCAGGAAGCCTTCGTTGCGATCACTCATCGCTTGCATGAATTGGTCCGGCGACATGTCGGCATGCACGAAGTTCTTCTTGGTGTAATCGATCTTTTCGAGCTGATGATCGAGTGCCAGCAGTGATTTCATTCCATTTTGGAGTGCACCGAGCGGATTGCTATTCGACGTGCCGCGACCTCGCTCGACTACCGTCCCCTCTGGGGCGACTAATTCGTACAACACGGCATCGTAGGCATCGAAACGCCGATTGAGCGCATCGTAATACGCTTCGTCGCCAATGTGCACGGCCGCAACTAAGTCGACCGAAAGTGGTGGGCTGGCGGATTTCGGATCGCGCACGGCCGGCTCGTAGCGGACGATGGCCGATTCCATTGCCAATGGGTCATGTTTGGCGCCGTATCGCACGCGGACCCAGTCCTTCCCCATGCTGTCGTCGCCAGCGACATCTGTGTTGGTTTTTTCGACAGCCTTAATGGCGGAAGGGGGTGCCGCGGCAGCGCCGGCACGCAGAATGAGCCAGGCGGTGACGAGCTCTAGAATTACTATCCCTCTGCGGGCGAACCGCGATTTTTGGCGAGGTTGCGACATACTGGCGACGCGATTAGATGAAGATTTACTTGGCACAATGACTCCCTGATTACCCGATTGAAGCCACCTCACGAACAAAGGTTGGCGGATCGGCCCCGTATTTCCTGGGTGGAGAATGCAATTGTTGCAAGTATATGCCAGTGGCGCGGCCAGGACAAAGCGGTCTCCCGGGCAGCTGAGCCGCGACGCCAACCCAGAAAAATCGTCCGGCTCGCGGTTTCAAACACTTGGCCCGCTGCAGGGGCATCGCTAGGATGAAGTTCTCGGGGCACTCATGCTCCGAACACAAGGCTCCTGCGGGTACCTGCCCCACCTGCGGGAGCTTTTTCTTTTTCTGGTGCCGCGCCGCGCGCCTGCTCTATCGCCGGCCGCAAATGGATTGCAGTCCGCGATTCACAGGTGATTCGAGCGGTCGCTACCACTGCCGGCGTTGGCCATGTTCGCCTGGCATAATCGGCACAACCCCGATTTTCGTTTCTCTTTACCGATCTTACTCAACTGATACCGACGCCGCATCCGATACTACCCACACCTGTTGTTACGGACCGCTGCGCATCGCGCCGCGGATGGTTGACGTTCACCGCGTCAAGAGGGGTAGTTGGTCACGATGAGATTCCACAAATACCAGATTCTCGGGGCGTTCGCATTGTCGTTGACGGTCTTGGCGACCCGAGCGCAAGCGCAGATAAACCTGCCGTTCGGTCCCGAGAATTATCAGGAAGACTTCCAACTCTTTGCACCGGTCGAGATCGACCTCGACAACGAGCCGTACCAAGACGACTTCGGCTTCTGGGCGGACTATAGCAAGCTGTCCTGGTCGTTCAGCGGGGAGCATGTGAGGTGGGCGATCCAAATGTCACAGTGCTCTCGGAAGATAATCTATTATGCCAATCCGGATGACATTGACCTCGCAAATCGGCCAGACCCTTACCAGATTCACAACGGGCTGCAAAATGCGCTTCCAGATGCTGGCTTCGCCTTTGGCGATCGTTACGAAGTCGGTTATCGAAATCGCGGAAACGGCTGGATGATCGGCATCTTGGATGGCCCCGAGCAGAGGCAATTCAAGGCCTATGGAATGTCTCCGACTCTCCAGGGGAGTTCCCTCCCAGGCACGCCTCCCATTGATCCGAGCTACGTCGGTCCTGTAGCGGCCACTGGGCTCTACGCGCTTGGATTCGGCAATGTCCACGTCAATTTCGCCACATCTCCGGGTTACCTGAAAGGATTTCGGCGACTACTTGAATTCAGTATCCGGTGCGCAAATCGGTACCCAAGTTGGACCAATTGCCTACGTCGGTAACTACGGAGGCGTTCTCGAAGACAGTCAATAATGCCACCTTCGCGTTTTTCCGATTGACGGATGATCTCGAACGGAAACTTCATTGAAGGTCAGACCATTATTGATCGACCCAGTCACTGGGCAAGTCACCGTCGTAACCGACTACGGCGACCTTCACGAATTCAACGTTGCATTCGATCAGGTGCAGGTGCGGTCTCGAACCGTTGTCGACGGCGTCGAAGCGATGTGGACTCACGAACTAACCAACCGCCACTACATGGCAAGTCATCAAAACAATCACATCGAATTGAGTGCCGGAGCGCGCTTCCTCAGTCTCGACGATCGGTTCGAATTGCTCGCCGATGGTGGTATTTTGGGACGCACGTTTTCAAATACTCGGGTCGACAACAATATCGTCGGACCGCAAGTTCGGGCCAAGTGGGTCAATCAGCGTCAACGCTGGCGACTTTCAAGTACGGCGAGTTTCTTGTTCGGATACAATACGCAGAATTGGAGCCAAGAGAATGGAATCGGCGCGGAACTTGTGCCTGGTGGGCTGAATCGACCCCTGTATGCACAGCCCACATATTCAGAACATGGCTTGACTTTCAATCAGTTTTCGCCCGTCGGCGAGTTGCGCCTGGAAGCCGCCTATTACGTGACGCAGGCCGTTGCCCTCAAGTTGGGCTATACGGGCATGTACGTCGGCAACATCAGACGGGCAGCAACTTCTGTTCGCTACTACTTGCCGGACATGGGCTTCCACAACTCCGGCAATCAGGAGTTGATCTCCAACGGCGTCGACGCAGGCATCGAGTTTGTCTATTAGTCGTCGACCAACTCCCGGGAAGCGTAATTGTCAGGACGCACGCGCGCAGCAAAAAGGCGTCAGGAACTGTTGCCGATTCGAGGGAATCCCCACCGGGACCCCACGCACGGCAAAGTACCTGACGCCTTGTCGATTTCGCAACGCCGATGCGCTTCGCTCGACGCGGGAGTTTCGCCTGCAGTTACGACTGCTCGACAGTCACACTCAGCCGGCTCGCATGCCGCGTTCGCAGCTCTTCCAATTCCATCATCAAGCGGTGCCGCAACGGGCTTTCCGGCCGCAATTCGTCGAGCAGTTGCTCCGCTCGATCAAAGGTGGCCAACTCGATCTCGCTGGTGGTAAACATCCGGCTCCAACTGCGCGAAACCTCTTTCTCGGTTAACAACGTGGGACTCCTTGTTAGACTGACGCAACGGGTGGAACACATCCCGCTCTAATTCATTCTAGCGATTCGTCGGCTGCGCTGCAAAGCAGATTGTAGTTTGGAGACGTCGATCGCCGGCACGACAAATTCGTCACAACCATTGCCGTCGTCGAGCGTGTTTGTCCAACTTGCGGCCGGCAGGCGAAATGTTGTACGAGTTGCCTGCGGCGGCCTCGTTCCCACCGCAACCCAAGCAGCCCACACGCTTTACATCGTTTTGGCAACGACTATGATGAAACATAGTCGGCCCGCTCCTGCAAAGTGCTTTTCCCCCAGTCGGGCCACGGAGGCGCAAGTCATGTCCCAAGCCATCATCGACCCGATCGAAGTTCGCCGCTTCGCCAATAATCTGAAGAAATTCAACCAGGAACTGGAAGAACGCATCACGGCGCTGCGCAGCCAGCTGCAGTCGTTGGGCACCACCTGGCGCGATCAGGAGCATAAGAAGTTCACTGACGATTTCGAGCACCACATGCAAATCATCGCCAAATTCATCGACACGACCAACGAACACGTTCCCTTCCTGTTGCGGAAGGCGGAGCGGATCGAGGAATACTTGCAACAGCGCTGACGAACATGACGGATGACCGACGGCCTTGCGAGGTTTTCCCGATTTCTGATTTCGATTCATGCCGGCTAACGTCCAATCCCTCGAGGCAATCCTCGCCGTACAAGCGGCCCTGGCGGTATTCCGTGACGACTTGGAGCAGGCCATCGCCACGATCGACGTGGAAATGCGCAAGGTCCTGGATTGGCTCGAGCACGATCGGCCCAAGTACTGGCGAATCCAGCTCCGCAACGCCCACGACGGCGTCACCGAGGCCCGCCAAGCGCTGCACCGCTGTTTGATGTATCCGATCAACGATGAGCGGCCCGCCTGTTACGAGGAGCGGGCCGAACTCAAGAAGGCCGAGGCCCGGCTCGCCTACTGCGACGAGAAATCGGAACGGTTGCGGCATTGGATCCGCGAGGTGCGTCACGAGATGTCGGAGTACCAAGGCCGCATCAGCCAGATGAAGGACCTGGTCGAGATCGACACGCCGCAGGCCATGGCGATCCTGGAACGGCTGCTCGCGCGCCTGCAGGAATACCAATCGATTCGCTCAACCGCAGACGGGCTGGCCGCTTCTTCAGCCAGTGAGTCTTTCGCCCGAGAACTTATGCCGGATCCACCACCGCCACCCGAAAGACCTGCGACCGCGGCCGTCCCAGCCTCGGATACCCAGGCGGAGGAGTTACGATGAAAAGGTGCGACCTCTTCACCCCGGCCGGCCGGATCCGCCATGCGCTCGAAGAGCTCGAGGCGGCCTGGCGGCGCAGCACCGACGAATGGGACGACCCGGTCAGCCGCCGCTTCGCCGAACAGCAACTGGAACCGATGATTCCGAAAATCAAGCTCGCCCTCGATGGGATCGGCCGGATGCACCAACTGTTGACCGAGGCACAGCGTGACTGTGAAAACTGACGAGCCGCTGTCGATCATTCGGCAATTGGAGCTGATGCGCGACCTGCAGCGGCTGGCGAACGAACGTGCCCAGTCCGAGCTGCGGACGCGCACCGCACTGGAGGACGGCCTCCGCGACGCGGCCCAGCGGCGCGACGCGCTGGTCCACGAGGCCGAGGATCGCAACTCGATGGGTCGTGTCAACGCCCAAATCGAATACGAGGCGGCGCGTCAAGCAGTCCAGCAGCGTTACGAGTCGGATCGCGACGCCGCCCAGCAACAGTACAAGACGCTGCGCAACGACGTGGAATCGGCACACACCCAGCAGTTGCGCGCCGCGACGACCGAAAAGCAAGAGCGGAGCTGGGAATCGCAGGCGATGTACGAAGCGATCAAGGGCCGGCCCCGCGAAGAGCAGCTCGAAACCGAAAAACGGCTCAACGCGATTCGCGCCGAGCTGGGGGTCCTGGAACGCGACGCCACGGCGATCATGAAGATGCGCCGCCAGGGACATGAACTCCCCACGGTCGACGTCCAACGATACGGCGCCGCCAGCCGCCGAAGCCCCCACGCCGGTGCCGCCCGAGCGCGACGCCGTCGACTACGCGGTTTCCCTCGCCAACGACCGCGCTGCCGCGGTCCGCGCCGCGGCGCTCAAGCTCTACAAGCAATGGCTGCCGAAATTATTCGAAGACGAGTTCGTACTCGTACCATTCCTATCGTCCTGGGCCGTTGCGGCAGTGCTATTTGGCCAACGGTTTGGCTGGCCCCAATGGCAGTGGTGGCTGCCGGTGAGTGCGCGCCACCGCGGCAATCGCGGCGGTGCTGTTCGCGGTCGCTCTTTTTCCCCGCGCGCGCCGGTTGAGCCGTACGCAATTTCAAGAGGTGCGGAGTCTGCTTGTTTCGGCCCACCAGGCCATCGACTCGGCTTCGGAGGCAGCACAGCAGAAAGCCCGTCGAGAGTCGCAAGAGTTAGCGTCACAGCGTGATCGCGAGCTCGTGGCGATCGCCGACAAATTCAACGCGACGATCGAGGAGAAGAATCGCTGGAAGGACGCGGAGCTCGCCCGTGCCGGCGACGAGTTTCCCAAGAAGCTTGCCGCGTTGCGGAATTGGTTCGAGCAGGAATCGGCCTCCGTCGACCGCAAGTTCAACGAGACCCTCGCCCAATTGGCTGACGAATGCGCTCGGCGGAAGGCGGACAGCGTCCGGGGCTACGACCAGCGCTGCCGGGAGCTGCGGGAGGAGTTCGACCGGGACTGGAACGCGCTCGCCGACCGTTGGCGATCCGGTTACGCGGCCATCCAGGAAACTTGGGACGACATTGCGGCTCGCTGTGCGCGACTCTTCCCCAATTGGGACACGACCGACGCCGACGCCTGGGCTCACCCAGCCGTGGCTCCCGCCGCGATTCAGTTTGGCGGCGTTGGTCTCGACCTGGCAAACGTCAAGAACGGCATTTCGCAGGACGAGCGGCTCCGGCCGCAGCGCACCTCGTTTGACCTGCCTGCCTTGATGACGCTCAAAGAGCATCCGGCGATGGTGATCGTGGCCGAGGAGGAGGGCCGCCGCGCCGCAGTCGACGTGCTGCAGGCGACCATGCTGCGATTCCTCACCGCGATGCCGGCCGGCAAGGTGCGATTCACGATTCTCGATCCGGTCGGGCTCGGTGAGAGTTTTGGATCGTTCATGCACCTGGCCGACTACGACGAGCTGTTGGTCTCGAGTCGCATCTGGACCGAGCCGCGACAAATCGAGGAGCAGCTCACCCGGCTCACCGAGCACATGGAGACGATTCTGCAGAAATATCTCCGCAACGAGTTCGCCACGATCGACGAGTACAACCAGCGCGCGGGCGAGGTGGCCGAGCCGTTCCACGTGCTGGTGGTGGCGAACTTTCCGGCGAACTTCAACGACACTTCCGCCCGCAAGCTGCTGAGCATTGTTCAGAGCGGACCGAGGTGCGGCATCTACACGCTCGTGAGCGTCGACCGCAAATTGCGACTGCCCAGCGATTTTCACTTTGACGATCTGTCGGCCGCCGCGGTGCATCTCGATTGGCAGCCGGGCGAGAAGCGGTTCCGCTGGCACTACCCGGCCTTCGAGCAATTGCCGCTCACGCTCGACCAACCGCCGTCGGCGGACCGGTTCAACGACGTGGTCCGTGCCGCCGGTGCAGCGGCCAAGCAGGCGATGCGCGTCGAGGTGCCCTTCGAGACCGTCGCACCGGCCAAAGGCGAGCTATGGGCCGGCGATAGCAGCCAGGAGCTCACCGTCCCGCTGGGTAGGGCAGGGGCCATGCGGCTGCAGTCCGTGCGGCTCGGCCGCGGCACGTCGCAGCATCTGCTGGTGGCCGGCAAGACCGGCTCCGGCAAGTCGACCTTCCTGCACGCGTTCATCACCAACGCCGCGCTTCACTATTCGCCCGACCAGGTCGAGTTCTACCTGATCGACTTCAAGAAGGGCGTCGAGTTCAAGACCTACGCCAGCCACCGGCTGCCGCATGCCCGCGTGATTGCCATCGAAAGCGAGCGCGAGTTCGGCCTGAGCGTGCTTGGAGCGTTTGGACGAAGAGTTGCGGCGGCGCGGCGAAATGTTTCGCGTCGCGGGTGTGCAGGACCTGCCGAGCTTCCGCGCCGCGCGGCCCGGTGAGCGAATGCCCCGGATCATGCTCGTGATCGACGAGTTTCAGGAGCTGTTCGTCGAAGATGACAAGCTTGCCCAGGATGCGTCGTTGCTGCTTGGACCGGCTGGTGAGGCAAGGCCGGGCGTTCGGCGTCCACGTGATGCTCGGTTCGCAAACGCTCAGCGGGGCCTATTCGCTCGCCCGCAGCACGATGGGCCAGATGGCGGTACGCGTGGCGCTGCAGTGCAGCGAGGCCGACGCCCACGTCATTCTCAGCGACGAGCGGAACATGGCGGCCCGCTATCTCACCCGTCCCGGCGAAGCGATCTACAACGACCAGAACGGCCTGTTGGCGGGCAACCAGCCGTTCCAGGTGGTCTGGCTTTCCGAGCCGAAGCGGATCGAGTACCTCCGCACGTCTGGAAGACGTTCGCCGCGCAACAGGGCGTCGTCACCCCGCCCGCGATCGTGTTCGAAGGCGACCAGGCGGCCGACCCTGCCGAGAACGAGCAGCTCGCCCACGCTCTGGCCAACGGGTCCGAGGCCGCGCCCGCGGCGGGGCCGAAGGCCTGGCTCGGCGCGGCGGTGGCCATCAAGGAGCCGACGTTCGTTCACTTCGCACCGCACGCCGGCAGCAATCTGCTGGTCGTCGGCAGCGAAGAAGAGTCGGCGTTCGGCGTGCTGGCCAACGCGGTGGTCGCCCTGGCCGCTCAAGGCTACGCCGCGATTCTTCGTGCTCGACGGCACGCGGCCCGCCTCGCCCTTGGCAGGAGCCTGGCAACAACTGGCCGACGCGCTTGCCGATTCGATCACCGTCGGCGGCCCCCGCAACACGGCCAGCATGATTGCCGAAGTCGCCGCCGAGATCGCCCGGCGTGAAGCGGCCGGCGAAGAAGACGCGCCGCCCTGGTATCTGGTGATTCACGACGCCGGCCGCTTCCGCGACCTCCGCCGCAACGAGGACGATTTCAGCTTCTCGATGGATCGGGACAAGCCGCCCCGGCCGGACAAACAGTGGGCCGAGATCGTTCGCAACGGCCCGGCCTGGGGCGTCCATTCGCTCGTCTGGTGCGACTCCTACAACGACGTCAACCGGCTGGTGGACCGGCAGACGCTCCGCGAGTTCGAGCTGCGGGTCTTGTTCCAGATGAGCGCCGCCGACTCGACGAACCTGCTCGACACGCCGGCCGCCAGCCGCCTCCGCCAGCACCGCGGCCTGTTCTACAGCGACGACCTCGGCACGCAGGAAAAATTCCGCCCCTATGGCCCGCCCACGAAGGAGTGGCTGGCGCAGATCCAGCGAATGCTCAGCGCGCCACGAAATGACCGGGGACTTTGCTGCCGCAAATGGCAACGCAACATTCGCGGTACACTTAGTGGGGCGAATTCGCACCCTCCGCCGCGGTCTATGGCTAGAGCCGTAGGCCAACGCGCCTTCGTCGGCGACGTGTCGTCAAGCTACTTCCCGCCACGATCAACAGAATCACTGGACTAGCTGGCTCCGGTACGCGGATCGCGCCCGCGCCGCTTCCCGCGTGCTGGCCGAAGTGCGACTTCCAGAACGCGTAGTCCGCCTGGTCGATCTTATTGGCGCTCGCCCCCGAGTTGCTGCCGTTGGCGCGGAGGTCGGTCGTCGAGCCGAGCGTGTCGCGCCAGACCGTGTAGTCCGCGGCGTCGACGATGCCGTTGCGGTTGTAGTCGCCGGGCACAGGCTGCGGCAACGCAATCTCCCAGCCGAGGTCCACTAGCGCCGCGGCGTCGAGGTTGGTGAGTCGCCGGGGCTCACCGGACAATAGTGCGGGCACCATCAACGGTGTCTGAGCTGTCGAACCTCCATACACGGTGCTCTTCGAGATTGTGGATTTCCAGTGACCGGCCGGGTCAGTGCCCTCTGGTGGGGCCAGAGGAACGCCGCCGCTCTGCGCGTATTGGGCCTTCGCTTGGGCTCCCACAAATGTCGTCCCACTCACCAGATCCTGCCATTCTTGGGACGCACCGAATCCAAGTGTGTGGGCCAGCTCGTGCAGCACCACAGAATAAAAATCGAACTCGCTGCCGGCCGGGGTCGTCGTTTGGTTGAAGTGCCAGTTCGCATTGCTATCGACGGAAATTGATCCACCCCAGCGGGCGAATCCCGTGGTTTCGCCGCGTGTTTCAACCGCGCTCTCGAACTGAGTGTTTGTCTGATCGATATACGCGAGCTCCGAGCCCGTAAAGTTGCCAACACGATTACTCTGCCAGCTGTACCCACCCGGTCCGCCCAAACCCAGTAAGCCCGACGGCAGGTCGCGGGCGCCGACGAACACGATGAAATCGTTGGCTGGTATCGAAACATTATTCTCGGCATTTTGAAAGCCGTTCACAGGATTTGTATAGGTCCGCTGCCAACTCCAGGTGTTGGTTCCCCCCAAGCTGCCGAAGAATTTCGGCGGCGTCTGGATCGCCGTGAACGTATCGGTGAGGATGTCCGGAGTAGAACGACAGCGGCCGCGTCCATGGCCGCCTTGGCCTGCACTCCGCCAGTTGCTCCCTGGGGATTGCCGCTGCCGAAGAATTTGCTGCCGGCCGTGTCGAGGCTGTAGTCGACGTGAATCGTCAACGGCGGACGCCGATTCGATGCCCGATGCGACCGCCACCGCGACCAGCAAGCACAAGAGAATTCGACGAAGTTTTTGCATCAACTCGACACGGAAGCCAGCTGGTCTCGGCACAACCTCCAGTTTAACACTGACGCTTCAAATCGGCCAACAAATCGCCACCCGCTCGACAACCGACGCCAGCGGCCTAAAATAGCGGTTCGCCACCCATCGCAGATCCTCCAGGCATAGGAAAGGCCGGTTCGCCATGAGCATGATCGTTGACATCCACGGTCGCCAGATTCTCGATAGCCGCGGCAATCCCACCGTCGAAGTCGACGTCACGCTCGACGACGGCACGGTCGGCACCGCCGCCGTGCCCAGCGGCGCCAGCACCGGCGTCCACGAGGCCTGGGAGCTCCGCGACGGCGACAAGAAGATGTTCCTTGGCAAGGGCGTCACGCAGGCCGTCGCCAACGTCAACGAAAAGATCGCCGACGAGCTGGTCGGCGCCGACGCGCTCGACCAGATCGGCATCGACCAGAAGCTGATCGAGCTGGACGGCACGCCGAACAAGAAAGAGCTCGGCGCCAATGCGATCCTGGGCGTCTCACTGGCGATGGCCCACGCCGCCGCCAAGTACGTGGGGCTGCCGCTCTACCGCTACGTGGGCGGCTCCAACGCCCGGGTGCTCCCGGCGCCGATGATGAACATCATCAACGGCGGTCAGCACGCCGACAACTCGGTCGACGTGCAGGAGTTCATGGTCATGCCGCTGGGCGTCGAGCGGTTCAGCGACGCGATCCGCTGCGGCTGCGAGGTTTTTCACCACCTCAAGAAAGTGCTGCACGACAAGGGTCTGAGCACGGCCGTCGGCGATGAAGGCGGCTTCGCGCCCGATTTGCCCAACAACGCGGCCGCCATCGACGTAATCCTTACCGCGATCGAAAAGGCTGGCTACAAACCGGGCGAGCAGGTCTGGATCGCCATGGACCCCGCCTCGACCGAGTTCTACGACGCCGCCAAAAGAGTTTACAAGATCGACGGCAAGGAACTCGACTCGGCCGGCATGGTCGAGCTGCTCTCCGGTTGGGTCGCCAAGTACCCGATCTGCTCGATCGAAGACGGCTGCGCCGAAGACGATTGGGAGGGTTGGAAGCTGCTCACCAAGCAACTCGGCTCGAAGGTGCAGATCGTCGGCGATGACCTGTTTGTCACCAACACCGAGCGGCTCCAACGCGGCATCGACGAAGGCATCGCCAACAGCATTCTGATCAAGGTGAACCAGATCGGCACGCTCACCGAGACGATCGAGGCGATCCGCCTGGCGGTCCGCCACGGCTACACCAACGTGATGAGCCACCGCAGCGGCGAAACCGAGGACAGCACGATCGCCGACCTGGCCGTCGCCATGAGCACCGGCCAGATCAAAACCGGCAGTGCCTCACGCAGCGACCGGATGGCGAAGTACAACCAGCTGCTGCGGATCGAAGAGCAACTCGGCGACGCCGCCCAATACGGCGGACCGCTGTTCCCGAAGAAGTAAGGATTTCACCACAGAGGACACAGAGAAGGGTGATGGCAATTGAGAATTGCCAACGGCCTTGTTGACTAATTCCACTCGAACTGAGGCAGCCCGAGGTGGGTGAAACGGTTTAAGATTTTGCATCTCAGACGGGCTTCGGCCTGTTGGTTTTCGAGAATCCTGTTTTTCACATTTCCTCCGAAACAACACTTCATGCGATACATGGCGGTTTCCGCCAGGCTGCGTCGATGATATCCCACGTCTTCCTTCCACCGTTTCCGACCAACTCGGCGAATCTCGCGGATCGCTTCGTCACGCTCCAAAGGCGGCTGGCTCGAGTTGCCGTGTTGCTTGATTTTGGCATTGCGACGCGGAGGAATGATCGGCTCTATCTCGTCGGCGCCGAGCGTTTCGTACACTTTCCACTGATCATAGGCCCCATCGCCGGCAAACGAATCGATGGGCGAATCAATCTGCTCCAGCAATTCCTCCACTTGGTCCGCGTCGTGCCCACAGTTTTCCGTCAGCACTTCCGCTTCGATCTCCTGCGTATCCGGGTTCACGGCCAAGTGCAATTTCCGCCACGTGCGTCGTTTGCTCACACCGTGCTTGCGAGTTTTCCATTCGCCTTCGCCAAACACCTTCAAGCCGGTGCTGTCGACGACCACGTCGATCGGTCCCTGGCGGTCCGCAACGTCCAAGGCGATTTCCAGCTTGGCCGCCCGTTTGGCCAGAGACGTGAAGTCGGGAATCGCCACGTCCACCTGCATCAACTGTGCCAGCGAACGCCCCAAACCTTCGGTCTGCCGATAGGGAAGCCGAAACAACTCCCGCAACATCAGCAGGCTTTCAACGGCCGTATCGCTGTAAACAAACGGGTGCCCGACCTTCGTGGCCTCGTTGGTATGTTCCCACGCGTCGATCACGTCGTCGCTAAACCAGAACGTAATCGAGCCCCGCTGCACCAGCGACTCGTTATATTTTCTCCAATTGGTAATCTTGTAGCTCGTTTTCGCCTTGGCAACCATTCACGCGCTCCTTCAGTGTGAGGGGGAATCCATTTCTTCCCTGATTTACGAACTGAACATGCGAATAGTTCGACAAGGCCATTGCCAACTGCAAATTGCATGTTGAGAAATGCAGAACGGTCAATTTGCATTTGTCATTTTGCAATTTGCATTTGCTTCGGCTTTTCTTCTCCGTGACCTCGGTGCACTCGGTGGTAAAATTTCCTTATGGCTAGTCGCGAACAGCCGCCCGTCACGGATTCGCCCTGGTTCTGGGGGCTGTTGTTTTCGGTGGTTGCTCTAATCGCGCTCGGCGCGATCAGCGGGCAATACGGCAAACGGCAGGCGCGGCTTGAGCGGCAGTATCAGGCCCGCGAGCGGATACAGAACGACCAGCTCGGCGACGCAGCGGCCGGAGACTCCGCGCGGCGCGACTACTCGTCACCCGAGAAAACGCTGATTCCCATCTGGCCTTTGGCGGCCTTGCTGGGCAGCGCGATTTTATTCTCCGCGGTGATGCTCAGCCGCGAACACCAGAGGCGTCGGCATGAATTACCTGGCTGAGAACGCGCTGGCGATCTGGGCGGGCGGCGCGGTGCTGCTCGTGTTGGCCGGCGTCGTCTATTGGCAGCTCCGCACGACGGCTTCCCTGGTGGCGATACTGGTCGTGTTGCTCGTTACGGGGCTCTTGCTGGGCGTCGAACACTTCATTGAGACACCGCGCGAAGCGGTCGCACGCACGCTCAATGAGCTCGCCGACGCAATCGAGGCCAACGACTTGCCGCGCGTCCTGTCCTATGTCGCGCCCAATGCTCTCGACGTTCGCAGTGACGCCGAGACGCTGATGCCGCTGGTACACGTCAACAAGGCCAATGTCTTGGGCACGCCCGACATTGCGGTCGACCAGCAGCAACCGCCGCCAACGGCGACCGTCCGCTGCAAAGGTTTTGTGAACGTGGTCGTCCGCCAAAACGGCATGCACGGCGGCTACATGGACCACGTCACCATCGAGTTTGTCGTCGCCGGCGACCGCTGTTTGATCACCAGTTACCAGCCGGAACGAGATTGGCATCGCGCCGCCGGACGCGGACATTAATCCTGATTCAGCGGCGGTCGATCGTCGCTCGGCCAGTGGTTGTCGTGCGGGCCGCCATGCGGCCAACTGCCCTGGTTTCCGCCGCCATTCCAACCGCCGTTCCAGCCACCGCCGTTCCAACCGCCATTCTGCCAGCCTCCGTTCCAGGGCGGGTTGCCCCAGACGGGCCCGCCGTTCCAGTCATTCCCGCCCCAGCGCCCGTTGCCCCAGGGGCCAAAGGCCTGCTGGTTGTTGTAGAAGCTGCCGCTGAGAATCGCTTCCTTCCAGACGTCGTTGAACATCTGCCATTGGGCGTCTAGCTCGCCGCCGCCGTCGCCCCAACCTTGAACCACGTAGGTTGTATCGATCGAGCCGTCGCGGCCACGATTCTCACTCCGCATCCGGCGATAGCTGCTCGTGACCAGCCGTTGATCGTCCAACGGCTCCACCGGGTCCTTGCGCAAACTGCCCCACGCGGGCGCCCGTGATCGGATCGTTCGTATAAGTGCTCCGTCGGAAGACCCAGCTCAATTTCGTTTGCGGCGATTCGACGGCGGCGCTAGCGGCAGCTGGGACCGGTGCTTGGACCATTGCCATGCCGCGCGGCATGCAGCCGGCGTCGCAAGCCGATGCCGAATGCGCGAGATTCAAACAAAACAGCGCTGCGCCGAGCGCCAGCGTAACTCGCCAGTGGAGCCAGTTCATCGGGGGAGCTTTCGTCGGTTGAGCGGAGGGCGAACGAGAAGAGAGGGGATCGTCAGCGGATGCCGGTGCACCCACGACTCCCATTTTAATCAGCGCCCTGGCCGCTCAAGCGGATGTTGCGTTTTCGCAACACGCCCGATTCGCAGTGTCCGCAAACGCGAAATCCCCGCGGGGATTCTCACATCGCCGTCTGTACCGATCGCACGGCTTTCGATCGCTCATTGGAGCGGCGGGGTCGATTGCGCCGGCGCTTGCTCGTCCGGATGCCCAGCGTCCGCAGGCTCGTCAATCCGTTCAAGGATGACCAGCTCATGTTGTTGCGGGTCGAAATAATACTCCTGATTCGGCTCCAGCTCCGGCAGTTCGATCATGTTGGGCTTGACGACCTTTTCCATGAATTCTTCTGTCGTCTTGGGATATTTGCCGTCATTCTCACCGTTTACATAAACGTCGAGCGCCGATTTGATCTGCCAGCCCAGAGCTCGATCCATCGCGATGATCCGGGCGTTGGCCATCGCTCCGTAATAGCGGAGCGGACCCTCGACCCGGTTCTTTCGCTGCTTCTTGCCGACAATGCCGGCGATTGCTTCTTCCGCGTCGCGACCTGAGAGCAGTCCTTGCGGATTCTTGACCGTGATCGTGATCGACGTCTCGTTGTCGGCGTGCGCTCGCTCGGCGGCTTGCTTGGCTGCCAATTCCGCTGCCGCCTTTTCCGCCGCTGCTTTTTCGGCGGCCGCCTTCGCCGCGGCGGCCTGCGCTGCTTCAGCCCGTGCTTGTTCGGCCGCTGCAGCAGCGGCCTTCGCTTGCTTGCTCTGCTCCAGCTGGGCGGCGAGGCTGTCCATGTCGCCCCCGCCAGTGTTGGCCGAGTCTTCGCAACCAATCGACCCCAGTGCGACGACGATCAAACCGACCCCGATCCAGCACTTCAATAAAGTATTCATGATAGCGCTCCTCATTTTAGACTCGTCGCTGATCCGACCAGTCCGTACAGGCCCCGTGATTTAGCTTTGCTCCCCCACACCGAGCGAAAGCTTCCAGCCCTGCATGCGTTCCAGCACTCTCTGTTCCGTACGATCGATCCGCAGCGGCGTGAGCGTCACGAATCCGCGGGCGATCGCTTCGAGGTCCGTTAACTCGCCCTCGGCGGCGATCGGCGGCGTCCCCATCGCCCAGTAGTAGCGCCGTCCCTTGGGGTCGATCCGCTCGTCGAAGTCGGCGGGCCATCGTGCCGTGGCCATCGGTACCACGCGGACCTCGGTCGGTCGCTCCAGCGCCACCCCTGGGATATTGATATTGTACAAAGGACCGGACCGCGCGTCCTGCTGGGCGATGATCTGCCTGATCAGCCCCACGGCGAGCGTCGCCGCCCGGTCGAACTTCGGCCGCTCGTCGTATTCCAGCGAGACAGCGACACTCGGGATGCCGAACAGGGCTCCTTCGGTGGCCCCGGCGACCGTGCCCGAATAGAGCACGTTGATGCCGATGTTGAAGCCACCGTTGATGCCGCTGACGATCAAATCGGGCCGCTGGGGGCAGAACCGCCCAATCGCCAGCTTCACGCAGTCCGCGGGACTCCCCTCGACGGCCCAGCCCCGCCGCCGCTCGCCGTCGAACGCCTCGGCGGCCATCAGCGGAGCCAGGAACGTGATTGAATGGCCCACGCCGCTCTGCTCGACTGCCGGGGCCACGATCGTCACGTCCCCCAGCCGAGAGAGCGCCCGTTCCATCGCCGCCAGGCCAGGCGCGTAAATGCCATCGTCGTTTGTTAAGAGAATTTGCACGCAATCACTATACGCCCGCAGCGGCCGACCAGCAACGCGGCCCCTAGCCCGGATATTTCATACGACGTTGCTGCGTGCTTGATTCTGGCGGAGAGACTGTTTTTGCGGTGGGCTGGTGCCGAATGCGTGGCCAAGAGCGCAAGACCCCCTTTCCCCCATGGGGGCCGTGGTGGCTCGAATTGGCCGCGGATCATCCGGGTCGGAGATGAACCGACTTCGCGATCCGCTGGAAGAGCGCCTGGTAAGGATACGAACTGGCCAAATGAAACACGATTCGGCGTACCGACACGACGACGCGAGCGGCCACTTTGAAGAGTTTCAAACGAATCGTGCTCACCTGCGCGCTTTCCAATTTCGTACCAGCCAAGTGGTGCTGACGAAGATGGGAAGTGAGGACGTACGCAAAGCTGGATAACAGCAGGCGGAATTGGTTCGCCTCGAAGTCGTGGCAGCTCGTGCGATCGGCAAACAGCATCAGTTGCTGCTCTTTGATCCGGTTCTCCATGTCGCCGCGCTTCACGTAGTTCTCGTCATACAGTGCCTGGTGACGGCCTTTGAGGTTGGTCACGATAAAACGGCTGTTGGGACCAGCCGGCAGACGTTCGGCCTTCATGATTACACGCCGCTCGTGATCCCACGTCTCCGCTGTGTATTTGATTTCACCAAACAGCCGCTGCTTATCCCCCGTCGCTTCAAAGGCCGCCTCCGCCTTCTCCATGAGCCGCTCTATCCGTCGTTCCAATACCTGATTGCGGGCCAGCCCCAAAATGTAAGAAACCCCGTGTTTTTCGCACCATCGCATCAACCGCCAGCGGCAGAAGCCGCTGTCTCCACGAATCGTGATTTTCACATCCGGCCACCTCTGGCGAATATAGTCGACCAGCAGCTTCGTGATGGCTCTGGAATGCTTGGCCGCGTCGATGTTGCTGGGGCGGAGGTAGGCACACAGCAGGTGCTCGCCACAAAACACGTAGAGTGGCAGGAAGCAATAGTGGTTGTAATAGCCCTGAAAGAAACGCCGCTCTTGATTGCCGTGAACCGGATCGTCGGTGGCGTCAAAATCGAGCGTGATTTCTTTCGGTGGCTTCTGGTGAGACGCCAGAAACGTATCGACCAGCACCTTGGACATCCTTACCAACGCTTTGCGATTCACGCGATTTTCCAGCCGGCAGAGCGTCGGCGGTGAAGCCAACGGGGATTCCTCCTCTGGCTCACAGCCAACAGCCGTTTGCAGAGCAGGATCAGCTCGCATCGTCTGCTGGTCGTTGAGATCCTCATAACCCAACGTGATGGAGAAGATGCGTTGGGCCAGCATCGAGCGTTGCTGGTGAACGATTAGGAGCGGCTCACGAGGATCAGGCAGGCATTCGTTGATCGCATCAATGAACCCCAGTCGTCTGTCGACTTCACGCAGCAAGAGAATTCCAGCGTCCGAGGTCAACCGACCACCGTTGAAATCCGCGACAACCTTGCGTCGCTCGTGCCCTGTAAACTCCATGACGTCCGTGCTACACTCTGTCATGCGAATGGCCTTGGTCTTGGTGATGGGAATTCGTCGTTGAAACCCCCTATTTACCAGGACTAAGGCCATCGCGCTATAGGCATCAGCGCTTCGGCGTATGAAATATCCGGGCTAGTTGGCCGCCTGCAGCAGTCTTATAATGTTTCGTTTCCCAGCAGCCGCAATTCGTCGTCTATGCCCGCCGCAAAGTCTTCATCGAACAGCGCCGCCGGTGATATCGCTGCCGAGCGGGTGCTCGTGCTCGATTTCGGCGCCCAGTATGTGCAGCTCATCGCCCGCCGCGTCCGCGAGCAGCACGTCTACTGCGAGATCGTGCGGCACGACATCACAGCCGAGCGGGTTCGCGAACTTGCGCCGCAGGGGCTGATCCTCTCCGGCGGCCCGACGAGCGTCTACGCCGAGGGCGCGCCGAAGTGCGATCCGAAAATCTTCGAGCTGGGCATTCCCGTGCTGGGCATCTGCTACGGCATGCAGTTGGTCTGCCAGGCCATGGGCGGGAAGGTGCAAAGCGCTCCGGCGCGCGAGTACGGCCGCGCCGAATTGACGGTCAATTCGTCGACTCACGAGGCGGCCGACCTGTTCGCCGGTGTCGCCCAACAGACCCAGGTCTGGATGAGCCACGGCGACCAGGTCGATCGCGTGCTCGGACGATTTCGTCTCGCTGGCCGCCACCGAAACCTGTCCCCACGCCGCGGTGAAGCATCGCTCTCGCCCGCTCTACGGCCTGCAATTCCATCCCGAGGTGACCCACACGGCCGAAGGGCAAGACGATGCTGGCGAACTTCGTCAAGAAAGCCTGCGGCTGCGTCGGCACCTGGCGGCTGGACGACTTCGCCGAGCAAACGATCCGCGAGATGCGCCAGCGCGTCGGCAAGGACCGCGTGATCTGCGGTCTCTCGGGCGGAGTCGATTCGTCGGTCGTCGCCGCCCTGTTGTATCAGGCGATCGGCCCGCAGCTCTCGTGCATCCTGGTCGACAACGGCCTGTTGCGCAAAGACGAGGCCGACTCGGTCATCGAGGAGTTCACGAAGCACTTCAAGACCGACCTGCACGTCGTGAAGGCGAGAGCAGCAATTTCTGGCGGCGCTGGCCGGCGTCACCGAGCCGCAGGAGAAACGTCGCCGCATCGGGCACGTGTTCATCGACTGCTTCACCGCCGAGGCCCGCAAGATGCAAGGGGCAAAGTACCTGGCCCAGGGCACGCTCTATCCCGACGTGATCGAAAGCGGCGCGGCGCTCGACGGCCCGACCGACACGATCAAGCTGCACCACAACGTGGGCGGCCTGCCCGCGGAACTCGGCTTCGAACTGATCGAGCCGCTGCGCGACCTGTTCAAAGACGAAGTCCGCCAGTTGGGGCTGCAACTCGGTCTGCCCGAAGAGATCGTGTGGCGGCATCCGTTCCCCGGCCCGGGCCTGGCCGTTCGCTGCCTGGGCGAGGTGACCAAGCCACGGCTCGACACGCTCCGCGAAGCCGACGCGATCGTGGTCGAGCGAGATCAAGGCGGCGGGGCTCTACCGCGCCACGTCGCAGGCGTTCGCCGTGCTGCTGCCGGTGCAGAGCGTCGGCGTGATGGGCGACGAGCGCACCTACGACAACGCCCTGGCGGTCCGCTCGGTCAACACCGACGACTTCATGACCGCCGACTGGAGCCACTTGCCCTACGACCTGCTGGCCCGCATCTCCACCCGCATCATCAACGAAGTCAAAGGCGTCAACCGCGTGGTCTACGATATTTCGTCGAAACCGCCCGCGACGATCGAATGGGAATAATTCACCACGGAGTGAATGGAGAGCACAGAGTGACAGCTCGCTAGCATCGTCTGCTGCTCTGTGCCCTCCATGTCCTCTGTGGTTAAATAATTGACTATGACTCAAAAATACATTTTTCAAATGTCGGCGCTGACCAAGAAGATCGGCCAGCGCGAGATCCTCAAAGACATCTGGCTGGCGTTTTATCCCGGCGCGAAGATCGGCGTCCTGGGCCGCAACGGCTCCGGCAAGAGCACGCTGCTTGAGGATCATGGCCGGGCTCGACAAGGAATTCGACGGCGAAGCTCGACTCACCGACGGCTTCACCGTCGGCCTGTTGCAGCAAGAACCGAAGCTCAATCCGGAGAAGGACGTCTTCGGCAACGTCGAGGAGGCCGTCGCCTCGACGCAGGGCGCTATTGACCGAGTTCGAGCAGCTCTCCGACAAGCTCGGCGAAGTGACGGACCCCGACGAGATGGAAAAGCTGCTGAACCGCCAGGCTGCGGTGCAGGACAAGATCGATCACTCGAACGCCTGGGAGCTCGACCGCCAGATCGAGATCGCGATGGACGCGATGAACCTGCCGCCGGGCGACGCCGACGTGACGACGCTCTCCGGCGGCGAGAAGCGCCGCGTCGCGCTCTGCAAGCTGCTCTTGGAGAAGCCCGACCTGCTCTTGCTCGACGAGCCGACCAACCATCTCGACGCCGAGAGCGTGGCCTGGCTCGAGCGGCACCTGACCGAGTATCCGGGCACGGTCGTCGCCGTGACGCACGATCGCTACTTCCTCGACAACGCGGCCAAGTGGATCCTGGAACTCGATCGCGGCGTCGGTCATCCGTTGGAAGGCAACTACTCGTCGTGGCTCGAACAGAAGCGGAAGCGGCTGGAGATCGAAGAAAAGCAGGCCTCGGCCCGGCAGAAGACGCTCGCCCGCGAGCTGGAATGGGTCCGCGCGTCGGCCAAGGCCCGCCAGGCCAAGAGCAAGGCCCGCATCAAAGCCTACGAGACGATGGCCGCCGAGCAGGCCCAGTACGAGGACCGTAGCGACGAGCTCGAAATCCAGATTCCAGCCGGCCCGCGCCTTGGCGAGCGGGTCGTCGAGGCAGTGAACCTCGGCAAGTCGTACGGCGACCGCGTGATCTTCGAGAACGTAAGCTTCCGCTTGCCGCCGGGCGGGATCGTCGGCATCATCGGCCCCAACGGCGCCGGCAAGACGACGCTCCTCCGCATGCTGATGGGCCAGGAGGAGCCGGACGAAGGCGAACTAAAAATCGGCGAGACGGTCGTGCTGGGTTACGTCGACCAGAGCCGCGACTCGCTCAACGCCGACAAAACCGTCTACGAAGAAATCTCCGGCGGCTTCGACAACCTCGACATGGGCGGCCGCAAGCTCAACTCCCGGGCGTACGTCACGCGGTTCAACTTCCTCGGTCCCGACCAGCAAAAAAGAGTCGGCGTGCTCTCCGGCGGCGAGCGAAACCGCGTGCATCTCGCCAAGCTGCTTGCGCCGCGGCTCGAACGTGCTGCTCTTGGACGAACCGACCAACGACCTCGACGTCGACACGCTGCGGGCGCTCGAGGAAGCGGTCGCCAATTTCGTCGGCTGCGCGGTCGTCGTGAGCCACGACCGCTGGTTCCTCGACCGGCTGGCGACGCACATCCTGGCCTTCGAGGGAGATGGCTACGTCCACTGGTGCGAGGGCAACTTCCAAACCTACGAGGAGCAACGCAAAGAACGCATGGGCGAAAGCGCAGACGAACCAAAGCGTTTCCGCTATAAGAAACTACAACACGGTTAGTTCCCTCGAAGGGACATTTAACGGCGGGCTTGCCCCGCGCTTTCTTCCACACTGATCAGGAGCAACGTCCACCCATGAGTGTCACCCGCGTCGGCGCCACCAAGAAATTCGCAGACAACTGGGAAAACATCTTCGGCGGCAAGAAGAGAGCGGCCGGCAAGCACGCCCCCAAGTCGGCCAAGAAGGTCACCTCGAAGCTCGCCGGCAAGAAACGCTCCGCCAAGAAAAAGGCCCGCCTCAAGGGCAAGTGACGCGCCAACTGTCCGGCTGGCGAGGGCGATTCCACCGCTATCATCGGGCGAATTTGCCCCGCATTTTCCGCCTCTTCGGCCCCTTTTGCCTAATTTCACTCAATTGGCTCTGGCCGCAGGCCGAACCTCTAACTAGAGTGTTAAGTTCCCCAGTTGCAGTGCCAACGCTGCGCTGCACCTTCTGTCGGCAGCCATGTGGGTTGCCGGTTCCCGGAATTGTTGAGCGATTGCAATCTCTACCCACATATTTGAGGAGTGACGTCATGAAAAGTTACCAAGCCACATGGGAGGACGCGGAAGCCAGTCGGCAGGTCGAGTTGGTAGTGAACTACCGGCTCGACGCCAAGCGGGTCGACATCGACGACGTCACTCCGACCCGGGTTACGATCCTCTGCCAGAAAAGCCGCCAGCCGCTCCGCAGCGTCCGCGTCTGGACCTCGGGTGGCCGAAAGCTGCTCGCCCGGCAAGCCGCTGCAGCCGGCCGACTCGCCACCTTGCCGCAGGAAATCGCCGAAGGCCAGCTCCACGAGCTAAAGCACGCGGTCGACGGCGCTGCAGTCGAGAGTACGCCGGTGATCCAGGCGTAGCGAGAACCGCTGCGATTGAAGCAGAAACGGGAGCCGTCGGCGCACGCCGACGGCTCCTTCTGTTTTGCGGCGGCGATTTCAGGCCCGCGCCAGAAACTCCCCGCTCCGCGTGTCGACGCGAATCTTCTCGCCTTGCTTCAAATACTCGGGCACCTGCACGATCGCACCGGTTTCGAGCGTGGCCGGCTTGGTGCGCGACGTGGCCGAGTTGCCCTTCACCGCGGGATCGCACTCGGTGATCGTCAGATCGACCGCCGCCGGCAACTGGATGCCGACGCACTCGCCGTTATAGATCAGGGCCAGCATCCCCTTGAGATCTTCGGTGAGGTATTGCAGCTCCGTCGCCACGTCGGCCCGCGAAATCGCGTACTGGTTGTAGTCGCCCGAGTCGAGAAGATGGACCGTCTCGGTGTCGGCGAACATGAACGTGACTTCGCGCTTGGCGAAGTCGGCGTCGGGCAGGCTCTCGGTCCCCTTGAGCGTGATGTCGGCCTTCTGCTTGGTGACCAGATTCCGCGAGCGAAACTTATAGAGCGTCGCGCCGCCGCGGGCCGACGGCGACTGCACGTTGACCCCTTCGATGATGTGGGGTGCGTCGTTGTGGACGACGATCGTCCCCGGTTTGATTTCCTTAGCCAGCATGAAAAAGTTGAGAGTCGAGTGTTGAGAGTTGAGTGAAGAATTGGCCGCGTCGCTCGCGACGCGCTCCCGAATGGCTGGCGAATTCGTCTTACGCCAGGATCGCCCCCGAGGCCGGATCGATCGGCACGCCCTTGGTCAGCCGGGCCAGCGCCTCGACGACGTTCAGCAGGCTCGACGGGTCAACGGCCTCGCCGCCGAAATCTTCCTCGTCATCGAACGAATCCTCCGGGCTGACCCGCTCGAAGTGCATCACGTCGAGCCGTGCGTCGGCCCGCAAGAGTTTCTTCAATTGGTCAGACGTGGCCTCGGCCTTGAGCTGCTTCGCCAGGGCCGCGCTCTGCTCGATGACCGCCTCGCCCGTCTCGTAGCTGATCTCCAGCGCCGAGTGATCGTCCGGCGCCTGGACCAAGAGTGACTCGAACATGCCGTCTTCGTCGGCCTCGAGATTTTCAAGCGTGACGTGCCGGGCCGAATCCGAGATCGCCGCCTCGACCTGCGTGAGCGTTGGCCGGCCCGATTGCTGGAACAGGATGAAATACGTGTCGCGCCATTCGAGCTGGTCGCCTTCCTCGTAATCCATGTCCATGGCTCACGCTCCCTTCGCCGCGGCTCGCACGCCTACCATTCCTGATCCTGATCGTCTTCGGGCAGATCCATTTCGCCGTGCCAGGCTTCGAGGCTTTCGAGCATCTTGTCGCGCTCCTCGACCGAACCCCACACCGATTCGCCTTGCTCGAGCCGGATTTCGTAATAGCCCTCGCGGACGCAATCTTCTTCGCCGCAAAAGTGCGGCGTCGCGGAAACCCACATCACGCGGTAGAGCGGAACATTCTTGTCGTCGATGCGACAAAAGATCGACATGATGCAACGATCCTCAGGACGATTTTCCCAATTCGACACTCCGCGCGGTCGCCGCTCGCACCGCGGCAAGCACCGCCCGGTCAAACCCATTTTCTTCTAAAGCCTTGAGCCCGGCCAGGGTTGTCCCGCCGGGGCTGGTGACGTGCCCGCGGAGCACGGCCGGCGTCTCACCGGTGGCGAGGACCATTTCCGCGGCCCCCGCCGCGGTGTGTGCGGCCAACGTGTCGGCCAGTTCGGCCGGCAAGCCGACCTCTCTGCCCCCCTGAGCCAGAAGTTCAATCATAGTATATACAAACGCCGGTCCCGATCCCGACAGACCCGTCACTGCGTCAAGTTGCGACTCGGCAACTGGAAATGCGACACCTACGGCTGAGAGCAATTGAGCAACCAGTTTGCCGTCATCTGCGGTCGCCGTCGGACCCGGCGCATAGGCGCTCGCGCCGCGACCAATCAAACAGGGTGTGTTGGGCATCACGCGGACGATCCGCTGCCCGGCCGGAAGTCCGGCCGCAAGTCGCTCCAGCGTCACCCCGGCCGCAATCGAGACCACCAGCGCGTCGGACCGCACGACGCCGCGGACTTGCTCCAGCGCCGTTTTCATCATCTGCGGCTTGACGGCGAGGATCACGACGTCGCAGCCGGAAAACTCGGGCCCATTCTCAACGACGACCTTCGCACCCGGAACTGCCTGCGCGAATGCGGCGCGCGTTTCTTCGAGCGGGTCGCTCGCCACCAGCGCGGAGGGCGGGATCAATTTGGCCGCTACGAACCCGCGGCCCAACGCCGTCGCCATGCGTCCCGCGCCAATGAGTCCGATCCTGATCGCTAGCATGGCGAGAAACGTCGTGGCCAAGAGTTTCGTGGATGCCACGGCGGACAGCATCCAACCTCAACTTCTGAACTGGGAACATCCTACGGCAAATCGCCGGGCCACACAACAACTCGCTGCAGGCGCCGGCAGCGTCGGTCGCGGTCGCCTGCTGCGGCGACACTAGTAGCACTCGCCGAGTTAATCTGGGCGCGGGGGAGAGTTTATGAGACATTCCGCACCCCGTACCGACGATGATTCTTGATAGGAAGGAAGTCGAATCTCGATCGGCGGCGCTTTTCATTGGAGGCAATCGGGTAATGCGATACGGCACTCGTCCAGTGCTCGGTGTGCTGCTGGCCCTGTTCGTGGGGACCAGCGGCTTCGCCGAGGAATCGAAGACTCCTTGGTGGCACTTCGGTCGGGATCAAGATGCGCCCAGCGCACCGGCCAGCGTCACTCCTGCGCCAACCATGCGGCCCGCGTCGCCGATGGTGACGCCCGTCGAAAGCGATTCCTGGTTCGCCTGGCCGTCGATGCCGAAATTCAGCTGGTTCAAGTCGAGCACCGAGACGTCGAGGACGACCGACCCGTTTGCCGCCGGCGGCACCGTCGCTGCCAGTACGCCGAAGCGCCAACCACGGACGAACTACGGCAAGCCGACGCACGTCTCGCGTCCGCGCAACACCTGGGCCCAGCAACCGGCCAGCGCGAGAAAGGCGACGCCCAGCGTTTCGCCGTGGCACTCGCTGAAGGAAGGCACGACATCTGCCTGGCATAAAACCGTCGAGTACGTGTCGCCGAGCGAGACCGGCCGCAAACCCGTCGTCGCCAACCACGCGCATCAATCCTGGTGGAGTAAGATGTGGGGCTCCGAGGAGAAAGAGGAAGGGCCGCAAACCATCACCGAGTGGATGGCCCAAGATCGCCTCGATCCCTAAGCGCACCCTTCGTTAGCCGGTCGGCTTGTCCCTCCCTGAACCAACGCGGTGGGACAAGCCCGCCGGCTAACATCGCCGACTTGGTCACGGTGGCTAGACAGCGTCCCCACTTCTGCAACAATGTGGCCAGCGGTCAACCAACCGACCAACGGCCGAACAGCAGGAGGTGCGGATCATGGCCACCAAAGCGTCCGATTTGCTCGCCCGACTGCCGTCTGCGAACGAGTTGCTGGAAAAGCCGCCCATCCGAGCGCTGGCGGATCGTTGGAACCGCAGCGTCGTGGCGGCCGGCGTGAGGTCGTTTCTCGACGAATTGCGGAGCGATCTGGAACGGCGGGCGGCCGACGTCCACCTGCCGTCCCTCGCCGAACTTGCCGAGCGCGCCGCCCGACACGTCGCCTCGCTTCAACTGCCCGCATTCCGACCGGCGATCAACGCCACAGGCCGCTTCTTCAGCCCCGACTTTAGCGGCGCGCCGCTGGCGGACGAGGCCCTCGAGCAGATCGTGTCGCTCGGCCGCAATTACGCATGCGGCGGCACATTGAACAGCCAGGACGGCGCAGCACGCGCGGCATGTCAATTGACCGGTGCCGAAGCGGCGACTTTCGTCAGCTCCTATTGCGGTGCCGTCTGGTTGACGCTGGCGGCGCTCGCTGCAGAGCGCAGGATCGTGATCGCTCGCCGCGACGTAGGCGAGCTGGAGCCTGGTAGTTCGCTGGTATCCATTGCTCAGGCCGTTCGGGCTTCACTGCGCGAAGTCGGGGCCGTCAACCGCGTGACGCCCGCCGACTACGAAGCCGCGATCACTCGCCGCACTGCCGCGATCATCCGGCACACAGCCTGACCATTACACCGTGACCGGCGACGCCGAGTCCTGCGAACTGGAATCACTGGTCGGACTGGCGCGCGACCGCGAGCTGCCGCTAATCGACTTGCTCGGTGCCGCGCCGCTGACGGATGCTCTGCCGATTCTTGGCGTCCCGGTTCCTTCGCTCGGCGGTAGCCTGGCGCTGGGGACCCACCTGGCGGTCGCCCGCGGCGACGGTCTTGTCGGCGGACCTCGCTGTGGGATCGTCGTCGGCACGCGCAGACCTTATCCAGCGAGTCGAGTCGCATCCGCTATTTGCCGCGTTGCGCGCCGACGCGGCGACTCGCGCCGCCCTTCAGGCCACTCTGGTGCTGTATCGCAATCCGCAGCAGGGGCAAATCAACGTACCATTATTCCAATTGCTCACGGCGCCGGTCGAGAATCTTCGCCAGCGTGCCGAGCGGCTCGCGCCACAGTTGGCTCAGGCCGAGGACGTCGAGCAGGCCGAGGTCATCGCCAGCGAAAGCTGCTTGGGACTGGCGCCTTTCGCGGACGACAGACTGCCTTCGTACGCGATTGAGCTCACTCCATCGCACGACGTGCAGTCGCTCGAACAACGGCTTCGCGATGCGCCGACGCCGGTCATCGGCCGCGTCGTCGCGGGGCGCCTCCGGCTCGACCTCCGCACCGTGCTCGCGCGGCAGGACCAACGATTGGTCGAAACCATCGCCCGGCAGGCAAAATCCACAGCCCAAAACAGCGACCAGACCGCTGCCAATTCGACCGATTGAACCGCGTCGGTCCGGCGAACGTAGCTAGCGGAAGGATCGTTTCATTCGGTCTCGCCCGTACGAAACGGCAACCAAAAACTGGCTGCCGTGGCGTGCGACACCCTCCGGAACGGTTCTCGGAACAGTCTCCTCCTTGCGGTACTGGCCGATAAGTTGCCAGTCGACCGCGTTTCCAACGGCAAGACACGTAGACGAAACGACGTTGAATCGTTACAGTCCGCCTTGCTTGCCAGATCGGCAATCCTGGCTATGATACAAATAAACCGTTATGTAGCTGCTACTTACGCCAAGTTTCATGGCGGCTTCGGAAATTCCCGCCTCCGGCCCGCACTTTCCCCCGTGAAGAACCTCCCCGTCGGCCGAACTCATTGGAGTGGTTTGGCTGCCAGCGTGAATCGAAATAAGGATTCGAAGATGATGTATTCGACGAGCCGCCGATCTTTCCGCGCACTTTCCTTGGGCCTGGTGGCCGTGGCGATCCTGGCCTCTCCCGCGCTGGCCGCGCCGACCCAGCCTTCCGCCTCCGACCGGCAGATCGTCAGCATTGTCTCGATGTTGATGGAGAACAAGCACCTCTCGCGTCATCGGCTGGATGACGAGATTTCTGAGCGGGCATTGGCCTCTTATATCAAGGAACTCGACCCGCTCAAACTCTTCTTCTATCAGCAGGACGTCGATGAGTTCATGACCCAGCAGAACCAGCTCGACGATCAGATGAAACACGGTGACATCGACTTCGCTTATACCGTGTTCAATCGATTTCTCAAACGCGTCGATGAGCGAGTGAACCTGGCGCTGTCTCTGCTCGACCAGAAGTACGATTTCTCGACTGACGAGGATATGGTCCGCGATCCCGACAGCACCAAGTTCGCCAAGACGCCGGAAGAGGCCCGGGAACGCTGGCGGAAACGAGTCAAGTTCGACCTCTTGAAGGAGACCAGCGACGACGTGCCGATGGACAAGGCCATCGAGAAGCTTCGCAAGCGCTACTCCAGCATCCGCAAGAGCTGGAATCAAACCGACAACGACGAACTGCTCGAACGCTACCTTTCGTCGATGACCACCGGCTTCGATCCCCACAGCGACTACATGTCGCCCAGCACGCTCGATAATTTCAACATCACAATGCGGCTGGAGCTGGACGGCATCGGCGCTTTGCTCAAGAGCGAAGACGGTTACACGATGGTCCACAACATCATCCCCGGCGGGGCCGCCGACAAGGAAGGCAGCCTCAAGCCGGGCGACAAGATTGTCGGCGTCGGCCAGGGCCTCGATGGCCCGATGGAAGACATCGTCGACATGAAGCTCAACGACGTGGTCGAGAAGATCCGCGGCAAGCGGAAGACGGTCGTCCGGCTCGAGGTCGATCCGGCCGACGACTCGGGACGCAAGACTTACACGATCACCCGCGACCGCATCGAGCTCAAAGACAGCGAAGCCCGCAGCGAAATCATCGAGCGGGGCACCAAGCCGGATGGAAAACCGTTCCGCATCGGCGTGATCCAGCTGCCGAGCTTCTACATGGACATGGATGGCGCCCGCTTGGGCCTGCCGACCTATAAGAGCACGACCCGCGACGTCCGCCGGCTCTTGGAGGAGTTCAACACCCAGAACGTCGACGCCGTCGTGGTCGACCTCCGCTGGAACGGCGGCGGCTCGCTCACCGAGGCCGTCAACATGACCGGACTATTCATCGACTCCGGACCAGTCGTGCAAGTCAAAGGTCCGGACGGTCGGATTGATCCCTATCAAGACCCCGAAGCCGGCATGGTCTGGAAGGGTCCACTGGTGGTGATGATCAATAAGTTCAGTGCCAGCGCGAGCGAAATCTTCGCCGGTGCGATCCAGGACTATGGCCGCGGCCTCGTGATCGGCGACCACTCGACGCACGGCAAAGGCACGGTCCAGCAGCTCTACGACTTGGCGAGCGCCCTCTTCAGCCCCTCCAGCAATAAGAATCTGGGCGCTCTGAAAATGACGATCCAACAGTTCTATCGCCCCGGTGGCGACAGCACCCAGAACCGCGGCGTCGTCTCCGACGTCGAGCTGCCGTCGCTTACCACCGAGCTCGAAGTCGGCGAGTCCGATCTCGACTACGCGCTGAAGTTCGACAAGGTCCAGCCGCTGCCTCATGACATGTACCACATGGTCAACGGACAGGTGGTGCAGGGACTTGCGCAACATGTCGCAGCAGCGAGTCGACAAGGACGAGTTCTTCACCCGCGAGAAGCGCCGTATCAAGCGCTACGAAGAACAAAAGGATTCGAAAACTGTCACGCTCAACAAGGACAAGTTCCTCGCCGAACGGAAGGAGCTTAATGCCGACAAAGAGGAAGAAGAGATCTACGACGACTTGAGCAACCCGAATCGACCGGTCTTCCGCATGGACGACTACGATAAGGAAGCGCTCGACATCACCGTCGATTACCTGAACCTCTTGGGCGGTCACAAGATCGCCGACGCCAAAAGTGGCGCCGGCGTACAAGCCTGGGCGGGCACGAGCACGGCCGCCACGACGAACGACTAACATCTTCACCCTGCGTGAATTTGGTAACCCATCAACGGAGGCCGCAAGCAGATGCTCGCGGTCTCCGTTTTGTTATTGGATGATTACCGTACGGCGTGATGTGCCTCGTACCGGGCAATCTCCTCTGTGAGTTGATTGATCAGTCGCTTGAGCGAACGCAGAGATACAGCTCGCACTCCTGGATCGAGCGCGTTATCTTGTTGAGTCTCTTCATACGCCTGCTCAAGTTTCTTCAGCTTATGTTTCGAGTTGAGCATTTCGCGCTCGCTTCTTAATGCCATTGGATGACCTCCAGCATACCTTTCGGCCGATTAACTCGATCCGTCGCAAAGAATTCGTTGACAAGCAATTCAAACGCCGTTTTGGGGACGATCGAAATCTCAAGAAATGGAAAACCGCTTTCGAATGCATCGCCGGCGGCTGATCCCAGTGGAAACTTGGAACCGGCCATAAGTGCACAATCCACATCGTTCGGTTCAATTATATCCGTAACAAAATTGCAATTCAAAACGATTCGCTCGATCTCAGTTTGAGCCGCAAGCTCGACCATCCATCGAATTGACTCCATCTGCACGCTCCGGATTTCCGATTCTTGTCCGAACCGCGCCTCGATTTCATCAAGCGTCGCGGGATGAACACCCGGCGGTAGGTGGCCAAATTCATTGAAGGGAGGTATCATGCGGGGAATACCGGCGCCATAGTTGTCTAGCCAAATTCTACGTCCTTCAGCACGATTCGCTGCCCATCATAGGCCAGCGCCATTTCTGGCGGCAGTAGTGCGTTCGTCGCCTCGTGTTCCAGATCGTGCGACATGTGGGTGAAGAACGTCTCGCGGGGTGCAAGCCGCCGGGCTATTTCAACTGCTTCGTCCAGGCTGAAATGCGTCGTGTGCGACTTGGGACGCAGTGCGTCGAGCACCAACACGTCCAACCCCTGCAACAGCTCCATACTCTCGGCGGGGATGGCGTTCACGTCGGTGCAGTAGGCAACGTTGCCGATGCGAAAGCCCAGCACGTCAAATCGCGGCCCGTGCCGCAAGCGGATGGGCGTGATCCGCGCCCCCAGCACGTCGAATGGCTCGGTTGTGATCCGTCGAAACACCAGCTGCGGCACCGCCCCCGGGTGCGTCTGGGCTTCCGTGGTGAACGCGTAGTCGAACGATTTGCGGATCCGCTCCTCGACCCGCTGTTCGCAGTAGAGCGGCACCGGCCCACCTAAGTAAAACTGCATCAGCCGCAAGTCATCGAGCCCGAAGATATGGTCCGCATGCTCATGGGTGTAGAGCACGGCGTGAACCAGACCGATCTCTTCGCGCAAGAGCTGCTCCCGCATGTCGGGCGCAGTGTCGATCAGCAGATTACCGCCCGGCAGGCCAAGGATCGCGCTGGTGCGGGTGCGGCGGTTTTTTGGGTTCGGACTCCGGCACACCGCGCAGCCGCAGCCGATCGCCGGCACGCCGACACTGGTTCCGGTCCCCAAAAGGACCAACTGGCCCCGGATGTCGGCGTTGATCATGTCTTGACGCATGGCCCGTTTACATAATTTGCGGTGGCGAGCGGTCAAAGTTCAGTCCGGCACTCGACTCTCGACTCTGGGCTCGCGACTTTCAAGCCCCCAACTCCGCTTGACCGTCCCCGCGAGTCGCACTAAACTTTTTGACGGAGCCAAGTTGTGCGCATTCTCGCGGTTTCCGGTCCCAGCCGGGTGCCGGTCGCGCCGCTGCCCGCCCGAGCGGTCAACTTTACCCAGACCACCCAATGGTGCGCGATCCTTCCGGCGCTGTCCCTTCGTAGAACGTACCATGGAAATCCTCGAACGTATTTGGGAAGTCCTCACCGCGATCGGCAACGCGATCCTCGGCCGATTCGAGCGTGGCATCACGTCATTGTTCGGCTCGGCCAACGCCCGCTACATCCGCCGGCAGAACCCGCGGGTCGAGGCGATCAACTCGCTGGAGCCCAAATACCAGACGATGAGCGACGCCGAGCTCAAGGCCCAAACCGCCGAGTTCCGCCGCCGGCTCGCCGCCGGCGAAACGCTCGACGACCTCTTGGTCGAGGCCTTCGCAGTTTGCCGCGAAGCAGGCCGCCGCTTCCTCGGCATGCGGCACTACGACGTGCAGCTGATCGGCGGCATCATCCTCCACGAAGGCAACATCGCCGAAATGGTCACCGGCGAAGGCAAGACTCTTGTGGCCACGTTGCCGGCCTACCTCAACGCGCTCGAAGTCGTGCATCACGTCAGCGAGGACGGCGAGGTCCTTCCCCGCGGCTCGGTCCACGTCGTCACCGTGAACGACTACCTCGCCCGCCGCGACATGGAATGGATGGGCCCGATCTACACCGGCCTCGGCCTCGCGGTCGGGGCGATCCAGGGCGGCATGGACTCCGGCGAGCGGCAGAAAGTCTACGACTGCGACGTCACCTACGGCACGAACAACGAATTCGGCTTCGACTACCTCCGCGACAACATGCGGATCGCCGCCCGCGGCGACGATCGCTATCCGAAACACCATCAGCAGGCCCAGGGACATCTCCACTTTGCGATCGTCGACGAGGTAGACAACATCCTGATCGACGAAGCCCGCACACCGCTGATCATCTCCGGCCCCGCCGAGGACGACATCACCAAGTACCAGCGGGCCGACAAGGTGGCCCGCCAGCTGAAGAAGGACGTCCACTTCGAGGTCAAAGAGAAGGAACACACCGCGAATCTTACGGACGAAGGCGTCCGCGAGGCGGAGCGGCTCGCCGGCGTCGAGAGCTTCTACACGGCCGGCAACATGCAATGGCCCCACCTGATCGACAACTCGCTTAAAGCCCACCACCTCTACCAGCTCGACGTGAACTACGTCATCCAGGACGGCGAGGTGGTGATCGTCGACGAGTTTACCGGCCGCCTGATGCCTGGCCGCCACTGGAGCGATGGCCTGCACCAGGCCGTCGAGGCGAAGGAGGGCGTCCAGATCAAGGAAGAGAACCAGACGCTGGCCACGATCACGCTGCAAAACTTCTTCAAGCTCTACGACAAGATCGCCGGCATGACGGGTACTGCTCTGACCGAAGCGGGCGAATTCTGGAAGATCTACAAGCTCGACGTGATCGGCGTCCCCACGAATCGGCCGATGCGGCGGGCGAGTTACCCCGACGTAATTTACCGCACCGAGCATGAGAAGTTCACCGCCATTGCCGATGAGATCGAGCGGATCAATCGCTGGACCACCGTCGAAACGACCGACGGCGAGATGTTCATCGGCAGCATTCGCCGCGAGGACGATCAGGGGATCGAACTGCAGCTGCCGGAAAGCAAACAGACAGAGCTGATCCCGCGAAAGAAGATCAAGCATGTCCAAGCGCCCGGCCGGCCCGTGCTGGTCGGCACCGTCTCGATCGAGAAGAGCGAACGGCTCTCGCGCCTGCTCGAGAAGCGCGGCATCAAACACGAAGTGCTCAACGCCAAGCATCACAAGCGCGAGGCCGAGATCGTCGCCCAGGCCGGACGCAAGAGTGCGGTGACGATTGCCACGAACATGGCCGGACGCGGTACCGACATCGTCCTTGGCGGCAACGCCGAGACGATGGCTTGGGCCCTGCTGCAGGACAAGTACGCCACCCGCCTCGACGTGCCGCAGGACGAATGGAACAAATTGGTGGCCGACATCGAGCAGCGCGAAGGCATGAAGGCCGAGGGCCAGCGCGTCAAACAGATCGGCGGCCTGCACATCGTAGGCACCGAGCGGCACGAAGCCCGCCGCATCGACCTCCAGCTTCGCGGCCGTTGCGGACGGCAGGGCGATCCCGGCAGTAGCCGGTTCTATCTCTCGCTCGAAGACGACCTGATGCGAATCTTCGCCGGCGAGTGGGTCAAGAACATGCTCACCCGGCTGGGAATGCAGGAAGGCGAAGCGATCGAGAGCAAGATGGTCTCCCGCCGCATCGAAGGGGCCCAGAAAAAGGTCGAGGAGAGGAACTTCGAGGTCCGCAAAAACCTGCTCGAATACGACGAGGTGATGGACGAGCAACGGAAGCGGGTCTACACCTACCGCCAAAAGATTCTCGACGGCGTCAATTGCCGCGACCTGATCACGGACATGATCCGCAAGCAGGTCGGCGAAAATCTCAAGGTCTTTCTCGATCCGCACTATGGCAGTGAGTCGTTTGCCGCGGCCGCCGGCAATCAGCTCCACGTGCAGTTCGACGCCCGCGACTTCCGCAATCAGCCGTATAGCGAAGCCGAGCGCATCGCCCACGACACCGCCAACCGCCAGGCCGAGTCGCAGGTCTTCGACGCGATCGAAGAGAACCTCCCCAGCGAAGAAGACGAGAGCGAGTGGAATTGGGAAGCGTTGGCGACCTTTGCCAACACCCGCTGGGGATTCAACCTCCGTGACCGCGATCTCAAGAAGATCGGCCGCGACGAAGTGGATGAGTTCCTGATCGAAAAGGCGCACGAGGCGATCACCAGCATCGACCTCACGTCGTGTGCCCGTTACTTGGAGCCCGACTTCGGCACGAGTGCAGCCTGTGCGTGGCTCCGCGATAAATTTGGCGTCGAGATTTCCCCCGCGGAAGCCGCCAAGATGGAGCCGGCTCAGTTCATCGAGCTGGCCACCGAGCGGGCGATCCGCGCCTACGACGAGCGGGAGAGCGAATATCCGGTATTGGCCGGGCTCTATCGCTACACCGTCCGCGGCAGCGCCGGTCAGAGGCAAGGCTTCCAGCGCGAAGAATTGGTCGAATGGGCCCGTCGTCGCTTTGCTGCCGAGCTCGATCTCGAGGACCTCAAGAACAAGCAGCGCGAGGAAATCCGCGAGGTGCTTGTCGAGCACAGCCGCAAGCACAACGAGCTGGCCAACCAGGTCGCGGCCGAGGCCCAGGCCCGCGTCGAACAGCTCTTCGCCGGGCCCGCGAGCGGCAGCGCTACCCTCGGCGAGGTGACCGGCCACAACGGACAGCTTGACGACCTCACCAGCTGGCTCGCCAAGACCTGCGAGTGCGAAGTCCCCCGCGACGAGCTGGCGAAGCTCGACCGCGAAGGGGCCCGGCGCCGCGTGTCGCAGATCGTCGAGGACCACTTCCGCCCCGAAATGCGGCGGATGGAGCGGGCGTTGCTCCTGCAAATCCTCGACAGCGCCTGGAAAGAACACCTGCTGGCGATGGACCACCTCCGCTCCAGCGTGGGCCTCCGCGGCTACGCCCAAGTCGATCCCAAGGTCGAGTACAAGCGCGAGGGGATGCAGCTGTTCGACTCGATGTGGGTCGGCATGGGCAACTACGTGACCGATCTCATTTTCAAGATGGAGCAGCTCGACGAAGGCTTCGTCGGCAGCACCTGGGTCGAAACCGCGGCGATCAAGGAAGACGCGGCCCCGGCCACCGAAATCGCCCGCCAGCAAGAGGCCGCGATCGCCGGCACCGAGGGCGAACGGAAGATCGAGCCGATCCGCAACCGCGAGCACAAGGTCGGCCGCAACGAACCTTGCCCCTGCGGCAGCGGCAAGAAATACAAGAACTGCTGCATGCGAAAGGCAGGTGTTGCATGACCAGGCGTACGGCAATCCTTTCGATGCTCAGCTTCGGCATGATGGTGGCCATTGTTGTGTTGTGGCTGCGATGCGCACGCTTGAGTCGGCAGTCGACGATTTGACAGGCGATTCCAGTTGCTTCCGCGAATCGTTCCGACTGCAGCAATCGATCGTCGGCCTGCACGGCCGCACGACGAGCGACCGGTCTTTAAGTTGATCGAAGGCGCGACCGTTAGTGCCGAACGAACGAGTGCCGGCATCCCGTGGTCCGTCGAGTAAGAATTATCGACCGAATCTACACGGAAGAGATTACATGTCGATATCTACGCGCAAATGCGAAGCAGGAGATGATCACGATTCTCCAGCAGCAGCCCGAGGACAGCACCTACGATGAGCTCCTGCGCGAACTGGCGTTCACTCGAATGATTGGCCGCGGGCTGAAGGATGTTGAAACGGGACGGACGGTGGATGATCAAGAAGCGAGGCATATGTTGTCTCTGTGAATTCTGTGACCTCCGTGGTTAATTGATTCGATTTTCGATGTTCGGGAAAGGATTCCCGCGTGAGTCGCCTTTTCGCCTGGCTCTTGAATCTCCTTTACCTCGCGCTGCTGGCGATCTGCGCACCGCTAATCCTCTGGGCCGCCGTCCGCACCGGCAAATACCGCCACGGTTACCGCGAGAAGTTCCTCGGCCTCGTGCCGCGCCGCGTCGGCGACGCCACTTGCGTCTGGTTCCACGCCGTGAGCGTCGGCGAGGTGAATCTGTTGGCCACGATCTTCCGCGAGCTGCGGACCCATCACCCCGATTGGGAATTCGTCGTCTCGACCACCAGCCGCGCCGGTTATGAACTGGCTCGCCAGAAGTACGCTGATCACGCTGTCTTCTACTGCCCACTCGATTTCAGCTGGGCGGTATCGCGGGCGATGCGTCGCATTCGGCCGGCGCTGTTGGTGCTCGCGGAGCTGGAGCTTTGGCCGAACCTGATCCTGGCCGCGAAAGGGCAGGGGGCCCGCGTGGCGATCATCAACGGCCGCCTGAGCGACCACAGCTTCCCCGGCTATCGCCGCGCTCAGCTGCTGGTCTGCCCGCTGCTGGGCCGAATCGATCTCATCGCCGCCCAAAACGACGAGTCGGCCGATCGTTTCCGCGCGCTTGGCGCGCCCGCTGATCGAGTCTGCGTGACCGGCTCGCTCAAATACGACGGCGCCGAAACCAACCGTTGTAATCCTCGGACGGAGGCGCTCCGCCAACTGGCCGGCTTTGCGGAGGACGACGTCGTGTTCCTGGCCGGCAGCACGCAGGAGCCGGAAGAGCAATACGCGATCGACGTTTTTCGGACGCTGGCGGCGGAGCATCCGCGGCTGCGGCTGGTGCTTGTGCCGCGGCACCCGGAACGCTTCGACGCGGTGGCGGAATTGCTGGCGAGTTCGCAGCTCGATTGGGCGCGGCGTTCGGAGCTAAACCGCAAGCGTGATGCCACGCGAGATGATACAAATAGCCGCGAACCTACGGTTCGCCGGCCGATCCTGCTGGTGGACACGGTTGGCGAGCTCGGGGCCTGGTGGGGGACGGCGTCGATCGCGTTCGTGGGCGGCAGCTTCGGCCCCCGCGGCGGGCAGAACATGATCGAGCCGGCCGCCTACGGCGCGGCCGTGTCGTTTGGCCCCAATACGGGCAACTTTCGCGACGTCGTGGCCGCACTCTTGGCAGCCGACGCGGCACTGGTCGTTCACTCTCCAACAGAACTCGAGGCATTCGTGCGTCGCAGTCTTGAGGAGCCCGCCTGGGCTAGGGCGTTCGGCGCCAATGCTCAGGCCCTGGTGCGATCGCAACTCGGGGCGACGCAACGGACACTGCGGCTAGTCGAATCGCTGCTGCCGGCGGAGTCGCCACAGCGGTCGGCAGCGTAGCGTTCATTTGGCGTCCTCCGCAGCCACGTTCACGTGTTCGTGGTTGGCCAGGTGCTCCGGGCAGTAGCAGTAGTCGCCGCCGCATTCCGAGCAATAGCGGAACGCCGTCTTCGGCGAGTCGATGCTCGAGAGCCCACAGACGTGGCAGACGTGGGCCATCTTTTGGCCTTTCCTGTTACCTCCCTGCAAACTTCGCGACTGAAACTTCATCCGGCGATGCCCGTGCCGCATGTCGCGCATGATGTCGCGCCCGAAGAACACCAGGTAATTGAACACCGCCGCGACTACCATTCCCCGCGATAACCACGAAGGCGAAGTCACGAGGGTGAGGCCGTACACGATCCACTGCAGGATCGCCAGCCAACGGATTTTCACCGGCAGGATGAAGAAGATGTACATCACGAAGTCGGGATACAAGCGGGCAAACGCCAGGAAAACCGAGCCGTAGAGGAAGCCGTTGCTGGCGATCTCGCCCGGCACGCCGAACGCGAATCCGGCCACAAAGGCCATCACGACCGACGCTACGTATCCCAATAGCAGGTAGACGTTGTAGCGAAACGTGCCCCAGTTGGCCTCGAGCGTCGTGCCGAACAGATAAAACAAATACCAGAAAAAGAACGCGAACAAGGGATTGGTGATCGGCGGATCGAACAGGAACGTCACGAGCCGCCACCACTCGCCCGCGAGGACCTTGTCCGGCTCGAGCCGAATTCCGTCCAAGAGCGGCACGCCGTTGGCCACTGGCGACGAGTTCACCAGGAATGCCAGCACCTGTCCGGCGATCAAGAATATCGTCAGGTTCGGAATCGCAAAGCGACCGAATTTGGCGTCCAGGCGATCAATCCACCGCATGTTCGACGTCTCGTAGTGCTTGGAGGTTTGGAATTAGGAACCGTTAAGTATGGGGGCGAGGGGGTGAGGAGCAAGGGAGATTGACGTGGGGGAGCGGGCGGCTTTTCGATTGTGGCTTGCGGATTGCCCGCCATGGCGGAGCAACTCCCTGCCGACATCGGATTTGCGATTGCGAAATGCGTGCTGGCACCGTCGCGATTCCGCTTGACCCCGTTTTGCCCGACGCCTATTCTCTCGGCCGCCACGGATCGGGCTCTGCGCGAGTCGAACTTGGCAGGAATACTCCGCGTAGTAATACTAACCGTCACGTCCGACCGGCGGCCCGCACTCCGGCATCCACCGATGCCGGGGGCACGACTAGCCTTTGTGTCGCTGAGATTTTTTGCTTCCCATCGTCACCGCCGCAGGGAGAGCATGTTGACCAAACGCGACACGCTCCGCCGGCCGGAACGAATACGCTGAACAGCCCGTGCCGCGGCACGATGGATCATCGCTATAGCCCATACAAGACATGCGTTAGCTGCGATCGCTCACCAGGAGATTTTGCTGCAATTCGCGGTTCGAGCCGCCCGATGTTGATGGTACTTTCGCACTCGCGTTCGCCGAGTACACCAGTCGGCAAGAGTCGGCCATCCTGAATCGACTCGCTGCCGATCGAGAACCACCGCTCGTCCGCAAGTCATCAAAACACAACCAGCGACGCCACGTCGCGCCGAGCCGGAGACTGATACGATGCAAATGCCCACCCCAATCGGCCCTTCGACGTCTGGAATCAGAAAGGTCCACGGCCCCCACGGCATCAATCCCCCGCATGCGCCGTTCCGCGGCCAGTCGACGGGTGGCGCCGCGCCGACGCAAGCGCGGGGCGACAGCGTGACGATCTCGTCTGCGGCCGAAGCCGCATTGAACGCCGCCGAAGCGAGCGGGATCCGCCAGGACGTGGTGAGCCGTATCCGCTCCGAAATTGCCGCCGGCACGTATGAAACGCCGGCCAAGCTCGACACGGCGGTGAACCGATTGCTCGACGAGATCGGCTGAGCCGCGCTTCAGCGAACGCGCTGCCACGCTGGCCGCTGCCCGGGCCGCACCCACAGGGCCAGCCACCCGCCGAGACACACCATCACCAAAGTGGCCGGTTCGGGAACGCGGCTCTGGCCGCCGAGGCCGCCATTGTTGGCGGAGGTATTCCCGAATCTGGCCTTCCAGGCGGCGTAGTCCTCGGGCGTTACCAACCCCGGCGTCACTCCGTCGACCTCATTGAACAATTGAAACGTCTGACCGAGATGATCGCGCCAGACGGTGTAGTCGGCGGCGTTGACGACGCCGTCCTGGTTGTAATCCCCGGCCACGCCAGCCGAACCGACGAATTCGACGGGCCCGGTGAGAAAGGCCCCGCTAGAGAGCGAAAGCGACATGGCAAAACCGTCGGTACCACTCGAGGGGACGTACACCTGGCCGAGCGGAATCTCTCCCATCGCCGGCAGGACTAATCCCCCTGGGGGTAAATAGAGCTCGCTCAAGTGGAATTCATCCGAGCCGCCGGCCGGGTCCCAGCCCTCGCCAGGAGTCGTCGGGCCATCGATGCCGGACCAGCCCGGGTTCAGGCCGCCGAATTCGCTGGTGACTTCATATTGGTCAAACTCCAAATCCAAAACCTGATGGTTGACCAATTTGCCTTGACCAGTAACTGGATCGATCTCGATCGAGATAGTCGTCGCGTTCGGGTTTTCGATGCGCAAGTTGTCCAGATCGCCGAAGGTGGTCACACTGCGCACGTCGCCAAAGAACCCGACGGCGTTGCCGATGTTGGAGTTCCCCAGCGACTGAGTGGCAAAATCGGTGTCGCCGGCAGCGGTTGTGTAGCCGAGCGCAAAGTCGTTCAGACTATCGCGCCGGATGTAGAGCCCGAGGACGTCGCCCGCTCCCAGTGTGCCGAACCCACCCGCAAACAGCGATGGACCGACGGTCGTCCCGTCGATGTAGATACCCTTCAGATTGTTCGCATCCGCTTGAACGTAGACGGCGGCGTAATCCTGGCGCGTTTCCTGAGTTCCGCCCAGGCCAGCGTTGTAGATCAGCGGCGTGGGAGTTTTGCTGGCCGCCACCGCGATGCCGACGTCCGCGCGGGTCGTGCCGACGTAGTTCAGATCGACCCTCAGGATTTCGTCAATGCCGAGCGAGAAGTCATCGCGTAACAGGAGCACTTGCTCGGCCTCGGTACCGGCGGACTTGGTGACCTGGAGCGCTCCCGCCGGCGACGTGAAATGGATGTCGCTCGTCGGATTCTGATCGAGGACCAGCGTTTGGGTGTATTCCGAGAGATCCGTATCGCTGAAGTCGTCGATCAGTGCGAGCGGCCCGGCGATTGCGGCAGAGCCACCGAGCGCGAGCGAAAACACTAGCGTCACCGCCAGGTTGTGGCATGTCGCGCGTGAAGTAATCATTGTTCATCGCTCCAAAGTCAAGAGTCCACTCAACGTTGCGAATGGAACAGACGATCGACGTAGGGATTGTATCACCGCAATTCTGCCGCGCAAAGAAACAAGGGCGGCAATTGTCGGCACTATTATACGGCCTTGCACGCGAGGTCGCAAATTTCTCGAACGGCATGACCAATTGGCGCAACACCGTTTCACCGCGCCGGGCGAACCAGGCTATGGCCCAGGATGATCTTCTTCTGGCCGACTGTAGCGAACGAGATCGTCGCGCGTCGGTTCTTCCCCGACCCGGAGAGGGCGACGATCTTGCCCGGGCCATATTCCGGGTGCACTACCGCCATGCCTTGCTGAAATACGTCTGGCGAAACGCGCGTCGGGGGCAGGGGGCCGCGCGTCGCCGGGATCGCGGGCCAGGGCAGCGGCCGTGGTGATCGCGGCGGCCGCCACGCCGAACGACGGCTTCCCGCCAGAGGCCGCCTCGACGGTCACGTCTTCCAGCTGCCAGCCAACCGCCGACGAATCATCCACGTCGCCCTCGGCGATCCAATCCTCCATCGACTCGGGTTCGTCCCAAACTTCGTGCTTCTCTTGTTCCTGCCGAGCGATGTACGCCGTTGCCTCGTCGACCAGCTCCAGCTCTTCGCGGGGCATCTCCATCAAGAACGAGCTGGGGATCGTCCGCCGCCGCACGCCGCGGAAGTCCCGCGTCACGGCATACGATAGCTGCAGTTCATCTTTGGCGCGGGTGAGCCCGACGAAGGCCAGCCGGCGCTCTTCTTCCAGCTCGTCCGGATGACGACCAACCCGTTCGTGCGGCAACACGCCATCTTCCACCGCCACGATGTGCACCACGGGAAACTCCAGCCCCTTCGCCGCGTGGAGCGTCATCAGCGTGACCTTGTCCGTGTCGGTCTCCCAATCGTCCGTCTCGTTCACCAGCCAGGCCCGTTCCAGGTAGGCTTCGAGCCGCCCGCCGGCCGCGCCGTCCGTTTCCGCCTGCTCCGCCCGTTGCTGTTCGTCGAAGCCGCGAGCGTCGGTCAACAATTCCTCGATGTTGGCCAACCGATTCTGGTCTTGTTCATCATCACTCTCGGCCAGTGAGGCCCGATAGCCGGATGCTTCGAGGACCGTGCCGATGACTTCTTCCAGATCACCGTGGGCCACCGCCGAAATCCGGTCGACGATGTCGATGAATGCCAGGACCTTGGCAGCCGCGGCCTTCGTGAGGCCCTCGACGAGCCGCGCATCCCGCGCGGCTTCCAACAGCGGCATGCCGTGTCGATACGCGTGTTCGTTAAGTCGGTCGATCGTCTTGCGGCCGATGCCGCGAGGTGGCGTGTTGACCGTCCGCTCAAACGCGATATCATCCCGCGGATTGTTCACCAGCTGGCAATACGCGAGCACGTCCTTGATTTCTTTGCGGGCATAAAACTCCTGGCCGCGGACAATCTGATACGGCACCGCGGCGCGCCGCAGCGCCTGTTCGATGACCCGCGACAAGGCGTTGACACGATAGAAGATCGCGAAGTCGCTCGCCTTGCGGCGTCCCGACGCGATCGCGTCGCGAATCCGCTCGGCGAGCGCGGTCCCCTCGTGATTCTGGTCGGCGTAGAGCGTGAGCCGGACGGCCGCCCCCTCGTCGTTTTCGGTCCACAGCTTCTTCTGCTTGCGGCGGAGATTGTGACCGATCAGCGCGTCGGCGATCCGCAGAATCCGCTTCGAGCTGCGATAGTTCCGTTCCAGCCGCACGATCCGCACGTTCGGATAGTCGTGCTCGAACTCGAGGATGTTGTTGAGGTCAGCCCCTCGCCAACCGTAGATCGACTGGTCCGGATCGCCGGTCACGGCGAGGTTCGGATAATCGCTCGATAGCGCCCGCAAGATCACGTACTGCGCCTTATTCGTATCCTGGTACTCATCTACGAGCACGTAACGGTACCGCTCGTCCAGCTCGGCTCGAATCTCGGCGTGGTCGAAGAGCAGCTGGGCGACGAGCATCAGCAGGTCGTCGAAGTCGACGGCCGAGGAGGCCAGCATCCGCTCCTGGTAGCGCGGATAGACCTCGGCCACGACGTGACTGAGCGTGCTGCCCGGCTTGGGCTCGTAACGGTCGGGCGTAATCAACTTGTTCTTCGCCCCGCTGATCGCCTGGGCCAACCGGTCCGGCGTGAAATGGAGCGTCTTGATGTTGTGGGCCTCGATTACCCGCTTGATCGTCTGCCGGGCGTCGTTCGTGTCGTAGATCGTGAAGTTCGGAGCCAGGCCCACGAACTCGGCGTATTGCCGCAACAGCCGGACCCCGAATCGGTGGAACGTGCTGAGCCAGACCCGCATCCCCGGCGCGAGCTCGGCGACGCGGCGCTGCATTTCGTCGGCCGCCTTGTTGGTGAACGTCAGGGCCAGGATCTGCGATGGCCGCACGCCGCTGGTGAGCAAATGGGCGATGCGATGGGTGATGACCCGCGTCTTTCCGCTGCCCGGCCCGGCCAAGACCAGCAGCGGTCCGTCGCGATGCAGCACGGCCTCGCGCTGCGGTTCGGTGAGCTGTTCCAGGAGTGGATCCATATCACGTAATCATTCCGTACGGCTGTCGGTTCGTACATCCCCACTCCGGCGCACGTCGCCCTGCGCGGTGCTAGCAGCCGAACGCCACGGCCAAGATTTCGGGAAAAACGCTTTGACGTCCGGCGGAAAGTTGGTATACTTCCGGGCGAACTGGGGCGGCGCGCGTGCGCTGGGGACGCGCCGGCCAATATGGTCGTTGCGTCGAAAATTCTGTGGCTCGGATGCCCGCCCCCGTCCCGGCCGCAACATCACCGCCTTAGGGAGGGAACCCGCCATGACCCGCATTCCGCTCAACCGCGCCTTTGAAGAATCGATCGACGTCCGTCAGCGCCTGGAAATGAGCACGGCTGAGATCGGCTTGGCCGTTCGCACCACCAACTGCCTCGAAGAGCGGGGCGTCTTCACCGTCGACGATCTGTTGCACTGTACCCGCGAAGACCTGTTGAGCATCTCGAACTTCGGCGAGAAGACGCTCGAAGAAGTCTACAAGGCGCTGGAAAACGTCGGCTTCTATCGCCCGGGACGCCGGCCGATGAGCGTTGGCACGGCCTGATTCGAGGCGCTCCGCCAGGAATCGCGTTTCGCCCCTCGCAGCAGTTGGTGCGAACCAAGCTGCGGCGCACGGAGTCTGCCTGCTACAATGGCTCTATGGCGCCACGTCTGCGATTGTTCGTCAAGAAACGCGGCCGGCGACGCACCGGTTCCCGCTGGTTCGGCACGCTGGGCGTCGCGGCCCTCGATGTCGCGCTGGTGTTCATCGGCGCGGTTGGATTGTATTGGCTGCTGGCCCATGTGCTGTTGGCCAGCAACGAAGCGCACGGCTGGTTCGCTTGGGCCGCGATCGTGATTCCAATCGCGCCCATCGGCTATGGATTGACCGATCTGGTCGTGCTCATCTGGCGGAACCTGGCATCGACCGAGCGGCGGGCCGCGGCGGTCCAGCGGGCGACCGACTGGGAATTGCCTGGGCTCGGATTGCAACCCACTCGACCGGCGCTACCGGCGGTGCCGCCGATCGACGAGGTTGTCGACAGCCCCGGCGTCCGGTTGGCCTATCGACTGCCGAGCGACGCCGCGTCGGGCCAGATGTCCGTCGCGCTGGCGATCGTCTCCGTCGTTTGGAACACGTTAGTGGCCGGGCTCGTCGTGCAGGTCGTTCGCCAGCACTACACTGGCCAGCCGAACTGGTTGCTCACCTGGTTGATCGTGCCTTTTGTGCTCGCCGGTGTGTGGACCGTCTTTGCCCTGGTGCGGCAGATTCTGCTCACGGTCGGCACTGGCGCCACGCTCTTGGAGATCGCCGAGCATCCACTCTATCCTGGCCGGAGATACGAAGCGTTTCTTTCGCAGACGGGCCGGCTGAACGTCCGCTGGTTCCAAGTGCAACTGGTGTGCGAGGAGCGGGCCACCTATCAGCAAGGCACCGACACGCGCACGGCCGCCGCGATCGTGCACCGCGAAACGGTGTTCAGCGAGCGGAGGTTCGCGATCCCACCGGGCGGCGCGTTCGAGACGCATTTCACCGTCGCCGTCCCCGCCACGGCGATGCATTCGTTCTCCGCGGCCCATAATGCGGTGGCGTGGATGCTCGTAGTTCGCGGCCGGATGGCCCGCTGGCCCGAATTCGTACGGCGGTTTCCTTTGTACGTGTATCCGCCGACGGCGGCTGAATCCGCCGCGCCGACCGCGAATCAGAAACGTCCCATTTCCCAGGGCACGCCATGATCGGTGCACCGACGATCACGCTCAAACTCGAAACGACGGCCGGTGTGCTGCAACCGGGCCAGCGGCTCAGCGGCCACTTCCTGGCCGAGGGGGCCGTGCCCTGGCCGGTGCGGTCGGCGGAATTGTCGATCCTGTGGTACACGGCGGGGCAGGGGGAGGAAGACTTCGCCGTTCATTTCTTTGAGCGGTACGTCGACGAGCCGGGCCGGCCGCTCGACCTGCGGCTGCCCCGCCGCTTCGCCACGCCGTTGCCGCCCAGCCCGCTCAGCTACGACGGGCGGATCGTTAAAATCTGTTGGTGCGTGCGGCTGCGAATCTATCCCCAGCAAGGACCCGAGGTGGTTCAGGAAACGGGATTTCGCCTGGGCGACGTGCCCGCCGCCCCGGCGGACAGCGGAGGCGCCGGCGCACCATGAATCATTCGTCGCCGTCTCGTTACTCGAATCCCTTCGCCACTTGTTGGACGAAGTCCGGGCGCGCTGACCTTTGAATTTCGCGACGGCCAGAGCGTCGAGCGTCTGGTGACACGATTGGCTTCCGCGAATTGGCGCGGCGCGATCGTCGGCCCGCATGGTTCCGGCAAGTCGACGCTCGTCGAATCGCTCAAGCCTCATCTGGTGGCCGCTGGTCGCAGCGTTTCATTGATTAGCGCTTCGCGACCGCCAGCGTCGCCTGCCTGCGAGTTTCATCCGCAATTCGCTAGCCTCTGTGCGACCGCTGCTTATCGTCGATGGCTACGAACAGCTTTCCTGCCTCGGCCGCCGACTCCTCCAGGTACGGTGCCGCGTCGCGTCGGCCGGTCTGCTCGTCACCTCGCACGCGCCGACGGGCCTGCCGCTGCTTTACGCTACCGACGTGGACCTCGCGTTGGCAGAGCAACTGGTGTCCACGCTCACCGCTCGAATTTCATCACCGGTGACGGCGGCCGACGTCGCTGCTAGCCATGCCTGCCATGGCAGCAACTTGCGGGAGCTGTTCTTCGCGCTTTACGACCGGCATGAGTCACTTGCGCGGGCCGCCCAAGCCGGACCGCGAACCCCCGCCGCCCGCTGCACGTAACGAGTGCGGACGCGTTTTTCACCCCGCAAATCAGGGTGCGAATATGCCGTGACGGCGAGCCTGCCATAGCCGTGACGGTGATACGGCCCGAGGAATGTTGACGTTTCGCAGCACCGATCGCGCGCACGTAGTATCTGGTCAACGCGCCCGGCCCGCCGGCGGCCGGTGGTCTACAATTCACTAACTGCGGGTCGGGCCTGGTTTCCCAGGACGGAACCACACGAGCGCGGCAGCGTGTCGGACTGACGGCGCTGCTGGCGAGTGGCCAAGCGGCGTCTCAGTTTTGCCAGTCGGCAGAGTTTGCCGCAAGCTCGGGGTTTGCCCAACAGATATTCTCTGCCATTTCGTAGATTTCGAGTTGGCCGATGATTGCGTTTCGCCCGTCGTGAGATTAAACCAAAGGTAGCGATTCTTCCCTCGATCGAAAGTGAGAGAACCCAGCATGACAGCCCAACATCAGCTGCGAGCGTTCCGCGTCTTGGCGGCCATCGCCGTCGTCAGTTCCGTCGCCGGTTTCGCTTCCAGTGCGCTGGCCAATTGTTCGTCGTGTGGCGTGCCGGCGGCGACGTACTCCGCTGGGTACGCGGCGCCCGTCACCTACCAGGCTGCGTACGCGCCGGTGACGTACACCGCGGCCTATGCGCCGACGTATACGACGGCTTACGCGCCGGCTTACACGACGTACAGCAGCGGCTGGTATCCCGGCTATTGGCTGGGGCGAGTGAATCGTTCAATTTGGGGCCAGCCGACCACTACTTACTATGCTCCGACCTACACCGCCGCGTACGCACCAACCTACACGGCAGGCTACGCAACCACCGCGTACTACGCCGCCCCGGCATGCAGCACGTGCGGAACTTGTAGTACCTGCTCGGCGAGTTACGCGCCGGCCTGCAGCACTTGCAGCGCGTGCAGCGCGAGTTATGCGCCGGCCTGCAGTACGTGTAGTGCGTGTAGCGCAAGTTACGCTCCAGCGTGCAGCAGTTGCTCGACTTGCGATGCCTGTGCGGCCGTTGGATCGTCTTGTCCGAGTTGTTCCGCCGGGGTGAGCCAGGCCAGCTATACGGCCGCTCCGCCGGAGACGACGTACGTCCCGCAGACTTCGACCACGACGTCGCCCGCCGAACATCAGCCCACGATCGCTCCCAATGAACAAGTGCCGGCGGAGCGTCAGTTGCAGCAGACCCAGAAGCCGGAAACTCCGGAGCCTGCGTCGCAACCAGAGGCGCAGCCTGGCCCCTTGGACGACAGCGCCAAGAATCTCCAGGCGCCGAAATTGTTCGATCCGAACGATCGCACCGCCGAGCGGCACGTGGCGCCGGTGTGGACCGCCGTCTATCACCGCCTCAGCGGCGCCGCACCGAGTGTCCAACCGGTCTCCTGGCAACAAGCCGAGCGCGACGCCGCAGGCTGGACCAGCGCGTCGAAGTAGTCGTCGCGCGGTCCCGACGTCCACAAGTCATTCTGTTAGCCGGCGGGCCGGGCACCACTTGTGGTCGCCGCCGGTTTTGTGCACGACCAACTACCGCGCCACGAGCACCGAGCAAGGCGCCTCGCCAATCACCCGCGCGGACGTGCTGCCGACAAATAGCCGTTCGACTGCACTAGCGCCCCGGCTACCGACGATCGCCAGATCGATCTTCTGCCGCACGATCATGTCCAGGATCTGTTCCGCCGGGTGACCCTGCGTGACGATCGGCTCGGTTGCGCGAAACTCGGCGGGGAGTTTGCTCTGGAACTGCTTCAGTTCGCCCACCGCTTGTTCGAGTTGCTGGTCGTGTTCCCGCTGCCAGGCCTGAGCCATGGCTTCGACGTCGGGGTCGCGCTCGACCAGCTTGAGCCAATCCGGCAGTTGATGCACGAACATCGGCGGCACGACGCGGATCACCCAGCCGCGAGCCGCATCCGGCCAGGAAAATCGGCTGGCCAGCGCGACGATCCGCGCCCGAAGTCGGAGCCATCGTAGGCGGCCAGCATGCGAAATGTTCCATCCGGCGTGCCGGCGATCTTTTCGCTTGCGGCGCCGGTCGTCTTCACCACCAGCACGGGAACCTGTGCCGAGTGGACCACCGCCCGGCTCACGCTGCCCAACAAAAACCGCTCGAACAAACCCGTGCCGCGGAAGCCGACCGCGATCAGCTCCGCGCGCCACTCTTCGGCCGCCTGGACCAATCCGGCCCCTGGCGCGCCAGCCAGCTCGATCCGCTGGACCTTCGACTGCCACTGGTCCGATAGCCGCAATACCGCTTCGTCGAAGACCGCGTTGGCCAGCGCCTGCTGGGCTCGCGTCGAAACGCCGGGGTCGAGCCGATCGTCGCCGAGGTAGGGCAACGGCGGCGCGACGTAGGCCAGGACCAGCTCATTTCCCTCGGCCGCGAGCAGCCGGCCGACGAACGCGACGGTCGCCAACGAATTGGACGAACCATCCACTCCGACGAGGACTTTCATTTGCGCCAGTGTAGCCTCCCGCAGCGGACTTCGGTAGCCGCGACCCCAGAGCGCCGATAAAATGGGCGAACCATCCCAAGACGCCGGGCGTACAGACGCCTACGCGCTCTACTTTCCTCCAAGGATTCACTATGAACCACGCTTGCCGTCAGGCCGTCGCAGCGCTGCTGGCCGTCATCATCGGGACCTCCGCCGCAGTCGCCGACGATTGGCCGCAGTGGCTCGGTCCGAATCGGGACGGCATGACCAAAGAGTCAGGATTGCTCAAATCTTGGCCTGAGTCTGGACCACCCACACTTCGGCTCTTCGATCAATGTGGCGTCGGCTACTCCGGCCCGGCGATTGTCGGCGGCAAGATCTTCATCATGGGTGGACGCGACGGCACGTGCTACTTGCTTGCCCTCGACGCCAGCTCCGGGAAGGAACTGTGGGCCGCTCCGCTCGGCCCGATCTTCACCGATGGTCATGGCGACGGTCCGCGTGCAACTCCCACGTTCGACGACGGTCTGGTCTACGCGATGGGTGGACAGGGCACCTTGGTCTGCGCCCGGGCCGAAGACGGTCGGGAAGTCTGGCGCGTCGACATGAAAGACCTGGGCGGCGAGATTCCGAAGTGGGGCTACTGCGAATCGGTGCTCGTCGACGGCGACCTGGTTCTCTGCACGCCGGGAGGCGCAGGGCGCCATCGCCGCGTTGGACAAGAAGACGGGCGAAGTCCGCTGGCGAACCGCGGACCTCGACGACGGTGCGCACTACGCGTCGATCCAGCGTGCGGTGTTCCACGGCCAGCCGCAATACGTCCAATTGCTGCCGTCGCGGCTGGTCGGTATCGCGCCCGAGGACGGGAGAGTTCTTTGGCAGCAGGACTGGCCCGGCAACGTCGCCGTGATTCCCACGCCGATCGTCTCTGGCAACAAAGTCTTCTGCACCAGCGGTTACGGGTCCGGTTGCATGCTCGTCGAAGTCGGCGACGACAATCAGGCAACCCAGCTCTACGACGACACCGCCCGCAAGCTCATGAAGAACCACCATGGTGGCGTCGTCCACGTGGGAGACTATCTGTACGGGTTCTCGGACGGGGTCGGGTGGCTGTGCATGGAATTCGCCACCGGCAAGCAAATCTGGCGCGAACGCGCAATGCGCTCGGCAAGGGTTGCATCGCCTACGCCGACGGCATGCTCTATCTGGTCAGCGAAGATGACGGCGAGGTCGTGCTGATCGAGGCGTCACCCGACGGATGGAAGGAGCATGGCCGATTCACGCTCGAACCGCAAAGCGAGAATCGTCAGTCTCAAGGCAAGGTCTGGACTCACCCAGTGATCGCGGACGGCAAACTCTATCTGCGAGACCAAGAGTTCCTGCACTGCTACGACGTGAAAGCCAAGTAGAGTGAAGCGCGAAGCCGCAAGCGGCAGGCTATTTCGGTTTGTCGCTCCCGGCTCCTTGCTCCTTGCTCCCGGCTTTCTTCAACACCGGCTTCAAGACAAGCCGCACCGGCGTGCCCAGCGGCGGAATCCGCTCGGTGAATGCCTCGAACTCCAGCGCGTCGTTCGACTGCGAGCTCTCGACCGGGATGTCCAGCGCCGCGGTGCCGAAGTTCGAGACGCAGATGAAATCGCCCCCTTCGGCCTGATAGTATTGTTGACCGGTTTCCTCGTCGGTCCAAAACCGGCTGCCCGCGAAGACCCAGGGATAGGTCATCGCCTTACCGGTCTTCAAGTCGCGGACCCAATCCTGAGCTTTGGCCGTCTGCAACTTGCCGTCCGCGTCGTGCCATTCGACGGAGACGGCGATCTCGGTTCCCGCGGGCGGCTTGAACTCGGGCACAAATTGGGCCGGATGGCCCGGTTCTGCGCCAAGCCGCAGCAATCCTGCGTGGACCAGGAAGGCCTGCGCGTCGGCCGTCACGACCGACTCGTGTTCCTTCGTGTTGCGGATGCAAGCGAACATCTCGAGCATGCCGCGGCGGAGCGAGACCTGACCGTCGACCAGCACCACGCCCCGCTTGGCGTCGACCCAGACGTCGTAGTTCGGTGCCAGCCGGGTGGCACCCTCCGGCGCCGGGAGCTTCGGCGGCGGAGTCTGCCCGACTTCTTCGGCGACTGCCAGTCGCATAAACGCCAACCCGCACGCCAGCGCAACCCAGCGACGCGACCAGACTCCTCGTATCGGCTGCATCGACGCATCTCCAAGAATTGCTTGCGGTTTAGTTCCCGCGGTACCAGGGCCTGACGACGACGCCCGGCCCGCTCCTTGCTCCGTCGTCGGCGACTCTTGTAAGATACTTTTCTTGGACACGACCGTCGACCACCCGGAATCGGATGCCATGGCCATCGCCTTCACGGATCAGCCCACCAGTGGTCCCTTCCATCGCACGACGCTCTGGCACCGCACTGCCCCGCGCGAGCTGTTCAAGGCCTGGTTCTCCGGCGACGATGAGCGCCGCTGGGAGGTCTGGCGAAAGCATCTGGCCCGGCGAAAGCGTCCGGCGCCGCTCGATTTCCTCGACGGCAAACGGCCGGCGATCTTCTGGGGCTGGCCCGGCACGTGGCGTCGCGACGAGATCGCCGGCGCCACCAGTCCGCTGGCCCGTTCCAATGCCGTGCACTCCGCCAGCCGGGCGACCCACGTCGAACTGCCGCTGGCGCTGGAGTGCGTCTCCGCTGCCTACGCTTTGCCCGAGCTGGCCCAGGAGCTCTCGGCCGGTGCCTGGTGGAGCCTCGCCGAATCGCTCCATCGCCTCTCGGGCGACGCGCAGCAACTGCGTGTCGATCCCTTCCACGACCCGGAAAGTATCCTTGGACAGCAATTGCTGGCGGGAGAATTGCCCCTGGCGCTCGGCTACCATGTTTCCCGAGTTGCAGCCGATGCGGTCGCTCCGTCACGCGGCCCGGCAAACCCTTTCGGAGGGCCTGATCGCCGTGACCGACGGTGAAGGCTTGCCGCACGCCCGCCTGCTGCCGGTGCTCGCTCCGCTATGGGCCTGCTGGACCCGGTGTCAAACGCTCGGCGCCGCGCTGCATCGCGGCGCGTGGTCGCGCGACGCCGAGAACCAATATCTCTGGCTCCTGCGGCGGATGATCCGGCTGATCGACGGTGAGACGCGACTCCCGTTTGTCGACGTCGAGTCGGCTGATGAGCCCAACCTGAAGCCGATTCTCGCCGCCGCGTTGGACCTCGCCGGCGACAAGGGGGACGCCTCGGCTGCCGCGATCGTCGTCTCGAAAACGATCGTGCCGCGGCATTTGCGGCCTAACGCGAAACGTGTCCCCGACGCCTCGCTCGAATCGGCCTGGTCCTGCCTGGCCGTGCTCGCCCGCGATTGGTCCCCGGCGACTCCACGGCTGACGGTCGCGTTTGCCGAAGAGCCGTTGGGACTCGAGCTCTCGATCCGCGGGAAGAAGATCCTTTCTGGCCGCTGGACCATGGAGAGCGTCTGCGACGGCCAGAGCGTCGGCCCGATCGGCCCTTGGCAGGAGCTTTGCTGGCAAAGTGACAAGAAGTGCGACTTCCTCGAGCTAGGGGTCGAGCTCGCCGAGGGATTGCAGATCGAACGCCAAATCGTGCTCTCGAAGCGCGACAACGTGCTGTTGGTGGCGGACGTGCTTTCGGCCAAGGATGGCGAGCCCCACAAGTTGCGCCACTCGCTGAGCCTGCCGCTGGCCCGCCGCGTGGCCTGGCTTCCCGAGACCGAGACCCGCGACGGGTTTTTGCTTTCACAGAAACAACGAACCGCCGTGTTGCCGCTGGGGCTCCACGAGTGGCGCTGCGATCCCCGCGGCGGCACGCTCATGTGCGAGAGCGGACGCCTGATGCTGGCCGAGACGACGACCGGCCGGGCCCTGTACTGCGGCTTGATCTTCGACCTCGATCCGGCCCGCTCGAAGAAGCCGCGGACCTGGCGGCAGCTGACGGTTTCCGAAATGCTGCAAGTCGTGCCCCGCGACGTGGCCGTCGGCTTCCGGGCCCAGTCGGGCGGCGACCAGTGGCTCATCTACCGTTCGCTCGGCCCGGCAGGCAACCGCGCCGTGTTGGGCCAGAATATTTCCTCCGAATTCTACGCCGGCCGCTTCCGCACCGAAGACGGCCTCGTGACCGAGTGGATCGAGATCGAGGCCGAGGGCAGCTGACGGACAGGCTATCATGTCGATTGCCGACAACCTGCGACGCGTGCAGGAGCGGATCGCCCGCGCCGCCGAAGCGGCAGGTCGCCGTGCCCACGAAGTCACGCTCGTCGGCGTCACCAAATACGTAGGCGTGCGAGAAGTTCTCGAGCTCCTCCGCGCCGGCTGCACTGAACTCGGTGAGAGCCGCCCCCAGGAGCTGTGGGCTAAACATTCCCAGCTGGCGGCCGGCGAGCTCGCTTCAGCGAGCGGGGATTTGCCACCAATTCCAGAGATTCACTGGCACCTGATTGGCCACCTCCAGCGCAACAAGCTCCGACGCACGCTCCCGCTCGTCACGCTCATCCACAGTGTCGACAACCGGCGCCTGCTCGACGCGATCGACGCCGAGCGGCAATCCCATGCCGCCGCACAAAACCAACAACTTTCCCCCATTCGCATCCTGCTGGAAGTCAACACCTCGGGCGAAGCCGCCAAGCACGGCCTGGCGCCGGACGAAGTCGAGCCGCTGCTCGCCGCGGCCGCGGGAGTTTCCCCGCGTCGAGATTTGTGGTCTGATGACGATGGCCGCCCTGGAGGGCGGCGCCGCCGTCGCGGCCCGCAATTTCGCCACGCTTCGGCGCTCGCCGATCGCTTTGAGCTGAAGGAACGTTCGATGGGGATGAGCGGCGATTTCGAAGTCGCCATCCGCGAAGGGGCGACGATCGTCCGCGTCGGCTCCGCGTTGTGGGAATAAAACACGTTCGCGTCGGCGGCCACGCCGACCACTTGACGGAACAACGTCCTCATGCCCGCCATCGTCCAACTCTCCGCGAGCGTCGTGAACAAAATCGCCGCCGGCGAGGTGATCGAGCGGCCGGCGAGCGTGCTCAAGGAGCTGCTCGAAAACTCGGTCGACGCCGGGGCCACGCGGATCGACGTCACGGTGGAGCAGGGGGGCGGCGAGCTGATCCGCGTCGCCGACGACGGCTGCGGCATCGCCGCCGAAGAGCTGCCGCTGGCGGTGGCCAGCCACGCCACGAGCAAGATCCGCCAGGCCGACGACCTGTTCAGCGTCCGCACGCTCGGCTTCCGCGGCGAGGCGCTGGCCTCGATCGCCGCAGTCAGCCGGCTCATCCTCCGCAGCCGGACGGAGAGGCGCCGCCAGCGGCGCGGAACTCGAGATCGTCGGCGGTCAGTCGCGCCCGGTCGTGCCGGTCGGCTGCCCCGTTGGCACCACGATCGAGGTCCGCAACCTGTTCTTCAACACGCCGGTGCGGCACAAGTTCCTCCGCACGACGCAGACCGAGATGGGCCACACGACCGAGGCGCTCACCCGGCTGGCGCTCGCCCATCCGCGCGTCCACTTCACGCTCACGCACAACGGCCGGCTCGTGCACGACCTCCCGCCGGTCGACGACGTTCGCCACCGCGTGGCCACCTTCTTCGGCCAGGAGATCGCCGATGACCTGATCGAGATCGAGAGCGAATCCGACGGCGTCACGCTCTGCGGCTTTGTCGCCAACCCGATGCACAGCCGGGCCAGCGGGCGGATGCAGTACCTGTTCCTCAACGGCCGGGCGATACGCGACCGTTCGCTGCAGCACGCGCTGGGCGAGGCGTATCGTGGCTTGTTGCTCACGGGCCGGCAGCCGATCTGCTTCCTGCGGCTCGAGATGCCGCCCGAGCTGGTCGACGTGAACGTCCACCCGACGAAGCAGGAAGTCCGCTTTCAGGACGGCGGCCGGCTCTACAGCCAACTGCTCGGCACGCTGCGGACCAAGTTTCTCACGACCGACCTCACAGCCCGCGGCAAGTCGCCCGCGAATTGGCCGGCAGCCGACGGCGACGAGGCGCGTGAAGCCGCGGGCGACGTGAGCCAGCTCGTCCATTGGGCGAAGGAACAACTGGGGCAGCAGCCGCGCGCAGCAACGTCGCTCGCCAACGGCGCCTCACCCGGCGGCGAGCCGCTGCGTCTTCATCGGCTCGACGTGCCGCCGTTTCAACGGTTCGACGCACCACATCCAGAAACTGTGCCACGCGAAGACGTCCGCGTACAGCCGACCGGGGCGGCTGCGCCGCGCGGCGCCTTGCAAGTCCACAACCGCTACCTCGTCGTCGAGAACGACGCGGGGCTCGAAGTGATCGATCAACACGCCCTGCACGAACGGATCCTCTACGAACAGCTCCGCGACAAGGTGCTCGCCGGCGCGCTTGAATCGCAGCGGCTGCTTGGTGCCGGAGCCGGTCGACCTGGCGGCCTCCGAAGCGGCGGCCGTGCTTGAGCAGGCGGAGCTGCTGGGCCGGCTCGGCGTCGAGGTCGCAGCCGTTCGGCGGCGAGACGGTGCTCGTGTCGAGCTATCCTGCGATGTTGGCCAACTGGCGGCCGGCCGACGTATTGCATGAGCTGGTGGAAAAGCTGCTCGCCGGCGGAAAGCAGCCCGAGCCACGCGACCTGTTGGACGAGCTGCTGCACATGATTGCCTGCAAAGCAGCCGTCAAATTTGGCGATCGGCTCACGCCCGAGGAGATTGAGGCCCTCCTGGCGCAGCGGCATTTGGCCCAGGATTCTCATCATTGTCCGCACGGCCGGCCGACCGCCCTGGTATTTACCCGCGAAGATCTCGATCGGCAATTCAAACGCATTTGATCCGGGGCCAGGTTTGGGGGAAAATGAACCGAGAGGGCGGTTCGCGAATCTTCGACTGTAAGCTGACCGGCGAGGCGTAGCTCGCCGGCTATTCCACTTCTGACCTCTGACGTCCCCCTATGATTTGCGTATCGATTGGTCGCAGCCGACACAAGCACATGCTCGCCGAGCACAAGCACCTCTGTGAGCAGGGGGCCAAGCTCGTCGAGCTGCGGCTCGACTACATCAGCTCGCGCGTGAACATCCAGCGGCTCCTGAAGGAGCGGCCCTGCCCGACGATCGTCACGGTCCGCCGCGAACAGGACGGCGGCAAATTCACCGGCGACGAGGACACTCGGCTCCGCATCCTCCGCGAGGCAATCGTTTTGGGCGTCGACTACGTCGACCTGGAGGACGACGTCGCCGGCGACATCCCGCGCTTCGGCAAGACGAAGCGGATCATCAGCTATCACAGCTTCCGCAATACGCCGGACAACTTGCGCGAGCTCCACGATCGGCTCAAGTCGAAGGACGCCGACATCGTCAAAATCGCCACGATGGCCAATCAGCCCCGCGACAACGTCCGCATCCTCGAGATGATGCAGGAGAGCGACGTCCCCACGATCGGGATGTGCATGGGCGACATGGGCACTCCGTCCCGCATCCTCGGCCCGAAGTTCGGCGCCCCGTTCACTTACGCCACGTTCCACCACGAGCGGGCGCTCGCCCCGGGGCAACTCAGCTTCCAGCAGATGGTCGAGGTCTATCGCCACGACGCGATCAATCCCGAGACGGCCGTCTACGGCGTGATTGCCGACCCGATCGGCCACAGCCTCAGTCCGCAGGTCCACAACGCGGCCTTCAGCGAGGCGGGCATCGACGCGGTCTACGTGCCGTTCCGGGTGCCGATGGACACGCTCGGCCAGTTCATGGAGGACATGCCACGGCTCGGCCTCCGCGGCCTGAGTGTCACCATTCCTCACAAGGAAGCGATCGCCAAGTTTCTGACCAAGGTCGACCCGGCCGTGAAGGGAATCGGCGCAGTGAACACTGTTTTGTTCAAAGACGGCCAGGTGCTCGGTTACAACACCGACTACAAGGCCGCCATGGATTCGCTCGAGAGCGCGTTCGGTCCGATCGGTGCCAATCCTAGCCCGCTCAAGGACAAACGCGTGCTTGTGCTCGGCGCGGGGGGCGTCGCCCGCGCGGTCATGTATGGCCTCGAGCGCCGCGGCGCGAAGGCTACCATCGCCGGCCGGACTCGCTCGCGGGCTCAATACCTGGCCGACCAGTTCAGCGGCCGGGCGGTCGACTGGCAGGCCCGCCACAACGCGGACGTCGACGTCATCGTCAACTGCACGCCGATCGGGATGCATCCCAACGTCGACGAGACGCCGTTCGGCAGGTCGTATCTCAAACCGGCGATGCTCGTTTTCGACACGGTCTACAATCCCGAGTCGACGCTCTTTTTGAAGGAGGCCAAGTCGCATGGCTGCCGCACCGTCACCGGCGTCGAGATGTTCATCCGGCAGGCCGCGCTGCAATTCATGCTGTTTACGGGGCGCGAAGCACCCTACCAACTGATGCGCGAGACGCTCAAGCGGGCGATCGGCCCGGTGAGGTTCTGAGCCATCGATAAACATTTGCGTCGGCGGCCACGCCGAACCGATTGGGAATCGGCCGGTAAGCTAAACCGCAAGCGACCAGGATGACGTGAGCCAGCGCATGACGACTCCTTCGTCTCCCATCTTCCTCATCGGCTACCGCGGCACGGGCAAGACGACCGTCGCCCGACTCGTTGCCCAGCGATTGGGCCGCGAATCCATCGACGCCGACAAGGAGATCGAGCGCCGCGCCGGCAAGACGATCGCGGCAATCTTCGCTGACGACGGCGAACCGCCGTTCCGCGATCTCGAATCCGCGGTCGTCGCCGATTTGGCCCGGACCCGCCTCGTAATCTCCACGGGCGGGGGCGCGGTGCTCCGCGAGGCGAATCGCGCCGCGATGCAAGCCGCCGGACCGATCGTCTGGCTCACCGCCAGCGTGGACACGATCGCGGTCCGCATCGCCGGCGACGCCGCGACTGCCCGCCTCCGCCCCAACCTCACGGCCGTCGGCGGCAAGGCCGAAATCGAGGCACGTCCTGGCCGAGCGGACGCCGATTTATCGGGCGTGTGCTACATTTGTGGTCGATACCGAAGGTAAGACGCCGGCCGAAGTGGCCGACGAAATCGTCGCCTTCCTTCCCGACCCGCGCGAATGACCTTTATGGGCCTCCGACTGGCAGCACTGTTCGTCGTGGGCACGTTTCTCGGGTCGCTGGTCAACTGGGCGGTCTACACCTGGGCCTGGAACCCGCGGCCGATCTCGCCTTGGGGGCCGGCACCGGAGGGAGCCGTCCCGCGACGTTGGTTCGATCGGTTGCCGGTCCTGGGCTGGCTTAAGCTAAACCGCGAAGCGGCGATTCACGGCCGCGGGTTCTGGTTGCGGCCGCTCGTGCTCGAGCTGGCCACCGGGGCCGCGGTTGCCGCGCTCTATTGGTGGGAGGTGGGGGAGCTCGGTTTGATCCGCGGCCAGTTTCCGGCCATTGCCGCGGTGCCGGCGTCGGTGCCACACCTTCAGTTCGTGAGCCACGTACTGTTGCTCTGCCTGATGCTCGCGGCCTCATTGATCGACGTCGACGAAAAAATCATCCCGGATGAAATCACGGTTCCAGGGACGATTCTCGCGCTGGCCCTGGCCACGATGCTGCCGATGTCGCTGTTGCCGCAAGTCGCGCAGCGGGCGGCGCCGCCGGCGATCGGCGTCCAGGTCGCCAACGTTCAGGGCCGGCAGTGGTATCTCGAACCGGTGACGGCCGTCGCGCCGCACGCCTGGCCGCCAAGCTGGGGCCGCCAGCTCGAGTGGCCGTCGCTGGTGATCGGAGTCGGCTGCTATTGGCTGTGGTGCTTTGCACTGGCGCCGCGGATTTGGCGCGGCCGGCGCGGGGCGGGTTTTGCGCTGCGATTGATCATGGCCCGTGTCGCCAGCGAGCTGGCCCGCCGCCCCTTACGCGGGATTTTGCTGATGGGCACGGCGGCGATCGTCTTCACCTGGTCGCTCGGCGGCGCCGCCAATTGGGCCGGCATGCTCACGTCGCTGATCGGCCTGGCCGGCGCGGGCGGCCTGGTCTGGGGAGTCCGCCTGATCGGCGCCTTCGCGCTGCGGCGCGAGGCGATGGGCTTCGGCGACGTCACGCTGATGATGATGATCGGCGCGTTCCTCGGCTGGCAGGCCGGCCCGATCCTGTTCTTCCTCTCGCCCTTCGCGGCGATCCTGGTCGGCATCGCGCAGCTGGTGCTCCGCCGCGACGACGTGATTCCCTACGGTCCGTTCCTCTGCCTGGCGGCCGCGGTGGTTGTGGTCGGCTGGGCGCCCATCTGGAACTGGGCTCAACCGATGTTTCGGCTGGGCCCCCTGGTGCCGGCCGTGCTCATCATTTGCCTGGCGCTGCTCGGGGCGATGCTAGTCATTTGGCGGATCCTCAAGGAGTGGCTATTCGGGCGGTTGTCGTAAGCTAGATTTGCATCGATGAACTGGCGAGGCAAGATTACCGACTTCCATGCCGGCCGCGAGCGGATCCGCACGCAGCGGTACGGCGTCATCGAAACGGTCGGCGGCCGGCTGGCAGCGATTCGGCTCCGCCCCTGGCCCAAGCTGGTGGCCCTCCCGGAACTCGTGCCGCTCGACCCCCGCTATCATCCCTCCGGAAAGCCGGACCGCTGCTTGCTCTATTACAACCAACCCTGGCGGATGCCGAACTATTTGGCGCTCAAGTACATCGTCTCGACCGCGGGGACCAGCTACGCGACGTTTCGGGCGGCTCTGAAGGTCCTCGACGCGATCGCCGAGCTCAAGCGGATCGACGCCATCGTCTGCGACGCTGCGAATGTCCGGCTCTCCGACCGGGTGATGCAGCGGCTCGGCTGGGAGCCTCATAAGCCACAGCGCTGGCACCGCAACTACATCCGCCGTTTCTACGGCACGTATCCGGGGGTGAAGCTACCGGCATAGTCCCTGGGAGGGCGAGGCTTCTGCCGAGCCTGCACCGCTCTCCGTACAAAGCTCGGCAGGAGCCTTGCTCTCCCACTTTCCTCGCCAGCGATGATAGCGGACGGGGCGAAGCGATCTTGTCGTGCCAGCGGCGGATTGCTACGCTCCGCCCGCTCTTCACCAAACCACTGCCATGTGTGCCGGACCGATATCGCGCCGCGTCCGGCGCAGACTTTTCATCCATTCCAATCGCGACAGGATCCGTCGCCGTGTTGAATGCGTCCGAGAGTCGGTGGGCCGTCGCGCTGCCGACGTTGTTGTTGATGCTTGCCGCCGCGGGCTGCAGCCAGGTGGGCGGTGCGCCCGCGGGCCAGCAGGCCGCGGCTGTCACCCTTTCTCCCGAACAGCAGCAGGCGATCGCCATGCAGACGCAGCAATATCAGCAGCGAGCTGCGGCGCTCGACCGCGACAACCAGGAGCTGCAATCGATGCTGGCCCAGTCCAAGCAGCAAGCGCAATTGTTGCAGGAGCAGGTCGCGGCCACGCAGACACAGCTCCGCGACACCACCAGCCGGCTCGCCGCGCTGGAATCTGACAATCAGCAGATGCGGTCCCGCACCAGCGCGATGGCCGCCTCGATCCAAACGCAGAGCCAGGCCGAGATCCGCTCGAACAACAGCCTGCTGCGTAATCTCACGGTCACCAATCTCCCCGGCATCCAGGTCCGGCAGGATGGCGACGTGATCCGCGTCGAGATCCCTGCCGACCAGCTCTTCAATCCTGGCACGGCCCAGCTCAAGTACGGTGCCGAGGACACGCTCCGCAGCGTCGGTGCCGACCTGGTGCGCAACTACCCGCAGCAGATGATCGGCATCGAAGGCCACACCGACAACTCGCTCGCGGCCACGTCGCAGGCCGCGGCGGCGCAGCATCTCTCGGTTGCCCAGGCGACGACGGTTTACGACTCGCTGGTGCGGGCCTCCGGCATGTCTCCCGCCCAGCTGTTCGTCGTCGGACACGGACCGAACCACCCGGTCGTCTCCAATGCGACCGACGCCGGCCGGGCCCGCAATCGGCGAATCGAGCTGGTGATCTATCCGGAAACGATGCCGCGGTAAGTGATGCCGCGGTAGCGAAACCGCGCGTCGCAAGCGACGCGGCTAAGTGGTACAATCTCGGCGCGAACACGCGCCCGATCGCGGGTGTCCGACCTTCAACACTCGACTCTCAACCTTCAACCCTCCCCCTATGATCGCCATCATCGACTACGGCATGGGCAACTTGCGGAGCGTCCAGAAGGGATTCGAGCGGACCGGCCACTCGCCCTCGATCACCGACGACCCGGCCGTCGCTGGCCGACGCCTCGAAGCTGGTGCTCCCTGGCGTGGGCGCTTTTCGCGATGCGATCGCGGCGCTGGAAGCCCGCTCTCTGGTCGAGCCGATCCGTGCCGCGATCGTCGCTGGGAAGCCGTTTCTTGGCATCTGCCTTGGCTTGCAGCTGTTGTTCGACCGTAGTTTCGAAGACGGTGAATATCAGGGCCTCGGCGTCGTGGCGGGCGACGTCGTCCGTTTCGATCTTCCCCAACGGATGAAGGTGCCCCACATGGGCTGGAACCAGGTCCGCTTCCGCCGCCGGCCGCCGATCTTCGCCGGCGTCGAGGAGGGAACGCATTTCTATTTTGTCCATTCCTACTACGTCGTGCCACGCGACGAGTCGGTCGTTGCCACCGAAACCGACTATCCATCGCCTTTTTGCTCGAGCATCTGGCGCGACAATCTCTTCGCCACGCAGTTCCATCCGGAGAAGAGCCAGGAGGCCGGACTGCGGCTGCTCAAGAACTTCGCCGAGCTAGGCTGAGGTATTAGCTGGCGTCATAGCAGCAACACCTTGTGACAAAACGCGTTGCGCAGCGCGCCGCGGGTGTGCCGGGGCCTTGCCGGGCGCCGAGGCGTATGCGATATTCGGTGTTTTCCGCGTTTCCGCGCGGCTCGTCGCTTGGACAGCTCGAATTTTCGCACCTGAACTCACGGAACTACCCGACCATGCAAGTCTGGCCGGCGATCGACCTTCGCGGCGGCAAATGTGTCCGTCTGCGGCAAGGCGACTACCAACAAGAGACCGTCTTCGCGGACGATCCGGCCGCCGTGGCCCGCGAGTTCATGGCCGCCGGCGCGAAGCATTTGCACGTCGTCGATCTGGAAGGGGCCCGCGAAGGGTTGCCCGTCAATTTGCCCAGCGTCCAGGCGATCCTCGACGCGGTCGACGTCGAATGTGAGCTCGGCGGCGGCATCCGCGACGAGCAGTCCGTCAGCGAGCTACTGGATTTCGGGCTGGCGCGGCTGGTGATTGGCACTTCGGCGATTACCGACCCCGACGGCTTCCGGCAAATGTGCCGCAAATATCCGGGCAAATTGGTCCTGGGCATCGACGCCCGCGACGGCCGCGTGGCCACCGACGGCTGGCTCCAGACCAGCGACCTGGGCGCGATCGAGCTGGCCCGCCAGTTCGCTGGCGAGCCGCTGGCCGCGATCATCTATACCGACATCGCCACCGACGGCATGCTCCGCGGCCCGAACGTCACGGCCATGGCCGTGATGCAAGAAGCGGTCGACGTGCCGGTGATCGCCTCGGGCGGCGTCACCACGGCCGACGACGTGGCCCAGCTCGCCGCGGCGGGATTGGCAGGCTGCATCATCGGCCGCGCCTTGTATGTCGGAACTCTCAAGCTTGAGGACGCGCTGAGAGTTGCGCAAAGTGCGGGCGTGTGAGACAGTGCTTTGTCAAACTAATCTTTCGGGTCGGTGCTTCGCAAGATAAAACCTAGTAACCACTTCCGACGCACCGAACCCGAAAGTTAGGCTTGACCAGACACTAGTTCGACAGTTTGACAGGAGGAATTATGACGGCACGCAACGTCCAGGACATCCGCAACATCGCGGTTTGTGGGCACGGCTCCTCGGGGAAGACGACGCTCGTCGACCATTTGCTGGTGAAGACGGGCGCGGTGAGCGGCCAGCCCAGCGTCGACTCCGGCACCAGCATCTGCGATTTCGACGAAGAGGAGAAGCACCACAAGCATTCGATCGAGTCGTCGGTCGTCCATTTCGATTACGAAGGCAAGCACTTCAACCTGATCGACACGCCCGGGTATCCGGACCTCATCGGCCAGACGATCGGCGCGCTGCGGGCCGCCGACACCGCGCTGATCACGATCGACGCCCACGCGGGCATCCGGGTCAACACCCGTCGGGCCTGGCAAGAAGCCGGAAACGCCGGTTTGGGGCGGATCCTCTGCATCACCAAGCTCGACGCCGACCAGGTCGATTTCCCGAAGTTGATCGATTCCATCCGCGAAGTGTTTGGCAACAGCTGCGCGCTGTTCAACGTGCCGCTCGGCCAGGGGCACGAACTCCAAGGAGTCGTCTCGACGCTTGATCCGCCCAAGGACGCTGTCGGCGCGCTGATCGACCCGGCGAGCGTCAGCGAGGCGGTTCTCGAATCGATCATCGAGGCCGACGAAAAGGTGATGGAAAAATACTTCGAAGGCCAGCTGCCATCGAAGGAGGAACTCGATCGGCTGGCGTCCGAAGCCATCCGCCAGGGGACGCTCACGCCGATCGTCTGCGTCTCGACCAAGGCCGGCGTCGGCCTCGACGAATTGCTCGCGGTGCTGCTGCAATGCTGCGCTTCCGCCATCGGCCATCAATCGCGTCGCCGCGAAGGACGGCGACACGGTGACGCTCAAGGCGGACCCGGCCGCGCCGCTGGCCGCCCAGGTCTTCAAGACGCGGATCGATCCGTTCGTTCAGCGGTTGAGTTTCATTCGCGTCTATTCGGGCACGATCAAGAAGGACGCGACGCTCGCCTGCCCGGGACATCGCAAAGGGATCAAGATCGGGCCGCTGCTTGCGGTGCAGGCCGACAAGACCTCGCCCGTCGACGAGGCGGGACCGGGCGAAATCGTCGCCGTGGCCAAGAACGAGGAGCTCCACACCGGCATGTCGCTGGGTGAGGTGGAGCTGCCGCCGCTGAAGTTTCCCACGCCGATGGTCGGCCTGGCCGTCACGCCCAAGGCCCGCGGCGACGAAACGAAACTCTCCGGCGCGCTCCACAAAATCACCGAGGAGGACAGCACCGTCCACCTGCAGCACGACGCCGAGACCAAGGAAATGGTGCTCACCGGCATGAGCGAGCTCCATTTGATGCTACTCCGCGAGCGGCTCAAACGCCGCGACAAGGTCGAGGTCGACACCAAGGAGCCGAAGATCCCCTACCGCGAGACCATTCAGCAGGACGCCGAAGGGAGCTATCGCCACAAGAAACAGTCGGGCGGCTCGGGCCAATTCGGCGAGGTCCACATCCGCATGTACCCGTTCCCCGAGGGGACCAAGCCAGAAGAGTTTGCGATCAAGGAGCGATTCCCGCATCTCAAGGCCCAGCACTATCATGAGAAGAACCATTTCCTCTGGGTCGACACAGTGGTGGGCGGCACGATCCCCGGCAACTTCATGCCCGCGATCGAAAAGGGCTTTCTGGAGAAAATCGCCAGCGGCGTCGTCGCCGGCTACCCGGTGCAAAACATTTGCGTCGAGGTCCACTTCGGCAAAGACCATCCGGTCGACTCGAACGAAACGGCCTTCCGGATCGCGGCCCGGCAGGCGTTCGCGAAGGTCTTCAAAGAGGCCAGACCGAGCCTGCTTGGAGCCGATCGTGCAGCTGGCGATCACGGTGCCGGTGGGCAACGTGGGCGACGTGTCGAGCGACCTCTCGGGCCGCCGCGGCCAGATGGTCGGCATGGACTCGGCCGGCGGCGGCATGACGACCGTCGAAGCCACCGCCCCCTTGGCCGAGGTGATGACCTACGCCCGTACGCTCTCGTCGATGACCGGCGGCCAGGGCAGCTACACGATGGAATTCGCCCGCTACGACGTGGTCCCCGGCAACGTCCAGCAGCAGATCATCTCGCAGGCGAAGATCAAGGAAGAGGAAGAGTGACAACCGCCGCCGAAGCCGCGGAAATGGGTGCGACGCAACTCTCGTCCGTCGGGCGGAGACCGCGAAATCCGTGGATTGCGGCGGGGCTGACGTTGTTCGTCGGTACGACGGGACTTGTCTACTGCGGTCATTTGCGCCGTGCCGTGCTGTGGGAGATTGGCGAATTCTTCTTGTTGATCGCGATGGGTTGTTTGTTGCTGTATCTCCCCAATGGTCGAGTAGCGTGGATCGCGACGGCGTTGCTCACTCTCTCGATCAATTTGGGTTTGATTGCAGATACGATCCGCATCGCGCGTTGACGTGAGCGTGCGAATAAATGGTATCAACGGTGGTGGTTCTACCTGGGATATCCGATAGTCACAGGGCTTGTCACGCTTGGCGTCGTGCAACTCAGCCGGACTTACTGGGAGGAGGCATTTCATATCCCCACGGGCAGCATGAGCCCAACAATCTTGAAGGGTGATCGAATTCTCGTTGATAAGCTGCGATACCGGACGACGCCCATCGATCGTGGGGACATCATCGTTTTTAAGGCGAACGATCGGCAAGCGAATACTGTTCCCAACTCCGCGCCGGCGGGACGATTGTGCTACGTCAAACGAGTCGTGGGTCTTCCGGGAGACGTGATTGAGATTCGCGACGAGAAGCTGTTCCGCAATGGCGCGGCGGTCGACGAACCGTATGCTGCGTTTGTGCCTGTGTCGGGAAAGGTCGATCCACGACTGACCGATATGTCGCCCTTCAGAGTCGGCGAAAATGAATTGTTTGTCGTGGGCGACAACCGGAGAGAGAGCCTGGACAGTCGCTTTTTCGGCTGCATTCCGCGGGACGGACGTGGTGGGAAAGGTGGCAATCGTCTATTGGTCGCGCGAACTGCCGACCAGAAGAGCATGCTCCAGTCTTCCCGCCTGACAGGAGCGGCAGTGTGAGCCGTCCCGACGAATTCGCTGGGAACGTTTCGGTCTGCGGGTGAAATAGACGATCGCAGCGCAAATTTGCGGTGGCCAAACGGACGACTGATTCCGCTAGAATTGCGCCGGCGTCCGCTTCTAACCACGTTTCGGACGGAGGTTCGTTTCTGTCCGCAGACGACTCGCGTTGGCCGGCCGCGTGACTGGATGTCACGCCGATCGGGCAGAAAACGGCAACTCGCGGCGAAATAATTCACGCTAAACTAACGAAAAAACATTTGCATTGGGTGTGGCGCGGCCCCACAATAGGGGCTCTCGCTGACTGGGGGCAGGCCAGACTGCAATCTTCCGTTCTATTTCATCTTCATTTGGAGGAACGCTAATGACTGCCAAAATTTGGACCTGGACCCTCCTGCTGTGCGCCTTCGCTGCGCAATCGTCTCTTGCCGCACCGATCCTGACGGTGACGCCCGGCGGATTGAATGCCGGAAATCGCGAATGGTTCGTCGACATCGCGGCCGATCCGGCGTTGTTTCCTGCGGGCACTGGTAACGGTGGATCAATGGCCACCGAGCTTGCCTTTTCCGTCGATGATCCCGTCGATTTGCTCAGCGTCGAGGTGGGCGACGCAGCGATTTGGGATACACCCAACCCCGGAAACAATCCATTCACCGGTACCGAGACGGACGGCATTTACATCGATTTCGTCAATGACAATTCGTTCGCCGCGTATGGCAGCGCGGTCGTGACGTCGGGCGACCCGACCCAGTTTCTTAAGATCACCACCGCCGGACCGGGCTTGACCACGCTTCGCTATGGAACCGCTGCCTCCGGCGATCCCAACAAGGGCAACCTCATCGCCCAAGCCGGCCAGACGTTTTCCGGCTACACAGGCGTCGTCTCCGTTCCGGAACCGGCAACCGCCTTGCTTACCGTGATGGGGATTCTTTGCATCCCGGCCTGCTTTCGAAGTCGGTGCAGGGGTTAGCTCTCACCGGAGTTGAGATTAAGGCAGCCTCGGCGGTTGTCCGCCGAGGCTGCACACTCTCGACGCTCAGCTCAACTTCCGTGCTGACGCTTCCAGCGCCGAAGGGCAAGCGGCGTGCTGCCGCAAGCAATCAATAGCAACGGCAGCGTCCCCGGCTCCGGCACCGCGACGAACTTGTAGAGGATTCCCCCCGTGCCGTTGGCCGGCGTGTTGGTCACCAGCGCGTACAATTCGCCGTTGCCGTCCTGGCCGAAGCCGTGAACGGTCACCTGGTTCGGCAGCTGATCGTTGGTGAACTGCGGCAGGCGGAATTCGCGAATCGTTCCCATCTGGAGATCGGCATAGAATAGCCGCCCGTCGATGCGTCCCACGCCGGCCTGGTTGCGAATGCGCCAGGTCGCCAAAGACATATTTGCCGACCAATTCCGGAATCGCGGTGCCGCGATACACGAAACCGCCGGTGATCGAGATCCCGTCGCCGTGGTCGTACTCGAGCGTGCCCAAGGGGCCGGAGATCGGGTCGATCAAGCCCGCCGGGACGCCGGGGCTATCGGCCCCCACCGTTCCCGCACCGGGGTTCGTGCGATTGAACAGAAACGTTCCCTCTTTCACGGCCCAGCCGTAGTTGCCGCCGAGCACGACTTTGTTGATCTCCTCGACCGTGTTCTGGCCGACGTCGGCCATGATCAAGTCGCCCGTAGCCGTGTCGAAGGCATAGCGATACGGGTTGCGGAAACCATAGGCATAGATTTCCGGCACCTGCCCCGCACCCTGGAACGGATTGGTCGTGGGGATGCGGTACTGCCCATTGCTGCTCGCCGGATCGGCACTGCCGGGCGTCAGTGCCGGTGCCAAGGGATCGATCCGCAGCATCTTGCCGAGCGCGACGCCGAGGTTCTGGGCGTTGCCGCCCGGCTCGACGTGACTTGCGCCGACGTCGTTCGCGTTGCCGCCGTCGCCGGTCGCCAGATACAGGTAGCCGTCCGGGCCGAAGGCCACGGTGCCGCCGTTGTGATTGTTGGCGTTCTTGCCGAAGGAAATTATCTCACGCCGCGAGGCGGGATCGACCACGTTCGGATCGGCCGCGCTCATCTTCCACTCGTTGATGACGTTCATGTAGTTTTGCGTGGCGCCGGCGGGGACCGGGTAGGTCGGCGACGTACCAGCCGGTACCGGCTGGCTGGAATAGGTGTAGAGCGTCTGGTAGCCGGGTGCCCCAGGCGTATTGAAATCGGGGTGAAACGCCACGCCGAGAAAGCCCCGCTCGTCGTTGGCGTTGGCGGGATTGAGCGTCCCGCCGATCAGGCTTTGGATGTCGAGCGCGGGCGTGGGCAGCAAGCTGCCGTTGTCGACGACCTGGAGCAGACCTCTTTGCTCGATCACGTAGAGGCGATCGGGGTTGCCCGGCGCTGGTGGCGTAGTCCGGACGCCCATGCCGGTCACGATCGGCTGCAAATGAACCGCAATGTCGCCGCGGGGGATGTCGGGCAATACGTCTGCCTGGGCCCAGGCGAGTGATGCGGCGTAGCAAAGCTGTAGCAGTCCCAGGCTGACAAACTTTAATTGAGTTCTCAAATTCACGATTCCAACTCCTCTTTTTTTCACAGGGTTAGGTCTGGCCCGCTGTGAACGCACATTCCATGCGCTGGAGCAATTCTTGGATTGCTAGGGAGTCTGCTTCATTAGCACCTCTCGATCGACGCGCGCAACGCGAACCGCACTGCCGCCTTGCCAAATCAGCGGCGTGAGCATCGCAAACTTGAAAAACACTTAGCCGGCGGAATTGCGCAGCTAACCGAATCATCTTCGCTGCAACGGCTCGCCCTGCCATTGCGGCGCACCCAGCCGCTAAACTCGTTCGGTTCGTGGCCCAGAAACCGTAGTAACTAAGACGAGTGCTTAGTGGCCCAGATTGCGGCTGGGTGGACCTATCCTACGCGATCGCGACCCGCGCTGTCAAGCAATTCGTCGACGGTCTCAGGGCAGATCAACTATTGAAGCTGAACTGGATTTGTGGGAGACGACTTCGTCGCCGATTCAGCTCAACTCCGAGAAATCGCAGGCAGTGCAACACGAAATCGGCGTCGGAGACGCCTCCCACAGGAAAGCTGATCGGCCCGATCGGTGATCTAGCCGCCGTAAATGCTGCGAATGCGCCGACGTCGACGTCCAATTCCGACGATCGAGGCCAGCACCAGCAGCCAACTTGCGGGTTCCGGCACCGCGGTGCCGTACCAGGCCAATGCAAATTGCTCGTCTCCCCCGTAGACATGCACGCCGCGGACGCGGAGCGTGTACTCGGCCAATTCGTCGATCGACAAATGCAGATGTTCGACGTTGTCGACGTCGCTCGTCGACTCGGCCCACAACGTGCCGTTGCGAAAGACCTGCAAGTCCAGGTCGCTCAGCAGCTGGCTGACGGAAAACGTATCGCCGGCGTCGACGATTCCGTTGCCATTATCCGTTCGACTGACGTGGCGAAACCAGGTGAGCGTCGCGTTGAACGTACTGCCCAGGAGCAAATTCGGATCGATCACGTAATCGATGAATTCCCCGTTCCCCAGCGAGTTCAAGTCCCAGCCGATCGAGCCGACCGACCCCGGTTGCATCTCGCCGGCGAGATACTGGTGGGCTAGTGCCAGCCCGTCGATTTGGCCGGCGCCGGCTTGCGGATCGAGCGGGTGGGACGTGGTGATGACGCCGCCGACGCTTTGAATGCTCGCCGGCTCCCAGGGATTGAAGTCCCAATCCAACACGTCCTTGCTCGCACTGTTCAGGATCGTGGCTTTGACCACCAGGGGATTAGTGCTCAAGCCATGCGTGGCCCCGGCCTCCAGCTGCTGGGCGACGAGCCCGGTCACGTGGGGCGTCGAAAAGCTGGTGCCGTTCAGACCGCTGTCCCAGAGCGAGCCGTCGATTTCCCAATCGTCGTTGGCCATCGTCAGCAGCGTTCCCGGCGCTACGACGTCCGGCTTCATCCGCCCGTCCTGCGTGTACGCCCCCGCACTGAAGATGCTGACTTTCTTGAAGTCGGCCAGCGTCCGACCGACCGATATGGCGTTGAACGAACTGCCCGGGCTGCGGACCGACTGTGGTTGGCCGGGCAGCGGGTTCCCCGGCGGACTGTTGGGATCGAGCGGAATATTGCCCACCGCCACCGCGGAGCTGATGCCCCGCGCGTAGGCTGCCCAATCGAGCATCAAGTCCAGGGCACTGAAACCGCCACTGTTCTGTGCAAAATAGTTGAGCGAGAGATTGAGCACGTTCGCGCCGTGGTCGATGGCAAATCCGATTCCGTTGCGAACCTGGACGTCGCTGCTGAAGCCGACGTTGCTGTCGAGTACACGGGCGTTGACGAACCGCGCATCGGGCGCGAAACCCTTGTACACCGGGTCACTGGAGAGGACCACGCTCGAGACCCAGGTGCCGTGGCCGAAGACGTCGTCGCCGGTGTTCGCCGGCTCGGTGGTCACGAAGTTCGCCTCGGCGACCATTCGAGGCTGACCCAGGCTGTCGAGCCCGGCCAGCGCCGGGTGTGTGTCGTCGACGCCGCTATCGACGATCCCAACGATCACTCCCGTGCCGTCGCCCAGCAGCGTGCGGGATACGTCGCCATGAACGGCGGGGATGCTGACGTTGATCGCCCAGGCCGAACCGGCGAGCGCCGAGAGCCCGAGCGCAAGCGCGCTCTGGCACACGATCCGTAGGTTCATTAGGCACGCCTCTGGTAAGTGCTGTTCCGGGTGTCGCCGTGCTGCTTCGGGCAGCTATTGCAACGAAAAGAAGCCGGCGCTGGGTGCCTTGCCGGCATTCCTTCAATCTACTCAAGATTCCACGCCGGACAAGAAAAAACCCGGGAATCTCGGCGTTTTCATTGGATTCGGACCGTTTGGCGACGGCCGGTGGGCGAACCAGCCCAGCGTTTTGGGACTCTTCAGCGCGTAGAAGGCCTCTTCGATGCTGGGCCGTCAGATTCGCTAAACTCACCCGGCAAAGCTAGCCGAGACTGTTGGATGGCGGTTTGAACGATCGTAACAATTGGCATAAGATGACGGCCATGAGACCTCCGCACAGCCAGTTCCGCCGCAGCATGTGCATCTGTACGAGTCCGGCCTAACGCCGGACCCACCCGCCCTGTGCCCCTGCCACGAGCCGGGGCCGTCTCCGTTCGCCTCGACCCCGATTGCAGGCGACCCCTTCCAGAGGCCTCGCCTCGCTCTCTCCCATTGCACCAACCATTTACCAACTAGCGCCTCGCGCCTACCAGCTAGCGCCTCACGACCATGGCGACCGACTTCCGTCTCAAAGACCAACTGCCCAAACTCACCGAGCGGATCGTCCGCACGTATGACGCGGTGCCGAAGATTCATCATCTCGGTCACTGTCCGTTGCCCAACTACGACGAGATCATTGCCGCCACCAATGAGCTCAAGGAAATCCTCTATCCCGGCTATCGTCGGCGCGAAGGACTCCACCGCGGCAACGTCGCCTATTACGTCGGCGACCTGGTGGACCGATTGCATGATCGACTCACCACCCAAATCGGCCGCGCACTGCGCCACGAAGCCGGCGCGACCCACGATTGCGAATCGGACCACGACTTCGAGGCCCTCGGCCAGGCCAAGACGCTGCTATTCCTCGAGCGAATCCCAGACGTGCGGGCCCGCCTGGCGACCGACGTGCAGGCCGCCTACGACGGCGACCCGGCCTGCAAGTGCCTCGACGAAGTCATCTTCTGCTACCCCGGACTCGAAGCCATCACCGTCTACCGTCTGGCTCACGAGTTACACCTGCTCGACATACCCTTCATTCCGCGGATGATGACCGAATGGGCCCACGGCCGCACCGGCATCGACATCCACCCCGGTGCCACGATCGGCAATTATTTCTTCATCGATCATGGCACCGGCGTCGTGATCGGCGAGACGACCGAGATCGGCGAGCGCGTGAAGCTCTACCAAGGTGTGACGCTCGGCGCGCTGAGCTTCGCCACCGATGGTGAAGGCAATCTCGTCCGCGGCACCAAGCGTCATCCCACGCTCGAAGACCGCGTCGTCGTGTACGCCAACGCCACGATCCTCGGCGGCGACACCGTGATCGGCCACGACGCCGTGATCGGCTCGAGCGTCTGGCTCACCCGCAGCGTGACGCCCAACGCCACGGTCGTGATGGAAACGCCGCGCCTCAAAATGCGGAGCGACACCAGAGCCGCGATCGACGCGACGGCGAGCTTTCAGATTTGATGCCGTTGCGAGCGCGCCATCATTCAGGATTTCAGTGAGATCTTCAGAGTCCGGCCGGTACTGGTGAACTCCAGCTTGTCCTCCCGCGCGAGCCAGCCCACGGCGGCCACGACGACGTCTGGCGGGGCGTGGATTGATTTTTTCAGTGTAGCGAGCGTCTGCCCGTCGCTCTGGCAGAGCAAGGCCCAGATTTCGCCGGCTACCGCACCGATGTCGAGCGGCGAGAGGGTTCGGGACAATGACGCTGGACGCCTCGTCGCGGGCGCTTTGCCGTTCGCCGCCGATTTGCCGGCGGCCGTCGATTTGCGGGTCGTCGCAGATGTGGCTTTTTTCGCGCTCATGGTCGGTGGCTCTCCACAGCAAGAGTGATGAGGAATCGATGCCGCTGGCCGCCATGAGTGCGATCATACCCGATCGCCGTCCGACCGCAAACCGATCCCTGCCGGCACGATTCGTCGCGGCCGCTACGGCTTGGAACGCGGCGAACCTCCCCGCCGCGGCATCAGCTTGCACATCCACACGCCGCCAAAATAGAGCAGCGTCATCGGCACCGCCATCAGCAGCATGCTGTATGGGTCGGATGGCGTCAGGATCATCGACAAGATGAAAATCACCAGCACGGCGATCTTCCATTGGCTCATGTACGACGCCACGCTGAAGATCCCGATTCGCTCCAGGAACAACATCACCAGCGGCAATTGGAAACCGATCCCGAATCCGATCGGCAGAATCAATACGAACGTGAGCCAGTCGGTGATTCGCGGGTCCGGGTCGATGCCCATCCAATCGTAAAACTGGAACAGAAACGCCAGCACGAAACGGAACACGGCAAAGAACGCCAGAAACACCCCGGCCAGGAATAACCCCAGGCTGATCGGCAGGAACACCCGCACGTACCGCCGCTCGTGCGGATAGAGGCCGACCGCGACGAAACTCCACAAGAAGTAGAAGACAAACGGGCTGGAGATCACCGCCCCCACCACAAGCGCTGCCTTGATGTAGACCGAAAACGGTTCCTGCACCGGCAGCCCCACGACCCGCACCCGTGGATCATTCGCTAGGTCGTGGTACATGTGAAACGTCATCAGCCGGTCGCGAAGCAGAGCCTCCGCCTTCGGCTTCGGCACTTTGGACATGTCGACCACGTCGGGATAGATTTTGGCGAAGGCTTCGAGCGTCGCCCGCGGATCGAGATAACGTTCCTCGGGGACGAGCCCTTGATCGGCCATCAGCTGGGCAGCCGCTTCGGGATCGCTCGGCACAGGCAGGCCCGCCAGCCGCTCGCGCTCGAGAATCTGCAGGAACTCCTCCCGCGCGATCTGCTGATAGTAGTTTGTCAGAGCTTCCTTGAGCGGCGTCTGCACGTACTCGACGACCGAGCCGGCCACCAGCGGCAACAGCGCGATGCAAAAGCCGATCGTATACGCCAACACCGACTTGATGAGCGCAGCGCGCAGCTCGTCGAGATGTTCGCCAAACGTCATCTTGGTGCTCTCGAACAAGCTCTCGTCGTAATCGTCGGACACGAATCCCCCGTCCAATCGAAACCCAGCAACTAACCAATTAGCGGCGGGGCTCGCCCCGCGCTAGCCCTCTGCCTAATTCGCCCGCAGCCAATCCCTTCTCCCTGCGATCATAATCAGCCGACCAAACCGCCACAACGCGACCCGATCAGCCGTACCTTGCCCTCAAGCCACGATTCACGATGATAAAAACCATGACACTCACCGAACCACTTCGTTTTCGCCCCCTGTTCAAAGAGTATGTTTGGGGCGGCCGCCGCCTGGGGACCGTGCTCGGCAAACCGATCGGCGACGGCGACCGCTACGCCGAGAGTTGGGAAATCGTCGACCACGGCACCGACCAGAGCGTCGTCGCCGACGGACCGCTCGCCGGCAGAACGCTCCACGAGCTGGTCACCGACTTCGGCCCGGAGCTGTTGGGCCGGCACAACCCGCAGCCGCAATTTCCGCTCTTGCTGAAATTCCTCGACGCCCAGCTGACGCTCTCGGTCCAGGTCCATCCGAACGACGCACAGGCCGCCCGGCTCGATCCGCCCGATCTCGGCAAGACGGAGGCCTGGGTCGTGCTGGCCGCCGAGCCGGGCAGCAAAATCTACGCGGGCCTCCAGCCGGGAGTCGATCGGGCGCGGCTCGAGCGCGAGCTGGCGGCCGGCACGTGCGACCGGTGCCTCCATCAGATCGAACCCCGTGTCGGCGATTGCATCTTGATCGAAGCGGGCACGGTCCACGCGCTGGGCGAGGGTCTTCTCATCGCCGAGATTCAGCAGGCCAGCAATACCACGTTCCGCCTCTTCGATTGGAACCGCCTCGACCGCGACGGCAAACCGCGACCGCTCCACGTCCAGCAATCGCTCGAGACGATCGACTACCGCCGCGGCCCCGTCGCGCCACAAGTATCCGCGGCCGACCGATCGCCCTCAAGTCGAGCGGCTCGTGGCCTGCGACAAGTTTGTCCTCGATCGCTGGCAATTCAACGCGCCCGAGAAATGTGGCGGCGACGATCGCTTCCACGTCGTCGCCATTCTCGCAGGTGAAGTTCGCATCCGCGAACAGGCGTTCGTCCGCGGCCAGTCGCTCCTGATCCCCGCCAGCTGTCGCGACGCCATTGTCCAGCCGCATGGCCCCGCGGTGCTGCTCGACATGTACTTGCCGCAGTGATAGCGACTTGCCGTAGGGAGGGCATGGCTCTCGCTGAGCCCGCGATTTCCCGCTGCCGACTCATCTTGGCCCGCTTCGCCGCGCTGCCTATAATCCGCGGCCCTAAGAATCCATGAGAGTCGCGTTCCACCATCTGCGGATCGTTCTCGCTGCCTGTGCGGCGCTGGCGCTTGCCGGCTGTCGCGGAATGATCATGCCGCAGCTGGCCCACCCCGGTTCGGCCGGCTACCAGCGCTACAACGCGCTGCAGTACGATCCCTATCCGCTCGACGACGTGGCACCTCCGGTTGCCGGCACGCGGCCCAAAGAATACGACCGGCCGATACCCGAAGTAACCCGCGGCAAGCTGTTTCATTATCCGCGGCCAGGCGAGCCGACCTTCGCCGCGCCGTCGTTTGGACCGGCAGTCGCGCCGCCGATCACCGCGCCGCCCGCGCTGCCGACTGGGCCGGTTTCGCCCCCGCGCCGCCCGCAATCGTGCCCTACACGACTCCGGTGACGATCGTGCCCACCACGCCGAGTGTCCGCCCGCCGTATTAACTTGGCCGCGTCGCTTTTTGTCGGAGACGAACAAGACAGGCGACGCGCTCTTCGCATCCAGCGCCGTGGAAGACGCCGAGCAAGCTCGGCCGCTAAATGCGTCGCTGGCCCTGGGAGCCTCCCGCTCCACCGCCTATGATTGGTGCATGCCCAAACGCCCGCGAAAAAAACTCGCCAAATCCCCGTTCCCGCGTCGACGCCGTAGCACCCAGCGCGCCAATCCCGTGCCCCACGCCGAGGGCGCCGAGCGGCTGCAGAAGGTGCTCGCCGCTTGCGGCGTCGCCAGCCGACGCGAGTGCGAGCAGTTGATCCTCGACGGCCGCGTCGAGGTCGATCGCCAGGTCGTCACCGAGCTCGGCTCGCGCGTCGATCCGCGCACGCAGGAAATTCGCGTCGACGGCGAAATCCTGCATCAGGGCAAGCCCGTGTACTTCGCCGTGAACAAGCCCGAGGGAGTTGTCTCGACCGCCCGCGATCCCGCTGGTCGGCCGCGCGTCATCGACCTACTGCCGCCCGATGCGCCGCGGGTCTACTGCGTCGGCCGCCTCGACATGTCGAGCGAGGGATTGATCCTCGTCACGAACGACGGCGAGCTGGCCAACGGGCTGACGCATCCCAAGCATGGCGTGGAGAAAATCTATCACGTGCAAGTCGCCGGCCAGCTCGACGAGGAAGGGCTCAAGAAGCTCCGCAAGGGCGTGCACCTGGCCGAAGGCTTTGCCCACGTGAAGCACGTGCGGATCAAAGGCACGCAAGAAGAACGGCACGATCCTCGAGATGATCCTCGACGAAGGTCGCAACCGCGAGATTCGCCGTCTGCTGGCCCGCGTCGGCCACAAGGTCCAGCGGCTCACGCGGATCGCCGTCGGCCCAGTCCGCCTCGGCGACTTGCCGACCGGCGCGGTGCGGCTGCTCACGAAACAAGAAATCGCCGCGCTCCGCCAGGCGATCGCCGCCGGGCCGCGCAAGAAAGAGTCGCAAACCGTCGCCACCCAATCGCCGCAATCGCCGCAGAAGAAGAAAGATTAACCACAGAGGACACGGAGATCACGGAGAAAAAAAGAGGTCGATCATTGGTGGTTGACGGATAAATTGAATTGCTCTGTGCACTCTGTGCCCTCTGTGGTGAAGGAAAGAGTGGCTCAATCAACTTGCGAATCGAATCCGCTCCACGCGGCCTACTACGCCGACGCGGCCTGCCAGGCGCGCGTGCGCGATCTGTCGAGAATGTGCAGCTTGCCCGCGATACGTATCGCGTGCGATTCACGTGCCCCGAGATCGCGCGGCGGATCGTGCCGGGGCAGTTCTTGATGGTACGGCTCGCCGGGCTCGACGATCCGCTCTTGGCCCGGCCGCTGGCGCTGTACGACGTGGTGCTCGACTCGGCGGGCCAGCCCACGGCGATCGACGTCGTCTACCTCGTGCTCGGCAAAATGACGAGCCTGCTCGCCCAAGCGAAGTCGGGCGACGAGCTTGACGTCTGGGGGCCGCTCGGCAACGGTTTCCCGCCCGAGCCGGCCGAGCAGTTGATCATGGTCGCCGGCGGCATCGGCCAGACGCCGTTCCTCGCGCTGGGCCAGGAGTACCTGGGTCGCCGTACTTACGGTTCGCCGCCGCGCTGCGTTCCACGTGCCAAGGAAGTGACGCTTTGCTACGGTGTCCGCACCGCCGCGCTCGCAGCGGGGGTCGAGGATTTTCGCGCCGCCGGCTTCGATCTCCGTTTGGCTAGCGACGACGGCACGCTCGGCCATCACGGCCTGGTCACCGACCTCTTGAACCAATCGCTCGCCGATACACAGAACGAGGATCGCCTCGTCGTCTGCTGCGGTCCGGAACCGATGATGGAAGCGGTCGCCGAAATCTGCCATCGCGCCGCCACCCGCTGCCTCGTCTCGCTCGAAACGCCGATGGCCTGCGGCATCGGCATCTGCTTCAGCTGCGTCGCCAAAGTCCGCCAGCCGGACGGCGGCTGGGACTACAAACGCACCTGCGTCGAAGGACCGATCTTCGACGCAGAGAAGATCGAGTGGTAGCGAAGCTCGCTGCGCTACGTGGAAGGCAATTCGCTAGGCCTTGATCGACTTGATCGCCTTGGAGAGCCGCGACTTGGTGCGGGCGGCGGTGTTGGCGTGAATCACTTTCTTGCTCGACGCCCGGTCGATCTTCTTCACCAGCGTGCCGAACGCTTCCTCGCTCTTGGCGACGTCGTTCGCGGCGACCGACTCGCGCACTTTGCGGGTCAGCGTCCGGATCGCAGTTTTGGTCGAACGGTTCTTGGCGCGGCGAACCACACTTTGCCGCAAACGTTTCTTGGCACTGGGAGTATTGGGCATGAGAAAGCTGACAGGATGCTGAGGGTGCGATTGGCAGCGGAATTTAGCCGGCGTCGCTTGCGACGCGGCAAACCTGCGAATCACACACTATCGCGTAACTGAGCCAGTTTGTCCAGCCGGTCCGCCACGTCCCGGTAGCTAAAATCGATCGCCGCCAGCCGCGTGAGATACTTTTCCGCCCGGTCCAGGTCCTTGAATTCGGCTGGCCAGCACGCCGGCCCGGTAGAGGGCCAGTTTTTGCACGTCCAATTGCGTGGTGTCGCAGGCCTCGATGGCCGCCTCGTAGCTCGCCAGGGCCAGTTTGAATTGCCGGATGTGCTGGAACGACTCGCCCAGCTGCAGCTGCACTTGGGCCCGATGGCGGGTATCGTCCCGGGCCGCTTGAAATGCCGAAATCGCTTCCTTGAACTTGCCGGCCCGCTTGGCTCGCAGGCCCAGCTCGTAGAGCAGCATCAGGTTGCTCGGATCGCGGGCCGAGCGGGCGGAGTAGATCTCCAGCTCGACCAGGTTGGCCTGCACCGCCATTCGTCGGGCCAGTTCAGCGGCTTCATTCGTCTTTTCCTGCTCGGCGCGGCGATTGGCGATCTCGACTTGCTGATGCACGCGCCGCAGCTGCGCGTCCTCCAAGCATTCGCGGACATTGAGGTCCCCGCCGCCGGTCACGGCCAGCGCCTGCGCGAGGATTCGTTCGGCCTCGGGCAGCCGCGCGTGAGCCGTGAACAACTCCGCCAGCTCCAAATAGTTCGCTACTTCGGCGGGACGGGCTTGAATCGCGTCGATCAGCTCCTGCTCGCGATGCGGATCGACCGAGCGGGTCGGCAATTGGTCGCTCGCCGCTTGCCGCCCCCGCGCCATGCTTGCTCGCACAGCCGCCTCCATGTCGGCGACCTTGGTCGTGCCGTCGAGCAGCTCCTGCTGATAGCCGCCTTTTTGAATCGTCTGCTCGACGCTCAGCTGGGAAACCGCCTTGGATGCCTCCTGGTCGTCGGGCTTCGCCGCGAGCACGCGCCGCCAACAACCGATCGCATTGTCGAACTGGCCGAGCCGCCCGAAACCGATTGCCGCCCGGCGATTCACCACCGGATCCTTCGGGTCGACGTCCAGCGCCCAGCGCATCAGAAAGATCTCCGACTCGGGGCTGCCGATCTGTTGGCAGGCGTCGGCCAGCGCGACGAGCGTCTGCGTATCCCAGGGATTGATCTTCAGCGCAGCGGTCGCCGCTTCGAACGCTTCCCGCCAATGCCCCTTGCCGGCCGCTTTGATCAAGGCCGAGCGCCCGTGGCGAATCTTCATCCCCGCCAGGCGAGCGCCCGTCTTGTTATTGCCGTATTTCTGGGCAAGGTTGGCCAGGAAGAGTTGCAGATAGATCAGATTGCCCGGATCCTCGACGACGCACTGCGTGAGCAAATCGCTCGCGTAATCGCGCTCGCCCTTTTTCGACACACTTTTGGGCCCGATCAAACACTTGCTGCAACCGCTGCCGCACCGCGGTCGTCGGCGGTGGGAGCATGGCAGTGGCTTTCGATGGCAAGGGACCCGACATGAGATTCGCCGACGCGTCTGGAAAAGCAACAAAGGCTACCTACATTTTAGCACTTGGCTTTCGCCGCACAACGTTTTGAATTACCGTAACTTATGTCAGATTCGCAATTTACGCGACAGACAGCCGCAACAGCCGGCGAGCTACGCCTCGCCGGTCTTCCAACCTGAGCGATGTCCACCACCCCCGGCACAGTCTACCTCGTCGGCGCAGGACCGGGCGACCCCGGCCTGCTGACGCTGCGCGGCGCGGAGTGCCTGCGTGCGGCCGACTTGGTGCTGTATGACTATCTCGCCGGTCCGGAACTCCTCCACTCGACCCGCGACGACGCTGAGCTGGTCTGCCTTGGTCGACACGGACACGGCCGGCTGATCCCGCAAACAGAAATCAACCAGCGGATGATCTGCGAAGCCCAGGCTGGCCGCACCGTGGTGCGCCTCAAAGGGGGCGATCCGTCGATCTTTGCCCGGCTCTCGGAAGAAATCGCCGCTCTCGAAGCCGCGGATGTGCCGTACGAAATCGTCCCCGGCGTCACCGCCGCCCAGGCCGCCAGCAGCCACGCCGGCATCCCGCTCACCGATCGCGACGACGCCTCATGCGTCGCGTTCGTCACCGGCCAGGAGCGACGCGACAAGCCGGGCGACGACACGCTCGACTACGCCGCGCTCGCCCAGTTTCCCGGCACGCTCGTGTTTTACATGGGACTCACCACGGCACCTCACTGGAGCCGCGAGCTCGTCGCGCACGGCAAGAGCGCCTACACGCCGGTGGCGATCGTTCGCCGCTGCACGTTTGCCGACCAAGAAACGATCTTTACGACGCTCGGCAAGATCGACGAACATCTCGGCCCGGGCAAGCTCCGCCCGCCGGCAGTCGTGATTGTCGGCGCGGTCGCCCGCGAGCGGTCGCCTGAAAACTGGTTTACCGCGAGGCCACTGTTCGGAAAACGAGTGCTGGTGACTCGTCCCGCACGCCAGGCGGACGCGATGGTCTCGCGGCTCCGATCGCTCGGTGCCGAGGTGCTCTACCAGCCGGCAATCGAAATCCTGCCACCCGCAGATTGGACGGCGGTCGACGCTGTAATCAATCGGCTCGCCGAGTTCGATTGGCTGGTCTTCTCGAGTGCCAATGGCGTCGAGAGCTTCTTCGGCCGCCTGTTCCAGCTCGGTCACGACGTGCGTGCAGTGCACAATTGCCGACTCGCCGCGATCGGTCCCGCCACCGCGGACGCCCTCGAAGCGTTACATCTTCAGGCCGACGTCTCGCCGAGCGAGTACCGCGCCGAAGCCCTCGCCGCCGCCCTGGCGCCCGCTGCCAAAGGCCAGCGGTTCTTTCTCGCCCGGGCCAGCCGCGGCCGCGAAACGCTGGCCGAGCTGCTCACCGCCGCTGGCGGCATCGTCACGCAGGCGGTCGTCTATGAAAGCCGCGACGTCACTGCGCCCGATCCGGACGTGGTCGAGGCCCTCGCCGCCGGCCGCATCGACTGGACGACCGTCACCAGCTCGGCCATCGCCCGTTCGCTGGTGGCACTCTTCGGCGACGCATTGCGCAAGACGAAACTCGTCGCCATCAGCCCACTTACGGCCGAAGTGCTTGCCGAGCTCGGCCATCCAGCAGCCGCCGTCGCGTCAATCTATACGGGTGAGGGAATCCTCGACGCCATTCTCGCCGCGAATGCTGATTGACTCTTCCGTCTGGCGAAGCCTTGCGAAAAGCTCACGCCGCTCCCGATGCGCGCGTCGTAGGCCCAAACGTCTGACGTTTGATGAATCGTGGGCATACGTCCGATTCTTAGTTGTAGGCACGCACGCAAGCGTTGACTGCGAGAACGATTGTCGTGCCGCCGATCCTAGTGTGGCCGCCTGTCCGGGGGCGAAGACGCCCCGGCTCGCTGGTCACGAACCCGCCCGAAATGTCCGCTGCGCCAGTGGAGAATGGAGCGTCCCATGTCGCGACAAGTGCCTCGTAAGTCGCCCAAAGTCCGAGCGACGTTGTATCTGCCCGCCGATTTGCTGGACGAAGCCCGCGACGCGACGGTCCACCTGGCCGGTTTTCCGGTCCGGCTGACCCTCACCAAGTTCGCGGAAGACGCGTTTCGCGTCGAGCTCCAGCGACTCAAGGATCGCTACAACGCCGGGCTGGACTTCCCGCCCCGCGCCGAGGACTTGAAAGGCGGACGACCGATCGCGGCCTAGTGCTGACTGTGCGTCAACCAACCGGCCGCAGGCACGCCACGTGCCGAGGAGCATCTAGCATGAAACGAAGAACCGTCACGCCCCATCATCATCACGCTGCCGATCGCCGCCCGCCAGGCGCCGGCGCCACAGCCGCGGATACTGCCGTTCCCCGGCGGCCGCCGGCGAGTGCAGCCGCCCGCGAACGAACCGCGCGAACCGGCCGACGCCGAGCTCGGCGAAGTCCGCGAACGTTTGTTCCGCATGATTGTCGCCAAAGAGTGGGATCGCTCGCATGGAAACCGCGCCAGCTGAGGCGTTCGCGTCGGCGGCCACGCCGAACTCGCGCCGACAATCGCTGTTCAGCGTAATCACATGCTGTGCAGTTGCCGTAATATGGATCGCGTCGGGCCCGCTCGCCGTAGCGGGCCCGACGGCCAATCTCACTTCGAGCGCGACCGCGTCTCAACGCAAACGAGCCCGAGTATCGTGTCGCCGCCTGGCCCTCATGGCTCGGCGGCGGACGTCCGCTGTTCGATCGCAGCACGACCGCGCCCGCCGTCCCCTGCACACCCCATCCCGCGGTGGCCCGGATCATCGTGCCGGAAGACGGCGCGACCGCCTACGGCAGCGGCACGCTTGTCGACGTCCGCGATAAGTTCGGCCTGGTGATCACGAACTGGCACGTCGTCCGCGATTCGCAGGGCACGGTCGAGGTCGTCTTCCCGAGCGGCTTCCGCTCCCACGCTCGCCCGCTCAAAGTCGATAGCGATTGGGACCTCGCGGCATTGGTGATCTGGCGGCCGCCGATCGAGCCGGTGCGCGTTTCCGACGTGCCACCTCAGCCCGGCGACCTGCTGACGATCCACGGCTATGGCCAGGGTCAATACCGGATCGCCACCGGCCGTTGCACCGCCTATTACGCGCCGAAGATCAACTACCCGCGAGAGATGGTGGAGCTGGACGTGCAGGCGCGGCAGGGCGACTCCGGCGGGCCGATCTTCAACCAGCGCGGCGAATTGGCCGGTGTATTGTTCGGGGCAGGGCAGGGGACCACGATCGGCAGCTTCGCTCCGCGTGTCGAGTCGTTCCTGGCGTCGCTCGCGCCCGACATCGGCACCAACCGCGACGACACCCAAATCGCCGTCGCCGACCGCCCCGCCCCCGAAGTCCATCAGCGCGGCAGCCAACCAGTCCCGTCCGACAGCCCGATCGCTTCAGCGACCAGGGAGAAGGACTCTCCAGCCGTGAAGTCCACCTGGCCCAGCTCCCCCTGGAACGCACCCGCCGGCAAATCGAGTCCCTCAATCCCGCCGCGAATCACCAAGTCGCCTCGCTCGAAGTCGACACCAGCGGCCAGTGGTACGACGGCATCAAGTCGGCGCTGGCGCTGGTCGGCTTGGCCGCCGTCGCGCTGCAGCTGATGCGGCTCGTGAAATAGCCGCATCGGGAGGGCTAGGCTCGCGACTCTAATCCGCACACTTCGCCCGCAGATCGGGGATGATCTCCTGCGGCACGAACCGGGCCAGCTCCTCGTCGCTCGCCAGCGGCGTGATTTGCTTGATCAGCGAGCTCGACACGTGCGAGTACTCTTCGTCCGCCATCAGGAACACGGTCTCCACATCGGCGTCGAGCTTGCGGTTGGCGAGCGTCATCGTGAACTCGGCCTCCATGTCGGAGAGCGACCGCACGCCGCGGATGATCACGCGCGCATCACAATCGCGGACAAACCGCACCGCCAGCCCCTCGAACTGCTTCACCACGACGTTGCCCAACCGATCCGTCATCCGCCGGATCAACTCCACACGCTCGTCCGCCGAGAACAGCGACTGCTTGTCGATGTTCAACCCGACGCCGACGATCAACTCATCCACGAGCCGGCTGCTCCGCTCAATAACGTTCAAGTGCCCCAGCGTGATCGGATCGAAGGAACCGGTGTAAACCGCGCGGCGGGACATAGTATTCTCAGCCTGAGTAGGATTGGAGCGCATCGACGAGCCGATCGAGATCCTGTTCATTGTTGTACGCATGCGGGCTGATCCGCAACCGGCCGGCCCGGCAACTGAGTACGACCTGCCGCGTGAGGCAGTGCTTTTTGACTGCCAATGGATCGCGGCCCACCAGCTCGAACGCCACGATCCCCGAGCGGCGCTCGCCGTGGCGATCGGAGACGATCTTGGCTCCCAGCTGTTCGAGCCGTTCGCAGGCTCGATCGGTGATGTCCAGCACGGCAGCGGCAATATTCTCGCTTCCTAGCTCGAGCAGCAAATCGAGACTGGCACCGAAGCCGAGCATGCCGACCATGTTCTGCGAACCCCCTTCATACCGGGACGCCGACGGTTTCAGGTCGAACTCGATCCGCGTGTAGTCGCTCGCGTGGACCACGCTGTGCCAGCCGACGCCGATCGGTCGCAGACGATCCAGATGCTCGCGGCGGATGTACGCGAGACCAGCCCCCTCGGGGCCGAGCATCCACTTGTGACCGTCGGCCGCAAGAAAGTCAATCGGCGTCTTCCGCACATCAAGCGGGAACGACGCCCAGCCCCTGGATCGCGTCGAGCATCACGAGGGCTCCGCGCTCATGGGCGATTTCTGTAATTCGTTCGATCTCGTGTCGGTAGCCGACCGCGTAGCCGACCCAGCTCACCGAGACGATCCGCGTCCGCGCGTCGATCGCCGCCGCCAGCTTGTCGAGATCGAGCCGGCCATTGTCGGTAGGCACGCGTCGCGCCTCGACACCGCGGCTCGCCAGATTCAGCCAGGGATAGGCATTCGAGGGAAATTCGTCGGCCAGCGTCACGACATTCTCGCCCGGCCGCCAATCGAGCCCTTCCGCCACGATGCCGATCCCCGCCGACGTACTCGGCACCAGCGCGATCTCATCCCGCTCCGCACCGATCAGCCGCGCGGCCGCGTCACGCGTCGCTTCCGACGCGCGCGACCACTCGGGCCACCGCGTGTCGCCGTCGTTCACCGCCGCGTCGCACCATTCGCGCACTGCCTTCGCCGCGGCCGAAGTCAGCGGCGCCACCGCCGCATGGTCGAAATAGGCCCATCGTTCGGCCACGGGCATCTCGGCCCGCAGCCGAACGCGGGTGTTTTCTACTGAGTTTTGAGAATCAGGCATCGCACTGCGCCGTTTCGAGTCGGTATGCAATAATTAGATTGTATCGAGACGATCGGGTTCACCGCAGGGCGAAAGCTCCCTCAAAAATGCCGAATCGAAGCCTGATTTTTGTTGTTTTGGTGACGGCGACTCTCGCGCCCGCGGGCGCGCGTCCGCTCAGTCGCTCCGCGATTGGCGGCAGTTGGCCAATAAGCTCGTCGATGACGAGGTCGCCTCAGCCGGCGTGACCAACGAACGGGTCTTGCGGGCGATGCGCGACACGCCGCGGCACGAATTCATGCCGCCGAACCAGCGGCGGCTGGCCTATTACGACATGGCCCTGCCGATCGGCAACGAGCAAACCATCTCGCCGCCGTTCGTTGTGGCCTACATGACGCAAGAGATCGATCCGCAGCCCACGGATCGCGTGCTCGAGATCGGCACCGGCAGCGGCTACCAGGCGGCGATCCTCAGCCCGCTGGTGAAAGACGTCTACACGATCGAGATCGTCGAGCCGCTTGGCAAGCGCGCCGCGCGCACGCTCAAGCGGCTCGGCTACGAGAACGTGCACGCCAAGGTCGGCGACGGCTACCTCGGCTGGCCGGACGCCGCACCGTTCGACAAGATCATCGTCACCTGCTCGCCCGAGAAAGTGCCGCAGCCGCTCATCGACCAACTTCGCGACGGCGGACTGATGATCGTCCCGGTCGGCGAACGTTATCAGCAGAATCTCTATCTCTTCCGCAAGCATGGCGACAAGCTCGAGTCCGAAGCACTCAAAGCGACGCTGTTCGTCCCCATGACCGGCGAAGCGGAGTCGAAGCGCGAGGTGCTCCCGGATCCATTGCACCCAACAGTCGCCAACGGCAGCTTTGAAGACGAACTGAAGAGCGGAGAGTCAAGAGTCAAGAGCCAGAATCACCCCGCTGACTCTCGACCCTCGACTGTTGACTCTGGACTGCCGCAGCCTGCCGGCTGGCACTATCAACGGCAACTCACGCTGGAGGAAGACCCCGCGGCCGCCCCCGACGGCCGACGCTACGTCACGTTCAAAAACGAAGAGCCTGGCCTCGCCGCTCACGCGTTGCAAGGCTTCGCGATCGACGGCCGCAAGGTGTCCAAACTCAAGCTCGACTATTGCGTCCGCGGTCGCAACATCCGCCCTGGCAGCACGCCGACCGAATGGCCGATGATCGTGTTCACGTTCTACGACGACCGCCGGGCTGTGATCGACGAAGAGCATCTCGGCCCCTTCGACGGTACGTTCGACTGGCAAACGCGTTCGGGCACGATCAACGTACCGCTCAAGGCCCACGAGTGTATTCTGCGGGTCGGGCTGTTGGGTGCCGTCGGCGAGATTTCGTTCGACAACCTGCAGCTCGCGGCTCTGCGGTAACCGGCCGGCAAGTGCCCGCCGCGACGATTTGCCGTCGCCCATTGGCCCCTCATTTGCACTTATTTGCCGCACCTGCCTAGTTCCGCCGGCCAACCCAGCCGGAAAAACCGGCGCGCTCCCCCTCCAAATGATGCCGTGCGCCCGCAAAGTCCTCGGAATCTGTTGATTTTTCCCACCTTACTTGAATTGCTCAACCGGTCTGGTATCTTATTGAAACGATGAAACTGTGCCTGCGCTAGCGGGCGATTCACGTTGGACGTGTGTTTTTTTCGTGTCTCGCGGGAGTTCTTTGGAGGAGGATGACAATGGGTTTACGAAACACTTTGTTTGCAGTGCTAGTCGCGCTTGGCGTGGTCGCCATGGCGACTGGAGACGCGCAAGCGTTCTGGGGCTCGCGCGGGAGCTGGGGTTCCTACGGCGGAAGCTGGGGGAGCTCGGGCGGCAGCAGCGGTGGAAGCTGGGGCTCCTCCGGCGGAAGCTCGGGCGGCAGCTGGGGTTCGTCCGGCGGCAGCTGGGGCTCTTCGGGCGGCAGCTATGGCGGCTGCAATTCGTGCGGCGGCCTGTTCTGGCGCCATCGGGCGCGTCACGGTTCATCCGGCGGCAGCTGGGGTTCCTCGGGCGGCAGCTCGGGGGGTTCCAGTGGTGGTAGCTCGGGCGGCAGCAGCGGCTCGACCGGCGGCAGCGCCAGCTACTACGGCTATGGCGACGGTGGTTACTATGTGAGCAACTCGGCTAATTATGGTTCAGAGCCGACGCTCGCCACGGCCGCTCCGGCCAAGACCACGCTCACGGTCCGCGTCCCCGCCGACGCCAAGATCACCTTGGCCGGTGTCGACACCAAGCAGACCGGCGAGGTCCGCGAATTCGCCACCAACCGGCTCGCGGCCGGTCAGACTTGGAGCAACTACGATGTCCACGTCGAGCTCACCCGTGACGGCAAAACGCTCACCCAGGATCGCACGATCCTGCTCACCGGCGGCCAGTCGCAGGAGTTGAGCTTCGATCTGGGCGGCATGCAGCTGGCGTCGAAAAACTAGCTGTGAGTTGTATTTACTTGAAGACGGGGAGGGCGAGGCTCCCGCCGAGCCTTGCCCGAGATTGAAATACTCATCCCTCGCAGCGGCCCCAGCGGCTGCTGCGAGGGTTTTTCGTTTCCCTCGAGCGGTCGATTTGCTCTGGGCCGATTCGGCGATTCCCGCTAGCATTCGGCGCTGAAATGCCAATTGTGTGCGATGCCCGCCGCGGTGGGCCGATCTTGCCAATTCTTCGGACGGAGCCGACCGGACGATGTCGTTCAAAGCCCCCGCCGCACCGCCCCCCATGAAACCGAACCGTCCGCAGCCGGGACCGGATCGCGAGGTGCAGCAGCGGCCCAAACCCCGCAAACCGGGCCAGCTGCCGCTTGCGGTGAAGCTGATCATCAGCCTGCTGGTCGCCTGGCACGTGACCGCCGTGTTCCTCGCGCCGCTGTCGATCCAGCCGGCGTCGCCGCTCGTGCAACGATTCGCTCAGAACTACATGCAGTGGTATCTCGACGCCCTCTATCTCAACCACGGCTATTCATTTTTCGCCCCCGATCCCGGTCCCGGTCACCTGATCCATTACCAGCTCACGGACGATGCCGGCCGCGTGAGCGAAGGCGAGTTCCCCAGCAAGAAAGACAACTGGCCGCGGCTGCTCTACCACCGCTACTTCATGCTCGCCGAGCAGTGCGAAGTCGGCGCCGACAGCGAGGCGGAAGCGAACCAGTGGCGTGACGAGTATCTCAAGGCCTACGCCCGCGAGCTGCTACGCAAGCATCCCGAGGCAGCGATGGTCCGCCTCAAGCGAATCATCCACTTCCCGCTCCGTCCAGAAGACGCGATCCGGATCGAGAACGACGAATCGATGCGCGCATTCCGTGACGCACCACTGACCTATCCGCCGACGTACCGTGATGAAGTCGAAGTCACGCAGCGGCGGAGCGATCTGGAGACATCTACCGACGGCGCCCGCGGCGCTGAATACGAGCTGGCGGCAAGACGTGGCCAGCGGCTGGCAGGGAGGTGTGCGATGAGTGCGCGGGGCGGAATTCGCGGTTATCTGGGCGACGTTTGGGAGGCGTGGGACAGCTTCTGGTTCACTCCGGCCAACCCGGCCACGCTCTCGGCGATTCGCGTCTTCGCCGGCGCGATGCTGTTCTACACCCATCTGGTCTGGTCGTTCGACCTGCGCGGCTTCCTCGGCTACAAAGGCTGGATCCCGGTGGCGCTGATGCACGACGTGCACGCGTACTCCAATAGCGGGCCGGATGCACCGAGCTTCCGCGCAATTTGGACCATCTTCGATCACATCGAATCGCCCGCCTGGCTCTGGATCGTCCACATCGCGGCGCTGGTGGTGTTCTTCTGTCTGATGATCGGCTTCTTCAGTCGCACGATGGCCGTGCTGGCCTATCTGTTCGCCATTTCCTATGCCTGGCGGGTCACCCCCGGCGCGTATTTCGGACTCGACAAGATCAACTGCATGTTGGCGTTGTACCTGATGCTCGGGCCCTGCGGCGCCCGCTACTCGCTCGATCGCATCTGGCGTCTCCGCCGCGGCGCGCCGCGCGAGGTTCCGCCCAGCGTTGCGGCAAACATCGCCATCCGGCTGATCCAGCTCCACATGTGCATCATCTATTTCTTCTCCGGACTCGGGAAGCTGCAAGGCGAGAGTTGGTGGAGCGGCGAGGCCGTCTGGATTTCCTCGGCAAATCTCGAGTACCAGTACCTGATCGACTTGACCTGGCTGGCGAATCACCCGTGGCTGGTGAACCTGCTGACCCACGCCACGGTCTTCTGGGAATTGACCTACAGCGCGCTGATCTGGCCGCGGCTCACGAGGCCCTGGGTCCTGCTGATGGCGGTGTTCGTCCACTTGGGAATCGTCGTCGCCTACGGCATGCCGACGTTCGGGCTGGTGATGCTGATCGGCAACCTGGCGTTTGTATCGCCGGAGACGGTCCGCCGATTCGTCGACCCCGTTGCGGGCCGCGTGGCTCTGTTGCTCGGCAGCGGCGGAGGGCAGGGCAGGGCGGCCGCCACGGCCTGAGCCCCACCACCCAATTGTCCGTTACCCCCGCCATATCTATACTGTGTTACCAGCAGCAACATTTAGCCGCGTCACTTGTGACGCGCGTTACGTAGCGCGTCGCAAGCGACGCGGCTAATTCTCTGCCGGTTGTCATCTTTATTCGAATCCAGGAGGAATCCACCCTTGTTCGACTCGATCGCCATCGTGGGGGCCACCGGGGCCGTGGGACAACTTATCCGCACCATGCTAGAGGAACGCGACTTCCCGTTCGGAGAAGATCACGTTCCTCGCCTCGAAGCGGTCGGCCGGCAAGACGATCAAATTCAAGGGCCAACAGCACACGGTCCAGGAACTCACGCCCGAGGCGTTCCGGGGCATCGACCTGGCGATCGGCAGCACGCCCGACCCCGTGGCCAAGGACTTCGTTCCCTGGGCCAAGCAGGCTGGTTGCGTGGTGGTCGACGAGAGCGGCTACTGGCGGATGGACCCCGAGGTGCCGCTCGTGGTGCCGGAGGTGAACCCCGACGCCACCTTCACCCACAAAGGCGTGATCGCCAGCCCCAATTGCTCGACCACGCAAATGGTCGTCGCCATGAAGCCGATCTACGACGCCAGCCGCATCCGCCGCGTCGTCGTGAGCACCTACCAGGCCACCAGCGGCGCCGGCGTCGCCGGGCAGCGCGATCTCTTGGCGGGCTCCAAGGCATCACTCGACGGCAAGGAGCACAAGTACGAGACGTTCGCCCACCCGATCGCGTTCAACCTGATCCCGCAGATCGGCTCTCACAAGCACAAGGGCTACACCTCCGAAGAAATGAAGATGGTCTACGAGACTCGCAAGATCTTCGGCGACGAGGAGATTCAGGTCTGCCCGACCTGCGTCCGCGTGCCGGTCTCGAACTGCCACAGCGAGAGCATCCTCGTCGAGACCGAGCGGAAGATCACCGCCGAGGAAGCCCGCGAGCTGTTCGCCAATGCCCCCGGCATCAAGCTGGTCGACGACCTGGCCAACGGCAAGTACCCGATGCCGAAGGATTGCGACGGCGACGACGCCACGTTCGTCGGCCGCATCCGCGAGGACATCTCCTGCGAGAACGGCCTCACGTTCTGGTGCGTCAGCGACAACCTCCGCAAAGGCGCGGCGACGAACGCGGTGCAGATCGCGGAATTGCTGGTCCGCTCTCAAGCGGCGGTCTAATTCATGGGGCTTGGGACTGGGGGCTAGGGATTCGTCGGTCTTATGCCTTCCCCCAATCCCCAGCCTCCAGCCCCCAGCCCCGTTGGAAAGCGCTGGCTCATGCTGACCGTCGCCTACGACGGCACGGCCTACGCCGGCTGGCAGATTCAACCGACCGAGCCGACGGTGCAGGCCGTGATTGAATCTGCCTGGCACGAGATCACGCGCGAGCAGCTTCGCGTCCTCGCTGCCGGCCGCACCGACGCCGGCGTGCATGCGCTGGGGCAAGTGGTCAGCCTTACGAGTGAATCGCTGCTGTCGTGCGACGATCTGCATCGTGCGCTCAATGCGGTGCTGCCAGAGGACGTGGCGATCGTCGCCGTCGAGGAAGCGCCGGAGAACTTCCACGCCACGTACGACGCGAAGCGGAAAACCTACCGCTACCAGATTCACAACGGCCGCACGCCGGACATTTTCAACCGCCGCTACGTGTGGCACTATCCCCAGCCGCTCGATGCCGCCGCGATGCACACCGCCGCCCAGGCCCTCGTCGGCAAGCACGACTTCGCCAGCTTCGAGTCCGCCGGCTCGGAACGCCCCGATTCGGTCCGCACGCTCTTTGCGGTGAACGTCGCGCGCGTCGCCGACCGCATCACGATCGAAGTCACCGGCGACGGCTTCCTCTACAACATGGTCCGCGCGATCGTCGGCACGCTGGTCGAAGTCGGGAAGGGGAGCCGCGACGCCGCCTGGGTCGCCGAGGTCCTTGCCGCGCGCGACCGCCGCCGGGCCGGCCAGACCGCGCCGCCTCACGGCTTGTTTCTCGTCCGCGTCGAATACTGACGCCCCGCGTGCGATTGCTCGCACGACCTACGCCCACATCGCACTTTCACCAGTCGTAAAACACGGGTAAACTGGATACAAGGGAGCAACTGACCACGACGGCACGACGGGCACGACGCAATCATTCAAGACTTCCTCGTCGTGTCCGTCGTGCCGTCGTGGTCTCATTTTCTGATCGGAGCCTCTGCGGCGTGGCAGCTCAAATCCAATTCGTCGGCAAGTACCGCCTGTTCCACCTCATCCGAGGCGGGGCGTTCTACGAGATTTGGGCCGTCCGCCCGCCCGCCGACAACACCGTCTATGCCATGAAGTGGCTCCCCAAAGGCAGCCACTACACCCGCGAGCACATCGGCGGACTTAGGCACGAATATGTCGTCGGCAGCTCCCTCGACCACCGGGCCTGTATCAAAACCTACGAATACGAAAACACGTCGAACGGCGCCTACATGCTGCTCGAGCTCTTCAAGACGCTCAATCTCAAGCAGCAGGTCATCTCTGGTGGCAACAAGAAGCTTTTCTACCGCGCTACGGAGATTCTTACCGAGGCCGCCGCCGGTCTCGCTCACCTCCACGAACGCGGCTGGATCCACCGCGACATCAAGCCGGACAACTTCCTTCTGAGCGACGACAATGTCGTGAAGCTGATCGACTTCAACCTCGCCCAGAAGCCCGCCGGCGCGCTCGGCAAGCTCTTCGGCGGAAGATCGAAGGTGCAGGGCACCCATAGTTACATGTCGCCGGAGCAAATCCGCGGCCAGACGCTCGACGTCCGAACCGACGTCTACAGCTTCGGCTGCATGGTCCACGAGTTCTTCACCGGCAAGCCGCCGTTCACCGCCAACACGCCGACCGAGCTGCTGCAGCGGCACATTTCGTCGAAGCCGCCGGACCTCACGGTCGTCGACAAGAACATCACGCCCGAGTTCGCCAAGTACGTCCAATCGATGATGGCCAAGGACGTCGCCGCCCGCCCGGCCAACATGAAAGACGTCATGATGGAAATCAAAACCCAAAAGATCTTCTACAACCGACCGCAGCCGCCCGAACCCGAAGAACAAACCAAGACCGCCCACGAGTGACATAGGTGATCGATGAAAGATGATTGATGAATGCAGATCATCAATCAACAATCTTCGATCATCGATTCGACGCCATGCCCAGCGCAATCTACCGACTAGCCTTCGAGCAACCGATCCTCGCGCTAGAGCTCCGCATCAACGAGCTCGAAGCGACCGAGCCCAAGTCGCCCGAGCTGCGCGACGAGATTCGCACACTCCGCCGCGAGCTCGCCGAGACGACTCGCCGCGTCTACAGCCAGCTCGATCCCTGGGAAACCGTCCAAGTTGCCCGGCACCCGGACCGCCCGATGTTCACCGACTATCTCGATCTGGTGTTCGACGAGTTCGTCGAGCTCCACGGCGACAAGTTCTTCGGCGACGATCGCGCGCTGCGGACCGGCTTTGCCAAACTCGATCGCTACAAGGTGCTCGTGGCCGGGCACCACAAAGGTAAAACCCTTAAAGAACGCAACGAATGCTTCTTCGGCTGCGCCCATCCCGAAGGATACCGCAAGGCGATGGCCAAGATGCAGCTGGCGGCCAAGTACAAGCTCCCGATCATCTGCCTGATCGACACGCCGGGCGCCTATCCCGGGATTGGTGCCGAGGAGCGCGGCCAGGCCCAGGTCATCGCCCAGAGCATGCTCGAGATGTCGCGTCTCGAAACGCCGATCATCTGCGTCGTCATTGGAGAAGGGGGCTCCGGCGGGGCGTTGGGGATCGGCGTGGGCGACCGCGTGGCCGTGCTCGAGTTCGCCTACTACAGCGTGATCAGTCCGGAGGGCTGCGCCGGCATCCTCTGGAAGAGTCATGATTTCGCCGCCGACGCTGCCCGCGCTTTGAAACTCACCTCGCGCCACCTCCACAACCTCGGCGTGATCGACGACGTGATCGACGAGCCGCTCGGTGCCGCCCACCGCGACCACAACCAGATGGCGGCCCGGCTCAAAATGTACCTCATCAAGACGCTCCGCGAGCTGGTCGACCAACCGACCGACAAGCTGCTCGCCGCCCGCTACGAAAAGTTCCGGCGGATGGGACAGTTCCTCGACCCCGATTCCCCGCCGACCAACGGCGCAGCCTGACGCCGCCCGCCACCGGCCGACGACCGAACCATCGTCCCACCTCGTCGCGACGCGTCCAGCGGCCTCCTACGCGTCGCGATTTTTCGAACACTCACGTTGGCCGCGTCGCTCGCGACGCGCGCCCACTTGCAGGGCACCGTCACCAAAATCCGCGGCACCTGGCGGCAACGTCCGATAATCACTGTTATGTTCGTTTCAGACGTGGTTTCGGCCGGGAAAATCGACTATCGTGCCCTTACCCGTTTGTTCCCAAACCGAACCAGAGTTAGCCGCGCTCGCTCGCGACGCGCGGTTCGAATCGCGTCGCCAGCGAACGCGGCCAATCCCTATGCTCGATGACGACGAAGACTGGTACGACGACGAGGATTCTAACCTCGACGCCGACACCATCCCCTGTCCCGACTGCGGCGCCGAAATCTACGCCGACCTCGACCATTGCCCCCAATGCGGCCACTGGCTCACCGATGCCGACCGCGGCACTCATGAAGCCGGCTTGTTCGCCTCCCGCCGCGTCCGCCTCATCGCCACCCTCCTGCTGGCGATCTTCGTGCTCGGCCTCCTGGCGGGAATCCTAGCCCGATAGGTCCGCCACAAGCACCGGTTTCTCCAATCACTTAGCGGCGGAGCTTGCTCCGCGCGAGTTGCAACGGCGTCACTTCCGCACGACAAAATGCTCGCACGTCGTCTCGATCACAATCCGCTCCGCACGCGAATACTTGTCGAACAGCGCCAGCAGCGGTGCCACCCGCATCTCCGTAAGATGCTCCGCGAGCAAGAATCGAATCATTTTCAGCCGATTGTCCCGCGTATCGGCAAACTCCAGGCGGTACGGGATGAGTTGCTTGTCGAAAGGCACGTTCAACTTGGCGAGCGCTGCCTCGACGTCCTCGGCCGTATTGTACGGGATCTCGCGGCCGATCTCGCCGAAGCCCGCGAGCCAGAACTCAAACAGTCGATTGGTGCGCCCGGCGATCGCCGTGAGCCAGATGCCGTTCGGTGCCAACGCGGCGATCAACTGTTTCACATGCGTTTCAACATCCGGCACATAGTAAAAGACATGATTGGCCAAGATCAAATCAAACGCCGCCAAGTTTCCTTCCGGCAATCGCGCCATGGCCACGACCGGCGTGCCGGTGAACTTCGCCAACCGCTCGACGGCCAGCACGCGCACTTCTTCCGCCGGGTCCACGAGCGTGAGCTGCAATCGCTCCGTCGGCCAGGTAGCCTTGTCCAAGAACCTTTCCGTGAATGTCCCCGAGCCGCCGCCGAAATCGAGCATCCGCACCACGTCGCCTGCTGGCCGCCAACTCGCCAGCTGCGCCCCGTACGCCCGCAAATCCTCTTGCGCTTCGGTCGAATGCGTCTCGAAGAAGACGTAGTCGTCGGCGATCGCCCCAAAGTCTTTGGCCGGGTCCTTGTTCACGAAGCTAGTCGTTCCTTGCTCGCCATTGCTCGGCTGACCCTTCAGATACTTCGCATAGATTCTGCTCATACTCGCCGCTCTCCCGCAGGCGCTTCAGCCCCGCGTTGAAGTCGTCGCGGACCTGCTCGCTCTTGAAGCTGATGCGAAACCTGGTGGCGGCCGGGAATATCTTGTGATAGACGAGCGGCGCCGTCGTGTCCACCTGGTCGGCCAGCTCTTGTGTGAACCACTTCATCACCTCCTCGCCGATCACGATCACGTCATCCTCGGCTTTCCAGAACTCTTCCACCTGGACTTTCTGGTTGCCGATTTCGTGGTACTTCTCGCGGTACGGCGCCTGGACGTTCGGCGAAAAGAGCACTCGAACTTCGGACCCAAATCTTCGTACGCATTCTCCCATGCCAGAATCGTCTTGCCCTTCAAGTCCTGCGATCGAATCGATCTTGAGCTGCGCGCTCCGCTTCGTGATGGCGGCGTTGTGGAAACGTGATGTACTCGTCCGAGTAAAACGTGCCGTCGTCCATTTCCGTGACGGTCGCCGCCGCGTCGACGCCTTCCTGCTTCACCGCGTCGGCCAACTTTGCGTACGGCATCTGCCGAACCGTGAACGTATAGCCCTGCGGCGCGAGCGCCGCCCGCACGATGTCGATCTCGATCCCCCGCTTTCCCTCGTCCATCACGTACGGAGGCGTGTCGAGCGAAAAGGCGATGACCAATTCCTCCGCCCGCACTAGCCCAGCATTCGCTAACGCGACCGTCACCGCCAATGTGAAGCACTTTGCGATTTGTTCCACCATGATCGCTCCTCCGCTCAATTGCCCACGTGAATCCGCCGTTGAGTTTGCCACTCCGGCGTCGCCGCTCTAGCTTACCGCATATTGGCACGCCGGACACCGTCGCCGGAGAGAATCAATCCGACCCCGATGGATGGAAATCTTGCAGCAGGTTGCCGAGGGAGACTACGTTTGCACACGCTGGCAAATGACGGCCAAGCACACTGGCCAGTTCGCCGGCCTCGCCCCCACCGGCAAGACGAGCACCTGGAGCGGCGTCCACACCGATCGCTACCAAGGCGACAAACTCGTCGAGAGCTGGGTCGAGTGGGACAAGTACAGCTTTCTGCATAGGTTGGGGTTGGTCAAATAGACACATCGTGCCGCGCGCGGTCCGAGCGAATCTGCCAACTGCGGCAGCCAATACGCTCGATATTGGCTACAGTTGGCCGCCAGGGTACAGTTTGTGCTCGTATCGTTCCGTGAAGCCGGCGATGGCAACAACCTCAATCGAAGCTGCGTTACCATTAAGTCGTACGAAGCAGTGTTTGACCGGCGCGATCGGTAACGTGCTCGAGTGGTACGACTTCGCCGTGTTCGGCTTCGTCGCTCCCTTCATGAGCGACCAGTTCTTTCCCGCCTCCGACAAGACCTCCGCCCTGATCAAAACGTTTGGCGTGTTCGCGGCTGGCTACCTGGCACGGCCGATCGGCGGCGTCCTTTTCGGCCAAATGGGCGACCGCCTGGGACGCAAGCGGGCCCTGCAGCTCTCGGTCGCCTTGATGGCGATCCCAACGTCGCTGATCACGATCCTACCGACGCACCGTCAGGTTGGGCTCCTTGCTCCGATCCTGCTCGTCGTGCTCCGGCTGCTGCAGGGACTTTCCGTCGGTGGCGAGTTGATCGGCTCCTCGACTTACCTGGTCGAAATCGGCGCGGCGAATCGTCGGGCCTCTTCCGGCAGCTGGTCGTTCTTCGGCGCAGTGCTCGGCAACCTGCTCGGCTCGGCTGCGGCCTTGCTGGTTCAACACTTGCTCACGGACGAGCAAATCAACGCCTGGGGTTGGCGCGTGCCCTTCCTGGGCGGCCTCGTGATCGGCGTCGTCGGCTGGCATATGCGCCGTGGGCTCACCGAGACCGCCGAGTTCGTCCAACTACAGCGCGATGGAAAGACGGAGCGGCGGCCCGTCGTCCAGGCGCTCCGAGAAACTCCGCTGCAAGTGGCGCAAGTCGTGGGCATCGTGTCCGCCTTCGGCGCCGCCTTCTATACGCTGTTCGTCTGGATGCCGACCTACCTGATGAGCTTCGTCAAGCCGCCGATCGACGATGCGCTCTTGATCAATACGCTCGCCATCGCACTGATGCTCGTGCTGATGCTGCCTGCCGGCCGGCTCGCCGACCGCATTGGCTACAAGACGGTGATCGCCGCGAGCATCCTGGGACTGGCGATCGTGGTCTATCCCTTGTTCCACTGGATCGACACCGGCTCGCGCACCGCGGTGATCGTGGCGATGGGCGTATTCGCGTTCTTGTTGTCTGGACCTCAAGCCGCCGTTCCAGTGGCGATGGCCGAGTTGTTCCCGCCGAGACTGCGCTACAGCGGCACCGCAATCGGTTACAACCTGGCGCTGGCGCTGTTCGGTGGTACGGCCCCGCTCGTCGCCACCTGGCTCATCGCCCGCACCGGCAACCTCGCCGCTCCTGCCTGGTATCTGACGATTCTCTCTGCCATGTCGTTGCTATGCGTGCTCGCCATCCGCCCCCACCCGGAAGGATGCAATTAGGCAATGGGCGGGCGAAAGCGAAAGGAAGGGCGAGGCTCCCGCCGAGCCGAAAGACACCAAGTCCGCGAGGGCCCGGAATCTGGAATCATTCTGGAACCAATTCGCCTCGTATCGCATCAAAGCCATTGGCCGCTGCGATCCAAAGTGTAATCACGATCTGCTGGCCCAATGGGGCGTCGATACGGGAGTTGATCATGTCTCGATACGACGTCCCACAATTCGTCTTGATTTCGCTCCTAAGCCTGCCAACTGCCGGTGTTTGCAGACCGGCATCCGCCACTGAAACCGGCCAGTTCGAGATTCAGGACGGAATCGGCAACATTCTGATCGCTTCCGACGAGATTCGCTCGTACGACTGGGCGACGCACACCTTGACGCTGCTGCCCCGGGTCCGCAGCCGATTCGTCGAGCAGTTTATGAAAGCAAGTCGATCGGGGTCCGGCACCTCCTTTGCCGTCGTCGTGGGGAAAGAGACGCTCTACGAAGGCAAAATCACCTGCAGTGAATCGTCGCAGAGTTTTTCCACGCCGGTCTTGCTCGCGGATATGTTTCCGTTCGACTCAAACCTGCACGAAGACCAGCTGCAAATCCAGACCGGCTATCCGAACGCCAAATTCTTTGCCGGCAAGGACCCGCACAGACGAGCGGATTTATACCGCCCCGGCGGCCCCGGGCAAATTGGCCGACCGCTCCGCGGCCCACGTCGCATGGGTCGCCGCGAGCCTGCGCGAAATGCAATCGATCAAACCCGGAATGACCCGGGCCGTTCTGCGGAAGGTCTTCAACGAGGAGGGAGGCTTGTCCTCGCGCACGACGCGACGTTATGCCTACCGCGATTGCCCCTACTTCAAGGTCAACGTGAAGTTCGACCCGGTCGGCGATCCGCAGGGCGATGGGGATGAATCGCCACAAGATCGGCTCACGCAGATATCTCAGCCATTCTTGGAATGGTCAATCAACGACTGACGCCCAACGCCTCAGATGCCAACGCTGGGAGCAACTGGGTCCGCCAGTTCTTCTTCTGCCCTGCCCACCCGCGCATATCGATGCAGCGTCGAAGGCAAAAGGCACCTCAAGAGGATGCTCCGCGAAACCCGCCAAAACATCACCGACGCCGAAATCGACCAGCTCGTCGATAGCATTGGAAATTGAGGTCGTAGTATGCCCATCGCGTTCCACGACACTCTGCACCGGCCACCGTCCAGCGCCAACATTTGGCCACCCCCCACTGGGTAAGCGGACGCTCGCCTCGGGCCGTCTGCCTTCGACTTCCCCTGCTCTCCGCACTACTCACGGGGTGAAGCTGTGCACGGTCCGCAAAAGATTGAGAACAGGAGGCAACGGAGAAAGCAGAGTTCGTGATCGGCAATTTGCAGCCACTTTCTCTGTTACCTTGGTTGTCTCCTGTTCAAAGGATTTTGGTTGCGGTCACCAGCCGCGCGGGGGCCTCCTTGGCGAAAAACCGGATTGGCCAAAAATGATTGTTGATTTCAGCCGCGCCAGCAGATATATACACATATACACTATCGCGTGTCCGGGTGCGTTTACAGCGTAGAAGCCATCAGCCGTTAGCTGTTAGCTTGCTGGATGGCTGCACTCCGGCTGCGCCGGCCAACGGCTCCCTGCCAACGACAAATGGCCAATTTGCAATGACAAATTCGCTGTTCGTCCGGTTGATTTTTGGAACTTTCACCATCAGGCGCGAATTCACTGGTTTTTGGAACACCACTGGCGCGAAAGGGGCTTGTTTTATTGGACGCAGGCGAATCGGTGGTGCCAAAAAAGGTGATTTTTGGAACACCGAATCGTGTTTCTCCGAGGTGTTCCAAAAATCCAAAAATACGGAAGCAGGAGGGTCTCAGGTGCCAGTCGAGAGTCAAAAGTGGAGAGTCAAGGGGCAAGCGTCAATAGTCAGCAATTGTCCCTCGGGCATTCATCAATCATCAATCCGACCCTCAACCTTCAACACTCAACCCTCCAAAAACCTGGCGAGTTCGAACGAAACCTGGCGAGTTCGGCAGATTCCCGAAGTTTTACCGAAGTCGCCAGCGACCACCCTGTCGCCTTCCGCATGCATCCAGCATCCAGCATCCGACACCTAGAATGTCCCGCCGGTCGGTCGCTGGGCCGAGGCTGGATCCGGAAACGGATTCGGCACCCGCTGGGGCGCGCTGGCGGATGCCCTCTGCGCCGGCCAGACCGGATTCTGAGAAGTCGTCGGCTGGCCCACGGGCGCCGACTGCGGCCACTCGATTTTTGGCAGTTGCTCGACCGCTTGTTCCGCCTTGCCCCAGCTTGGCCACGACCAACCGGTCGATTGCGCCGGCACGGACGGCTGCGCCGCGGCGCTCGCTGGCCAGTTCGATTGGTGATTCGGATCGAGCCGCTCCTGCACGCGGTCCAGATACGGACCGATCACCTGGTGCAGCTCCGGCGGCACCACCGCGTCGGCCTTGTTCAAGAACGCCACGATGTACTTTCCCGACTGCGAACCGACGATCATCTCGCCTTGCGTCGGCGGCAGCAGCGTCACGGCAAAGAACGTCACCGCAATGCACAACAGCACGCCCTTGGCGAAGCCGAACATCGCGCCGAGCTGCTTGTCGAAGGCCTCGAGTTTCACCTTGTCGATCACGCCGGAGATGAGCCGAAACGCCGTCCAGATCATGAACGAAGTCACGATGTAGATCGCCAGCATCGCCACGAACCGGTTCCAGGGCGCGGTCGAGCCGAACGTCGGCGCCAGCCGCTCGCTGAACTTCAGCGCGGCGAGGTAGCTCACCACCAACGACGCCAGCGACGCAAGCTGCCAGGCCATCCCTTTCCAGAAGCCGAACATCGTCGCGCACACCAGCACCAGCAGCATCAGCAAGTCGTAGGTTTGCATGTTCGATCAATCCCACAGCTACAGCGATTGGCGCTCGGCCGGCCGCCGGACGACGCAGGGTATAAGGCGGCGAAAAGTATAGCTATCAGCCTACCACTGGCGAAGCCCATTCGCCGCAGCGCAATCCGCCCAGCTAGCACTTCGCCCCCGGCGCTTTGACCTTGGCAAGCATCCTCGCCCAATTCTACAGTTCCCGATCCGTCACCTACTCCCCTACTCCACGACTCCCCTACTCACTCTCCGCCATGGCCGGCTTCAAGATGCATGTGACCGTCAGCAGCTGCTGGGCTGCGGGTATGCCGGCGCGGGCTTCTTCTACGCCGGCATGCCGCCCGACACCGCGCTCCTGGGCGGCGCGATGTGCGGCTTCTCCGGCATGCTGCCCGACCTGGACAGCGACTACGGCACGCCGTTGCGCGAGACGATGGCCTTCACCGCCGCCACGGTGCCGATGCTGCTGTTGCACCGCTTCCAATCGCTCGGCCTGCGGCCCGACGAAATGGTGCTGCTGGGCGTCTCGATCTACCTGTTCATGCGGTTCGGCGTCACCAACATGATCCGCAAGTACACGGTCCACCGCGGCATGTTCCACAGCATCCCGGCCGGGCTGACTTTTGCCGGCATGGCGTTCTTGATCTGCGGCGACTCGACCGACGTCAACGTCCGCTATTTCAAAGCGGGCGGCGTGTTCGCCGGCTTCATGTCCCACCTGATCCTCGACGAAATCTACAGCGTCGAGTGGAACAGCGGCGCCTGGCACTTGAAGAAGTCGTTCGGCACCGCGATCAAGTTCTGGGGCCACGACGGCTGGGCCAACTTCTGCTGCTACGCCAAGCTGCTGATCGTCGCCGGCATGATCCTTGGCGAGCCGAGCGTGATGAAACAGATCGAAGCCCGCAACCCCGACGTCGCCCGCCGCTACCAGGAGTTGCAGGGCCAATACCGCGACTTGTCGCAGGACCTCGCCAAGTCGCCGGTCGTGCAATCGGCCGTCGGAAATTCGCCTGCCGCCAACGTCGAGCGGCTGGAATCCGTTTCGTGCACTCACCGGCCAGCAGCAATCGCCGGCAACTCAGCCCCCGCCCGCGCAGCCGATCAATCCCTACGATCAGCCGCCCAGCCAGGTCCCGCTCCCAGCGGACGGCGGCTACGACACCGCCCAACGCCCCGTCTGGCCGCAGTAACGCGGCGCGGCGAGAATCACCCAGCCGATTAACGCAGATTCTCTTCCGTGTAGAGCAACAGCTCGATCATCCGTTCCAGCAGCTCGTCGGCCGAGTAGCCGGGAAAATTGTGGACGACCAACTCCTTGGCGAACAGCCGGCAAACGTAGCGCAGCTTGAGCGATTTGTTGCGGGCCGCGTAAACGAAATCGCGGTGGCCGTTGTTGATGACGATCACGTTCTGCTCCACGTTGTAGCGCGACCGCCACAGCTCGCCGGGCCGCTTCTCGAACGTGTATTCGGGCAGTCCGCCCCGCGAGTCGGACTTCGGCCGCTCGGGCAGCAGCGAATCGGTGACCGTGACCAGCGCCTCGGCCGTCGCCGTCGACGTCGCCCTGCGTGGCGCGGACTTGCAAGCCGGATCAACTGCGGTTCGTCGGGGGCCGTGAGCGTGACGATTTCGCCGTCGCCGTTCACCAGCTCGCCGCGCCTTCGACAATCGACCACTCGAAGCGCACGTCCTGCTCGACTTGCCGTCCGCCGCGGTCTCGCGCGACGGCGCGAAACGGCCGCGTCGTCGCCACGGGCAGCGTGCAAGTGGCCGGCGAAACGCGAACGCTGAACAGCGGCCCGGCGATCTCGAAAAACTCCCGCTGCGCCGATTCCTCTTCGACGCCGCCGAGCTCGGACGCGTCGGCGATCGTCGCCCGCGCCGCGACGGGAAGCGGCAACCCAGGATGCCGGCCGTCGGGCCGCTTTCGTTGCGCCCGTCGACGCCATACGCCTCGAACCAGTCGTACTCCTCTTCCGGCAACGCCAGCAGCGCCTCGCGGAACGCCCGCTGAATCGCCTTGAGCGTGTCGCGATTGGCCCGCTCCTCGGCCGCTTGTTGCTGCTGACGGATGACGTCGTCGAGCGCCGCTTCGAGCTCGGCCAACGATTCGACGAACGCCGCCAACCGCTCGTCGTGAACCACGCCCATCCGCGACCCCGGCGTGAGATTCAGAAACGGGGCGTCGATCACACCTTCGAGGTAGCCGGTCGTCCACGGCGGTCGCTGCAAGCTGTCGATGTTCGGTCACGCTCTCCAGCACCCGCGTGCCCGCGCGATACAGACCCGACCTGTTTTTCGGGGCTCGGCTCGGTGAGGTACAGCTCGACGTACAGTTCGCCGAAGGGCGTCGCCGGCACCGGCAAGTGGTGCAGCAACTGCCCGGCGAACGCCCGCGGCTCGACGCGATACTCGGCCCGCGCCTGCCGGTCGACGATGCGAATCTCGACTCCCGATTGGCGAATTCGGTCGCGCAACTCCGAGGCCAGATACCACTGCAGCTTCTCGCCGCTGAAATGGCGGATGCCGGGCAGCAGCGGAGCAATCATCAGCTCGGTGCCGGCATCGGCCAGCAAGCGCCGCAGCCGCGACACCGAATAAGTCGGATCGCCCTTGGCCATCCGCATTTCGTAGGCGGTGCCGTCGCTGGCGGAAGAGACCAGGCTCAGCGTCTTGCCGACGGTCCAGAAGCTGAGCAAGCCGATGCCGAACTCACCTTGAATCCCCTGCTGCCCCTGGGCCTTCATCTGCCGCTTGATCGAGTCGCCGATGTGCGTGGCGACGTATTTGAAGTTCGGCGTGCCGTCGTCGCTACGTGGCATGCCGTCGCCGTCGTCGAGGATTTTCAGATACGACTCGCCGCCCGACCGTCCGCGAACGATCGTGACTTGCGGGCGTGAGCGTCGATGCTGTTCTCGACGAACTCGGCCACGGCCTTGAGGGGATTCGACTGGGAGAGCGCGATGATGTTGATCGCGTTCCAGTCGTCGCCGATGCGGAGCTTGCCCGAGAGCTCAGGCGTTTTGCGTTGTTTCCGAGCAGTTGCCATGACGAGCGGCGCCTCCTCAAAAGTGATTGCCGGCCAGACGAGAATTGCTGGCATACGAAATTCGTCTTGGCGCGCAGCAAACAAGGCCTACATTGAGATTAAACCAAAATCGGGGTTTCTCTGAAAGGAGTCGCTCATGACGACCAAACCCAGCCACCGGCTGACGCTCAAGGATCGGCTCTCGCGGTTCAACTTCACGCAAGCCTGCAAATTGCTGGGGGCGGAAGGCCGGCAACTCATCCAGCGCGGCGGCAAGTACGACATCGACTTGGAGGAGCAAGTCTACTTGGCCGGCGATCTGTTTCGCGTGAAATTCGACGACGCGGTGGTCACCGTCACGTTGATGGCCGAGGCCAACGACCGGCTCCATTGGAATTGCACGACCTGCGATTGGCCATGCGAGCACGCCGGCGCGGCGTTCTCGCTGGTGCTCGAGGAAAAGACCGCGCTGGGTTTGGCCGTGCCGCCGCCGGAGCGGGTCCCCGTCGAGAGCCTGAGCGAGGAGGAGTTGGTCCGGAGGGCGTTGGCGGAACGCGAGGAGCGCTCGCGGAAGGAAAAATTCAAGTTGCAATCGCAGGACGCCGAGCGTCCCTGGACCGACTACACGGTCACCAGCGCCGCTTCGGGAAAGACGTATCGCGTGGCGCTGCGCGGCCGCGAGCGCGGCATCTCCTATTGCTCCTGCCCCGATTTCCGCACCAACACGCTGGGCACCTGCAAGCACATCATGTGCGTGCTGCGGCGCGTCGAGTCGAAGTTTCCCGCAGCGAAGTTGCGCCAACCCTATCGTCGCAAGCATCTGAGCGTCCATTTGACCTCGGGTGACCGTTTGGCGCTACGGCTGGGCATCCCGCAGCGCTTGGACGAAGAGGCGCAGCGGATTGTCAAGCCGCTCGCGGGGCGGGACGTCGACGACGTCCAGGATCTCGTGACGCGACTCGGCAAACTTCAGCGCCTGGGGCAGCAAGTGACCGTCTATCCCGATGCCGAGGAGCTCATCCATCAGCGGTTGTTCCAGGAGCGAATTCAGTCGCTGGTCAGCGAAATTCGCCGCGATCCGGCGCGGCACCCGCTGCGGAAGCAGTTGCTCAAGACGGAGCTGCTGCCCTACCAATTGGACGGCATCGCGTTCGCCGTCGGCGCCGGCCGCGCGGTGCTCGCCGACGACATGGGTCTGGGAAAGACGATTCAGGGCGTGGGCGTCGCGGAGCTGCTTGCTCAACAGGCCGGCATCCGCAAGGTGCTGGTCGTCTGCCCGACTTCGCTCAAGTCGCAGTGGCGGAACGAAATCGAGCGGTTCTCCGACCGATCGTGCCAGTTGGTGCTGGGCAACATGTCGGAGCGGCCGGCCCAGTACGACAACGAGGCGTTCTTCACGGTCTGCAACTACGAACAGGTGCTGCGCGATCTGCTGGCCATCGAGAGCGTGAAGTGGGACTTGATCGTGCTGGACGAAGGGCAACGGATCAAGAACTGGGAGACCAAGACGACCCACGTCATCAAGCGGCTCAAGTCGACGTTTGCCTTGGTGCTCTCCGGCACTCCGCTGGAAAACCGGCTCGACGAGTTGTACAGCGTGGTCCAGTTCGTCGACGACCGCCGGCTGGGACCCGCCTTCCGTTTCTTCAATCGACACCGTGTGACCGACGAGAAGGGCAAGGTGCTGGGCTACAAGAACCTGGACCAGCTGCGTCGGCATCTTCAGCCGATCCTGCTGCGGCGCACGCGCGACGAGGTGCTCAAGCAGCTGCCCGAGCGGACGACCGAGATCGTGCGGATCGAACCGACCGAGGAACAACTGGCGATCCACGCGGGCCAGATGAAAATCGTGGCCTCGATCGTGCGCAAATCGTTCATCAGCGAAATGGACCTGCTGCGCTTGCGGCAGGCGCTGTTGATGTGCCGCATGTCGGCCAACAGCACATATCTCTGCAACAAGCAGGAGCCGGCGTATTCGAGCAAATTGGAGCGGTTGGAAGAGCTGCTGGAACAGACTTTCGCCGAGCAAGGCCGCAAGGCGGTGCTGTTTTCGGAATGGACTACCATGCTCGACCTGGTCGAGGAGATTCTCGAGCGGCAGCGTTTGACGTACGTGCGGCTCGACGGGTCGGTGCCGCAGAAGAAGCGGCAACAGTTGGTGAATGAGTTTCAATCCAAGAGCGACTGCCGCTTGTTCATCACGACCAACGCCGGCTCGATGGGGCTGAACCTGCAGGCCGCCAACACTGTGATCAACTGCGATTTGCCGTGGAACCCGGCTGTGCTCGAACAGCGGATCGCCCGCGCGCACCGGATGGGCCAGAAGCAACCGGTTCAGGCGTTCCTGTTGGTGACGGAACAAACGTTGGAAGAAAGCCTGCTAGCCACGCTCTCCGCAAAGAAAGAGCTGGCGCTGGCGGCGCTCGACGTCGATTCCGACGTCGACGAGCTCTCGCTGGTCAGCGGCTCGGAAGAGCTGCGCGGGCGTCTGGAGATCCTGCTGGGCGCCAAGCCGCAGTCGCCGATCGACGAGCGTCAAAAAGCGGATTTGGAGCCGGCGCCGATTCCACCGGCGCAGCGCGAGCGGGTGGCGGCCGCGGGAGGCGAGCTACTCGGCGCCGTGTTCAACTTTCTGGGCGAGCTGGTTTGCCAGAGCGAAAGCCAGGCCCAGCCGGCGCCAGAAGTGGTGGCCGACTTGCGGCAACGGCTGGGTGGCTGTGTCGAGGCAGATACGGATGGGCGGCAACGGCTGTCCTTCACGTTGCCCAACCGCCAAACGCTCGACAACCTCGCCTCCACATTGGCGCGGCTGTTGGTCAACCAAACGGAATGACGTTGGACGGCTAGCGCTCGTTCGTGTCGATCCACAGCGTGACCGGTCCATCGTTCACCAGCCGCACGTCCATGTGGGCCCGGAACACACCGGTCGCCACGACGATCCCGAACTGCTGCACCCGCGCGACAAACTCGTCGTACAATTGCTCGGCCAGCTCCGGCGGTGCCGCCTCGGTGAAGCTCGGCCGGCGGCCCTTCCGCGCGTCGCCGAAGAGCGTGAACTGGCTCACGACCAGCATCGCCCCGCCCGCGTCGACGAGCGAGCGATTCATCTTGCCCTCGTCGTCCTCGAAGATCCGCAAGTTGACGAGTTTCTCGGCGAGCCACTCGACTTCCGTGGTACCGTCCGCCGTTCCGACGCCCAGCAGCACCAACATCCCCCGCCCGATCCGCCCGGTCACCTCCCCGGCGACGGTCACGTCGGCCTCGCTCACTCGCTGGATACACGCTCGCATGGACGTCTCGCGGGGAACTCGAATTTTCGCTCGGTCCTTACGATACCTTGTCGGCCCGTCGTGTTAAACATGATATCCGTCAATCTTTACCGGACCGCGACGGCTTTGCTCCGCGCAACGCGAAGCACTTCGCCGACTTGCCTAACCGTCGAGAGCGTCGTTTCCGTCGAGTCCGGTCCGCGCCGCGTCCGAATGGATGATGAAGGCGGCCGGGCCGCGGCCGCAGCGAAGGACAACGTTTGCGAGGAATTCTAGATGTCGATGGCCAACCGCCGTTCGTGGCAACCGCACCACGTGGGTTACGTACACCTGACCGTGGAGGCCGAGCCGACCGACGTCGATCGCAATCTCAATCGCCATCGCGGCCTGGCCAAGGTGACCGAGCAGTTGTTCGAGATGTTCAACCGGCATCGGCTCCCGGCGACCTGGGCCGTCGGCGATCCGGCCCATTCTGCGGCGACCGGCCTGGTTGCCGGCTCGGAAACCAAACACGGCCTGGCCCTGTTGGGCGATCGTTACTGGATCGGCAAGACCGCCGGCCGCACTCGCTTCGCCCGCGAGTTGGCCCGGCGCGTTTCGCAATCGCGTACCGCTGGTATCGAGACCGTCACCCTGGTGCCCCGCGTCGCTCCGGTCGCGGAACACATCGACCTCGTGGTCAAGCACGGCATTTGTGCCGTCGTTGCCACGGCCGGTGAAACGACGAAGCGGCCTGCGGCGAGCAGCGTGCGAGCGCTACACTATGGCGTCTGGGAGTTCACCGCGACCGAGCGGTTACCGTTGCGAACGTCGTGGCTCACGGGCAGCGGCTGGCGGCTCTATCGCGCGGTTCGCCGCGCCGTGCACCGAACAGACACGGTCCACATCGTCGTCGACGCCGCGGCCGTCGAAGCGGCCGGTCGCTCGGCCACGCGCAGCATCGAACGGCTGCTGCGCCAAGTCGCCAACCTTCGGCAGCGCGGGCTGGTGAAAGTCGAAACACTCAGCGCAGCGGCGAAGCGGCTGTCGGACCTCCCCGCGGCCAAGGCCTCAGCGGTCGATCCTGCGGACCGCGGCGTAGGGCGCGGCCTTGACGCAGTCGTCAGTTTCGCAGTCACTTGCTATCGCGAAACGCGTTCCAACTCAAATAGCCTAGGATCGACGCGCTGGCCAGGAATCCGATGTCGGTCAGCGGGCCGACGCGATTGAACGGGATCCCAAGTGCCAAATCTGCGATAAAGACAAGCGCAAGCAGGCCGGCGACGATCATTCCAGCAATTGACATCGCTTTCGCCATCGGCCCCGAACCCCGCACGGCGGTTGTTGACTGAAAACCGGCCATAACAATTACCCAGTATAATTGCCGATTTTCACCTGTCACGGCAGACGGCCCAGTCCGCAGAAACCTCGCAGACGGGCTGTTCCGCCAATAGAATCCGCGAAAATCACCTATTTCGCCGCCGGCGTCAATGCCTCCAGCCCCCGCTCGCGGCGGATTTCGCCGACTTCTGCCACGATCTGCTCGATGATCGCGTGCTGCTGCCAAACATATTGCCAGGCGGCCAAATAGGACCAGGCGATCACCGCCAAACCGGCGAGCGCCCCCGCGAGATGGTAGTTCGTCCAAGCCTGGGTATTCGGGCGGCCGGTCGCGGGGTCGGCCGCAGCCCCCAGGGCGATCACCCCGACCACCGTGAGCATCCCGACCAGCGCCACGGCGAACGCCCGGCGTTTGAGGCGATTGCTCTGGCGAACGCGGTTCGGATCGAGTCGATAGGTCTCGGTGACTTCCTTGCACCAGCGACTGGTCCCGATGAAATACGTCACCACCACGCTCTCGACAAAGACCACACCGAGCGCCGCGGCGATTCCGGTCAGCCGATGGACCGTGGCCATACGCAGGGTGTCTGCCCCGGGAGCATGGTACAGGTCGCCCACCGACAGACCCATGGTCAGCGCCGCGACCAGGAGTACGAGCGAGAGGATCGCCAGAGTCAGCAGGATGCGCGTCATAGCGGATCGGTGGGGCGAGCTATAGGCCGGCGTCAAGCAGGTGGGCTACAATCCATCTAGCCTACAAGCTGAGCTGAATTGCCGACACCCCCCCTGCCCTTTTGCCTCCATGCCAGACCAATCCAGGCCACGATTAGCGATCACGATGGGCGACGCCGCGGGCATCGGTCCCGAGGTGATTGTCGGCGCCTGGAGTCGGCCGGAAGTCCACGCGATCGCCCGACCGCTGGTGGTCGGCCATCCGGAGATCCTGCGGCGCGCGGTGCAGCTGCTCAATTCGCCAGCCAAGGTCGTGGAAATTCCATCGGAGGCGGAATTGTCTTCAGGCGGTTGGACTTCGGACTCCGCAACGATCCCGTGTTGGAACGTTTGCAGCGACGACGTGCTGGAAGTACCCGCCGGTGCGGTCGATCGCCGAGCCGGCGAAGCGGCGTATCAATGTGTCTGCGCCGCGACGAAGCTCGTGCAGGCGGGCAGCGCGGAGGGCATCGTGACTGCTCCGCTGAGCAAAGCGGCACTCCACGCGGCGGCGCATTTCTATCCCGGCCACACGGAACTCCTGGCCGATCTGTGCGACGTCGACGACTTTGCGATGATGCTCTATCTGCCGCCGGGTCCGGCCGTCCGCGGCCCGGCTGGGCTGGGCGTCGCCCACGTCACGCTGCATCAGTCGTTGCGGAGCGTGTTTCACGATTTGAACACTGCGGCGATCGTCGCCAAATGCCGGCTTGGCCGACCGCGTGATGCGGCGGCTCGGCGCGAGCGAGCCGCGCGTCGCGGTGGCGGCGCTCAATCCCCACGCCGGCGAAGACGGCCTGTTTGGCGACGAGGAGACAGGAAATCATCGCCCCGGCGGTCGACGCGGCGCGAAAGCCGCCGGGCCACAACGTTCGGCGGCCCGTTCCCGACCGACACGCTCGATGATGCGAGCCCGCGACGGCGAGTTCGACGCGGTCGTGGCCATGTATCACGATCAAGGCCACATCGCGCTGAAGCTGTTGGGGATGAACGCGGCGGTGAACATCACGCTCGGCTTGCCGATCGTCCGCACCAGCGTCGCCCACGGCACGGCGTTCGACCGTGCCTGGCAAGGCACCGCCAGCGCCGACGGCATGGTCGCGGCCATTGGCACTGCGGCGCTGCTGACAAAGACGAACTAACCGTATTGGGCTTGACGCCGTCGACTACTGCGCGCCGAGCTTGCGTGTCGCCAACCGTGTCTCGCGCTGACGTCGCGTTGCTTCGAGGTAGTCGGCCGTGCGGTCGTCCCATTCTGCATCGCCGGGCGAGAAATCAAATTGGCCGGCGGCGACCTGGCTGTCGAACGAAACGTTTGAGAGTTCGAGGAGCACGAGCGGCTGGCTGCTGAGCTGGAAGGGCCGATTCTGTCCGTCGGCCGTTGCTGACCCGGGCGGATTGAGTTGCTTGCGAAATTCGATTCGATACGGAAACAAGTCTGGCTGGCCGAAAAGGATCAGCACTTCCTGGGGCAATCGCTCGGGTAGCGCCGTGGCGGCCTGGCCGTCGGAAAGGAACACCGCGAGCCTCTCCGGCTTCCAATGGCCGACGGTGGCGAACACGGGGAACCCGGCGGGCACGCCTTCCAGCGGCGGCGCCGGCGTCCAGCGCATCGATTGCGGCGGCAGAAACGTGAAGCAATCGCTCAGCGACGAGAGCAGCGTGGGCAGCCCGCCGTAGCGAATCGACAGCTCCGGCTCGGACGATGACCAACTGGCCCGACCGGGTTCGAGCTCGTCTTGGTGCTCAGCGGCACGGCTCCATTCGCTGCGAACCTTTCGCAGATCAAGACGGGAGATACGTCGTCCTGATGGGAGCCGTTCATCAGCCCAAAGAAAGCGGCCGTTCGAGGTCTGCAATAGCGTGGTATCGTCGTTGGCAAACTTCAGCTCCAGGCGCATGTGCAAGTCTTCGCCGGTGCCTTGCTGCCAGTATCCGCCGAAACCCGCGAGCTGGCGGCCGTTGAGCGACACCTCGTGTCGCAACCGCGCGGTGACGCTGGTGCGGCGTTCGAGTTGCATGCGGGCTTGGATCACCAACTGGTCGCCGGCAGTCGGAGCGACTGCCGCGGACGACACTGGCGGTGGGAGCCGCGACGGCTTGACGTCGCGTTGCTGTCTCGCTCGCGGTGGCGTTGATAGCTGCGATAGGCGAGAGCACCGCCAACCGCGATCAATGCCGCGAGCGTTAAGACAGGCAACTTGTTCTTCATAGGTTGGTTTTGCCGGTTTTGCCAAAGAAACGGCTGTGGGGGAACCGAACTTTAAATCCCGGGGACTCCGCGTTGGCAGGCACCACTTGTGGTCGGCCGCGCGTGTCTCCGCCAGCACCTCGATACCCGCAGGCACGCGAGTCCCTCGGGCGGCGAATTGTAGTTGCCGCTCGGAAGCTCCGTCCACGCCAAATCGCCGGTGCGCAGTGAAAACTACGGTGCTAGCGTTGCGCTCGAAGCGCACGGCTGGTTCCACGAAACGATCGAAGCTCCGCGACAAGCGGCCGGACGGCGGCGTTCGGTGGCGACGCGCGTGAGCCAGGCAAAGGGGGGAAAGATGCGATTAGAGCGTTTGCTCGTTGCGCTATTGGTGCCGGCTGTCGTCACGGCGGCTGGCTGTCACAACAACTTGTTCCAAGGACCTGATCCGAAGGGCTGCGAACAAGGGCGGTTGGCGTACAACCTGCCGCCTGCCGAGCGACTGATGGAACCCGGGCCGGGTGTTGGCGGCCCTGGGCCGGGTGTGATTCCGCCGATGGGCGGTGGCATGGGAATGGGTATGGGTGGAATGATGGCCGATCCAGCCGTGATGCAAGCCGGCTTCAACGGCGGTTGCGGCTGCGCTCCGGGCTGCGGCTACGGCGGCGGCATGGCGATGGTCGGCGGCAACACGTCGCAGATCGCCTTCCTGGGTGAAAACGGAATTCAAATCAGCTGGGACGTCAGCGGGCCAGGCGCGTTCGACTCGTCGCCCGTGGTGACTCCGGCCCGCCAGGATTTCCTGCAGGGTGCGATCTACCGCTTGCGGCTCGCGGGGATTCCCGGCCGCGAAGGCGTCGAGCTGTTCCCGACGCTGGAAGTCGCGCCGGTCACGCCGCGTACCGACGCCTTCCTGGCCCACGCGCCGATTCCCGTGCAGTTCACCACCGAAGATTTCGATCAGGTCACGAGCGGCAACTTCGTGACCAAGGTGATCTACCTGCCCGATCCGGAGTTCCAAGAGCTGACGCTTTCGGGTGTGGAAACGCTGGTGAGCACGCGGCTCGATCCGGGCGTCGATCCGATCGCCGAGGCGGACCGCCGCGGCTCGATCTTGGCGATCGTCCGCATGGGCAACAAAGACTTCCGCACGAGCGGTTCCTACAACTACGGCCCCTATGGGCCGAGCGGTCCTGGCGGCGTGATGTGCGCGGCGTACCAGCAAGAGGGCATGACGCCCGAGATGGCGCCGCAAGAATACCCAGCGTACGACGGTGGATATGACGGCAGCGGTGCCGGCAATTGTCCGAGTGGGAACGCAGGCGGCTGTTACGGCGGCAGTCAGATGCCGCTGGGGATGCCGACCGCCGGATTCGCACCTGCGGCGGTGCCGCCAAACATGATCGCCGGCGGTCCGACTTGGGGCATGCCGATCACGGGCACGCCGATTGGACTGCCCGGTCCGCCCCACATTCCGCTCGGCGGTCCAGCCGGGCTGCAACGTCACGTCATGAACAACCGCACGCGGATCCACATGCCGCCGCCGGTCGAGCAGATGACGATGTCGGTTAAGCAGCGTCCGGGCTTGAACTACCCGCGGCCAGTGAATCACGTCACGGTCGACGAAGTGCATCGCGAGCCGGGCGGCTTGTTCCCCGGAATTGCAGCACTGTTCGGCAGCCACGCCAGCGCCGGCAACGGCGGCGGACCACCGTGCAACTACGATCCGAACTACTGTCAGTGAAACAATTCGGCGTATCGTCGTTCGACGTCGCCGAGCAGATGAAAGTGAGTAACTGAGTAGGTGAGTAAGTGAGTAGGTGGTGAGCGCGGCAGGGATGCCCTACTCGCCTACTACCCTACTCACCTACTCACCGTATTTCCATGACAACGGTTTTGCCAAACGCACGTTCGTCCTCGTGGCGAACGGGAACCGCAGGCCTACTGCGATGGGCACTGCTGGCGGTTGCGGTTTTGAGCCCGGCGGCTCAGGCCCAACAACCGCCAGTACACTGGCTCCACGCCGGTGCCATGCCTCCGGGAGCGATTGGTAACCTGCGGCTCGTGCGGGGCGGACCGTTGTCGGGATACTTCCAGCCAGTGCGGATCCGAGCTCCGGAAGGGGCTCGGATCTCACTGGCCGAGGAAGGCGGCTTTGGCACCGACCACGAAACGAGCACACTCGTGGGCCTGCAGATCGGCCCCGTCTATCGACTCCGCGTGGGTGGCTTCGCTCCGGAAGCAGGGCTCGAAGTCTTTCCCACGGTCGAATTGATCGACCGGCTCTATCCACCAGCAGGCCTGGCACTCCGTTACCCGATTCCGATCGAGCTGACGCGCGACGAACTGCGGATGGCGGCCGACGGCATGTTCGTGACGCGCGTGATCTACGTCGAGAATCCCAATCAAGCACTGCCCGTCGATTCCTCGAAAGATGAGCAGCAGTGGGTGGAAGCTCCGTCCGGCGCCGATCCGCTTGCGGTGGCAGACGAGATGGGCCGGCCGGTGGCGATTCTGCGGATCGGCGGACGCGTCCCAAATTCGCGGACGTCGACGTTTGACGCATGTCCGCCGGTGTTTCAGCAGTTCGGTGGGGCCGAAGTCCAATAGATCACTTGGAGCGAGTTCAGATTGATGTTTGTCGATGGGGCTGATTGCGGATTGCGGATTGCGGAGCGCGGATTGAGGAAGCACTCAATCTGGGACCCGCGTTTCGGCAGTCCCCTGCCCTCTTGGTGGCGCTACACGCTGATTGCACTCTCGCTCCTCATCCTTTGCTCGTGTCAGGCTCCGCTGGACACGAGGGCGATCGATCAGTTGGCGACCAGGTTGCCACCGGAGGTGGCAGAGGAAATCAGCGATCGGCCACCGCCGGTCGTCTTGCCGACCGCCGGTGCAGTAGCAACACATGAGCAGCGCGACCAACAAGCGATTAATTCCGGTACGGTACCAGCGAGAGTCGACGCCGCGGGTTGGACGACGCCGGTTCCACGCGCAGACTGCAGCATTTGCTACCCGGATTGTGTCGTCTGTCCCGACCCCAATTTCGTCGGGCCGCCAGACGAGTATCTCTGCGATGGCGGTGACTTCGGCTTGCCGGCCGCAGTGCGTGCCGATTGGACCGTCGACGGGCTGGAACAAGAAGACGCGATCGCCCACTACGACACGCTCGACGGCCGCGTCGTGGTGACGCCGAGCAATCGGGTTTGCATCTACGCCCCGCGATTCGCCGCGGTCCGCCGGGTCGAGAATCTGCTGGCCCACGAACGCCGCCAATTGATCGACGTCGCGCTCGAAGAGACGACGCCTGTCAATTCCGACGACGTTCAACCGGTTGTCGCGTCGACGCAACGTGTCGGCGTGGCGATCGACGTCGGCGAGCAGCCGGCCAACTTGTTCCGTGGCCGCGAGCAAGCGGCCGAGTCCGTGCAGGTGATCGCCCCCGGGGAGTTCTACAACACGCTTGGCCCCTACGCCAACCTGGAGATCGTTCGCACCGGCCAGATCGTCGGCAGCGAACAGCCGATCATCAAGCGCGAGGTGCAGGCCGCCGTCGCCTGGAACGGCGACCAGGCGGCGCAAGTCGCGTTCTCGAATCAACAAGCAGTGGCCGTCGTTGGTCTGAAGCAGCCAGGAGCGGTCTATCAAACCGACGAGCCGGGCGATCCTCGGCTGCGGCTGGTGAAGCTGGCCTCGACAAGCAATGCGCTACCCGGGGAAGAAGTGGAATTCACGCTGCGGTTCGATAGCATCGGCGACCAGACGGTCGGCAACGTGACGATCATCGACAATCTCACCACGCGACTGGAGTATGTGCCGAACACGGCGAAGAGTACCGTGCCCGCCAGCTTCACTTCGGTACCCAACGGCGCCGGTTCGACGGTGTTGCGTTGGGAGATCAAGGACCCGCTCAAACCGGGCGAGGGCGGCGTGCTGCAGTTTACGGCGAGAGTCCGCTAAAGCAAGTCCTCAGCGGTTGATTTTTAGACAAAATGTCTAAATGCGCCTTGCCCCGTGTCGGCGGTGTGGCATAATTTCTTGATGCGGGTGATCAGTCTGAAGCGATTGGGCGAGTTTTGGGCCAGGTATCCCGACGCCGAAAAGCCACTACGGCATTGGTATAAGATCTCGCTTCAGGCAAACTGGAAGAACCTGCAACAAGTTCGCCAAGTCTACCCACATGCGGATGGAGTGACCACTGCAAACGAGACGGTGACTGTGTTTAACATCAGCGGAAACAAATACCGCCTGGTCGCCCGCATCCGCTACGACTACCAGCTAATCAACGTTCGAGCCGTCCTAACGCATCGCGACTATGATGCGGGAAAGTGGCAGGAGTAGCCCTGATGCAGGTTACCAAGAAGCGTCGTCAGCCCGCCTTGGCGGGCCGATTTGAACGGTTGGTCGAAGTCATGCCACCGCGGGCCATTCGCAACGACGCACGCTATCAGATGACCCTCGACATGATCGACCGCTTGATGTCCCGCAAGAAGCTTACGCAGGGGCAGAGCCTCTACTTGGAAACGCTGGTGCAGCTGGTCCAGGTATATGAGGCCGAGCATCACTCCATCAATACATCGGACCTGCGCGGCATCGACTCGCTTCGGCATCTGTTGGCCGAAAACCAGATGAACGCATCCGATCTTGCCCGGTTGCTCGGCGTGCATGCCAGCATGGGCTCGAAAATCCTCAAAGGCGAGCGTAGCTTGACCGTCGATCACGTGCGGAAGCTGGCCGCGCGGTTCAGAGTTCGGCCGGATTTGTTTATCGATTGATGGAAGTTTCCCCAACGGCGCCGGCTCGACGGTGTTGCGTTGGGAGATCAAGGACCCGCTCAAACCGGGCGAGGGCGGCGTGCTGCAGTTCAAGTGTCGCGTTCGGTAATTTGATAGCGCTGCGACAGCAATGCGAAGCAGTGAGCGCTAATTAGTCGTCCCTGAAAAATTCCTTTGCCGCTACGAATAGAGGGTGCATTGCTGGTTTGGTTGCGCTAAAATTCGCCAGGTTTTGTTCCGTATGGTCCCGAAAGCTGGCGAAAAATGCAACCCAAGTCACGCCCTCCGCAGTGTGAATTGTTTGGCGCCCATCTGAGCGAACTGTTGAACCGTGAGCACCCGCTGTACGTGCTGGCTGAGCGGATCGACTGGTCGCAGTTCGACGCGGCCATCGACGCTTGTTACGCCGACGAGCTCGGCCGGCCGGGGGTCAACACCCGGCTGATGGTCGGCCTACTTTACTTGAAGCACGCCTTCGACGAGAGCGACGAGTCGGTGGTGGCCCGCTGGGTGGAGAACCCGTACTGGCAGTTCTTCTGTGGGCTCTGCTACATGCAGCATGAGTTGCCGATCGATCCGTCGAGTTTGAGCCGCTGGCGGAAGCGCGTTGGTGCCGAACGGTTGGAGAAGTTACTGGAGACGACTATCCACACCGCGCTGGCCATGAAAGCCGTGAGGCCACAAGAGTTCCACAAGGTCAATGTCGACACGACGGTCCAGGAAAAGGCGATCGCCTTTCCGACCGACGCGCGGCTGTATCACAAGATGCGTGTGGCGCTCGTTCGGCGGGCTCGATCCTTGGGCCTCCGGTTGCGACAGAACTATCGTTTCAAGAGCCAGAAGCTGCTGGCCCAACAGGGACGCTATGCCCACGCCCGACAGATGAAACGGGCGGCCAAGATGACCCGCCAACTGAAGACGCTCTTGGGCCGCGTGCTGCGGGACATCCAGCGAAAAGCGCCTGCCGTGCAAGGCCGAATCGTCGACGAGCCGCTCGGGGAACTGGTCGCCTTGGCCGAGCGTCTGCTGGCTCAAACACGGACCAGCAAAAACAAAGTCTACAGCGTCCATGCTCCGGAAGTGGTCTGCATTGCCAAAGGCAAAGCCCACAAACGCTACGAGTTCGGCTGCAAGGCCAGCCTGGCCGCGACCAGCAAGAGCAACTGGATCGTCGGTGCCCACGCTCTGGACGGCAATCCTCTAATTCATAGATATCTGCCGCCCTCCCGATCACGGGTTTCTTTACGCGCACTCTTGTGCTACAATGTCGCCTCGTGATCGCTGGATCCACGAGGCGGCAAACACGGAAAAGCCATGGACCGAACACCTCGTATCAACGCAATCACCGAACATGCCCTGTATTTGCGGCTGTTCATCACCACGGGTGGCGGCTGGTAAGCTATGATTTTTTGGCCGTGCGAAGCACGCTCGGCCCGCCGTTTGCTGTCCCATTTTCATTGACCCTAACCAGACTTGAAGTCTTGGAGTTTGTCACGCGCTGAAGTGTGTGATTGGCAATCATTTAAGGCGAAAGGAAAACAAGATGTCCACGCCTGAACACGAACGAATTCTCATGATCTCCACGCACGGCTACGTGGCGGCAGAGCCGGAGTTCGGTAAACCCGACACCGGCGGTCAGGTCGTGTACGTCCTGGAGCTCTCCAAGTGCCTCGCCCGCATGGGATACGCCGTCGACATTCTGACGCGGCGTTTCGAGGACCAGCCTTTCATCGAACCGATTGCCGAGCGGGCGCGGATCGTCCGCATCCCATGCGGCGGCGACGAATTCATCCCGAAGGAAACGCTCTGCGAATCGATCCCCGAGTGGGTCGAAAACGCCTCCCGCTGGATTCGCCAGGAGGGCCTGACGTTCCGGCTGATCAACAGCCACTACTGGGACGCCGGGCTGGCCGGCCAGGCGCTGGCTAACCGCTTCGGCATCCCGCACGTCCACACGCCCCACTCAATCGGCGCATGGAAGCGCGACAACATGGACGGCGACGCCGCCGAGCTCGAAAGAGAAATACAATTTCCGCAAGCGAATTCGCGAAGAGAAGGTGATTTACGACGAGTGCGAGTTATTGATTGCCACGACGCCGACGCAACGCAACATCCTGACCGACAGCGTGTACGACGTGCCGCTCGAGAAGATTCGCGTGATTCCGCCCGGCTACGACGACCAGCGGTTCTTTCCCGTATCGCTCGCGTCGCGTCGCGTCCTCAAGCAGCAGTTCGGGCTCGAAGGTCCCGTCGTGCTGGCGCTGGGTCGCATCGCCAAGAACAAGGGCTATGATCTGCTCCTGCAGGCGATGCCGACTGTGTTTGCTCGGGTGCCGGAAGCGCGGCTCGTGATGGCGGTTGGGTCGACTTCCCCAACGGAAGGAGAGATCGAACTTGCGCGTGGACTGCAGAGGATGGCCGCCGAACTGGGCATTGCCGACCGTGTTGTGTTTAAGGACTACATTCAAGATCAGGAATTGGCGGACCATTACCGCGCAGCCGACGTTTTCGCGCTTTCGAGCCGCTACGAGCCGTTCGGCATGACCGCAATCGAGGCGATGGCCTGCGGCACACCGACGGTCGTCACCACGGAAGGAGGCTTGTGCGAGCAAGTGGCCTGGGGCATCGAAGCGGTGTATGCGAACCCGTTCGATCCGGAGGCGTATGGCCACGCAATTGCCGCAGTGCTCCAGCATCCGCGGATCGCGGCGCAGCTCGCCAAATTTGGTCCCCGCAAGGCCCGCAGCCGATTTACGTGGACCGGCATTGCTCAACAGCTGTTGCTGTCGCTGGAAACGCGGCGGGGCGATTTGATGGTGACTGTTGAGGGCGAATTGGCCAAGCTCGAGGAAGTCGAGGCGGAGGAGGCGGCGTGGGCTATATGAATCTCCTGGTGTCGGATCTCGACGGCACGCTCTTGGGCGATGATCGCGCGCTGGATGGGTTCGCCGTCTGGTACGATCAAGTCAAAGACCATCTCCGCCTCGCGTACAGCTCGGGTCGCTTTCTCGAATCGATCCGCGAGTCGATCGACGCCTACCATTTGCCGGAGCCCGACGCCGTCATTTGCGGCGTGGGTACCGAGATTCACGACCTGACCAACGGCCAGAAGATCGCCGGCTGGCCCCAGGCGGCATTCGACTGGAATCCGCAACTGGTGCGGGAGGTGTGTGCCGACTTTCCTGAACTCCAGGAGCAACCGAGACACTTGCTCTCGGACTTCAAAGTCAGTTACTACGGCCACGATCTCGATGACGGATTGCTGTCGCTTTTGACGCGGCGACTGGAAGAGGTCGGCCAAGAAGCGTGCATCGTTTATAGCTCGCGCCGCGACGTCGACATTCTGCCCGCAGCAACGAACAAGGGAACCGCGGCGACGTTCCTCGCGCAGCATTGGGGATTGGACCGCGATCAAGTGATTGTGGCCGGCGATTCGGGCAACGATTTGGAGATGTTTCGGGCCGGCTTTCGCGGCATCGTGGTCGGCAACGCGCAGCCAGAATTGTTGTCACTCCATGATCCCAGGGTCTATCACGCGAAAGCCCACTTCGCCGCCGGAGTGCTCGAAGGCTTGCAGCATTGGCTCGACGACCTGTGGGCTGTCGACACGGCGGCTTCCGCTACAGCCGCTCGATCGATTCCGGATCGAGATGCAAGTCGTGGCAGGCTCGGATGAAGCTGGCGGCGGTCCAGGCCTGATAGGCCTTGCCCATCGGCCGGCCCGTCACGCCGTGGTGCCATTCGTTGAATTCCCATTCGTGGCTGCTGCCCAGCTTGCACAAATGCGGTCAGGTTGACCAATTCGCGCCGCGCCAGGTCACGCAGCGCCGAGCTTGTGAATGTAGCGCACCCAGAGCCCGCCGATGAACGGCCAGATGCCGCCGTTGTGGTAGTGGTTCGGCAGATTCAGCAGGTTGACCGTGAAGTAGTTCCGCCATTCCGGGTCGCCGGCGAAGACTGGCGGGTAGACGTTTTTCACGGGCCCCGGCTCGTTGACGCCGACGCCCCACAGGAAGCGGAACGTCATGTGGGCCCGCTCCTTGTCGATCAGGTTCGTGAGGAACGCCAGCAGGTTTCCATACACGTCGCACCGCCAACTGTAGCTGAACGGCGACAGCTGGGCGACCAGATAGCGCGAGTCGCCGAGATCGAATTGGGCGTCGCTGAACATCCGGCGTGGCGTGTCGGGGTCTTGCTCGGTCGAGGGCCAGAAGCTTCTCAGTATCACCTGGCGAACGTGCTGCGACCACTTCTCGTAGTCTTCCGCCCGCTCGTTGAGCCCCAGGTGCAGCAGAATCTTGCTGTAGCAATTGAGCGTGCGATGCCAGAGCACTTCGTCGTACAGCACGTGGTAGCTGCGAGCGAACAAGTCGGTCCAATCGCCGGCTTCCGGGATCTCCAGCATGCCGCAATTGTTCGAGTCCAAAGCACCGAGCCAGTCCATCGCGTGTTGCAAGTGATCGGCATACTCATCGACCAGCGACCAATCCTCGCGTCGCTGGCAGAAGTCCCAGATCGCGATGATCGTCCAGAGGGCGCTGTCGATCGAAGTGATTCCGCCCACGCCGCCGTAGTCGGGCTCATCGGTGTCGATCGACACGTTGGCCGGCAACTGCCCGGCCGGCGCCTGGTGGTCGAGGATGGTACGGAGCGTCTGGACCTGGCACTCGCGGAAATCGTCGTCTTCGAGGTCCAAAGACCAGATCGTGGTCAAGGCGCCATCGCGGGCCCACACCGAGCGGTAGTTCGAATCCGTGCCATAGACGCGATTGTCGTTCAGCGAGCAGGCCGAGAAGCCCTTCGGCGTGATGTTTTTCCGCAGCGCTTCCAGTGCCCGCTGGTAGCCGAGCTGCAGCAGCCCTTGATCCTCGGGAGTGAGTTCCCGATATTCGCTGGGGTCGAACAGGATGCGCTTAGCCAATGTTGCTTTCCTCGGAAACTCTGTCATCGATTGGGGCCATTGCATTATCGAAACCGAGCGCGGCGGGACAAGGCGTGGATGAAACTTCTCTCTCTTCAACTGTAGTTCGTCGATTTCGGGACGCCGCGGTTTTTTCAGGCGATGAATGCCGCAAAACTGCTCGCCCGCCGCGCCCGTCGGCAAAAGAATGTGGCGTGCGACTGGGGAATCTCGGAGAATCCGCACTGCCCCGCCGCGGGGCGAATTGATAGAATTCGGCGGTGAACTCTCCGCTCCGGCGCGGTGTCCTGAGCAGCGAGATCAGCCGGACACCAACGCTTACGCATTCTCTCGCCGCTGCCAAACCTCCCGCCCGAATTTCCTCCGCTATGGCTTACGCTGCCTTCGTGTTCGTCTGTCTGATGTGGGGCTCCACGTTTATCCTGCTCGAGCGGGTCTCGCATGCGCTGGGGCCGGTCGACGTCGGCACGTGGCGGTTGCTCTCGGCAGCAGCGGCGCTCGGGGTCATCTGGTGGTGCAAACGGGACGTCTACCGGCTCGAACGGCGCGACTGGGGACCAATCCTCATATCGGCGCTGGTGGCGAATGTGCCGCCGTACATTTCACAGCCTTACGTGCTGGCTCAGGGTTTTGGCCACAGCTTCTTCGGCGTGGCGGTCGCGGCCGTTCCGTTGCTGACGATCTTGATGTCGATCCCGATGCTCGGCGTCTGGCCGACGTTTCGACAGCTGACGGGCGTGATTGGCGGCCTCGTCTGTTTGTGGTTTGTCGTCGAAGATGGCTTCGGTCGCGGGATGTCGTTCTCCCTGCTGGCGCTGGCGGCGATGGTTCCGCTCACCGCGTCGTTCAACAACACGTACATCAAGCGCAACTTGTCGCACGCTCAAGCACTGCCGATGACGGCGGCGATGCTCGGCAGCGCCGGCCTGATGATGCTGCCGCTTGTATTTTGCCGGCCGCTGCTGGACTCGCTTCATCTCGGCGGCCCGGTGCACCCGGTCTTTGGCCTCTACGACGCTGGCCTACCTGTTGATCCTCGGCGTGGTCGCCACGGGACTCTCGACCGTCGCCTTTTTCTACCTAGTGCTCAAGCGAGGACCGCTGTTTGCCGGCATGACCACTTACGTCGTCCCGATCGTGGCGATGGCCTGGGGCATGTTTGACCACGAACGGATCAGCACTCAACAGCTATTGGCGATGGTCGGCGTGTTCGTAATGGTTGCACTCGTCCAGAGTGGCGCACGAAACGATGAGGAATTGATCGAGCTGCTACCGGAAACCACCACCGACAATTTGGAACCTGCGCCGCTCGAATTGCGTCACAACAATTCGCTGGTGACGTCCGCGAGTCTCATTTCGGCAACTTCCGACGCCGCGGCGTGCGCTCCGCCCGTCACGAGCGCATAACCCCCCTGCCCCATGTCCACGCATCCTTGGCTCGCCGATCGCACCGCGAACTTCGACAGCTCGGGCATCCGCAAGGTGTTCGACCTGGCGGCCAAGATGACCGACCCGATCAATCTCTCGATCGGTCAGCCCGACTTTCCCGTACCCGACGCGATCAAGGAAGCGGCGATCGCCGCGATTCGCGCCGACAAGAATGGCTACAGCGTTACTCAGGGCATCGCCGAGCTGCGCAGCCGTTTGCAGGCCCACGTTGACGCCGAACTCGGCCACGTTGATCGCCGCGTGCTGATTACATCCGGCACGAGCGGCGCGCTGGTTTTGGTAATCCTGGCGCTTGTCAATCCGGGCGACGAAGTGATTGTGTTCGATCCATATTTCGTCATGTATCCGGCGCTGGTCGGGATGGTCGGCGGCAAGGCAGTGTTGGTCAACACCTACCCCGATTTTCGGATCGACCCCGCGCGGGTGGCGGCCGCGATCACGCCGCGCACGAAGCTGATCCTGTTCAACAGCCCTGCCAATCCGACTGGAGCGGTCGCCGGCGAGGCGGACGTAATGGCGCTGGCCGAGCTGGCGGCAAGACATAACATTGCGCTCGTGAGCGACGAGATCTACCGCGAGTTCTGCTATGACGCGCCCCTGGTGAGTCCCACCCGCTGGAATGAACAATCGATCGTGATCGACGGCTTCAGCAAGACGTATGGCGTCACGGGCTGGCGGCTCGGTTTCGTGCACGGCCCGAGCGCGATCGTCGACAAGCTCACCATGCTGCAGCAATACACGTTCGTCTGCGCACCGCATCCGCTCCAATTTGCGGCGATTGCGGCGCTGGACATCGACATGAGCGCGCAGGTGGCCGACTATCGGCGTCGACGCGATCTCGTGGTCCAAGGCCTGGTCGCCGCTGGATACGAGGTCGCCAAGCCGGGCGGAGCGTTTTACGTCTTTCCCAAAGTTCCCGGCGATGGCTCGGGCAACGAATTCGTCGCCCGTGCAATTGCCAACGAGCTGTTGATCATCCCGGGCAACGTGTTCAGCCGCCGCGACACGCACTTCCGCATTTCATATGCTGCCAGCGAAGCAACCATCGAACGCGGCCTCTCCGTGCTGCGGAAGCTCATCTGATTCGGCGCTTGCAAGTTCGTTGCACGGTTCGCAGTTCCATCATTGCGATACCGATAATCCGGCTTGCAGTTCAAAAAGCAACCGTTTCTCGCTGCTATTGACCATTTTTTGCGCGATTCGTAACCCAACCGCTGCGCAAGCGACTGCAAACCTGTTACAATAAAACTTACCATCGCCTCAGCGTTCGGCCGGTATGGACCGGGCATCTTCACCCTTCGGAGCCCTCGTGAGCATTCTCAAGCCGGTCCCCATCGCACCACAACCCGTTCGGAATCTGTGTCCTATCTGCGGAAAGGCCTCTTATTCGCGCGACGGCATACATCCACAATGTGCGTTGCAGCGAGCCGACGAACCGCGAAACGCGAAGAACCGGGCCGCCAAGAAAAAGGAAGCCAAAGCTCCGTCGCCACAGCGGCGGCTGTGGAGTAAGAAGTGCCCCGACTGCGGGATTCAGGTGCACGTGCGGCTCTTGGAATGCAGCTGCGGCCACCAATTCGGCAATCCCTAATTGCAGCATAGTGTGCCGTTAGATCGAGGGCGACACTTCGTCCGTCCACACCTGAAATGCCTCGAGCGTGTTAACTCCAAAGGTCGTCGTCAGCGCGACGTCCGCCGCGTCGCGGCCGCGGGCCATCAGGATTCGGCCAATGCGCGGCGCGTTGTTGCGAGCGTCGAAGGCGTGCCAGCGACCGCCCAGGTAGACTTCGAACCAGGCGCTGAAATCCATCGGGTACGGTAGCGGCGGTACGCCGATGTCGCCAAGGTAGCCCGTGCAATACCGCGCCGGCACGTTGAGCGAGCGACAAAACGCGATTGCCAAGTGCATGTAATCGCGGCAAACGCCGACCCGCTCCCGATAGACTTCGAACGCCGTGCGATTGGCGCGGGCCCGCATGTAGTCGAAGCAAATGTGCTGGTGGACAAAGTTGCAAACCGCCTGCACCAGTGGCCAGCCCGCCGGTAACGTGCCAAACGTCGACCAGGCGATGTCACGGAGTCCACTATCCGTCTCGCAGTAGCGGCTCGGCAGCAGGAATTGCAGCACGTCATTGGGGAGATCTTGCACCTGGTGCTGCAGCGCCGTCCAGTCCTGAACGTCGGGCAGGCCATCATCCTCGACCAGAGCGGACGTGCGAAATGTCACTCGGCCTGCGGGGACCAGCGTTCGGCCGCAGAGATTGCCAAACGTGTCGTGGTACTCACTGATTTCGGCGGCGGGCATCACGGTCAGTCGCTCGAGCTGTCGAATTGTCGGTGCTCGTTCGGGATGCACGTACGCCACGAGCACGACGGCAGTGGGCTCGGCAAAATCGAAAGCCGCTTCGAACCCAGCGCGAATGATCATGATGTGGAAACATCTTTCGGCCGCCTGCAGACTTGAGAATCGAACGTTCCGACTCGAGACAATTCGAACTCACGTCACATGTTAAGTTTAATCACTGTATGCCGCCTTGTGCAGAGGGCGATCGGTTCCCTGCTTCGCTTTCGCCGCCCGAGTCGCCAGCAAGCTCGCCCATTCTTCGCCGGAATGAACCATCACGCCGGCAGCGACGTCGAAATTGAGCGTGACTTCCTCGCCCTCGATGCCAACCACGGTAACCTTGAGCAGTTGCTCCGAGCCGCCCGATCCGGCGACGATCACCGACTCCTGCTTCCTTCGCTTCAAAATAGCCATCTAGAGTTCTCCAAACGATTATGAATTGGCCACCTTCCGCCGTTCGATGTCCACGCTGGACTCGATCTTGTGACGTGTGCGTGCCCGGGTGCGATTCGATCAGATCGCGGTCGCAACTCGCAAAAGGGTTACTTCCGGTATATCGGCAAGCAGTTTCCGGAGCCTGGCGAGCGACAACATCGACCCGCACGGCACCTGAAACGTACACAGCGACGAATCCGCATCTTGGCTGATTGGTTGGGCGCTACGAAAGACAAACGATCGTCCCAATTGATCGACCAGCCAGCGCGCGTTTTCCACGCCGTCCACGCAAATCAAATACTCGTAGTCCAGCGGTCGCACCCACACTCGAAACGTGTTCATACAGTTGCTCCGGCCGCCGACCCGCAGAGGGGGAGTCCCCGATCGGCTCATTGCTTCTTTTTACGCCGGCCGTTGGCTCCCTGCTTGGTGATCTGGGCGAGCTTCGGCGATACAAGCGTCTCAAACTCCTTGCAGCGCTCGCGGACCGTACGGAATGGCATGCCTGCTTCGAGTTCGTAGCGCTCGGCGCGGACGAACCAGAATGCCAGGCCGCCCCGGTTGTGATTCGGCGTTTGGGTCACTCGCGCACTGCGCACGCCGAGCGAGCCCTTCTTGCCGGACTTCCGCCATCCCCGACGTTCCATGATCATCCGCACCAGCACTCCGATCGCCTGGCGGAGCCGCTGGCTGCGCTGTGCGTGGTACGTTGAGAGAAACTCGTTGATCGCCGGGAGCGACTCGAGCTCGCGGACCACGCCGGCGAGCGGAGCGCGGTCGTGGTGCGTCTCCGATTCTTCCATCCGCCGCTGACGATCGGCGTCGCTGAAAAACTCGAGTGCGACCTCGAACGGGTAGTCCCGATCGCCGGCGACGTCGGCAAAGGTCTTGCCCTGCCGGTCTTCCAAAAAGTCCTTCCGAGTAATTCTCGCACTGGCCATGTCAGAGTCTCGCTGGTTCCTCGGTTAGAAAGAGGTGAAATTTGGCGTTGCAATATTTGCACGTACAATTATTGTACGTCCAAAAAGAGGCGCTGGCAAGACCGTTTCTGCCGGAGTCGGCCACCACCGACCAAAGAACCGGCCCCAGGTGAATTCACCCGGGGCCGGTTGTAGTTTCTGATATTAAGGCGGCCTCGATCGAGGCCACGAAGCGACTAAGCGCTCTTTGTCTGCGGCTGCTCGAACAGCATCTGTCGTCCGTCGACAACTTCTTCGTTCACCACGTAGCGATTGCCGCGTGGCTGATCTGGCAGCTCGAACATGATGTCGAGCATCACCTGCTCGATGATCGAACGCAGGCCGCGGGCGCCTGTTTCGCGGGCTTGGGCCTTTTTGGCGATCGCCTTGAGGGCTTCATCGGTAAACTGTAAGCTGGCCTCTTCCATCGCGAACAGCCGTTCGTATTGCTTCGTGAGCGCGTTTTTCGGCTCCGTGAGCACGCGCACCAGCGCCGAATCGTCGAGCGGCGTCAGCGCGCTTACCACGGGCAGCCGGCCCACAAGCTCTGGGATCATGCCGAACTCAATGAGATCGTCCGGCGCGACGTGCGGCAGCGTCTCGGCGAGGCTCCGTTCATGGCTCGCCAGCGCGCTCTGGTTGAAGCCGATCGACCGCTTGCCCAGCCGCTTGCGGATAATCTCGTCGAGGCCCGTAAATGTGCCACCGCAGATGAACAAGATGTGCGAGGTGTCGATCTGGATGTACTGCTGCTCGGGATGTTTGCGTCCGCCTTGGGGCGGAACGTTTGCCGTCGTGCCTTCCAGCATTTTCAAGAGGGCTTGCTGCACGCCTTCGCCCGACACGTCGCGGGTGATCGAGACGTTTTGGCTCGTCTTGCCGATCTTGTCGATCTCGTCGATGTAGACGATGCCACGTTGGGCCGCTTCGATGTCGAAGTCGGCGGCGTGCAACAGCTTCAAGAGCAGGTTTTCCACGTCCTCGCCCACGTACCCAGCTTCGGTCAGCGTGGTGGCATCGCCAATCGCGAACGGCACGTTGAGCGAGCGGGCCAAAGTGCGGGCCAAGAGCGTCTTGCCACAACCGGTCGGGCCGACCAGCAAGATATTCGACTTGTCGATTTCGACTTCGGAGTCGTCGTCGATGTTATTCATCAGCCGCTTGTAGTGGCTGTGCACGGCCACGGCCAGCACGCGTTTGGCCGACTCCTGGCCGATCACGTATTCGTCGAGCTGGGCGACGATCTCGCGCGGCGAGGGGACCCGCGTGAACAGCTGCTTGCTCGTGCCGCGGCGCTTGCGCTCCTGGTCGAGGATCGACTGGCAGAGCTCGATGCACTCGCCGCAGATGTAGACGTCGCCCGGTCCTTCGACCAGCGGTCCGACGTCGCGGTAACTCTTGCGGCAGAACGAACAGAAGGCGTTCTTCTTGGTGGTCCCGCCGCGGCGAGTCCCGGTAATGTCCCTGGTTGACATCAAATCGCTCCTTCCCGGTTGGCGCTGCTCGTCCGCCCGGAGGCAGTCGCTATCGCCAGTAGTTTCCTAGGTGTCATGCGCCGGAGTCGAACCCTATCTGCCGAAAACTGCCAATCGCCGAGGATCTGATCCCAACCCGTGGCGAGCCCTGGCAAATCACGTTTTTTTTCGGGCGGTTCGCTCCGCTCAATCCGGAGGAGCTTCCTTGTCCCCACTCGCTTCGTTGGCAAGCTACAACCACATCTACGCACTGGACGAAGGCAACGTTCAATCGGGACGCTGCAATCGTTCACTGCGTGGCAATCGAACCTATTGCGACGCACCCGCCGGCGCCACGGCACACAGGTATGCTTGCTTGGCAAAACCGCGCCAAGTGTTTTCTACCGAATCATGTGTCGCCGGCGGTGCTAACTCGTCTTGTCGCTACTGTTTAACTCCGCTTCAAGTTGCGTTGCTAGCTTCGTCTTAATTGTTCGGTATTCGTCGTCGCTGAGCCCACCCCGCGCGTGCAAATCTCTGAACTTGGCGAGTAATTCGTTTGCCCTGGGCTGGTCGTCGGCGTCATCATCGCGAAACCTTCTCACCACCGCGATGCCTAGCGCCAGTAGGGCAAAAATTGCCGCAAACCACAATGCCGCCCAGGACAACGGATGACGGAATAGTTCGGTCATGGACCGGTGGCTAGCGGCGCGACGAAACTTCCCCAAACAGCAGAGTCAACTCAATTCTACCATTATGCGCCCGTCATAAATCTGCGTCCAGAACGGAGCGGAGACGCCCTGGTGCGGCCTCGCCGCGCCAGATTGCGTGGGACTCGACGGGTAGCAGCGGATTTCTCGTATACGCCGAAGATTCGGCCGATAACGAGCGATAACGAAGTAATGTCAGACCACGGCGAGCCGGCCGATCGCCCGCCGTTTCCCCGTACCTGGGACAGTTCCTCCATGACAGTGCACCAGATACCCTCTGCGCCATGCGTTCGAAACGGCATCCTGGCGTGGCTGAGTGTCTGCGGAGTGCTGTCGCTCGCGTCGGCGGTACAAGCCCAATCTTCGACCAAGTCTCCACCCGAGCCAATCTACTGGCGGCAGAACCTGTTGACCGTTCCGTACCAGTGGAACTCGACGGGCGGCGGGGCGCAAGCGAAGTCGGTGTGGCTCTACGTGTCGAAAGACCGCGGCGCGAGCTGGCAGCGCGTGGGCGACGCTCAGCCGCAACTCTTGGCGTTCAACTACCGCGCCCCGGCAGATGGCGAATACTGGTTCGCGATCCGCACGAGCGACGCAGACAATCGCGACGCGCTGTATTCAGCGACACTTAATCCGAACGTCGCGCTCGTGCCAGAGCTGTGTGTGATCGTCGATACATCGATGCCGCGGATCGAGAGCCTCACCGGCCAGCTCCGAGATGCGACCAACCTTGAAGTTCGCTGGCGTGTGCGCGACGCCAACCTAAGTGCCCACTCGTGTAACGTGGAAGTACTGGCTGGGCCAACGGCGAATTGGCAGCCAGTGCCGCTGGCGGGAGCGTCGGAGGTTAGCCCGGGCGTTTGGGAGGGGATCGCCAGATTCTCTCTGAATTCGTCTTCACTGCCAGTCTCGGTGCGGGCCACGGCAGTCGACTTGGCCGGCAATCGCGCCGTGTTTCAATCTCCGGTCTCGGCCGGCAATTCCGACGACCAACGAGTCGATGACGATTCGGTACCGTCGACCGACGCCGCCGGCGGTCTCGTATCAAATCCGTCGTTCCACACTGAGCCCGGCTGGGTGTCGTCGTCGGCGCCCTCCCTGCCAATAGCAAGTAGCGGACCGGCCGAGCCGCAAGTTTGGCCCGCTGATCGAATCGCGCGCGTTCCATTTGGCGCATCCGATGAAGGCCAAGCATCGGTGGCTTACGACACGCCGGTCGACGCCGGCGCGGCGGCGGCGGATTCGCTCGCCTCGTCGCCAGGACCGCTCGACATTCCTGTGCCCAAAACGGAAGATCGCCCACTAGGAAACGTGCCCGCCGAGCGCGACCTGGAACTCGGAGCCGAGCCGACTTGTTTCGCGAAGCGTCGATGAGCCATTCTCGGTTTCCAGGCGAGGCGACGTCTCGATCGACGGGATCCGATCGTTCCGCCTCCGCCGGCCAATTCCCTCACCCGGCTCGTGAACTCGAAGAAGTTCGCGCTGCAGTACGAGCTGGCGGACGTGGGGACATCAGGCGTATCGAAAATTGAACTTTGGGGCACGCGAGATGGAGGCAAGTCCTGGCGAAATTACGCCGTCGACGATGACAATCGCAGCCCCGTGGAAGTTAGCGTCGAAGAAGAGGGTGACTACGGTTTCACGATCGCGGCCGTTGCGGCGGGTGAGCTTCGTGGCACACCACCGCAACCGGGCGACACGCCGGAAATGTGGGTCAAGGTAGATCTCACGCCGCCGATGGCCCAGATTCTTTCGGTCGACACCTCCTGGAGTGACGTCGAGGGCCAGATGACCGTGCGTTGGCAGGCCGACGACGATAACCTCGAGCCGCGGCCGATCTCCCTTTATTACAGTAGCCGACCCGCCGGCCCCTGGACGGCGATCGCGACCAGCCTCGAAAACGTCGGCGAGTTCCGCTGGCCGATCGAGCGATATGTCCCGCGGCGCGTGTACCTCAAACTCGAAGCCCGCGACACTGCCGGCAACGTCGCGACTTTTCAAACCAGCGAGCCAGTCGTCGTCGAACGAGAGGCGGTCGTGGCAAACTGGCACCGCCTGCCGCCGGTCGAGTAAGCTTGAGTGAGTGATTCTTTCCACGGTATCACCGCGCCCGGCACGCGGATATACTGTCGATAGGGTTCGCATTCTTAACCTGATCCACCGTGTCCAAAGCCAGCGCCAGCAAAGCGGCGGCCATTCCCGCCACGACGCTTCTCGCCGATCCGGATAAGCATCCGGCCGGCCCCGTTTGCGCGGTGTGCGGCGATGAACCGTTTCTCAAGCGGGAAGTGATCGCGGCCCTCCGCCGCCAGGTTCTCGGCGGCGGTGAAGACGATTTTTCGCTCACCACGTTTGCCGGCCGTGGCGGGGTCGCGCTGCGCGACGTGTTGGATTCGCTGGCCACCGTGTCGCTCTTCGGCGGCGGACGGCGGATGGTGGTCGTCGAAGAGGCGGATGACTTCGTCAGCGCGAACCGTGCCGAGCTCGAAGACTACGTTGCCAAGCCCCATCGCAGCGGCATCCTCGTGCTCGACGTGAAAACCTGGCCCAGCACCACGCGGCTTGCCAAGGCGGTAGCGGCCGGCGGACTCACCATCGAGTGCAAGTCTCTCAACGAGCCGCAAACGAAGCGCTGGCTCGCCGAGCGGGCCAAGACACGGTACGAAGTGCGGCTCGACGCCGCGGCAGCCGACGTCCTGCTGGAATTACTGCCGGCGGAGCTCGGCATCCTCGACCAGGAGCTTTCGAAACTGAGTCTGCTCGGTGGGAAGTCCGGCGCTATTGACGTACAGCTGGTGTCGGATAACGTCGGCGGCTGGCGGACGCGGACGACCTGGGACATGGTCGACGCCGCGGCCGACGGCCGCGCCGCCGAAGCGCTCGAGCAGCTCGGGCGCCTGATCGCTGCCGGCGAGAAGCCGCAGGGCCTGTTGCCGCAGATGAGTCATTCGTTACGGCAACTTGCGGCGGCGACTCAGCTGATCGAAACGGCCGAAGCCGCCGGCAGCCGGCTCTCGCTGCGCTCTGCGCTCGGGCAAGCGGGCGTTCCGCCGTTCAAGCTCGCCACGGCCGAGCGACAACTCCGCCAGTTGGGCCGCGAGCGGGCCAAACAGCTCACGGCCTGGCTGCTAGCAGCCGACCTGGCGATCAAAGGCCCGAACTCGGCCGATGCCCGCGCCCGGATGGAGCTCGAGCGGCTGATCGTGCGGCTCTCCACCGCGCATGGGCACGCTCGCACGCCGCTGGCGGTTTAGCAGGCCGGACCGGCCGCTGCGGCGGGCAATGAACTTGCCAGCAACAGGCTGCTTTTCTATCATCCCCCGCCCTGCCCTGTTGGCAGTCCGGTCTCGCCGCGGCCATCTCTTGCGCAGCCATTCATGCCGTCCCGTCGCCACAAACTGACTATCTGCGCCGCCAGCAGCGTGCTCCTGGCGCTCACCACCGGCTGCCAGATGCCCGGTTTTTCCCGGAGTGAGAATCGGGACTTGGAGTCCGCCCATCGGCGAACCGCCGCAGCACTCCCCAAGCCGACGTCGCTCGAACATGCATCGGCAGGCCGCCGACGCGGCAACCGAAGCCAAGGTGATGCGCGAGGTGCAGCAAATCAGCGCCGAAGATCCGGCAGCCGGCAGGCTTCTGGTCGACGAACTGAGCCACGCGGAACCGAGGCTTTGGCCGATGACGGTGCAGCAATTTCGCTCGCGGCAGGCGTTTCACGACCAATTGCTCAAAAAGCCCAAAGCGTCGGCCGATTCGACGGCAATGGTTCCGCTGGACCTCGCTTCGAGCCAACCGCCGTCTGAAGAAGTTGGCCAGCTGACCGATCCGCGCAGCATCCGCGTCGACCCAGCCGTCGAGCAGGCATTTGCCAAGGCCACGCCCGCGAACATGCCGGCACCCATCGATCCGAATCAACTCCTGGCCAGGTATGCCGCGCAGCCGTCGCCGGCCGCCCCCGTTGCTTTGCCGGACGACCCGGCCGCCCTCCCATTGGCGAGCAGGTCGCAACACGCCTCGACTGACAAGGACAATCAAGTCGTCCAGGTTGCGGCGGAAAATACTGGACACGTCGAACAGGCAATCTACAACGCAAACGCGCCGCGGCAAGACGCGGCCAAGCACGATTGGCAGCAGCACGTGCGGCTGGCCATCGACGATTTGAACGAACGGCTCGTCGATGGTCCGCGATCGACCGCCGAAGTACATCAGCTGGTGAGCCTGCGGATCCTCGAGCTGCTGGCCGGAAACACCGAGGCGGCCCTCAAGCCGATTCCGAACGTGTCGACCGAGGAACAGGACTACTGGTCAGGCCAACTGTTCGCGCTGGCCACGTTTCTCGATCATCACCGCCAGCCGGATGACGATCGTCGCGCCGCGGCCAGCGTCGTGCATCTCGACGAAGCGGTGGGACATTTGCGCGAGATGGGGACTCTCTCGCTGCGGAATCTGGCGTTCTGCAAAAACGTCTACGGCTACGGTGCCTACGAGCCGATCAACAGTCCGTCGTTTACTCCCGGCCAGCAAGTCACGCTGTATCTGGAAGTCGAAAACTACCACAGCGAATCCACGCAGAAAGGTTACGTGACGAAGTTGGGAGCCAGCTACGAATTGGTGAACGACGAAGGTAATCGGGTGGCGGGCGGCGAGTTCCCCAACGTCGAGGACTGCTGCCAGAGCCGTCGCCGGGATTTCCACATTCAATATGGCCTCGTGCTTCCCAAGTCGGCGAAAACTGGCAAGTACCATCTCAAGCTGGCGATGAACGACCGGCAGAGCGACAAGATGGGGAGCGCGTCCATCGCGTTTGAGATTCGTTAGGGTGGTGCGCCGGTTCCGATCCGCCGGGTGCGGTCAAACTTTGCTGTGGCTCCGGCGACCCAGGCACGATTTTCAAGATACCATCGCACGGTAGCGTCGAGGCCGGTTGCCAGGTCGATTTGCGGACTCCAACCGAAGCTGCGAATCTTCGCGGTATCGAGCGCGTATCGCTGGTCGTGGCCGGGCCGATCCGCGACGTGGGTGATGAGGTTGACGCTTGGCCCGTGCGGCAGCTTCGGCAGATGGCGATCGACCGACTCGCAGATTCTCCGCACCAGCTCTTCATTGGACTCTTCGACGCCGCTGGCGACGTTAAACGACTCGCCCGGCTTGCCCCGCTGGAGCACCAGGCCGACTGCGCGGCACAAGTCCTCGCCGTTGAGCCAGTCGCGGCGTTGTCGGCCATCGCCGTAGATCGGTAGCGGCTTGCCTTCAGCCGCGTTGAGGATCATCAGCGGAATCAGCTTTTCTGGAAATTGGAACGGGCCGTAGTTGTTGGACGGATGGATGATGAGTACCGGCAGTCCGTAGGTGCGATGGTACGCCCGCACAAAATGATCCGCCGCCGCCTTCGACGCCGCATACGGCGAACTGGGCCGATATGGCGACGATTCGATCGCACGAGCAGGAGCTGCGATCGGCCCGAACACTTCGTCCGTGGAAATATGAACGAAGCGAAACGCCTGTTGGTCGCTCGCCGCCAGCCCACGCCAGAATTCGAGCGACGCCTCTAACAGTCGCCAGCTGCCGACGACGTTGGTCGCGACGAAGGGCGAGGGCGCGTCGATCGACCGGTCGACGTGCGTCTCGGCGGCGAAATTGACGATTGCAGCGGGCTGAAATTCCTGCAACAGCGCTGCGACGAGTGAACCATCGCCAATGTCGCCGTGTCGGAAGACCAGCCGTGGGTCCTGCTCCACCGGCGCCAGGGACTCCTGGCTGCCGGCATAGGTGAGCTTGTCGAGGACGACAACGCGGCCGCCGCCGTTGGTGAGCCAGTGTCGAACGAACCAGCTGCCAAGAAAGCCCGCTCCACCGGTAACGAGGATCGTTTCCACTCGACGCGCTCAAAGGATGCTGTTAGTTGTTAGTAGTCCGTGGCCAGCTGTAGGCATAGTAACATTCTACTATCCGCAAACGACGGGCGAATGACAACGCATGGAACGCATGCAAACATATGACGTAATCGTGCTCGGGGCCGGCTGGCGTGGGAGCGCGGCGCTGTTGGAATGCGTGCGGCGCAGAGTGCGGGCACTGGGAATCGATCGCTTCTCGCCGCCACACGATCGAGGCAGCAGCCACGGCCAGACCCGCGTCATCCGCCAGGCGTACTTCGAGCATCCGGACTATGTACCGCTGCTCAAGGAGAGCTATCGGCTCTGGCGGGATTTCGAAGAGACGTCCGGAAACAGCTGTTCCACCGGGTGGGACTGGTCGAAGTCGGACCGGCCGACGGCGAAGTGGTGCCCGGAGTGTTGCGGGCCGCGGCAGAACATCAACTGGCCGTCGCACCACTTTCTTCGCACGAGATCGAACGGCGCTGGCCGGGGCTCCGTGTGCCGGAGGCGCTGACAGGCGTCTTTGAAGAGAACGCCGGTTACCTGCTCGTCGAAGATTGCGTCGCGGCGAATCTTGCCGCGGCACAATCCGGGGGCGGAACTTTGCTGGTGGACACGGTCGTTCATGAGTGGTCCGCCGACGATCGCGGTGTGCGCGTGCATACAACGGCGGGTGAGTTTCAGGCTCCGCGGCTGATTGTCTCCGCCGGTTCGTGGACCGACACGCTTTGGAATTGTCGCGTAAGCGACCAGTCCGTCGGGCAGGCGGAGTTTCCGCAGCTGGTGGTGCGGCGGAAGTCGCTATTCTGGTTCGAGACGGGGTCGCCCCGGTACGACGTGGCGGCCGGTTTCCCCGTCTATCTGTTCGAGTTGCCGAGCGGCGTATTCTACGGTTTCCCGCGGTTCGACGGCCGCAGCGTCAAGGTCGCCGAACACACGGGCGGAGCCGTTGTCGATGATCCTGCCGCGGTGTCGCGCGACGTCGATCCAGACGAGCAACGCCGCGTTCACGATTTCCTCGCTGCCCATCTGCCGGAAGTCACCTCGCGCCTGGCCGCTCATGCCGTTTGCCTCTACACGATGTCGCCAGACGAACACTTCATCGTCGATCGCCACCCGCAGCACGCAAACGTCGTCTTCGCCGCCGGCCTGTCGGGACACGGCTTCAAGTTCACACCCGTGCTGGGCCGGGCACTGGTCGACCTGGCGCTCGACGGCAGGACGAACTTGCCAATCGAATTCCTCTCGCTCCGTCGTTTTGCATGACGACGGTGGCAGGTTCAGCTGATTCGCTGCCATGCCGGCGGCGGGGGAAGTTCGATCATTGTTTCGTGCTGCAAAATGGGATCATTTCGCAGCATTGGATTTCCGAAAAGCCTTTGTTTTTCCGGTTCTCATTGAATCAGCTTGCTGCAAAACAGCCGCCCATTTTGCAGCAGAAAGCCAATTGTGCAGCAGGTGCCCAAGCGATCGTTGTTAGCACGAGACTGCGCGCATTTCAAACGCAGGCCGACACTGGTCGTCGTCCTTTTGAATTGAAAATGAACGAATCCTAACAAGACCCGAGAGAGATCGCCCTGCTTCGCTGGCTCAGTCAGCTCGGGACTGGTTACAGGACACTTCCTACCACAAGTCGTGGTCCAATTTCCACAATTATTTTTGGCCGCCTCACTTGACGTGATCTATACTGTACTAGTACACTTAATACAGTTAGGAGGCTGCGGTGATGGAATTTCAATGTGACCCCACTTCGCGGGTGCCGATTTATCGGCAGTTGATGGACCAGGTACGGCAGGCGGTGGCCCGGGGAAGGCTGAGGCCTGGGAGGCGGCTGCCGTCGGTGCGTCAGCTGTCGCGGGACCTGGTGGTGAATCCGAATACCGTGGCGCGGGCTTACACGGAGTTGGAGCGCGAGGGCGTGCTCAACACGCGACAGGGGCTGGGCGTGTATGTCGCTGAGCCACAGGATGATTTGAGCGCGGCGGCGCGGCGCGAGCGGTTTGCGGCGGCACTCGACCGGTTTCTGACCGAAGCCGTTCACCTGGGGTTGTCGGCAGATGAGGTCCTTACGGCTGTGGCGAAGAGAATTAAGGGCTTTCAGTTTGTCGGGGCCGGGGAGATGTAGGACGAAACCCCGGGACATTAGGTGTGGCCGCCGACGCCAACTTTCCACTCAATTTGATTTCACGCTTCGAACTATGACGGACGCAATTGTTACGGATCGGCTCACGAAACACTATCATGGCCGGCGGGTCGTCGATTCGCTTTCGTTGCGGGTGCCGGCCGGCTGCGTCTATGGGCTGTTGGGCCGCAATGGCGCGGGCAAGTCGACCGCTGATCAATATCCTGATGGGACTTGGTCCAAGCCCGACAGCGGGACCGCCACGCTGTTGGGCGACCAGATTACGAACATCCGCGACGCAACTCGCGCGCGGATCGCCTATCTGGCCGAGGGGCACCCGCTCTACGGCTGGATGACCGTCGGGCAGGCGGTCGACTTCACGCGGGCGTTCTATCCACGGTGGAACGACGCGCTGGTCGAGCAGATCCTGGACCACTTCGAGCTGTCGCGGAAGCAGCGCTACCGCCGGCTCTCGCGGGGCCAGCAGGCGCAGGTGTCGCTGGCGCTCGCGGTGGCACCCGATCCCGAGCTGCTGGTACTCGACGACCCGACGTTGGGGATGGACACCGTGGTGCGGCGCGACTTTCTCGAGTCGCTGATCCAGATCATTCAGCGACAAGGCCGCACGATCCTGTTCAGCTCGCACATCCTGGGAGACGTCGAGCGAGTCGCGGATCGAATCGGCATCCTGGTCGGAGGAATCCTGCGCGTCGATTGCGGCACCGACGTGTTTCGCGAATCGGTTCGCAAGATCCTGCTCGAATTCATTGGCTCACCGCCGGAGCTGGTGGATGTGCCGGGGCTGGTGAGTTCCCGGCAGGTCGGCCGCGGGTTGGAACTAGTGTTGGTTGGCTACGACGAAGTTCAGCGCGAAGCGGTCGAGCGGCTGCGTCCACAATCGATCGAAGTGCTGGACTTGAACCTGGAAGACGCGTTCATCGAATACACGCGGGGTGCGCGGCGTTCGCTGCCGCTGTTTGCCACGGAGCTCGACGATGTACAAAGCGCTCGTGTTGAAGGAGCTGCGTGAGTCGGCAGGTCTAATCGCCGTGGCGGTACTAGCTGCGGCGTACATGCTGGCCGATCTTACCGGAGTCGTGCTGCTGCCGATTCAAAGCGGCCTCGCGGTGCCGTATCCATTCGTAAGCGACACGTCACTTGTGTTCTACCTGTGTCTGCTGGCCGGCGGGCTGGCGGTACTGATGGGATTCAAGCAATCGGCTTGGGAGCTGTGGCAGGGAAGCTACTATTTTCTGCTGCATCGCCCGGCGAGCCGGAGGACGATCTTTGGCGTGAAGCTGGCCGTAGGACTCGGAGTTCTGTTGTGCATTACCGGGGCTGTGATCCAGTTGTACGCGATGTGGGCGGCAACGCCCGGCAAGCACGCGACGCCATTTTTCTGGTCGATGACAGTAGTGGCCTGGCAGCTGTGGATCTCGTTTCCATTGTTGTACTTGGGCGCGTTCTTGAGCGGCATTCGGCCGGGTTGCTGGTTCGGATCGCGATTGGCTGCCTCTGGTGGCCAGCGGCCTGTTGGTGATGCTCGCAGTCATGGTGCCGTGGTGGTGGCTGAGTCTGGCGATTGTGCTTGTATCGTCGGTCGCATTCGTGGCGAGCATATTACTATACGTCGAAACTCGGGACTATTGAATCATGGCACAGCAATCAGTGAAGCCGCGGAGCGTTGTCCAACCAATGGTTGCCGCTTTGATTGTGGCGATTGGCGTGGCGATCGCCTGGGGAACGGTCGTGATGTGGGGAGCAGGGATCGTGGAATCCTGGATGCGCTCTGGCAACCCGATTTACGAAAATGTGGCGGTCACGCGGGATGGAATCCCGGTGATCCAGTCGTACTCCGTTGCCGACTACGAACACGTTACCTATCGCACGCTGGAGGGCGAGCCGACCAAGGTTAGGAATGGTGGCACGTTGACCCCGGCGTACCTTCCGCGGGCGATTCGACCGCCGCGGTTCTTCTCCACGCCGCTGAGCTGGGGGCAATCGCTTGCGGCAAGCGACTTCGCTTCCCCACGTGGCGGCTGGTATCTTGTCCGCGACAACAAGACAAGCGGCCGGGCGTACTTCGTTGGCTACGATGAGTTTTCCAAAATGCCGATCGGCTACTTGGGCCGCGCGACCGCGACGAGTGTGCAAACTGTGGGACGCCGTTTCCCGCACCGCCGCGGACGGGGACAGAAATCTTCGCGTAGCCTACCCGCCGTTCAAGCTGGCGATGGACGCCGAGCGATCATAAGCGGCGAGCCAGCGGACATCTCTGGAACCAGTTTCAAAACCGCCACAAGCAACCGGACGCTAGCCGCGTTTCGGCTGATTCGATTAGCCGCGGGGCGCTAGCCCCCGGTTTTGAAACCGCTTCTCGCGTCGCAAAGATGGTAATGACGCCGAGCAGCCGGCAAGAGGCCGAGCGACGTTAGGCGATGCGTCAGTTCATTGCGTGAGGCGGAGCATCGCCTCCCACAACGGCGGCCGTCGCCCCGCTCTCAACCGCTGGAAACTTCAGCTTATTGAGCTTTCGCACCGGTGAAATCTGTCTTTGCCTTCCACGATGCGAATCACGACATTGATTGGCAGGTCCTGGAACTGCTGCGTCACGTCGGTCGTGGGCCAATAGACTTCTAAGCGGCGAAGCTTGCCCCCCTGCCCTAACCCGAGGGTCTGCCGCAGCGGATTGGCGCCGAAGCTGCCGCCGCTGTTGACATGCCGGTAAACGGAATGCACTTTGCCATCGGGTTGCTCGACCTCGGCGTGCAATCGGGCCCCGATCGCCGACCGATTCGACCGCGTGCCCACCAGCTCGACGCCGAGCCAGTTGCTATTGAAGCCGGGATTTTCGTAGAGCGCGTCGGCAAACTTGTCGCCGGGAAACGCCCCACCCATCTGCTCGAAGACGTCGAGATCACCGTCGTTGTCGAAATCGGCAAACGCGACTCCGTGGCCTTTCTGCAGGTGTCCCATGCCGGACGCCATGGTGACGTTGACGAATCGCTTGCCGCGGTGATTGAGAAAGCAGAGGTTTGGCATCAGGCTCGTAAAGTCTGGATCGCCGGTGCCAAGATACATGTCGGGGTAACCGTCGTTGTTAAGGTCGCCGAAGTTCGCCCCCATCACCCTCATGGGATATTCGTCCAGCCCCGCGCCGGACGTCACATTCGTAAACTTACCCTGTCCGTTGCCGCGATAGACGGCCGACGGTTCGATCTTGGGCTGGAGCCGGAAGAAATACGCCGCAAGCTCATCCGTCGGGGCACCGTAACTGGCGACAAACAGATCGAGCTTGCCGTCGTTGTTATAGTCCCAGAACCAGACCGGAAAGCTTGAGATCGGGCGCTGCACGCCGGTTTGCTCGGCGACGTCGGTGAACGTACCGTCGCCGTTGTTGTGATAAAGTCGATTCGGTTGCCCGTAATTGGAAACATACAGATCCGGGTAGCGATCGCCGTCATAGTCGCCGGCAACCACGCCTTTGGCAAAGCGGAAATTCTGGACCCCCGCCTCCGCCGCCACGTCGGTGAAAGTCCCGTCGCCGTTGTTGCGGAACAACTGGCTGGGCGATTTTTTGCGCCTCGGTCGATTCGTTGGCCACGTACAGGTCGAGGTCACCGTCGTTATCGAAATCGGCCCAGGCCGCGGAATGGGCGGGGTAGTAAACGTCGCCCAGTCCCACGTCGAACGTCACGTCGGAGAAGTGGCCCTGGCCATCGTTCGCCAACAAAGACCGGGGATGGCGGCCCATGTTCTCCAGCCACGCGCCGCGAAGGATGAGGACGTCAACGTCGCCGTCGTTGTCGTAGTCGGCCTGTAGCGCGTTGAGCCCCCCGTAAAGGCCCTTGAGTCCCGCGGCTTGTGTGCGATCGACGAAACCGCTCTTGCGGTCGTTCAAGAACAAGTGCGGATCGCCGCCCGCGTCATACGTTGTCGTGAAAATATCGAGATAGCCGTCGCCATTGAAATCGTCGACAATCGCACCGCCGCAATTATCGAAGGTATCAACGCCCAGCTTCGACGAGATATTCGGAAACTTGGGGAAGTCGATCTCTGAGACGAACGTTTCGCTGGGGAGTCGCCAGCGGATCGGCACGGAATCCGGATACTCGCCGATCGTCATGTAGGCGATGTTCAGCAAATAGCGCGCGACCAACGAACGATCTGGTCCCAGCTCCGGCCGGTCGAGCAGCTCGCCCAGGTATTTGATTGCCGCCGTAGAGCCCTCGGGACTCATGTGGATTCCGGCACCTCGAATCGGCGCGATACAGCTGTCGGGATTGTTTCGAGCGCAACAATTCTGGACTTCGCCGAGCCGGAGATATGCGATCGCCAGCTGGAGAATCGTGTCTTCGACGTTGCTGTCGCCGATTTTTTCCTTGACTTCTGGGATCAGGTCGTAGGCGGCCTTGAGGTGTTTGACGGCCTCTTCTTCCTGGCCTAACCGGACGTCCATCTGCCCCAGGACCCAGAGATAGGACCAGCGTTTTTCGAGGCCATCGGCCGGTTTCCACGCCTCGAGCGCGCGTTTCGCTTTGCGGGCGCCGAGGTCACCGAGGTACATGTTTTCATCCGGTGTCCGCGTGCGGATTGCTTCGAGCTCGGCCAGCATTCTCTTGTGAGACGCGGTGAGCGGCCTGGGAGAAGCGTCGTCGGCTGGCAGCGCGTCCGAATCGCTGGAGACCGTTGGCGCCGTGTCGTCGGCAGGCGTCGCCGAGAAAACAACGTGAGTAACTGGCGGCGACCCCTGTCGCACCGCCACTGCGTCCATCGCCGCAACGTCGGCGACCGGCTCGCGGCGACTGACCGCAACCGGACAATAGTATGATCAGCGGCAGAGAGCTTCCGCGCAGCATGCGAAGCCCCAATCTGCGAAATCGAACGACCATGCCAAGCCTCAATTCCGGTCGCGAGGGTTGACTAAAGTATCGTTTAACGATGCACTTTCGTCAACCAATCGCGAGGATTTGGCAACTTTGTCGCGGATAATGCAGGCGCCAACCGTTCCCGATCGACTCTAGTTTGCACGTGGGGCTACTTAGCCCGACGTGGACGGCCGCGCTTGGCGGTCGCTCTCTTCGCCGCCACAGAGGACTTCTTGGCGCTTGCCGAGACGCAGCGCGAGCTTCGCTTGCGCTTCGCGTTTGCCAAGGCCGCGGAGACTCACAAGAGATTTGAATTGTTCGTTTCGCGGGCGCGACTTGTTGTGCTCCCAGTTATAGATCGTCAGCGGCGAGACACCAACGAGCTTGGCGTAATCGGCAGCGGAAAGCCCCGTGCGGCGACGCTGGGCCCGCACCGAGCGGGCGGAAAAGCGGGTCGAGCCGTTCAATTCATGTCCCGTCGCGACCGGGCCCGCGCTGGTCTTGCGGGTCTGGGCGGCAAGGAATTCGAGCTTCTTCTCGTGGTCGCGTTGTTGGCGTTTCAGCCGGGCGATCTCACGGCGGTATTGAGCAACGGCCCGCGCCGTGCGGCCGGTTTGGGCCTTGATCTCTTTGCGGGCCAGGCGGCGAATCTCATCTTTCAGTGCGATCGCGAGGGTTGTCATCAAGGGCTCCGTCGAAATAGGCAAGGATGTCTATTGAGTAAACAACAGAATTCTAGGTTAAGGTAGCCTCGATAATAGTTAACAAACCACGCGAGGGCGACCCAGCACGATGGGAGGGGGAGCAAGAAAATCAGTGGGAATTACCTGTGGCGCCGGGGAGCCGGTGTGAAAACCCTGTTCTGACGGCCTCGCGTTTTACTCTCTAGCGGCACTTTAGAAGGCACTTTCGGAATCGCCGGCCGATCGCTATCGACCGTACCAGGCCACGAGTCGTTCCAGGTCGCCTGACGACGACAGATAGCCTGCGGCGGAATCCAAGGCGGGAAGCACGATTCCGCGTTCCAGCGAGACGACGACCTGGATCATGTCCTCCCCGGTTGGTTGACGTCCGATCGAAATCCAGCGGAGCATCCAGAGTGCCATCGGGAACGTGAATGCAAGGCAGCAGAAGCTCTCTGCCAATGATCGGTGCGACGAATTGACCGCGAATCGCTGCGCGGCGACTTGAGATTCAAAGAAGCGGTCGAGCGGTTGCAGCACCTCGTCAGCCAGCGGGCCAAGCGGACGCTCGAGTTGGTCGGCGGCAACGGCAGGAAAGGCCGGGTGCAATTCGGGGACCGGCTGTCGCGCGCGAGCGAGTTGGCCGCTGAGTCGAAACACGCGCCAGTGGTCCAGCCAGGTCCGAGTCGGACGACCGCCGGGCACACAGCGGATGAAATGGGCACCGAGCCGGCGAAAGAGCCGCGCGGCGGAACGCGACGGAGGCTGGCGCACTCGGAACAAGTCGCCGACGTCGTTCGGCGCCGATTGCTCGAGCACTGCCGCCAGTTCGGCAACTTCCGCGGCGGTGATACGCTTCCACTTGCATTCTTCGATCAGCGCACAAAAACGCAGGCCATGGACCAACCGTCGCACGAGCGGGACGCGCTCGTCCAACGCGAGCCGCGCGAGTGCGTCGGCCACGCGATGGAAGTCGTCCCAATGGCGAACCGCACGGCGCGCGATCGGCGGGGGAATCGGGGGCCCGCTGTTGGCACTCTGATCTCGCAGTAGCCGCCGAAAGTCGGGCAGATGTTCCGCGAGGGGCCGGCCGCGATCGGCCGCCGCCGAGGGGCAGCTGCGCAGGACCGTCGCGGTTGCGCCGCGGTCCGTGACAACGAGCTGCAGCGGGAACTGGCGGCACATCTGAGGCTTGGCGTCTGGACCGTAGAGCTCGTGGATTCGACAGCGGCCGGCGGCGGTCAAAAAGACACAGCTGCCGTCCGATTGGTGAGCCAAGACCGGCGTTCCCGCCAGCCACGACGACCGGCCCGTAATGCGAACGCCACGGAACTCCGGGTGCTTGTCCCACCGCTGCTCGCGGAGCTGAGCCAGGTCCGCGGCACTGAGCAAGATCGTGGTTTCACGGCAGCAAGCGGTGCATTGATGGCAGTCCCACCGTTCGAGAATCGGCAGCGTATGCAGTTTGAGCGACATGCGAATCCAGCTCAGCCCTGTGGCCAGAAAACGAAGTGTCTTCGCCCGTCATCGTGGCCGCGGGTTTCTTAATAATCAACCTCTGCGAGAAATCGGCGGAATAAGTCCTCGATCTGGCCTAGAATTACTGGGTAGCGCGGAATTCGCACCGGAAGCCCTTTACCGCCGCGAGGCCTGCTGTGTTGGCAACGAGATTTGCAGTCGTCTCAAGATTACTCGCAACATTCTTGGCCGCGGCGGCCCTTGCCATTGTGACCGCGGCAACTCGCGGCGACGAGCCGCCGGCGCCCCCGCTCGAAACGGCCCACTACCGTCGACTGTCGTCGTCGGCCGAGATTTCCGCCTATCTCCACAAGCTCGCCGATGCCTACCCACCAGCGCGCGTCGAGACGATCGGCACTTCCGTCCTAGGCAGACCGCTCGAAGCAATTGTGCTTTCCCGGGACCGCGGAGCCGACGTGTCGAATCCGGACCGGGTCACGGTCGAGATCATCGGCTCACAACACGGGATGGAAGGAGCCGGAGCCGAGTCGCTGCAGTTTATCGCCCGGGAGCTGCTTGCCGGCACGCTGCAATATATCCTCGACGACGTCGACGTCGTGTTGGTGCCCAATTCAAATCCGGACGGACTGGAAGTCGGCAAGCGCGTCAACGCCAACGGCGTCAACTTGAACACCGATTTCGTCGCGCTCACGCAACCGGAGAGCCGGGCCTTGGTTGCTTCGCTGCGGCGCTATCGGCCCGAGGTGGTACTCGACGTCCATGAGTCGGCGGTGCTGAAGAAGCAATCGCTGGCCCGAGAAGGCTACATGACCGACTTCACGGCGCAGTTCGAGTTTGCCAACAATCCCAACGTCGTGCCGTCGCTGCGGACATTTGCACAAGACGAGATGCTCACGCCCTGGATCGCGGGCGTCGACGCGGCCGGGCTCAATGCTCACCGCTACTTCGGCGAGATTCGCAGCATCTCGCAGCCGGTGACCAACGGCGGGCTCTCCCTGCAGAACCTCCGCAATCGGGTCGGCATCGAAGGTACCCTCTCTTTCTTGATGGAGACGCGACTCGATCCGAAAGTCGGAATCTATCCGACCTATCGCAACATTCGCGCGGGTCGCCATGCAGCGGATTAGCATCGAGCGATTTCTTACCATCATCTACGACCGGCAAGCGGAAGTCCTCAGCGCCGTGGCCAAGGCGCGGCGGCTCGCCGCCAGTACGCCGCTGGCGCTCGACGCGCGTTACGTTGCCGACCCAGTGCGTCCTCCGGTCGCGGTCTCGTTGCGCCGAATTTCCGACGGCGAGTTGGAGCAATTCAAACTCACCGATGCGCGCTCTGTTGCCGCGCGAGTACCATTGCGAATGCCGGCCGCCTACGTGGTCCATTCGCATCAGGCCGAGATCGCCGCGCTGCTGGACCGACAGGGAATTCGCTATCAGACGTTGAAGTCGCCGCGGACTGTCCAGGCAGTCGAATTGGTAGCCGGCCGCGAGGCACCGACCTCAACTGCCTCGAAAAGCACACTCATGGACGCGACGCCGAATCCGATGCTCGACGAGGTCCGGGAGCGGCGCATAAACTTGAAGGCCCGGCCCGGCGACTTGTGGATCGACGTGGATCAGCAGCGGGGCCGCCTGGCAGCGGTGCTCCTGGAGCCCCGCTCGAACAGCTGCCTGTTTCGCGCGCCCGATTATTTGCCGCTTGTCTCGGCCGGAAGGGCCTTGCCCGTGTATCGGATTCCGCAAGCTGTGAACTGACTCCTGCCAGAATCCAAGCTCAGGCGGAGCTACTGCCGCCGGCTCCCGGCGAGCCTCCCCTTGCCCGAATTCTGAGCTAGAATTGGGGACCGACAATTTGTCGCTCGGGAAACAGGGTTGCAGCCCAAAGGTGCGGGAGGGTCGTCTGATGTTCGCTCGAATTGCGACTGGCTGGGAGCTGGCGAAGCAGAGCTTCGGAGTTTTGCGGCACGACAAAGAGCTCGTGTTGTTTCCCTTGATGAGCTCCCTGGCCTGCCTGCTGGTGCTAGCCAGCTTCGCCGTTCCGCTCTGGGCTACGCCGTGGTTTCATCAATTCTTCCAGGAACGCCAGGCACCGCAGAATCCGCTGTTTTACGTGATCTTGTTTGCGTTCTATGCCGTCAATTATTTCGTGATCGTGTTTTTCAACGCGGCGCTGGTCAGCTGCGCGCTCAAACGGATGGCGGGCGGCAATCCCACCGTGGGTTATGGCCTGCAACAAGCCTCAGGTCGGCTGCCTCAAATCGCCGCCTGGGCCCTGGTCAGCGCGACGGTCGGTATCCTGCTCAAGGCAATCGAATCGAAATCAGACAAGATCGGGCAATTGATTGCCTCGCTGGTCGGGGCCGGCTGGGCGATCGCCACCTACTTTGTGGTGCCAGTGCTGGTTGTGGAACAGGTGGGTCCGTGGGAGGCTCTCAAGCGCTCGACGAGCCTGATGAAGCGGACCTGGGGCGAGACCCTGGTCGGCAACATGGGCGTCGGATTGATGGTGCTCGCCGCGATGATTCCCGGCTTCGTGCTGATGATGGCCGGATTTGTCGCCGTGACGGCCAATCCGATCTTGGGCGGCGCGATCGTCGTCCTGGGCATCATCTGGATCCTCGGCGCGTCGCTGGTGTCGGCCGCGGTGCAGTCGATCCTGCTCACGGCACTCTACTTGTACGCCGCCGAGGGTACCGTTCCGCCGCAATTCGACGCGGCGTTGCTGCAGAACGCCTTCAGCAGTAAGCGATAAGAGCCCGACCATCGCGGCCCGCGATCGGAAGTGCCGATCCTACTTGCAGCCCGGTTCCTTCATGTAAAGCTGGCTGGGATCGATGAGAAACTTGCCCGTGTTCAGCAGATTCCGGCCGATCAGCATCGGGTAGAGATAATTGCTGCGGTCGTTCAAGTTGACCCGCCCTTTGAGCCGCTTGCCGCCCAGGCAAATGCTCAGCTGGACGATCGGTCGGCGATTCGTGCGGTCGGTGCCCATCACTTTAATGTTTGCCCAGCCGACGACGTCGCGTTCGAGAATCTTCGTTATTGCCCTCTGCATCCTGAACCTCAAACCGCACCCGTTCACCGTCAGGAGTCTGCTTGATCTCAAGAATCTTGGCATGGACCGAAGACAGACCGGCCCCGGTGTCGATGCGCGCTTTGAGCCGGATGTGGGCGTCCCGCAGCACAACGAATTCAATCCGGCCGATCACGACGCGCGGCTTCTTCGCCGCTTCGGCCGGCTGGGGCTTGGGCGGCATTTCTGGCACCTGAGGGGCGCCGACCGCCGTGATTCCAAGCAAACAGACGAACACGAGCAACGACACGTTCCAAATCGAGGAATGCTTGGTCATGATCTCATCTCAAGCGACGTTGGGAAAACTTGGGCCGGTCTGCGGGGCGCCATTGTAACAGATCGAGCAGCGTGCGCGACCCTCTCGGCCGCATGCAACAAAAAATGCCGTCCGCGCCAAGCGGCGCGGACGGCCCAGTTCCTGTTTCGTAAGAAACTCGATCGGTGGCCTTAGCTGGCGATCGACGGCACGTACTGGCAGACCGTCTTTTTGAGTTGGTCCGTGGTGAAGGGGGTCGTCAGGTAGTTGGTCGCGGTCGGGCAGCTTTGCTTCAGTTCGGCCAGTTGCTTCGACTGCGGGGCGGTGACGATGATCGGCATCTTGGCGTCCGTGCGACGCAGCGTGCTGACCAGCTCTTCGCCCTTGTCGGTCTTCGTGTTCCATTCGGCGAACACGATGTCGTACTTGCCCTTGCCGAGCATCTCGATGGCCTGGCGGCCGTCCGTCGCTTCGGCGACGTTCTTGATGCCCATTTCCTTGAGCGAGCGGGTGATGTTCTTCCGCACCTTGCTGTTGCTGTCGGTAACCAGGGCTTTGATTTCCATGACGAAATCTCGCAACGGGGACATGTGCCGCGAGGTAGGTGGGAGGCACGCGATCGGCGGCACGGCGGACGCGATGCCTGTGAGAGTGTAGGTCTGCCCCAACCGAGCGACAAAAATGGTTCGACGGCGACGATTGCGCCGATTGAAAGGGCTGCCGTCCGCCATTGCCGTCACGGGATGTTCCGGCGGCATCGATTGAAGCGGCGATGCGAATCGCGCAGCGTACCCTCTACGGCCGCGGCGGGCGCGACGCATTCGACTACTCTGCTGCAGCCGGCATTGCCGGTCTTTCGCCGCCACCAGGCTGCAACGATTCGTCGTCCGTGCCGGTATAGATGACCATCGCGATCAGCATCAGGATCACGGCGCCCAGCGATGCCCAGAAACGCCAATCGTGGTGGATCGGGCGACGTTGTTTGGGGTGGGTCTGGTGGTTGGGATGATCGTGGTGGTGGGTGTGCTCGTGCGTCATTCGTCGGCGCCTGTGGGGATTGCTGAGTAATGGCGAGCAAGTGATGCGGTCGAGAAATCATAGCATAGGAAGAGGGTCCACGGCGGGACAAGCCCGCCGGCTAACGTTGTGGCGAAAACTGGCTCCTTGTCGGGGGCGTACATAGCGGTTAGAAAAATGGTGGTCTCTTGGCCGGCGCCCGTGCGGCCCCATCGACCCTTTCTGGAAGAATCGCCTGGAAACTTTGCTCGGAGGATTCACATGGCTGAGACGATTGACATTGTCGCATCGGGGAAGATGCTCGAAGTTCGCATCTCCGGGAAGCTCACCAAGGAGTCGTACGAAAAGCTGGTCCCGGTCGTGGAACAGCAAATCAAGGAATTCGGCAAGTTGCGAATGCTGGTGATCCTGGAGGACTTCCACGGCTGGACGATGGGCGCGCTGTGGGAAGACACCAAGTTCGACCTCAAGCACTGGCGCGACATCGAGCGGCTGGCGATCGTCGGCGAGACGAAGTGGGAAGCAGGCATGGCGACCTTCTGCAAGCCCTTCACCACCGCGAAGATCAAGTATTTCGACCACACGAAGCTGGACGATGCGCGGAAGTGGATCGCCGAATGACCACGTCAGACGCACCACGTCCGCCGCTCAATTAAAGGATGGCGGCCATGCAACAGGTAGCGGTTCCCGAAATACGCCGTATCACGCCGGCAGCGGAGGAATTTATGAGCGGCGTGTTTGAAGTCCAGCACCCTCTGATCGCGTGTCACCTGACGCGGCTGCGCGACAAATCGACGCCCCCCGTCGAGTTTCGTAACCTGGTGAGCCGCTTGGCGTCGCTGTTGGCATACGAGGCACTCAAGGATCTGCGCACCGAGCGGGTAACGGTGGAGACGCCCCTGGCGCGGACTGCTGGTTGCCGGCTTGAGCAGCGCATCGGCCTCGTGCCGATCCTGCGGGCCGGCCTGGGAATGGTCGAGCCCGTGCTCGAGCTGATTCCGCAAGCCGAGGTCTGGCACCTGGGGCTCTATCGCGACGAAGCGACCGCCAAGCCGGTGCAATATTACAGCAAGCTGCCGGACGAGCGGCCGGTCGACGTCGCGCTGGTCGTTGATCCGATGCTGGCCACCGGCGGGTCGGCCGTCGCGGCGATGGCGACGCTCCGCCGGTGGGGTGTGCCGCAGGTGAAGCTGCTCGCGCTGATCGCCTCGGAGGAGGGCTGCAAGCTCGTCGAGACCGAATTCCCTGAAGCGCAAATCTACGTCTGCCAGATCGATCCCGAGCTGAACGACCACAAGTACATCGTGCCCGGATTGGGCGACGCCGGCGACCGGATTTTCAATACCACCGAGAAGTAGCACTGCCGATGAAGGTTCTGCTCAGTACCGAAGATTTGCGCGGCGGCGTCACTCGCCTGGCCAAAGAAGTCGCGGAGTGCTATCGCGATCGCCAACTTACGATCATCGGCGTTTTGACCGGCAGTGTGGTGCTGCTGGCGGATTTGATCCGGATGATCGACGTGCCGCTGCGGGTCGGCGTGCTGCAGGCGTCGAGCTATCGCGGGGCCACCACCACTCGCGGCGATTTGGTCATCAATTCGGATTTGATGCTCGACGTCGAGGGCCGCGACGTGCTGTTGGTCGACGACATTTTCGACACCGGCCACACGCTCCAGCGCGTCGTCGGCAAGATGCAGGACTTCGGCCCGGCCTCGCTACGGTCCGCCGTGCTGCTGCGGAAAAAGGCCCGGCAGGAGGTCGAGTATAATCCCGATTTCGTCGTGTTCGATATTCCGGATGAGTTCGTCGTCGGCTACGGTCTCGATTACGAGGACATGTACCGTAACCTGCCGTACTTGGCGGCTCTGGAGCCGGACGACATTGCCAATCACCATAAGTAGCCGGTGAACGCGAGTAATAGGTGGCGAAGCGACCGCATTTGGAGAGATGTCCGTGGCTGCACCGCGTATTTTGGCCTTTGCCGGCAGTACCCGACGCGAGTCGTTCAATCGCAAGCTGATCCGGATCGCGGCCGCCGGCGCGGCAGGAGCCGGCGCCGACGTGACGCTCATCGAGCTCGCCGACTATCCGCTACCGCTGTTCAACCAGGACGAGGAAGCAGAGCGGGGCATTCCGGCGGAGGGAATGGCGCTCAAGAAGCTGTTCGTCGATCACGATGGCTTGCTCCTCTCGTGCCCGGAGTACAACAGCGCGATCACGCCGCTGCTGAAAAACACGATCGACTGGGTGTCGCGCCAGGCACCGGGCGAGGAGCCGCTCGCGGCGTTCAAACGCAAGGTGGCGACGCTGATGGCCGCGTCACCCGGAAAGCTCGGCGGCCTGCGCGGGTTGGTCCACGTGCGATCGATCCTCGGCAACATCGGTGTGCTTGTGCTGCCGGAACAAATTGCCGTCTCCGAAGCGCACGCGGCGTTCACACCCAGACGGCGAATGCTGCAGGATGCCAAGCTGCAACAGTCGATCGAAGGATTGGGCCGTTCGCTGGCCGATTTCTTAGCGAAACTGCGGCAAGGCGGCTGAGGCCTAAAGGTCGTCTTTTGCAAATTGATTCGGCAGCAGGTCATCGAGCCGTCGTCGCTAGCCGTGTCAGGCTGTTGCGAGTCCACCGTCACGATTCGCAGCAGTCGGATTGCAAACTCGGCTAGAAACTGGCGGCAGGCACCGCAGGGAGTCACTCCGCCGCGGCTGACGATGCGATGGCCGTGAAGTCGCGTTCGCCCGCGGCCACGGCGGCGGCGGCCGCCACCCGTTCGGCGCAGATCGTCAAGCCGAACGATGCGTTTTCCACGTTGGTGCCTTGATAGATTTTGCCGCTGGCGGTGCGGAGCGCCGCGCCGACAGGAAAGCTTGAATAGGGCGCGTACGCTCGTTTCTGGGCGTCGAGCGCGGCGCGGATCAATTCGTCGTGGGCCAGTTCGGTCATGGTGACAAGCTCGGTCATGCAATGTGTTCGGCGAGGAGCGGAGGCGGTTCGACCGCATCATCGCTGATCGTGATCGCAGCCACAAGCTCGTTGCGGACTCGGGCGGCGGCGTCGGGGCTGGCGAGGACTCGAACCAGCGGCTGCCCCGCCTCGACCGGCTCGCCAATGCGGATCAGCATTTCGAGGCCGGTCGAGTGATCCAGCGCGTCGCCGAGCTTCTTGCGCCCGCCGCCAAGCTCGATGATCACGCGGCCCAAGGCTTCGGTGTCGATGGCCGCGACATAACCGGCGCGCGGGCTGGTGGCGTCGCTCGCCGGAGCAACGGGTCGCGGGGCGTCGAGGTCGCCCCCCTGGGCCGCGACCATCTCCCGGAATTTTTCCAGTCCGGCGCCGGAATCGATGAGCCGCTCCATTCGTTCTCGGCCGGCCGCGAGGGACGACGCACGGCGGGTCAGCACGAGCAGTTCCGCACCGAGCTCGAGCGTGACCTCCAGCAGATCGGCCGGTCCGTCGCCGGCGAGCGTATCGACCGACTCATTCACTTCGACTGCGTTGCCGGCCAGGCGGCCGAGCGGCTGGTTCATGTCGGTGACGATTGCCGTCGTGGCGACGTGCATCCGCCGGCCGGTATCGACCAGCGAGCGAGCCAGGGCGTGGGCCTCGCCGCGGGTCTTCATGAATGCACCGCTGCCCCACTTCACGTCCAGCACTAGCGCGTCGAGCCCTTCGGCCAGCTTCTTGCTCATGATGCTGGCCGTGATCAACGGGATCGAAGGGACCGTGGCGGTCACGTCGCGGAGCGCGTAGAGCTGGCGATCCGCCGGCACCAGGTCTTCGGTCGCGCCGCTGATCACGCAGCCGACGCGGCGGCAGACATCTTGAAACTCGCCGGTCGAAAGGTCGGTGCGGAAGCCGGGGATCGCTTCGAGCTTGTCGAGCGTGCCGCCGGTGGCCCCTAGTCCGCGGCCGGAGATCATCGGCACCGCGAGCTCGCAGCAAGCCAACAGGGGCGCGAGCACCAGCGAGACCTTGTCGCCGACGCCGCCGGTCGAGTGCTTGTCAACCTTTGGCGATTCGCCGGCCGGCCACTTGAACGTCGCCCCCGAGTGGAGCATGTGCTCGGTCAGCGCGGCGGTTTCGGCGACTGTCATCCCGCGCAGATAAACGGCCATTGCCCAGGCGGCCATCTGGTAGTCGGGAACGTCGCCCTTCACGTAGGCGTCGATCAAAGCGCCGATCTCGAAGTCGGCCAGCTCCTGGCCGTCGCGCTTCTTCGAGATCAGATGGACGATGTTCATGATCGACCTCGCGTCGCCGACCAAGCTTCCTGCTCGATGCCCGAAGCGACTAATGGGGTGAATTCTGATACGATGCCAAGGATGATCGCGCTCACTTTTTCGCTGGCGGCGTGGGCGGTGGCGACGACGGCTTCGCCGCTGGCGACGTGCTTCACGTCGGGCGAGCAGACGTTGGTGATCGTCGAGAGGCCGAGGACGCGCAAGCCCGCGTGGGCGGCCACGATGACTTCGGGCACCGTCGACATGCCCACCGCGTCGCCCCAGCTTCGCAGCATGCGGATTTCGGCCCGGGTCTCGTAGTTCGGGCCGAGCATGCCAAGGTACGTGCCGCGGTGGCAGGCGAAATCGTGCTGGCGGGCGATGGCCAAGGCGCGGTCGCCAAGTTGGCGGTCGTACGGCGCCGACATGTCGGGAAACCGCGGACCCAGCCGATCGTCGTTGACACCCACCAGCGGATTGTCGCCCATCAGGTTGACGTGGTCGTCGATGACCATCACGTCGCCGACCGCGTACGTCGGATTGAGGCCGCCGGCGGCGTTGGTGACGATGAGCGTCTCGATGCCGAGGGCCTCCATCACGCGAATCGGGAACGTGACCCGCTCGGCGGGGTAGCCTTCGTACAAGTGGAAGCGGCCCTGCATAGCGACGACCGGCACGCCCGCGAGCCGCCCACATACCAGTCGTCCGCGATGTCCGACCGCGGTCGACTTCAAGAAATGGGGCACGTCGTCGTAGTCGATCGCCGCGCCCAGCTCGATCGCCTCGGCGACTGCGCCGAGTCCCGAGCCGAGGACCAGGCCCACCCGGGGCCGATCCGACCAGCGGCCGCGAACGGACGACGCGGCTTCGTCAATTTGAGCGCTGAGTTGCCGCATCGTAATCGTATTTCAATATGCCGGAGACCAGCGCCCGCAGCTTCGGCTCGGCGGAGTTGGCCACGGCAATGATGTGTTCGATGTTCGCCGGCTGCAGTGCGTCCGGCAGGCACATGTCCGTGACGACCGACAGCCCAAACGTGCGAAGCCCCGCGTGGACGGCGACGATCGCTTCGGGGACGGTCGACATCCCGACGACGTCCGCCCCGATCTGGCGGAGGAAGCGGTACTCGGCCCGCGTTTCCAGGTTGGGGCCGGTGACCGCGACCGTCACGCCCCGATGGGCGACGAAGTTCTCCCGGCGGGCGATTTCGAGACCCTTGTCGATCAGCACGCGGTCGTACGGGGCCGACATGTCGGGGAACCGCGGGCCCAGCCGGTCGTCGTTGACCCCAACGAGCGGATTGTCGCCCATCAGATTGATGTGGTCGTCGATGATCATGACGTCGCCGGCCTGGTAGTGCGGGTTCATGCCACCCACGGCCTGCGACACCACGAGCAGCTTGCCGCCCAGCCGCTTCATCACGCGGACCGGCAGCGTGATCTCGCGGAGCGAGTAGCCCTCATAGGCGTGGAAGCGACCTTCCATCGCCACGAGCGGCACCCCTGCCAGCCGCCCGCAAACCAGCCGGCTGCGATGGCTGGTGACGGTCGAGGTGGGAAAGTGGGGGATATCCTTGTAGTCGAGCGTCGCGGCAACGTCGATCTGCGCGGCCAGGTCGCCCAGGCCGGTCCCGAGGATCACGCCGGCGTGCGGCGTTTCGCTCCAGCGCTGGCGGATAAATGCCGCCGCGGCTTCGACTTGGTCGTAGAGCTCGAGCATGGTTTGGACGTTCTATGTTGAGATTCAATAACTTGCTGAGGATACATCTTGTGCCCCCAGCTCGCCAGCTGCGATCGCCTGGGTACTGCTCGTGCCAAGCCGAGTCGCGCCGAGCTCGACGAACCGCCGCGCGTCGGCGTAGCTGCGAATGCCGCCGGAGGCCTTGACCTGGACGGCCGGGCCACAGTTGGCACGCAGTAATCGCACGTCATGCTCCGTCGCACCGGTGGCAATCATCGCGCCCCCCTCCCCTTTCACGTAGCCAAATCCGGTCGAAGTCTTTACGAACGCCGCGCCGGCCGCCTCGCAGAGCTGGCACAAGCGGATTTTCACCTCGTCGTTTGGCAACAGGCCGGTTTCGAGGATCACCTTGGTGATTGCACCGTGACTGTCGGGCCGCGTCGACCACCGCACGAATGTCATCTTCGACGTAACGCCAATCGCCGCCAAAGACTTTGCCGAGATTCACCACCATGTCGACTTCCGTTGCTCCCTGCTCGCAGGCGAGGTGAGCTTCCGCGGCTTTGATCTCACGGGCGGCACCGCCATGCGGAAAGCCGATCACCGTGCCTACTTTGATGGCCGAGCCGACGAGCTCCTCGGCCGCCAGCGGCACGTGGCATGGCTTGACGCAGATGCTCGCCACGCCCGCCTTCCGGCAAGCGCGACAAGCTTCCCTAACATCCGCGTCCGACGCCGTGGGCAGCAGCACGGCATGGTCGATGAGGGCAACAATCGAGTCTGGCATTTTCGCCTCGCGTCATGGCGGGCCGATTTGGCCCAGTATGTTTGCCCCAGTATCTTGGGGTGTGGCAAGTGACTTACGTGGAAACTATGCTGGAGAGACAAACTTGTCCGCCGAAATCCACTTGCTTTGAGCAGCCGCCACGATCATGGACCGAAATCCTCGCGTTCGCAAATACTGCCTGCTGGCGGTTCTAACTGCGCGAGCATGTCTCTCCGGCACGATATCGATCGCTGCCGAATTTCGACTGATCAACGACTTCCGCGACGTGGTCGGCGTCGTCGACGCATATGCGACGCAATTCGGCCCTCAAAACGTGCTCTTGGTGGTCGACATCGACAATACGCTTTTGGCGATGGATGAGCCTCTTGGTAGTGAACAATGGTTCGATTGGCAAGTGTACCTGTTGAAGAACGAGCCACACTCGCCCCAGCTGGTGGCCAATTCGTTTCAGGGTATTTTGGACGTCCAGGGGCGACTTTACAACCTCGGCTCCATGCATCCGCCCCAGCCGGATTTGCCGTCGATCGTGGCAGCGCTGCAGGATCGTGGCGTACCCGCCATTGTCCTCACGTCACGCGGCGACGATTTTCGCCCGGCGACAGAGCGAGAACTCACTCGCAATGGCTTCGACTTTGCGCGATCGGCGCTGCCGACGCGCGACGAAATCGATTCGCTTTACATGCCGTACGACCCCACTCGACCGGCTGCGGCCGGAATCAGCGCTCGCGAAATCAGCACCCTGAAGCTCGATTCGCCCAAGCCGGTGAGCTATTTGAACGGAATCATGATGACCTCTGGACAACACAAAGGGATCATGCTCGTCACACTCCTGCATCGCGCCACCCACAAGATCAAGGCCGTCGTAGTGGTCGACAATCGGCCCGATCACGTCGCTGGGATGTATGACCAGATGTTGAACGATGGGGTCGAAGCCGCGGGATTGGTGTATCAGCGCGAGGACGACAATATCAAGAAATTCTCTTATGGCAGCAAAGATGCCGTGACTGCCGAGTGGCAGCGGCTGAGCCAGAACACCAAATCAGTGGCAAAGGAGCCGGAAGTGAGCGTCCCCGCCCGAAAACACGGCCACCCTCTCGCACGCCGATTACTCTGCCGGTAATCCCTCGCCGTTGGTCGAGCGACGCGGCTGTGGTTCCCTCGCAAACGCGGCCTGCCGTCATTCTGAACGTAGGGCTGAGCGCAGAACGACACGCGGCACGCCAAACAGTTGGCGTGCCGCGTGTGTCGCCACTCAAACAAGCCAGTCTCACTTGGACCGGCGGCGAATCATGCCTGCGATCCCCAGGCTACACAAGCTCACCAGCGAGAACGTCGCCGGCTCGGGAACACCCGTAACCACGAGGTTGTCTACGCTGATCGTCTCGTTGTTCGCTGAGTCAGACTGACGCAGCGCGAACGAGTTCAACAGCGATTCGGAAACGACAACTGAGCTTGTAATTGTCGTAGCACCTACGGTCAATGACGACAAGCCAGCTCCAAAATCGTACGTCAGTGTTGCGTGGATCTGATCTCCGAAGGTGAAATCAGTCGGAAAGGTTTCGGTAAAACCACCGCTGCTAGTGGAAAGGCCCAGAGTGTAATCGTTACCAGCAGTATTGGCCGGTACGACGTACAATCTCGAGACGAAGTTGAACAATCCATCTGTCATGAAATGAGCAAAATACTCGGAGTCGCCGGCGGTGATCTGTGTGTCGTCATTGACGGTCACGTCGAAATCGGCCGTGAGCACGCCAGTTGTTACGTCAACAAATTGCGTGTGAGCATCTTCACTGGGGGTTCCGTGCTGAACGATCGCCTGCCCACTGGAGATGAGCAAGTCGCCAACGGTTCCGCTGTGGTTCGTCCACACACCGCCAGGACCTGGAGTGGGAACGGTCCCGACAAGGGAACCATCGGGACGATTAAAGTTGTCGTCCACGATGACACCGGCATTGGCCGAAGCGGCCACCAATGCCAGTGCGCCGCAAATTGCGACGCAAAGACGTGTTGCAAACGATGTGAATCTCATTAGGCAATCTCCCTCCAATTCAAGGTTGACAATCAATCACGAATTCCACCAAACAATTTATAGCTACGTGCCCTGGCCGCAAACCCGGACCACGTAGGACTGCGAACGGCTTTGCGGCTGTTACTTTCAAAAACAGTTCCTCCAAATTCGGCGATATGCGATCGCGGGCGGCCACTAATTGCGACGGCGGGTGCCGCCGGCCAGGAGCATCGCAAGCGAACCGACCAAGAGCAGCGAGGCCGGTTCGGGTACGGTCGTCAGCTCAAGGGTGGGCCCAGCAAACGTCGTATTGGTGTAGCCCGCCCAAGTCGCAGCGGTCGATGCTGTATTAGCAGTCATCACCAGGCGCAGCGTAGTGCCGTTGTTGACCGCATAAGCAGCGACGTCAACGCGCCGCCGCTGAAACTGAGCGAGTAACTGTCGACGTCACCGCTAGTGCCAACGGCATAGGAACCGGTGCCAAGCAGCGAGAGCGGCGAGAGGACCGGATCGACGGCAGCCGCGCCATCGTTCGTGCCCTGGTATGCAATTGCGGGCGGGGTACCCGGCTGAATGCTGACGCTGGTGTTGTCCGTAAGATAAATGCTCACTGGCCCAGGCATGCTGAATGCCGCGTTGGATTGCGTCAGCTTGAGCGTCGCCCCGGTGACGCCCGTCGCGGCTCCGCCCTGAGCTGGGAAGACGAAGTCCGCCACGCCGAAGCTGGCGAAAGCACCATTATTGCTGCCTTCCAAATTGAAAAATGCTTTTCCGCTCGTGCCGCTGCGAGGACCAGCGGCCTGCACCGTCGCATTGTCGGAGGCCCCGACCGACAGGAACGCGGCCCACGTCGGCGCCGCGGTCAACGTCGTCGCCGCGAGAAACGCGGCCAAGAGGATCCAGAATCGTTTGACTTTCATTAGACTTTCCTCCACTCCCAGTTGCACGACAATTCAAACGCCCAATACAAGCGATCACCGGCGGAGGGCACAAACCGCCGCTGCGAGGCTGGCAGAACGGCCATGCCGTCCTGTGCATTGGTAATTCCTACACTCCCAGCTTTACGATCGTGTGAAGCTAGGAGTCAAAATTCAAAAAACTTTGTCCAAGATACGATTTGAAGGTCAAAAAAGGGACAGGGCGAGAGGTACGCGGCTACGTTACCTCTCGACCCGTTCCCTAAGAGGGTACGCAGGTGGACCGATGATCTGTTGGCGATGTCTCAATTCGATTCGATCCACCACGGTTACCCCCAACTTACTCAATTTCGATTTCATCGTTCATCGGGCACGCACATGAAGCCTTGGAAGGCCGATTGTGCCCGCCAACGAGAGCAGGATCACCAGCGCGAATGAGCCTGGTTCAGGCACTGCCGAAGTGGCGATTGCACCGGCCCCGGAACCCAGTGTCGCACCGAAGTGGGCTTTCCAGTAGTCGTAGTCGTCCTGCGTGGCAATTCCACCGGTCGGATCGTTGGGAATCGTGCCACCTACGGCCAGCGCGTCGCGCCACACCGTGTAGTCAGCGGCGTCAAGGACGTTGTTTTCGTTGTAGTCGCCTAATAAACCCTCGACGGTTGGCTCAGAAACCGCGACGTCCATGCCATTGAAGGACGTGTAGTCGGGGCTGCTGTAAAACACCGCGACGTTGGCCTCATTCCAGTTGGCAACATCGGTTGCGTTCGGCAGCTCCATGATGATGTTGTCGCTCCCACTTCCGGCATACCCAGAGAAAAACAGATTGCCATCGGCGTCGAGGGCGATCTCTCTCGGTTCACGGGTATTTGGCGTGTTAGGCACGTCCAGCGTCTTGTTGAGCGAGATCGCCCCCGTCGACGGGTTGTAGTCATACGCGAAAAGCTGCGTTTCAAAGGTGCTTGCAATGTTCACGGACGCATAGATATGGTTCGGATCAACCTCAGCGTTGTACTCGATGTCGGTAAACTGCGCGTTGAAAGTCACCTCGGTGTTTTCGATCTTCCAGTTAGTCATTTCCGTCGGCTGGAAGCCGGCCAGCGTGCCATCCTCAGTGCCTCCTGCAATGCCCGAAACGTCTAGCGTGATCAATTCACCGTAGCCGTCGAAGGCTACAAGCTTTGTGTTACTGAGCCAAGCTGTGCCTTGAGTCACCTTGCTCGGGTTGACTGCCAGTGCCGTCAACGAGCCGGGATTGCCATTGCCATCGCCCAGACCGGTGCGGCGTGGACCGGATAGCGTTGCGCCCGAACCAGTGCCTGGTGTGGCACCGGGGGAATAGTCGTGCACGTAAATCTGGCCGGAATCGTAGTTGGTCCAAGCCAAATACTTGTTGTCGGGACTGAAGCTGACGCCACCGCCACGATCAATCAACCAGGCGCCCATCGGATCGGTGCCTGTCGTCCCGCCGGTAGCGTCGACGATGCCCCAGACTTTCTCGCTGTGATTGGAACCATCCGTGGCAAAGTTGTAGAGCGTAAATCCGTCGAACCCAGCAGTACTGCCAAAGTCGGCGCCGAACAAGTTACCCCGGGCGTTGTGGCTTAAACCACCACTGTTGTCGAACTCAACGCTCTGGATGTAGTCGGTCGTCCAGCCCGGACCGGGTGACCATGTGCCGCTGCTCTTGTCATAGACGCGGAAACTGTCTCCCGTTGGATTACCGGCCCCTGCCGTTCCAGGCCCGACGCTACGCCCGAGCACGATGTCTCCTTTTCCTAGTTGTGCATGCGCCTGCCGGGTTCCCAATACGGCGATGGATACGACTGCAATCATCAAACATGTTCGGCGAAACACAAATCCGACTGTCATCATGATGTACCTGCCTCCAGGAGTGTAATTCCCTATCAAAAGACTTGATCGCGCGATCGCGTGAAATCATCGTCGAGCGCGCGTCCGTTTGTCAAACCTCGACTATCTCCGTTCGGTTTCCTCACCTACTCAGAGAACATTTTTTGTGCCGCCCGTCACTTGGTACGGGGCCTGCATAAACTCCAGCCGGCTGACGGCGCACACGCTCAGCACCTCGCTGAAAAATGAATTGGACACCTGTATGCAACTAAAGGACCATCGTACCGCACGGAGTGCTCAAATCCTACGAACTTAGTGTGAAACTTTGGAGAAGTCTGAGAATCGCCTGACAAGTGCTCAGGGGATTGCAATAAGAGAATACCTCGCCGTGGTGGTTCCAGAATCGCGCAGATTGCCGGAGTTGCCCAGGATTGTGCATACTCATTGTGCAAAACAGGGCCGAAATGCGTAAGCTGTGCGCATTGCGCTGTCGGAGCGGGTTCCGCTGCGGCCGATCACCACGATTTCGGTTCGTGATCGGTCGCTGCGCGGCTTGAAGTAATGCGTGCGCAAAACTGCGAATCGGCGAGCGGTCCGATCGGGGTATCCGCTGCGCGTCCAGCTGGCGAATCGAAAGACGCGTCAGATCGGAATTAAGGTTTCGCGAAATCGGGCGGCAAATCGTGCGCGGCATGGTACAAAGGATTTACTCCTCGCACTGCCTTCCTTTACATTTGATTTGGGCGTAATCTAAGCAAGGGGACTGGAACTTGTTTTCACTCACAGAAGCACGGAGTTCGGACGTGAATGTGTCGCTGCTGGCGCCTCGTCGGCGACGATGGGGTTTCACCCTGGTTGAGCTACTGGTGGTGATTGCAATCATCGGGATCCTGGTGGCGCTGCTGCTGCCGGCGATTCAAGCCGCGCGCGAAGCGGCTCGGCGAACGCAATGCATCAACAATGAAAAACAGCTTGGACTGGCGTGCCTCAACTTCGACAGCTCCTACAGACACCTCCCAATCGGTCTGCAGATTCACGATCCTCCCACGTTTGCCGACACGACGTTTTTCATTCAGCTGTTGCCGTACATCGAACAAACAGCGCTTTCCGACCGGTGGAAGATTCCGGACCCAAATTGGTCCGGCGGACGCCCGGAAAGCGCGTTCGATAACGATCCCAACGTGACGAGCGATCCAAACACGTCGCGGGCCGCGACGTTCATTCCTGATTTCATTTGCCCGTCGGATCGGTTTGAACAGAATCCATTCCAAATTGACAGCGGGGGCAGCCCCGCGAATGGTGCGCTCAGCGGCTATTACTCTGGCTCCAGCTACGCCGGCAACTATGGCGAGGGCTCCTACTACTTCGGATCCGCGCTGTTTCCGGTGATTCCCAATGGCGCCCTGTTCCTGACGGGGAAGAGCAGTTCTCTATACAAAGCTACACCTTGTGCGGCGACCGCGAACGATATGCCTTCGGGGGTATACGACTGCAATCATCAGAACCTTACACCGGTCGCTCTGCGGAAAATTACCGACGGAACCAGTCACACTTTGTTGATTGGAGAAAAGTTTCACGAGGACCCGCTGTTCGACACTTGGACGACAAACAACAGCGGCTTCAAGATGTACCAAGTCTCGGCCTGGGCCTGGGCAGGGGGAGTAAAGGGTACTGCCCACCTCTTCGCATCGGCCGCCGTGCCGATCAATTCCCAAGTTCAAGACTTCCTTACCAGTCCGACGCAGACATCTCTACTGGCACAGGATTCGCGATTCAACGCTTGGGGCAGTGGGCATCCTGGGGGTGCGAACTTCCTGTTTTGCGATGGCTCGGCCCGGTTCTTCAGTGATTCCTTGAATCTGACGACGCTTGCACAGCTTTCGACCCGGGCCGGTGGCGAAGTGACTGCCGGCGGTGACTATTGAAGCTGTAGACCTTCATGTTCGAAGCTCAAATGTTCTGCTGGATTCGACTGTTCGTCGCAGTTCCGTTGACTCTCGTCGCGCTCGTTGGCTGCGGTGGCAGCAAGCACTATCAAGTGGGCGAAGTCGAGGGCACCGTGCTCATCAATGGCAAGCCCGCGAACAAAATCTTCGTGCAATTCATCCCCGAGGTCGCCGGCGAAGCGAGTCCGCCTCTATCGAACGGGCAAACGGATGAATCAGGGCACTTCGTGCTCAACTTGGTGGAGCGAGGTGGTTCGATGCAGCCGGGTGCCGCCGTCGGAACGCACCGAGTCGTCTTGCGGGACTTGCAAGCAGCTGAATCGCCCGGCGCAAACGGTGGCCGTCCGCGTCTACTTGCTAAATACACGATGCCGAGTTCCACGCCGCTCACTGAAGAGGTCAAGGCAGGGAAGCAAACGATTGAGATTCAGGTGCCGCCGAAATGAGCCAGGGTTGCTAGTGTCTTCGTTGAGCGCTCGGTCTCTGCGGAGTCACCAGAGCGTTGGGAGATTCGGTGATCAAAGGAATGTGATATTACGATGAAAGCCGTGTCCTGCATCAAGTGCGAAGTACGCTCGTCCCACGGTGGGTTTCGCCACACCGCCTTCACTTTGGTTGAGTTATTGGTGGTGATCGCGATCATTGGTGTCCTCGTGGCGCTGTTGCTTCCGGCCATCCAGGCCGCCCGCGAAGCGGCCCGTCGAACCCAGTGTGCCAACAATCAAAAGCAGCTCGGCCTGGCCGCGTTGAACTACATTACGGGAAAGAGGAATTTCCCGCCGGGTTTGCAGGGGCCGTACATCTACGCGAAGGGAAAAGTGTATAAGAGTCAAGGTGGTCCCCACGACCCAGTGTGGACCAATTGCATGGCCGAATTGCTTCCGTATATCGAACAGCAAGACCTGCTCGCGAACTTCGACAGGACCGTGCCCACCAGCAACTCCGCCGGTCCCAACACGGGCACGTCCGGCGACACCAACACGATTGCGGCCCAGGTCATTGTGAACTTCCGCTGCCCGGATACGCAGCTTCCGCCACAGAACGAAGTGAACGGATACTTCTTCGGCACTAACGATTATGCCGGCAACGGCGGCACGCATATCTACTATCCGTCGGATGATGGAGACCCCAATACCCCGGGTGTGCAGGCCGTGGGGTCGAAAGCATTCAACGACGGCCTGTTCAACCTTGTCGAGCCGGGCGACGTGGGTGTTGCCGTCCGCAAGGTGACCGACGGCATGAGTAAAACACTCATGTTCGGAGAGCGCAATCACGAGGATCCCGAATTCGATCGCATCTATCCGACGTATCCTCTGGCGGGATGGTGCGGCTGGGCGTGGACCGCGGTAGTTAACTCCGTGGGCGACAACCTCGGCCACTCCGCCGTTCCCATCAATTACATGATTCCCCCGGGCAAAGGGACGAACGATTTGAGAGACAAACGACTTTGTGCTTGGGGAAGTTTTCATCCCGGCGGCGCGAATTTTTGCAAGGCTGACGGCTCTGTGAGCTTCTATGCCGATGCCATGGAACTTAATGTTTTGCAGGCCCTCTCAACGATCCGGGGTGAAGAAACAATCGACCTTCAATAGCTCGCTGTTTCCGCCTTGAGTGCGTCGGCCATTGCCGGAAGGATTCGGCCAATCTTTGCATCCGCCAGACTTGCGCGGCCAATTTCTCCTGTCTGTGCCACCAATGTGAGGGAATGCTACGTAATCGTAAGAAGCTGTTTTCAGGCCGGAGTTCGACTCTCCGCGCGATCGACGTCACGCTTTAGCCATTTGACGGAATCGCTTGGTACAATGCAGGATTGGAACCTGCCGCTGGGAAACAGAGTTAGGGGCAAATGTTATGGGGAGTCCGGTGCGATATCGGATTGGCGTCCTGCGGATATTTGGGCTCTCGGCCTTTCTCGTACTGTCCCAGGTTTTCGCAGCCCACGCCCAGCTCCGCATCGTCACGTACAATACGCACTTCGACGGCCCTTTTCCTGGCCTGGGTACGGTGCTCCAAGCGATCGGTGAAACGGAGCGCAATGGCATCGCCAAGCCGATTGATGTGCTGCTATTGCAGGAGCAAAATGGCCCGACCGGCGACACCCAGGAGATCGTCGACATTCTCAACGGGATCTATGGCCCTGGAACGTATGATCATGGAAATCGACTCGTTGGCTCGACGGATGCCTCCGATCGCCAGATCGATCATCTACAACACCCACACGATCCAGCCGCTGGCATTGGCCGACGAAGTGCTGATAGGGAGCACCAGCACGCAGCCGCGGCAGGCGATCCGCTATCGGCTGCAGCCGGTCGGCTACGACAATACGGCCCAATTCTACGTCTTCAACAGTCATTACAAGGCGAGCGACGACTCCGCGTCGGAGGCCAAGCGATTGGTCGAAGCCAACGCCATTCGCGCTAGCGCAGATGCGCTGCCCGATGGGTCGCACATCATTTATGCCGGCGACCACAATTTTTACCGCGAGCAGCGACGCAGCGTTTGTGCGTCTGACCTCGTCGGGCAACGCGCAAGCGATCGATCCGATCAATCGCGTCGGCAGCTGGCACAACAATTCCGGTTTTTCCGATGTGCACACGCAAGCCCCTTGCAGCTCCGGCTGCCCCTCGGGATTTACTCCCGGGGGCCTCGACGATCGATTCGATTTTCAGCTGGTGACCGCGGAGTTGCTCGACAACGAAGGCCTGAGTTACATTCCCGGTTCGTACCAGGCATTCGGTAACAACGGCAGTCTGCCCTGCTGCAACGCGAACATTAACGATTCGGGCAACACGGTTACGTTTCCCGGCGTGACGTCGTTCACGAAGCAGCAAGATTCTCAATGCACTCTTCACTGCGAGCGACCATCTGCCGGTCGTTGCCGATTACCAGCTTCCCGCCGTGTTGAGTGCCGTCGCCAGCGCGGTGCCGGCCACGCTCAATTTGGGCGAAGCATTCAACCTCGACCTCACGGTCAAGAACGCCGCGGACGTGCTTCAGCCGATTGGGGCGGACGAGCTGGATTATTCGATCACATCCATGCACGTGGGGGCGACGATGGATTTTTCCAGCTTCAACCAATTGGACATGGCGCTGGGCGGGGCAAATAGCTATCAGATCCTGCTCGACACCTCGAGCGTCGGCATGAAGACCGATGTCCTCACGATTGCCAGCGGCAGCCAGGGCGTCCAGAACGCGATCATTGAAATCCCGATCAACTACCAGGTCGTCGCGGCGGGGCTGGCTGGCGACTACAACGACGACGGCGTGATCAATGCGGCCGACTACACTGTCTGGCGCGACGCCATCGGTGCCGGCGGCTCGCTGCTCAACGATCCGACTCCGGAGACGGTCGATGAAAGCGATTACGCCTACTGGCGCGACCACTTTGGCATCTCGGCGTCTGACGGAAGCGGCTCCCGCGGTGCCGAGGCGAGGGTTCCGGAACCGGCAACTCTTGGGACGTTGCTGGTGGGTCTGGCAGGCGTTTTTGGGCTTCGACGAGGCCGCTTTTCGACGCCGAAGACCGGTTATTTCCGATTCCGCACATCGGCGACGACTTGATCAATCCGTCGTGTGTTGGCCCAGTCATCTTTGTAGTTGACGGCCACGAGCTTTGTGGCGTCTGGGCCGAATTCACCCTCCAGCCCGGTTCCTTTCAGGTTGAAGCCGATCAGAGCATCGCGGATTTCTGTCTGCAATGCCGGCGTCAGATTGTAGACGATGCCGAGTGTTGCCGGCGGGAACCGTTCCGAAGTGTAGATCGAAGTAACCTGGTCGGCCTGAACTTCACCCTGTCCGATCATGCGGGCGAGAATGTCACTGGCCACCGGCGCTACCTGGAACTCCTTGTCGGCGATCTTCTTGATCGATTCCTCATGACCTTGGGAGAATCCCCATTCATAGTCACGATCGGGCAACATGTTGTACTTAGGGTCCATCAGCAGCACCAGCGGCGCCTTGAAACCGGAATTCGAGTCGAGTCGCGTGAACATGACCTTGTGTCCCCGGACGTCGGCAAGGCTTTTGATCTCGCTGCCCTTGGGCACCAGGAACTGCATCGTGTATCCGAAGCTACCATCATCATTACCGAACGTGCAGATGGGAACGAATCCGTCGCGCTGGACCGCCGTCGGCACAATGCCCGTGTTCAGATCCGGCGATGTGTACCTCGCCACTCTTGATCGCGGCCAGCTGGTCGTTAATCGCCGTGTAGTGGACGTACTTCACTTCGCGTCCCGTTTTCTTGGCCAGCGCGTCGAGCAACTCCTTCCATTTCGGTTCGTCGATGCTTTCCTCTTCGGCCGCGATGAACGAGAAAACCAGAGTAGGCGGATCGATGCACTTGCTCGGATCGTCCGGCGCGTCCGCCACTAGATCGCCATCTGCATCGGTATAGGCCGTCGGACCAACAGGCGGCACGGACTCGGAGACGAACATCCGCGAGAGAATCGTCGGAGCAATTTCGTCCTGCGAGACCGTGGCAGACCGCGACGCGATCAGATAAGCCGCGATGCCAACGATCGCGGCCGGAACGACAATTGTCAGAATTCGCGCGACGGATAGGGATGGTTGCGGGGAAGCTGGCTGGCTCATGAACGAATTCCTCCGAATTCTTTGCGAATGCCACCCATTCTACGCGCTGGAATGGCATTTGCAATCCGTTGTATGCAATCGCCTCAACTCGCCGAGAATGGCGGCAGTCAAGTCGAGCGGCGTGGAGTAAGACGGTAGCTTACCGGATTGGGATTTGCCTTGAACGATCACTGAACGGCATTACGCACGGGGCACCGCGATTGTGCCACGTTGGCCTTTGAGTCACACTGGCGGCCGCAATTTGACGGATACGCCTGGGAACGCTCAAATGGATCGACGGCGATTCAGGCGCCGATCCATTGATTCCTGCTGATTGGTCTAAACCGATCCACTCCAGCCATGCATCGACTTATTAGCGCGCTCGGCATCGTCGTGTTCATCTTCCTCGCCTGGCTGATGAGCTCACACAAGACGCGCGTCAGTCCGCGGATCATCATCGGGGGACTGCTGCTCCAATTCTCCTTTGCGGCGTTCATTCTTCAGACGTCCTACGGGAGTCGCGCGTTTGACATTATCGATGCCGGCTTCAATAAGGTGCTGGACTGCGTCTCGGCTGGCTCGACGTTTGTTTTTGGAGATGGATATGCCGAGCACTTCTTTGCGTTTCAGGTGCTACCCACGATCATCTTTTTCTCGGCATTCATGTCGATCTTCTATTACTACGGGATCATGCAATGGGTGGTTGGGAAATTCGCGCGCTTGATGCAGGTAACTCTGGGCACTTCGGGAGCAGAGACCTTGTCGGCTGCGGCCAATGTTTTCGTCGGACAAACGGAAGCACCGCTGGTAATTCGGCCGTATATCAGCAGCATGACGATCTCCGAGCTGAATGCCATCATGATCGGAGGGTTCGCCACGATGGCCGGCGGCGTACTCGCGGCTTACGTGGAAATGGGGATCAGCGCGAAGGACCTGCTGTCCGCGTCGGTGATGGCGGCACCGGCCGGCCTCATGATTTCCAAGGTGCTCCAGCCGGAAGTCGACCAGCCAAAGACTCTCGGCAAAGTGAACATTGACGTAAAAGATCCCAGTACCAACGTGTTGGAAGCGATTGCCAATGGCACTACCGGCGGGCTGCAACTGGCGCTCAACGTCGGCGCGATGCTGCTGGTGTTTCTGGCGCTGATCGCGCTGATCGATATGATTCTCGGCTGGACCGGCGCCCAATTTGGCTATGTGAGCGGAAATGGCGACAGTGTTCAATATAGCTGGTCGCTGGAGGCGCTATTGGGTTGGCTGTTTCAACCGATTGCCTGGCTGATTGGAATCGAGTGGAAGGATTGTCGAAATGCGGGCCAATTGCTGGGCCTGAAAATGGCAGCCAATGAGTTCGTAGCCTACCTCAAATTGTCGGAATGGTCGAAACCGGACGCGGTGGCCGAGCTGTCGGAGCGAAGTCGGCATGTGATGACCTTTGCACTTTGTGGATTTGCCAACTTTAGCTCGATTGGCATTCAGCTGGGGGGCATCGGCGGCATGGCCCCGGACCGCCGCGGAGATCTGGCCCGCCTGGGCGTGCGTGCCATGCTTGGCGGCACTCTGGTCGCGTTTATCAATGCTTGCGTGGCAAATATTATGATGTAAATCGCGCCGAGATTTGTTGACCAGTACCAAATGGTCTGCCGCGTACGACAGCGGCGCAGCTGCCAATTCGCCACCGCCAAACAACCTGACGAAATCGCCGTGTATGGGCAGCGGGCTACCAATAAGTCGTAGGTCACGGGTGCGGCGGCACATCCTCGCCGGCCATTGTCAGCAACGCGACAAATAGCTGCGGGTCGAGATCGTCCGTGTGGAACCGGACCGAGGCATCGGCATAGGCGATGTTCGTCCCGCCGTCGTGGAAGCTGTAGGGCTTCGAGATGTTGTCGCAGTTGATGATCTGCGATTGGCCGCAATAGTCGTTGATCGCCATCCAGGTTTCCTGGCTGGCCCAGCGGTATCGACTGTTGCTGCTGGTGTCTTCGCCGAGAAAGACGCCTTGCTCGTAAATCTGCGGTTTGCCCGCTGACTCGAACCACAACCAGGTGTGCGACAAGCCGTCGATCACTTGGGAGGGGCGGACGACGCGACGGTCCGATTTCAACGGGTCGATGTTCAGCGTCCCGCTGGCAAGCACGGTCTTATCCACTTGTAGAATGCCGTCCCAGAAAGGACTGCAGTCCGCCGCGCCGCCTTTACCATTGACGAGTCCCGCGTCGATCAACGGCTTGAGGCTGCGATTCGACGCGGTTTTTTTGATCACGATTCGCGTGCCTGCCACGTAGTCGGTCACGTGATGCTGCTGACGCCCTGTTGGTGCGCTGGGACACAATAAGATTCCGGCGAGATTCTGCTTCGTATGGTCGACGTTGCGCGGGTGGTTCCAGTCATAGTCGAAATCGATCTCTTGGAATTTATTGCCCTCCTCAAAATACGGCAGTAGGAACGAAATGCCGTTGTGGCGTGCGACAGGCGGTTTCACCGCGTTCGGCACCGGACCATCTCGATCGTGCGCCGCGGGCGGAAATCGCTTCTGCGCGGTTTCGAATTGGCGCGTCGCCAGCGCGAGATTGCGCATGTGGTTGGTGCATTGTGTGCGCCGCGCCGACTCGCGGGCTGCCTCGACAGCTGGCAGCAGCAGTGCCAATAAGATGCCGACGATCGCAACGACGATCAACAGTTCGACGAGAGTGAAGCCTCGGCGTTTTGGATGGCAACGACTGGCAGGCACGGCAGGTCCTCCCCCACTAGCCGCCAGGCACCCCCCCGGTCGGCGATGGTCGCCATTATCGCGCCTGAGATCGGCATTGCAAGATATTTTCCGGAATTCTGGGCCGGAAAATTATGGGGGTTTTGTGCACGTCCGTCACCGAGACGGGGGCAGTGCCGCCCGCGCTCAGTACTGAAAATGCTTGATCATCTCGCCCTTTTCGCCGATGTCGGTGAGCGAGTCGATGCCGATCGTCAGATGGTCGTCCGACCAGTCGCGAGTGACTCGGGCGTCGCTTTCGGAGGTTTTCACGCCGTCGGGGGTGAGCGGCTTGTCGGAGACCAATAGCAAGGCCCCGCGGGCGATTTGATTCTTGTGGCCCACCGTAAAGATCGTCGCCGTTTCCATGTCGATGGCGATCGGCGTGTATTCCTGCAGCTGCTCGCGGAACTTCACGTCGTGCTCCCAGACGCGGCGATTGGTAGTGTAAATCACGCCCGTGCGATATTCGAAGCCGCGGTCGACGAGCTTCTGTGAAACGAACTTGTGGAGCTTGAACGACGGCAGCGCCGGCACCAGCGGCGGCAGATAATCGTCGGACGTACCTTCGCCGCGGATCGCGCCAATCGGGAGGATGAAGTGCCCGATCTCGGTCGTGTGCTTGAGCCCGCCGCATTTGCCGAGGAACAGCACGGCCTGCGGGTGATAGGCCGTGAGCAAGTCCATGATCGTCGCCGCATTGGGCGAACCGATGCCGAAATTGATGATCGTCAGGCCATGGTCGTTCGTCGCGGCCTGCATTGGCCGGTTATCGCCATAGAGGTTGCAGCTGAATTTCTTGGCGAACCGGGTCACGTAGTCGCGGAAATTCGTCAATAGCACATACGGCCCAAACTCGCCCAGTGGCATGCCCGTGTAGCGCGTGAGCCAGTCGGCGGCGATTTCTGATTTGGTGACCATGCTTTGTAAGGGGGAAGGCGGAAGGGGGAAGGAGGCAGCTCCAACAAACGCCTTGCCTTTTACCGTCCCCTTTCCCCCTTCCGCCCTTCTAATAGACTTTCCGATTGGGGTTGGCGTTCCAATCGGCGAACAGCTCTTTACACTCTTGCGTCAGCAATCCGGGAATCAATTTCAATTGGCTGCCGCCGAGACGAAGCAGTTCGGCGGCCGGGAGTTGCAACTCGTTGAATCCAGCCGCCGCGGCGTCGGCGATCGAGGCACCGTAGTAAACCGTGTCGACCCGGGCCCAATGCAGGGCGGCCATGCACATTGGACAGGGTTCGCAGGTCGTGGCGACGATCGACCCGGCTAGGAAAATGTCGCCAGCGTGGCGGCACGCTTCTCGAATGGCGTTGACCTCGGCGTGGGCTGTGATGTCGGTGGTTAGAACGACCGAATTATGCGAGGACGAAAGCACTTCCCCATCCCGGGCGATGGCACACCCGAAAGGGCTCTGCCCTAACGCCAGTCCCTCCCGGCATTTCTGGATCGCCAGCAGCATCAATTCGGCAGGTTCCATCGACATGAGCTTTTTCGCGGGTAGGTTGAACCGCCGGGCGGCCGGAGCGTAATCTACGGTTGGGGACCGTGCGCAAATACTGGATTCACCATACTTTACGCCGATTCGAGGGTCGCGGCAAGGCGATTTGCGATCGCAGCGGTGTCGCTTCGGCAAGGTGGTTGCGGCGGAACCGATCGTTCGATGGCACGCTGGCCGCCTCAAGTCGACCGGCGCGTACTGCCGCCGGCGGCCGAATGGGGGAAACTTCGGGTGCCCCAAGGGGTTAAAACCAAAGGCGCGGTGCGCGCGGCCGCCGTCCAAGGTGTATCATTTCTTTCGCGTCGCCCTGTTCGTCCGCTCGCTCGAGGAGAAAATCCGATGAAACTCGCCGGTCGCTTGGTGATATTGATGGCCATTCTGGCCATGGTGGTGCTGGCTTCTTCCAGCCAGTTGTTGGCCCAGCCGCCGGGTGGCGGAGGTGGTCGCGGCGGCCGCGGGGGTCCGGGGGGGCCAGGAGGACCTGGCGGCTTCTTTGGCGGCGGCGGGACTTTGGGTCTGATTCAGCAGCAAGAAGTGCAGAAGGAAATCGAATTAAGTGATGACCAACAGGCCCAGCTGCAGACCTTGAGCGAAACGATTCGCGACGAAATCCGCAACGAAATGCAGGGTATGTTCCAGGGATTACGCGATCTGAGCAACGAGGAGCGGCAGGCCAAGTTTGACGAGATTCGCACTCGCTTCGATGAGATCAACAAAGACGCCGAAGCGCGGATGCAAAAGGTTTTGATGCCACATCAGTTCGATCGGCTCAAGCAGATCGACCTCCAGGCGAGAATTCAACGCGGCGGCGCCGCGGCGCTGACCGAGGGCGAGCTAGCCGACACGCTGGGCCTCACCGAGAGCCAACGCGACCAGATCCGCGAGAAGTCCGAGGAGGTGCAAAAGGATCTCAACGACAAGATCAACCAGCTCCGCGTCGACGCCCGCAACCAATTGCTGGACGTGCTCACCCCCGAACAACGGGCCAAGCTCGAGTCGATGATGGGGGCCGAGTTCACGCTGCCGCAACCGCAATTTGGCCCGCCGGGCGGTAGGGCCTTCGGCGGCCGCGGAGGTCGGGGTGGTGGCGGCGCTCGCGGCGGCGGAAATGGCGGCAACGGAGGTGGCAGCTGAAGTGAAACGGTAAGTCCCGCGAACGCAGATCGCGGAAATTTCGGCAGATTTGTGGCCGGCCCCGGGCCCACGCATAATGGGTGGTACGTCCGCCTCGCCGGGTGGACATTCGCAGAAATCGAGCCGACCGGCTCCAACGATTGAAGTACGGATATGGAAGCGGGCGCCATTCTGGTTAAACGTGGGCTCTTGTCCTCCCAGCAGTTGGATCAACTGCGACGGGATCGGCCGGAAGTGAATCGGCTCGACGTGGCCGCGGTCGACTCGGGGATGGTCAGCGAAGAAGACGCCCTGCGGGCGTTGGGCGACGAAGTCGGCATTCCGTACGTCGACCTTGAGCAGACGAACATCGACCTTTCGCTGCTTCGCGGCTTCCCGCAGAAGCTGATCCACCGCCACATGCTCTTTCCCATCGAGCAGCACAACGGCTCGCTCACGGTGGCCACCAGCGATCCGTTCGATCTCTACCCGCTCGACGAGCTGAGCGTCGTCACGGGGCTTACGATCGCACCGGTGCTCGCGTCGCGGGAGCAGATCTCGCGGCAAATCAAGATGCACTTGGGCGTCGGCAGCGAGACGATCGAAGGCTTGCTCGCTCAGCAGGACGAAGAGGAGATCGAGATCCTCGAAGACATCGACGCCTCGGAGCTGGCCGAAGCCCAGGAAGCGTCGGTCGTCCGGCTGGTGAATGAGATTCTATTGGAGGCGGTCGAATCGCGGGCCAGCGACGTGCACATCGAGTCGCAGGCCTCCGGCGTGAGGATTCGCTACCGCATCGACGGCATCCTGCAATCCCAGCCGACGCCGCCGGAAATCAGCCGTTTCCAAGCCGCGATCATCAGCCGACTCAAGATCATGGCCCGGCTGAACATCGCGGAAAAGCGGCTGCCGCAAGACGGCCGCATCAAGCTCCGCATGGCCGGCCGCGAGATCGACGTTCGCGTGTCGGTGATCCCCATGCTGCATGGCGAAGGGATCGTGATGCGGCTCTTGGACAAAGGCCGGATGAACTTTTCGCTCGAAGCCCTCGGCATGGAGCCCGACCTGCATCATCTCTACAGCGAATTGATCCGCATGCCCCACGGCATCGTGCTCGTGACCGGACCGACCGGCTCCGGCAAGACGACGACCCTCTACAGCTCGCTGATGGAAATCAAGAGCGAAGACAGCAAGATCATCACCACCGAAGACCCGGTCGAATACCAGCTGGAAGGGATCAACCAGATTCAGGTCCACCCGAAAATCGGGCTCACCTTCGCGGCGTCGCTGCGGTCGATTCTGCGTCACGACCCCGACATCGTGCTGGTCGGCGAAATTCGCGACATGGAGACGGCGGAGAACGCAATCCAGGCTTCGCTCACCGGCCACCTCGTGTTCAGCACGCTCCACACGAACGACGCGCCGAGCGCCTACACGCGGCTGGTCGACATGGGCGTCGAGCCGTTCTTGGTCGCCAGCACGGTCGAAGCCGTCATGGCCCAGCGACTGGTGCGAACGCTCTGCAAAGATTGCCGTGAGGCGTTTAATCCAAAACCCGACGACATGCCCAAGGATTTTCCCTGGGACGATTTCAAGAAGCTCGGCAAACCGCTCTATCGGCCGAAGGGTTGCCGCGCCTGTCGGCAACTAGGCTTCATCGGCCGGCAGGGTATTTTTGAACTGTGCGTCACGACCGACTCCGTCCGCCAACTCGCCCACGACCGCGCCAGCAGCTGGGAAATCCGCCAGGCAGCCCGCAAGGACGGCATGCGCACCCTCAGACAAGACGCCTGGGTCAAGGTGCTCCACGGAATCACGACGGTCGATGAAGTGCTCCGTGTGACGAAAGGTGATCGATTGTGAATCTCGGTCATCACAATAATGTTCAACGCAAAATGCAAAATGCAAAATGTAAAATGCGGAGCCCGTCAACTCCATTTTTCATTTTGCATTGATCATTTTGCATTTTGCATTCTCGGTTTCCATGCCTGAATTCGCCTACATCGCGCGCGACCTGACCGGCAACCGCGTGGAAGGTACGCTCGCGGCGGGGACCGAGCGGGAAGTGATCGCCTCGCTCTCGGCCAAGGACTTGTTTCCGCTCAAGGTCGCGTCTGCCGAGCGGGTGACTGCCTCGACCCGGTCGCCAAAGGTCAAAGCGCGGATCATGGCCACGACCTACAACCAGCTCTCGGCCCTGCTGCGGAGCGGCGTGCCGCTGCTCAGGTCGCTCGAGGTGATTCGCCAGCAGACGCCCCACAAGAATCTCAAGACCGTGCTTGACGATGTTTACACGCGTGTGCAGGAAGGTGCGACGCTCGCCGACGCGATGGCCAAGCATCCGCGGGCCTTCGGCGAATTGGGGACCAGCATCGTCCGCGCGGGCGGCGAGGGCGGCTTCCTGGAAGAGGCGCTGGAGCGGCTGGCCCGCTTCACCGAGCAACAGGACGAGCTCAAGAGCCGCGTGATGGGGGCGCTGGCGTATCCGGCGATCCTGTTCATCGTCGGCACGACGGTCGTCACGGTGCTGATCGTCAAATTCGTGCCGAAGTTTGAGAAGCTCTTCAGTCGGCTGCGGGCCAAGGGGGAGCTGCCGGCAGTGACCGATTGGCTGCTCGGCCTGTCGCACTTCCTGCAAGATTATGGACTGTACGTGGTCGTGGTGGTGGCGGTCGTCGGTCTGGTGATTCGCAACAAGCTCTTGACCGACGAAGGCCGCCTCTGGCTCGACCGCTGGCGGCTCAAGATTCCCGTGGTGAGCTCGATCTATTTGAGCCTGGCCGTGTCGCGGTTTTGCCGCGTGCTGGGGACGCTCCTCAATGGCGGCGTGCCGATCGTCCGGTCGCTCGAGATCAGCGCCGACTCGACCGGCAACAAGGTGCTCTTCGGCGGCGGTCCGCGAGGCGGCCGAGAACATCTCGGCCGGCCAGGCGCTCGCCCAGCCGCTCGGCGCCAGTGGCCATTTCCCGGCCGACGTGGTCGAAATGATCGCCGTCGCCGAGCAGGCCAACAGCCTCGAAACCGTGCTCCCGCAGATCGCCGACACGCTCGAACGCGACACCTGGCGGCGGCTCGATTTGTTCGTCCGCCTGCTGGAGCCGCTGATGCTGCTGCTGTTGGCCGGCGTGGTGCTGTTGGTCGTGATCGCCCTGTTGGTGCCGGTCTTGAAGATGAGTGCGGCCGTTTAGAGGCCGCATTGAAATAGAATTGGTACAATGACAATAACCATCCTGCTATCGAAGCATGGAGAATGAGGAGTTCCAACATGAAACGTAGACAAGTTCGCAAGCGGCAAGGCTTCACGTTGATGGAAGTGCTGTTGGTGCTGATGATCCTGGTCGTGCTCGCGTCGATGGCGGTGACGATCTTTGGCGGCACGCAGGAGCAAGCGCTGAAGGACGCCGCCAAGGGGCAGCTCGGCGTCTTCAAGTCCGCGATCAGCACCTACCAGCTGCACACGAAGAAGCTTCCCATCCGACCTCAAGGACCTGGTCAACAAGCCGGGCGACAGCAAACTCGCCGAGCGTTGGCACGGTCCCTATTTGGACCGCGATCCAGTCGATCCCTGGGACAATCCCTACAAGATCGCGGTGCCCGGCAAACACAATTCGGATTCGTACGACGTCTGGTCGACCGGCCCCGACGGACAGGACGGCACCGCCGACGACATCGGCAACTGGGACTAGCATGAAAAAAGGGGTCAGAACTATTTTTGACCGCGGGCACCACGCCAATTCGGGGCGAGAGATAAATAGTTCTGACCCCTTTATTAGGCGGGGGCTCACGCTGTTTGAAGTGCTGTTGGTGCTCGCGCTGATGGTGGTGGTCGCCGCGGTGTCGATGCCGCTGCTGCAAAATTCGATCGCCCGGGCGCGGCTGGAGAACTCCGGTGATCTGGTGCGGGCGGCGTGGGGCCGAGCGCGGATCGCCGCGATGCAGGCCGGCGAGCCGTACGTCTTCCGCTACGAACCCAAGGGGAGTCGCTATCAGATCGCCCTGCTCTCGGCGATCACGGCCGAAGACGCCGGCGATATCAACTCGCTGCCGCCGGTGAGCGACGAGGACGAGGAATACGCCGAGGCCGACATGCTCCGCCTCGCCAAGAATCGGCTGCCGACCGACATCGTGTTCGCCGCCGGCGACGTCTCGGCCGTGCCGCAGCTCGCCGCGCCGGCGGAAGCTGCCACCGGCGGCTGGTCGCAACCGATCGTCTTCTATCCCGACGGCACCACGTCCGATGCATCGGTCCTCGTCGCCAACGCCGTCGGCGAGACCCAGCGGGTCACGCTCCGCGGCCTTACCGGCATCTCCCGCTCCAGCGAAGTCGGCAACGAGGCCGTGCCATGATGTCAGGAAGATCTTCTTCTTAAAGGTGTCAGGAACCATTTACGGGACGAGCCGGCTCCATTGGCAAGACGCGAAAAAAAGGTTCCTGACACCTTTTTGGCTGCTTTTTGGCTGCCGCCGCGGAAAAGTAGAATGTCCCCTTTTGGCATTTTCGCTGCTCGAGGTGGTGCTGGCGCTGGCGATCTTGGCCGGGGCGCTGGCGGCGCTCGGCGAGGTGATGCGGCTGGGAGATGAGAACGCGACCGCCGCGGCCGCCGAAGCCCAGGCCGAGATGCTCGCCGAATCGGTGATGTCGGAAATCCTTGTCGGCGCCCGGGCTCTGGAGAGCGTCAACGGCGCGGTGCTGCCGCTGGACGACGACCCGCAGTGGACCGTTGTCGATCGCCATTGAGCCGACTGATTATCAGGAGCTGGTGTCGGTCCAAGTCAGCGTGGCCCAAGACCTGCCTCCCGCCCAGCAGCCGGCCCATTGCGAATTGGTCCGCTGGGTGCCGAACCCCGACTACCTACCGGCCACCGACCAGTCGTCGCAGCAATCTTCGTCGTCCTCGTCGGGCTCCAGTTCTGGAGCCGGCAACACGACGCAACCGAGCGGAGGGTAGCCATGAAATATCGCGCCGCCTTCACGCTCTTTGAGTTGATCCTGGCGATCGCGCTGTCGGCGAGCTGCTGGCGCTGATCGGCACGGCGGTCAACCTCTACCTGGTGCGAATGGACTCGGGCCGCACGCGCGTCGAAGAGGCCCAGCTCGCCCGCAGCATCCTCTCGACGATCGCGGCCGATTTGCGGGCCACCACCGTCTATCAAACGCAGGACATCTCGACCGCGTCGCAGCTGGCCCAAGCGTCCGCCGCCAACAACACGAACATCGTAAATCAATTTCAGTCGAACGCCCCTTTCACGCAAAGCGCGTTAACCGGGTCAAGTGGGTCCAGCGGTGCTTCGACAAGTGGGGCTGGGAATAGTCGGTGGCCTTTCTGGGAGCAGTTCCAGTGACAGTACCAATCCGAACAGTCTTCCGCCTGGCCTCAACGGCATCGCCAATGAGCTGACAATCGACGCAGCCCGTCTGCCGCGGCTCGACGAGTTATTTCCGGCAGTGCCGCAGCAGGGCTCGACGCTTGCGACTGCGGCCGCCGCCGCAAACGCACCGCGGCCGAGCGATCTGAAGTCGATCCACTATTTCGTCCGCCAGGGTGCCACGATCGATCCCAGTGCCGCGGCCGCCTCCGCGATCTCGCCCGATGCCCAACAAAGCGTTGGCGGCCTGGTGCGGCAGACGCTCGACCGCGCTATCCGCGACGTGGCAGAGCAGTCGGCCAACTCGCAGCTGCTCAACTCCGGCCAGGTGCTGCTCGCTCCCGAAGTCACGCAAATCCAGTTCGTCTACTTCGACGGCAGCGCTGCCACCGACACTTGGGACATGCAGGAGCGGGGCTCGCTCCCGACCGCGGTCGAAGTCCGCGTGTGGATTGCGCCCGATGCGATCGAAGCCGAGTCGAGCGCAGTGCCGCTGGAGCCGCGAATGTACAGCGAAACGGTCGACCTGCCGCTAGCGGCAGCGTCTCAGACGGCGGCCTCCGCCTCTGGAAGTCAGCAATCTCAACAAAGTCAACAGAATTCAACCACCTCTTCGACACAAAACTCGACGACGAACCAGAACACCAACCAATTCGGCATTTGAACCGATGAGTCATCTCGATTACTCGTCAAACAGACCGTCACGATCGCGTCCCAGCCTGCGCCGCCGCGCCAGCGTGCTCTTGCTCTCGCTGGTTGTGATCGTGCTGTTGACGCTCGGGGCGATGTCGTTCTTCGACCGGATGTTCGTCGAGCACCAGGCCACGCAGGCCCACATCCGCCAGACGCAAGCCCGCTACTTCGCCGAGTCGGGCATCGAGTTCATCAAAGCGCTAGTGGTGCAGGACCCGACGACGCTCCAACAGTCGGGCGGGCTGTATAACAATACCGCCCTGCTGCAGGGCAAGCTGATGGTCGACGATCCGCTGGCCGCGTTTCGCGGGCGATTCACGGTCCTCTCCCCCGCCCTGAGCGATGCCGGCTACTATTCCGGCATCCGCTACGGGCTGGAGAACGAGTCCGCGAAGTTGAATCTCAACACGATCCTGCTCGCCGACAACTACGAAGAGAACGGCGCCCAGAAGCTCCTGATGGCGCTGCCCGGCATGACCGAGCCGATCGCCGACGCGATCCTCGACTGGATCGATACCGACAGCGACCAGCGCACGCTTGGTGCCGAGCAGGACTACTACTCGACGCTCACGCCGCCCTACTCGCCGCGAAACGGTCCGCTCGGCTCGATCGAAGAGTTGCTCCTGGTCCGCGACGTGACGCCGGCCCTGCTCTTCGGCGCCGACTTGAATCGCAACGGGCTGATCGAGGCCAACGAACAACCCTACACCGCGATCGACGGCGTCGACAATTCGACGGGTACGCTGAACCGCGGCTGGGCGGCCTACCTGACGATCGACGGCGCCGAGAAGAACACCAGGCCCGACGGCACGCAGAAGATCGACATCAACATGCAGGACCTGGAGGAGCTGCACACGCAAGCTCTCCAAGTGCTCGACGAGCCGATGGCGAACTTCATCGTCGCCTATCGCCAGGGCGGGCCGGAGAACAACAATCAAAACGGCCAGCAGAACACCCGGATCGTCGACGCGGCCAGCCTGACGCTCGACTACAGCCTGCCCGGCCGGGAACGGCTCAACAACCTGCTCGACCTGGTGGGTGCGCGGACGCGGGTCGTCGACAACAGCCAGAACAATGGCAGTGGTGGAGGCGGAGGAGGTGGTGGGGGCGGAGGAGGCGGCGGAAACAATCCACAAACCCCCATCTGCGAATCCCCCTTCCGCGACGATCCGGGTTCGATGCGCGACTACATCCCGAAACTGTTCGACAATTTCTCCGTCAATTCGTCGCCATCGATCCCGGGCCGGATCAACATCAACCAGGCCCCGCGGGTGATCCTGGCGGCGATTCCCGGGCTTGAATCGACGGTGGTCGACCAGATCATCGCCAGCCGGCTGCCGGAGCAGGACGGTCAGCGGCCCGAGCAGGCCTATGAGACCTGGCCGCTGGTCGATGGGATCGTCGATCTGGAGACGATGAAGCGGCTGATGCCGCTGGTGACCGCCGGCGGAAGCGTCTATCGGGCCCAGGTGGTGGGCTATTTCGACGAGCAGGGCCCCGCCTACCGGATGGAGGCGATTATCGACGCCACGCAGTCGCCGCCGGTCGTGAAGCGGCGGCGGGACCTGGTCGAGCAAGGCCCCGGATACACGCTCGATGTGCTGGGGACGGCGGTGGAAGGCGAGCCCTGAGCTGGGTGAGTACAATGGAGGGGGCTCCGCCGGTGTGCCGCGCGGAGCAAGCTCCGCGGCTAATTTGTGCTCGTGCTCCGAGACATCTGACCCCAACACCTGACACCTTGCCTTTTTTCCCATGCCTCGCATTCTTGCCATCGACTGGGATCGCCTCGAAGCTCGCGCGCTGTTGGTGCACGCCGGCCCGACCGGTTCGTCGATCGCCGGTGCGTGGACCGTCTCGTTGGCATCCGCGGAAAATACCGCACTCTCTCCGCGCGAGATCGGTTCGCGTCTGGCGCCGGTCATCGGCGGGGTGGTCAGCGCCAACGTCACGACTTTGATCGGCGTCGGCCGCGATCAGGTGCAGATGGTGCTGCTGACGCTCCCCCCTGCCCCGCCGGAGGAATTGCCCGACCTGGTGCGGTTCCAGGCGGAGCGCGAGCTGACGTCGTTGGGTCCCGAAGCAGCGCTCGATTACATCCCGCTTTCCGGCGACGCGACGACGCCACACCAGGTGCTGGCGGCCGCGCTCTCGGCCGGCGGCGTGACCGAAGTCCGGCAGCTCTGCGAAGCGGTCGGCGTCGAGCCCGATCGGATCACGCTGCGGGCAACAGCTGCCGCGTCCTACGTCGCGCGGCGGTTAGGCGCGGCGCGAACGAAGTGTCGCTCGTGGTCAATCGACTCACGGACGAAGCCGATCTCACGGTGCTGGTGGGCGACCAAGCCGTGCTAGTGCGGACGGTGCGACTGCCCGACCCGACGGAAGTGGCCGGCCGAGCGCGGGCGCTGGCTGGGGAGATTCGCCGTACGATCGCCGCCGCGCGTCAGCAATTGGGCGAGCAGCAGGTCAGCCGCGTGGTCCTCTGCGGCATTGCCACCGAAGCCGGCAGCGCCGCCAGCCTGGCGGGCGAATTAGAGCTCTCGGTCGACGTGTTCGACGTCGCGGAGAACGCCCCAGCGGGGCTGGCCAAAGCGGGTCTCGCGCCCGATAGCATCGCGCGGTTTGCGGCGGTGATTGGCATGGCCCTGGGCGAGGCCGATCGCCGGGCTCCGGTCGTCGACTTCCTCAATGTCCGCCGCCGCGCGGCCGAACGCAAGTTTACCCGGCAACATGCGCTCGCCGCTGCCGCAGCCGGGATGGCGATCCTCTTTTTCCTCGTGATCATGTGGAAACGATCGCACGATTTGAGTGCCGAGATCGCACGCATCAATGCCGAGATCGCGGCCCAGCAAAACGAGTTTAAGACGCTGCAATTCGACAAGACGGTGGCCGACGCCGCCTCGATCGAGAAGTGGCTGGCGACCGACGTCAACTGGCTCGACGAGCTCGATCGGCTCAGCAACAAGTGGCGACCTGAGCCGCTCGATTCGAAACAGTACCCGGTGGCAGACGACGCCGTGGTGACGCAGCTCACCGCGTTCCGCCCGCCGGGCAACGACGCTGCGGGCGGGCGGATCGCCGTGCAAGCCGTCGCCCGAACTTCCCAGGTCGTGGCGACGCTCGAAGCCCGCTTGCGCGACAAGGAGCATCAAGTCGATACCGGCGGCGGCAAGACGGACAACTCCGTGCCCGGGTATCTCTGGTCGTTCCCGCTCACAATCGACGTTGTGCCGACCGAGGGCGACGAGGGGGCGGCGCCATGACGATGCGGGAGAAGATACTGGCGGCCGCGGTCGCCGCGATGGTCCTCCTCTGGGGCGGCAGCCGGACGTGGAACCGCTACACGGCGTCCATCGCCACCAAGCGTTCGCAGCTACTTTCGGCACAAGAACGGCTCGGCGAGGCCAAGTACGCCGTCGCCCAAGGCGAGGCCGCGACGAGCCAGCTCGATGCCTGGCAACAGCGCTCGCTGCCGGCCGATCGCGAGGCCGCCCAGTCGCTCTATCGCGTGTGGCTCCAATCGCAATTCAAAGAGGCTGGCCTGACGGTCGAAGACGTCCAGCCGTCCCAACGGCTCGTGCCCTCGGTCGGCTATTCGGCGATCGGCTACACGGTCAACGCCCACGGCACGCGCACGTCGCTCACCAATTTTCTGTTCGCGTACTACCGCAGCACGCTGTTGCAGCAGATCACGCGGTTGCAGTTGCGTCCCGACACCAATCCGCAGCAGCTCAAGATCACGCTGCAGACCGAAGCCCTGATTCTGCCGGGAACCGTCAATGAACAGTTGCCCGAGGGAGTCGCCGAGCGGTTGGCCAAATCGAAGGCGGAGGACTATGCCACTTCGATCGGCTCTCGCAACTTGTTCACGGTCTACCGGCCGCCGCGTCCCGAGCCGCCACCCAACGTCGCCCGCACCACGCCGCCGGCACCCAAGTTCGACGACGCCAAGTTTGCTTTCTTCACGGCCACGATCCAAGTCGACGGTCGCTATCAAGCCTGGATCCACGTACGCACGACGAACGAAACGCTGCGGCTGTTCGAGGGAGACGCCGTCAAGGTCGGCCTGTTCGACGGCAAGATCGTGTCGATCGAACCACGGATGATCGTCCTCAAGAGCGGCGACGAGGAGCTGCGCGTCGAGCTGGGCCACAACCTCCGCGACGGCAAGACGGAGGCTCAGAAGGCGGAAACTGCCTCGCCTCAGACGGCGGCGCCCGTCTCGCGGGCCTTTTTCACGCCGACGAACGACATCTGGGCCTTGATGCAGGTGTGACGAAATGTCTCCGGCCGCGGCACGCCCCAGATGCGAAACGTCTCGACCTGCCCCTGGCGGAACACCAGGTCGCCCGCTTTGAACCACCCCTGCCCCGGCTCGACGACCACGTCGATCGCGTCGAAGCGGTCCAGCGCGACGCTCTTGAGCTCGCCGCCGAACGGATTCTCCATGATCACTCGGCGGTTGGTGAGGCGATACTGCGAGCACCACGGATTGCGAATCCCGATCACCACGCCCGGAAACCGCGGCAGCCGCATCAAGAAATAGAGCGCGACCATGAACGGGATCGAGGCCAGCGCGAAGAGCCGGCCAATCGTCACCGGCACGCCGAAGATCCGCGGGCCGTATTCCAGGGCGAACAGCCGGCCCCAAAAGCGGCCGAAGCCGGTCGCCGAAAGCGACGGCCAGACGACCATGTTGGTGACTTCCTTGAGCTGCGACGGGGCCACGCCGGCGATGGGTTGAATCATGCCGTCGAAATTATCAGAGCCGGGCCGGTTTGGCTAGGCCCGGTTTCGCGCGGGCTCGTCGGCCGGGTATGTTTGAGTCATGAGCGACGTGCATCCCGCCTGCCTGCCGATCGAGACGCTGCTCGCCGAGTGTGACGTGCGGCATGAGCGGCGCCAGGGGCCGGGCGGCCAGCACCGCAACAAGGTCTCGACCGCCGTGGTGCTCACTCATCGACCGACCGGCCTGCGGGCCGAGGCGAACGAGCGACGCAGCCAGGCGGAAAATCACCGTGAGGCCCTGCGGCGGCTGCGGTTGCGGCTGGCGGTCGAACTGCGATCGGCGAGCAGAAATGCCGGACCGAGCGCGCTCTGGCGATCGCGTGTCGCAGGGCAAACGGTTGGCGATCAATCCGGGGCACGACGATTTTCCGGCGCTCTTGGCCGAGGCCCTCGACGTGGTGGCAGCGGTGGAATTTGACGCTTCAGCGGCAGCGGCGGCGATGGGAATCAGCACGTCGCAGCTGACGAAGTTCCTCAAGGAAGAGCCGATCGCCTGGGCGGGCGTGAACCAGGCGCGTCGCCAACGTGGCCTCCGGGCACTACACTAGGCGCCATGCACATCTGTTTCCTGGACATCGACGGAACGCTCGTCTCGACCGGCGGGGCTGGCCGGGCTGCGTTTGTCGTCGCGCTCGACAAGGACTTCGGCATCCATGACGCGAAGTCATCGGGCGTCTCGTTCGCGGGCCGCAGCGATCGGGCGATCGCCGCCGACCTGCTTCGGCTGCATGGACTGGATCCGACGCCCGAGCTCTGGCAGCAATTTCGAGAGTCGTACGTGCGGCGGCTGGCGGAGGTGCTTCCCGATTTATCAAGGCCGCGTGCTGCCGGGGGTGGTGGCGCTCTTGGAAGCGCTCACGGCCCGCGGCGACACGGCGCTCGGCCTGATCACGGGCAACGTCGCCCAGGCCGCCGAGCACAAGCTACGCCATTACGAGCTCTGGCATTGGTTCCGCTTCGGTGGCTATGGCGACGAGCACCTGGACCGGAACGACATCGCCGCCGCGGCGCTCGCGGCCGCACGTCTGCATCTTGGCGAAACCGTCCATCGCGAGCTGGTCGTGATCGGCGACACGCCGAACGACGTCCGCTGCGCCCGCGCGATTGGGGCCTTGAGCGTCGCGGTGCCGACCGGCAATACCTCGATTGACACGCTGCGGACCGCCGAGCCGGACGTGCTCGTCGAGTCGCTGGAAGACGTCGCGCCGATCTTGAAGCTCTTCGATGCGATCGAACCATGAGTGCCACCCTGAACCGGATCACGATCTTTCCCATCAAATCGCTCGACGGCGTCGACGTCGAGAGCGCCGCGGTGTTGCCGGGGGGTGCCTTGGAGAACGATCGCCGTTTCGCTCTGGTTGACGCGGACGGCCGCTACGTGAACGGCAAACGCACGCCGGCCGTGCACCACGTTCGCGCCGAATACGATCTCACGCGAATGACGGTACGTTTCAACGGCGACCTCGAGTTCGCGCTCGAACAGGAGCAACGCGAAATCGGCCGCTGGCTGTCCGACGCCCTGGGCATCGCTTGCGGTTTAGCTGAGAACACGGCGACCGGCTTCCCCGACGACACCGACTCTCCCGGCCCGACGTTGATCAGCACCGCGACGCTCGAAACGATCGCCAGCTGGTTTCCCAATTTGACGCTTGCGGAAACGCGCCGCCGCTTCCGTGCGAATCTTGAGATCGCGGGCGTCGAGCCGTTTTGGGAGGATCGACTCGTCGGCCCGGCGGGGGTGGCAGTGCCGTTTCGCGTCGGCGACGTTCGCTGGTGGGGCACCAATCCTTGCCAGCGTTGCGTGGTGCCAACCCGCGATGCCGACAGCGGTGAACCGACGCCGGGCTTCCAAAAAGCGTTCGCCGTCGCGCGCGAGAGTTCGCTGCCCGTCTGGGCCGCCCGTGACCGATTCAACCACTTCTATCGTCTGGCGGTAAATACGCAGCTCGCCCCTGGCCAATCCCAACCGCGGCTCCGGATGGGAGACGCCGTCGCGCTCACCTAGCTGCAATCCTTCCAGGCAGCACAATCGTTTTCTAAGCGCGGGCCACGGCGTCCTGCCGTCGATTCGCCGCGGCGCGGGCATCGAGCGTCACCTACGCTTGCGACGTGGGGCGCGCCGATTGTCGGCCGATTTCGACGCCTACCCGCCAAGGACACTCTCGATGAAGTACGACTTGATCGTGATTGGTAGCGGCCCAGCCGGACAAAAGGCCGCGATCGCTGCCGCCAAACAGAACCGCCGCGTGGCCATTATCGAGCGGGCCCGCGAAATGCTCGGCGGCGTCTGTCTCCACACCGGCACCATCCCCTCGAAGACGATTCGCGAAGCGATTCTGCACCTCACGGGCTATCGCCAGCGGGACGTGTACGACGATCTCTATCGCCGCAAGCGCGAGATCACGATGGGCGAGCTCCGCCGCAAAATGGCCCGCGTAAGTCAGAACGAATGGCAAGTCGTCCAGGACCAGTTCGCCCGCAATCGCGTGCACGTCGAGGTCGGCGAGGCGTCGTTTGTCGATCAGCACACCGTCGAAGTCGCCTGCCAGGAAGGGTTGCATACGTTCACGGGAACCAACATCTTGATCGCCACGGGTACCAAGCCCTCCCGGCCCGACCACATCCCGTTCGATGGCCGGACCATCTTCGATTCCGACGAGATTCTGGACCTGGACCACGTGCCACGGTCGATGATCGTCGTGGGTGGCGGAGTGATCGGGCTCGAGTATGCGATCATGTTTGCAACGCTCGGGGTAAAGGTCACCGTCGTGGACGGACGCGAGCGGCTGCTCGAATTCTGCGACCGCGAGATCATCGACACGCTGCTCTATCACGCCCGCTCGTTGGGGATGATCTTCCGGCTCGGCGAAAGCGTGGTCGACATCTGCCAGCCGCGGCCGGGGTTGGTCGCCGTCGAATTGGAGAGCGGCAAGCGACTGTTGGGTGAGACGGTGTTGTTCAGCGTCGGCCGCGCGGGCGACACGGGGTGTTTGCATCTCGAACGGGCCGGCCTGCAAGCCGACAAGCGAGGCCGTCTTAATTGCAACGAACACTTCCAAACCGAGGTGCCGCATATTTACGCCGTCGGCGACGTGGTCGGCTTCCCCGCGCTGGCCAGTGCCTCGATGGAACAAGGCCGCCGGGCGGTCTGCCACATGCTGGGCGAAACCTTCCGGCCGGCGCGGTTCATGCCCTATGGACTCTTTACGATTCCCGAGATTTCCACGGTCGGCAAGAACGAAGAAGAACTCACTGCCGAACGCGTACCTTACGAGGTCGGCGTCGCCCATTACAGCGAGATCGCCCGCGGGCAGATCAACGGCGACTGCACCGGCATGCTCAAGCTGCTGTTCCACCGCGACACGCGGCAGCTGCTGGGCGTGCACGTGATCGGCGAGTCGGCCACCGAAATCGTCCACATCGGCCAGACCGTGATGAGCTTCGACGGCACGATCGACTACTTCCGCGACACCGTGTTCAACTACCCGACGATGGCCGAGTGCTACAAAGTGGCGGCGCTCGACGGCCTCAACAAGTTGAATCTCCTCAAAGAAGCCGAAGTCTGCAGCTCGCCGCTCGATGCAATCGAAGTCGCGATCGACACGACGCTGCTGCTGGCCTGACTCATCCGCGCTTTGAGGCGGGTGCCACTGGCTTGGCCAGTGCATTTTTCGATCGAAGGCTTGCAGACAGAGGCCTGAACCAACCACCCTAATTCTTGGCTCTGGGTGCCACTGGCTCTGCTCTTGTTCGAACGCTTGCACGACGAGTTGGTAAGCGGCTTATAGGCCGAGAATTGGGGTCGTAAATCGGGCAAGCCAACCCCCACGTATGGCTCGCCAGAATGGGCCGCGTCTTACGACGAATGGTTGGTCTCGGAGTAAGCGATGCGATACTGAAAAGAACATTTTGTCGAAATCAGACCGGCGGCCGCGCGGTTGCACGTGGTGAGAGAAGGCGACGAGAGCATCGCGGCTCGTTACGATATACGTCGTTTCGCGTGTACATGTCGCCAACTGCAAACGGACGCTCGATCGAGGTACTCGTCGTCATTCGATATTCCCTCAAGAGTCGAAGGGCATTGGCTCGCGGCAGATACAACAGGTTTTTTCCGACGGATTGAAGCCATCGGGGAAGGCGTGAATCTTGAACTCGTTACCATAGAGCACGACCCTCACGCCACTTGTCGGATGCGAAAACCCGCCGCTCGTGTGCGTCATGCCTGTTTTCTCAGACGCGTACCAAATTTGATTGTACCGGCCAAACGAATCGACCTCGACCCCACCGGAATTACACGTCGTCACGATGAAGTCTTTGTACTGGCTGTATGTTGGATCGTCGAACACCGAATTGATCTGATAGATCGTATTCGGAGCCGTATGCTTCATGAACTTGTCCAATTGATATTGGGTTCCGGTCAAGTTGTAGGGAATGGAAGGGGTGATCGACAGATTGGTCGACGCGCATTTGTGACAGTAGTACGTCATATTCATACCTCAAGATGGAAGTAAAAGGAAGTAAAAGGGGACATTGTACTTTGCTAATGAAGGAGAATATCCCCTTTTTCACTGTCTATTTTCGGATGCCGTATTTTCGCTGTCGCGCGAGAAGCGCTTGTTCGCCACCGTCCAGCACATCAAGCACTGATCGACTAATTGGGCTTCCTGAACACGCGAAAAATCCCCGAGACGGTAATTCACCAACTCTTCCATTTGAGTCAGCATGAATCACAAGATCTGCGTCAGTTAACACGACAAGATTTGCATTGTGCGATGTGGCAACGAATTGCTGCGTACGCTTCTTTCGTAGAAGGTCAGGGGCGATCACATCCGCGATATATCAATTATCGAGGTTATCTTCAGGTTGGTCGATGACAAGGGGGCCGCGCGTATTGCGAAGTAACAATGGAAATACCGCGGTGCACCTTTGGCCTGCGGAGAGGTTCTGAATTGGAACAAATCCCGCTTCGCCTACTTTCAACTCAATCTCTATATCGTCATCGTCGACCACTTTTAGGAGTTCAACGAACTTCGCGTCCCACATCAACTCTTTCACATCCCACTTTTGTTCATCAATTTCGATTGCCTTTAACTGGGCAAACAGTGTGCGCAATTTCTGATAGGATTCATCGCCACCATAGGACTCCAAATATCCGATGAATTCGCCGGCGTGTTCACTATAGGTCTTTTGAAACAGCTCTCTGCGAGAATGGTTGGCGGAGCGCTGAAGCCGTAAGCGCACGGTCTCAATATCAGAATTGATCGCATTTATGTTTTCTTGTCGAATTCGACAAATCAAGTCGCGGGAACTGCATATCGCATTGCAAATCGAGTACATTTGATCAGCGAGCGAACGGACTTCAGCCTGGAGTATCCGACATTGGGATTCGATTTCGGGTAAGTGCTTTGTTTCCTCAATGATTTGAATCTGACGAGAGAGAACATCGCGATCTTCCGGGGGCAACTGATTGACCTTTGGTTCGTATTCTTCCTGACGGAACTTCGCAAAGGCGACCCTAACGAGCTTACATTGTTCGTCAAGTTTTGCAGTCGCGTCGTCGGCAGCATGGTGCAATTGCACCATACTCTCCGAACGAACGCTCCGAAGTGTGTCAACGCACTCGATTGTCTTTGATTGGGCCTCGCTCACCACTTGCGGCGTATTGTCATCCAAAGGCAACGTTGGTGCGTGGAATCAATACGACGATTCGCTGCTACGTTCCATATGCTGCATTGCACGCTGGATATGGCCCATAAGTGTCAACAGCTCTTGCTCGCATTCCAGATGCCGTTCGTACCGAGTCTGCAGATCGAGAAGATCGCCTTTTTCCAGTTTTTGGAGAGTACGTCGCTTGCCTTGAAGCGACCATAACTGTCTTAATGATTCGTCGAGCCGCTTGATCGGACGCTGAAGCGTCGGAAGTAAATCTCGCGCGAGCTCGACTTGGCCGTCAATAGCCGCATATAGCTTGCGAACCTCCTCTTCGCCTTGAATTCTGTCCACCAGATTGATGCGTGCGGCGGCGTGATCCGCCACGGCTTCTATTTCGTGCCAACCCAAGATAGCAACGTCAAAGTCGAGCTGCTGAGAAGAATCCACTTCCCGAACACTTGAGTCTTGCTCGACGATCTTAATTCGCGTACTGCTATCGGCGCGCCGCACTATAAGTGATTCTCTGCCGTCACCGCGTTTCACAAGACACTCGACATATCCCGATGGACCGAGTATATGATGCAGATGGGCCCCCACTGATTCTCTGCGCTCAGGTGGCACGTGAGTATTTAGAACAAATCGGAGGCACTCAAGAACGGAAGTCTTACCTGATCCTTTCGAGCCGATTAGGCAGTTCATAGAAGGATTGAACGCCACCCATTCGTCCTTAAGGAAACTGCCTACGATATGCATCCCTATGACGTGACTGTATTCGCACGACTGGCAATCAAGCGAGATTCGATGATTAAACGACAGAGCGGCCTGAACTTCTTCAAAATCGCGTCGTTCAGACTGAATCCACGTGCAACGATTTCGGTCTAAAATGTGTTGGTGATGGTGGGCATCGCTTGACCGCACACAAATCGATGCTGGAATGTTGTGACCATCGGTCGTCTTCCTTGTCCCATCAAAAAACTCCGCAGTCGCTCTCTCGCGAACTTCGAGTGCGGAGAATGCGCCCGAAGCAATTAAGCCAAGAAAAGTTTCATCGTCATAAATATCATCAATACTGCGAGAAGTGTGCAGCGCTTAGATTGATGTAGATGCGCCGGGATGAAAAGCATCCCTCGCTTAAGAAGAAATTCGCTACGTCGCGAATGCTAGAATCAAAGCCCGATGGATAGCCGCTTCCGCGTACAGATAACTTCTCTTTCGCCTTGGAAAGTAGGTAGCCCCAATCAGAATGTGGATCAGCGACAACAATTGCATGAAAAAAGTGATCCTTCGCAACCTTTTTGAACATCGCATCGACGAAGATATTCAATTCGGCGCCAGGCAATAGCGACGTCGACGCGCAGAGTTGTTGAAGTTTCTCGATTTCGCTCGGTGATGGAAATTCTTGATGCTTCAGAACGACGGCAATGGCCGTCTTACTCGATGTGAGCGCCGACGCCATTTTATCGTATGAATCGGAGTTCTTGTATTCATAGTCGCTGGAGGCGGGCATGTGAACATGGAAGTCGGCCTTAACGAATTCGCCTCCGGCACCTACTTTGGCGGCCGCCAGACGTGTCTTGAAATCATTGATACCCATAGCAAATCGTCCGTTAAAAGCACGCAACGAAAAAAGGAGCGTCGACTGAGCCGTCGGTTAATTCTACCGAAGGAAAAGTACGACCGCTACAAGGTTTCAATCATTCGATACAGGTCGATGAAGCCCGGGTGAAGTCCGGGAAGTCCGGGGGGACATCCATGTTCGCTGCTCGCGGCCCGCGCTTTGCAGCCCTGACATCTGCGTAGATCCGCACCATCTGCGGCAAACTTCGACATGGCCAAAAAAAGTTGTTGATTTCGACAAAGGAAATGCATATATACGCATATACACCATCGTGTGTCCGCGTTCCTTGAAAACCTGAAAGCCGTCAGCCGTCAGCCAGGCGGGAGGAACGGCCGCGGTTTTGCTTGCGCGAAACGTCAGGCGAATAGATGTGTCCGTCGAGCGACCGCTAATAGCCGCTAACGGGCGCTGATGCCATTAGCGGTGATTAGCGACCATTAGCGGTTCAAACTCCTCGGTCCGACAACCGTGGATGAAATGGTTTTGAAGTGCGGGCCATCACCAAGGGACCTGAACTTAGCGAGTTTTGATGCCTGCGTCGCATGGCAGGACCGGCAAAAGCAGGGACTTCCGTGTGGCAGACGCATCAAAACGTAGGAGTTTTGAAGGGTGAAATCGCGTTTCGCGGAAAACGTCAAAACGCAAATCGCGGCCACGCCACAACTTGCAGCATCGGCCGCACCCCACTCGAATTCAAAACTCAAAAATCCCCGAGCGCCGCACACCTTTTGAAATCTCGACCTCAAAACCAAAGTATCAAAGGAATTTGAGAGCACGATGGAAACGATGGCCACAAAAAGTCGCGAAGATGCACAAAAACCGAGTCTTTGTGACTTTTCGTGCCTTTTCGTGGCCCCATTCCGCACGTTTGGAACTCTACGCTCTTTGCTCTTTGCACCGCGTCGAAAAACCTGGCGAGTTCGAGAGAAACTTGGCGAGTTGGAAGAAGCCCCGGGAATTTTCCAAGCCGCCAATCACGCTGCCGCAATCTTCCATTCATCAATTAAAATTCATTCATCAACCATTCCTCTGCTACCTCCGTTGTCTCCTGTTCCAATGCCTGTTTTTTTTGAACAAGAGGACACGAAAGCGCAGAGAGAAACTTGGCGACTTCGAAAGAAACACGCAATTCTATTCCTGACCCCCACCCCCTGACCGCTGACCTCCAGCCTCTGACCCCTTATTATACAGGCATGACCAACCGCGACATTGCCGCCGCGTTCGACGAGGTGGCCGACCTCTTGGAGTTTCAAAACGCCAATCCGTTTCGCGTCCGGGCCTACCGCAACGCGGCCCGCAAGATCGGCGACTACCCTCAGTCGCTAGAGCAACTCGTCAAGAGTTCGCAAGACCTTACGGAAATCGAAGGAATCGGCAAGGATCTGGCGGAGAAAATCGACCAGCTCGTCAAAACGGGCAAGCTCTCGATGCTCGAGGAGCTGCGCGCACGGTGCCGCCGGGCGTGATGGCCCTGTTGCGGATACCGGGCCTGGGGCCCAAGAAGGCGGCGCGCTTCACAAGGAGCTCAAGATCAACTCGCTCGACATGCTGCGGGCCGCATGCCAGGCGGACCAGGTCAGCGGACTCAAGGGCTTCGGCGGAAAAACGCAGGAGAAGATTCTCGCCGGAATTGATTTCGCCGCCCACGCGGACGAACGCATGTACTGGGCCGAAGCCGATGCGATCGTCCACGAATTGCTCGTTGACATGCGGAACTCAAAAGCGTCCGGCAGATCGAAGTCGCCGGCAGCTACCGGCGCGGCAAAGAAACGATTGGCGATTTGGATCTCTTGGTCGAAGCCAAAGATGCCGACGCCGTGATGGATCACTTGCTCGAGTTCGGCGACGTCGATGCGGTGATCGGCCGCGGTGACACGAAGCTCTCGATCCGGCTTTCGCGTGGGCTGCAATTGATCTACGGGTCGTGCCGACGAAGTCGTTCGGCGCGGCGCTACAGTATTTCACGGGCTCGAAAGTCCATAACGTGATTCTCCGCGGCATGGCGAAAGATCGCGGGCTGAAGATCAACGAGTACGGCGTGTTCCGTGTCGGCAAGAAGTCGAAAGAGGATGACGAAGGCGAATACATTGCTGGCAGGAAAGAGGCGGACGTCTATGCGGCCATGGACCTGCCGTGCTTCCCGCCGGAAATCCGCGAAGCCCGCGAC
>CAWEEU010000008.1:0-138953 GCA_963808175.1 uncultured Planctomycetota bacterium | reverse complement strand
ACTGCCTTCCGCCGCCGCGCACCCGAGCCGCCAAAGCGCCGGCGAGGCCCAGGCCGATGGCCGCCGAAATCGGGTCGATCGCGCCACCACCTCCGCCGCCGGTCGGCAGATTCAGGTCGAAGCCGCGGTTCGGGCTCACATTGGGTAGTGACAACGGAGCCTGGGTCACGGGAGCCGGCCGCGTTGCCGCGCTCTGATTCATCGGCCCCCCGGACGTCGGTCCGAGTTTCGAGAGCGACTCGTTGCGGAGCGCTTCCAATTCGCCATGCAGACGTGTCTGCGCGAGGCGGTCGCGCTCCAATCGGTTGAGATTCTTGCGGTCGATCTTCCAGCGCTGGTACTCCGCGTCGTTCTCCAGCACGATGAACGAGGCGTACTCGCTGACGATCGAGTAGTCCTCACACAGCTTCACGACCTCGTCGACGACCGACGCCGTTTCGCCGCGCAACCGCGCCGCCGCGAGCAGCTGGTCGACCCGATTCCAGGCCCACATCCGCTCGATCTCCGGATTGGCATCGTCCTTGTTCGGCAGCACGACGTCGACCGTTTGCTCGAACGCTTTGCCTTGCACGTCGCCCTTAATCGTCACCTGGGTCGGGCCGCTCGTGCGATACCGGCCGTACACGCGGAGCGGCATGCCGTGATACAGATTCGGCAGCACCGCCGGCTCGACGTCGTAGACGTCGCCGCCGGCGAACGTCAGCCGCAAATTGCTGGCTGCCGGACGCGTCAGCTTGCGGCGAAACGCCTCGGCCTGACGCTTGAAATCGTCGCCTTGCGAAATGAACGCCGACAGACCGCCGGCCTCGCTGGCCATTTGCTCCAGCAGGGGACGATTCACCTCGTTGCCGACGCCGATCGAAAACACGCGAGCCCCCGCCGGACGCGACTTGATCAAGCGGACCAGCTCATTCTGTTCCGTCTGCTCCGTGATGCCGTCCGACAGGATGACGACGTTCAGCGTGCGGTCGGGATCCTGATACTTGTAGGCTGTTTCGATCGCCGGGCGCAACACCGTGCCACCCAGCGCCTGCTGCGAAGCGAGGAACTCGACTGCTTGCTTGAGGTTCTCCTCGTTGGCGGGCCGTTTCTCGTTGAACAATGTCGTCGGAGAGATGTTGAACGTGATCACCTCGAAGCGGTCGTCCGGCCCGAGCGAATCGATGAAGCTGTGCAGTGAATCGCGGGACAAGGGCAGCTTGCCGCCGTTGGCCATGCTGCCCGATACGTCGAGCACGAACACGTAGTCCATTCCCTGGTTCAACGATTCGAGTTCCTTGCCGGCCGTGAGCGAAAGCTGCAAGTAACCGTCGGCGCCCGGCTGTTTCGACGTGATGACGTCGAAGCCGGTCTTGAGGCGCTCATTGTGGACGGCCAGCACGACGTCGCGATCCAGGCGCCGGCCGAACTTTCCAGGCTGGCTCGCCAGTAGTGGTCTCCGTGCTTGGCGATCACGACTTTGTCCGCATGCGACGGACTTTCCATGCCAACGATCGGCACCTCACTTTTCACGTCGACCGTGACTGCGAAGTGGCCGGTCGCCTTTTCATTGATGCCGGTCCGCGACACGGTGGTCAGCGGATAGACGTATGTCGCCCAATCGGCGTCGTTGTCGAGTTCCTGGTAGTAGGTGAGCTTCACGCGTTGCTCGGCCCCGGCCGGGATCGGGAAGATCCGCATCTCGAACCGCTTGTAGTCGACCTGCTCGAGCAGCCCCGGATCGCGCCGCTGCTGTTTGTAGCTCTCGTAGATCTCGCGGGCTCGTTGCTTCTCAACGACCTCGCCGACCATCTCCTTGCCGCCGATCCACATGCTGAAGTTGCTGACACTGGCAGCCTTGGGGACCGGAAACGTGTAGAGTGCTTCGACCACGCGGTTTTCGGTGTTGACGAAGACCTGATCGACTTCGGTGACGGCGATGCCATTGTTGATCGTGACGTGCACGTCTTGGTCTTTGATTTCGAGCACACCGCCGAAGCCACCATCGGCGATCAACAAACCGGCCGCGCTGGCCGGTTGGCCGGCGAGCAAAGCCGCCGCCGCGACCGCAAGCGCCAGGCACAGGTTTTTCAGTGAAGGGAACATTTCGTTTTCTCCTTTCCAGATCACGAAAACGGACGGAAGCAAACACGCCCGCACCATTCGCAATCCGTGGACCACCGGCGACGCTTTAGATGCAAGTCCTTTCACCAACACAAGTTGAATAGACGAGCGGTGTTCGGATCAGAGCAAATGGCCGTCATCCGATGTGCATTCAACGCACATGCGATGTACACTGGGGGTTCAGTTACTCACGCCGCGGAGTCCGCCAATGTCGCTCCTTACTAGCGCTGAAAGCCGGTTTCTCGAGGCGGTTTGCAGGGTCGCGTTTTCGAATCCGTTCTTGCCCGAGCGGATCGAGCTTGAGCGTGCGGCGCTCGGCGACGAGTTCGAGGCGAGCAAGTCGCGGGTCTGGAGTCGATTGGCGGACGTCGAGCAAGTTCAAACAAACGTCGAGCGCCTGGCCAGGCGTGCCGCGGCGATCATCGACGCCGTTCGCGCGCGACTGGTCGCCGGCACGCGGGGCACGGTGGAAGAGGAAACGCTGTATGAAGATGCGGCACTTTACGTACTTTACGATCGATTCCGGCCGAAGCTGCAAGCCGCCTTGCAGTCCGCACTCCACGCACGCTCGGCCACCAAGGTTGCCTGCTGGGAGGAATTCCGACAGGCATTCGATCACTACCTGTCGAATGCCAAAGTGCGATTGCCGAGCGACTACCAGCCAGCCCACGTCTTTGCCGGCTTTTTCCAAATTCGCCGCGCATTCCACCACATCTTTGAGTACATCGTTGGCGAGTCGCTGCCGACGGCGCGACTCCGGGCCGCCGTCTGGCAGTCGATCTTCACGCACGACCTGCGTCGTTACCGCCGCACGCTGTATTTGCGGATGAGCGACATTTCCACGCTGATTTCCGGCCCGACGGGGACCGGCAAGGAACTGGTGGCGCGGGCAGTGGGGCTCTCACGCTACGTGCCCTTCGACGAGAAAAGGCAGTGTTTTACCGATGACTTTCTGGGCTCCTTCCATTCCGTCAATCTCTCGGCCTGGCGCCGACGCTGATCGAGTCCGAATTATTCGGCCACGCGAAAGGTGCCTATACGGGCGCCACGACCGATCGCAACGGATGGCTCGAGCTGTGCCAACCGCAAGGCACCGTCTTCCTGGACGAAATTGGTGAATTGGATTCGTCGATCCAGGTAAAGCTATTGCGAGTGGTGCAAGTGAGAACCTTTTCGCGATTGGGAGAAACGCAAACGCACGAGTTCAAGGGCAAGATCATCGCCGCCACCAATCGCGATCTGGCAGAAGAGATGCGCGCCGGGCGATTCCGCCAGGACCTGTACTACCGCCTCTGTTCCGACTTAATCACAACCCCTTCGCTGCGCGAGCAATTGGCCGATGCACCGGACGACTTGCACCAGTTGGTCCTGTTCGCCGCAGAACGAATCGCCGGTCCGGACGCCGAACCGCTCGCGCGGGAAGTGGAGAAGTGGATCGAAAACAACCTCGAACCGGAATATGCTTGGCCCGGAAATATTCGGGAACTCGAACAATGCGTGCGAAACTGCTTGGTTCGCGGCACCTATTTTCCGCGGCGAGAAACTCCCACGCCGATGGATTCGGACCGCGTCTGGCTGACGGAAGCCGAGCTCGGGACACTGTCAGTCGACGACCTCATTGGCCACTATTGCCGCTGGGTCTATCGCCAAATCGGCACGTATCAAGGTACGTCCGAGCGGATTGGCCTGGATCGCAGGACGGTCAAACGCAGGGTATCCGAAGGTTGAGGGGGAAAAACTACCAGTTCGTTGGAACCCAGTTTTTGGCTGGAATGCGCCTGCTGCACAGGCTGCGAAAATGATCTAAAATCTAGTGGCGCCATGATTCCCCGAGTTTTCCGGCGCCTCGCTCCGGACGCATCCTGCTTCGACTGCCGCGCCGGCCTGGTTCTATGCTCGACTTCTTCGTCCATTTCTTTCTGAATCTCGATGCCGAGCTGGCGAAGTTCGTCCAGCTCTATGGCCCCTGGGTCTACGCACTTTTGTTCGTGATCATTTTCGCGGAGACCGGGTTGGTGGTGACGCCGTTCCTACCGGGCGATTCTTTGCTGTTCACGGCAGGGGCGCTGGCGGCTGTGGGCGTGCTGGATGTCCGACTGGTGGTGCCGCTGCTGTTGGTAGCGGCCGTGCTCGGCGACGCAGTCAATTATTCCGTCGGCCACTTCACGGGCCCGCGGATCTTCTGCGCCGAGGGCGAACGCAGCTTTTGGCAGCGTCTCCTGAACCGCAAACATTTGCAGCAGGCCCACGAATTCTTCGAACGCTATGGCGGCAAGGCGGTGGTGCTTGGTCGCTTCGTGCCGATCGTGCGGACGTTTGTGCCGTTTGTGGCCGGCGCGGGCTCGATGTCGTATCCCCAATTCGCGTTCTACAACGTGATCGGCGGGGTCCTCTGGGTCGGCCTCTGTTGCGGGGCGGGATTCGGCTTCGGCAATGTTCGCCAAGTGAAAGAGCATTTCGAGCTAGTGGTCGTCGGGATCGTGTTCGTCTCGCTGTTGCCGATCCTCTGGAGCTTCCTCATCAGCCGGCTCAACCGTTCGGCTGCTCCGCCGGTGGCCTCAGCGATCGACGCCGAAATCGAGTAGGTGGCAGGTCCATAAAAACAGCAGCCGGCCACAATCTGGCCGGCCACTGCGTCTGGAGCGAGGCACCCACCTGCGCTCTAGGCATTCATGAGGTCAATGACCGCAACTACTGTACGTTGCGGGCCTGCCGATTGTCCCGCTGTCGGCTGCTGGCTTGCAGGTCCTTCATCAGCTGCTCCGCACGATCGAGATGCTGTTTAACGGTCGGCTGCGCGTCTTGTGCGACCTGCCGCAAATCGCCACTCGTTTGCTGCGAGATCACGTCGAGTGCTGCCAGCATCTGCATGTGTGCCCCCACCTGGGCTCCGATAAAGCATTGGTCGAATTCGTCTTTCGGCGCGTTCTCCAGCTTGGACTGAGTCATTTGACCGCACTTGTCGGTGATCTGCCGGTCGATCGCCGCCAGCCGATTGAGGGCCGAGTTCTGATTGGCCGATCGATTTTGCGTGAGCCGCTCCAATTTTTGGGCGAGCTGGCGGTGGTCCGTGATCATCTGCTGCGCGAACTTTTTCACGTCGTCGTTCTGCGCCGGCTCTGGGCGAACTGGTTAATATCGATCTCGGCCTGGTTGTGGATTGCCAGGCAATTGGCGAGGTATTGTTCGACGCTTGCGCTAGCATTTGCATCACGATCAGTCGAGCCGGCCGCGTCTGGACCACGAAAATACGTCGTGTTCCGCTCTCCGGTCGTCGTTTGCTGCTGATTCATCTGTTGCCGTTGTTGGTCGGCAGACAGCGGTTGACCGGTATTCTGGTCGGAATACTGAGCTGGTTTGATTTGTTCTGTGACCTGTTGCGCCTGAGCGTATCCCACCGCCATAAGGCAAGATAGCCCAGCCGCACACACTCCAACCTTCATGCGTAGCGCGGTGGACATGTTGTGCTCCTTCAATTGATTCGGCACTTGAATTAGATGGAACGACAACACGTCGCTCCGACGTCGGTTGCAAAGTGTGCAAACCAAATGCCGAACCGGCGCGGGACGCCGAGATTGCCACCGCAGCGCTCACCCATCGACCGCATGCGCCTTGAGATCGTCGAGCTCGCAATAGGCAAGCGCGGCCTCGTGCGTTGCCGCGAGATAGACCTTCGGCGCAAACCCGGCATCGAGCGCTTGTTGCCAGCGCGGCGCACAGAGACACCAGCGGTCCCCTTCGCGCAGGCCTGGGAAGCCATACTGCAGCATCGGGGTTGAGAGGTCGTTGCCCGCCGCTTTGGAGAATTCAAGAAACTTCGCCGTGACCTGGATGCAAACGGTATGCGAGCCGACGTCCTCCGGCCCGGTGTTGCAGCAACCGTCGCGGAAGAACCCCGTCATCGGCGACGTGCAGCAGATTTCCAGCTTGCCGCCCAGCACGTTCTTGGCCTTCGGCAAGCGAACGACACCGTTGGTGGCAGCGCGGATCATGGCGGTCATCTGGTCTTTTGGTGAATCAAGCGTATAGTCTAACGATGCGGTCCGCTGGCGTCAAAAACAACCAATCATGTTGAATTTCAACTGGGACATTTTTGTCGACGATTTGACACGGATCGGTGCCGCGGCGGTGCTCGGTGGCATGCTCGGCCTGGAACGCGAGGTCAGCGGCCACTTCGCCGGCCTGCGGACACACATGATGGTGGCGATCGGCTGTGCGATGTTCGTGGTCGGCGGTCTGGACGTGAGCGGTGACAAACAGGAAGAGGTGACGCGCGTCATCCAGGGGATCGCCGCGGGGATTGGCTTTCTCGGCGCGGGCACGATTCTCAAGCTCGACGATGAGCACAGAATCACGGGCCTCACGACCGCCAGCTCGATCTGGCTCGCCGCGGCCTTGGGCACACTGGCCGGCCTCGGTGAATTCGTGCCGGCTGCGGCTGCTGCGGCCATTGCATTGGTGGTGCTCGCGGTGCTGCGGCCGATGGAGCGGTTGCTTGCGCACCACTACGGGGGTCGTCACAAGCACAAACCGCCAAAGCTCGACGAGCCGCCGCCCAGCAGCAAGTGACGCCGTTTTTTCCACATCATCCGGCCTGGCATCCCGTCCGCGATTCTGCCCCAAATCGGTGAGCTAGACTTCTAGTGTTACCCGTCGCCCCCTCGGGACATTAGCAGTCATGTTACCCAATCGCCGCCTGCCGACGCTGATTCTCTCTTTCGTCGCCCTCGCGACTTGCGTCGCGCCGGCTACGGCCGCGGACTTCATGTTCCAAGGCACCGTCGACGGCGAGAAGTTTGAAGGCCGGCCGCTCGCCTGGACCGACGACGTGATGCATCTCTTGGGCCGCGACGGCCGCCTCCATTCGTTTGACCCGCATGAGGTCAAGAATGCAAAGAAAACCGCTCCGAATTTCGCCGGCTATACCTTCCAGGAAATGCGGCGCGAGCTCCAGCGCGAGTTCGGCGACAAGATGGAGATCACCACGACTAAGCACTATCTCGTCGTGCACCCGCGGGGGACGTCCGGCAAGTGGGCCGACCACTTCGAAGAACTCTACCGCTCGTTCCTCGCCTATTTTCGCGTCCGTGGCTTCCAGCCCAAAGAACCGAAGTTTCCGTTGGTGGCGGTCGTCTACGAGAACCAGGCCGAGTTCGATCGCAACGTCAAAAAAGAGGGATTCTCGCCCGCGAATCTGCTTGGCATCTACATCAACAACAGCAACCGCGTGCAGCTCTACGACGTCACGGCCGACCACCCCAATGCCGACTGGTCGCAGAATGCCGACACGATTATCCACGAGGCGACGCACCAGACGGCGTTCAACGTGGGAATCCACAATCGCTTTGCCGTTCAGCCCCAATGGCTCGTCGAGGGGCTGGCCACGATGTTTGAAGCTCGCGGCGTGTGGAACGCGGCAGCGTTTCACTCGATGCACGACCGCATCAACGAGGGTCGCTTTGCCGATTTCCACGCCAACCTGAAAAAGCGCCAGCCCGGTACGTTCGGCAACCTCATCGCCTCCGACCGGATGTTCAAGACCGATCCGGCCGGCGCATACGCCGAGGCTTGGGCGATGATGATTTTCTTGTGTGAAACGCGCCCGCATCAAATGGCCGAGTATCTTGAAAAGACGGCCGCGCGAGCTGATTTTAGTGACTACTACGCCGCCCAGCGGGTGAATGATTTCGCCGAATGCTTCGGCAGCGACTTAAAGCAGCTGGAAGCCAACTTCCTGTCTTGGATGGCGGATCTTAAGTAGCTCAGTCGACGCCGTTAGCGCTGGCGGCTATGCAATTCAAATTCCCAAGCTCCCCACCCGGCGCGGCGCCGAACGCCGACGATGCCACCACGCTCGTCGCTCAGAAATCCAGCGGCTGCGCCGGCAAGGGCGGCGGCGAGTTCGCCGCGGAGGTATGATCGTTGGCCGTAGTCGCCGGTTTTTTATCTTCTTGCTGCTGCCGTTCGCGCGTGGGCTTGCCGGCATTGTAGTTGGCCAGCTCCTTCTTCAAGTCTTTGAGCACATCTTCCAGTCGCTTGCGTTCGTCGTCGTCTTTGGCCGCCGCCAATTCCTGCTCGGCGAGCTCGACCGACTTGGCCGACCATTTCTTGGCGTTTTCAAAATCGCCCGTCTCAGCATACGCGGCAGCCAGCGTGCTGAGCACATGGGGCAGGTTGTACGACGTGAGCTTCGCCGCCTTGGTCGCCAGCTCCAAAGATCGCTTGCCGTCGCGGACGTTGTCGTCGGGCGACGTGGCCAGCACCCAGGCATAATTGTTCAACAGCCCATCATCTTCGCCGTTGAGCTTCAGCGCGGCCTCGAAGTCGGCCACCGCGGCAGCATGATTGCCGATGTTCAGGTTCGCGTCGCCGCGGAATCGCAGGGCCCGATAGTTTTCCGGCTCCAGCTCGATGATTTTCGTGTACGTTTCGATGCTCTTGCGCGGCCGGCCGCCGACCAGATAAAACGTCGCCAGCGGCTCGAGCAATTTGGTTTGATTCGGCGCCAGCGGCACCAGTTTTTCGAGATTGGCAATCGCCTCGTCGACTCGGTCGGACGACGCCAGGATTTCCGCCTGCAACAGGTGGGCGACCAACAGATTCGGCTGGACCTTGATCGCCGCGTCGACGTCTTTGAGCGCGGCGTCGACGTCGCCCAATTGATACTCGACGTTGGCGCACAACAACAACGTCGCCGCGTCGTTTGGCTCCAGCTCCAGTGCCTTGGTCAATTGCTCGGCCGACTTCTTGAGGTCGCCCTGTTGGCGATAGACTTCGCCCAAATGTTGGTGCGGCAGCACGGCCTGCGGGGCCAATTCACTCGCCTTGTTGAACGCAGCCAACGATTCGTCGAACCGTTTCAGGCCCAGCAGGATCAATCCCCGCAACTCGATCGACGCGGCATGGTCCGGCTCCAGCTCGATCGCTTTGTCGATGTCCTTCAAAGCGTCGTCAAACTTGTCCTGCCCATAGAGATATTGAGCTCGCACTCGATAGTAATCCGGCTTGCCCGGCACCAAGGCGACCGCGGCGTCGAAATCCGCGGCGCGTTTCTTTTCATCCGCTTGCAACGTTCCCCGTAGCGCAGCGCCTGGGCACGATCGTCAGCAGCAGCGTTGGTCGCATCAATGACCTTTGTCAGCTCGCGCTTGGCCGTCTTCGGATCGCCGAGCGGCAGCGCTTGCAGGCGACCCATCAGCAGGTGGGCCTCCCAGATCTTGTCGTCCATCGACAGCACCCGCTGCAAATCGTTCACGGCAAACTGGCGCACCTGCATCCAGCGCGGATCGCGGGTGGGATCCGCCAGCGGCCGATCGAGCACGGCGGCCGAGAGCACCGTTGCCCGTTGCAGCAGTGCGGAGATCAACATCTGGTCGGCAAACGCCTGGTTGTCCTTGTCGAGTCCTTTTTCGGTCGCCGAATCGAGCTTGTCGACGACGTCGTTCAGATCGGGCAGATTCTCGGCCGTCACCTTGAGCTGCGCCGCCTTATCGAGATCCTCGAGGCCGACGTTTTCGCTCTCGGTCGACGTCGCATTGGTCGACGTCTTGTCGGCCGGTTTTTCAGCGTCCGGTTTTTCCTCAGTCGCCGGCTCTTCCTTGGAACTTTCGTCCGCAGCGGGTTGCTGTTCGTCTGTCGTGTTTTGTTGATCCGTCGCTGGCGGAATCGTTTCGTCCGCGTCGTCGCTCTTGATGGGTTCGGCCGTTTCTTCGACCACGACCGGGGCGGGTGGATCGTCGGCTCGCGCCACGGCGTCCGCCAGCGAAATCGCGGCACAGAACAACAATAGGTACCCAACAATTCGCAGATTCATCGCGACGTCTCGCAATCTGGTGGAGGGCCTGGCCGGCCCAAAACTCAATGCATCCGATTATTTCTTGGCCGCCTCTGCCCCCAATTATTACCGGTCTGACCGTCGTGGGCCATGCGGGATTCTGGCCCCCTCACGCACCTTGGGCCCCTCGGGTATCCTAGGGCCCCATGGAAGCTGGAATCGTCGGTTTACCGAATGTCGGCAAAAGTACGCTGTTTAACGCGCTCACCGCGGCGGGTATCGCCAGCGAGAACTACCCCTTCTGTACGATTGAACCGAACGTTGGTGCGGTCGCCGTCCCCGATGGCCGGCTGGCCACGATCAACCGCTACATCGAGACCCAGAAGATTGTCCCGGCGATCCTGCAGCTGGTCGACATCGCGGGGCTGGTCCGCGGGGCCTCGCAGGGCGAAGGGCTGGGGAACCAGTTTCTGGCCAACATCCGCAACGTCGACGCGATTCTCCACGTCGTCCGCTGCTTTGCCGAAGCGGACGTCGTGCACGTCGAGGGGGCGGTTGACCCGATCCGCGACGTCGAAACCGTCGACACCGAGCTGATGCTCGCGGACCTCGCGGCGGTGGAAGGAATGCTTCAAAAGGCCCAGCGGACCGCCCGCACCGGCGACAAGGACGCCAAGGCCCGCGTCGAATTGCTCACCGCGTGCGAGGCCCGGCTCGCAGCTGGCAACCCGGTGCGCGGCATCGCGCTCGAAGGGCCACAGGCCACGAAGATTCTCGGTGAGCTCCAGCTAATGACGGCGAAACCGGTGCTCTACGTGGCCAACGTCCACGAGTCGGACCTTGCGGGCGAAGGTCCGCTGGTCGAAAAGTTGCGTGCTCGCGCCACGGCCGAGGGCGGGCAGGTTGTCGCCATTTGTGCCCGGCTCGAGGCCGAGATCGCCGAACTCGACGAAGCGGACCGGGTCGAGATGCTCCAAAGCGTCGGCCTCGAGGAGCCGGCGCTGGCGGTGTTGGCTCGCGCCGCGTATCGCTTGCTCGGTTACCAGAGTTATTTTACGGCTGGGCCGAAGGAAATCCGCGCCTGGACGATTCCGATCGGTGCAACCGCCCCGCAAGCTGCGGGCGTGATCCACAGCGATTTCGAACGCGGCTTCATTCGCGCTGAAGTCTACTCGGTCGACGACCTGGTCCAGTACGAGAGTGAAAAGGCGATCCGCGAGGCCGGCAAACTCCGCGTTGAAGGCAAGAATTACGTGATGCAAGACAGCGACGTCTGCCATTTCCTCTTCAACGTGTAACGGTTCCGCATTTAGCGGCGTCGCTTGCGACGCGCGTTTCCTGGAACCATCGCACGCTCCACTCTTGCATCAAATCGCCAACCACCGATACAATATGAGGTTCGCCAGATTCACGTCGGATCCGGGGACCAGGGCGGCAGATCATTCACACACACGGAGTCGGTTTTGGGCACAAAACGTTCAGGTCGTGGTCGGCGGAAGCAGGGCGCAAAAAGCGTCGCATGCGCGAAAATCCGCCACCGCAAAAAGTAATCTTCGGTGAGCCGCTCCTCTTTCGCGGCTCGCACATCGCATCGGCAGCAATCTTGGTTCCTCAAGGGCCGTTCACGCTGCGCACCGTGCCCGTTGGTTGTCGTGCCGCATGCTCAAACCTGGCCGCAGTGCGACGCAGCGTCAGCGATTTGGGACGTCCGGCGGACGAGCATGTCCGCGGTCGTTTCTCTTGCGTCGAATCGTCCGCGTTCCTCATTTTGTGCAGGTCGTATACACTTTCAGCATGGAGAGCATTCGCACCAGATCGGCGCGGTACGAATTCAAGGCCGCCCGCGACGAGAACGGCGTCCCCCACGTCGACGCTCCCACCTGGCATGAAGCTCTCTACGCCTGGGGCTATCTCCACGCGCGCGATCGGCCCACGCAAATGTATTTCGCCCGCGCCGTGGCCAGCGGTCGGTCGGCAGAATTCATCCGCAACACGCCCGAGCTTTACGAGATGGACCTGTTCATCCGCCGGGCGGGACTTTATCGCCACCTCGCGCGGGAAATCAAGAGTCTTCCAGACACGACCCTCACCCAGCTGGAGCTCTACTGCCAAGGCGTGAACGACGGGCTCCTCGACGCCGGCCGCACGCTGCCGATGTGGGTCACCGGCTTCCAGCCGCGGCCATGGGATCCATACTCCGTGCTGTTGATCGGCAATCTCTTAAGCTTCGCTGGCCTTTCGGTCACCGAGCAGGAGAGCGAACGCCTGTTGTTGGAATTGATTCAACTCGGCATCGACGATGAGCGGCTCCGCGAATTGTTCCATCCCTATCTGGACGGCATCGATTTCGAACCGCTCCGCGAGGTCCACGTCGCCAAGCGGCTCTCCGACGACACACTCGAGCTGCTCGCCGACTTGCCGCGGCTGGCCGGCAGCAACGCTTGGGCCGTGAGCCCCGCCCGGAGCGCGACGGGCCACGCGTTGTTGGCCTCCGACCCACATCTGGAAGTGAACCGGCTGCCGGCCATCTGGTACGAAGTCGCCCTCAATTGGAGACAGGGCGAGTATGCGATGGGCGCCACGCTGCCGGGTACGCCGATCATGGCCGTGGGTCGCACTCCCCGCCTGGCCTGGGGCGTCACCTACATGCACGCCGACACCAGCGATTTCTTCATCGAGGATTGCCGACCGGGAGGTGCGACGGGCTGGCAGTATCGCCGCGGCGATCAGTGGTTCGACTTCCAACATCGGCAAGAGGTGATCAAGCGCCGCGGCTCGCCGCCGACGATGCTCGACGTCTACGAAAATGGGCAAGGGACGCTAAGCACCTCGCCGGCGGAGCAGGGGCCCGGCAAGTATCTCTCAGTAAACTGGATTGGCGCCGAGTCGGGCGGCGGCCGCTCGATCGGCGTTTGGCTCGACGCGATCGCCGGCGCCGACACCGCGGCGGCGATGGACGCCGTCCGTCGCTGCCCTCATCCGTCGTTGGTTTGGGTCTTCGCCGACCGCGCGGGGCACATCGGCATGCAGGCCAGCGGCTGGCTGCCCGAGCGGGGCGCCGGCAACTCGGGCATCGTGCCGGTCGGGGCCTGGGATCCGCAGAATCATTGGCAGGGCCGGGTGCGGGCCGACCTCCTGCCGCGCGAGTACGATCCGCCGTGCGGCTTCGTCGCCAGCGCCAATGAAGAGCTCTACCGCAGCGACGGTCCGCCGCTTCACGCCCACGGCCAGCCCGACTACCGCAAACGACGCATCGTCAATCGCCTTACCGAACTGCCTCAGGCCACGATCCGCGACATGCAGGAGCTGCAATACGACGTGCTGAGCACCCAGGCGAGCGACCTGTTGCCGGTGCTCTTGGCGTTGATCGACGATGGGCCGCTGAAAGAGAAGCTCGCCCATTGGGACTGCCGCTACAGCCCAGAGAGCACGGAGGCCACGCTGTTTCAGCATTTTTACCGCCACGTCGTGCTCGAGATTTTCGGCCACGAGAAGGGGATCGGCTGGCGGCCCATGTTTTATCTTTGCACGCGGATGGGCTACTCGACGATGGTCCTGACGGCCGTCGACCGCACGCTTCGCAAGGTCACCAGCGCCTGGTGGCGTGGCCGCGACAAAGGCGAGCTCGTCCGCCGCGCTGCCCGCCGCGCCGAGAAGGAGCCGGTGCAGCAATGGTCCGAGTTCAACTCGTTCCACTTCACCAACCGTTTCTTCGGGGCGGACAAGGGCCGGGCCCGCCGGTTCCTGGGATTCCGCTCAAAGTCGATCGGCATGCCCGGCTGCCATGCAACGCCCTTCCAAGGCCATTTGCTCACGACGGCCACGCGCGAGTCGAGCTTTGCTCCCAGCTACCACCTGGTGACCGACCTCGGCAGCGAAGAGGCCTGGACCAACCTCCCCGGCGGCCCAAGTGAAAACCGCTTCTCGAAGTGGTACAAAGTGGATATTCCCCGCTGGCTCGCGGGCAAGTACAAGCGCCTCGCACCCCGCGGTTGAACGTCGAGCGGTCCTTCAGCACAACGCTTGCGATTTAGCCAACCTCCCCGTTCGGTTCCTTAAGGCGATGCCCACTCCCGACCTCACCGCCGCCCGCGAGCGGATTGCCGCCGCCTACGACCCGGCCGCGTTTGCCGCTGCCGGGGAACGACTGATTGCAACGCTCTCCGACCATTTGCGCCGCGTCGAATGCCGCGACGCGAAGGCTCTTAACTGGAGCCAGCCGGCCGACTTGATCCGCGACGCCGAAGCAGCTCTCGGCGCCGGCGATGGCGCGTGCGACGTGGCCGACCGCGTGAACGAACTAGCCCGGCGATGCTTGGCCCGCGGCCAGAACTTGCACCATCCGCACTACGTCGGCCACCAGGTCCCGCCGCCGGTGCCGCTTGCCGCGCTGTTCGACCTGGTGGGCAGCGTTACGAACCAGGCAATGGCGATTTACGAAATGGGCCCTTATGCCACCGCCGTGGAACACGCCATTGTCGCTGCGGTCGGCGAGCAACTTGGTTTCGCCCGCGGCACCTTCGCGGGGCTGATCACGTCGGGAGGATCGCTCGCCAATCTCACGGCCCTGCTCACCGCACGTAACGTCGTTCTCGGCGATGCCTGGATGCGCCGGGCTCAGCGGCCGACGACCCGCGCCGGCGATCGTCGCGCACGCCGACATTCACTACAGTATTACTCGCTCCGCCGGCATCCTCGGTCTTGGCACCGACCACATCCATTCCGCCGCGCTCGACGGGCGGCGCAGTATGGATGCCAACCGGCTTGACGAACAACTGCACGCGCTTCGTTCACAGGGCGTGCCGATCATCGCTGTCTGCTCCGCCGCCTGTGCCACGCCGATCGGCGCGTTCGACCGAATCGGCGACGTCGCGGATGTTTGTCACCGCCATGAAGTCTGGCTCCATGTCGACGCCGCCCATGGCGGCGCCGCCGCCTTCAGCCAGATCCACCGCCACCTGGTGGCCGGCATCGAACAAGCGGACAGCACCATCTGCGACGCCCATAAGATGCTGTTCGTGCCGGCGCTGGCGGCGATGGTTTTCTATCGTGACCGGGCCCACCGCCTGGCGGCCTTCCACCAGGATGCCCCGTACCTCTACGATCCGATCGCGCCGACGCTCGCCGATTACGACAGCGGGCTGGTGACGATCGAATGCACGAAGCGGGCCGCGGCATTCGGACTGTGGGGCATCTGGTCGCTTTTTGGCCCACAGCTCTTCGGCGACATGGTCGACGTGACGTTCGAGCTGGCGCAGCAGTTTCACGCCCTGCTCGCCGCGGCGGACGATTTTGAGCCGCTCCATGAGCCGGAGTGCAACATCGTCGCCTTCCGTTACCTGCCGGCGGCACTCCGCCATGCACCGCCCGACCAGGTCGATTTGTTTCAATTGCAGCTTCGCCGTGCCGTGATCGAATCGGGCGCGTATTATTTAGTGCAGAGCCGCCTCGACGGCCGCAGCGTATTGCGGACGACGATCATCAACCCGCTCACGACCGTCGACGACCTCCGCGGGCTCCTCGACTGCCTGCGGAGTCGTGGCCAACGGATGCTTGGATCGGCGAGCTAGCAACCGGCTTACTTGTTCGTCGTCCGGCGAATCTGCTTGAGATTGCCGCGGACCTTCGACTGGTCCATCTTTTTGCGGAGATGGGCAAACTTGGTCGCCGGCTTGCGGCTCGGGTTTGGCTTGTTGTGAGACATAATATTGTGGTTCCCGTTGGTGAGCGACACCGTTAGCATAATTCAAGTGAACGCCCGCTACCGACATTCTACGCTGAACCTTCGTTTCGTGTTGATAGCGGTTATGGCCTGCGCATTGGGCGGCTGCTGGGAGGAAATCCATTATTCCCCGCCGCCCGCCAATTCAACGGCGAACGAAGGTGTTTCCACGCCACAGGAAGACCAGGCCCAAGACTTCGGCAATGACGTCGCCGCCTCCCTCGCCAACAATTCTCTTCAAGGCGAGACCCCTGCAGCGGTTCCGGAGGCTAGTGCGACGCCCTCGACTCCCCGACCGACTCCGTCCCCGCCGGCACCCGACGCGACTGCATCGATTCAAGCCGAGCCCGCCATTTCCGAACCTTCAGCACCTGAGCCGATCAGTCCCGAGCCGGTTCACGAAGCAGCCCCCGCGCCGTCGCCACCGGCCATCTCCACAAACCCCGCCCGCAGCCCGCGCCGCGCCGCCTGGTCACTCGGCAGTACCTGGAGTCTGGCCGCGCTGGCCAACGACCGTGCGGCATCGGCGGACAAAGTCGCCCGTTGGTTTGAAACCGCTCGACAACAGGCAGAAATTCTGGGCACGACGATTCCCGATCTCCCGCCGCGACCGGACGCCGATCACGTCGACCTCGCCGGCAACCGGGCGATGGCGTATCTCTTCGACAACGCGCGGGCGATCGGCAAGCACCTCGGTGCCAGCTACGGGGATGACCATACGCGCGTTGTTCGAGATCGCGCTCAATTCGAATATTCTGCTCGTGCGGTATCAGCCCGGCACGACGACCGCCAAGCTCTTTTCCGGCGCGATCAGCCAGGCGAGCGAGCGGGCGAAGTTGCCGCCCGAATTGACGCAGCCGCTCCTCAAGTTGATCGACGAAAACGCCCCGGTCAAGGAAGTCCGCAACGTGGTGTTCGACATGCACGACCAGGTCGACCACTACTTGAGCACGGCCCAACCCTAGCCGCAGGAAGCGCTCCGCGATGTTGCGAAACCGGACTCTGTGGATCGCGCTGGCGGGCAGCCTGCTGATGTGGGCTGCCCAGCCGCCGCTGGCGCTTGGCTGGCTCGGCTGGATCGCGCCCGTGCCGTGGCTCGCGCTGGTGCGCGAAGAAACGCTCGCCGGCCGACGTCCGTACCGGTCGCTGTGGTTCGCCGCGCTGGCGTTTTGGATGGCATCGCTTCACTGGCTGCGGCTGCCCCATCCGGCCGTGTACCTGGGCTGGTTTGCGCTGTCGGCGTATTTGGCGGTGTACCTGCCGCTGTTCGTCGGCCTGTCGCGTGTCGCGGTGCACAGGCTGAAGATCCCACTCTGGTTTGCGGCCCCCGTCGTTTGGACCGGGTTGGAACTCGCGCGGGCCCACGTCATGACCGGCTTCATGATGGCCTCGCTCGCTCACACGCAATACCGCTGGCCATTGGTGATTCAAATCGCCGACCTGGGCGGCGAATATGCCGTGGATTTCGTGATGATCCTGGTGGCGGCCGCGATTACCGAGTTCGGATTCCGAATTGCGGCCGGTCGCCTGGCAAAACGTAGTCCGGCATGGTTGCTGTCTCCACTCCTACCGACCGCCCTCATCTTCGCCGCCGTGCTCGCCTACGGAGACTCGACGCTTCGCGCGACGTCCTCCAATCATCAACCAACAATCGACAATCAACAATTCAAATCCACGCGCATCGCGCTCGTCCAGGGCAACAGCCTCGCCGATTGGAAATCCGACCTCTCGAAGCAGCAAGAGATCATGCGCGAGTACGTCGACTTGTCGGAACTGCGCGGTTGCCAAGGCTGCGGCGCTGGACAATCGACCGATCGACCTGTTGGTCTGGCCGGAGACGATGTTCCGCAGCCCCTTGCGGTCGTTCGAGCCGGGATACAAATTGCCGGCCGACGCCGGCTACACCGCGGAGGAAATCACCGATTCCGGCTCGCGCGATCTGGCGAGCCTCGCCTCTCGGCTTGGCACGCCGGTGCTTGTCGGCATTGACCGGATCGTATTCCTCAACGATGCCGCGTCGGCGACTGAATCACTCAGTGTCAACGTCTACAATTCGGCAGTGCTTGCGGATCGCGACGGCAAGATTCTTGGCACCTACGACAAGTTCCACCTCGTGATGTTCGGCGAGTACGTCCCGTTCTCGCATTGGCTGCCGTTTCTGAAGCACATTTCGTCAATCACGGGCGCGGCCGAGGCCGGCGACGGGCCGGTCGCGCTGGCCGTCGGCGGTGTGTTCTACTCGCCAAGCATCTGCTACGAAACGGTGATCCCTCACGTGATCCGTCACCAGGTCGCCACGCTCGACGCCACCGGCCAGCGGCCCGACGTGTTGGTAAACCTGACCAACGACGCTTGGTATTGGGGCTCGAGCGAGCTGGACATGCACCTGGCCTGCGACGTGTTCCGTGCGGTCGAAACCCGCACCCCACTGGTGATCGCCGCCAACGGCGGCATCTCCGCCTGGATCGACCGCTTCGGCCGCATCCGCGCCCAGAGCCCGCGCCAGCAGCAAGACGTGATCCTCGCTGACGTCGAGCTGAACCCCGACGCCGCGCCGACCGTCTATGTAAGAACCGGCGACCTCTTCGCGCTGGTCTGTTTGACCGCGTGCGTGTTCCTTGCGATCATCGGATGGAAATCCCGCCACCGGAATCCCACCCTCAACTCTCAACACTAGACTCTCAACTTTCCCCGTGCCCGTAGTTTTGCAGCTCAACGACGCTCACAAGCGCTACGGCGACCAGGACCTGCTCGACGGTGCCAGCTGCGCGCTGGCGGACGATCAGAAGGTCGGCCTCATCGGCCGCAACGGCGCCGGCAAATCGACGCTCTGCCGGATCCTGTTGGGCGACGAAGAACTCGATGCCGGCGAAGTGGTCCGCAGCCGCAAGCTCCGCCTCGGATACCTGCGGCAGCACGATCCGTTCCTGGCGGGCGAAACGGTGCGCGAATTCCTCATGCGCGACAGCGGCCAGCCGGACTGGCGGTGCGGCGAGGTGGCCTGGGAATTCCAATTCCCCGACGCCGTGCTCGACCGATCCGTGCGCGAACTCTCCGGCGGTTGGCAGACGCGGGCCAAGCTCGCCGCGCTCTTGCTCCACGACCCCAACATGCTGATCCTCGACGAGCCGACTAACTTTCTCGACCTGCGGACGCAAATGCTGCTGGAGCATTTTCTTCAGCACTTCGACGCCGGCTGCCTGGTCGTTTCGCACGACCGCGAGTTTCTCAAGAAGACCTGCAACCACACGCTGGAAATCTCGCGCGGGCAGCTGACGATGTACCCGGGAAACGTCGACTCCTACCTGGCCAATGTCGAGGAGCGCCGCGAGCACGACCGCCGCGTCAATGCGACAACTCTCGCCAAGCGCCGCCAGCTCGAGACCTTTATCGCCAAGAACCGCGCCAAGGCCAGCACCGCCAGCCAGGCCAAGAACAAGGCCAAGCAGCTCGACCGGCTCAAATTGATCGAGATCGCCGACGCGGAAGCCGAGATTCGCCTCCACTTCCCGGAGATTGAGCCGCGACAAGGGCCGGCGGTGCGGACCGAACAGCTCGTGATCGGCTATCCCGATGGAACTGTCGCCGAAGACGTCCACGTCGAAGTGGACCACGGTTGGCGGGCCGGCGTCGTGGGCGACAACGGTCAGGGCAAGACGACGTTCCTCCGCACGATCTGCGGTTCGCTCGAACCGCTCGCCGGCACGGTCAATTGGGGCTACGGCTGCGAAGTCGGCGTCTACGCCCAGCACGTCTACCGGTCGCTTCCGGACGATTACACTGTCTACGAATACCTGGAAGTCCAGGCCGCCCCGCTCACCTCGCCCCAATACGTCAAAGACGTCGCCGGCAGCTTCTTGTTCAGTGGCGAGCTGGTCGAGAAGAAAATCCGCGTCCTGTCGGGCGGCGAACGAGCCCGGCTCGTGCTCGCCGGCCTACTCTTAAAGCAGCACAACGTGTTGATCCTCGATGAACCGGCCAACCACCTCGACGTCGAGTCGGTCGAGGCGCTGGCCGAAGCGCTCACGCGCTACCAAGGCACGGTCATCTTCACCAGCCACGATCGCCACTTCATGCACCGTGTGGCGACCCACGTGATCGAGGTCCGCGGCGGTCGCGTCGTGAGCTATCCGGCCAGCTACGACGATTACGTCTATCGGATCGAAAAGGAGATCGACGCCGGGCTCCGCGCGCCCACACAGTCGCCACGCCCGGGCAGGTGCCGCCGCCAACGTCCGGGTCGCGCAAGTCGTCCGGCCGGGCCGACCGCGACACCCAGAAGAAGCTCAAAAGTGTCGAGCGCAAGATCGCCAAGCTCGACGACGAAAAGAAAGCGGTCGCTGCCGCCCTGCTCACGGTCACCGACGCCGCCGAAGCTCAGCGTCTCCACGCAGAGGTCGCCCGCCTCACCGCCGCGCTCGCCGCGCTCGAAGACGATTGGCTCATGCTGTCCGCGGAGAACGAATGATCAAATCCTGACCGTCGCATGCCAGCAGACGTGAATAAAACACCCCAGATGCATTGCTGGCAGTTTGGACATTCGGCGCACATTCATCACGCTTCGTCTTGCCGCCGGGAGGAAACCGGTATTACTCTCGTGATTAATTGGCGGCTGGTCGGAGCAGATAGAGGCAGGTTGCTTCGGCCGGCCGTTTCTAAGGATCTCTTAAGGATCTCTCTTGATCCGATTTTTCCATTTTTCGATAATGGGTGACAACTCTTCACCCGCGGTCGATCTCGGATCACCTGCCCCGATCCGCTGCGACCTGCGGGTGAAGTTCTTTTCACCCAAGCGTGCACCGTCTAGTAAGTGTCTCGCCGCTCGCTCATGTCGCGCACCGCGGCGATCACCAGCACTTGGCCGGCGATGTCGACCGGGCTCAACTGAATCTCGACCGGGATCTCGGCGGCATCGATGCCCTCGCCCCACAGCTCAAGACCAACGCCCATCGGCCGCGTCTGCGGATCGCGGAAATAGTTGAACACGTGCTCGCGGTGCACTCCGCGATAACGCTCGGGCATCAGAGTCTCGATCGGCTGCCCCTCGAGCTGCTCGCGCGGATAGCCGAACAGCCGCTCGGTTTGCTGATTGACGCGTAGGATCGCTTTCTCTCCGTCGACCACGATCATCGCGTCCGGCGCGGCCTCGAGCAGCTCGCGGAAATAACCCTCGCTCGTTTGCAGGGCCAGGTTCATTGTCCCCAGTTCGGTCGTCCGTTCCACGACGCGCCGCTCGAGGTTCTCCGCGAGCTCCTTAAGTTCGGCCTCGTGCAGCTTCCGCTGATGAATGTCGACGAATGTGATGACGACCCCGCTGATCCGGTCGTCCTCCGTGCGGTAGGGGGCAACCCGCCGCAGATACCAGCGCCCGTCGTGGGCCTGCACTTCCTCTTCCACGGGCGTGAGCTTTTCCAAGACCATTTCCGCATCAATGAGCATGCGCGCGTCGGTAAATTTCTGGGCAAAATCCGCGATCGGCCGGCCCACGTCGCTCTCGATGACCCGCAGCAGGCGCTTCGCCGCCGGCGTAAACAGCCGCAAGCGAAATTGCCGATCCAGGAAGATCGTGGCGATGTCCGAGCTCTTGAGCAAATTGGAGAGGTCATCCGTCATCGCCTCCAACTCCTGCACCTTCTGCTCCAGCTGGTTATTTACCGTATGCAACTCCTCGTTGACCGACTGCAGCTCTTCTTTCGAAGTCTCCAGCTCTTCATTGGTCGATTGCAATTCTTCGTTGACCGAAGTGACCTCTTCGTTGGCTGCCTTGAATTCTTCGTTCGAGGTTTCCAGTTCCTCGATCGTCGTCTGCAAGTCTTCCCGCGTGCTGCGCAGCTCCTCTTCGAGTTGATGGATGACGGACTCAAATTCGTCGGCCGTTTCCGGCCGGTCGGTCCGCTGCTCGTCGCGGGGCTCGACGTATACGATTCTGACCCGCTTGTCCGTGCTCGCCTCGTCGAATGCTACCAACAGCACTCCATCGGCATCGCTCAACTCGCGGAGCGGTTCCACCGAGACACGGATCGAGAAATACTTGTCTCCGCGCTTGATCCGGACGTCCTCTGCGACCGCCGGCTTGTTCGTCGCCAGCGCCTGGTTGATCGCCGCGCGGAGCTTCGTCCGCAGCCCCGGCCGCGACATCGAGATCAGGTCAGATGCCAATTCGCCCGAGGGTAGCTGCAAATAGTCGTCGACGGAGCCGTGCAAATAGAGCACTTCCAAATTGCGATTGACGATCACACACGCCGGGGCATAGCGGCGTAGAATCGCGGTTTGGGCCAAGGCCGAGATGGGGCTGATCCGCCGCGGACCTCCCCGGGCCGAAAGCAGCGGGATCAGCGGCGGCACCGCCCGCCCGCCCATCGGCAGCTCCAAATCCTGCGGCCGCACGGGGCCGACCCGCCGGTAAATCCGCCATTTCCGCGACACCGCTTGGAACAAGCCCTCTTGCTGATTGATCGTTTCTGCATTGCCCAACAGCAAGTAGCCGCCCTCGCACAATGCAAAGTGAAACATTCCCAGCACCTTGTTCTGCAGCTCCGGCTCGAGATAGAACATCAAATTCCGGCAACAGATCAAATCCAGCCTGGAAAAGGGTGGATCGCCCACCAGGTTTTGCTCGGCAAAGACGATCGATTCGCGCAGGTCCTTGTTGATGCGGTAAGTGTGTTCCCCCTTGGTGAAGAATCGCTGCAGCCGCTCAGGCGAAACATCGGCGGCAATGCTTTCGGGATACACGCCTGCCCGGGCGAAGGCTAGTGCATCCTGATCGATGTCGGAGGCGAAAATGTGCATGCCGCACCACTTTCCATTTGCATGCATCCGCTCCACTAGCAGCATCGCCAGCGAATACGGCTCTTCGCCCGTGGCGCAGCCCGGCGTCCAGGCCCGGATCGGCGAGTCATCCGGCTGGCTCTTGACCAAGGGATCGATCACCAGCCGTTCCAGCTCCTGCCAGGCTTCCGGCTCGCGGAAAAAATTGGTCACGCTGATCAGCAGGTCCTTGTAGAGCGCGGCCAGCTCGTCGCGATCGTTGCGGAGCATCTCGACATAGCGTTCGAGGTCGACGACGTGGTGGAGACCCATCCGGCGTTGGATGCGGCGCGTGAGCGTCCCCTTCTTGTAACCGCTGAAGTCGTATTTGAGCCGCGCCCGCAGCAACGACAGAATCGTTTGGAGGTCATCCGGCGCCGCGGTGGTTGTCGCTTCCTCTTCCCTGGCCCCGCTGCCGTTGACGTACCAATGCTGCACGTAGCGGACGAGCACGTCCGGCATTTTGCTGATCGGCAGCACGTGGTCGACCACGCCGGTGTCGATCGCGCTGCGCGGCATACTGTCGTACTGAGCGGTGTCCGGCTGCTGAGCCATGACCATGCCGCCGGCCGCCTTGATCTCCCGCGCTCCCAGCGCGCCGTCGGCGCCGGCCCCGCTTAGGATCACACCGATCGCCCGCTGCTGCTGCTCGTCGGCCAACGAGCGGAAGAAGAAGTCGATCGGCACCCGCACGGCGTGGCTGTCGACCGGCTCGGTCAAGTGCAGTGTCTCGCCGCTGATCGTCAGATATCGATTCGGCGCGATCACGTAGACACAGTTGGGCTCGATCCGCATCCCGTCGCGGACTTCGGCCACGGGCATCGGGGTGTGCTTGCTCAGCAGCTCGGCAGTGAGGCTTTCATGCATCGGCGCAAGGTGCTGGATCAAGACAAAGGCCAGGCCGCTGTCGGCCGGCATGGCCGACAAGAACTCTCGGAAGGCGCTGAGCCCGCCTGCCGAGGCACCGATGCCGACCACCGCTAGCTGTCGCGTGGCGCGGTCTGGCCGGCCGTCGCTGGACGCAGAGGTGGTCGCCCCCGCGGCCGGGCGGCGGTTGGCGCGCGATTTATTGCCGGTCGCCGGACGAGCGTCCGTCGGTGATGAACCGCCGGCCGTCGACTTGGTTCGGCGCGTTTTTTTCTTGGCCATTTGCCGCCTCGAATTCGCACCGCTACTCGAAGAAGCGATTCCCAAGCTTAGCGGATCGAGTGGTCAACAAAAATGAGGCCCTTGACAGTTCGCGGCAAAAAGGGAAGATCGCGGCGGAATGACGCAGGCGGCCAGGAACCGGTGGGCAAGTCTCACCGCTGTTGTTGCTGACCGGGGATTTCGCCCATCAGTGCCGCAACCGAGACGTTTCCGGAGTAGACGGTCCAGATTTTGGCGTTTTTGCGCAGTTCAGCCAAGTATTTCCGCTGGGCGGCGGCCATCCGCTCGTCTTTGAGCTTGTCGCGGATGTCGTTCTGGACCTCGCTGAATGGCCGGCAGCCGGCGTCGGCCCGCTCGAGCACGCGGACGATGTGGAACGCCGTACCGCTATCGAGGATCGTGCTCATCTGGCCGACCGGCAGTGAAAAGAGCGATTGATCGACGACCTCTGCCTTGAGCGTGCCTTGGCGGGTCCAATCGTAAAGGCCCCCATCGTTGGCATTGAAACCCTCGCTCTTAGATTTGGCGACGTCGCCAAAGATGGGTTCATCGGGACGACTCGCCCCGACGCGCGGCCAGACTTCGTTTCCCATCTGCGCCAGTTTCGCATACGCCTCTGCCGCCTGCGCCGGGATACCGCTCTTGCGGACCGTCAACTCTTCCCAGCGAACCTTTGCGCGATATTCAAATTCCTTGCGATGGTCGTGATAGTACTTGACCATCTCGTCCGGGCTGACGTCGTCGTTGACCTTGATCTTCGAGCGAATCCACTCCGACGCGATCACGTGCTCGTTGAATGATTGCCGCGCGTCGTCCAGCGAGGAGCCCAGTCGCGTCAATTCCAGTGCCAGTTCGCGCTGGCTCTTGACGTTGAGCTGCTCCATCAGCCGCGGCACTTCCTTCTCCTCGAAGTGGGGACGCAGGCTCTCTTCGATTCGCGGCATGTTCTCGGGTGGGATGTTGCGGCGGAATTCGGCGTAGAGCAACTTCTGGTCGATCATGCCGACCAGCGTCCGCTTCATCAACTGGTCGCGCACCGCTTCATACTCGCCGGGCGGAATGCGATCCTGGTTGGCTTCGAGCATCTGGTTGACGCGCCAGAGGATTTCGCAGGCCAGCACGACCTGGCCGTCGATCCGGGCGATCACCTGGCAGCCGTCGATCGTCGCCGGCTCGGGCGCCGCGTCGCCTGCGATCGGCAGATCTGCTTCCTGCGCGTGTGCGGGCGCATCGGGCGAACCACAGCCGACGAAGAGGACAGCAGCGATCAAGAGTCGACGGTCGATGAGCAGAACCTACCGAATAGAAGGAAGAGTCGTACCACAGCCGGCAATCGCAGCGCTTGTTGGCCGGCGGGCCGCCGGCGCGGAATCGCAACTCGCCACCCCAACTGCCAGCAAAAAGCGGCGGATTCTAGGCGGTCTTTCCCACTGGCTGCAAGAGCGATTTGACTTCCGCAAAAATCGCCGCGGCGTCATCCAGCTCGCACGTGAGCGGCCAATACGCACTCACCGTGTCCGCCACCCGCAGCCGTCCGCCCGAACGCTTCACCAGCCGTGCCAGCTTGTCCCGCGATGAGTAGCCGAGGACGGCATAGCGGTCTTCCAGCCGAATCTCGCGGACTCCCCACCCGTGCGCCCAGATCCGCAGCCGTGCTAGCTCCAACAGGTGTTCGACGACCAGTGGCAGCGGACCGAAGCGGTCGACCAGCTCGGTGGCAAAATCGTCGACCGCCTCCTCACTGGTCAATCGGGCCAGCCGGCGATAGAGATCGATCTTGGATCGCATGTCCGGGACGTAGCCGCGCGGCAGATAGGCTTCGCCCGGCAGGTCGATGTTGACGTCGATCGAATGCCGCGGCGGCAGCTTTTTGAGCTCGCGGACTGCTCGTTCCAACAGTGCGCAATAGAGTTCGTAGCCCACCATTGCAATGTGGCCGCTTTGCTGGGTGCCGAGGATGTTGCCGGCTCCGCGGAGTTCGAGGTCGCGCATTGCCAGCGCGAACCCGGCGCCCATTTGGCTGAACTCCTCGATCGCCCGCAGCCGCCGGGCCGCCTCCGGCGACAGATGCCGGTTCTCGTCCACGAGCAAGTAGCAGTATGCCCGATGCTTGTATCGCCCCACGCGGCCGCGCAGCTGGTGGAGGTCTGCCAAACCGTAGCGATCCGCATCGTCGATGAACATCGTGTTGGCATTCGGGATGTCGAGCCCGCTCTCGACGATCGTCGTCGAGAGCAAGATGTCGGTCTCACCGCGGACGAACTTGAGCATCACGTCTTCGAGCTGGTGCTCGGCCATCTGACCGTGGCCGATGTCGATCCGTGCCTCGGGGACGATCCGATTGAGTCGCGCCGCGACCAGTTGGATGTCGTTGATGCGATTGTGGACGAAATAAATCTGCCCGCCGCGGCCTAGTTCGCGCATGATCGCGTGCCGGATCAGGTCGTCGCTGAATCGCGTGACCCGAGTCTCGATCGCCAGCCGGTCGGCCGGCGGCGTTTCCAGGTTCGAAATCGCCCGCACCCCCAAGAGCGACATGTGGAGCGTCCGCGGGATTGGGGTCGCCGTCATCGTGAGCACGTCGACTGTCGCCCGCAGTGCTTTGAGTCGCTCCTTCACTTCGACGCCGAACCGCTGCTCCTCGTCGATGACGAGCAGGCCCAGGTTGGCGAATTGCACGTCGGGCGATGCCATCCGGTGCGTGCCGATCAAGATGTCGAGCTGGCCGTTGGCGGTGCGCTCCAGTATCTGTTTTTGTTCCTTCGGCGTGCAGAACCGCGACAGCGACGCGATCTCGAACGGAAACTCGGCCATCCGCGCCGAGAATGTGCGGCGATGTTGCTCGGCCAGCACGGTCGTCGGCACCAGCACCGCCACCTGGTAGCCCGCGTCGATCGCCTTGAACGCGGCACGGATCGCCAGCTCGGTCTTGCCGAAGCCGACGTCGCCGCAGAGCAGCCGGTCCATCGGCCGCTGTTGCTGCATGTCGCGCTTGATCTCGGCGATGCTCGTGAGCTGATCCGGCGTTTCCTGGTAGGGGAATTGGGCGTCGAACTCGCGCTGCCAGTCGGTGTCGGCCGGAAAGGCGATGCCGGGCGCAGATCGCGCTGGGCGGCGAGCTCGATCATTTCGGACGCCAGGTCGGTTACGGCCTTCTCGGCCGCTTGCTTCTGCTTGACCCAGGCCGCGCCGCCGATGTGCGCCAGCGGCACCGAACCGCTCCCTTTGCCGCCGACGTATTTCTGCACCAGCTCGATCTTCGCGCTGGGCACGTAGATTTTCGTCCCGCCGTGGTACTCGAGCTCCAGGTGCTCCTCCGCCCGGCCATCCTTTTCCAGCAGCTTCAAACCACGGTAACGTCCGATGCCGTGGGCCAGGTGCACGACCAGGTCGCCCTGCCGCAGTTCGAGGAAGCTGTCGATCGCCCGTCCGCCGGGGCGGACCGCCGCCGCGTCGTCCGCGCGAGATCATGCCGCTGAAACAATTCGCCGGCGCTCACCAGTGCCACCCGCTGCGGCACCACGCGGAAGCCCGCTTCGAGATGCCCAACGACAAAGTGCAACCGCCCTTCTGCCAACAGCGGCGACGCCTTGAATAATTCGCCGAGCCGCTCGACTTCGGCTTCGGTCTCGCAGACGATGAACACCGCGTGGCCGATGCTCACTTTGTCCAGCTCGTCGCGGACCTTCGCAATGTCGCCGCTGAATCGCTCGACCGACTCGAACTCGAGGTGGGCCGTCTGCTCCATCGAGCCCGCTGGCACGCCCGCCGCCGTGACCGAGGGAAATTTGTAAATCTCCTCGAGCGTCGTCCGCACCGAGTGAAACGCCTGCGGCCGGTCCATCCGGTCGAGATAGAACTTGCCCTCCTCCGAAAGTTCGTTCGGCTCGATCAAGAGGAACCACGTCTCGGGCGGCACGTACGCGGTGAAATGGGCCCGGTCTGACGCCGTCGGCTCAAGCATCGTGACTTCGACCGCGTCCAGAGAGCCGAGGCTCCGCTGAGTCGCCACGTCGAAGCGGCGGATCGACTCGACGTCGCTGCCGAACAACTCGATCCGCACGGGGTCCTCGGCATCCGGCGGGAAGATGTCGAGGATGCCGCCACGCAGCGAGAATTCCCCCGGCAGTTCGACCGCCGTCGTCGCATGCCCACCGCGCGTGACGAGCCACTTCGTAAATTCCTGCTCGTCGATCGTGCCACCGACGCGAATCACCCGCGTCGCCTCGGCCAGCGCGTCGCGCCCCGGCACGGGTTGCAACAGGCTCTGAATGCTGGTGACGAGGATCTCAGAATTTGCACCGGTATCGTGTCCGCCCGTCAGCCCCCGACTCCGCCGGGGGTTTTTGTTGCTAGTTTCCGCTTCGCCAATTCGTTCGCCGTTTGCGCTTTCCCTCGATTCAACCCCCGGCAGAGCCGGGGGCTGCGGGGCGCGTGATGTCGGCGTCCCTTGCACTAACCCCTTCAGCACCCGCAGTCGCGCACCATAGATCTCATCGTGCACCACCCGCTCGCCCGGCTCCGATTCCCAGGCGGGAAACTCCGCGATGGGGAGGTTGGTGAATAGCGCCAAATCGCGCGCGATGGAATCGATCTCGCTGGGATGCGGCGCCACGATGACCAGAGGGCCCGGACATTCCCGAGCCAGCGCCGCCGCCACCAGCGCGCGAAGACCCCCAGACTCCGCCGAGCGTCCCGCCATGCCCTGCTTGCAGGCTGGCGACCACGTCGGCAAAGCCGCGGTGCGATCCCAAATTCGCGGCCAACTCTCGCAGCCGAAGCCCTGCCCGCTCCCTCTCGGCAGCAGAAGTCGCCGCTATGGCCGTTTCCATATGCGTTCAAGAATTGTAGCCCCGTCGGCCGGGGCGTGGTAGGTTAACAGTTTGTCGTGCTATCGATGGCCCTCAGTTACAGGCGGACCAGAATATGCCTTCGGAGAACCAGCTTGGCGTCACACGTCGCGACTTCGTCAAAGCGGCCGCCGCCACCACCGCGGCCGTGCTCGCCGCGCCGGCGATCGCCACCGAATCGAAGACCGATTCGAAAATTATTCTCGGCGAAGGCGACCACCAGTATGAAGTGCATCACGGCTGGGCGCAGCTCCCCAAGGAGTTCGAGTGGCAGACGACGCACAATTGCACGATCGACCGCGATGGCCTCGTCTACATCATTCATGAAGGCCGCGAGAATCGTCGCGGCCATCCCACGATTTTCGTCTTCGACTCGGGCGGCAAATACGTCCGCAGCTTCGGCAACCAGTTCGCTGGCGGCGCCCATGGCATGGACCTCCGCGAAGAGGACGGCGAAGAGTTCCTGTACGTCACCAGCTATCGCCCCAAGATGTTCGCCAAGCTCTCGCTCCAAGGCGAAGAGGTCTGGCGGCGGCACGCGCCGATGGAGTCCGGCAAATACGCCCCTGGCGAAGACGTCGACAACCACGTCTACGGCCAGCGCGACTGCTTCATGCCGACCAATTTCTGCTTCCTCCCGGACGGCGACTTCCTCTTGGCCGACGGCTACGGCAGCTTTTGGATCCATCGCTACGACAAGGACGCCAACTGGAAGAGCTGCTTCGGCGGCCCGGGCGACGGCGACTCGACGTTCATCAATCCGCACGGACTCTGGTACGACAACCGCCCCGGCCGCGAGCCGGCCGTCGTGATCACCGACCGCGTCCGCCACAAGCTGAAGTACTTCACGCCCGAGGGCCAGTATCTCAGCACGGTCGAGGGCTTCCTCTTGCCGTGCCACTTCGACCTCCGCGGCGACACGATTCTGGTGCCCGACCTCAGCTCCCGCGTGACACTCTTGGACAAGGACAACCAGCCGATCGCCCACCTCGCCAACTATCCCGAGTGGCAGAAGCAGGTCGACGAAAAGAAGCTCCGCGTCCACCCCGATGCCTGGGTCGCCGGCAAGTTCGTCCACCCCCACGACGCCTGCTTCGACCACGATGGCAACATCATCGTCACCGAATGGGTCGAGCCCGGCCGAGTGACGAAGCTCACCCGCCTCGGCTAGTTTCGCCATCGACCATTTAGCCGCGTCGCTCGCGACGCGCGGATTCCCGTCCCGGTCCGACGAAAGCGCGTCGCAAGCGACGCGGCCAAAGCCCACGGCTCGAATATGCCGATGCACACGGCCTGCCAAACTGGCAGCGCCCGCTCGCCGATTTCGCTCTCCCCGCCGCGCATCCGGCCCCTTTTGGCAGCCGAGCCAAATCGCTAGAATGACGCTAACCCATTGGCGGACTTCTAGTTAGCGCCGACTGGCAAGCTTGGCGCGCGGCTTGCATTTACCGCCCACACACGATTGTCTGTATCCGCGCCGCGATCTTGGGTGAGTCACCGGCGCGTTCCCACCGATTTTTCCCGCTCTGGCCAACAGCTAAGAGCCAATAGCTAACAGCTCTGTCTCCAGGAGGACACACATGCCCGCAACCGCCACCAAGAAACGCTCCAAGGTCACGCTCCAGCCGCTCGGCGACAAAGTCGTCGTCGAACGCGACACCGTCGAAGACAAGACCGCCGGCGGCATCTACATCCCCGACGCCGCCAAGGACAAGCCCTCCCGCGGCACGATCATCGCCGTCGGCACCGGCAAGCTGCTCGATGATGGCACCCGCGGCAAGATGCAAGTCAAGAAGGGCGACCGAGTCCTGTTCACCAGCTACGCCCCGGAGACCATCAAGCTCGACGACGATGAACTGCTCTTGATGAGCGAAACCGACATTTTAGCCGTCATCGAATAAGAGGGACTGGGAACCGGGGGTTAGGGACTGGGGAGTTCGGTGACATCGTAGCCCCTAGTCCCCAGACCCAAGCCCCTAGCGGACCACAACGAACCAATTCAAAACCCTCGCACCGCGTTCTAGCGGTGCAAGTCCAGAACAACGAATCAAGGAGCCAAACCCATGGCCAAAATGATCGCCTTCGATACCGAAGCCCGCGACGCGATGCGCCGCGGTGTCCAGAAGCTCGCCCGCGCCGTCAAGGTCACGCTCGGTCCCAAGGGCCGCAACGTGATCCTCCAAAAGTCCTTCGGCTCGCCCACCGTCACCAAAGACGGTGTCACGGTGGCCAAGGAAGTCGAGCTCGAAGACACCTACGAAAACATGGGCGCCCAGATGGTGAAAGAAGTCGCCTCGAAGACCTCCGACGTCGCCGGCGACGGCACCACCACCGCCACTGTGCTCGCCGAAGCGATCTTCAACGAAGGCCTCAAGGCCGTCGCGGCCGGCGTCAACCCGCTCCAGATGAAGCAGGGCATGGAGCAGGCCGTCGAGGCGATCACCGCCGAGCTCAAGAAGAACTCGATCAAGATCAAGAGCACCGAAGAGATGGCCCAGGTCGGCACGATCGCCTCGAACGGCGACCGCGAGATCGGCGACATGCTCGCCAAGGCCATGGAAAAGGTCGGCAAGGACGGCGTGATCACCGTCGACGAAGGCAAGAGCCTCGCCACCGAGGTCGAGTGGGTCGAGGGCATGCAATTCGATCGTGGCTACCTCTCGCCGTACTTCGTCACCGATCCGCAGACCATGCAGTGCGTCATCGAAGACGCCTACGTCCTGATCCACGAAAAGAAGATCAGTAGCGTCAAGGATCTCGTGCCCGTACTCGAAGCCGTCGTCAACGCCGGCAAGCCGCTCTTGATCGTCGCCGAAGACGTCGACGGCGAGGCCCTTGCCACGCTGGTGATCAACAAGCTCCGCGGCACGTTCAACGTCTGTGCCGTGAAGGCCCCCGGCTTCGGTGATCGCCGCAAGGCCATGCTCGAAGACATCGCCGTCCTCACCGGCGGACAGGCCGTCTTCGAAGACCTCGGCATCAAGCTCGAGAGCATCGGCCTCAAGGAGCTCGGCCGGGCCAAGAAGATCATCGTCGACAAGGACAACACCACGATCATCGAAGGCGCCGGCAAGAGCGCCGACATCAAGGGCCGCATCGACCAGATCCGCCGCGAGATCGAAAACACGTCGAGCGACTACGACAAGGAGAAGCTCGAAGAGCGGCTGGCAAAGCTGGCCGGCGGCGTGGCCAAGGTCAACGTCGGCGCCGCGACCGAGAGCGAGATGAAGGAAAAGAAGGCCCGCGTCGAAGATGCCCTGCACGCCACCCGGGCGGCCGTCGAAGAAGGCATCCTCCCCGGCGGCGGCGTCGCCCTCTTGCGAGCCAGCACCAAGGTCAAGCCGAGCGGTGAAGCGTCGCACGACCAGCAGGTCGGCTTCAACATCATCGTCCGCGCCTGCCGCTCGCCGCTGACCGCGATCGCTCACAACGCCGGCCAGGACGGCGGCATCGTCTGCGAACGCGTCGCCGAGAAGAGCGGCAATCACGGGTACAACGCCGCAACCGACGTCTACGAGGATTTGGTGAAAGCCGGCGTAATCGACCCCACCAAGGTCACCCGCACCGCGCTCCAAAACGCCTCGAGCGTTGCCACTTTGCTGCTCACGTCCGACGCCCTCATCGCCGAAGCCCCGAAGAAGGACAAAAAGGGCGGCGGCGGCGCCGGCCATGGCGGCATGGACATGGACTACTAGCCAACACTGTATTCCATTCCAATAAATATTTAACCCCGGGTGATTCGGCGGTTCCACCGCCGAACGCCCCGGGCGTTTTTATTGCACGGTACGGATCTCCCCCAAACGCCCCGGGGCTTTCTTTGCGCAACCGCCGGCAACTTCGTCTCTTGCGCGTCATCCCCCCGGGCGTTCGGCCGCTACCGCGTCCGAATCACCCGGGGCTAAATGCGGGAAGAAATTCGCGTTCCGCGCGACCCGATGATACCATCCCCGCATGGCCAACACGCTCGCCACGCTGCTCACCATGACCACCTACGGCACATGGCTCCGCGGCGACCGGCGCGGCTGGGTCGACAATGGCGAAATCTTCCCGCCTGACCCGATTCTCGAATCCGCCGACCGCGCGCGAATGAAACACCCTGGGTTTCTCTTCCCGCGCGACAAGCTTCTCGAAGTCGGCCACTACATCGGCACGTCATTGGCTGAGCGATTGCAACTGCCAATCTATGCGCTCACCGTGGGAACCTGGCACGCGCATATTGTCATCGGCCCCACGCGTCACGCCATCGGCGACATCATCCGCACCGCCAAAGACGCCGCCCGCTACGGCCTCGCGATTTACGACCGCCCCCTCTGGACCACCGGCTACGACAAACGCTTCTGTTTCGACGAGCGTTCCCGGTGCAACCGCATCCAATACGTCCAGCGCCACAATGAACGCCACGGCCTGCCACCAAATCCCTACCCCTTCATAACCCCATTTAGCCCCGGGTGATTCGGCGGTTAAACCGCCGAACGCCCGGGGCCGCCTCGCATTTCTTCTCAAAAACTCCATTCACATGCCAATTCGCCAAACGACCAATCACCGCAACGACCGAACGCCCCAAACCCACGGGCCTTAATCAAACCCCCAACCACCGATATAATTCCGTTCATGCCCCCAAAACAAAATGATCGCCGGCACCGACGGTCGAACGCGAACCCACAAACCCCGGACGCGCAATCGCACGTCACGGGGTTTTTGTGCAATTTGTTTTTCATACGGAGATGATTGATGACATCACCAAATACAAGCTCGACATCGGAGCGAGTACCGAATGATGCTGCGGTTCAGGCATACGTCCGCGAGTTGGACAAACGAATTAAGCACTTCAAGGCGACTTTTCATGAAATGCTTCTGGCTTTGAGTGACACATCAGATGAGTCCAGGCGAGACAAAGCGTTGTTGCTTCAGAAGGCTGCAGAAGACATTGGAAATATGCTTGTCGCAGAAGACTGGCCCCGTTGGCTAGGCCCAATCTACGAATCGGCAGCACAGTTTGCGAACACAGGCGGTGTTCACAAAGCCAAAGAACTGGCGGCGAAGATAGCAGAGCATTTTACTGAAATCTCGTCAGGACACATTCCGATCCTAGTCGCTCCGCCCTCACCATATAACTTCGATACGCTGTACGAAGAGGCAAGAAGCGACGCGGCGATATCGGAACTCTTCGACGCGCATATCGCCGCGGTCGAGCGAATCATCGCGAGTGGTGCAATTGAAAGTGTCACAGTGCTAACGGCATTGAGACAACTTGTTCAAGTTTTACGCGCAAACCGTGCTGCTTCATATGCCGCCGTACGACAGAGTCTATTCATCGCCCGATTCATTAATAACTCAGTTTTAATTGCATTGAAGCAAGTTCCCGGATTGGGAATCCTTGTCGAAGCGGCCGAAAAGACATTGGAGGAAACCGAAGATGCATTGGACATTCTGGATGACAAGCTTAATGAAATGACGCGATCTGCAATCATTCAGTCTCTACCCCGCATCGAATCCGCACGCGACATAATCGAACAGCAAATGCTTGCGCTTCCTCATATCCATGTCGCGGCAGATGCCGAGAATTGATCGGATTGAAGCTGAGTGCCACTGGCTCCGCCAGTGCTTCCCCAAATCACGCCACGCCACAACTCCCCAAACCCCACCCGCACCAGCTTGCCGTCTGCGCCGAACTCCGATCCCTGCCCCCTAACTCTCGAATCCCCATCCCTCGCCGCACATGGTATAATCCCCGCGGAGGCCCGCCATGTCGACTGAATTCTCGCCTGCAGTTAACCAATTGATCGCCGCCGAGTTGGCCACCGGCCGCTATCCCGATCAGGATGCGCTACTCACCGAAGCCGTACGCCTGCTCGGTGAACGCGATCGGCTCCGCGATCAGCTCGATGCCGGCGCCCAGCAACTCGCCACCGGCCAGTACACCGACTACGACCCGGCTGCCTTGCGCCAACGATTCGACGATCTCAAGGCCGGCAAGGAACTCCGGATGCAATGAGTCGCCCGATGTCGAACGTCCGCCTTTCCCACTTGGCCGACGGCGACCTCGAATTCCCGCCAGTGGCCAAAAGTGCCCGCTTGTAATCTCTGCGGCGGCGCGTATCCTGGACCAGAACGAGGATACTATACAGATGCACAAGCACGTCGATCGTAGTTCTCCAGCGCCGGGACGGGCCGGCGGACACTACCGGACAATTCCCAGGGGAGTATTGTCCGCTGCATTTCACGCGAAGCTCGGAATTTTCCGCGTCGAATGGCGATTCACTGCTGACAATTCGCGCGAACTGTCACCTCGAATCGAGTTCGCCCCGAAACACTGCATCGCAACCGGAGTGCCTGCCAGGACTTACGCACAGGCCAAGAAAACAGGCCCGGACAAATCACAAAAATCTCCGAGCGCCAGTGCTATTTGTCCGACGTGTCCGCTGCATCCCGGGACAATTCAACGCCGCCGCAACGTCCCCCCGAATTCATCAATCTCACATGGCCTTGTCGAACTATTCGCATGTTCAGTTCGTAAATCAGGGGAGAAATGGATTCCCCCTCACACTGAAGGAGCGCGTGAATGGTTGCCAAGGCGAAAACGAGCTACAAGATTACCAATTGGAGAAAATATAACGAGTCGCTGGTGCAGCGGGGCTCGATTACGTTCTGGTTTAGCGACGACGTGATCGACGCGTGGGAACATACCAACGAGGCCACGAAGGTCGGGCACCCGTTTGTTTACAGCGATACGGCCGTTGAAAGCCTGCTGATGTTGCGGGAGTTGTTTCGGCTTCCCTATCGGCAGACCGAAGGTTTGGGGCGTTCGCTGGCACAGTTGATGCAGGTGGACGTGGCGATTCCCGACTTCACGTCTCTGGCCAAACGGGCGGCCAAGCTGGAAATCGCCTTGGACGTTGCGGACCGCCAGGGACCGATCGACGTGGTCGTCGACAGCACCGGCTTGAAGGTGTTTGGCGAAGGCGAATGGAAAACTCGCAAGCACGGTGTGAGCAAACGACGCACGTGGCGGAAGTTGCACTTGGCCGTGAACCCGGATACGCAGGAGATCGAAGCGGAAGTGCTGACGGAAAACTGTGGGCACGACGCGGACCAAGTGGAGGAATTGCTGGAGCAGATTGATTCGCCCATCGATTCGTTTGCCGGCGATGGGGCCTATGATCAGTGGAAAGTGTACGAAACGCTCGGCGCCGACGAGATAGAGCCGATCATTCCTCCGCGTCGCAATGCCAAAATCAAGCAACACGGCAACTCGAGCCAGCCGCCTTTGGAGCGTGACGAAGCGATCCGCGAGATTCGCCGAGTTGGTCGGAAACGGTGGAAGGAAGACGTGGGATATCATCGACGCAGCCTGGCGGAAACCGCCATGTATCGCATGAAGTGTTGTTTCGGAGGAAATGTGAAAAACAGGATTCTCGAAAACCAACAGGCCGAAGCCCGTCTGAGATGCAAAATCTTAAACCGTTTCACCCACCTCGGGCTGCCTCAGTTCGAGTGGAATTAGTCAACAAGGCCATCTCACATCATCAATCTTCGATCGACGAAATCCAATCTCAATGTTCCATCGCTCCATAATTCACCGGCTTGAGCGCCACTTCCGTCTCCGGCGAATAGGGCCAGCGTTGTTCCATCGTGACGACGACGAGCTTGTCCTCCGGTGAGTGCCAGTAGTGCGTGCTCGCCGCGCCGCCCACTCAAAAGAAAATGCTCAGTACATTACGGAGGATTTGGGGGTGCTTGAGCCGCACCGCCGACCGCCGGCAAGCAACAGAGAGCGCCTCATTCCGGCACGACTGATCAACCAGTGTCTGGTCAAGCCCAACTTTTCGCACTTCGGTGCATCGGAAGTGGCGACTAGTTCAAGCCTTGCGAGGCACCGAAGTGCGAAAAGATTAGTTTGACGAAGCACTAGAGCGGGCGACGAGATTCGAACTCGCGACGTCCAGCTTGGGAAGCTAGCACTCTACCACTGAGTTACGCCCGCGGAGCGAACACCGCTGTAGTGTATCTCGCCGGTCGCCCGCGTGGCAAGCAGCGGTGATTGCGGCAATCAGTGCGTCCGGGGACCGATCGGTCGGAGGGGGGGTGGGTCGCTGACCTTGTTGCGGGCGGGCTTGGGCCGCTACGATTCCGGCCCGATTTCCGATCCGCCAAGCCAAAAGGACCTGTTGATGCCGCGATTTTGCCTCGTAATCTGCGCAGCCGCTGCGGCACTAGTGCTGGTTGCCGGGGCCGCCGCGGCTCCGCCGGATACACTCGTCGTTTGTCCCGCGGGGCTTCGTGCGGCGCTGGCGCCGTGGCAGAGCTATCGCCGCGAACAAGGGCACGTGCTTGAGACGATCGAACCCCCGGCTAGTGCCGTCGAGCTGCATGCGGTCGTTCGAGAAGTCGCGCGGGCCGGTTCGCTGATATACGTCGTGTTGATCGGCGACGTCGCCGACGTGCCCACCGACTACGCCGAGGCGAAGGTAAACGTCCATTGGGGAAGCGAGCCGACGATCGCCACCGACCAGTTGTACGGCGACATTGATGGCGACCAAGTGCCCGATGTAGCGGTCGGGCGGATCCCCGCCGATTCGCCCGCGGAGCTTTCCGGCGTCGTGCGCAAGCTGATCCGCTACGAGCAGCAGGCGGATGACGGATCGTGGCGGCGGCAGATCGACGTGGTGGCCGGCGTGGGCGGGTTCGGCGTTGTGACCGACGCACTCATCGAAGCAGCGGCACGCAACGTGTTTCGCCAGGTCGTGCCGACAAACTATGCGGTGCGGCAACTGAAGACCGATCCGGACGCGACGTGCGCCCAGATCAGCAGCGGCTCGTTCGCCTGGGTCTATCTGGGGCATGGATTGCCGACGATGCTCGACGTGGCCGAGACGCCGCGGGGCCCGCGGCCGATCTTGGCGGTGAGCGACGTGCCGCGGATCCATTGCGGTGCAAACGCTCCACTGGCCGTGCTTGTGGCATGCTATACCGGAGCGATCGACGCCCAAAGCGATTCGCTGGCCGAGGAGTTGGTACTCGACGAGCGCGGGCCAGTAGCGGCGATTGCGGCCACACGGGTGACGATGCCGTATGGCAATGCCGTGCTCGGCTGCGAGCTGCTGCGAGCGGCATTTGCGAAGAGCGCCGCGACGCTGGGCGATGTTTGGGTCCGGGCCCAGCAGCGAACAATGGCGCCAGCGTCGGCCGACGACTCGCTGCGGAAATCGCTCGACTCGTTGGCTCGTGGCGTGAGCCCGCCACCAGTCGACCTGGCCGCCGAGCGGCGCGAGCACGTGTTGCTGTATCAGCTGCTGGGCGATCCGCTGCTAGTGCTCAACTATCCGCTGGCTCCAGCGCGACGGCCGGCTCGAATCGCAGCGGCCGGCAAAAAAACGGTGACCAAGTAACGAGAATGCCGCCGAGCAGGGCGCAAAAAAGCAGCTCCGGGGCGAGTGGATGGCGCCCCGGAGCCGCATCGCTAGCTAATCGGCCGTTGCCAGGCCGTAGAACCAATGTCGCGTCAATCGTGTGACTGCTCGACGTCTGGATTTACGCACGTCGGCGGACCAGCGTCGTACTCGAAAGTACCAGACCAACGATCAAAGTGGCGATCGTCGTCGGCTCGGGAATGGCTGTGCCGGTGATCGTCAGGGCCCCGCTGGCCATTCCTCCGGTCGCCGGATTCCCCCCAACCAGTCCGGGCAGTGTGGCGGTGTAGGAAAACACCACCGGTTGGGTCGTATCAAAGGCCAGGCCGAACGGCATGTTCTGGCTCAGAACGCTTGCCGTACCCGTGAAGAACATCACGTTGTTAGTGACGAGCAAGTCGATTGTGTCGAGACCCAATCGTAAATTGTTGCCGGCTGAGGTAAAGAAATCGAGTCCGAAGCCACCGCCGTTGGAACCAACGGTGTTGAGGCTGCCTAATGGGATCGTGGTGCCGACGCCATTGATCTTCAAGTCTTGGTAGAGCGTGGTACCACCGCCCGACATCAGCGTGCCGACGGGTGCCATGTCCTTTTCGAACACCGCCGTCTCCACCTCGTCGGATTCGGCAGGATTGAGATTGCCACCGGGATGGGCAATCGCGTCGTAGACGGACCCGGTGTTGCCGGCGGCAGCCCCGAGGTAGCTGACGTCCACGTCGGACAAAATGATGTTAATCGTGCCGGCCGAAGCAGCCCACGGGCCGGAGATCGCGAGCAACATGGCGCTGGCGACCGTTAAAATCCACTTGTTAAGCACTTGCGACATTGCTGGTTTTCCTGTGGTGTTTTCGTCCGCCGCATCGGCAACAATGCGAAAGACACTGACGACAATTGAATAAACGATTCAAGCCCCCACATGCGCTGGCCGCGCGTCATCTCGGCGATCCTTCGCACCAAACATTTTCCTCTTGTCAACTCCGCCTTCGATCGGTCCGTCGACACGCACGGTCCCGTCGACGCTTAGCTCTACCAGCTAACGCGCTTATTGCGGCGGAGGTGCATCCCGTTCATGGCTGCCATGCTTGCTCGGCGCCGCTTCGCCCGGACACGAGTCCGCTGCTTCGCCTGCCTTCGTTGCGACCACACTGCGTGGGTGCTGCCGCGACTCGGACCGCCGACTTCCTCGTTCCCCAAATCCTCGGGATTAACGGAATACGATTTCATGCTGTAACCCTTTTTCCATCGGCCTCGCGCACCGGCCAGCAGCCGGCGCACGCGGCGGTTTTGAGCGCGCGAGCCGCTCAATCCGTGAACCTGGACGACGGCCTGCCGTTCGTCCCCTGGTATCGCCTCCACTTCTCGGTTCGTCCTCCGCCTCCGGCGGGAGATCATTCATCTATCGATTCACGCGATGACTGCGCTAGCGCAGCCACGCGGTTGATTGCTATCTCGCCGACTCCCGCGCTTGGCCATTGGCTTTCTGGCCGCTGAGCTTCTCGCCGTTAAGCTTCTCGCCACTAAGCTTCTCAACAATGCTCCGCGCCTCGCTGCAGACCAATGCCAAATCACTCTCGCTGTCGACTCCCGGCAAATACATCCACACGCCAAGCTGCCGCGACCAGACTTCACCCAAGTTGTCGTTCGGATTTCCACAAACGGCCACCAGCGGTCCGTCGCAGGAGGCCAAATGCTCGACCAACGAACGGAAAGCACGCTCTTCGCTCTGCGGAACCGCCTGCATGTCGACCAACGCCAGCTGAATGCGATTTCGAACGGCCTGGCGGGCCGCCTCTTCCGCACCGCGGCATACGATGGTGGCCCAATGTTCCTCGTGCGCGGCACGCACCAAAATCTGAGAGCGCAACGGCGACGCCGACACCACCAGACACATCCGCAGTGCCGCCGGCGCAGCGCGCAGCAATCCCCGCCGGGGGTCGGACGACACCATCGTCGTCGGCACACTTATTTGCAGTTCACTCATGTCAACTGGGCTCGCCAATCGTTCGTCCTCGGCAGACGCCTCATTCGATGCTCGTCTGTGTAATCCATGGCTACCCCCTCGCGCACTCAATCAATCCGTGGAACCAAGTCTTCTCCAAAACCCCCAAGCCGCGCATCGGCCACCACGGATTGCCATCGCCAGGCGGACGTGACCATGAAGCGTCAAACGCACCCGGCGCAAACATGCATCCCAATTCTCGGACCGACGCCCATGCACGAACGCTGGCCGAGCTTTGCGACGCTCCCCTTCCCAAAGCCTTCAATGCTTGTTTCGTCTCTTGTTCCGTACCGCAGTAGAGCCCCACCTCGCATTCAAAACGGCGACCTACCATCCGCGCAAAATGAAACTTGTGCGAATCCGCACCCTCCGCACTCCAGCAGCTGACCGAGCAAACGCTCAGCCTTCCTGCCAGCGCAAAAGAGTTCGGATCGCTACCAGGCCATCTTGCGGCGGCGGCGGCGGTGGATTCCGTTGAACGACTGCGGAGCCTTCCCGCGGCGGCGACCCATGGTCGGCGCTTGCCGCTTCGAGCTGCGAACGCGTTCGAACGTCCGGAAATTCTCCGAGCCGTATTCCATGTCCGTCGCTTCATACATCTGCTGATTGCTCATTTCCCATCTCCTGCTCTAAAGCATCCGCTGCCGTCCACTGGGATTCCGCTTCGATGCGGCTCCGAACTCGAAGTCGAACCGATGTGGCAGACCTCAAGTGCACAGACTCTCCGCCCCGCGCGGAGTGCCTGCAATCTCACGAGCGGTTGCTAAAGCGATCCGTGTACCAGGCGCGCCAGGGAGGGGTGAGACTTTTTGCAACAAGCGGGTGCGAAACGAGTTGCGACGCAAAGAATTTTTGACGCCCGTTTTGTGGTGCTAGCAGAGCCTCACCAAGAGAGTGAGAAGGGTCGGTGTAGAGCGCCGTAACGTCTTACGGAAAACAGACTTAGCAGCTGCTTCACCAGTCCGGTGAATCCTCCCAATAACGGTGGGAAGTCCAACCGTTTGGGCTCGACGCAAAGTAAAAACCATCGTTCGAGAAGCGCCTTCGCTAATCGGCGCCGATGTGCGTGCCCTTTTCGGCGACCGACCGACGCAGCATCGGGATCAAAAACAGCAACAGCACGGATACTGCGGCACAAGCCCAGAAGACGTCGAAATACGTGAGTGCCGTCGCTTGTTCACCGCGGGTCCGTTCCAACATTCGTATCGCCAGCTGCTGCGAGTGAACCGGGTCGCCGGTGTGCTGCAAGAAGAACTGCTGGCCGCGGTTCAAGAATTCGCGTACTTCGGGTCTGAATACTTGAAGCTGTTCGTTGAGCCGCAAGGTGTGAAACTGCTCGCGTCGATCGAGAATGATCCCTCCCACAGAAGTGCCCACACTGCCGCCTTCATTTCGCAAGAGGGCGAGCAACCCGACGGCGGCTCCGCGAATCTCTTTCGGCAAATAGAGAAACGCCGCCACGTTGAGCGGGGCGAACAGCATCGAAAGCCCAACGATGATGACCACACGCGGCCAAACCACTTGCCAAGGACTGATCGCCGAGATTCAACCGCGACATCCAATAGCTGCCGACGGCCATAATCAGCAGTCCTGCAGCCATCAGATACCGCGCGTCGACGCCGCGCGTGAGCAGCGTGCCGACGATCAGCAATACGACCACGGCAAACAACCCAGCTGGCGACAGCACGAGCCCAGAGGTCGTGGCGTCGTAGCCGAAGAACGTCTGCAGCATGCCGGGCAGGGTCGTCGTGTTGGCATATAGCACGCCGAAGGCACAGAAGATGATAACGCAACAGGCGGCGAAATTGCGATCGGCAAGCGTACGCAGATTCACCAGCGGGTTGTCAATACGCAACTCGCGATAGATAAGGCAGCATAGGCCGGCGATAAACACGACCACCAGCGATTGAACGCGCCAAACGGATCTCCAAACCAATCCCACTCCTGCCCCTTGCTGAGCAACACCTCCCAGGAGACCATCGTCGCGCTCAACAGACAGAGTCCGAGCGTGTCGAATCGCTCGGTGCGGCCTTCCGCATGGCCTTGCGCTGGTTGGTGAGGTAGGCGGATCGGTGACGACCGCACTACACATGGCGAGGGCAAATAGTCCGACCGGCAGATTGAGATAGAAGATCCAACGCCAGCCGTAGTTATCGGTGATATAGCCGCCAAGCGTTGGCCCGACGACGGGCGCCAAAGCGCCGCGACGCCAAAGATCGTCATCGCTGCGCCCTGCTTTTCTGGTGGAAAAGCGTCGAGCAGAATGGCCTGGCTGGAGGGCTGCAGTCCGCCGCCCGCCAATCCCTGCAGGACGCGAGCGGCGATCAACACCGCTAAGCTTGTTGCCATGCCGCAAAGTGCCGATGCAAGCGTGAACACGGCGATCGAGAGCAAAAAATAGTTCCGCCGCCCCAATCGCATCGCCAGCCAGCCGGAGATCGGCAACACGATGGCGTTGGCCGCGAGATAGCTGGTAATGACCCACTCGCTATCGCTCGCCGGCGCCGACAGACCGCCCGCGATGTAGCGCAGTGCCACGTTGGCGATCGTCGTGTCGAGCACCTCCATGAAGGTCGGAATGACGACGGCCGCGGCGACCAGCCACGGACTGACCGACGCGCCGCGAAAGTGGCAATTCCAGCGCTGCCGACGCTCACGGCTTATCTCCGGTGCTGACCGCCGAATCGTCGCTCCCGTTGCCGGGGCTTCCGCCATTTGAAAGGGCTGCAGCACGCTTGCCGGCATTGGGACCCGTGGGTGGCTCTTTGACATGGACATACGGAGTCACGGACAAACCAATGAACAGCGGCGTCTTATCCGGATCGTAGTCCAGCAATTCGATTCGCACGGGCAGTCGCTGGACGACCTTGACGAAATTGCCCGTCGCATTCTCGGCAGGCAGCAGGGCCAGCGTCGAGCCGGTGCCCATCGTAAAGCCGGAAATGCGCCCCTTGAATTCGTGCCGCCTGCCGTACATGTCGACGTCCAAGTCGACCGGCTGTCCGATCCGCAGTTCGGCAAGTTGAGTTTCTTTGAAATTGGCGTCGATCCAAATTTCGTCGAGCGAACGAATCGCCATCAAGCTTTGGCCGACCGCGACATTGTCGCCCGGATTGACGTTGCGCCGCGTCACGACGCCGTCGATCTCGGCAAGGATGTTCGTGTATCGCAGCCGCAGCTGGGCTTGATCGAGATTCCGCTTCGCCTCGGCCAACTTGGCCTCGGCCTGCTTGACCGCCGGCGCGTCCTTGAGCAGTTGCGCGAAAATCCGGTCGATGTCGCCTTTCGGGTCGCGCTTGTAGAAGTCGGCGACCATTTGTTTCGGCGATCTGTTAAACGAACCGGTCACGCCAAGCTGGGCGGCCACCTGAATCAGTTTTGCCTGGGCTTCGCGGACCGACGAAATGGTCTGATCCAAATCGGGTGGCACGGCGGCGAAGTCCTCTCCCGAGGCAGGCTCCGCCGGCAGGCCGAGCGACGCGCGAATTTGATGCACGCCGGCGAGGCTTCCTCGACCTGGGCATGCGCCACCAACAGAGTTTCGCGGTACGCGTCAAATTCCTGCTGCGACACGGTTCCGTTCTTCGACAACGGAGATTCCGGTCGTAATCCGCCTGTGCTTTGGCCAGCGCGGCCTGACGCTGCTGCAAGGTGGCGACCCGCGAGCGCAGCAAGGCGACCTGGTTTTCTACGTCCTCGATGGAGTGTTCGAGGTTGAATCGCAGACTCCGCGCCAGTCCCTCATTCGCCCGCACGTTGGCCTGGGTGGCCACAAGATCGGCCTGAGCGGCGTCGACGGCCGCCTGTGCGATTTCGACTTGGACCTGATAGGGCTCCTTGTCGAGTTCGACCAGCAAATCACCTTTGCGGACTCGGTTGTTATCGTCGACTAGCACGTGTGCGACTTGCCCAGGCACGCGCGGGGCAACCATCGTCACGTGGCCGTTAACGTAGGCGTCATCGGTCGACACCGTGGTGAAAGCGGTGCGGAGCCAGGGTACGCTGGCCGCCGCCCCGCACACGATCGCGACCAGGCAAAGAACCCACACCCACCAGCGCCTGCGATTTGCAGCTTGCCTCGGCACGGCCGGCGCCGACGCGGCCGGGCTCGACGACACCGATTGAGTCGATTGCCGGTCCGGCCCGGCGGGCGTAGCAGTTTGGGCTTCGGGAGAGTTCATTGGCGTTGCTCGACGTGTCGCTGTCTACTGCCGCCATTATCGTGTTGCTCACACCAGTCGTTAGCAAGAGCTGCAAGATTCGGGCCAATTGATCGGTCAAAAGGACCGCGACTAACTCGGGAGCAATTTCGCCGCTTCTCGGGCGAAGTAGGTGAGAATGCCATCCGCCCCGGCGCGCTTGAAAGCCAGCAGACTTTCGAGGATGGACTTGTCGCGGTCAAGCCAGCCGTTGGCGGCGGCAGCGGCGAGCATCGCATACTCGCCGCTGACCTGGTAGGCGAACGTGGGCACGCCGAAGCGATCCTTCACGCCGCGGACCACGTCGAGATACGGCAGGCCTGGTTTGACCATCACCATGTCGGCCCCTTCGGCCAGGTCGAGCGCGACCTCGCGAATTGCTTCGTCCGTGTTGGCTGGGTTCATCTGGTACGTCCGCTTGTCGCCCGTCGCGAGATTGGCGGCCGAGCCGACCGCGTCGCGGAACGGGCCGTAGAAGGCGGACGCGTACTTTGCCGCGTAGGCCAGGATGCTCACCTGCTGGAACCCCGCTTCGTCGAGGGCCCGGCGGATCGCGCCAACGCGGCCGTCCATCATGTCGGACGGCGCGATCACGTCGCAACCTGCCGCGGCCTGTACGACCGCCTGCCGGCACAAGACCTCGATCGTTTCGTCGTTCACCACGTAGCCGTCGCGGACCAGGCCATCTTGGCCGTGGCTGGTGTAGGGGTCGAGGGCGACGTCGCAAATGACGCCGATCGCGTCGCCGTGGGCGGCCTTCACCGCCCGTACCGCGTGGCACACGAGATTATCGGGGTTGGTCGCCTCCTCGGCTTCGGGAGATTTTTTCCCCGGATCGGTGACGGGAAACAGGGCCACGGCTGGAATGCCGAGCTCAACCGCCTGAGAGACGGTGTCCACTAACAAATCGATCGAGAGCCGCTCGACCCCGGGCATCGATGCGACCGGCTGCCGCTGGTTCTGTCCCTCGTGAACAAACAGCGGCCAGATGAGGTCGTCGACGGTGAGCGTCGCCTCGGCCACCAGTCGCCGCGACCAATCGTACCGCCGCAGCCGCCGCAAACGAGTTTGCGGATAGCTGCCCCAAGGTGTCGAAGAAGAGTCGCTTTCAGACATGGAATTTACTATAACTGCACTTTCGGAGAAATCGTCGGTAACTGATATCCAATAAAAAAGGCTCTTCCATCATGCTGCAGTTGCCAAACAAGCCGCACGATGGAGGAGCCAAGGATGGCCGAGTCGAGATGTCGTTGGCAGTGTCCCAATCAGTGGTCGGAGTGGAGCGAATGGCTGGCAGTCGGACTGCACGGTGCGCATCGCTGGCGGTTGCCCGTACTGCTGGTGGGCGTCCTGTTTGCCCACGGACGTCGCACGGTGACCAGCTGGTTGCGGGCGGTGGGCATCAGCGACGACTTCGACGACTATTATTACTTCTTGGCCCGTGTCGGACGCAAGAGCGAATCGGTGGCCACGCAACTGCTCGTTTTGGTGCTGGCGAATGTGCCGTTGCCCGAGCGGCTGCTGGCGGTGATCGACGATTCGCCGACCAAGCGTTATGGGCCCAAGGTGGAAGGGGCCGACATCCATCGCAACCCCACGCCCGGTCCGGCGGACCAGAAATACGTGTACGGCCATATCTGGGTCACGATTTCGCTGGCCGTGCGGCATCCGCTGTACGGCGCCTTGGCGCTGCCGCTGTGGAGCATGCTCTACGTCCGCCAACGGACGATGGCCAAGATTCCCAAGAAGCGTGGCTGGAAGTTTCGCACCAAGCTCGAGCTGGCGGCGAAGCTGGTGGAATGGATCGCTCCGATCGCCAAAGGGGCCGGGAAAACGCTGTGGATCGTGGTGGACGGATTCTACACGAAATGGCCCTTCTTGAATCGCGCATTGTCGGCCGGCGTCGTAGTGGTCGGCCGGTTGCGCAAGGATGCGGCGCTTCGCAATCTGCCGCCGGTTGTGCGGCCGGGCCACAAGCATCGGCGTGGCCGCCCGCGCAAGTACGGCAAGAACAAAATCAGTCTGGCCAAGCGAGCCGGGCACAAGGCTGGCTGGCAAAGAGTCGAGTGTACGCTCTACGGCCAGCGCGTGGCCCAGGCCACCAAAACGTTCTTGGCGACCTATCGGCCCGTTCGAGGCCTGATCCGAGTCGTGCTGGTGAAGGAAGATCATGGTTGGTTCGCTCTGTTTTGTACCGATCCCCATGCCAGCGTCGCGGAGATTCTGGAAGCCTTCGCCGACCGGGCCACGATCGAACAGGACTTTCACGATGTGAAGGAAGTGTGGGTGCCGGCCAGCAGCAGGTGCGCAACATCTGGACGGGCACCGCCGCGCAGCGGTGGTCGGTGGCCGTGTTTCAACTTTGCCTGTGGATACATACGCTGGTGGAGTTATGGGCTTGGAACCGCAGCCACGACGAATTGGTCGATCGCAGCGATTCGCCCTGGGACGATCCCAAGCGTCGGCCTTCGCACGCCAACCGTCGCAAAGTCTTGCGTCAACAAATCATCCAACACGAATTAAAGACCATTACCGCCGTCTGGCGCACTCCCTCGGAAAATCATTCAACTGGCCGAACGCCTCATGGCGCTGGCCGCTTAACCTAATTCAGACATCCAAAAGTGCAGTTACTATAAGTGTACAGTCTAATAACCACAACGGCACGACGGACACGACGCCCAGCGAGATCGCTTCACGATTTCCACGTCGTGCCCGTCGTGTTGTTGTGGTGAAATCAATTCCGATCCGAAGAGCCGCGTCCCCATGCCGCCGAAAATATCCGTCGGACCGTTTCATTTCACGTCGGTGGGCGTGCGGATCAGCGGCAAGCCCGAGATTGCCCAGTGGAAGGGCCCGCTGCAGTTCGCGCTCTGGTGCCAGCGGGCCGGGCCCTGGTGGATCGGTGATCTTTTGAACTCTGGCGAGGACCGCTTCGGCGAGACGTTTTCCCAAATGTGTGAAGGGGCCGTGTCCGCCGAAATGCTCAACCGCTATGCCTCGGTTGCCCGCCGCGTGCCGCTGGAGAACCGCCGCCCGGGACTCAGCTGGTCGGCCCACGCGGTGACCGCCCGCCTGCCGCTCGACATACAGCACGACCTGCTACTCGAAGCGGAACGCAGGGGTTGGACGACCGACGAGTTGCGTTCCAGAGCCCGCGCTGCCGGTGAGCACCGCTCCGACGACTGACCGACATGCATCAACTTGAAAAGAGGCCGCGCGGGCCTTGGTGGGGTGGCTAGCCCGCGCGGCACAGAGAGACTCTCCGTCAGCCCAACTGGATTACCGGTTGGGCTTGGCAGGCACAGGCGGTTCGTCTGGTGGCGGCGGAATTAGACCGTCCACAGACACGGAAACGGGCACTTCGACCGGCGGTTGCACGCGGAAATTGAACAGCTGGTCCTTTCGCTCGCTGTAGAAGCCGAGTCCGTCGGCCTCGTTGAGTGCCACTTTCGTTTGCAGGTCGATGATCTCCTGCTTCTTCGCGCGACGGTGATCCAGCTGGGCCTGTAGATTGGCCAGCCGCTTCTGGATGTCTTCCAGCTCCTTGGCGCGGGACTGCATGTCTTCTTCGAAGTACTTGTCCAGGAGCGACGTCAATTCAATGGTGGCTGCTTGCCGGGCGGCATCGTCCTTTGCGTCGTGCACCCGCGCCGCCACCTCGCGAATCTTCGCCTCCAGCGGCGGCGAGCCACCGGGGCCAGCGAAGAGGAATCCGGATGTCGCCGGGTTCATTTTGCGCCCGACTGTAATGGTGCGGCCGAATGGATTGTCGCTATTTTGCACCCAGACGGTGCCGCCGCTCGTTCGAATCTTGGCAGCCTTCGCCGCCTCTTCGGCTTGTTTGGCGGCCTGGGACAGGGCATCCGCTGAGGCCTTAGCGGCTTCGGCCGCGCTGGACGCCGTCGCTGTCTCTTGGGCCGCTACAAATGCCGGACCGCAAAGTGCCATCGTGGACCAGAGTGCGGCCGCTGCCGCGATGAATCGCGTCTTCATGCTTCGTGCTCCTTTGTAATTTGGGGGGGGAAGTTATCGGCTTTCCAATTCATTGAGTTTTTGCCGGATCGACTCGACTTCTCGCTGCCACTGGCCATCGACCGTCGACGACGAATGTGGCGGCAGCGCCGATTGCTCCAGCGCCTGGCGGACGCCGTCGAGCTCATCCGCAAATTCGGCTTCCGCAGAAACGCGTTCTTCCACGTGCTGCGCCAGCTCGACCGGGTCGATTCGCGGCCGCGAATCCGCAGCCGATGGCGTCGAATCGCCCAGAAAACGGTATGCCGCACCGATCGCCAGTGCTCCTACCAGCACAGCGGTGACAGACATCAGCAATCGCCGTCGCAGTTGCCGGCTGCGCAGTCCGCCGAATCGCCGCCGAGCCGGGCCGAATCGCTGGATCCGGCTCAACAGCGCGGCGAGCTGAGCGGACACGTCTGCGGCGCTCGCTGGTCGCCGCTGAGGCTTCTTTTCCAACAGCCGGTCGATCAGGTCGGACAGATCATCGGGAATCTCTTTGTTCGTCTGCCACACGGGCCGATGCGGCTCGCGGCAGATGCGATGCAGCACCGCCAGCGCCCCGTCGGCGCGGAACGGCGGATGGCCGGTCGCCATGAAATAGAGCACCGCACCCAAGCTGAACAAGTCGCTACGGTGGTCGATCACGTCGCCGGTCGCTTGTTCGGGCGACATGTAATGGGGCGTGCCGGCCAGGACGCCGGTGTGCGTCAGGCTCGCGTCGTCGATCGTCCGCGCCAGGCCGAAGTCGGTGAGCACGGCCCGCTCGACGGTTTCCTCGAGCAGGATGTTCGAGGGCTTCACGTCGCGGTGTACCAGGCCTTGGGCGTGGGCGGCCGCCAGACCCGACGCCGCCTGCAGGCCGATTCGCAATACCTCCTCGACCGCCAGCGGCCCTTCCGCGTCGACCCGCGCCTGCAACGACCGGCCGGGCACGTACTGCATCACCAGGAACGGAACTTCGCCGTCGGACTCGACGTTGTAGATCGCCACCACGTGCTCGTGGACCACCGCCGCGGCAGCCCGGCCCTCGCGGGCAAACCGCTCGCGGGCCGCGCCGACATGCGCCAGGTGCGACGCGAGCATTTTCACCGCGATCGGCCGGTTGAGCTCGCTATCGTGGGCCTTGAGCACGATTCCCATGCCGCCTGCGCCGATAACCCGCTCGACGTCGTACCTTCCCAGTCGCCCCAACAGTTCCGGATGGCTTGGCGGCGCGAGCAGTCGGCGTACCGCGGATGCTGAACCGCTTTCCGCACGAATACGATCCGGACTGAACCCAGTCGACCAGGTCGGATCGGGCTGCCACGCGCACTCGGATGCACCACTGAGCGAATCGCGCGCGTCGTTCCACCAGATCGCGTCGGCCGCGAGCTCGGTCAGACGCGTCTGGCAGGCTTGGCACTGGTCGACGTGCGCTGTCAATGTGTCGAGCGCTTCGCCTCCGGCCTCGTCCGCGAGCAGCAATTCGAGTTGCAGCAAGTCGCACCGTTTGGCTTGAATTGTCATGGCATCCCTCCCGCAGCGCGGTCGTGCGGTACAGCTCCGATCGATCGCGTACACGGCTTACTTCTTCGCGCAGCTTTGCCATCACTCGGCTGCGGGCGACATAGACGCTGCCCACGCTCATGCCGAGCGATTTGGCAACTTCGGCCACCGGCCGGGCCTCGACGCTCGTTTGCCAGAACGCCTGCCAGGTCGCTTCGGTAACTGTTTGATGCACTCGTGCTGCCGCCCATCGAAAGACCTCGCGTCGATATTCCAAGTCAAACAGCTCGGACACCTCACCGTCGGGCGCGGATTGCTCGTTGAGCATCCGCATCACGCCGCTGCTCCCGCTGCCGAGCCGCGCTGTTTCGGCCGCGTCAGAAAATTGACGATGGCGTTGCGAGCGATGCGAAACAGCCAGTCGCGGAACCTCCCCCGCTCGGGGTCGGGCTGCCAGCGCTCGACCGCTCGGGCCACGCTGAAGAGCACCTCCTGGGCCAGCTCCTCCGCGTCGGCGTGCTGCAGACCTCTTTGGCGGGCCAGTCGATATACGACTGGCAGGTAAATCCCCACGAATTCTTCCCAGGCCGCGGCATCGTCATGATCCGAGAGCCGGGCGATCAGGCTCATTCGCGTGTTGGGAGGGATTTCCATTTGTCACGGCCGCCAATCGCACTTGCTCGTCTCATAGTAGCACACGCGGCGGCCGGAAATCTTGCACGCGCAAAGGGCGGAATCGCGCAAAACGGCCGGCGGCAGGGACTGATTTCAGCCGATTGAGATCGAACCCGCGGCTCGCTAGCAACCAATTCGACGGCGAAGTGCGGCCAACGGGCAAAGAGCCGACGCGATCAGCACTAGTGCACAGGGCTCCGGCACGCCGGCGGCCGCGGCACCCGCGCCAGGCCGAACCGCTCCGAAGCTGGCCTTCCAGTCGTTGTAGTCGTCGATCGTGACCGAGCCGGGAGAGAGGTCGTTGGGCAGCCGCGCATTCGTGTTGAGATGATCGCGCCAGACAGTGTAGTCGGCCGCGTCAACGACGCCGTCGTCGTTGAAGTCGCCAGACAGGACGTAGACGACCGCGCCGGGCGTCGATTCGGAATGGCCGGCCATGAGGAATTCGAAGTCGAGATCGAGGCTACCGCCGGCCTGGAGAATCTGGCCGAGCTGGAACGGCGTGAGATCGTCGAATGTCGTCGTGCCGTCCTCCTGGATTTCGGTCAGTCGCGTCGCTAGCGCCGGGCTGGCGATCCAATCGCCCGCTTTGATTCCCTGGGCGTCGAGCGAGGTCCACCCGGAGGTGTCCAACGAACCGCCGGCCGACGAAATCGTGTAGCCTTCGATTTCCTGCGGGAACGGCGTCTGGTTCAACATCACGGCCTTTCCCGTGGCCAGATCGACCGTCAACACGATTGTTGTAGGAATTGCCGAGACGCCGGTGTAGACGACGTTTCCGGCATAGTTCCGGCCGTTGGGGCCGTCCGTGGTGAACAATAGCTGCAGGTCCTCGCCTGCCGGCTGGCCGAACGCGATCAATTTCGCGTCGTAGGCGTTGCCGAGCGATTCGGAGGATGCACCATCGAGCGTCAGCGAGCCGACCGCGTTGTGCTGGTTCAGAGCGTGAATCGAATTTGCCGGCGAAACGTTCCAATCGCCGCGGACGCTCTGAAATTCTGCCGGTGCCAGCGAGCCCGACGGCGAGTAAACGCTCAGGTTGTCGACCGAAACGTTCTGGCCGCTGGAGTTGGTGAGCGTCATCGTGCCAGTGCCGCGATCGACAGTGAGTGTCAGCTTGTTGTTCGCCACGGTATTGGTCACCAGATAGATGCCGCCGTTGTTTTTGTTCGAGATGTACATCTCACCAGACGTTCCCTCGCCAAACCGCGCATCGTTCCGAAATACTCCCAGCAGCGTATTGATGTTGTCGGACGTCGTCGGCGGTGTGGCCGAATTGTTGTCTCCGTCGAGCGTTAAATGCAGTCGCTGGAGCTGCGCCTGCGTCAAGTCGGCGGGGCTGTCGCGGGACGGGTCCAGCGGATCGAGTTGGGGCACGGCGTTGAGCATGTCGCCGAAGTCCGTGTGATAGACGTCGCCAGTATTGAAAGCGAAATTGAGAAACACAAACTGATTGTCGAGCGCGGGTCGCTGCCGTTGTGAATTCGGAAGCTGCTGGCCACGCTGGTCGCGGTGTAGTCTTCACCGATAAACGTATTCACGCCGTTGTGGTCGTATTGCGCAACGGGGTAAATGTAATTCTTACCGTCCGGTCCCACGCCGACGGTCGCGTCGTTTGCAGGCAAGTTGGCGACGCCGAGAATATATCCTGCATCCGCATTGGGAGGCGGGTTGTTCGGGTCGCTGACGGTGACGTGCGTTTGCAGATGGACGAATGTTCCTTCGCGCTTGGTCCAACCGTAGTTGCCTCCCGGCACGACGAGGTTGATCTCCTCTATGTTGCTGCGGCCAATGTCGCCCTCCACGATCTGCACATTGCCGTCATCGTCCTTGTTGAACGAGTAATTGTGCGGATTGCGGAAACCATAGGCGTAGACTTCGCCGAGGATTGGCGTGCCGGCGGGGCTCGGTACGCCGCTCGAATAAAAGGGGTTGGTTGTGGGAATGCTATATCGCACGCCCGGCGCCGGCGAGAGCGGATTAATGCGGAGCATCTTGCCCAACATGTCGCCACGGTCCTGAGGATCGTCGTTGAGCGAATCCTGATTGTTCGAATCGCCATGCGTCAGATACAACAAGCCGTAGTCCTCGTCGCCGGGAACTGCATAGGGATCAAACTGGGCCAGCTTGATCGGGTGGTCGTAATTCGGCATATTCGTGCGAAACAGCTCCCTGTAGGAGCTTGAATCGACCTGCCCGGTGGCGTGGTTGTAGGTCCACTCTGCGAGAACGCCGTCGGCCCCGCCGCCGCCATACGTGCTATTTCCGAGATAGAAGAACGACGGACTTCCCGGATTTGCCGGCCGATTCTCCAGCATGGTTGTATACAGCTTACCGTAGCCTGGTGCACCAACCACATCGAAATCCGGATGAAACGCCACAGACTGCAATCCTTGCTGCGAGCCGGAGAAATTCATCGTTCGGCCGGTCGCACTCTGCACGCGCACTTGCCGCGTTAAAGAACAGCGCGGGCGAACCATTTCCGTTAGCGTCGTCGTTGACGACGAAAACAGACCCTTGCTCCGTCGCCACGTACATCCGCGTGTCGTTTGGTCGATGCGTCATTTCGATGACGTTATTGAAGCCGGCAGGCAGCGTCGCGTACGGCCGGAGGTCGAGCGTCTTTCCGGAAAACCCAATCGTGTCGTTCAGCAGATCCTGATCGGCGGCAAGGACCAGGGAATTTCCGCTGAGTACTCCTCCCAGGAGGATCAACCAGAAGAAACAGCGGGCAAAATGTTTCGGTGTCCGAGGCCGCGCCACTCGCCGCCGGCTAATGCCCAAGCTGCCGACCGCAACGACGGCCAGCAGCGCGATGCAAGCCGGCTCGGGAATCTCGCCGGCTCCCAATCCGGGCGCATCGAAGCCGACAACGCGGGCGGGGTGATCCTTGAAGATGCGATAGTCGGCAAAGTCAACGACGCCGCTGCCGTCGACGTCGCCATCGGCAAAAACGCCCGGCAAATACATGTGCTGAGCGATGATGTTGATGTCGGTTGAATTGCAAACGCCGTTGCCATTGACGTCGCAGGTAAGAAAATCGCTGGTGACGTCGGCGAGCGTCGTGCCGATGCGCAACTCGTCGAAGCCGTACGCCAAACCCTGGAAGTGGCCAGCCCCGAGTCGGTCGGCCGCGAAGTTGAATCCACTCGCCGTGACGCCGCCCGTCGGATCGCCGGCCAAACCGGTCAGACCGGGATTATTCCAAACCATGATCGCGTCGGCGTTGTTGGTGGTCGAGAGGTCGAACTTCACCAAGAACAAATGCACTCCATTGTCTTCCGCTCCCAAATTGAATTTGAGCGCACCATTGTTTATTGCAAAGCCGAACTGTTGCGGCGTACCAGACGTGGGAAAGTCGCCGAAGCTGCTCAGCCCGATTTGCAGCGTGCGATTGACAGCATCGTCGTTGCCACCGTTGTGCATTTCAAACGCGCGGTAGCCGTTGTTCGTGCCCGTGCTCAGTAAGAACGACATGTACACGGTGCCGGAATCCGTCGACTCGAACGGATTGGATGCGCCGAGCAGACGGTGCACTCGGGAATCTCCCGTCGGGCTCTGCACTCGTCCGCCTGTCTCTGCCGGGTACCCAGCACCGGTGTAATTGAGCGACGTCGGATTGAGCGTCGACGACGAGCCACTGCTGGTGAACCAGGGTCCGCTAAAACCGATGCTCGCCGGGTTTTGCGGAACCAGGATTCCGCTGGAGTACTCGGGTCCGGTGGCGCTGCATCGATTAAGAAGTGCTCGTCGACAAGCGTAATCCCCCAAACGTCGTTCGCCTGCAGCGTCATCATCGCAACGACCAGCAGCAGGACGTTCACCGCGGACGCAAGCGAGTGATTTGCCACCGGTGGCATATTGGTCCAACATTTCACTATTGGGTACTTCCTCAATGAATAAACGACCGCCTAACGAAGAATTGCGGGAACCAATGACGCAATACGAAGACGGTCGCGGGGCTACGCAGGTAGCCTTGTGCTCGAGAAGCCCGCCTCTTCGCCGCATGCTATCGTACTAGATTTTCGGCGAATTACCAGAAAATTACTTCCCGCCTGGCAATCAAAACAAAAGTATTACCAGATGGGGCCCTATCTAGAGAAAATCAGGACCAGAGCGAGAACGACGATCGCCGCGAGGCTGGCGAGCAGATAGATGATCCACCGCCGCCCTGATTTCCCCGTAGGCTCCGGCGATTGCAGTCGCTTCGTGAGATTCGGTCGATCAGGGTGGATTGTGGCCGCCAGATCGGCGTCGAGCTCCGCTGCCGGCCGGGCCGCAAGCCGCATCGGACGGCCATGCAAGATGTCCGCCAGAGCCGATTGCACGGCGACGGCGTCGGACGGTCGATCCGCCGCGCTCTTCTCCAGCAGCAGCATCACCAGGTCGGAGAGTTCCTTCGGGCAGTCCGGAACCAGCTCGGCCGGAGTCGCCGGCAGATCGTTCAGATGCGCTTCGAAGATCTCGACGATCGTACCGCCGTCGAATGGCGTCTGGCCGACGATCATTTCGTACAGGATGCAGCCGACGGCGTATAAGTCGGTCGCGCCGCTCAGCTCGGCCTCACCGCCGATTTGCTCCGGCGGCATGTAGCGGCAAGTGCCCACCGTCTGCCCGTCGAGCGTAAGCCGCGAGCTGTTCAGATCGCGGGCCAATCCGAAATCGCCAACCTTTACGCGGCCGTCCTCGGCCAGAAACAAGTTGGCAGGCTTCAAGTCGCGATGAATAACACCGAGCGAATGGGCGTGGGCCAGCGCCGCGCAGATCTGCATCGCACATTCGACCGCTTCGCGCCAGGGAAGTTTGCCGCGTTGCCGCAGCACTTCTTTCAGCGTGCCGCAGTCGACCAGCTCCATCGCAAAATAAATGCGATCGTCCGCCAAGCCGCAATCGTAATGGCGTACGATGTTCGGATGGTTGAGCCGCTCGACGATCGCCACTTCGCGGACGAAGCGGCGCTGCAGATCGGGCTCGCTTTCAGCGTGGCTTTGCAGGAATTTGATGACAGCGGTCTGGCCCGTCCCGCGGTGCCAAGCATGATACACGTCGCCCACCGTGCCGGAGGCCAGGTGCTCGCCCAGTTCGAATTCGCCGACCGTATGTGTGCTCACCGTGCGCCCTATCGCTGATCCGCCCGGGCGCAATGTAATAGGTGGCGTGAAAATTCGCAACGGCGCCGCGGCTCGGCACGCACTCGATTGAGAAACGAGTGCCAGCAGCGGCTAGTTCAAGCCGTCGATGTTCCCGCGTTGCTCATCCGCGCGGGCATCTTCGGCCTCGCGGCGAAGCTGCGCCAAGAGCCGCGTCATGGTGTTGGCGTGTACGCCCAGCAGCCGAGCTGCCCGGCCCTTGTGGCCGCGCGTGGCCCGCATGGCCTGGCGCACCGCCGCGCGCCGCAACTGGCCCAAGTCCATGAAGGGCAGCGACCGTCGTCGACGCCACGCTGCTGCGGCAATTCCGGCAGCCGCGGCTCGCAATCCAGTACGTAGCCCTGCTCGATGACGTGCCCCAATTGGCGGATGTTGCCCGGCCAATGGTATTCGCAGAATTCGCGGAGCCGCTCGGCCGAAGGCTTCCAGCGCGGTCGCTGATACTTGGCCGCAAACTTCTGCGTAAAGAACTCAACGAAATGCGGGATGTCCTCGACGCGATGACGCAACGGCGGCACACGCAGCTCGACCATGTTCAGTCGGTAGAACAAATCCTCGCGGAAGCGGCCCTCGACCACCTCGGCATCGAGCTCGCGATTGGTGGCGGCGATGATTTGGATGTCGATTTGCTGCGGGATCGAGGAGCCGACCGGCGTGACCTCGTTCTGCTGCAGCACGCGCAACAGCTTTGGCTGCAATTCGATCGGCATCTCGCCGACTTCATCGAGAAACACCATGCCGCCCGCAGCAGCGCGGAATACGCCCAAGCTACGTCCCGCCGCACCGGTAAATGCGCCTTTCTCGTGGCCGAATAATTGGCTCTCAGCGAGCGTCGCGGTGAGGGCGGCGCAGTTGACCGGCACGAATGGCTTGTCGCGGCGCGGACCCAGCCGATGCAACAGCCTCGCCCAGACTTCTTTACCGGTACCTGTCTCGCCGGTCACCAGCACGGTGCAACCGACGTCCGCAGCGCGTTCGACATGGCGCGCGATGCGGTTCACTTTGGGGTTCGAACCCAAGACCCAGCTGTCAGGCTCTTCGGGAGCCCGGTGCAGCAAGGATTCAATCGAAGGTGCGACGTTTGCCTGTGTCATGTGCTTCTCTGTGCCGACACGCTCTCGCTCCACTCGCCGATTCATTCGCCGGGAGGAAAATCGCAGATGGCGATTCCAGGCTCGCCCTCGCTCGGCGTCAGGAATCCTTAGTTGGTCAATCTCACGAGCGTCCCATCCCGGTGTGCTAATCGCAGTGTGCTAAACGCATATTTCCAGCCGCACGCTCGCTGTTCCTGCAAGCGCGAGACTACGAGTCCTATTGTAGCCGAGGTTCGGAATACCTCAATCAAATGGATCAGAAAACGGGGGAAATCTGCCGAAAGTTGGCTGGTCGCAGGGTATTTCCGGGTGCCGGAGTTTTCCGGCTGGCGGAGCCGCTATTTGATTTAAGTTACTTGGAAGAAAAGAGTTACGGATTTATCCGGCATTCTTCACCTGGCGGCCCACTTCGCGTCGCGACGTGCGAACCACGACGTCGAGAGCCCAGGCGAATCCCTAATTGTGGGGGTCCGTCGGACGAACCGCGTGGACTCGGATGTCGAGAATCAACGGCTTGTGGTCCGAAAGCGTCCAATCTCCCTCAACAATCGAAGTACACTCGACTTCCGGCGACAGAAAGGCCTGATCGATCCGAATCGGCGGAATCCAGTGATAGCCATTGGGCCATGTCGTTGCGTAGCCCCGCCCTCGATCTTCGTGCGCCGAGCGAAGCCCCTCGTCCTCGAGCTGCTCGTAAACAAGCGAATGCTGCGTGGCGTTGCAGTCGCCAATTACAACCAGCGGCCCCTTGAGTGTGCTGATGACCGATTCGACCTGATCCCAAAACTCGTAGTAGTTGTCTTCGACGCGCAAGGTGGGACGCGGGCTATGCACGGCGAAGATCCGCAACCAGTCATTGCCCGCTTTGACGTCGACGGCCAGACTAGTTCGCCACTGGTAGTTGAACTGAGCCATCCGCCGGGTCGGCAATCGAGAGAATATGCACATGTCGCCCGAGTTGCGGTGCTGCATGTCGGTTCCATACGGATAGGCTTTGAGCGAAGATTGTGTCGGCAACAATTGACGAATCCAGGTGGGGTCCAATTCGGCCAGGATGATGACGTCGGTATCGGAGTGCATCGCTTCAGCCAATACCCCCTCCACGTCGCGATTCGATCTAGAGTGCACGTTCGCGTAGAAGATCCTTACAGTCGGCGAGGCCACCGACGGCGCACCGTTTGGCGGCGAATATGGCCTTGCAGGAAGAAAGTCAGGCATGACCCAAGTCAGGTGGCAGGCAATCACCAACGCGCTCGCGACCGCCAGCCAAAACCGCCGCGCCCATGCCGCGAACGCCAGCGTCAGATAAGCTGGCAGATATAAATAGAGCGTGAACGCGTTGAGCCACGCGAGCGGGGCGGCTGCGTCGTGCCACAACATGCGGAGTGCAGCCACGACCAACAGGCCGATCGTCGTGCACCAGGCCAGGCCGATCACCAGTCGAGACAGCCCGGCCAACCGTTTTGGCTGTTTGCCAAGACGAGAGCACAATGGAAGTTCATCGTTTCGAAAAGGCGAGTCGTCACCAGCGAGCTTTGCCACCTGCAAAGCCAGTTCCGCCGGCGGAGGCGGGTCGCCTGGATTCGGTTCCTTGCCGGCGGTCCGCTGGTCGGTTCCCGAGTCACTCATCGATTGGCGTCGGCAAAGAATTGGATCACGCTGGGCAAGGTTTCATTATACAATGCGTCGCTGCGAATTGAAGTTCGATCGAGCCCACCCACGAAGGACGATAGAAATGTCAAGCAAGCAGACTTCGTTACTGTCCGTGTTCCTGATTACGGCCGCCGTCCTGGGAGCAGTTCGAGTCGCCGGCACGGAACCAGTCGATCCGCTTGCGCAACCGAGGGTCTTTGAGATCCGCACCTATACGACCGAGCCCGGCAAACTCGACGCGCTGCTCGCGCGGTTCCGCGATCACACGACGAAGCTGTTCGAAAAGCACGGCATCATGAGCATCGGCTACTGGACGCCTGCCGACGAGCCGCGATCAGACAACACACTGATCTACATTGTCGCCCATCCCGAGTCGCGCGGCGGCGCAAAGGAATTGGGAGGCGTTCGGCAAAGATCCCGACTGGATCAAGGCCCGCGATGAGTCGGAGGCCGGCGGCAAAATTGTCAACAAAGTCGAATCGGTCTTCGTCAACCCGACCGATTTCTCACCCCTCAGATAACACCACTCACGCGGCCGCTTCCAGCGCCGCGCCCTTGGAGAGCGCCACGACCGAGAGCTTGTGCTCCGCGGCGTAGGCGCGGAACTCCGCATCATCGAGCAGGATCGTGCGGCCCGCCTCGATCGCCAGCACCTTCGCCCCGGCGGCGACCATCGTTCGCAGCGTGCGCAAGCCCACCGTCGGCACGTCGAACCGCATGTCCTGCTGCGGCTTGGCGACTTTGACGATCGTGAACCCGCCCGCCTGGCAAAGCCCGCCGGCGCGGTGGATGCTTGCATCGGTGCCTTCGATCGCTTCGACGGCCAGCACGGCGAGGTCCTTGACGCACACGCTCTGGCCGATGTCGAGCCGGCCCATCTCGCGGGCGATCTCCCAACCGAACTCGATGTCCTTCTGTTGGCCCGCCGACGGCGGCCGGCCCGCGATCTGGCCCTCTTTCACGAGCAACTCCGGGGCGTAGTCGGTCGCGGGATGGAACGTGATGCCGTGGTCGGCGAACGCTCCAGTGAGCGTCGAGAGCAGCGTGTCGTCCTTGCGGTCGCGCTTCTTCGTGACGAAGAAGTGCCAGAACGTTTTGATGAACGTCCAATCCGGCAGATGCCGCCACCACAGGCTCGGCTGGTAGAGAATCACTTTTTGAAACTTGCCGGCCATCGTCGCCTGGTCGACTCCCATCCGTCGAAAGAAACGAATCGCGCCGCCCAGGCTTCCCCAGCCGACCCACTGGAAGTCGTTGCAGATTTCCTCGAGCTGCGGATCGGCATGGCCTACGACGCCCAAGCAGCTGACGTGATAGCCCTGACGCCGCAGTTCTTCCGCCACGAGCACGGGCAGCCGGCCCCAAGCGGCCAGCAGGCCGATGCGACGTTCGAGTGCTGTGTCGCTAGTTGGAAATCGTGGCATGTGTACCTACTCACCTACTCGCCATCTCACGCCGCCTTCTCCGAATCGTCCCGCTGGCTCGAAGCGATGCCCAGTTTTTTCTCGAGTTCCATGATCGTGCGGCGCATTGTTTTGAATTCTTTGCGCATCTCGGGAAGCTTGGCGACCGCGGCGAGTTTGAGCTTTTGCTCCCGCTCGGGCGTCGCGGGGACGCCCAGCATTACCGTCCCCTCTGCCACGTGGTTCGTGATGCCAGCCATCGCGCTGAGGATCGCCCGGCTGCCGATGTGGACATGGTCCCGCACGCCCGCCTGACCGCCCATCACAACGTAGTCGCCGGTCGACGTGCTGCCGGCGATGCCGACCTGGGAGCAAATGAGATTGTGCTTGCCGATCTGGCAGTTGTGCGCGATCTGCACGAGGTTATCGATCTTGGTGCCTTCGCCGATGATCGTCGCCCCGTAGGTGCCGCGGTCGATCGTGGTCGAGGCACCGATCTCGACGTCGCAACCGATCCGCACGTAGCCCAGCTGCGCCGCGGGGATGTGCTTGCCACCGACTTGCGAGTAACCGAAACCATGGGCTCCGATCACCGCGCCGCCGTGGATGATCGACCGATCGCCGACCACCGTGGTTTCATAGAGCACCACGCCGGGGCCGATGAGCACATTCGCACCGAGCGTGCAGCCCGGCAGGATCTGGGCCCCGGGGAGGATCGTGGTCTCGTCGCCGATCGTGCAATCGTCGCCGATCGTAACGCCCGGATGAACGTTGACCTTTTTCCCCAGCCGCGCGGTGCGCGCGACGATCGCCTGGGGTGAAACGCCGATCGAAACTTGCGTCCGCGGCGGGCGGAAGTAGGCGACGATTTTGGCAAACGCCGCTTGCACGTCTTTCACGCGGATCGCCGCGTAGCGAGCCGGGTCGCGGGCACCGTCGCGCAGCGATGTCGGACCCCGGATGTTCCCCATTCGAGTTCCGCCGGGATCACCACGGCCGCCGCCTCGGTCGACGCCAGTTGCTTCACCCGCTCCGCCTGGTCGATGAAGGTGATCTCGCCGCCGGCCACCTCGCCGAGCACGGCCGCGCCACGAATCACCGTGGCCGCGTCGCCGACGACTTTTCCGCCCACGAGCTCCGCCAACATGCCCAGCGAAATCGATCGATCCATCATCGAGGTGGCTTCCCATGTACGTCAGGCTTTCCAGCCTGAAACTTATGTTCAATACGTCGGTGACGAGTCAGGCTGGAAAGCCTGACGTACGGCGGGCCGCGGATCGTAGCGAATGCCAGCATCGCCAACAAGCCGAGGTCGGCGCGCGAGTGCTAGCGTGCCACCAGCTCGGACCGGGCTTGCTGAGGATACGCCGAGAGGGGAGGCAAACGGTCTTCGCTCTCGGCTGAACCAGTGGGGACGGACGGGCCGGTGGAAACGGATGGGCCAGCCGCGACAGGCGGGCCGCGCCGGGGCGAATTTTGGATTTTTGGAACACCGTCGCGAAACACGATTCCCTGTTCCAAAAATCACATTCATTGTCACCCCCTCCTCTCTCAGAACGCCTAAAAAACCAGGGGAATTCGCGCGCCTCGTGTTCCAAAAATACTCGAATTCGCGCCTCATGGGCAAAGTTCCGAAAATCCGCCGCGTTGGTGGGCGCAATGCACTTCAACCGCCGACGGACGCGGATAGACGCCGATCCTTGCCGCCTTGGCAAATCCTCGCGATTTTCTCGAAGATGCCAGGTTTCGGTCGAAGATGCCAAGTTGTTTTGCCCCCTGTGGCGGACAGTCATTCAACAGGAGATCGCCGAGGCCGCAGAGATCGCTTACGACGCGGGCTCTGCGACCTTCTGTTCAACACGCCGTTGATCACGTTGGCGCAACGCCGGGAGGATACTGAACACATGGATACACCAAGGAGACGACCGTGTCAAGCGGCAGAATCGGCCACCCCCGGGCTGAGAGCTGCGCAAAAAAGCGATCAACAACAGCTGTCCGCGGCAATCCTTTCGGGCCAACTTCCATTGTTGTTCGAGAAGATGGATGATTGCGGTAGGGACGGGCATTGCTGCCCGCCCCCCGCACAGATCCGTACGTGAAGCATTACCTCATACGGCTCCTACCTTGAGTCGGGCGTGAAAACGCTCGTTTGGATACGGATGCAGGACGCGGGGACGGGGCAGGTGTTTGCGAATCAAGCGGCGCATTCGCGTCCAGGTCCAGCGCCTCTTTGCCCTTCTGGCTGCGTCGCCGCAGTACCGTGAGCCAGTGTTTGCTGACCTCGTCCACGAATTGGCACAGCCGTCGGCCGTTGCCAGGGACCGCATGATAATTCAACCACCCTCCGACGACCGAGCGTAACCAACGCGCCGTTTCGCCTACCGGGCGATGCATCCGCAGGCGTAACTGCTGCTTGAGGGCAGCGAGCGTCGCCCGCATCCGCTTGGCGATCGTGGTCCGCTGGATCGTGAACCACCCGTGACTCCTCGTTTTCGCGCACTGATGCGTGAAGCCGAGAAAGTCAAACGATTCGGGGCGACCTGCGCCGCGGTTCTGCCGACGTTCATCCGCGTAGCGTCCGAACTCGATGAGCCGCGTCTTGTCGTCGTGGAGCTTCAAGCCGAATTTGGCCAGCCGTGCCCGGAGTGCTTCCAGGCACGCCTGCGCTTCGTTGCGGTGCTCGAAGCCGATCACAAAGTCGTCCGCATAGCGGACGATCACGACGTCGCCCCGACAGTGGTTCTTCCGCCAGCATTCGACCCACAGGTCCAAGGCATAGTGCAGAAACACGTTCGCCAGCAGCGGTGAGATCACCGCCCCTTAGGGCGTGCCCCGACTCGTCTCGGACCACTGGCCTTCTTCGCTGATCCCGGCCCGCAGCCATTTGCGGATCAATCGAAGAATGCGCTTGTCGCCAATGCGGTGCTCCAGGAACTTGATCAGCCACTCGTGGTCAATCGCGTCGAAGAAGCCCGCAATGTCGGCATCCAGTACCCAGTTCACTCGTTTGCTGGTCAGAGCCACACTCAACGCATCAAGTGCGTCGTGCTGGCTACGCCCAGGCCGGAAGCCGTAGCTGAAACCGAGAAAATCCTGCTCGTAGATCGACTGCAACACCCATAGCACCGCCTGCTGGACGATCTTGTCCTCCAACGAGGCAATGCCCAGCGGCCGCTGGCGGCCGTTGGGCTTGGGTATCCAGACTCGACGAGAGGGCTTAGCACGGTAGGCTCCCCGGTGAATGCGATCGTGAAGGTCCGCGATGCGGGCCTCCACCTGCTGCTCATATTCCTGCCAAGTCACCGCGTCGACTCCCACGGCCGCCGTCTTCTTCAAGTTGAAGAAGGCTTCGGTTAGGCATTCTTCGTTGACGTGGTGGAGCAAGGCCGTGAATCTGAGCGTGCTGTCCTGTCGGGCAGCTTCACGTACGCCGCTCAGTCCGCGTGACTTGCGTTTGGTCCGGCTCGGAGTCCGGTGCAAGGCAGTCTGCTCGGCGTTCCTCTTGGTTGAGTCCCTTTCCTCGGTCGACTCCGCCGGTGCATCAGCCGCACCGTTGTTCGCCGACGTCGCAGGTACTACGGACTCATCTGACTTCCTGTTTGCGTCCATGTCAGCATTACCGTCTGTAACGTTTTCTGACCGTTCCACCCTTTCCGGTGAAAACAAGCAGGATCTCCCGGTTCTCGCGCTTGGAGTTTTCAGACATGCTCAGGTTCTTCGACTCCGCCGTGCCGCTCGGTCGCTTGCCGATGACGCGATCGAGCGTGTTGCCTTCCCGCAGACACCACAGGGTCGGCACACGGAATGCCTGATTTCGGAGCTCAATAGCTGGCCTGTCTGTACCTCTCGCCGATGCTACACCCGGGATGTCACCATCCCCAGCGTACGGTTCGAGGCCGAGATGACTGGCTAGGTCTTTCTCGTAGGACTCTTTCATTCCCAACTCCAAGCCGGTTTATCCCAGCGCTTTCGCTGTCCCCGAGGTTGCGCCTAGCTATGCGATTCTCAGGAACTGTTAGCCAAACAGACCGCTATTTGGGCTGCTGCGACTTAAGCTGAATAAGTGACTCGAAGTGACGCTTCACGTCTTGATCGTTTTCACCTTCCGCCATGGATTTCAACTCAGAAGTCAACCCTCTCGAGTCGCAACTTGCTATCCGAAGGTCAATGCCGTCGGAGATATCGCGCATGAAAAGGTCATCAGCGATCGACCATAAGTGAGCCATGAGTATGCAAGCTGCGGGTTCGGCTATTTCGGACAGTGAATCCAGTCTAAGCATAGTTTGCGAAACCCAGCCATCTTGTGTTTTGCTTGAGGCGCTTTCACGGGAAAGGATGCCTAATAACAGATGTGAAGCATCGCCACGATCAACTAATGTGTCGATCAGTTCCAGTGTACTTTCCGTGTATGCGCCGTCACATATGGCGTCAATGGCGCGTTCAATACCGCTATCTTCTTCGTTCATGAATCTCAGTGTCCACCAGGTATGTGAGTTTTCCGAGGATCATTCGACGGCGCTCCTAAATCGTCTAGTTTGGTCGCATCTTTAGGTTTGAGCGTGGAAAAAGGGGACATTCTACGACTGTTCGGCCCGAGATTTGCGCGTTGAGTTTTGCACTTGCGCCCTCGGCCGATGTAGCACATGTTACTCTGCACGTCGAAGCTGCGGGAAGAGATTCGGGATGAGGATATAACAGGCCACAAATACTTTCGGCGGCGGCTGCCGATGTTGGAGCGACTGCGCGAGGTGGGCTGCCAGCGAGACAAAGCCGGCAATCGCACTCTCCACATGGATCAATACCGCTCGCTGGTGTTGCTCAATCTGTTTAATCCCGTCTTGGTTTCGCTGCGTTCCTTTTAGTTGCCCTGTTAGATCGCGAGCAATCGGGGCGATTGCGAGTGCATCAGCGACCAAAGTTCGCGCAGGCTCTCGGCGGCGGCCGGAGTTGGACGGCCGCCCGCATACGCGACTTCGCTGTAGAGCCGCGTCATGCGGCGGGCTTGTTCGTCGAGCGGTGTCTGCGGCTCGACGGCCTGGCGGACCAATTCGGCGGGCGTCTGGTCGGGGGAGCGGGGGTGGCCGGCGTCGCGGGCCCAGGCTTCGAAGGCCTCGAACGTGTAGCGGACCAGTTCTTCCGGCGGCATGCGGCGGTGGTCGCCCGTGGAAAAGGGGTCGCGGAACTCGGCGAACGTGCGGTGGCGAATCGCGGGCTCGGCGGCGCTTGCCGCGGCCTCTTCGGCAGCGGTGCGGCGGCCGAACAGTCCGGCCCAAAAGTTCGCGCAGCTGCTCGAGCAGTTCGCGGATCGCGCGGGCGAGCGCTTGCCGGTTTCTCCAGATGAACACGGCGGCTAGAATCGCCAGCACGGCGTAAAAAATCAGCTTGAGCAGCGCCGGCCAACATGCCGAGCGGCGGCGGCGAAATCTTCGGCAGCTCGAACGGCTTCTCGTCGGCCGCGTGCTGCGGCAAGGGTGCGTTTGCCGCTTGGCCACCCTCGGCGGTTTCATTCTCTTTGCGATCTTCCGGCCCGCCGGAGGCTTCTTTGCCGCCGTCGGAATTCTTCCTCTCGCCGGAGTCGCCGGGCGTTTGCTCGCCATGCTGACCTTGCTGATCGGAATCCGTTTGCGAACCGTCCTCCGCTTTGTCGCCTTGCGGCTTGCCGTCTGTTTTCGAATCGCCGCCGGGCGTCCCTTCCGGTTTGCCCTGGTCGGATTCGGCGGGTTCGCCAGTACCGTTCTCCCGCACCGCGTCACCTTGCGGGGCATCCTGCTTGATCGCGTTGCCTGACCGATCGAACTCCGCCGAGCCGTCGCGGCCGGCGGCGAACCGTGATGATGACAATCCGCCCGGCGAAGTGGCCTGCCAGGGTACTTGCGAAATCGCGTACTCGGCATACGGCCGGGGGATCAGCGCGGCGAGCAACATCACGACGACGATCAACACCGCGCCGATGCCGACCCAGTTGGCGGCCATCGGCGCGGGCATCTCGACGCGCCGCTGACGCAAGTAACGCCGCAGCCCGAGAAAGCTCGTCGTGACGAGTAGCGCCAGCGCCGAGGCCACGTAGACCAACAGCAGCGAAAAGACATACCGCCGCCGGCCGACGTCCGCGGCCGGCACCCAATATTGACCGACGCCGAAGAGCGGCAGCGCCGCCAGCGAAAAATAGAGCACCCACAAGCCCGGCGTGTGCTTGCCCTTCTTTGGGATGAAGAGTCGCCGCCACCAGGGCGCCGGGTCCGCCTGGTCGGCGAGCAACTCGTTGTCGGTGGATTCCCCTTCGTCGACGCCGATTCGCTGCATCAGCCCCTCGCCGGACGAATCTTCATCATCGTCGATCAGCGTGCAGTCCCAGGTGAGTTTGTGAGCACACCACCAGACGACGCTCATCAGCCCGATGTTGATCAGCCAGCTGAACGGACTGGGATGCTCGACGAACCGCTGGAGCACGAAAAACGTCGCCAATCCCAGCGGCAGCGCGAAGAACGACGCATACTCGCTCCCGTTCTCGATCGAGATGCGGGCGATGAGCACCGCCGCGAACACGAATAACGCGAACACGTACATCAGCCGGGCTCCGTACTCGCCGACGTAGAGCACCTCGATCAGGAAGAAGACCAGGCTGCCGACGAGCGTCATCACCAGCGCGGGCGAGAGCGCGATCGTCACGTAGTCGGCCGTCGTCATGTAGAGGCGTTTGGCCATCGATTTCCGTGGAGGCTCGGCGGGAGCCTCGCCCTCCCGTTAACGCAACACCATCCGTTGACACATCCGCGCGACCCCGGCCCGATCGCGGAGCTGGCGGACGTCGATCCGCTCGACCACCAGCGGGCCGGCCACGCGGGCGAAGTCGTATTCATCGTATACGTTCACAATCGCCGTAACCGCCATCCCGCGCCGTCGCAGGTTGCCCAGGGCCAGGGCCGCCTCGGTTGTGACGTTCGTCAAGAGCGCGATCACCGTCGCGCTTTGCGGCATGCGGCTGGTGGTTTCCTGTACCATTGCGGCAAAGGGCAAGCCGTTCGACTTCTCGACGCGGGCCAGGGTTTCGAGGATTTGCCCCAGCTGGATGCTCGACCGCCGCGTCGGCACGATCACCGGACGCAGGCGATGATTCGCTTGTTCGTCGCCCGCCGCCTGGGCTGCGCGGCGTGTGTGAACTTGTTCGTGACTCCAACCTTCGCGGCGAATTCGCTCGGCAGCGTCCCGGCCGTTGGTGATCAGCCCCACTTGTTGCCCCATCTGGCAGAGCGCCCGCGAGCGACGCGGCCGCCGTCACCGCCAGCTCCGAGCGAACTGGCTCATCCGCCGCCGCGAACGAATCCTGGTGAAAGTCGAGCAGGATCGTCGCCCCCGCCACGGTCGATGGCTCATAAATCTTGCTGTGGAGCACGCCGGTGCGCGCGGTGGCTCGCCAATGGATGCGGTTGAGCGGGTCGCCCGATTGATAGCCGCGGACGCCCGCGATCCGCGTCGGATCTTCGAACAACCGGTGCGACATCCGCACTTCGCCGATCGGCCGCCGCGACGCGATGTCAAACCCCGCGAGCGGGATCACCTCGGGGTAGACGAGCACGAAGCTCGGCTCGCTCAAGATGCGATAGCGGCGATAGAGCCCAAATACGTCGCCCGTCTCCGCCACCAGCGGGCCGAGCTGGTAGTAGCCGCGGCAGTTGCATTTGAGCTGGTAGCTGATCGTCTTGCGGCCCCGGCCGCGAAACGAAACCAGCTGCAACCGCCGGCCGGTGATTTGCAGATTCGGCGGATTGTGGACGAGCGCCCGTCGCGGCAGCAGGTCCTCCAGCAGCAGCCACGGGATCGGCAGCCACGTGCCGTTCTCGATCACGGTCACGACCGCCACGCTGTCGCCGATCTTCACGTGGTCACGATTGGTGGCCCGGGTCGCCGTCAGATGAGCCGACCAGCGATCGGCGAGCGTCCGGCTCAAGACAATGATGCCGAGCATCGCGTACATCGCATACGCCAGCAGGCCGAGATTTAGCGCGAGTGCCACCAGTAGAAAAACGACGGTGACGACCAACCAGCGCATGGATCACTCCCTCGCGCTCACGTCGGCGCCGCGCCGCGGGCTTCGAGCAGCGGCACCTTCACGTGGTCCAAAATATCGGTGAGCAGCTCCGCCACGCTCACGTTTTGCAGCCGGGCCTCCGGTCGCAGGATGATGCGATGCCCCAGGACCGCCGGCACGATGCTTTTTACATCATCCGGCTCGACAAAGTTGCGGCCGCGGATCGCCGCGATTGCCTGCGATGTGCGATACAGCGCGATCGAGGCCCGCGGACTGCCGCCCAGGCTGATGTCGTGGTGGCCGCGCGTGGCGTGCACGATCTCGGTGATGTAGCGGCGAATCTTGGGATCGACGTGCACCGTCCGCACCGCCTTCTGGCAGATCACCAATTGCTCCGCCGTCAGCACCGGCTGCAGCCGCTCGACTGGGTGCTCGCTCTTGAGCATGTCGAGCATTTGCGTTTCTTCTTCGAGCGTCGGATAACCGAGCGAGAGCTTGATGAGAAAGCGATCGAGCTGGGCCTCGGGCAGCGGAAACGTCCCCTCGTGGTCGATCGGGTTCTGCGTGGCGACCAGGAGAAACGGCGGGGCCAGCTTGTGCGTTGTGCCGTCGATCGTGACGGCCCCCTCGGCCATCGCTTCGAGCAAGGCGGCCTGCGTCCGCGGCGTGGCCCGGTTAATCTCGTCAACGAGCACCAATTGCGCGAAGATCGGCCCCGGCCGGAACTCAAACTCGCTCGACTTCTGATTGAAGATCGACCCGCCCGACACGTCGGTCGGCAGCAGGTCGGGCGTGCACTGGATGCGGCGAAACGTGCCGCCGATCGAACGGGCAAACGCCCGGGCCATCATCGTCTTGGCCACGCCGGGCACGTCCTCCAACAGCACCTGTCCCTCACAGAGCCACGCCACTAGCACCTTGACGATCTGCTGACGCTTGCCGACCACCACCTGCTCAACATTGCCGATAATCCGCCGGCTGACGGCGCCGATGTCGACACTAGTTCGCGGTTTATCGGTCACGATTGGCTGTCCCGTAGTGAAAAGTGGCTCGGCTGCGGACCGGGCAGGTCTCCCATTTAGCTTAACTGTCGACGTGGCAAATGGATACTGTGCACTGGGGCGATCCGCCCTAGTTTCCGCTATGCTAATGGCTTCGGTGGCGAACAATACCCTCTCCGTTCCAGGCGTGCTCCATCTCATGAATACCTTTCGCTTGATCCGGTTCCTGTTATTCATATCCCTCGCGACAACCGCAACGCCGGCCCTCTCCCAGCGACGCCCTGAGCCGCCGACGCGCGATCCGCATGCGCCCGGATATGTCGAAGCGACCGAGCTGCCCGACGGCGAAGTGCCGCCGGTTGATGCGAATGGAAATTTCATTCTCGGGCCGACGCATCGTTCTGACCCGGCGTCGCTCGAGCAGCCGGGCGTGCCGAAAGGAAAAGTGATTGAATTCACCATGGATTCGGCCGACAGCAAGATCTATCCCGGCGTCGCGCACGAGCCGGGCACGTTTGGCCAGCCCGACCCTAACGATCCGGCGAAGCTTGTCGTGACTTCGAGCCATCCGGCGCCGTACCAGCGGAAGGTCGCTGTCTACGTGCCCGCAGATTACAAGCCGGGCAGCGACGCTCCTTTCATTGTCGGCGCCGATGGTCCAGACCGATTGTTGTTCACCGTGCTCGACAATCTGATCGCCGAGGGCCGCGTGCCGCCGCTGGTTGCGATTTCGATCGGCAACGGCAGCGGCGATGCCCAGGGCAGCCAGCGCGGCCTGGAATACGACACTATGTCCGGCCGCTACGCCGAGTTCGTCGAGACCGAAGTGCTGCCGCTCGTGGAGGCGAAGTGCAACGTGAGGTTGACGAAGGACCCCGAAGCGCGAGCGACGATGGGCTGCAGCAGCGGCGCGGCATGTGCGCTGGCGATGGCCTGGTACCGCCCAGACTTGTATCACCGTGTGTTGTCCTACTCGGGCACGTATGTAAATCAACAATGGCCGCCGAATGCGGAAACGCCGCACGGTGCCTGGGGATTTCACGAAACTTTGATTCCCCATAGCCCCAAGAAACCGATTCGCATTTGGATGGAAGTCGGCGACCGCGACCTGTTCAACCCCAACATCATGCGAGACAACATGCACGATTGGGTCGAGGCGAACGAGCGAATGGCCAAAGTGCTAGCGGAGAAGGGCTACCACTATCAGTTCCTCTTTGCCCGCAACGCCCACCATTGCGACGGCAGTGTGAAACAACAGACGCTCCCCGAGGCGCTAGAATGGCTCTGGCAGGGTTATCCGACGAACGGGGCGCCGCGCCCTTGAGCCGCGGGTCGACACCTGGGAAGGCGAACCGCCGCCACCCGCTGGTTGTCACTCTTCCCATGCGGCGTTAGATTAGGCGTGAGTTGGTGAACGAGGGAAGGGTAGTCGATTCCATGATACCGCAGGCTCTTGAAGGGCAACCACTGCGCGTGGAGCGCCGCGAGCGGCTCGTGCTGTTCATTCTTGCCGCAGTGCAGTTTACGACGATCGTCGACTTCATGATCGTCATGCCGCTGGCGCCGCAGCTGATGCGGACGCTGCACGTCTCTCCGGCGCAGTTCGGCCTGATCGTTTCCTCCTACACGTTCGCGGCCGGAGTGGCGGGGCTCATCGCCTCGGCGATCATCGACCGCTTCGCTCGCCGCACGACGTTCATCGTGCTATATGCCGGCTTCCTGCTGGGCACACTATGTTCGCGCTGGCGCCGAATTACCAGGCACTCGTCCTCGCCCGCATTCTCACTGGGGCATTCGGCGGCATCCTCGGCGGGATGGCGCTGGCCATCATCGGCGACGTCTTTCCGGAACACCGCCGGGGCCGGGCGACTGGATCACTGATGACCGGCTTCGCGCTGGCGTCGGTCGCCGGCGTGCCCTTCGGCCTGTACCTGGGCACGAAATACGGCTGGCACATTCCCTTCATTTTGCTGGCGATCGGGGGTCTACCCGCGCTGGCGCTCGCGCCTTTTGGACTGCCGCCGCTCAATTCACATGTGGGAAAGGTCCACACACATCCGCTCCGCTCGGTGGTGGAGACGTTTTCCCACGTTAACCATTTGAACGCCTTCGCGCTGATCGTCGCCCTGATGGTCGGCAGCTTCATCCTGTTTCCCTATCTTAGCCCCTACTTGGTGGCGAATGTCGGCATGACCGAAGAGCAGCTGCCGCTGGTCTACATCGCCGGTGGCGGGCTCACGCTCTTCGCCGCGCCGATCATCGGCCGGCTCGCTGACCGCTACGGCAAGCTGATCGTCTTCCGGCGGATCATCCCGATCTCCGTACTCTTGATGCTAGTGATTACGCATTTACCGTCGGTGCACGTGATCGTGGCGGTGGCCGTGTTCGGGGCGCTGATGGTCGCCAACGTGGGCCGCATGATTTGTGCGATGGCGATGGTTACCAGCAGCGTCGAGCAGCGCCGCCGCGGCGCGTTTCTCAGCGCCAACGCCTCGGTGCAGCATATCTCGAGCGGAATCGGAGCGTATCTTGGTGGACTCGTCGTCGCGCAGTCGGCCGACGGCAAGATCGAGCACTTCGGCACGGTCGGCTGGATCGCCGCCGCTGCGACGCTCACCAGCCTCTGGCTCGCCGGCCGTGTGCGCATTGCCTACGACGAGTCCCTGGTTGCAGCCGAAGCGATCAGCCTCGCCGCCGCGGCCGAAGTCTCCGTCGACGTCGGCGAACCGATCGTCAGCAGCGAACTCGGTGCGTAGTGCTCGACCCGAGATGCTTCTAAATCGCCCGTCGAGACAGGACTAATACATCCATTGATTGACTTCCCTTGCCGGGGGGGTTAGTCTGGAGTGCGAGTCGTTATTGATACCGGATCCGCATGATCGAGCCGCTTGATTTGCCAGCGGGCGGCGGATCGGATTTGTGCGACGCGTCGGTTTCCTGATGTAGTTTGCGATTTGTCGCGTGGCCATTCGCGAGTGCCGGGTTGCGGATCCTCGTACTTCTCTAACGGTGGTCGCCAGGGGCCCAGCTGGGACAGACGCACGAAATCGGTTTCTTCATGCCTCGCATGCATTGGTGGGACAATCTGCGCGCGGTCGATCGAGTCCAGTGCCGAAAACCGCCATCCGACTCGCGGCGCCGACTGATCGCTCGACGGGCGACGTTCGAGCCGCTAGAAGATCGCCTCGTCCTAACGGTCGCGCTGCACCCTGGGCCGGTTGCCGACGAAGTGATCGTTTCGCCATCGGCAAGTGCCGGCACCTTGGACGTGACGCTCGGCCCGGCGATCGTGGGCAGTTCGCTCGCCGAGGACGCGGGGCCACCGATCATCGACTTGACGGGCGTCGCAGATATCGATCGGCGGTACGCGATCCCCGCGTCGTCGGACGAGCTGTTGTTTCGCGTCGACACCAGCAAGAGCTACACGCTTACCGCGGCGGGACATCCGCAAGTGGGTGAGCTGCAGCAAGGCCTCTTCGGCTATCAGTCGTACGACGTCGATCGCCATTTGATCGAACCGATTCACGTGGAAAAGTTCGCGTTTGCGGCTGACACGACGCTCGCGCAGGCGCTCAATCCCGGCGACACTTCGTTCTTGATCGCCAATGCCTCCGGTTGGAGCAACGCGCTGACCGAAGCGGCCGAGACGCGTTCGCTAGCTTGGTACGGATACAGCGACTCGGCCGGCTTCACGTATCCGGACTACAGCTACACGAGAAATGTCGCCTCCGATTTGGACGATGGATTGTGGGCTCCGGGAGGCATCTGGTACGACGCCTCGGCCGGGGCGTACCGCGTCGTACTGAATCAGCCTTGGGCTGGGCCGGCGATTGCCGCAGGGACGGCGATCCGCAACGCGACAGCGGGCCCGCCGTTGAGCGAGCCGTTCCCGGAGTCTCTCGTCAATCTTCCGGAGCGCTGGCAGCAGCTCGCCGTCACGATCGGCGGCAAGTGGCAAAATGGCCAACGCGACGATCATGCCTTCCGCCCCGGCACCGCCTACGTTCAACCAACAAGTGCCGTCACTCCCTACATTTGGAACGAGCTCGCATTCGGACCGGCCGGAGATTTTCCCGCCTCGACGTCGACGATCGCCGGACCGACGGGCGACGGGCGGGTGACGTTGGACTTGGACGTGCTCGCCAAGCAAGTCGACAGCTTCACCGGCGACTACAACCACGACGGCACGGTCGATGCCGCCGACTACACCCTCTGGCGCGATCAACTTGGCTCACTGAATTCAGTGCCATATAGGGGGGCGGACGGCAATGGCGACGGCAAGGTCGACCCGGGCGACTATCAAACTTGGCGGTCGAATTATGGCGCCACGGTGTCGATCGCGCTTGACTCGGTTTCCGCGGTGCGCGGCACCGCGACGATCGCCGCGGGCCCTGCAGGCAACGTGATTCACTACCAATCGGAGCCCTGGTTCATCGGGACGGACATCATCAACTACACGCTCCACGACGCCGGCACTGGGGATACATATACGTCGCACGTCGTGATCGACTCCCAGGGAAGCAACTTCGCACAGGACGCGGCGACCGTCGCGGTGCTCGAGGCCCAAGGCCAAATTGTCACTGGCAACCCGGCGCCAAAGGCACAATACGATCCGTCCTTCAGTGTGGGAGTCGGCGAGATGCTTTCGGCGGGAAGCCTGCTTGAGCCATTTTCCGATCCCGGGCAGCAGTTGGTCGTGCGTTTACTGTCGGGCACGACACACGGTGCGCTGAGTCTAAACTACGACGGCACCTTTGAGTACACGCCCGTCGATGGGTTTATGGGCGCCGACACGTTTCGGTATGAGGCGTTCGATGGGCTGAACACAACCACCGCCACGGCCACGATCGACGTGCTCTCGCTCCCCGATTTGGTGGATCGCCGGCTCCGCGAGATTGGCATCGGGATGCTCAATTACAACGATTCCATCAAACGCTTTCCCATTGCGAGCAACACCGCGTATTTTGACGAGAACGGGCTTCCGCTGTTGAGCTGGCGCGTGCATTTGTTGCCCTACCTGGGACTCAATTCGCTCTACAGTCAATTTCACCTCGACGAGCCGTGGGACAGCCCCAACAATCTGCCGCTGTTGCCCCAAATGCCCAATGCCTTTCGCAGTCCCGGCGATTTAGCCTTGTCCTTACCCACAAATACGTGAGTTGGAGGAGGAAGGTTTGGTGCGCTAGCGTGGCGAGGGCTAGCATGGCAAGGTGCAAGGGTGAACTCAGGTTGCGTCGAGAGCGTGATCATTCTGCTCAGTCAGCACGTAGCATGAATGCGGGCTGGCAATGAGGCGGGGCCCGATCGCGTCGGTGAGCTGGGACTCGGAAAGCCGGCGTTTCAGTTCTCTGTACGGAGGTGCCTTGCATGCTCATCCTCGACACAAACACGTGGTCTCAACAACAGTTTTCTGATTGCGAACTGGGGGACGAACGCCGCACCCGACGACTGGTCCGTCTGGCCGAACAAGTGGTGAGCCATCCCTCGGGTGGCTTTCCGGAACAAACCGAAACGTGGGCCGACTTGAAGGCCGCTTATCGCTTGTTGGATCGGGCCGAGGTGACGTTCCAGTCCGTCGCCGAAGTGCACTGGCAGCAAACGCGCAGGCGCGGCGCTGGTCGGCATCTCGTGTTGGGAGACACCACGGAACTGGACTTTGGCATTCAGCGCGAGATTCCCGACCTGGGTCCCACGGGAAATGGCGGCGGCTGGGGCTTCTTGCTGCATTCGGCCTTGCTGGTGGCGGCTGAGGGGGAGGAGATCTTTGGCTTGGCAGGCCAGACCATTCACTACCGCCAGCCGCGTCCCAAGCAAGAAAACGCGACGCAGCGGCTGGGGCGTGATCGGGAATCGAAGGTCTGGGGCGAAGTGATCGACGCCGTGGGCCGCCCGGCCGAGGAGGTCGAGTTGGTGCACGTGCTGGACCGTGGTGCGGACAACTTCGAGGTGTACTGTCACTGCTTGGAACAACAGGCGGATTGGGTCGTACGGGTGGCGCAAACAAAGCGTAACATTCTCACGCCCGACGACGAGCGGATGCCGCTGAAATCCTACTTGGTCACGTTGCCTCTCTCAGGCACGTACGAGTTGTCGTTGCGGGCGCGGCCCGGTCAAGCGGCGCGAACGGCGAAGCTCCAAGTGCGCCGCGGCGCGTTGCGGTTACCTCTGCCGGCGCACCGCAGTCCGTACGTCAAGCGCATCAACCCGGGTCCGATCGAGATGCATGTCGTCGCGGTGCGTGAAGTCGACGCGCCCGCGGGCGTCGAGCCGATCGAGTGGATTCTGCTCACCTCGCTGGTCGTGGAAGACTTCGAGGACGCCTGGGTGGTAATTGGTTACTACGAGAAAAGATGGCTGATCGAGGAATGGCACAAAGCGCTCAAGACGGGCTGCCGGGTGACCGAACGTCAATTGAAGACGAAGCCTCGCTTGGAAGCGATGGTGGGCCTGTTGAGTGTGGTGAGCGTACGCTTGCTGCAACTGAAATCGGCCGCCCGTGCTGAGCCAAACCGCCCGGCACGGCAGATGATCCCGCCACGTTGGATCACGCTACTCCAAGCAGCCCGCAAAACTCTCAAGCAGGTTAAGTCATGGACGGTCGGCGAGTTCTATCGCGAGTTAGCCAAACTAGGCGGCTTCATCGGTCGCAAATCCGACGGAGAGCCGGGTTGGATCACGATCTGGCGCGGCTGGCAAAAGCTCCACCTCATGGTCCGCGGCGCGGAACTCGCTGACACGATTCAATGACAGAAAATGTGGGTAAGGACAAGGCGATTTAGCCGGTAGTTCGACGACGCGAATGCAGACCTTTACTGGGCCAGATGCGCCGTTTGGGAATCGGGAGGAAGGTACGGACCAAATCGGCCCTAAGCCGAGCGAGTTCACCGACGGCATGTCGCACACGATCCTCGTCGTCCAGTCGGCCGCGGACGCAGCGGTGCTTTGGACGAAGCCGGATGATTTACCTTTCGACCGCAACAACCCGCTCGCCGCGCTGGGGACGATCGGCGCGGAAGATATCCACGCCGTAGTGGCCGACGGCGCGACCATCACCCTGTCCTCCTCGATCGAGGCCGCAACTTTTAAGGCGTTGGTGACTCACCGCGGTGGCGAGATCGTCGATGCGGATGCGCTCCGCCGCGAATATCGGGAAGCGCATGGGGTGACGGAGTCGTCTCACCAAAATCTAAAGGTACTGGCGCTTGCCGCGCTCAATTACGAAGATGTTAGAAAGGCGTTTTCGGTCGTTGGCTCCGCTTATTTCGACGACGAGGGCCATTCCTACTTGAGTTGGCGAGTTCATCTGCTGCCGTACTTGGGCTACAACAACTTGTACTCTCGCTTTCACCTCGACGAACCGTGGGATAGTCCGAACAACCTGCCACTGCTCGCGGAGATGCCCGACGTCTTCCGCAGTGTTGGCGACGCTTCTGATACGACTTCGACCCGAATACAGACCTTCACCGGACCGGACGCGCCGTTCGGCTTCCGCGCTCCGGGCCTCGATCAGATTGGCCCGACGTCTGCTCTCATTCGCGACGGGCTGTCCAACACGATCCTGTATGCCGAAGTCGCGGCGGACCGGGCTGTCCCCTGGACCAAGCCGGATGACCTGGAATTCGACGTCAACCATCCGCTCTTGGGTATTGATACGTCCCAGGGCATTCGGACGGTATTCTTCGACGGCGGCCAGCGGACACTCCGTGTTGACATTTCCGCGGCGGACTTTTCGGCGCTCGTGACGCGAAATGGCCACGAGGTCGTCAATCCGAGCAAACTCTCGATTACCGGTTACGAACCGTTCAAGAACATTTCTCAGAGGAAGAATGAGCTCAGGCAAATTATCTTGGGGATGCAGAATTACAATGATTCGCGGAAGCGATTCCCTGCAAATGTCGTGGATGCCGCGGGGACGCCGCTCTTGAGCTGGCGCGTGGCGATCCTGCCGTATATCGAAGAAGGGGACTTGTACAACCAGTTCCATTTTGATGAACCCTGGGACAGCCCCCACAACCTATCGCTGCTGAAATTCATGCCGGAGATTTTCCGCAGCAGCGGCGACGCGATCGATAGCTCGACCACCAGCCTCATGTACTTCACCGGTCTAGGGGCGCCTTTCCCCGCTCCGACGGCAGCAGACCAGCGCGGTCCCACGTTGGCAAGCATCACCGATGGCTCGTCAAACACGATCGCAGTCGTCGAGGCGGGAGCCGAAGTTGCCGTACCGTGGACCAAGCCGGTCGACTTGCCGCTGGACATGAACAACCCGTTCAGCGTGCTCGGCGAACTCGGGGAAGAGTTCCTCGCCGCGTATTTCGACGGCCATATCCAATCGCTTTCATCGCTTAGTTCGCCGGGCCAGCTCAAGGCACGCGTGACGCACAATGGTGGCGAGATTCTTTCGGAGCCGAACGAAATCGTGACCAACCCCGGATTCCACGTGCTCCAGTCCGGCGGAGATACGACCAGCAACGAGTTTGGCGTGGACACGTTCTACGTCGTTCTCGACCGGAAACCTGTCGGGCAGGTCGTCATCGATCTTGTCACCAGTGACCCCATGGCCGCAGTGCTCGACCAACCGCGGCTGACATTTACCGCCGCCAATTGGGATGTTCCCCAGCGCGTTGCTTTCCGCGGGGTGGACAATCACGTCGCCAACCCGGACCAGGCGGTCGACGTGACGCTGTCGATTGCCGTCGCACTCTCGGACGCCGATTTTCAGTCCGTCCCGGCACAGGCGTTTTCCGCCACGGTCATCGATGACGAGCCAAAAGTGCCCGCGCTAATGGGCGACTACAATCGCGACGGCAGCGTGAACGCCGCGGATTACACGGTCTGGCGCGACAACCTGGGCAAAGAACACCAGTTTCCCTACAGCGGCGCGGACGGCAACGGGGACGGCGCGGTCGCTCCGGGCGACTTTCAAACGTGGCGCGAAAACTTTGGTTCGACGTCGTCAGGGGCCGCGTCGATCACAGCGCCAGTCGGTGAGAACCTCAGCCTGGCGGCGGCTGAGTACTTGCCGATCGTGTCTCCCGCCCAACAGTCTCCCGCCGCGAAGCCGATCGTTCGTGTGACGTCGCGATCAACAGCCAACGACGATGATCTTTTGCTTTTGGCGGTCGACTCGAAGGCCGTCAATCAGAGCGCGACGACCGAGACTTATCAAGCGATTGACGCGGCGCTGGCGGATGACACGGACGATGCTCCGTGCGATTCGCTTTCTGAAACACTTGGTCTGTTGCGGTAACGCACGGATTAAAAGACGCGAGACTCGGATCGCTCTTTGTCATTGGGGCGTCCTTTTGTCACACTTGGTCTCGGTCGCGCTGGACCGCAATGGATCAGTTTTGAATGAGTGACCAATTCTTGACCGGCGACGGGCAAAACTTGTCGAATGCGACCGCTTCTGATTATGAAAGTTTGGTGCAGATTGCTTGACGCATTTCAGTCGCTGCACCTATGATTCAGCCGTCCGTCGCGGGCCAGTCGTACCACTGGGGCAATTGCACCGAGACGGAGTTCAGAGAATGGTCAATTTTTTTCGCGCGAAGTGGAGCTGGATCCTGGCAGCTACCGGATCCTTTTTGTTGCCGGCAGAGGCGCCGGCTTACGTGCTCCACAATCTGGTAGCCGATGAATCGGGAGTGGCCGACCACTCCGATCGGGATCTGCTCAATGCTTGGGGCGTCGTGTTCAACCCCAATGGCTTCGTGTGGGTCGTCGACAATCACAGCGGCAAGTCCACGCTGTACGACGGCCTGGGCAACAAGCAATCGCTGGTCGTGAATATCCCGGGCCCGGCTGGTTCCATCAACCCGGGCGCTCCGACCGGAATCGTGTTCAACGACGGCAACGACTTCTTCGTTGGTGCGGGCAACGACCCGGCCGCGTTCATCTTCGCCGGCGAGGACGGGGTGATCTCGGCCTGGAACCCCAACGAACCACCTCCGGCGCCGTCGACCCAGGCGATCCGCAAGGTCGACAACTCGGCCACGAACGCGATTTACAAAGGGCTGGCGCTGGCCAACCTGAGTGGCCAGGATTTTCTCTATGCGACCGACTTTCACAACGGCCACGTCGACTCCTTTGATAACGCCTTTGCTCCGGCAGCGCTGCCCGGCAACTTTACCGACCCCAGCCTGCCGGCGGGCTTTGCCCCCTTTGGCATTCAACCGATCGATGGCCAGCTGTATGTGACCTTTGCCATGCAGGATGATGCGGGCGAAGACGACGTGGCGGGCCCGGGGCTCGGCTACGTCGACGTGTTCGACTTGAACGGAAGCTTCGTCAAGCGGCTGGTCTCCGGCGGGGCGCTCAATGCACCCTGGGGGCTCGCCAAAGCGCCAAGCGATTTTGGCGAATTCTCGGTGCGCTGTTGATCGGCAATTTTGGCGACGGCCGGATCAATGCCTACGACGAGTCGACCGGCACAATGCTGGGCACGCTCTCCGACGCGAGCCACAATTCGCTGGTAATCGACGGCCTGTGGGGTTTCCAGTTCGGCAACGGGCTGAACGATCAGCCGACGAACACGCTCTTCTTCGCGTCCGGGCCGGGCGACGAGGAGCACGAACTCTATGGCCGGATCGACGTTGTACCGGAGCCGGACGAGTTGCTACTCTTCGGCGTTGCTCTGGGGAGCGTGGGTCTCGAATCGACGTGCCTGCGCCGGCGGTGGCGTTGAACGATCCCCCCGCTGAGTCGCCGCGGTCCAGCTGGACGTGCGCTTGGACGCTTGATTCGAGCGAGTGTTCGGCTGTGGCCGACTCTCGACGAACGCCAGCACTGCTTGGAACTGCGCCTGCAGGCGGAGGAATTCGGGGCGGTTACCGCCGCGGTTGGGGAGCTGGCCCAATTGTGGCGCTTTGCATCGCGATGGAAGCGCATTAGTTGTTAGGAAAGTCGCCGTAGCATGGCGCGCGTTTGGCGACGGATCGACAGAGAGCTGATACCCACCGCAAGCAGGGTAGACGCCGAGGGCTCGGGAATATCAGGCCGAATGATGTCCAATGAGACGAAGATACCGTCTTCTGGTTGAGCCGGAAAAAAGTCGAGGAATGTGGTTACGAAGCTCGAACCGTTCCAATGTACGTCGTAAACGCCGTGGCCGCTTTCGTCGGTTACCACAATGTCGCCCTTATAGGCCGTAAACTCGCTGGCGGCCGCCTTGACCACATTGTTCGGATATGCGGCGGCGTAAAAGCCTTCGACAGGATCTCCGCTGGCGCCCAGGTTCAGCGGCACAAAGCTCAGCATTTCAGCGCCGCTGATCGACGTCACCGTCGAGACGTCGCCGTCGGGCGCAATGGCGCGGATCGAGCCGCTATCTTCCGACGCTACAAAGAGCGTGCCCTTCCCGTACGGGCCAAAGACTTGCGGCGCGAATCCGATCCCCTCTGTATCCTCGCCAACGTTGGCAAGCAGCGTCGGCGCTCCCCCGCTGTCGACGGTGTAGACATTTCCAGCGTTTGTCGCCACAACCATCTGGTTGCTGTAAAGACCATACGGATCGAAGCCAATGCTTCGAACCCCGCCGGTAATACCGCTAGCCACAAACGTTCCTTGAGTCGTGGCGTCGTTCGAGATCCGGTAAACCGTATTCGATGCCTCGGAACCTGCAAAGATGTCGCGCCCGCTAAATCCGCCAAGGCCGAGCGAACTACTTACGTATATCTCGCCGGAAAAATCGGGAATTGGTGCGCCGAACAAAGCCAGACCGCCGCCAGTTAGGTCGGTCGAGTAGAGTTGGTTGTTGTTTGTGCCGAAGTACACGGAACCTACGAACTTATTTCCCGCATAGGCGAAGCCGATAGTCGCGTTATTCGACAGTAACGACGTGAGATCGCCCGCGGAGACGAAATCGGTATACGTGATTGCGCAAACCGGCGCAGAGACCGTGCCGAGCATCGCAACCGCGAGGGCAACGATGACGATTCGCATGAAGATCTGCCTTCCGTGCTCTAAAGCACATTTTGTTTAGGCCTTGTCGAACTATTCGCATGTTCAGTTCGTAAATCAGGGGAGAAATGGATTCCCCCTCACACTGAAGGAGCGCGTGAATGGTTGCCAAGGCGAAAACGAGCTACAAGATTACCAATTGGAGAAAATATAACGAGTCGCTGGTGCAGCGGGGCTCGATTACGTTCTGGTTTAGCGACGACGTGATCGACGCGTGGGAACATACCAACGAGGCCACGAAGGTTGGGCACCCGTTTGTTTACAGCGATACGGCCGTTGAAAGCCTGCTGATGTTGCGGGAGTTGTTTCGGCTTCCCTATCGGCAGACCGAAGGTTTGGGGCGTTCGCTGGCACAGTTGATGCAGGTGGACGTGGCGATTCCCGACTTCACGTCTCTGGCCAAACGGGCGGCCAAGCTGGAAATCGCCTTGGACGTTGCGGACCGCCAGGGACCGATCGACGTGGTCGTCGACAGCACCGGCTTGAAGGTGTTTGGCGAAGGCGAATGGAAAACTCGCAAGCACGGTGTGAGCAAACGACGCACGTGGCGGAAGTTGCACTTGGCCGTGAACCCGGATACGCAGGAGATCGAAGCGGAAGTGCTGACGGAAAACTGTGGGCACGACGCGGACCAAGTGGAGGAATTGCTGGAGCAGATTGATTCGCCCATTGATTCGTTTGCCGGCGATGGGGCCTATGATCAGTGGAAAGTGTACGAAACGCTCGGCGCCGACGAGATAGAGCCGATCATTCCTCCGCGTCGCAATGCCAAAATCAAGCAACACGGCAACTCGAGCCAGCCGCCTTTGGAGCGTGACGAAGCGATCCGCGAGATTCGCCGAGTTGGTCGGAAACGGTGGAAGGAAGACGTGGGATATCATCGACGCAGCCTGGCGGAAACCGCCATGTATCGCATGAAGTGTTGTTTCGGAGGAAATGTGAAAAACAGGATTCTCGAAAACCAACAGGCCGAAGCCCGTCTGAGATGCAAAATCTTAAACCGTTTCACCCACCTCGGGCTGCCTCAGTTCGAGTGGAATTAGTCAACAAGGCCTTTTGTTTATGCAATTTTGTCGTTCAGTGCTTGAACGAACGCGGGACGGAATTCTAATCTCGGCGACGACATTCTGTCAAGGATTTTCAGCGCTGGTTCTGCGATAATATTGAAGATTGTCATCGCGCCTTTACGATACTCGCGCGACGATTCCAACGCATGGCGAACTCAGGCGTCATGCATGTCTGACGGTCAAGTACGACGGGAAAGAGCTGCGAATCGTCGTCGAAGTTTGCAATTGAGAAACGTGCTTTGTGAGACGGACCGTGCCTACGCGAATCGCCATATAGGCGCGTCAGATTCGCTGAAGGGAATCGTCGAACGACGACGAGTCTTCGACTGGGCGAATCGGTCAGTGCTTCGCCGAATACGATTCTGCAATGGTCACTTCCCCTCCACGAACGCCAGCGCCTCTTCGAACTGCGCCTGCAGACGCAAGAAATCGCGGCGGTTACCGCCGCGGTCGGGGTGCAAGAGCTTCACTTTGCGGCGATAGGCGGCGAGCACCTCGTCCGATGTGCAAGGCATCACCAGGCCCAATGCCAGGATGTACCGCGGCGTGTTCTTCCGCATCCATTCGGGTAGCTCGGTGCGATAGCCGGACACGACCATGATCGCCCGCCGCAGCGAGCGGAGATAGGCCCGGTAGTCGAGCACCATCGAGACGTAGCCCAGGATCGGCACGCCAAACGCGATTGCCAGGTACCAGGCGATGGCGGCGGAATCGAGCCCGTCGGGCCAGGATTTCAGAGCGTCGGCAGCAAAAAGTGGGAGGGTGGCAGGCATCGCGGCAATTGTACCACACGGCGTGCACCGCGCGCCGCCTGTCTTGTCTTGTTCGCCTCCGGCAAAACAGCGACGCGGCAAAAGCGGATTACGCGGCGCCGTGCAGGCTGACGTCCATGCCTTCGCCGAAGTAGTACTTGCGGGCCTCGGGATTGTTGAGCACCTCGCGGGGCCGGCCGTGACAGAGGACCTGGCCGGCGCGGATCACGTAGCTGCGATCGGTGATTTCGAGCGTCTCGCGGACCTGGTGGTCAGTGATCAAGATCGCGATCCCGCGCTTGCGCAGATCGCGGATGATCGCCTGGATGTTGTCGATCGTCACGGGGTCGATGCCGGTGAACGGTTCGTCGAGCAAAATGATCTGCGGATCGGACACCAACGAGCGGGCGATCTCGAGCCGCCGCCGTTCGCCGCCCGATAGCGAAATTGCCTTCGCCTTGCGGAGCTTCGTGATGCCGAATTGCTCCAGCAGCTCGTCGCAACGGCGTTTCCGCGTGCGACGGTCCATGCCGAGCATCTCCATCACACCCAAGAGGTTCTTGGCGACCGAGAGCTTGCGAAAGACGCTCGACTCTTGGGCCAGGTAGCCCATGCCCCCTTCCTTCGCGCGGCGATACATGGGCCAGTTCGTGACGTCCTTGTCGGCAAGTGTCACGGTCCCTGCGTCCGGATCGATCATGCCGCAGGCCATGCGGAAGGTGGTCGTCTTGCCGGCGCCGTTGGGACCCAACAGCCCGACGATCTCGCCGGGAGACACCTCGAAGTCGACGCCGTCGACTACGCGGCGGCTGCCATACGTTTTGACCAAGCCGCGAACGCTTAAGAGTGACACGCGGACGTCCTCCATGACGTGGGAAGCTGTTAGCTCTTAGCCAGAGGCGATTGGCTAACAGCTGACAGCTAAAAGCTAAAAGCTTTTCACCTAACCAACCTCATGTCTGCGAAATTCGGAAATAGCGGGAATGGAATCGGCGTGCCGGGGATGCGGTTCCAGGAGTGGGGCCAGTAGACGCACAGCGCCTTGCCGATCAGCAGCTGCCGCTCCAAATACGCGCCGCCGGGGCGCCCGCCGCTCCGGCCGCCGCCAGTGAGCCACAGTCGGGCATCAGAGCTCTCCGGGCTGTTGTCGCCCATGACGAAGAATTGATCCTGGTTGAGTGGAAACTCGACGTGGTTCCGCTCGCGGAACCGTGGCCACAACGACGGATCGAATGGCAATCGCGTCAGCTCGGGATCGAGCGGGTGATTGAAATCGGTGACCACGTCGTTCATGCGGGCTCGGTCCCAGCTGTCCGCTACGTAATAGATGTCGCGCCAAACGTGCAGCCGCGTCACTTCGAGCTTCGTCCCGCGGGCTCCGATACCCACCGGCGCGAGGTCGCCAGGGTCGCTGTCGCTCGTGTGCGGGATGATGTTCTCGCGGCTGCCCCAGATTTTTTCCGCGTCGTATTCGGTGCTGGCGTCGAAGTCGACCAGTGAGCCGTCGACCCACAGTCGCAGCTGGTCGTCGAAATTGGAGAACGCGACCTGGTAGGAACCCGCTTTCTTGATTGCGGTTTGGGAGGCCGGCGCAAATCGGGCAGGCCTTCCGCACCGAGCACTGCCTTGCCGGTCGCCAGGTCGATCGTTGCCGTAAAGTGCTTGCCTGCTTCCACAAGATCCAGGATCAGCTCACCCTTGGCCTCTTCGACGTCGACGTTTGCCTCGACCATCAGCTCGCCGACCCATTGCAGGCCGAGCTGTCTGCGTGCGACTTCCAGGTCGCCCGTGGCGCGAATCGAGGCATCGGACACCCGCGTGTTGTACGCGGTGAAATCGGTGATCAGTTGCGGCTTGGCGCGGTCGCCGGGCGGCGGCGTGTCGGGCGGGCCGTTGCCTGCCGCAATCGTGTAGTCTTCTACCTTTCGCCAGTCCTCGTAGGTGGGTATTAGATGGCGATACCGCAGCCAGGCGGTTTCCCCGGCCGGCGCGTCGACTTCGTACTTTTCGCGGACCGTCAATCCGTCGACCACCGCGTCGACCTGCCAACCGCCGGCATCGCCCTGCGGCTGCCAGCGAAGCGGCCAGCCGGCCTTGTAGAGTTCCGTCGGATCATAATCTGTATCGTGGACCAGCTGCCGCATCGCCAGCTGCACGTCGGCCGGCTTGCGGGCGATCGCAAAATCGGCGTCGCCAGGGTTCTTCTTCGTCGAAGTGAACAAGTCGCCTTCATACACGCGAATCGTTTCGCCAGGCAGCCCGACCAGCCGCTTGATGTAGTTCATCTGCGCGTTGCCGGGAAACTTGAACACGACGACGTCCCACCTCTGGGGATTGCTCACCGTGTAGACGTACTTGTTCACTAGAATTCGATCGCCGTTGTAAATCGGCGCCGTAGCGACCGTGCCGGCATCGACCAGCTCCGCGGGGTCGATCGGCAGACCCGGCCGCAGTGGATTCACATATCGGCAGTTCGGACACATGCCGGCCAGGCAGCTGGTCGTCGAGAGCTCCATCTCGCGCCGCTGCCGATCGTAGAGATTCAAGTTGGTCCGCCGCAAATCAGCCTCGATCGCCTGGGCCTCGTCGCCGTTTTCCTCGCTCGAGTTGATGCGAAAGCGGTGGCCACACTTGATACAGTTAATGTCTTTATGCGCGCCCATCAGCGTCGGCGCCATCGACCCGGTGGGGATTACAAACGCCTCGGCCTCGAACGTGCGAAACAGAAACGCCAGCACGAACGCGATCACGATCGACTCGATCGTCTCCCGCATCGCGTGCGACGGATGCGGCTGGGCCGGCGCTGATTGCGCCGGCAGCTTCGGATAGCCATCGCGCGACTTCGGCGGTTTCTTCGTTTTGGCCATCTGTTTGTTCACCACAGAGGACACAGAGTTCACAGAGAGGGTAAATGTCGAATGACCAATGCCAAAAATTGATCATCTGACATTTTGCAATCGTTATTCTTCTCTCTGTGCTCTCGGTGTCCTCTGTGGCTAAACGCCTAGGATCAAATCTATGGGGAATGCCCGCTGCGGCAGGTTCGCACTATTGACAACGCTATCACTTATCAAGTTGTTCGCTGCGGGAACGCGAATATAGCGGAACTTTCGCTCGGAGGAAACGTAAGCTCGGCGTCACCGGTACGGCTGTTTCGACCGCTAGCGAATGCCCATCGGCTTGCCCACCAGCAATTTTCCGTTCAAACCGGGGCCGGTGGGCCAACTCCGGCTGTCGTCGGAAACCTCCGCGTTGTCCCCCAGCACGAAATACTCGTGGGGGCCCAGGTGCCAGCCGGCGCGGAGCTGATCTGCGTCGCCATACCGGAGCGTGTACCCCAGCCCGGCGGGTATTTCAATCCGCTTGCCATTGATGAGCACGTCGCCGCCCGCTAGCGCCACGGTCTCGCCTGGTAGACCGACAACGCGCTTGACGCATAACTCGCTCGGTTCGACCGGCGAACGAAACACGACGACTTCCCACCGCCGCGGCCCTCGCAAAGTATAAGCGGTACGGTCTACAACCAACCGATCGCCAACCAGCGCGCCCGACGTAGCCCGCGCCGATAGCTTGCCGCAATAGGGACACACAGTGAGCGAATCCGTAGGCACCTGGTCGAGCCCCAGCGCGAGCCTGCGCCCGCAAGCATCGCAACGATAATTCCGGTGGGGGCCGTTGAGCGCCGGGGCCATCGAGCTGCCCTCGACCACGACCGGCGACGCCAGTCCCAACAGGAACCAGGTGTGCGTCACCACTGCGACCAGCACGACGCCGACGGCCAAGCGGCAAGCAGAATGGAGCGATGCATTGTGCATGGAGGTAACGCTTTTCAATCTGCGGCTCGAATTTCACTTGCCCGCTCGTTACAATGCGTCATGCGGCGCGGCCATCGCCGGCATGGCACCCAATGATTCTACTCGTTTGATCCTAGCGGGCAAAACAGGCTTGACGCGATGAATGATTTTACGCTGCGTTTCTGCGCGGCCGGCCTTGGGCTCCTTTGCGGGCTCGGTGTGCAGGCCGCCACGCTTCCCGAAACTCCGGCCCCCGCGACCGAACCCGTCAAGGTGCAGTCACCTGACGGTACGATCGAAGCGACCTTCCACGTCGACGGACCGCTGACGTACAGCGTCACGGTCGACGGCCAGCCGATCATCGAAGATGCCCGACTCGGACTCAAGCTGCACGATGGCGTCACGCTCGGTGCCGACGTCGAGCTGACTAGCTCCTCCAGCCGCAGCGAGGATTCGATTTGGGAGCATCCGTTCGGCAAACGTCGCCTGGTCCATGATCAATACCGCGAGCTGACGTTGCTGTTGGCCGAGCGCTCGGCTAAGGATCGCACGTTTCAGCTAGTAGTCCGCGCGTTCGACGACGGCGTGGCGTTTCGCTACGTGCTGATGTCGCAGCCCGGCATGCGCGATTTCGTGCTCGACGAAGAGCTCACGGAGTTTCGCTTCCCGGCCGACGCGACCTGCTACGCGGGCGAACCGGAAAAGGGGTTCCGCTCGTCGCAAGAATGGGAGTTTCGCCGCCAGCAGCTCTCCGACGTCACACCCGAGGCCGTGAAGGGCCTGCCCGTGCTGGTCGAAACTCCCGCCGCGTGGGTGGCAGTCGCGGAGGCCGATCTCTTGGATTGGTCCGGCATGTGGATCGCCGGCAAACCGCAGCCGGCGGCGGAGAAGGAGAGTGACGCGAAGGAGGAAGCGGCCAGTTCCACTCCGCCCGAGCCGGATCCGTCCGTGACGCTCGTCGCCAGGCTCGCGCCGCGGCTCGATGGCGAAGGGCTCGTCAAGGCCGAGACTCCCCATCGTTCTTCGTGGCGGGTACTGATGATCGGCCGGGAACCCGGACGGCTGATCGAAAGCGAGATCATCCATAACCTGAGCACGCCCTCGAAGCTCGCCGACGCCAGCTGGGTCCAGCCTGGCATGATGGCCTGGGACCATTGGTGGACGGGCGACACGATCATGGATACCGCCACGATCAAACAGTACATCCAGCTTGCGGCCGACATGGGCTGGAAATATCAGCTCATCGATTGGCAGTGGTATGGCGCGCCGAACAAGCCGGACGCCGACATCACCAAGGTCGTCCCGTCGCTCGACATGGAAGAAGTCCGCCGCTTCGCCGCCGAGAAAAACGTGCGACTCTGGCTCTGGCTCCACTCGAACGACGTCGACAGGCCACTTGCCGATAATGTCATCGCGTACAAAAAGGCCTTCCCGCTCTACGAAGAGTGGGGCATCGCCGGCGTGAAAATCGACTTCATGGATCGCGACGACCAGGAGATGGTCCAGTGGTACGAAAAAATCACCGTCACCGCGGCCAAGCACAAACTGATGGTCAACTTCCACGGCGCATTCAAGACGAGCGGCTTCGATCGCACCTATCCAAACCAGGTCACCCGCGAAGGCATTTTGGGCAACGAGTACAACAAGTGGAGCGACCGCGTTACGCCCGAGCACAAGCTCACGCTACCGTTCACGCGGTACCTGGAAGGCCCGGCCGACTTCACTCCGGGCGGCTTCGTCAACCTGCAGCCGAGTCAGTTCAAGGCGAACACCAAGCCAACACCGGTTCAAGGCACACGGGCCGCGGAGCTTGCGCTGTTCGTTTGCTACGATAGCCCCGTCACCTGCGTCTGCGATCACCCCGACCACATTCACGACCAGCCAGGCGCGGATTTCCTCAAGATCGTGCCCACGGTATGGGACGACACCCGCGTACTGGACGGCGCAGTCGGCGAGCACCTCGTAATGGCCCGCCAATCGGGCGACGACTGGTACCTTGGCGCGATGACGAACAAAGAGCCGCGCGAGCTGCCAGTGAAGCTCGATTTCCTCGACGGCGGCCGCTGGAAAGTGAAACTCTGGCACGACGCGGACGGTAGTGGCACCAACGCCAAGCACCTGGAAATCGACGAGCAGACCGTCGCGGCCGGCGACACGCTCACATTGCGGCTCGCGCCGGCCGGTGGCTGCGTCGCCGTCTTTGAACGAGAATGATCCACGTTCGCGTCGACAGCCGCGCCGAATCCTCCTCCCCTCAACACCGCCTGCCGAGATTCATCCGATGCGCATCGCCTTTCGCATGCAGGTCCACCCAGGCCAGGAGCCCGAATACATTCGCCGCCACAACCCGATCTGGCCCGAGCTCGAAGCCAAGCTCAAAGAGCACGGGGTGCACGACTATTCGATCTTCCTCGACCGCACGACCGGCGACCTCTTTGCCTATGCCGAGATCGAGGACCTCGCTCGCTGGCAAGCAATCGCCGAAACGGAAATCTGCCGCAAGTGGTGGGCCTCGATGACCGCATTGATGCCGTCGAACCCCGACACCAGCCCCGTCGCCCGGGACCTCGAGGAAGTCTTTCACATTGGGGTCAGTCCCTGATGCTTGCTACAATCCAGCTCACGATGCCCGCGACGAGCGTACCATCACTTCCCGCTCGAGCCGATCGCCCAGCCGGTCTTTTTCGACTTCGAGATCGAATCGCGCTTGCAGATTGATCCAGAACCGCTCCGACGTGCCAAAGTACCGCGCCAGCCGCAGGGCTGTATCCGCGCTGATCGAGCGCTGACCACGGACGATTTCATTGATCCGACGTGGTGGCACGCTCGTATCCTTGGCGAGCCGATATTGGCTGATCTCCAGCGGCGCGAGAAATTCCTCCTGCAGAATCTCGCCCGGATGAATCGGTGCAGTCTTTTTAGACTTGGCCATGTTGGCTCCTAGTGGTAGTCCACGACTTCGACGTCGTAGGCGTCTGCCCCTTGCCAGCGAAAGCAGATTCGCAATTGGTTGTTGACGCGAATGCTGTGCTGACCGGCACGGTTGCCGCCAAGCTTCTCCAAGCGATTCCCCGGCGGAACGCGCAAGTCGGCCAACGATTCGACAGCGTCGAGCATCAGCAGCTTCCGCAATACAGCTCGGGCAAGCGCCTTGTCAAACTTAGTCCGCGGCTGGCGTTGGAACACCCGTTCGGTCTCGCGGTCGCCAAAGCTGCGGATCATCACCGAATAATAACGCATGGCGTTAACAACGTCAAACGATGCCGGCGGGGTCAACGGCGTCCAAGGTCATTCGCCCCTGCCAGCTGCTGGCAGAATTCGGTCGAAAACCGAACCTCAAAAAAATTTTCGTGTCCCCAGTAACACAGCCGGATCGGCTGCGTATTAGAGATCGAACGAGTCAACTGGCTCCTCCGCCAGGCTACGGCAGTGAGGCCGATGGCAAGCCGCCCGCGAGGGCCGCGGTCATTCGCTAGCTGCTGTCCCAAAATTGCGGTGCGGATTCGTCCTCACCGCTTTTTTATGCGCACAACCAAACTCGCTTTAGACGCCCCTGGTCGAACTGCGAATCGCTCCAACGATGAGTCAGCGTGCCCGCTGCTTTCAAGACTTTGCTGGCGATGGAGGCACCAATCGCAGGCCCGCCTACCATACACTCCGCATAACCGCTACGTCCAGACCTTTCGCGTCGTGAAATGATGCGAAAAGTAAACGGTTGCGTTTGCACATCATTCGCCAGCGGGTACGGTTCAGTGGCGAACTCTTCGCGCGACTCGCGTAGGAACTCTGCCGCACCAGCGCGGCGCGGTGGACTACCGCCAAGTCTCGTCACTTGTCGTTCCCCGTTCGCAAGAGCGGGCTGTATGGAGACGAAAACAATGAGCAAGTTTCTGATGTCCCTGGCCATTGCCGGATTCGCGGTGACGAACGTCGGCTGCGGATGCTGCAGTTGCTTCCTGCCGAAGCCGGCGCCTGTTCTGCGCCGCGCCGGTCCCCGCCTGCCCGCCGGTTGCGGCCGACCCCTGCACGGTGCCCACGACCACCAGCTACGGCTATGCGCCGACCAATTACGGTTATGCACCGGCGCCAACGCCCGGCATGTAAGAGCTGCGTTCGAGTCGCGTGCGTCGATGCTCTTTACAGCATGCCGGCAGAGCGAGCAACTCGGCAATGCCGCCTGAGCGATTGACCCGTGCACTTGAAAAAAGGAAGCCCGGCCCCGCGCCGGCTGGGAACCGTGACGCGCGGGACCGGGCGCTAACGGACGATCGTTATCTCTCTTGCTTTTAGATCGGCGCTTCCGGGCCTTCGGCCGCTGGCGGGTCGGCCGGCGGCGGTGGACCATCGGGACCGCGGGGCGGACCGTCTCCGCGGAAACCGCGTCGGCGACCCTCACCGCCGCGGCGTTGGAAATCGCCGCGTGGCGGCGGCCCATCGAAGCCGCGTCCCTGGCCGCGTCCCATCATCGGCGGGCCCATCATCGCAAACCGCTCACGCATGAAGTCGCTCAGTTTCAGGAACTCTTCTTTGCTGAGCGACCCGTCCTTGTTTTCGTCAAAGCGATTGAACAGCCGCTCTGGGCGCGGTGGCGGTGGCGGGCCCTCGGGTCCACCAGGGCCACGACCGGCCGGGCCACGAGCCGCGGGGCCTCGTCCGTCAGGTCCTTGTCCGTCACTACGACGCGGACCGCGCGGCCCACGATCGCCGGGTGGCGGCCCGGCTTCCGGCCCGCGGCCACGTCGGCCTTCGGGAGCTTGAGCGTCACTTGGGGGCGGACCACCGGGTCCCGGACGGCCTTCCGGGCCACGTCCACCTGGACCAGGCCCGCCTGGCCCGATGTTGAAATTCTCGCGCAGGGCCCGGCCGATCGCGCGGGCTTCCGAGCGATCGATCGTGCCATCTTTGTTCGTATCGAAATTGTCTAACAGCTTCTGTTTCATCGCAGAGTTGCCTGCCGGCGGATCGTCGGCCGGCTTTGCGGCATCCTGCGCGAGTGCCGGCCAGGCCAGCAGCCCCACGCCCAACAGGGTGATCCAACTCAACCGAATACGCATGATCGTTCTCCTCAAAAACTGCCTGCCCTCGGCTGACGCGAGCGGCGGCAAACGGATGTCGTTGAACTCGGAACAGCGTGCGAAGCGGTTTCACACGCGGGAAAAAACTCCGCCATCGGCTCGAGCACTCGGTGGCGGATGGTGACATGTCCCTCTATCTTCATACAACCCGGGGATTTGACCCGGGTTTCGGCCAAACTCCTCTAGCGGCGCGTTTTTTCTCTCCGCCGAGTCCTCGGTTCCTTCGGGGCGACACGCTGGGATAACCGGTGTGACTGCTATCGCGCTTGAAACAGCCCCGGCCGGACGGAAGCGCAACGTCCCCGTTTGGCGATTGGTCCAGGCGGACCCGTACACCTTCTACCCACGAACGGGCTGGAGTCGATGCCAGTCCCAGAGTCCGCGTTTCAATAGTTGGGCGTCGGCGCGCGGTAGGCGTCCCACTCGATCGAGCGGAACCAATCGATCGTTTTCTTGAGACCTGCCTCCAGCGGTACCTTCGGCTCCCAGCCCAGCTCCTTGCGGGCCAGAGTGATGTCCGGCTGGCGCCGCGTGGGATCGTCCTGGGGCAGCGGCCGGTGCACGATCTTCGACTTGCTGCCGGTCTGCTTGATGACAAGTTCGGCGAGCTGGAGGATGGTGAACTCGCCCTGGTTGCCAAGGTTCACCGGCCCGTGGAAATCATCCGGGCCGTTCATCATTCGCATGATGCCCTCCACGAGGTCGTCGCGGTAGCAGAACGAACGCGTCTGGCTGCCGTCCCCGAAGATCGTGATGTCCTCGCCCAGGAGCGCCTGGCGAATGAAGTTCGACACGACGCGTCCGTCATACGGATGCATTCGCGGACCGTAGGTGTTAAAGATCCGCACGATTCGCACGTTGAGGTTGTGCATCCGGTGGTAATCCATGAACAACGTCTCGGCGGCCCGCTTGCCTTCGTCATAGCAGGCGCGCGGCCCAACCGTATTCACCGCCCCGCGATAGTCCTCGCGCTGGGGATGGACTTCGGGATCGCCGTAAATCTCACTCGTCGACGCCTGCAAGATCTTCGCCCGGCAACGCTTCGCCATACCCAGCATGTTGATCGCGCCGAGCACCGAGGTCTTCATTGTCTTGATCGGGTTGTACTGATAGTGACCCGGCGCGGCGGGACAGGCCAGGTTGTAGATTTCGTCGACCTCGAGCGTAATCGGATGTGTGACGTCGTGCCGGACCAGCTCAAAATTACCGCGCTCCAACAGGTGCGTGACATTTGTCTTCTGGCTGGTGAAGAAGTTATCGAGACAGATCACGTCATGTCTCTCGTCGACGAGCCGCTCGCAGAGATGCGACCCCAAAAACCCGGCCCCGCCGGTCACCAAGATGCGTTTGACTTGTGGCATAGAACGAATTTCTCACCCGGCCTACCGGAAGAAATGGACTATCTATTATGGCTTACGATAATCCAGCCGCAAACTTTTCCGAACCTTTAAAACGCAGGTGCGATAAGCAAAAAGAAGGTCACCAGAACTCCAAGCGATTTAGGACGGTGATCGTTTCTTCGAAGGCGTGCTACGAGCTGTGGGCTGGCCGAGTTTCAGTAGGTGATATTCGACATCTTGTTGACCCGTTGCAAATTTTATGCGAGTCGTCTTTTGAATTCGCGCACTGTACTCCTTGGGTAGAGTCACTTTATGTTTGTCGTCAATTGCCTCCACAGCAACCGTCCCTTGTATTGCTGGCTTGCCAAATTGCTCGATCTTGAATCTGTTCTTTGTCGCATCAGCCATCGTCAGTTTTCCAACAACATTCAACGTCTCGATTTTTTCGGAACTAGTTTGCTCGATTGTCTTACGCAACTTAGAAAGTTCTTGGTGTTGAACTACAACTGATCGTTGAGTTTTCTCGCCTTTCTTCCAATCAATTTCCGCGTTCAAGCCACTCGTGGCACTGTTGATCGCCCACTCATAGAGCGCATTTATTGGGCCCGGTCCAAGCTTTTCTGCAAGTCGAAGCACTTCCTGAGACGTTTTCGCTTTCGGCATTGAGAATACGGTCTCCAGCGACTCATCCAATACGGAATTGTCGAAAAGCATCTTTTCATTTCGGACTGTTAGTACTACTTCAATCGAACCCGTGACAGCGTATCCGAAATCGAACGTGCTTTCCCGGGCGACATCTTCAGGGACAGTCGCCCGCTCTTTCGGCCCGTGTTTCATGGCTGCGTAAACGACTGAAACAAGCTTTTGAAACTCTGCAATGGAGCTGAATGCAGCCGCTGCAGCTGGGCGGTCATAATCATCGAAGGCCCGATACCGACAAATGTCATATCCTGATCTTTCAGCAACTTCCGCAAATTGTTTTTCAAGCCTCGCCCGAAGTCGTACCGCCGTTTCCAAATTCGCAGTCACTGAAGGGAGGTCTTGGTGGTCTCTCAATGCGCGCTCCAGTGCGACGACGCGCTGTGAAGCCGCCTCGATTTGCTTCTGGATTTCCAATAACTGGCTCATAGAATCACCAATGGAAGAGCCGCAACGGCGATACCCTTTGGCTGGCCCTTGCGACTCCGGCCGTACCAGCTAGTCCAGTAAATGCGATCATCTTGACTTAAGGAATACAATGGATGACCGCGAGTGTATTCTATCCACTTGTACACGTCGCAGGAATGAGTTTCGGCTCATTGCGCATCGGCCGCCCAGTCAATCGCAGCCCTTTTTTCCGGGTCGGCGTCGTACTGGCTTGAGGACACTCGAATCAGTATATCTACGTCGTCGGGATCGATCTTTTCCGTCAAGAAACTACCATCTACCCAAACTTCGCCGGTTGTGCCAGCGGAGCTGAGTTTTCGCAAGAGTTTGTGTAGACCGTCCATGATTCCCGGACGCGTGATTGATGTCGCAAAGCGCTTAACCGTTAGCTTTCGCAATTCGGCAATCGTGAATCCATGGAAGCCTACAGGGAGAAGGGGCGGGAACTCGGGCTTCACAAGAGGCGAAGACATTAGTCGCCATGCTATCCCCCCGAATGGGAAATGTCAATTAATCTGCGAACACAACGACTTTATCCGAAAGCGCCGCCAACGGCCAACTTAGATTTCCACTCCTCAGGCATTGTCCCAGTCTTTATCGTCCTCTGGATTGTCCCAAAAGTCCGTGCTAGCCGCCGCCCGCGCGACTACGTCGTTGAAGAAAGCGTCGATGTCGTCGTCGGTTTCCAGCTCCAAATACTCGCCGTTCGAAATCTGGGAGATGCCCTGGTCTACATCGGCCCGCAGCGCCACTAGCCGCTCTTCGCGCTTGCGCAGCAGACGAATCGCGTCGCACACCACTTCGTTCGCAGAACCATATTTTCCCTGCGTGAGTTGGTCGGCGACGAACTTAACAAGGTCGGGGGGCAGTGAATCGGACGGCATCGATGCCATGATATCGAACCTGTTTCGGCGACTGGAGATCCAAGTCCATGCTAGGATATCCGCAACATCGGGTCAAACATGCCCGCGCGCCAATGCCGGCCGGCGGCCGTTTGCCGGTGGCGGCGGGGCGGTGCGTTGGCCGCCGGGGATGAATTTGAAATTCGCAGGGCCGAGCAGGTCTTCGATCCGGCGACGCAATTCGGGGTCGATCGCCACGCTGTAGTTCGGGCAGTCGATCGTGACGCTGCCGCCGTCGGCGAGCGACAAATGGATCTTCAGCGGCTTCGTGCCCGGATAGCCGCGGACGATCTCGCGGAGCGTTTCCAGCGCCGTCGGCGCCATGTTCCTCTTCGCGTACCCGGACCGAGATGCCGCTCGTGAAGCGGCCCGGCAAGTCGGCGAGCGGAATCAGTTCGTTCACGATGAGATTCACTTCCTCGGCGCCGGGCCGGCGGTCGACGGCGCCCTTGATCGCCAGAATCGCATCCGGCTCGACCAGCTCGCCGAACTCGGCGAACTGCTCGGGCCACATGATGCAGCGCATGATGCCGTCGAGGTCCTCGAGGTCCCACATCGCGTACTTGGTGTTCGTGCTGCCGGGCCGCGGATTCTTCGTGTGCGAAAACTTGATCGCGGCCAGCATGCCGCCAACGAGCACCTCGGTGCGATGGTCCAGCTTGGCCAACTGCGGAGCCGTGTGGGAGCAATAGGTCCGCAGCAGCGCCTCGTGCTCGGCCAGCGGATGGCTGGTCAGGTAGAAGCCGAGCACTTCCTTCTCCATCGCCAGCCGTTCCTTTTCGGGGAACTCCGGCAGATTCGGGAAGAGCGGTGGAAGCGACCGCGGCCGCCTCCTCTTCGTCGTCACCGAACAGTCCCCGCTGGCCGCTGCGCCGGTCGGCCGCCGCCGCGGCGCCGGTCTGCATGGCCCGGTCGATCACGGCCATCAGCTGGGCCCGCTTCGCGCCGAGCGAATCGAACGCGCCGGCCTTGACGAGCGCTTCGATCGTGGCGCGGTTGCATGCCTGCGGATCGACCCGCTCGCAAAAGTCGAACAGGCTGCGGAACGGGCCGCCCGATCTTGCGGGCCGCGACGATCGCGTCGGCCGCACCGCTGCCGCAGGCCTTGATCGCGCTGAGGCCGAACGGAATCTTTCCCGCCACGACGGCAAAATCGGCGCACGACGAGTTCACGTCCGGCGGCACCACCTCGACGCCCATCCGCTTGCAATCTTCCAGGTGCTCGACCAGCGAATCCTTGCTCTTGAAGTTGCGGCCCGGGATATCGCCCGAGAGGAGCGCGGCCATGAACTCGACCGGATAATGGGCCTTCAGGTAGGCGGTCTGATAGGCGATCAGCGCGTAGGCGGTGCTATGGGATTTGTTGAATCCGTAGCCCGCGAACTTCTCGATCATGCTGAACAGGTCTTCGGCCTTTTTCTTGTCGAGGCCTTTCTCCCGAGCGCCGTCGATGAACTCCTCGCGGTACTTGGCGATCGTGGGCAGCTTTTTCTTCGTGATCGCCTTGATGCAGGTGTAGGCGTCGGCGAGCGGGATGCCGCCCGAGCAGGTTGAGGATCCGCATCACCTGCTCTTGGTAGACCATCACGCCGTGGGTCTCTTCGAGCACCTCGTTCATCACCGGGTGCGGATAGCTGGCCGGGCGGCGGCCGTGTTTGACCTCGATGTACTCGTCGACCATGCCCCCTTCGAGCGGGCCGGGGCGATAGAGGGCGTTGGTGGCGACGATGTCGCGGAAATGGTCGGGCTTCATCCGCTGCAGCAGATCGCGGATGCCGCCGCTTTCGAGCTGGAAGATGCCTTTCGTCTCGCCGCGGCACAGAAGCGCGAACGTCTCCGCGTCGTCGAGCGGGAACTTGTACGGGTCGATCCGCTCGCCGTGCGATTCGGCTCGACCAGCTCGATGCTCTTGGCCAGGATCGTGAGGTTCCGCAGGCCGAGGAAATCCATCTTCAACAGGCCGGCCCGCTCGACGTCGCCCATCGCCCATTGCGTGATGACTTCCGTCTTGCCCTTCACGTGCTGCAGCGGCACGTACTCGTCGACCGGCTTCTCGGCGATCACGACCGCCGCCGCGTGCGTGCCGACGTTCCGCGCCAGGCCTTCGATCTTGCGTGCCAGGTCGATCAGCTCGCGGACTTCGCCGTTCGAGTCGTAGGCCTGCCGCAGGTCGCTGCTCTGCTCGAGCGCCTCGTCGAGCGTGATGCCGAGCTGGTCGGGCACCATCGCCACGATCTGGTCGACGCGAAAGATCGGCATGCCGAGCGTGCGGCCGACGTCGCGAATCGCGGCCCGGGCGGCCAGCGTGCCAAACGTGCCGATCTGGGCGACGTTCGCTTCGCCGTACTTGTCCTTCACGTACTGAATCACTTCGCCGCGGCGATCCTTGCAGAAGTCGATGTCGATGTCCGGCGCCTCGCGGCGATTCTCGTCGAGGAAACGCTCGAACAGCAGGTCGTACTCGAGCGGGCAGACGTGGCTGATCCGCAGCGCGTAGCAGACCAGCGAGCCGACGCCCGAGCCGCGGGCCGTGCAGGGAATGCTGTTCTCGGCGGCGTAGCGCACGAAGTCCCACACGATCAAGAAGTAGTCGGCGAAGCCGAGCGTGTTGATCACATGCAGCTCGCGCTCGAGCCGCTGGCGGACTTCGTCGGAAAGCTGGCCTGACTGCGGGTCGCCGTTCTGCCAGCGGTGCGGAGCGTTCGCGTAGCGCTCGCGCAGACCCGCCTCGCACAGTTCGCGCAAGTAATCGGCCGAGGTCTTCTCGGGCGGCAGCTGGAACGCCGGAAAATGCCGCTTGCCGAGCTCCAGCTGGATGTCGACCGTGTCGGCGATCTGCTGCGAGCGGGCCACCGCGTCCTCGAGCCCGGTGAACGTCGCGTACATTTCCTGCGGGCTGCGGAGGTAGAACTGGTCGCCTTCCATCCGCATCCGGTTCGTGTCGGTGCGGAACTTGCCCGTGTTGATGCACAGGAGCACGTCCTGGGCGACGGCATCTTCCTGCCGGACGTAGTGGGCGTCGCACGTGGCCACGGTCGGCAGGCCCATCCGCCTGGCCACCTCGACCGAGAGCTCGAGCGCCTGCTTCTGGATTTCGAGGCCGTTGTTCTGAATCTCGATGAAGTATCGGTCGCCGAACACGCGCGCGAACCAGGCGGCGATTTCCTGGCCCCTGCGCAATCGCTTCGTCGGCCGTGTTACCGGCCAAGAGCGTCCGCGTGAGCTCGCCCGACACGCAGCCGCTCAGGCAAATGATGCCTTCGTTGTGGGCCGCCAACAGCTCGCGGTCGATCCGCGGCTTGTGATAGAAGCCCTCGAGAAACGCCCGGCTGGAGAGCTTCACGAGGTTGTGGAAGCCGGTGCGATTCTGGGCGAGCAGCGTCAGATGGTAGGTCGCTTCGCGGCTCGACTCGCCGCTCTTTTCGTAGCGGCTGCCGGGCGCGACGTACGCCTCGTAGCCGACGATCGGATTGATCCCCGCGTCGCGGCAGGCCTGATAGAACTCCAGCGCCCCGTAGAGATTGCCATGGTCCGTGATCGCCAGCGCGTTCATGCCCAGCTCTTTGGCCCGGGCGACCATCCCGTCGATCGGGCTCGCCCCGTCCAGCAGGCTGTAGTGGCTGTGGCAATGCAGATGAACAAACGGCGGCGTGGTCACGGGTCCCTCCGAGCGAATGAGTAGCGGGCTGTTCGCCATTCTAACGCTGCCGTGCTGGCTCTGTCACGCAGCCAAACCTCGTCGATATTCGCACTGACTCTAGCCGCAAAAAAGTGGTAAAATAGATGATGCAGAGACGATACATATTCTCACGGCAGGTTAGATATTCGGGATTTTCCAATTCCGGCATCGAGGATTAGAACGGTGAGTCAGCTTTCCGATATTCGCATCGACAAATCGGCCATTAGAGTGTTCGATTCTTTCGAACGGGCCGAGGCCTACGATCGCGAGTATTGGCTCGCGAAGTCGCCGCTGGAACGACTCGCGGCGTGCGAACTCTTGCGGCAGATTACTTATGGATACGATCCCGCTACTGCCCGACTTCCTCGATCTTTTGAAGTTCTTGAACGAGGAACGGGTTGAGTATCTCATGATTGGCGGGATGGCCGTGAATTATCACGGCTATCACCGCTCGACCGGCGATCTCGATCTCTGGGTGGCGATTTCGTCACAAAATCAAGACCGCTTGGCGGAAGCCCTTCAGAAATTCGGTTTTTCGGCCAAGTCGGTCGCTCACAGGCCGCTGCTCGAAGAAAAAAAATTCATCCGCATCGGCGAGCAACCTGTGCGTGTCGAGATCCACGGCGGAATTTCCGGAGTAGATTTCGACGAGTGCTACGCGCGAGCAGAAATCTGCACGCTTCAGGGCTTGGAAGTGCCAGTCATCAGCTTGCAGGATCTACGAGCCAACAAGCGCGCCGCGGGCAGAACGAAGGATCAAGCGGACTTGGAATCGCTGCCCGATCGAGACTGCCCCGATCGAGACCGCGCTGAGTAGCGACCGCTATTCCGCCCCCGGCTCGCCGATCTTCCGCAGATACTCCGCGAGCTGCGCTTGCAAGTCGAGCAGCTCCTGCCACTGCTTGATGTCGAGCGTCACGACCTTGGCACCCTCAGGCAGCGTGATCGACTGGACGAGCGAGCGGCTTTGCAGATGCAGGTACTCGAGCATCTCCGAGAGCTGCGCCGCCTGGCCGGGGCTCAGGCCGTCCGGCAAATCCGGTGGCGTGGGGATGTGCAGCGTGCTGTGAAGATTCTCCGACTCGCCCCAGCGGACTTCGAAATCGAGTGACGAATCCGCGCTCTCGACCAGTTTGCTCGGGTCGAGCTCGCCGGTCATGTTCAGGCCGTCGTCGCGGAGCGAATCGAGCCGGCCGGCGATCTGCTCGCGGGTGCCGTAGAGCAATACGCTTCGGCCCAGCGAGATCACGTCGCCGTAGCGGAGAATCCGCAGCTGGGCATCCTCGCCGTTGACGCGTGTGCCGTTGGTGCTCTCCAGATCGGTGAGCACGAGCTTGCCCTGGTCTTCCTGAATTTTGATGTGGAAGCGGCTGATCCGCTCGTCATTGAGCTGGACGGCATTCCCTTCCTCGCGGCCGATGGTGATCGGCGTGGGGAGCCGTTCGTAGACGCGCCCGCGATCGGCCCCGTCCAGCACTCGCAACGTCACGTCAAGCATGGTTCGTGTCACATCAGAGGCGGCGGGGACGCTCGCTATCACGCGCCTGGAGCGATTCGCGCCGTGCAATCAGTCATGGAGAGACACGCGACACCGTGCGTGTTCATCGTTGCAATCTGTCCCTGCAACCGTCCCTACCCACCATTATGCACTCCCGCGAACCCAAAATCCATGCGGCAAGGAGCGGGAAAGGCGTCGGGAGGGTCGACAAGGCAGTCGGGGAAAACGATTCGCGCGACTGTGCTATTCACAGCAGCTGCGCAACATCTGCCCTGAATCCCGGCTCCCGACTCCTGGGTCCCATCCTAATGCCGAAAATGCCGCGAGCCGGTGAATATCATCGTCAGGCCGTGCTGATCGCAGGCGGCGACCACTTCCGCGTCCCGCCGCGAACCGCCCGGCTGAATGATCGCGGCGATGCCTGCCGTCGCGGCGCGTTGGATCGAGTCCTCAAACGGAAAAAACGCGTCGGAGGCGAGCACCGACCCGCCCACTCGGTCGCCCGCCTTCGAGATCGAGATTTCGACCGAGTCGACGCGGCTCATCTGACCGGCACCCACGCCCAGCAGCATCTGGTCCTTGGCCAGCACGATCGCGTTGGACTTCACGTGCCGGCACAGGGCCCAAGCGAACTTCAAGTCAGCGAGCTGGGCGTCGGTCGGCTGTTTGGCGGTCACGACTTGCCAGGTGGACTCATCGTCGGCCAGGTCGTCGGCCGTCTGGCAGAGCATGCCGCCCGAAATCTGGCGCAATTCGCGGCCGCCGCGGCCCGGCTCGATCGCCCCGATCGCCAGCAGCCGCACATTCGCTTTCCACTTCGGCTTGGTCGTAAGAATCTCGAGTGCCTCGGGCGTAAACTCGGGTGCGATGATCGCCTCGACGAATCGGCCCGGTTCGGCCAGGAACTCCGCGCTCGGAGCGTCGACCGCCGCGTTGAATCCCAGCACCGAGCCAAACGCGCTGACCGGATCGCCATCCCAGGCCCGCCGCGTGGCCTCGGCGAGCGTGGCCGCGGTGGCCGCGCCGCAGGGGTTGTTGTGCTTGAGCACCGCGACGCCCGGCACCGGTAGCGACCGCGCGATCGAAAGCGCGTTGTCCAGGTCGAGCAGGTTGTTGTACGAAAGCTCCTTGCCGTGCAGCTGCTTCGCCCGCACGAGCGAATGGGGCGACGCCTCGGCAAACGAGTAGAGCGCCGCCGCCTGATGGGGATTCTCGCCGTAGCGCAGCCCCGCCTCCCGCCGCAGCGCAACGCCAATTTCCTCCGGAAACTCCTCACCCGCCGCTTGCGGCTTAGCGCGGAGCCGCGCAAAGTACTCCCCAATCGTCGTGTCGTACTTCCCCGTGTGAGCATACGCCGCTCCCGCCAGCTCCCGCCGCAGCTCGGGCGAAGTCGCCCCGCCGGCGCGAAACTCCGCCAGAATCCGCCCGTATTGCGCCGGTTCACAGGCGATCGTCACAAACGCATGATTCTTCGCCGCCCCGCGTACGAGCGTCGGCCCGCCGATGTCGATCTGCTCGATTGCTTCCTCGACGGTCACTCCCGCGCGGGCGATCGTCGCCTCGAATGGATAAAGATTGACCACCACCAGCTCGAATGGCACGATCCCCTCGCCGGCGATCGATTTCATGTCGTCCGGCCGGTCGCGGCGGGCCAGGATCCCGCCGTGGATCTTCGGGTGGAGCGTCTTGAGCCGGCCGTCCATCATCTCGGGAAAGCCCGTGTGGGCCGCCACTTCCCGGACCGGGATCCCAGCCTCCTCGAGGTGCCGCCGGGTCCCGCCGCTGGCGTACAGCTCGACGCCTCCGGCCGAGAGTTCTCGGGCAAAATCCACGAGCCCCGCCTTGTCGCTGACGCTGATAATCGCTCGTTCGATCTTAGGAGAGGTCATTTTGCCCTGCCGAGATTCCGACCCACGAACCAACCCGAAAACCCTGCGTAGGAGGATGCAGATACCGATGGCGCGCACCGGCACTCAGCTTCCCCCTCCCGCCAGCCGGCGCGCCACGATAGCACCTCTCGCCGTCCCTTTCAACGCGCGATCCCGGGCCACCGTCCCCCCCTCCGCCCGCGGTCACCAGCGCAAAAGGGGCGGCGATTTTTTTTCGCCGCCAAGAATTTGGATTTGGGCCCGAGCGAGAGCCGAAAAGTTGCCGAGCTCCATCAAGCCACCGGCGAGTTCGTGCGCCCTTCCAGGGCATTGATTGACGTGAGGCCTCGATCAGAGGTGATCAACCGGCATCCGACGCCGAGTCCACCATCACGGCCGCGCTAGCTCGCTACCGCCTAGTCGCGGCCCACACCACTCACCACGCTCAAGTCGAGGCCGTAACGCGCGAACAACAGGTCCAGATCTTGAATGTTGATCACGTGGTCGTTGTTCAAGTCGCCCTGCCACATCGCTGGATTTGCCAGGTTATAATTATTCGTAAGAATTGCCGCGTCGAGCCCATCAACGACCCAGTCGCCGTTCAAATCGGCCGGCAAGAAAAGACCCTGCATCGCCACCTCCCAATTGGCCGCAAACATCTCGACGTCGACCGTCGTGACCAGACCATCGCCGTTAAAATCGCCGTGCGAAAACGGCTGATTCCCTTGCCCAGGATAGTTGTTCATGTAGTAGAAGAGCCACTGCGCATCGGTCGAATTCACGCTCCCGTTGAGGTCGAGATCGCCGGCCAGGATCGTAAACACGAATTGAAAATCACCACCCGCCGTGCCATTGCCGGAGGGAAACTCACTCTCGGCGACATTCCCCGTAGTGAGCGTGGCCGGATTCACCCACTCCCCGTCGAGCGCGTTGCTTTCCACGTCGGTCACGGTGTCGCGAAGTATGATCGCGTAGTGATCGGCGATCGTCCAACCCGTGAACCGCCACGTCGCCGTCGCGGCACCCGGTGTGTGATTGAAGCTCGCCAGCGCGGGAATATTATACGTTCGCAACCCGACCAGCTTGAGGTCGTCCGCGACGACATTGACGCCCTCGGTGAAGGTGATCGAGATCGTGTCCGCTCCGCCGACGGGCACGGTGCGCAGCTGCTCGCCGCTGCCGTCATGGGCGTCGAAGGAATAGGGAGCATGAACCGACTGTGAGCCACTGATCGTCACGTTCGCCACCCGCGGAAGGGTGAGTGGATCAGGTGCCACGCGATACTCCACCGCACCGATGTCAATCCGGGTGCCGACCTTGCGAGTAAATGGCGCGCCTCGCTGATCTTGATTCAACGGCGGCGTCGTACTATTCGGATCGAAATTCGGATCACCCGCATCGATCGCGGGGCTACCGACGAGCGGCGCTTGGGTTTGCGTCGGTCCCCCATGATCGCCGAGTATCGTCAGTAGCGGGTCGATCGCTCCGGCGGTCGTGACGAAGCCGATCTTGTTCGTTCCATTGTTCGGAATGCTCGCGCCCTGGCCGTCTCCGATCAGGTTGTACGATCCAGTCACTGTGCCGTCGATGTCGTGGTCGCTTGTCCCGCTCCCGCGGCTATTGCCGGCCGCGATCGTGTTCGAGATCGAGACGTTCGCTCCGCTGCCGACAAAAATTCCGCCGCCGGTTTCTCCGCCGACGCCGTCAGAATCGGCCCGGTTATTCGTAATCGTGCAGTGTTCGATCTGGACGGCACCACCGTTCTGCGCACGGACGGAAACTCCTCCTCCCGCGCCTTCACTCCGATTGCCCGAAACCGTTGAATTGCGAAGTTTGGTAGTCGCCCCATTGATCGTTTCGATGAAGAGTCCGCCGCCGCCGAATTGATTGGTCCCTACGGTCGAGGCCGGCAATTCCTCGTTGCCGGAAATCGTGCTATTGGCGAGCGTGGTCACCGCCGTGGAAGACTCACTCCTCAGCCACGCTCCGACGGCCGCGTCGTTGAGCCCGCCGTTCAACTGTGCCTTGTTGTCCGAGATATTGCAGTTCGTGAGAGTGACGTTGCTGGCAGTATTGTAAAGATACAGCCCGCCGACGTCGTCGTCGGCCTCGTTACCGACCACTTGAAGCCGATCGATCGAACTGGCCGAGCCACTAGCTCGGATAAATATCCCGCCGACATTCGTTTCACGGCCATTCTCGCCAGCGAGCGCCTCGTTGTTCGTGACCGTGGTCTCGCTGATCGTCACGGGGGAGTTCGTAGCCCAAAGAAAGGCCCCTCCGCCGTCGCAGGTAAATGGTGTTTGTGGAAACGCCGGATCCTTGCTCCCCTGGGACGTGTTTCTGTCGATCGTGGAATCCGTCAGCGTCAGCGAGCCCGAGGAGACCCGCCCATAGAGTCCGCCCCCTTCGGCCCACGTCGCCGTGGGCCCGCCACTACGGTTGTCGAAGAATATCGTCGCATCGACGTCGAGATGCGTCCCATTAAAAAACACGCCGCCACCGCGGCCGCCGGCCTGGTTGCCCGTGATCGTGCAGTTGCGCAGCGTCAAACTGCCTCGCGCATAGATCGCTCCGCCACTGCCGAGCGAATGCCCGCCGGTGAGCGTCAGATTGTCGAGCGTGATGGCCGCTGGGGAATAGTGACTATTGTAAAAGATGCGACTATCCGCGGCCGCGTGGATCGTCAGGCGGCCCGAGAGCATGCTGGCGTCGATCGTGACGTCTCTGGTGATTTCGATCTGGCCTCCTGCGGCCGCTGTTAAATGGATTGTCTGACCGGTGAGTAACGGGGCGAATGTGATTGTGTCGGCATCCTGCGCGATTTGCAGCAGAAATTGCCTCTCGAAGAGATATTTTGCCATCCGGGCCTGGATTTGAGATCAGCACGGCAATGCTATTGGTATCGCCGTCTTCCACGTCTAATGCCGTCGTCACCGTTACTGTTGAAAGCATTCGACGATCTTCAAGCAATTCACAACAGAGTCTGCGTTCACGACTCCCGATCGACCTTTTCCGGTTAAGCATCTTCCATTGTCTCCTTGGATTGAAAGGGACCGAAAATCGAGTTGACGAATTCACGCATCACATCCAAATGCCGCGTCGCCGGTGATGCAAAACTGGAATTCCCATCAGCGCGAATATGAAAATCGTGCTGGTATCTGGTTCAGGAACATTTGCGTTGTCAAGCGAGAAGAACATGCCACCAGTTGAATAGACACTCCAGGCGCCCGCTGACACATTGCCCTCTGTCTCCGCAGTGAACTGATCATAAACTCCCAATGTGCGCGCCCACTGCCAGCCATACTTTGAACCTGGATCATTTAAGATCGAAAGCCAGAAGACAGCATTCGGGGTCAAGGTGATTCCGCTGCCAAGATCGAGCACATATTCGATCGGAAACTGAACTCCGTTTAGTATGGAACCATGGGTCGGTGCGCGGCGAGCGGCCGCACCTGTTGCAAAATCACCTCCGGCAAGTGGAGCTCCTGGAGTCTGTCCTGTGTCACCCATAAAGACCACGCGGAAACTATCAATCGGAAGTGAATCGAGCGGCGGCGTAATCGGCGGCGGCATCGTTGCGGTATATCCGCCGACGAACCGGATAGATCTGACAGTGGTCGACTGAGTAACATTCAGCAGGAAATTGTCCGCTGCCTTTGGATAGTCCGGTCTGTCGGTTGAAGTAAACGCGCCAACTGGTTGTGCAGGTGACATCTGGCTGTAGATGACCGCCGCTTCCGCTGACTCAGTTCCTGCAAAGTGCGGCAGTGCCAACGAGTAGAACACTGCGGTGCTAAAATAAGCGATTCGTCTCATGAGCCTACCTCCCGCTAAGTGATGAGTCACTAACTATGCTTGACGAGGGGGGCAGCCAAATTGCGAAAATAACCTACTGCATCGCGCAAAAACGTCTCTATGCTGTCAGCCGATAGAGGCAGGCCCCGGCGTCGTCTGCGAAGGGAAGTAGGGGAGTAAAGTAATCGGTTGAATTCTTGCTGCTCCACGGCCCCTCTCGCTGCTATCGCCCGGTTTCCCGACCAATTCCATAATTGTGAACCGACCGCCACGCCCGGCGTACCAAACAGTGCATGACGCACACGGCACGCAACACGCGAACCATCCACCGCCGCGTCGGCTCCTACCGTACGTCAGGCTTTCCAGCCTGACCTCGGTACGCCAGGCTCGAAAGCCTGACCTACGGAACGGATTTTTCATCGCTGGCCGGCGGCAGGAATCGCCGGCTTCTTGACGGCACGACGCTGTTCCCTCTGTCTTCAGGGAGCGTGGCACCAGGAGTGACCACGGCGCGGTATTCTCGGCCGACCTTTGGATCGATCGTGTCGCACATGCGTGTGCGCGATTGTACCGGTTCTGCCGAGCTCGACGCCGCCCGCTCACTCGCCGCCGCCACATCGAGCATGTCCGGCCCAGTTATTTTCCGCAGGATTGTCGCAACTGCGAATTGTCGTTCGAACCGTTCCACGCGCTCGACGCGGTGCCGGCCTCATGTCCGGAACGTCCGCCACGAGTTTATGGCGAAAACCGTCCGCCAGTTCTTTGACGAGCGGTGTTTCGTGACTTATATTCACGGAGGCCGGGCATTCTGTGCTCGGCCGGACCACGATGCTGTCGGGCGAGGAGTCGCCCGGCGTGGCCAGGGAAGCGCCGCAGGCCCCAGACCTTTACCCCGACGGAACGCCTCCATGCTGCTTACCAGGGTCACACGCTTCTTCGCGCCGCTCGCACTGTTGGTTGTCTTGACGTCGCTCGCGACGTCGGCCCTCTCGACGGCTCTCTCGAACACGGCAACGGCGCAATCGTTCAGTACTTCCTCCACCGCTCCGCAGCTCTCCGCTCCGCAAGCGTCGGCCGCCGCCCCGGCGATGACCGACGCGGCGATCAGCCAGCTGCTCGACAAGGGCCGGGCGCTCGAGTCGTCCGGTCGCTGGGCCGAAGCCCTCGCGCACTACGACGAAGCCCTCCGCGAGCATCCGGACGATGCCCTGCTCACGGACCGCTTCGATCTGGCCCGCATCCACTATGGCCTCGAACAACGCTACGACGATCGCAGCTTCCGCGACTCCGTCAAGTCGCTCAACGCCCGCGACGCGCTGGAGCTCTACGGCGACCTGTTGGCGAAAGTCGGCGCGAATTACTACACCACGCCGCCCTGGCAGGACCTCTTCGGCCGCGGCGCGCAGAGCCTCGACATCGCGCTGGGCGAACAGAAGTTTCTGACCAGCAACGGCGTGCGCGCTAGTGCCGCCCAGGTCGACCAGCTCCGCGCGAGTCTCCGGCAGCTTATTGCTCGCTACAAAATCGCTTCCCGCAGCGACGCGATGAACATCGCCTCGCAGGCCGCCCAGCTGGGCCGCCGTCAGATCGGGCTGGCCGAATCGGCGACGCTGCTGGAGTTCACCGCCTCGGCCGCCAGCGCACTCGACCACTACTCGGCCTACCTCACGGCCGACCAGCTCCGCGACATCTACTCGCAGATCGAAGGCAACTTTGTCGGCTTGGGCGTCGAGCTCAAGGCCGACAACGGGGCCCTGTTGATCGTCCACGTGATCCCGAACAGCCCCGCCCAGGCGGCAGGCATCCTCGACGGCGACCGGATCGTCGCGGTGGCCAATCAGTCGACCTCCACGATGTCGACCGACGAAGCGGCCACGCTGCTCACCGGACCCGAAGGCAGCATCTGCCAGGTCTCGGTCTTGACCGCCGGCCAGCAGCCGCGGGCGCTCTCGGTGCGTCGCGCCCACGTCGACGTGCCGAGCCTCGAAGGCATCAAGATCGTCGACGCCGAACATGGCGTCGCGTACATCAAAATCCCCGCGTTCCAAAAGACCACGTCGCGTGATCTTGAGACCGCCCTCTGGGACCTGCATGCCAAAGGTATGCGGAGCCTCGTGCTCGACCTGCGCGGCAACCCCGGCGGATTGCTGACCGCGAGCGTCGAAGTTGCTGACAAGTTCATCGCCGATGGCTCGATCGTCTCGACCAAAGGCCGCAGCGAACAGGAAAACTTCAATTACCGCGCCCACCGCCCCGGCACCTGGCGAGTTCCGCTGGTGGTGCTGATCGACGGTGACAGCGCGAGCGCGAGCGAAATCTTCGCGGCCGCGATCAAAGACAGCCACCGCGGCGTCGTGATCGGCTGCCGCTCCTACGGCAAAGGTTCAGTGCAAGGGATCTTCCCGCTCGGCTACGCCGGCGCGGGAGCCCGGATCACGACGGCCAAATTCTTCTCGCCCATGGGTCACCCAATCGCCAACGTCGGAGTATCACCCGACATCGACACACGTCGTGGCAAGCTGGTGGCCAATGGCGCGGGAGACGCTGCGAATCCCATCCCAGCGTCTGACGGTCCGCAATTCGCCGGCACCGGCACGATGCACGAAGTCGGCTTCCGCGGTACGGACAACGCCGCCCCCGCGGCAGCGGGCGAAGACGCGACCCTCAACACGGCCATCGAAGTCGTCCGAAAGCAACCCGTCGCCCAGCTCTAATTAGCGGCGTGTGTTAGCAACGGCTCGTAGCGCCGCTTGCCGTTTAGCTATCTGAATGTCTCACCCCGGCTTCACCGCATAAACCTTCACGCTCGCCGCGTAGTCGTTCACGTTGTAGCGCTTCAGCAACTCCGCCAGCTCCGTGTGCAAGTCGGGCGCCGAGCAGCAATCCGAAACCACCGGCAGGCCGCCCGCGCCCATTGCCGGCGAGCAGCAGCCCGATTGGTTCTCAACCTTGGCGTAGGCGTTGAGGTCGGAGCCGCTCTCGACGATCTCGACGGCCTCGAAACCGGCGGCCGCCAGCCCCGCGCGGTATTCCTCCAACGAGATCGCCCCCGCGATGCAGCCGATGTAGGCCATCAGGCTCGCGCCGATCTCCGCCGGCAGTGGCTGTTTGAGCGCGATGTCGCTCACCGCCAGCCGCCCGCCCGGTTTGAGCACCCGCGCGATCTCGCGGAACACGGCCCGCTTGTCCGGCGCGAGGTTGATTACGCAATTGCTGATCACGCAGTCGACCGTTCCATCCGCCAGCGGCAGCGCATCGATCGTCGCTTGATGAAACTCCGCGTTGGAGACTCCCGATTGGGCCGCATTGCGCCGTGCGAGCTCGAGCATTTCCGACGTCATGTCGATGCCGATTGCTTTGCCGGTCGGCCCAACCTTCTTCGCGGCGAGAAACACGTCTAGTCCGCCGCCGCAGCCGAGATCGACCACGACCTCGCCGGACCGCAAGCTGGCGAAGGCCGTCGGGTTGCCGCAGGAGAGCCCCATGTTCGCCTCGGCCGGGATCGAAGCGAGCTCGCCTTCCGAATAGCCAAACGCTTCTGCGACCGCCCGCACGCCGTCGTGCGCCGTCGACAAGCCGCTCTCGGCCACTTCGCCGTATTTTTTCCGCACCGCGTCGATGACTTGATTCGACATGTTCGTTCACTCCGTACAAGGTTAGGTTTCGAGGGCCAATCCAGGGCCAAAGTATTTTTGTTGAAAGTATCTCGCCACGCTCACCAGCGCAATCATCACCGGCACCTCCACTAGCGGCCCGATCACCGCCGCGAACGCCGCACCCGAATGGATGCCGAAGACGGCCACCGCCACGGCGATTGCCAGCTCGAAGTTGTTGCTAGCGGCAGTGAAGGCCAGCGTCGCCGTCTTCGAATAGTCGGCCCCCACTTGCCGCCCCATCAAAAAGCTCACCAGGAACATCACCACGAAGTAAACCAGCAGCGGCACCGCGATCAAGAACACGTCGTACGGGATCCGCACGATCTGGTCCCCCTTCAAACTGAACATCACCAGGATCGTGAAGAGCAGCGCCACGAGCGTCAGCGGGCTCACGCGCGGAATGAAAACCCGCTCGTACCACTCGGGCCCTTTGGCCCGCAGCAGTACCCACCGCGTGAGCATGCCCGCCATGAACGGGATGCCGAGATAGACGAACACACTCTGAGCAATCTGCCCCATGCTCACCTCGACGACGCTGCCGGCCAGGCCCAGTCTCGGCGGCAGCCAGGTGATGAAGAACCAGGCGTACACGCTGTAAAACAGCACCTGGAACACGCTGTTTAACGCCACGAGCCCCGCCGCATACTGCGTATCGCCGCGCGCCAGCTCGTTCCACACGATCACCATTGCGATGCACCGCGCGAGCCCGATGAGTATTAGCCCCGTCATGTACTCGGGATAGCCACGCAGAAAGACGACCGACAGTGTGAACATCAGCACCGGCCCGATCACCCAATTCTGGACGAGCGAGAGCCCCAAGATTTTCCAGTTGCGAAACACGTCGCCCAGCTCTTCGTACCGCACTTTGGCCAGCGGCGGGTACATCATCAGGACGAGCCCGACCGCGATCGGGATGTTCGTCGTGCCCACTTGGAAGCAGTTGATGAACGTTTCGACGCCAGGAATAAAGTGTCCGGCGGCCACTCCCGTGGCCATCGCCAGCAAGATCCAGAGCGTCAAATAGCGGTCGAGAAAAGCCAGCCGGCCGCGAGGGCAAGCCGGTGCAATGGCCGACGGACTCGCGACTTGGCTCATGTCTTGGTTCCTTCCTTTTCGGGCAGCGAGCCGGGCAAGGTTTCCACATAGGCGCGAATCTCATCCCGCACGCGGCGATACGGCGACAGACGCTCGTCTTCCGTTTGCGCGTTCGCGGCCAAATGCGGCGGATCATCGAACGACCGGTGGACGAGCTTCGCCGGGCCGGGAAACACCGGGCACGTTTCCTGCGCGTGGTCGCATACGGTCACGACATAGTCGATCGGGCCGTCGATCAACTCCCTGACGTGCTTGGCTCGCTGCTGGGAGATGTCGACACCTACCTCAGCCATCACGCGGACCGCATCCGGATTCAATTTCGAAGGCTCGACACCAGCCGAGCAGGCTTCGATCGCGTCGGCTTTGAGATGCCTGGCCCAGCCTTCCGCCATCTGGCTCCGGCAAGAGTTGCCCGTGCAGAGAAAGAGTACGGTCGGCTTACGGGCCATGAATCTATTCGCCTATCCGAATATAGGGATCAAAAAATTACAAATCAGGAACAACCGCCCGGCAGCTGCTTCAGTTTCTTCGCGTCCCGCGCGAGCTGCGGCACATCCCCAAAGCAACACGCGAGGCAGCCGAGCAGCTTGGCATGAAACGCCGACTGCGCCGGTGCGAGCCGGTAATACATCCACAGCCCGTCCCGCCGCGCCTCGACCAAGCCGGCCCGCCGCAGATACGCCAGGTGCCGCGACACTTTCGGCTGCGGCACACCCAACACGCCGACGATCTCGCATACGCACAGCTCCCCTTGCCCCGCCGCCGCACGCTCGAGCATGCTCAAAATCCGCAGCCTCGTGCGATCCGAAAACGCACGAAACATCCGGTCGACCGAGTTGACGGGCTTCGTTTTCATATATACGCCTAAGCAAATATATTGCAGTCCGCCCGAGAAGTCAATCGCTTTTCGCCGGGGACGAGCGGAAGGCTCACGCAAAGGCGCGAGGCGCAAGGAATCCTCACGGCTGCGGACCTTGGCGCCTTCGCGCCTTTGCGTGAGATATTGTCTGCAATTTGGGATGGGTACTCTTGTTACGGAGCCCGACTTACAATGCAATTGCCATGAAACTCCGCGACAGTGGCATGCCCGACGAGGCCTACTGGGAAACCCTGTTCGACGTCCCCTTGGTGCTCGAACGGCTAGGGATCAACGACGTGCTCGGCGATGTGGTCGAGATCGGCTGCGGCTACGGCACGTTCTCGATTCCGGTTGCCCGCGCGATCCGCGGGACGCTCCACACGTTCGACGTCGACCCAGCGATGGTCGAGCGTACTCGCGAGCGCACCGGCGAACTGCCGCCGGGTAAGGTGAGCTGCGAACTGCGCGACGTGATGCGCGACGGGTTCGGCATGACAGGGATGGACGCCGCGCTGGTCTTCAACCTGCTCCACTGCGACGAGCCAGTCGCGCTACTCGATCGTGCCGCCGCCGCTGTCCGCCCCGGCGGCCGAGTGCTCGTGATCCATTGGCGCTACGACGACACTCCGCGCGGCCCGAGCCTCGATATCCGTCCGCGCCCGGAGCAAATCGCCGGCTGGGTCGAGCAAACGGGCAGGCTCGCGCCCGAAGGTATATCAATCGATCTCCCACCCTGGCACTACGGCTTGCGGTTCCGCGTCCAATAGGCGTCGAACGACCAGGCCCCACCGCCGACGATCAGCAAAAAAATCGAGCCCAGCAGCATTGACCAGTCGGTGCGGGCCTCATGGGCCATCTTCCAGAAGCCGTCGTGCATCAGGATGGGAATCTTTGTCGAGGCGATCGCCGTGAGCATGATCACGATCAAGGGCAGGGCCGCAAAGCGTGTCGCCGCGCCCGCCAGCACCAGCGTCCCGCAGCCGATCTCGAAGCAGGCGACCAGTGGCGCCGTCGTTTGCGGTGCGGGAATGCCGATCTTCTCGAATCGGCCCGCGCCTGCCTCTGCCGGATACAAGAACTTCTGAATCCCTTCGGAGACGAACACCGCACCGACCATCAACCGAATGAGAATCACCGCCGCCGCGGCGTGCGTTGTGAACAATTTGCTGGTCATGATCGCCTTACCTCCGTTTCTTGCCTGTCTGGCGGGCGTCGACGTCGTCGATGACTTCGCCGGCTAGCTCGCGGAGCTTGACGCGGGCCTGGCCCAGCAGCTTGCGCCCGCGGCGGTCGCGCGATAGTTGCTCCGCCGCTTGCCTCCGACCACCGTGCTCTTCGCCGAGAGCAAACCGGCCCGCCGCATCTGGTGCAGCACGGGATAGATCGTCCCCGGCCCCACGTCGTAGCCGTGTTCGCCCAACTCCTCCATCAGCTCGACGCCGCAGATCGGCTCCCGCTCGGCGTGATAGAGGATGTGCAGCCGGATGAAGCCCAGAAACAAGTGTCGCAGCACGTCGTCGGCCATTCTATCGATCCTCGATATTGAAGGTCGATAACAAAACGCTACAATCCATGCTACGACTCAAACTGTTCTTTGAGAAGGGAGATGCGAACATGACGATTGAAGAATTCCGCGCACGGCAGTTCTCTTGATTGGTGTGGCGCTGGGCGCCGCTGGCCATGCCTTGCTGCCGAGCTCGGTTCAGCCGGTCCATGCTCAAACGACCCAGCCCGGGCCCGACCTCCACAAGCTGGCCGCGGAAATCGAAACCATTAAGAGCAAGCTCCCCTCCCAGTCGCACACGATGCAAGACGTGAGCTACCATTTCGGCAATCTCTGGTTCGCCGGCGAACATGAAAATTGGCCGCTCGCCGAGTTCTATTGGGAGGAGACCCTCTCGCATCTCCATTGGGCCATCCACGTGATTCCCGTTCGCAAGGATCTCAAAGGGAACGACGTCGACCTGCGGCCAATCCTCGAGGGTTTTGAGAACGGCCCACTGCACTTGCTGCACGACACGATTACCAGCAAAGACAAAGCCGCGTTCGAGCACCAGTATCGCGCGTCGATCGAAACCTGTTATGGTTGCCACAAGGCGGCCGACAAGCCCTACCTTCGCCCCCAGGTTCCCCAGCAGCCCGAGTCGCCGATTATCAACTTCGATCCGAATGCGACTTGGCCTCAAGGCTGAGCGAGCGCGTGGCAATCCGTTCGATACGGTTTTTGATTTGAGCGATTCATGCCCGACAATCGCATCCCCCGCGTCATCTGGATTCTCGGCCTGGCGAGCCTGTCGATGGATCTCTCGTCGGAGATGATCCATTCGCTGCTGCCGGTGTTTCTCGTATCGATTTTGGGTGCCAGCGCCGGTGCTTTAGGGGTGATCGAAGGTGTCGCGGAAGCGACTGCGTCGATCGCCAAGGTTTTTTCCGGCGTCTGGAGCGACCATTTGAGGCGTCGCAAGCCGCTAGTGGTCTGCGGTTATGGTTTGGCCGCTCTAGTGAAGCCGCTGTTTCCGCTGGCGACTTCTGCCGGCGCGGTGCTGGGTGCTCGTTTTGCCGATCGGCTCGGCAAGGGTATCCGCGGCGCTCCGCGACGCCCTGGTCGCCGACGTCACTCCGGCTGAGCTCCGCGGCGCGGCCTATGGTTTGCGCCAGGCCCTCGACACGCTCGGCGCCCTGCTCGGCCCGCTGTTGGCAATCGGACTCATGGTCGTCCTGGCAGGCAACATTCGCCTCGTGTTCTGGATCGCCGTGTTGCCGGCGTGGGTGGCGGTCGCGCTCTTGGTGAAGGGAATCCACGAGCCGGCCCAGCACGCCGATGATCGCCCGCCGCGCGCGCTGCCCCACTGGCGCGACCTGCGCCAGTTCAGCGGCGCGTTTTGGGGCGTCGTCGTCATCGGCACGCTGTTCACGCTCGCTCGTTTCAGCGAGGCATTTTTGATTCTGCGGGCGCACGACGCCGGCTTGTCGCTAAATTGGACACCGCTGGCGCTGGTAGTCATGAACGTCACGTATGTGGCTTCGGCGTATCCGGTTGGAAAACTCTCCGATCGCGTGGGCCGCATCGGCCTGCTCGCGCTCGGCCTCCTGTTGTTGATCGTCGCGGATATCCTCCTGGCCGTCGACGCACATCTCGGTGCGACGCTCGCGGGCATTGCGATCTGGGGACTCCACCTGGGGTTGACGCAAGGTTTGCTCTCCGCGCTGGTGGCCGACACCGCACCAGCTAACCTTCGTGGGTCTGCCTTTGGCATCTTCTATCTCACCAGCGGCGTGGCGACGCTCGCCGCGAGCGTGGTCGCCGGACTCCTTTGGGAGACGACCGGCCCTCCCTCGACGTTTTTCGTCGGCGCGGCCTTCTCCGTGGCGGCCCTGGCCGGTCTTTTTGCCTGGCGGGTGCAGTTCCAACCACGTTGAAAAACGCGGGATTTCTGCCAATTCGGACGACCCTGCTCGCCGAAACCCCCTTACCTGGGTGGGTGTGCAAGCGTTTTGGTTCGGTTACGGTGGCCAGACCTGCCAGACAAATTGTCGGCGACCCGCGGTGGAGTCCCGCGGTCGCCATTACTTCCTATCCGATGCGGCCCGAACGACACACGCCGCATCGCCCACCTACCTAACGACTCCTTCCCACGACACTCGGAGGTCCACGATGCGCACGATACGCACCGCTCACGCTCTATTTGTAGCCACACCCTGCCACCCATTTGCCGCGTACGTAATCGTGGCGGCTCTGGTCCTGCTGCCAGCCGCGGCCGACGCGATCCAACTGCCGACGTTCGCGCTCTTCCGCAACGATTGCGTCAACGTCGCTGGTCTCAACTGGCACACCAACTACGAAGACGCCTGCGACGAAGTGCGCCTCAACCACAAGATGTTGCTCGTCAACTTCGTGCCCAGCGCCGGCGGCGACGCGCAGCGCGGCCTCGAAAAGTTCTTGCACGAGAACGACGATGTTCGCGCACAACTCCAAGGCTACGTGTTGGTGCGCGTGTTCGATAACGAGCGCGTTCGCGGACTTCGGAACGGAATCTTGCGAAAGAATCGCGACCGCATCATCGACGATCCCGCCTTCAACCACCTCGGCCACACCGCCGGCCTCGCGATCATCGACTATCAACACCCCAAAGCCGACTACTATGGCGACGTGGTGACCGCGTTGCCGTTCAAAAGTGGCAAATACTACCGCTGGAAGAATTCGCACCTGACTGTCGCGCTCGGCCTGCCGGCCGGTACGATCACTCAGCGGATGATGGTCTGGGCCGTGCGCATTCATCCCGAGAAGCCGCTCAGCACCACCGGCACGATGCACCCGGTGCTCGCCCAGCTGGCAACCGAGCACTCGGCCTACCAGGCGCTGGTACACGTCCAAGGTCATCAGGATTGGGAGAGCCGCTTTCACCTGGTCGTCGCCCGCTCGCACGCCGGCACCGCCAGCGAAGTCGTGGCCGAGAGCTGGGAGAATCAGGACCTCATTGACTCGTGCATCGACTGCGTCGCCAGCTGGCGCCAGTCGCCCGGCCACTGGGAAGGCGTCAGCAGCCGCCACAAATACTACGGCTACGACATCCGCAAAGGCACCAACGGCATCTGGTACGGCACCGGAATTTTTGCGAACTAGAAAACAAGTGCGAGCTCCCCACCCCATATTTAGCGGCGGAACTTGTTCCGCGCTTCGCCTTCCCTGCGATTGCGTTCCCCGCGCCGCGAAAACATAATTCCTTCCTTGCCGTTGCCACCAAGGTGTAACCAGGGAGGGCTCGCCGATGCGCCCGCATACGCGCGTGCAGATTTGCACGCTGCTCGTCGCTCTGACTTCGTCCGTCCTGCCCGCGCATGCGCTCGCGCCGACACGCTCGCCGAGATCCACCAGCGCGGCACGCTCCGCTGGGGCGGCGACGCCAGCGGCGGCGGTCCCTACATCTACCAAGGCCCAGACAACCAACTCACCGGCTTCGAGCTCGAGTTCGCCGAGTATCTCGCCGCGAAGCTCGGCGTGAAGAGCGAGTTCGTCCCCTGGGAATGGGAGATGCTCCCGCAGATTCTCGACCGTGGCACGATCGACGTCGTGCTCAACGGCTACGAGTGGTCGGCGGAGCGTGAACGGCTCTGGTCGTCGACGGTTCCCTACTACATCTACACGCTCGAGCTGATGACCCGTTCGAACGACGACTCGATCGGCTCGTGGGACGATCTGGTCGCCTCGCCGGGCCGGCCGCGCAAGAGCGTCGGCGTGCTGCAAGGCTCCGCGGCCGAGCGGTACGTCGAAGCCGAGTACGGCGCCTCGGTGGTGCTCAAGAAATATCCCGAGGTCACCAGCGTCATGGGCCTGGTCGAGAAGGGCCAGCTCGACGCCGTCGTCCAGGACGTGCCCATCGGCGTCTACTACGGCCGCGATTTTCCCGGCCTGCACACGGTCGGCGAGCCGCGGGCGCCGGGTTACTACGTGGCCTACGTCCGCAAAGGCGATGAGCAACTCCGCCTGGCACTCAACGCCGCGATCGCAGCCGCGATCGCCGACGGCACGCTCGAACGAATCTACAAAAAATACGGCATCTGGAACGACGCCCAGACTCGCCTCGCCGAAGTCGCCCACGAGTGGCCGCCCACCGCCGCAGCCGACGAGTCCCGCTGGACCAATTTCGGCCACTACACGCTCATGCTGCTCGCGCGGCCTGGATCACGATCCAGCTCTCGTTCCTTTCGATGCCGCTGGCGATCGCGCTCGGGTTGCTCGTCGCGGTCGGCCGGCTCTACGGCCCCGGCTGGATCCGCCTGCCGCTCGAAGGCTACGTCGAGTTGATCCGCGGCACGCCGCTGTTGCTCCAGCTATTCGTGATCTACTACGTGCTGCCGCAACTGTTCGGCGTGAGCCTCCCCGAGTTCTGGGCCGGCGTGCTCGGCCTGGCGATCAATTACTCGGCCTACGAAGCGGAAAACTACCGGGCCGGCTTGCTCGCCATCCCTCGCGGCCAGATGGAGGCGGCGCTGGCGCTCGGCATGAGCACGCGGACCGCGCTTCGCCGCGTGATCATCCCGCAAGCGGTCCGCATCGTCATCCCGCCGGTGACCAACGATTTTATCGCGCTGTTCAAAGACACCAGCGTCTGCTCGATGATCGCGGTCGTCGAGCTCACCGGCATGTACCGTTTCCTGTTCCAGAGCCACCCCCGGCTGATGCTCGAGTTCGGCGCGATGACCGCCTTGTTATATTTGGCGATGAGCTACCCGCTCTCACTGGTCGCCCGCCGCATGGAAACCCGCTTCAAACGCGTCACCACATAAAGCATTGGCCGCGTCGCTCGCGACGCGCTCTTAGACGACCCCATGATCAACGTCCACAACCTCATCAAGAACCACGGCCCCCTGCGCGTGCTCGACGGCGTCAACCTCTCCGTCCAACGCGGCGAGGTGGCCACGATCGTCGGCCCCTCCGGCGGCGGCAAGAGCACCCTGCTCCGCTGCATCAACGGCCTCGACACCTTCGACTCCGGCGAAATCACCGTCTTCGAATCGGAAGGCGACCAGATCCGCCTCCAGCCGGGCCCGACGAATCACGACGCCGCTAGCCAGCTACGTGAGCTTCGCCGCCGCGTCGGCATGGTCTTTCAGCAGTTCAATCTCTTCCCCCACACGAACGTGCTCGAGAACGTGCTGGCCGGCCCCCAGCACGTGCTCGGCCGCGAGCGCGACCAGTGCGAGCCGGAAGCCCGCGAGCTCCTGGCGCGTCGGGCTCGCCGACAAATTTACCGCCCGCCCCGACGAACTCTCCGGCGGCCAGCAGCAGCGCGTCGCCATCGCCCGCACGCTTGCCATGCATCCCGAAGCGATCCTCTTCGACGAGCCGACCAGCTCGCTCGACCCGCAAATGGCGGGCGAAGTGATCCGCGTGATCGCCGACCTCGCGGCCAGCGGCCAAACCATGATCGTCGTCACCCACGCGATGCACTTCGCCCGCAACGTGTCGCACACGATCCACGTGATGCACGCCGGCCGCATCGCCGAATCGGGCCCGCCCGATGCCATCTTTGAACACCCCGCGCAAGAAGTCACGCGAACGTTTCTCGCCCAAACCCGCGCGAACTGAAAATGGCGCGCATCCGCGGCCCGCGCAACTCACCGCTGGCGGTTGAGCTACCGCGAATCCCGCCGCCCCTGGTTCCGCTTGTTCGCCGCCGAGCGGTTCTTCTGAATCCGGATCATCCCACTCGTCTTCAGCCGGCGCTGCTCGGCATCCGCGCTGGCCTTGATCTGCCCCAGCTTCGTCACATGCAGGCCTTGCGCTTCGCGGCCGGCCACGATCGGTGTCGCCTCGGACGCCACCGGTCGGCGCGAACGCTTGGCTTTCGGGCCGGCGTCGGCTCCCTTGGCCACTGTGGTTGCCGGCTTCGAGTCGCTCACGGCCCGCGCCGCGACAACTTCCGCGGTCGGCTTGGGATTTGTCGCAGCTTTCTTCTGGTTCGCTTTCAGCGATCGCTTCGCTTCGGCCAACTCGCCGCGCACATCCGCCCGCGCCGCCCGATGCGTCCGCGAACGGGAGTTTTTCGTCGAGCGCCGCCGGCCCATCGGCCCCGCCGTCTCGCCCGCCGCTTCCGCCTTGGCAAGCTGCGCCGTGAATCGCCCCAGCACCTCATCGAACAGCTCCGCCTTCTCCGCCGAATACTTATTCGCCGCCGCTCCCCGCGCACCCGCCTTTGCCTGAGCGGAACGCGTCTGGCTCGTCGCTTGGTCGCGCCACTTGTCGCGCAATTTCCGCGCCTGCGCCTCTTTCTGTCGCAACCGCGCAGCTGAATGTCGACCAATCTCCTGCTTGCTGCTCGCCTTCACGAGCGCCAACTCGCTCGCACTGCACAGCACCTTCGCCCGCGCCATCAATTTCGCCATCGTCTGCCTCCAAAGGTGAGAGAAGAACCCTGACCAATCGGCCCAACATCTTAGCAGCTCCAAACATGCTCCAAAGTCGAAACTTCAAAACTAAATGAACACCTAATTTGAACGTCGGGCGACCAGCGAAGGTCGCACCACCACGCGACCTACTTCTCGCGGCTACGCTCAAAACACACCAGTTTTGTCGCACGAGAACCAAGTCTCAATGGGCCCGAATTTCGCAGATCATCGGACGATCACGGGGCAGCTGTCTCGGTCCGTGCGGTGCGCTGGACAAAATGGGCAAAACGGCGAGGAATCGGGAGGCAGAGGATGGGATTTCCTTCCCCCCTTCATCCCTCCCCAATCCCCCCTGCAGAATGCCCGGCGACTTCGGCCAAAACTTGGCGTCTGCGGCAAATTCCCGGGGTTTTTCGCCGCCGCCAATCCGTCTGTCGTCGCGACCTGAGCCCGTTCCGATCATCAATTACCCATCTTCGATCAACAATTCCCCCTCCCCAGCCCCTTTTTTTCTCCTCCCCCGTAACACCTGCCCGCCTGGCCGTATGAGAGGGTGAAGCGGGCCAGTGGCGTCCGCCCCAAAACAACTCACCCTTTGCGATTTGAGGAGATTTACGATGAGATCTTTCAGCATCAGCTTGATGACGGGCCTGATGATCGGTTCCTTGGGATTGGCCGGCAGCGCGGTCGCCTGCGGCGGCGGCAATGGCAATCATGGCGGTGGATTCACCATCGGAATCGGCGGCGGCGGATATGGCGGCGGCTCCTGCCACAACAACGGCGGATATGTCAATAATGGCGGCTACGACAACAACAACTACGGCCAGGCCTACGAGCCGTTCCACAGCTCCTACATCTGCCAGCCCGGCGACAATTTTTACGTCGTCTCGCTCAAGGAATACGGCACCAGCGCCGCGATGAAGTACATCACTTCGTACAATCGGATGGCCACGAATGCGGCCTTGGTTCCTGGAACTCGCCTGATGCTCCCCTCGATTAGTGCGACTGGTCGGTTGAGTGCCTCGCGTGCCCCGGCCGCCGAGTCGCTGGCCGCGGCGAATTTCACGCAGCCCGCCTCGACGACGACTGCCCCCACCGTGACCCCGGTCGCCAGCGAGCCCGAGCGAGTCAGCGTCCCGACCGGTGCCACGCTCAAGCTCGAAGGCGAGAAGCTCGGCAGCGAGGCCGGTGTGGTCCGCCTGCGGATCACCGGCGTGGCTTTCCCGGTCGAAGTGGTCGAATGGTCGGCCGACTCGACGAAGATTCGCCTGCCCAAGCTGGACGTGACCGAAGCCACCAAGGCCGAACTGGAAGTCGTGCGAGCCGACGGCACCCTGGCTTCGACCAACCCGATCTCGCTGACCACCGCTGCGACCAGCGTGGCCGCCAACTAGGCAGCCTGACAACTACTGCAACCAATCCTCGACAGGCGACGCTTGAGAAAAGATAACCCTGCGGGAAAAACGAACCGCCTGCCCGAGAAATCGGGCAGGCGGTTTTGTTTATTTGACATCTTGGGGAGCTACTTAAGGATTCCCAACTCCCTCGAATACGAATCCCACGGGAGCGAGAACAAAACCAAGACCGGCGTGAGCAGATTCGGGCTGCCGCTGGCTTCGATTTCCGGAGCCTTTGCGTTGCTCGAAACTGCGGCGGCGTTTGCGGCAGCGGGTGAATCGGCCGGCAGCGTGACCGGGATCACCACGCGGAAACCGGTATCCTCCTCCCCGCGCTCGTCACCTTGTCGGCGCCAGGTGACGCGGACGTCGTCGATGTTGGCGGTGGCGAAACTGGTGCCGCGGAGGATGAACCCCGATTGCTCACAGTTAGTGCACCATTCGGCTGCGTTGCCGATCGCATTCATCAGGCCCAGCGGCGACGCGCCTGCGGTGAGCCGCTCGACTGGCACTGGGCCGAGCTCACCAAAAAAGATTTGGCAGCGGTCGCGGGTCGGTTCGTCGCGGCCCCAGGGCAACGGGTACCCGCGATCCTCCTTGCCGCGGACCGCGCTCTCCCACTCGATCTCGGTGGGCAGCCGCCCGCCGAGCCACTGGCAAAACGCCGTGGCCTGCTCACTCGACACGTTGGTCACTGGCAGCGTGTTTTTGAGCGGGTCGAGCTTGAGCGGCTCGGCCCATTTCTTCGCCGCCGCCTGCCAGCGCGTGCCGGCCTTGGCGTCCCCCGCGGCGGCCGCGAACTGCTGATATTGGGCGTTGGTGACTTCGTTGAGCCCGATGTAGAACGGCTGCTTGATCTCGACCGTGCGCTTCGGGACCTCCCCGTCGCGGAGCTTTTCGGCGGTTCCGTACGAGTATCTGCCGGGCTTCACCAGGGCAAACTCGACCGGATCCCGATCGCCAAACCGCGCCGCGACCGCGTGGACCGGCAGCTGCGTGTCGGGGTCAATCTCCGACCCCGGCTTGGCCGCGAGCGAATCGGGCAGCTTCGGCTTCTCCCGCTCCAGATCGAGCGACACCTTGTTACTGAGCTTCGCGAGATCCGCGGGTGCGATGGAGCGCGTCAGTGTGACGAACCCATTGTGCCGTGCTTCGAGCACCAGCGGCTGGTCTTCCTGCTGCTTGTGCGTGTAGCTGCCTTCGACGAGTGGATGCGGCTGGCCGGCAACGCTCAGCTCCGCGTCGGCAGGCGTCACGCTTACCACCACGTCGACATACTTGATGATTGGTTCAAGCTGGACGGCGAACTTCGACTTCTCGGCCGAGACGTCGATCTTTTGCGTGGACGGATGGAATCCCTCCTTGCGAAAAGTGACCGTGTGCTCACCGGCTGGAAACGGATAAGTTCCGTCGGGAGAGGCGTGGAGTGCATTTTCACCTTCGACGACTTCCAGTCCCGAAGCGTCGGGCGCCACGGCAAACGTCACCGGGATCGGCGGCACGGCGCCGCCGGAGTTGATGCGGATCACATACCACACCGCGGCGAGTAGCATTGCCGCACAGAGAGGATAGAGCACATAGGGCCGGCCCAGTTGCTGGTTGAACCAGTCTTTGCTGAAGGCGGGCGCCGCGGTTTTCGACTTGGCTGCCGAGGCCGTTGCTTTCGTGGCCCGCTTTGCCGACGCAGCTGACGCCGCCGGCGCCGCGGCTGCCGCGGCAACTGGTGGCAACGCAACCGGCTGCCCCGGCGCCAGCTCGCGGACTTTGCCCGGCTCCAGCGGCCGGTCGCTCGTTTGGGCCCCCGCCTCCTCGTCGCTCTCGACCGGCACCGGCACCAGCGGCCGATCCGCCAACTCGGTGAGCACCTCCTGGGCAGTCTGGGCCCGATCCGCCACCCGCTTCTTCAGCATCCGATCCAGCACGTCGGCCAAGTCGTCCGGAATCCCTTTCACCAGCTTCTTCGTCGACTGCAGGTGTTCAGGCGAGCTGTGCCACCGCAGCCAGGCGATGTCGGCGTCGATCGCCCCCTTGCCCGTGCCCGGAAAAAGACTCTCGAACTGCGGCCCCTTCAACAGCTCCAGCGCCGTGAAGCCCAGGCAGTACAAATCCGTCGCCGGGCCGAACACCCCGAACTCCGGCTTGATCAGCTCGGGCGCCAGGTACTTCTTGCTTCCCGTCGGCACCCGCAGCTCGCCGCCGACCGCCGTCTGCTCGAACTCGCTGAGCTTCACCCGCCCCATGTCGTTGAAGAGCAGGTTCGTCGGCCGGACCGTGCCGTGCACCTTTTCCTTTTCATGCAGAAACTGCCAGCGCGTCGAGCGTCTGCTTCACGACGCTCCGCACCAGATCGGGGTCGCTCGGCCCGGCGTCGATCTTCGACGCCAGCGTCCCCTTCATCAGCTCCATGATGATCCAGCCCCGCTCCGGGTCGACCGAATACACCCGCAGCACGTTGTCGTGCTCGAACTGGGCCAGAAACTGGGCCTCGCGCAAAAACCGCTCACGCTGCCGGGAATCGCGGCGGCTGCTCTCGTCCAGCTCCTTGATCGCCACCTCGCGGCCCAGCGACAGGTCATACGCCCGATAGACGACCGTGTTGGCCCCGCGGCCAAGCTCCTCGAACAGCTCGTAATTGGGATGGGATTGCATCGACGCCCCTGAAACGGCTCCCGCGAAAACGATGAGCCCCCATCATACTCGATGGCCCTCAGGTTGCTACAATGGCCAATCGACCGGGGACTGTCCCCATTTCGCCGCGCCGCAATGTGCTCGGCCCACCTCACTCAAACGGACAACAATACCAGTCGAGCGAAATGGGGACTGTCCCCCTCGCCCCGGAACCGGCGCCATGCAATCCAAGGAAATCTACCAGGAGACCGTCCGCCACTTCCTCGGCCCCGTGCTGCCGCTGTTGGACGACCCCTCGGTCACCGAAATCCTCATCAATGGGCACGATATGGTCTACTTCGAGCGCGACGGCAAGCTGAACCGCTCGGAGCTCAAGTTCCCCAGTGCGGGCCTGCTGATGGCCGCCGCTCGCAACATCGCCGAGTACACCGGCCGCTCGATCGACGATGACAATCACAGCATGGACGCCCGCCTGCCCGACGGCTCCCGCGTCCACGTGATCGTCCCCCCCAGCTCCCGCAACGGCTGCTGCATCTCCATCCGCAAGTTCAAGCAGTCCACCTTCAACCTCGGCTCGCTGGTGAAGACCGGGAGCATGAGCGAAGAGGCCCGCGAATTCTTAAGCCTCTCGGTGCTGCTGCACAAGAATACCGTCATCGCCGGCGGCACCGGCAGCGGCAAAACCTCGCTGCTCAACGCGCTGTCCGCCGAGATTCCCGAGAACGAGCGGATCGTCGTCATCGAAGACAGCTCCGAATTGCAACTCCACCAGCCGCACACCGTCTACCTCGAAGCCCAACCCGCCCGCCCGGACGGCACCGGCCGCGTCACCATCCGCGACCTCTTCGTCGATTCGCTCCGCATGCGTCCCGACCGGATCGTCGTCGGCGAAATCCGCCGTGGAGAAGCGCTCGACTTGGTCCAATCGATGATCTCGGGCCACTCCGGAGGCGCTCACCACCGTCCACGCCACCACCGCCAACGACGCCGCGATCCGGTTAGAAACCCTGAGCCTGATGAGCGACGTCGCCCTTCCCGTCCACGTCGCCCGCACCCAGGTCGCCTCCGCGATTCAGCTCGTCGTGCAAATCTCGCGCTTCTTAGACGGCTCGCGCAAAATCCGCGCGATCAGCGAATGCCTCGGCCTCGACGACAAGGGCAACTACCGCTTCGCCGACCTCTACCGCTTCGAAGCCAAGGGCCTCTCCCCGGAAGGCAAACTCCTGGGCGAAATCGTCCCCACCGGCGCCGTCCCCACCTTCGCCGAAGAAGTCGCCCAAATGGGCCACCAGAACCGCGTGAAGCTGACGAAGAAGCTCTTCACGACCACATAACGTCGTTTGGAAAATCCAGTCCGTACTCCCCGTCGCCTGTCTCTGCTAACTTGTTAGCAGCGCCTCATCGCCACCCAAGATTGGCGCCTCGTGCTGGCCGCGGAAGGGCAATCGAATGACATGGGACGAGTTGCAAAAAGAATGGGATTTGGCGGGAGAATCGCTGCAACGCTTTCCTGCGACGGCATTGGACGGCGTGCCAATTCCTCAATCGGCGATCCAGTTCCTCGCCGAAGTCGGATTGCCGCACGATGCAGCCCCGTTTCTAACTTTTGAGGTCCCAGTGTCAACTCGTTTGCCAACTGTTGACGAGTTGTTCGGTTGTCGACTCAAAATCGAAAACCACTGCGTCATAGGATCCAACGGTTCCGGTGATCCCATTATCGTCTTTCAAAATGGCCGCGTAATGTATTTGAATCACGACGCCGAATTCTCCCAGATTTACATAAACAAGGACGTTCAGATACTGTCTGAATCGCTTCTACGGTACGGTCGCCTCATTTCGGAGACGCAGCAACTCCGCGGTCCGGATGCCTACCTAGATGGGATGGTGCCGCAACATTTGAGAACTGAATTTCTCTCTTACCTGCGGAGAGTCGACGCGATCTCCCTCGAAGGCCAAACGTTGTGGACTGAGGAAGTTGCGTCGTGGGCGAATTCGACGGATTGAGAAGTCGCTGTGTGCCACCGCTAACATGCATGCGACATTCTTGTCCGCCCCGCACATTGCGGCTGTCCCATAAGATGGACAATCCTGTCCGTCCTCACTCCTCGCCAGCGTCTTCTGGTCGTCTCTTGCGCACCGATGATCGGTAAGAATGTCGCGTATCCGCGCGATTGAGGCATCGGCGTCCGACGCCTGGAGCTCGCCGCGCTCATACGCGGCAATCCGCCGATCGATCTCCGCCGTCCACGCCGCCGCGATCTCCGGTGATGCAAACTGCTCGTGATCGAGGCTTTGCTCCAGCTCTGCCGCCACGAATGCCCGATCCTCTAGCGGCAATGCCAGCAAACCCTGCAAAACTTGTTCACGCACATTCATTCGCCAACCTCCGCCACGATCGCTCGGCTAGTCCGACGAAAAATCAAATTTCTTCGGATCCGCACTCCAGCGGTCGAGCTGTGATTCCGACACGCGACGAATTCTCTTCGTGCGGTCGGCAATTTCGGCGTTCGGGGTACAGCGCTCGGGACGAAAACCAATCCAATCCGGAAAGCACTCCTTCGCCGCCCGCCAGACCTCCGGGAATTGGCCGATTTCACCAATCAGCAGCGAAGTGCGATGGTTGAGTATCGCTCGAAACGCGTCGTCGAGTTCCCTCGGTATCGCTTCTAGTTCGTCACTCCAGAACATCGCGTCAGCAAGCAAGTGATATTCAAGTTTCGCGGCAGGATCGGCTACGACGGGAACCGGTGTGTTTTGATGTTTGTGCAGGGCATCAACCAGATTCGGCACATGACGCATCAGTGCTTCGCTTACGTCCCCCGCGTCTTTTAGTGGATCGTGGCCCTTCGACATCGGGTAGACCGCCCATTTATCTCGTCGCCGCCGATTGCTGCGTCTGCCCCGCCGGCAACGATTCTCCAATCACCAGCGGACGCTCCTGCCCGTCCGCGAAGCGAGCGCTAATCTTGAGCGTGGCTCCCATCGACTCGAGCACTTCTCGCAGCGTGCTCACCAAGACGTCGCTGCGGCGTTCGATCTTGGAAACTTCGCCCTGCTGCTTGTTCAAGAGCTGGGCCAGCTCCGCCTGCGAGAGCCCGCGTTCCTTACGCAATTCCCGCAGTCGCACCGGCTCGGGCGCTGACGTAAATTTGCGCGAAAGTAGTAGAGACACGACGCGGCCATACGCGGCCTCGGCGTCGGCGTACACCTCATCCGCGCCATCGCCATAACCCGGACTTGTGCAAGACGAGACGCCAAATCCGGCGTTCGCCTTCCACTCGACCGTCACCGGATGACCGTCACGCACCACGTCCAGATACCAAACGCCGATCGGCTTCTTGGGCCGATCCATGGTAACCTTCGCTTCCGGAAAGCGCTTCCGCAGTTGCTTTGCCAAAATCTCGATGGGGGAAGTAATCGACTTTGCCATGTCAGTGTCCAATCGTTCAATCGTCAGCCGCTAAGCTCCACTCCCACGCCCTTAGCACCGGCCTTGCTGAACACAACTCGGCCCGAGAGGTCGCGAATCTCAATCGCGCCGTTACCGCGAATGAACGTGTTGTGCCCCCGGCTGCGATAGCGAGTGAGGTCGTTTCGGTCTGGAACCTCGCGGGCACGGTCTTCCTGCGGCGGATACATCCGACCATCCGTCTGCTGATTTTCGGGCTGATTGGGAATGTCGGTCAGCTCGTCTTCGACTTCACACAAAATTCGACTCAGGAGCCCGAGCACCTCCCCTGCGGTCGCAGCTGCTGGCACAGCGGACAGTCGCCTCAAGAGTTCATTGAAGCGTTCCTCCTTCGACAAATCCAGCATGTGCCCAAGGCCAATCGCCGCCCGCCGCTACTTAGCATCGGAACATCGTTCAGCCCTTCCTTTAGTAATATTAGCTTAACAGAATTATTCTGTCAACAGAATAGTGAAAGAGCTGCGATCTTGATACGTGGCAACATCCCACCAGCATACCCTCGGATTGGCAACCGGCCAATTCGGACCAGTTGACATCTGTACCCTATCTGCGAGAATCGTCGCGGCAGCTCTTTGGCAATTTGGAAGAAGCTCTCAGCGGTCAGCCATCTGCCGTCAGGCATGCAATGCGGAGAGCGGAGGGCCAAGCCGCGGCAGCCACCCGTGGCACCCCAGTCCCCAGCCCCTGCTCCAAATGTCCATTTTTGACCTGGCTTAATTCCGCGACAGCTGCCGTGTGGGAAACTTGGCATCTTCGGCACCTTTGCAAGATTCCCCGAGGTTTTGCGAAGATGCCAAACCGGCGAAACTTGGCGAGTTGGCACGCCCGCCGGAGGACGAAACGGACAAAACCCGGCCCGAGATCTCCCCCCAACCCCTGAACCCCCAACCCCTTTTTTCCCTCCCGCCTGTAACACCCGCCAAAGCGCCCGTACGAGACATTGTTCGCAGGAAACAACGGGCTCGAACGAAGCCAGCCTGCAAAACAAATCAAACCCCTCAGTTTCAGGAGATAGAACCATGTCCGCCATCACCAGCACGTTCCGCAAGTTCCACAGTGACGAAGAAGGCCTCGAGGCCCTGCAAGTTGTGATGATCATCGCCATCGCCGCGGTGATCCTGGTCGCCGCCGGCACAGTCGGCCAATCGGTAGTCGACTTCACCAAAGAGAAGCTCAACGCTCTGAAGGACAAGCAGGTCAACGGCTAAGGGCCGCAAAAAATCCGAAACCCCGCCAGGCGGCCAATTCTCTCGAGGATTGGGCCGCCTGGCTCATTTTTCCGCGAAAAAAAGCCCGCCCCTGACCCCCGACCCCCTCTTTTCCCTCCCGCCTGTAACACCAACCAAAACGCCCGTACAAGACATTGTTCGCAGGAAACAACTGGCTTGAACGCAAGACAGGGCCTGCAAAACAAATCAAACCCCTCAGTTTCAGGAGATAGAACCATGTCCGCCATCACCAGCACGTTCCGCAAGTTCCACAGTGACGAAGAAGGCCTCGAGGCCCTGCAAGTTGTGATGATCATCGCCATCGCCGCGGTGATCCTGGTCGCCGCCGGCACAGTCGGCCAATCGGTAGTCGACTTCACCAAAGAGAAGCTCAACGCTCTGAAGGACAAGCAGGTCAACGGCTAGTACTCGATTGCTCTCCAACGATCAGGTGGCCCGGCCCGCTACAGCTCGCCGCGGCCACCTGATTTCGTTTCCCGCTCAAGAAAATCGACACGCACCCGCCTTCCCATCTCCGACAGGTCCCGCCATGATTTCGATCGAGACTCCCCTTTCCCGCCGCGGCACCTCGGCTTTCGCCATGCCCATTACCAAGCGAACCAGCTGGATTGCCGCATTGGCGTTTCCGCTGGTGGTCGGACCGAACTGGTGCCTCGCCTGGTCGCCGCTGCACCACTGGCTCGGCACGCTGGCCGGCCTGGTCCTCGTCGCCGCGCTCGGCACCTGTGCCGTGACCGACGTTCGCGGCCATCGGATTTACAACTGGACAACCTACTCGGCCTTCCTCTGGGCGATGGCGATCAACCTCGCCGCGTCCGTCTGGCCGTACGGCAGCCCCGCCTGGCCGGGTGGCGTCGGGATTGGCCAATCTTTGGCCGGGGCGGGACTGTGCTTCCTGATCACGCTGGCCGGCTACCACATGTCGGGCCGCGGGGCGGGCGACGTCAAGCTGGCCACCGCGATCGGGGCGCTGCTGGGAATTCACGGCGGCGTTTTCGCCGTCGCCTATAGCTATATCGTCGCCGCCGGCGCGATAATCGTGTGGTCGGCCTGGATGAACGGGCCGCTGGCGATCGTCAAAGCCGCATTGCGGACGATCGGCAGCGTGCTCGGTCCGCTCTGGCCATTCCCACCAACGGCGTCGGACTCGGCATTGTTAATCCGGCCGATTCCGTTGGGCCCCTATTTCGCCATCGGCACATTGCTGGTGGTCCTGGAGCTGGTACCGACATGGCACTGAAACGCAAAACGGACCGCTTGGGTCGAGCCGGCCGCCGCGGCTTGGCCAGCCTGGAAGTCGTGATGACGACTGCCGTGATGCTGCCGATCGCCGCGGCGATCCTCTGGCTCGGCTTCAAGATGGCGGCCGTGGTCTATCAGGTGATCGGGGCGCTGGTGGCGTGGCCATTTTTATGAAACCCGTTCATATCGAACGCAGCTGATTGGAAAATCGCACGATGTCCGTCACCACTCACCAAAACACGAATCGCAGCGGACGCAATGGCCTCCGCCGCTTCGCGCGCGACGAAGAGGGGGCGGCCTACACGCTCTCGCTGGTGATGGTGATTCCGATCTTCGCCCTGTTGATCTGCCTGATCATCGAAGGGGCGCTGATCATGACGGCCAAGCTGGGGACGGTCTACTCCGCCTACGCCGCCGCCCGGACCGCCTCCGTCTGGTCGAGCCACACTACGTGGGAAAAGACGATGGAGCGTGCCAAGCGGGCAGCGCTCAAAACGATGGTTCCCTTCGCCAGCGGCACGCAATCGCTGCTTTCCAACGTGCCTACGAGCCCCGAGACGGCCGCCGACGGCATCTACTACTGGGGCGCGTACCAGGCGTTCGCCGCCAAGACGGAGTCGAACAAATACGTGCTGGCGAAATACGGCTATGCCAGCCGCAACGTCGAAGTCGAGATCGAGGGCCCGCCCGAAAAGTCGGACACGCCGATCACCGCGAAAGTCACGTACCACTATCCGTTCAACATCCCCGGCATCGCTCGCATCCTGGGCGACAAAGGGCCGGACGGATATTACTTCAAGATTTCCTCGACCGCGACCATTCCCAACGAAGGGCCGCGCGACAACCGCAAGACGATTGGAATCGGCTATGGAACGCTCGAATAGATTCGCCGCCGGGCGGACGAGCCGATTCCCGGGCTCGCCGCGCACGCGTCAAGGCAAGTTCACGTTGCTGGTGCTCGTGGCCATCCTCGGCATGATGCTGATCATCGGCTTCGTGGGCAACTGCGGCTACGTGGTTACCGAAAAGATGAACACGCAGAACGCCGCCGACGCGATTGCGTTCTCCAGCGCCCAATGGATGGCCCGCGGCATGAACGCCGTCACGGCGACCAACCACTTGCTGGGCGAAATCACGGGGCTGGTCGTGGTCATCGAGGGCCTCGGCGGCCCCGAAGCCGACCGCGAAATGGAGGCCTACCCACCCCAAAGCCAGGTCACCGATTCGATCAATCAGAACTTCATCGACCTGGCGATCATCAACGGCCTGGCGGTTTACGGCGCCCCGGCGGCGGGCAAAATCGACAAGCCGTTTGTCAACGCGATCGTCAAAGACCTGGTCTCGAAGAAGGACAAAAAGCACAAGGCCTTCGCCACGATTTACGACTCGAAGCTGCAGCTCAAGAAATCGACCGCCAAACGGCTGATCGGCAAATCGATTGCCAACGCCGGCCTGTGGGTGCCGCCGCCCTGGGGCTGGCTGACGGCAATCCCAGCGTACGCATTTCATATCAAGATGAACTACGACCTGCTGATGATCGGCAAGGAGTACGTGATCCTCGAAGGGTTCGAGCGGCTGGTGACCAGCTCGGTCGTCCGCAAGCTTAAGGTCACGATCATTGAAGAGAAGCTGATCCCGGCAATCGCCGCCCATGGCGATTACCTGGCCGGTCGGCCATCGCTGATCGCCAAGAAGCGCCCCAAGATGGACTCCAGCGTGGTGAACAACGCGATCCGCCAGTCGCTGGAGCACTTGGGGAAAGTCTACAACGTCAAAGCGGCGATCTACCCGACCGCGCTGACGCTCCAAATCCCCAAAGTCGCGGGGATCGCCAAGCTGCGTCTGCCGGTCGCTCCGGAAGCGCCCCCTTCGATGACCGGCACCACCGAGGGCAAATACGAAAAGGAGTGGGGCAACGACGACTTGATCAGCACCGACCAGGGTGACCCGATCAAGGAAATCGAAGAAAAGATGGCCGACAGCCGCAAGAAGGCCGAGCAGCGGATCAAGGAACTCAACGACGAAATCAAGAAGCTCGAAGGCCTGTTTAACGACGTGCAGGATCTCAAAGAAGAGACGGGCGTCAACCAGGAAGAACGCGCGGCCTTCCAGAAGGAACAAGCCGCGATCACCACACTGATTGCCGACAAGAAAAAGCAGCTCAAGGCCCGCCAGGATGATCTGGCCAAAATCAAAGAGCAGCAAAAGAACATCGCGGCTGCCAAAAAGGAGCTCGAAAAGATTCCGAAGGGCTCCGGCAACCTCAGCGGGCGGCCCGAGCACCTGGCCCTGCAGGGAATCGACCCATCTCCCAAGGGCGCCAGCGGCGGCATGAACCAGGCGGAAGAGCGGACCACGCAGTGGGTGCGGGCCACCTATCCGTACGTCGATGCGTTTCGGGCGCCGATCCTGGCCCTGTTCCGCGAGCACTTGGACATCTCCGACGCGGCCGACCACTACAAAAAATGGACCGACCGCTACACGCTCACCAAGTCGTGGCAATTCCGCAGCGGCTACCGTTTTGAAGGCAAGAAAGGCTCGGACGAGACCGGCAAATGGCGCCAGGACAAACGCACCGAGCCGCTGACGATGTACCTGATGGTCGAAACGTTTGATCCCGACAAGCCGCCCACGCTGCCCAAACCGGGCGCAAAGCGCGTCCAGAAGGGGTTCGAAATCTGGACGCAAAATACCGCCAAAGGCAAGGAGATGGCCGAGAAGATGATCACGGTCGTCGGCATGACGCAGCGCGACATCACGCCGTTCTTCTCGAAGGTCCTCTTCCCCGTGGCGAGCAAGCACGGAATGACGACCTTTGCCCAGGCGATGTACTACAACAGCAACCCGCAGGAACCGGGCGAGGCCGGCAAGGTAGCGACCACCCAGGCCAAGCTGGGCTGGGACACGCTCAACTGGGCTCCCGATACGACGGTTCCCGAGTGGGGCACCGAGCTTACGAAGTCCGGCGCCAAATGGCCCTGGGACCTGTTTACTTCGAGCACCGATTGGCAGGGTAATGCCAAGGTGAAGCTCAATTGGCAGGCGAAGCTGATGCCGGTCACACGGAGCCGGCTCAAGCCCGCGGCGGCCGCCGCGCTGGTCGAATCGACCGACATGGCCGAAAACATCGGCCTGTCACTGCTGTTCTTCGACAAGATGGTGACGCACTAACGACGAGAAAACGCTGTAACATTCTCCAATCCAGCCCGTAAGAGAAGAGTCAAACCGCCAGGGCCCAAGAACGCCAAGATATGCAAATAAGGTCGAAGAATTGGCCTCCTGGTTTTCCTTGGCGCACTTGGCGTCCTTGGCGGTTCCGATTGAGTTGAATGAGATGGCCACGAACAGCTCCCAGAAACTGAACCGCCGCGGCGTTGCCACGCTCGAGTTCGTGATGGCGCTGCCGCTGCTGTTCGTGCTGATGATCTGCATCCTCTGGGAAGGACACTGGCTCATCGGCCAGGCCGAGGTGATCGTGGAGGCTCGGAACAACACCTGGAAGAAGCGGTTCGACAACCTGGCCGACAACCCGCTGAGCTTCCCGATCCTGCCCGATTACAACTTGCCCGTGCTGTATCACAAAGACGCCGACTACGCACACGAGAAGGCCAGCACCAAGGTCGACATCACGCCCGCGTTCAACGCGATCCCCGGGCCCGAGGCGGCGAACTTTCTGCTGGCCGGTTCGTGGGACTCCCAGGCCATGCCGCTCGATAAGCCGCCCGATTTTGTCTTGATGGGCAAAGCGGCGCTGATCGGCGAGTTCGGCAACGTCCTGGGCCTCGCCTCGTCGCTCGACGATCCATTGGGCCTCTTGGGCATGGTCACGTCGGCCAAGAACGAAGGCGCGAACGTCGGAAACCAGATCGCATCCGACCAATCTTCGGTTGGCGAAAGCAAATCCGGCGACGATTCGGGTTCCGGCTCCGGTTCGGGGGGCGGCGATACCTCGGGCGGAAAAACGACCGAACAGGCCAAGCAGGACGCCGAGAAGGACCTCGAAGACCGCAAGAAAGCTCTCATCAAGCGATTCCAGGAGATTCGTGCCAAGACGGACTTGGGTTTGAATCGCGTCGTCCCCGCCGGCGGCGATTTCGAAAAAGCGTACGAAGATCAAATCTCCGCCCAGCAGGAGAGCGACCAAAAGACACAGGCCGCGCTGATAGAAAACGATAAGGATCGAAAGAAGCAGCTCCAGGAAGAGGCTGCCCGCGCCCATCGCAAGCTCGAGCTGGCCCGCATTAGCTTCAAGCGGCTGGAGTCCGAAGCCATGGACATCGTCAAAGAGGCCGATGCGCTCGACCTCTCGCCCATCCTGCTCAACGGCGGATTGTATTGATGCCAGCCATGCATGCCAGCGACTTCAAACCGAATCAGGCCGCTGAGCCCAACGGCCCACGTCGTGGCGGGTGGCGGCGCTACCTGCTTTTGTCGCTCGCGGCGTCCATCTTCATCGTCTGCTGCGGCTTGGCCTATGGTGCCGGCTGCTTTCTTGCCGAGTGGCGAAACGCACAGCGCACCGCGGCATTCCGCGACGATCAGGATGCCACTCAGCTCGGCCCCCTGGCGGCCGCGTTGCCATACGCCGGCCAGTGGGCCTTCGACGATTTGGATTGGAGCGTCAAATCGCAGATGATCGCCGCGAAGAATTTGGACGCCGAGTTTGCCCGCCTGGGCGACGCGGCAAAGACGATCCACGACTCTCAGCTGCCCGAGACGGACCCGGAGCTGGTCGGTTTGATTGCCGCCTTTGGCATGACGCCCGTCCAGCGCGGCGGCGACAAGGTCTACCGCGTCGAGAAGCCCGATTTGAAAGCCGTGCTCGTCGCCGCGAGGTCGCGGGCAAGACCCGGACGGTCGCCTTTGCCGCGGCGTACCCGGCGGCAGAAGGCAAGTGGCAACTGTTCGCCTTCACGCCCCGCACGGACGCGTCGACAGAGAGCTCCAACAACGTGCCGCATCTCTTGCCACTTCCGACGGGTGCCACACGTAGCGGCGGCCGCTATGACGACGCCGGGCAGCTGATCATGGAGTTCGTGTCGCTCGACACCACGGCCGACGAGTTGACCAAGTCCTGGAAAGCCGCCGGCTGGGAAGTACGCCCCAGCGGCTTCGGCGATGGGCACGAATTCAGCTACCTCTGCGGCCGCGGCGCCGAGATGATCTACGCCTGGAGCGCCGATCCGGCCAACTCCCTCAAAAACCTGATGCTTGTTCGCTCGCCCGCCGCCGCGGATACTAATCCTTAACCCAAACAAATCAGCGAAGCAAACCGGCAAGGACGCCAAGATCGCCAAGTAGGAATGGCTTTTATGTTCGCCTCGCGGTCTTGGCGACCTTCGCGCACTTGGCGGTTCAAATTCGATTCCTTAGATTCCCCGCGGAGATTGATGCATGAGCCACTGGCGAAGTTGTCGATCGCCGTGCTGCTCGCGCTGTTCGCGGCGGGGCTCAACGCGATGTGGCTCAGCGCCGCCAAACGTCCGCCGACGTTCATCGCCCTCAGCGTCGATCTACCCCAAGGCCAGCAGATCTCCGACGCGGTGCTCACCAGCGTACCGGTGCCGGGCAAAGCGGATAAGCTCCGCGAATCGCTCATTCCGTACGGCAGCCGGGCGATTCTCTTCGGCCTGAAGGCCTCGCGCGATTACACGGCCGGCGACATGGTCTTCCAGCGCGACATCCAAGCGCCCAGGAATTGTCGAAATTCGAGGTCCTCGGCCCCTTCAAACTGATCAGCGTCGGCGAGCGGTTCAAGAATCCCGCATCGGCGCATGCCGGACAGGCGCGGAGGCGGCAACAACGTCACGATCGCCGTCAGCGCCAATTTCGATGAGCGGACCCGGCGGCTGCTGGAGATCATCGACCCGAATCGCCGCACCGCGGCCGGGACGGGCGATCTGCGGATCATCGCGGTTCAAGTCATTCCCAAGAACGAGTAAACGCCGGCCGCCGTGCAGGACGACAAGAACGTGGTCTACCAGACCGTTTCCTTGGACGGCATCGAAAACGTGCCGCGCGTGCTCTTCGAGGGCGACGTGGTCCGCTTCGTCGTGCCGGCGAGCTATTCTCTTTCGCCGCCTGCGGTGCCATGAAGATCTGGTACAACAACATCATCGACACGGAACGGCACGTGGTGGAAGTCGCGGGCGACCGCATCCGAATCGGCCGCGCCATCGAACGAGATCGTGCTGGACAGCCCTTACGTGGCCGAGGAAGCCGCGGTCCTCTCCGCCGCGGCAACAAATGGGAACTGGTCGCGCTGGGCATGAACGGCGTGACGCTCGGCGACCGCCAATTGCTCGGCGGCGAGCGGTGCGACATCCTCGGCAGCCAGACGATTTCGCTTTTCCCCTATTCGCTGACCCTCGATCTGCCCACCGCTGCCGAAACGACCCGCGAACACCAGCGGCTGCTGCTCGACGAACAAATGTCGAGCCTGATTCGCGACCTGCACATCGAGCTGCTGCGGCGGATGGACCTGACCAGCGACACGGCGGCCACGCTCTCGAACGACGATGAATACCTGCTCCGGCTGGAGCGGACGCTCGATAGCCTGGCCCGCGGCCACGAAGAGCTCGCCAGCGGCAATTCGCCGCTGGCGGCCCATCTGGCGGGCTACGGGTTGCGCGACCGGCTGCTGGCGCATCTGACGACCGAGCCCACCGTGCGCCGCGACCACGGCCTGTTCACCGACCGCCATTGGAGCCGCCTGGTCACCGCCGTGCCCGAGCGCGAAGCCGAAGTCGACAGCACGGCCCAGTACGTCGAAAAGCTGATCCTGCCCGGCAAGGCGCCCAGGTGCGTCGCGATCTCTACCCAGCGGATCGACGCGGTGGAGCAAAAGTTCTGGCCCGCTTGGGACTCGATCGAGGAGCGAATTCACGAAGGGTTCAAATCCTACCTGGCCCTGCGATATTTGAAGAAAGAGCTGAAGGACATCATCTTCGGCTACGGCCCGCTGGAGGATTTGCTTCGTCTGCCGAACGTTTCGGAAATCATGGTGGTCGACCGGCACCACATCTACATCGAGCGGGCCGGCAACCTGCAGAATTCCGGTCGGCGATTTATCTCCGACGCGGTCATCGAGTCGATCATTCAGCGGATCGTCTCGAACGTCGGCCGGCGGATTGATCGTTCGCAGCCGCTGGTCGATGCGAGGCTCTCCGACGGCAGCCGGGTCAACGCGGTGATCGCGCCCCTGGCGGTGAGTGGCCCCACGCTCACGATCCGCAAGTTTCCCGAACGCAAGCTGCTCGTCGACGATCTGATCGCCAAGGGGGCTATGACACGCACGGCGGCCGAGTTCCTCCGGGCGGCCGTGCTCGGCCGGCGGAACATCCTCATCTCCGGCGGCACCGGCACCGGAAAGACAACGCTGCTCAATTGCCTCAGCGACTTCATCCCCGACAAGGAACGGATCGTCACGGTCGAAGACACGGCCGAGCTGCAGCTCGCCAAAGAACACGTCGTCCGCCTGGAAACCAAGAGCGCCAACGTCGAAGGCACCGGCGAATACACGATCCGCGACCTGGTGAAGAACGCCCTGCGGATGCGGCCCGATCGGATCGTCGTCGGCGAATGCCGCGGGCCCGAAGCGCTCGACATGCTCCAGGCGATGAACACCGGCCACGACGGCTCGCTGACCACCATCCACGCCAACAATTCCAAGGACGTGATCCTGCGGCTCGAAGTGCTGGTCCAGATGGCGGCCGACCTGCCCGTCGATTCGATCCGGCACCAGATCGCCTCCGCGGTGGATGTGATCGTCCAGCTCAAACGCATGCACGACGGCCGCCGCGTAATCAGCCAGATCACCGAAGTTGTCGGGATCAATCCCGTTCACGGCAAGCTGGAAATGCGCGACCTGTTCCTGCTCGAAGACCTCGAGACCCCCGGCGCCATGCTCCAACCGACCGGTCGGCTGCCGACCTTCATCGGCGAATTGATCGAGAGCGGGATGCTCAATCTGCAAACGTTTTACGGCGACGGCCCGCTCGCCGCCTGACCCACCACGCGAGAATCCACGTCCGCAATCATGGGATTCATCTTGTTCAGCTCGGCGCTGGTGTTCGCAGCCGTGTTGCTGGCTTGCCAGTCGGGCGGCAACGTCTGGGACGACATCACGCGGCGATATGTTGCCGACTTGACGCCCAAGCTCGACTCCCTCTCGCTCGATCGGACCGAGCTCTCGAGCTATTTGCGGATCTGGGGAATGATGCTGGTGGGCGCGTTCGTGCTGGTGGCGTTCATCTTTCGGATGCCCCCGGTGGCGATCGCCGCGGTGTACCTGGTCTACGTCGCCCCGCGGATCATTCTCGACCTGATGATCCGCCGCCGCCGGGCACTCTTGCGCGATCAGATGGTGGCGGCGACGATCGCCCTGTCCAATACGTCGCGGGCCGGACTGTCGCTCGCCCAAGGCCTGGAAACGGTCGGCAAGGAAACGCCCGAGCCGCTGGCCTCCGAAATCCGCCGCGTGGTCCACGAATACAAGCACGGCCGGCCGCTGGCCGAGGCACTCCGCTCCGCCAAGGACCGACTCAATATCGACAGTTTCACGCTGTTCGCCGCCGCCGTGCTCGTGAGCCTCGAACGCGGCGGCCGGATCACCGACGCCCTGGAACGCATCAGCCACAGTCTCCAGGAAACCCAACGCATCGAGCGCAAGCTCGAGGTCGACACCGCCAGCGGCAAGAAAGTCGTCTACATCCTGACCGGCTTCCCGTTTTTTTTCTTGGGGCTCTCGTATTTCATGAATCCGGCCGGCACGGCCACGGTCTTTCAATCGCCTGGCCGGGCAGTTGATTCTGCTGGTGATTATCGGACTCTGCTATTTCAGTTTCCGCTGGAGCCAAAAAATTCTGGCGATCGAGGTCTAGCACGCTACAATCGACATGCAAACCCTGCTCAACAACCCGCTGTTTCAAGCGAACGGCTATCTGCTGCCGTCGCTGCTGCTGGGTGGGGCGCTGGGCTATGCGTTTTGGCAGCTCATGGCCGTGCTCTCGTATCCGCGCGAGCTGCTGGGCGACACGCACCCTTTCGAGCGCGAACGCCGAGAAAAATTCGGGCCGGCAACTCCATTTATCGCTGGTTCGAGCCCGTGGTGGAGGAACTGGGCGGCTTCTTCCGCCGGCATCCGCCCACGTCGCTGGACGCTTTACAGCACAACCTGCTGGTGAGCCGCGAGAAACTGCCCTGGCGGCCGGAAGAATTCATCGCCACCAAATGGCTCGAAGCGATTCTCTCCGGCGCGGTGTTCTTCCTGATCCTGTGGCTCGCGGGTTGGCACACGTCGGCCGTCGTGCTCGGTGGCACCGTGACCGTCGTCTATGCCGTCTTGATGCCCAAGACGGTCCGCGACCGCGCCAAACGGCGGCTCACGCGAATTCGCAATCGCCTGCCGTTCGCCGTCGATTTGATCGCGCTGACGATGGAAGCAGGCGGCGGATTTCAGGAATGCCTGGCCACCGCCGTCGCTGAAAACGGCAAGGATCATCCGCTCACCGAGGAGTTTGCCGAGGTGCTGCGGCAGATATCGTTGGGCCGCCCCCGCCATGAAGCCTTGCAGGCTTTGCAGGACCGGCTGCTGGACGGCGACGTGAGCGAAATGGTCTTCGCCATCAACAAAGGCGAAGAGTTGGGCACTCCCTTGAGCGCCATCCTCCGCGAGCAAGCCGAGCAAATGCGGCTCAAACGCTCCCAACGCGGCGAGAAAGCCGCGGCCGAGGCCCAGGTCAACATCGTCTTTCCCGGCATGATCGTGATGATCGCCTGCCTGTTGGTGGTGATCGCTCCGATTCTGTTGCCACCAATCCTCGCGTTGTTCTAGCAAAGGGGCTCAGCCATGCCGGCCAGTATTCGCGTCGAATCGGGAATCTCCGCGGGGACGAGTTATTGGATCGACCGGTCCGTGCTGCGGATCGGCAGCGATCCGCAGTGCGACGTGTGTCTGCCGTCCGCCGAGCTGGCGCCCCATGCGCTGACGCTCGAATTCCGCGACGGCAACTACCGGGCCTACAATCGCGGCGCGGCGCCGGTCAATGTCGGCGGAGCAATGGTCCATTCGGGCGCCGGTGCTGCCT
>CAWEEU010000007.1:0-207680 GCA_963808175.1 uncultured Planctomycetota bacterium | reverse complement strand
ATCGCACAGCTCGTCGATCCGCTCATTGATCGGCTCGTCGATCCGCTGGTCGGACGAAAGTGCATTTGAAACGGATTCAGGCGGATTCCAAGTTGAGCTCATCGCCCATTTCCTCAGTCCAGCGTTTGCGGACCAGGTCGAGCTTCCGTTCCACCGAACGTTTGCCGATGCCCAGCTGATCGGCAATTTCCTGCACCGTGTATCCCTCGACTCGCAGTGTCACGACCTGCCGCGTCCGCTCGTCGCGGAGCGTCGCCAGCAGCCGAACCCACTCTTCGCTCAGCGCGGCGACCAGGTCCGGCGTGGGCTCCGCATCGACCAATTGGTCCAGCCGAAACCCGCTCGAACCGCCCCCGCTGCCGGCGAGATTCGCCTCCGTTGCCACCCGCCCCGACCCGCGCTTCTCGGCCGTCTCGCGGCGGATGTGGTCGACCAGCTTTCGTTTGGTGATCGCCAACAGCAACCACCACAATTCGTCCCGGCTGCGCAGACCTTGAAACCGGCCGGCCTGAGCGCCCCGACAAAGACTGTGGAACACGCTGTTGACGACGTCTTGTTCGTCGCCAAGTTGTTTCGGTGCGTCGACGAGTCGCAACCGGGCCAGCTCGACCAGGCGGTCGGAATACCGCACCCACAGTTTTTCGAGAGCGTCACTTTCGCCGGAACTCAATTGCGAAAGCCAAACGGTGACGGACGTAGACGAGGACATGGGACCAGCGAACCTGGTTCGCATCACCTGCAGATGGACTCATCGTAACATCCCTGCCAGTACGACGCAACTCGCCGCTCGCAGAATTGTCCGTGCAGAAGCCTGCTTTTCTTCCAGCTCCGACGCCCCGCCCGCCGCCCACGTTACCGCTGAAACACCGGCAGCAGCTGGTTCGGGGCGCCGAGCGTCATCACCACCAGGGCCGTCGTGTAGGCGTTGCCGAACTGGCTGTCGTGCCAATGCGTGTCGACCGGCCAGGAGCCGTCCGGCTGCTGGTTCTCCAGCAGCGTTCGCACCGTCGGCGGGAAGAACGCTTCCCAATAGCGGCCGCCCAGCTGGTACATCGCCTGGCAACAGTTGAACAGGCCGTAGTGGTACCGGTCGTGCACCTGCGACTGCGTGAAGGGCATGATCACGTTGTATTGACGAAAATCATGTTCGAGGAGCCAGCGGCCCGATTGCTGGGCTTCCGTCGAGTTGTGAAACCCCGCGTGCGCCAGCGCCAGGATCCCCGCCCCCGCCATGCATCGGCTGCGGTCGTCGCCGCCGCCGTTGACGTACTCGAACGTCCCGTACTCCGGCGCGTAACAACGGCGGACGTACGCCACCGCCTCGTCGATCGGCGCCCGCGGCACGTCGAACCCCGCGTTCCGCGCCGAACGCAAGAACATCAGCTCCCAGCCCGTGATCGACAAGTCGGAATCGACGCCGTCGTAATTGTCGATGTACCGCCAACCACCCTGATCCTCGGCTCGCGGTTTGTGCCAACGCTGCATCGCCAGCGACGCGGCCAGCGCCCGCTGCACGGCGACCTCAATCCGCCGCGCCCGCTCGGCGCGGCTCATGCCGTACATTTCGCTAAGCATCAGCGACGATATCGCGTGGTTGTACGCCGCGCAGGTGCCGACCTCGTGGCTCTCGACGTTGCGATCGAGCGTCGGCCCGTCCGGTCCGACGAGCGTCACCAGCCCGTTCGGTTTTTGGCACGAGAGCACGAAGTCGGTCGCCCGCTCGAGCCGCTCGCCATAGCGGCCGTCGCCCGGCACGTTGCCGTGCGCCACAAACGCCATCATGCACAAGCTGGTCACGCCCGGCTGGCCGTTGGGAATCGTCGCAAACGATCCGTCCGCGTCCTGCTGCGCTGCGAGCCAGCGGAGCGCCCGTTCGACCGCGGCATCGACCCGCCGCCATTCGTCGGCCGTCAGCACGTCGGCCGGCGAACCGGTCGGGCGGTCGACCGTCAGGGTGGCAGCGCGCGCGGATTCTCCGGCCGCGGCCAGCTCGCGCTGCTGGGCCCAGGCCGGACCCACCCACGCCGCCAGCAACGTAGCAACCGCCGTCAACATTATCCGAGCGTGTCTGACCATCGCCCGACCCACGTTCATCGCTGAAAGATCGGCAACAGCTGATTCGGCGCGCCGAGCGACAACACCACCAGTGCGGTCGTGTAAGCGTTGCCGAACTGCGCGTCGTGAAAATGGCTCTCCGCCGGCCACGAGCCGTCCGGCTGCTGGTTCGCCAGCACCGTCCGCACCACCCGCGGAAAGAACTCCTCCCACTGCCGGCCGCCCAGCTGGTACATTCCCTGGCAACAATTGAACAGCCCGTAGTGATACCGGTCGTGAGACCAACTCTGTGTGAACGGCACGATCTGGTTGTAGCTGTCGAAGTCGTACCCCTGGAGCCACTGGGCACTTCGCCGGGCCTCGGCCGAGTTGTGATAGCCCGCGTGCGCCAGCGCCAGGATTCCCGCTCCCGCCATGCCGCGGCTCCGCTCGTCGCCGTCGTCCGCCGTGTAGCCGAACGCCCCGTATCGCGGGCTGAAACTCCGCCGCACGTAGGCCACCGCCGCGTCGATCGCCGGCTTGGGCACGTCGAACCCCGCGTTCCGGGCCGAGCGGAGGAACATCAGATTCCAACCGGTGATCGACAGATCGGAGTCGTGCTCGTCGAAGTCGTCGATGTAGCGCCAGCCCCCTTCGTCCTCGGCCCGATCCTTCGGCCAGCGCTGCATCTCGAGCGAAGCCGGAATCGACCGCAGGATCACCTTCTCGATCCGCCCGGCCCGCTCCGCGCCGCTCATCCCGTAGAGCTCGCTGAGCATCAGCGAGCCGATCGCGTGGTTGTAGGCGGCACTGACGCCCAGGTCATGCGAAATCTGCCGCGTGATCACGGGCCCTTCCGGCCCGATGAGCGTGACCAATCCATTTTCTTTTTGACAACTGAGCACGAAGTCGGTGGCCCGCTCCAGTCGCTTGCCGTAGACGCCCTCCCCCGGCAGGTGCCCGTGGGCGATGAACGCCATCACGCACAGCGCCGTGACGCCCGGTTGGCCGCTGTCGAGCGTCGGAAACGATCCGTCCGACTGCTGCTCGCGCAAGCCACGCCAGCGCCCGATCGACCGCGGCATCGACCCGCCGCCACTCGTCCGCCGTGAGCACGCGATCGGGCGCCTGGCGCGATGACGCCGATGACAAATCGCGCGCGCTAACGTTCGGTTCGCTCGAGCCGCCAACCTGCTGAGCCAACAAGAGAGCCGCTAGCGCCAGTCACCGCCGCCGCGCCCGTCGCCGTCGTCAGCAGTAGGGACGCCTTCGACTTCATATCCGTCTTATGCTACTGCGCCTGGTCCTGCTCGGCCACAACGCGGCTGATCTGCGCAAAATACTGCTCGATCGCGCGGCGATACTGCTCCGGCGGTGCCTTGTCGCGGCCCTGGCCCACGTCGTCGTTGAGCTGCGACACTAGCCGGTTCCAATCCGAGAGCTTCGTCCGTTGCGGCAGGGCGATCCGCGGCTTCGGCGCTGCTTCCTTCAGCGCCCGGGCGATTGCCCGCCGGTACGCCTGGTCGATCTGCCGTTGCGTCCGCTGATCGTCGCGACGCATCTGTTGCTGCATCCACCGTCGCATGGCCACTCCCACGCCGCTGCCCGAGCGGAGCCAATCGTCGACGATCCGCAGGTTCGACTGCCGATTCGGAATGCCCAACAGCTCCTGCATCGACTGTTCCTGCTCCAACTGGGCCAGCAGCTCGTCGAGCGTCGGATCGTCGAGCAGCTGGGCGATCGGATCCTGCACCGGCAGCTTGTCCATTTCCGCGATCGCCAGCTTGACCATCTCGTCGTAGAGCCGTTCCGCCTTGTCGAGCGCGCCGCCGGCCAGCAGTTGCCGCTCAGTCGCTCGGGGAAAATCGTCGACGTGCAGCGCGTAGACCGCCGCCAGCTGGTTCGGCGACGCCTCTTTGTCGAGCGTCGCCAAAAACTCGCGGGCCTTCACGGCGATCGGCTCCGGCAGTCTGCCGTCCTGCCGACCCAGCAGGCCGGAGAGCGTCTGCTCGATCGAGCCCAATTTGCCGGCCAGCTCTTCCGTCTTCATCGCCAGGCGATATTGATCGACCTCGGCCGCCCGGGAGTACTTGCCCGCCTCGTGCGCCCGGACTTGCCGCACCCAGGCCGACGTGTCGGCGATCACTTTGCGCGTGTCGACGAGCCGATTTGCCGCGAACGCCGCGATCTCGCTGTCGCTGGCGCTGAGCTGCCGGAGCGTTGTTTCCGCCTGCGAGGCCAACTCGTACACGCCCTGCCCTTCGGCAGCGAGTGCCGCCACGGTCGGCACCGTCGCGGCTGCCGTCCGCCGCTTGCGGCTTAGCGTCTGCCGTCCCCTCCCCACCCTCCGCCGGCGCCGCCAGCTTTGGCGACGTGGCATCGGCGATGAACTGTTGCGAATGAGCGGCGAGCTGATTCGCGGCCGTCGCCAGCTGTTGAATCGTCTTGGTCGCCGCCGCTAAATTGGCGTCCTTCGACTGCCGGTCCAGCGGCAGCCAGGCCTGGTAACGGCCCTGCAACTCGCCGGTGGCGGTGGCGATCGCCGACGACTTCCGCAGCTGCCGCATCAAGAGCAGTTGCGCGATCCGAGGCCGGTCCGCCTCCTGAGTCTCCGACCAGGCCCGCACCTCGCGGTTGAACTCCTTCTGATCCGCCGCCAGCGCCGCCAACTCCTCGCGCAGATTCTCCGACCGATTGCGGATCGAATCCATCAAGCGGCGCAACAGTCGCGGGTCGTCGGCCAGAATCCGCGCCAGCTCGGCTCGCAGCTCTTCCCGCATCTTCAGCACTTCCTGCAGACGCTTGAGATACTCGTCGCTCAGCTCGAACTCGGCCATCTTCCGCTGGTAGCGCTGCGGATCGTCCGGGCTGGTGGGCAACAACGCCATCGCGTTCTCGACGTACACGTTGTACATCTTCTTGACCCGCTCGACCGACTCGGCCAGTTGAAACTCCCGCCGCGTCCGCTCAAACTGTCCGCGCAGTTCCGCGAGCAATTGCCGCGCCGGACCAGGTGCTGCTGGGCGTCGCGGACGTTGGCCACCCGCGTGTCGCCATCCGACTTGAGCGCAGTCCAGAAGCCGCTCCGCGCCGGCTCGACGTGGGCCAGTCCGATGTCCGCCACCTGCAGGCCGATGAACGCGTACGGCGTCTCCTTCGTCACTTTCTCCAGCTCGGCAATCAGCTCCTGACCGTGTTCGGTTGCCTGTTCGGCGCTGGAGACGTCGCGGTCGTGCACCGGGCTCCATTTGCCTGCGGCATTGACCGCGTCGAGCACGCCCTGGGCCGTCCGCTCGGCCTTGGCCAGCGCTTCGTCGAGCGCCGCGAGCCGCGGTGCGATCGCCAGCTCCAGCTTCGCCCGCTGCTGGCCCGAGAAGCTGCCGGCCCACTGGTCCACCTTGAGTCGCATCCGCTGGCTTGACGACGATTGCGCCACGTCGAGCGACCGCCGCGTCATCGAGTCGCCCGGCGACGGCGTGCTCGGGGAGCCGCTGTTCGGTGAATCACTTTTGGGAGATGATTGATTCGCGCCGCCGGCACCGGCCGTTTGGTTGTCGCCAGGCTGCGGCTTCGCGCCACCAGCCGTTTGCGGCGACGTGGCGGAAGCGGTCGCATTGGGTTGCGACGCTGCCGGTTCCTTCGCGGCCGTGTTCGACGACAATTCGCGGCGATCGCTTTCCGCCATGCGACCCGGCGACGACGACGCGGTCGGCTGAGCAGGCGGCGCGGCCCCGTTTGGCTCTTTCGATGACGCCATCGCCTCGGCCGGCGGTGCGCCGGGCGGCGCCGGCTTCACGCTCTCAGGCTGCTTCGGACCCGCTGATCCCGCTGTCGGCGCTGGCGGCTGATTCGCGGCACCGCTGTTTTGCGCGATTTGCTTGTTCGTTGGTGCGGTCGCCTTGTCCGCATCTGGTTTCTGGTTTGCCGAGGGCGACTGCGGGGCAAGCCCCGCCGCTAATTGGTTGGGGCCGCGATCTTCTCGCACGCGGACCTGGTAGCTTAACTCCATTCCGTCGTCGAGCTTGAACTGGCTCATGTCGAGCTCGACTTTGCCTTGCACATTTCGCTCCCCCGCCTGGTCGGCCAGCGGGATCGGGATCGTCACGAGCGGCGTCGGCTCGCCATCGGCGACATCGTTGCCGTAAACCACGTAGCTCCGCGCTGCCGATCCCCACGTCGTCCTGGGCGGCGAACGTGATGTCGATCTTGTCGTCCGGACGCACCGCCACCTGGTCGTCCGGCGTGAGCACCTTCACGGCCGGCGGCTTGTCCGGCACGACCGTCACCTCGCACCGCGGCGAATCGCGATTCACCAGGCCGTGCGATTCCGTGAGCTGCGGTTCAAACGTCACACTTTCCGTGAGCGTCGTCCGCCACCGGTACCAGCCGTCCGCGTCCGCCGCGAGCGTCGCCAGCTGCTTGTCCCGGTTCCGCAGCTCGACCCGCTCCACCGTCGATCGTCGGCCGCAGCGCCAATTCGAGCTCGCTGCCGGCCAGCGCCGACACGCGGCGCGGCAAGCCGGTCGAACGTCTTCGCTTTGCGGTGAGTGTAGTCCGGCGGGGTGACGGTCAGCGTGAGCTCGTCGATTTCCGGCCGGTCGGCCACGTCGATCTGGTACCATGCCGTCTGGCCGTCGCCGGCTCGGAAGCGATAGGCGAACGGCTTTTCCACGGCCCGCACACTGTGGGCAAACGCGATCGGATCAGCTACCGTGGGCCACGAGTGTGATCTTCCGCTCGTCGTCGTCGGCTGTTTGCAGAAACAGCGTCGCCCGCTCGACCGGCTTGCCATGCACACTCGCCCCGAGCACGAGCGGCTCGCCCCGACCCACCACCTTGTTGCCCGGCACGTCGACCAACTCGGTTGCCGAGATCAGCGAGCCCGGCGACCAGAACCGCCGCACCAGCACCAGCGTCTGGCGGGCGTCGAGAATCACCGCCACGGCCAGCACCAGCGTGATCGCCGTGAGACAGAGCATCCCGCGTACCAATGGCGAGAGCGAGACGATCTGCTGCGGATCGACGTGCGGCTCCCACCGCTCCGCCTCGCTCGCCACGCGGCGCAGCATCGCCGGATGCACCAGCTGCGGATCTTCCGCCATCCGCGGTTCGAGCCGCGTCATCGTCGTCCAGCGTTCTTCCAGCTCGGGAAACTCGCGGTCCACGTCGCCAGCCACGCGCGACCAGGCCGAGCCGCGCCGCCACGCCACCAGCAGCCAGCCCAGGCTGGTGAACGCCGCCGCCAACAGCGCCGCATCGGTGAGCACGATACCGCCAGCGCGAGTCGTAGAGCGTCGCGAGCCAATCCACGAGCATCGCCACGCCCATCGCCGCCAGTAGCACCACGACCGCCAGCAGCATGGCCGTCGCCAGCTGGACCCACCGCTTCCATGACCGCACCAGCTGCAGCTTGCGCGATGGAACCAGGAATCGCCGTAGGGAGCGTCGCGTGACTCATAGTTCAGCCCTTTGGCTAGGATGTAGTTTGTACCCAGTCTTTGTTCACAGCGTTTGTCTACTCTACCCGATCGCTCTGCTGCTCTGCGGAGAAAGGCGGAGCAAGCCCCGCCGCTAAAAGCTACTCCACGGCTCCGTTACTCCACTTTGCTTCCTGCTCCTCACACCAACCCCTTCCATTTCCGCACGGTCCACTCCGTAAACACGCAGCCCAGCACCAAGAGCAGATTCGACCAGCGGTTCCAGAGCGGCGTTCGCTCCACTCGCTCGCTCACTTCCGGCGTGAACGACACGAGCTTGAGCACCTCGTCGATCGCGGTCGGTGGAATCACCTGCCCGCCCGTGAGCTTCGCCACCTGGTCCAGCAGCGGCCGGTTACACTGCGTGTTGAGCATCTCGACGCTTTCGCCCGAGTGGATCGTGATTGTCGTGACCACGGCATCGGCCGCACCCTCCGGCAGCAGCTTGTCGACGATCGGTCCCTGGACGGTGACCTGGTACGCCCCGGCCGGCAATCGTTCGAGTTTGCCAAAGTAGCGTCCCGGCACGTCCTCATCCGCCGTGAGCTCGACGCTCTGCGCCGATTTGTCGAACGAGCGGGCCTCGGCTGCGAACTTCTCGCCCGCCAGCGGCCGGCCGTTGGCGTCTTTGAGCCAGGCCGTGATTTCCACCGGCTCGCCGGTGAGATAACTCGTGCGATCGGTCTGCAGCCGGACCAGGTCGGTCCCCGCGCCGCTGTTGGTGGCCGTGATCCAGCGGAGCAGCTGGCCCCAAAAGCGATGGTGCATCTCGTCGCTCCGCCGCCACCGCAAACGATACGTCTCCGGCGCGGCGAGATACGCGACCCGCCCCGCGCCGACTCGCTGCCAACACAAGAACGCATGCCCGGCGTCGCGCGCGCCGTCGGCCGTCACGCCGCCGGCCGTGTCTGAATCGGCCGCGAGCAACGTCCGGGCGGTCGGCTTCGGCCGGCTGTATTCCGAGAGGCCGTACACGGGAAATCGCTCGTAAATCTGCTCCCAGGCCCGCACGCTCTCGTCGATCGACGGTGCGATCAACAGCGCACTGTGAAAGCGGCCCTTCGTCGGTGACCCGCACCGCGTAACCGTCCCGGGCAAAGACGTTCGGATCGCGCTCGACCGGCAGCAGCTCCATCAACGGCTCGCCGGCAAACTTCCCCGGCATCGAGTTGCCGCCCGCGACGATGATCACGTTCATGCCTCGCTTGCGGACGCATTCCACCAGCGCTTGTTGGCTCTCGACCGGCAGCTGCTCGGGGCTCACGTCCCCCAGCACCACGACGCTGTACCGGGACCAGCCCTCGACGTTCCGCGGAAACTCCGGCCGATCGGCCAGGCTCCCCGAGCCGTGCACTCGCGGCGCGAACAGCAGCTCCTCAAACTCCACGTGCTGTTCGCGGCGGAACAATTGATTCAAGTACCGATACTCCCACCGCGCCACGCCGTCCGCCAACAGCACCTGCGTCTTCTCGCGGACGACCTCGAACGACACCGGCATGAAATTGTTGGCCGTGTTGACTTCGTCCGCGATCGGCTCGACCTCGACGACGTACTCCTGCCAGCCGAGCACCTCGGCCGGCACCTTGAATCGCGCCCGCTGATCGCCGTGCGAGCCGGCGAACGCGATCTGTTTACGATCGATCTCCCGCCCTTCATGCCGCAGCACGACGGCCGTCGTCGCCCCGTCGCAATCGAATCCCGACACGATCACGTCGATCAAGGCCGAATCCTTCTCGGCTACCGTGGCCGGCGCCTCCACCCGATGCAACAGCACGTCTTTGAGCCGGACCGAGCTGCCGATCGGCACCACGTAGACGGCCAGTTTGCCTAGCTGCGCCGCCACTTCTTGCGGAGCTTTGGCGTCGGGACTGTTATGTCGCCCGTCGGTCAGCACCACCGCCAACTGGATCGCTTCGCGCGGCGCGTCGCTCGCCAGTTGCTCGAGCACGGAGGAGAGATTCGTCGAAGGTGCCGCCGCTGCGGCCGGCCCGTCCGCCGTGTCTCGCTCGAATGGCGCGCTCGACGCCATCGCCGCACTGCCAAGGGCTTTGGCCCAGCCACTGGTGCCATCGACGGCAGTCGGCCGATCGTCGAAGCGGAAGCGGCGGATCCGCACGTCGTCGCCCAATTGGCTCTCCACCGACTTCTCGAAGCTATCGAGCGTGCGGCTCACCTTCTCGCGGCGGGTCATGCGATCGGTTTCCGAACGCCCGGCGACGGGTCCCTTCGGCCACCTGGTGCGCCCAATCGGAAGTCAGCACGCCGGCGCGCGGCGGGCCGAGGAGATCGCCTCGGCACACTGTTCGATCCGCGCCGACAATTCTTCGCCGTAGTTCCGCTCCGTCGAGCCGAGCGACGATTCGATTCCCGCGAGCGACTCGCGGGCCGGGCCCTTGAGCAAGCTCTCAATCCGTTCGGCCCGCTCGCCGAACGACGCGTCGCGCTCCGAGAGTGCGGAGGCCACTTGCGTCGCGTGCTCCGACGATCGATCCACCAGCACCATCACGGCGGCCGCCGCGGCCTGCAACTGCTTCGCCGGCCGGTGCTCCTTCACCAACTGCGCGAAACGGTCGCACTTGGCCTGGGCCGCACCGAGATCGACGATCAACCGGTCGCACTCGGCGAGCGATGCATCCGCGCCCCGCTGCGGACCCTCGACGGCCATCGCCCAGCGGATCGAGTCGGCCGGCTCCGGCGCGTCGACCACGTCCATGCTCTCGCTGCCGTCGGCGAAGATCGCAATCGATTGCGGCTGAGTATTCCGCTCGATCCGCAGCTGCGTCGGCCCGGTGAGCATCCACAGCGCGCAGCCGAACGCCACCATTCGCAATACCCAGAACACTGCCGCCCAACCCCGCCCTATCGCGAACCGCTCGCGCCACAGCGACCAGAGCGTCCAGACCGCGAGCACCACCAGGATCGCGATCGCCGCCGTCGGCGCCACGACGCCATCCCAATCCATTCGCTCAACAAATTGTGAGCCCACGGAACTCATATCTTCCGAGTTACCCTTAATCCCACTCACTCACTTCAACCGCCGCTTGCGGTTTAGCTAACCCACCCGGCACGCCCGCCCCCTACACCGCACTCACCTCAAACCCCTGCCGCTGCCGCGCGATCAAGTTCGCCAGCAGAAACTCCGCCGCCAACAGCACGACCAGCGCCGCCAGCAGCACGCCCCAGATCGGCTCGCGCCGCGGTCGAGACACCGGTGCGCCGGCCACCGGCGCGGGCGACTGGCCGAAGTGCACGCCAAATGATTCCGCCAGCTTCGTCCGCTCGTCGGCGCTGAGCAGCGCGAGATCCGACTCGCTCGCGTCGCGGGCCACCTGGTACGGCAGCTCGCCCACCGTTTCGCCGCCCTCCTTGAACCGGACGCGGTACGTGCCCGGCAGCATCGTCTGCGAATAGCGGAAAACGGGGGCGAACTCGGCGTCGCTTGCCGAAAGCGGAATCGCCCGCCCCCGCGGGGTCACCAGCTCGGCCGTCGCGTCCTGCACGTCGGCCGGCGGACTGGCGATCACCAGCGCCCCCGGCTCCAGGTTGTAGCGCGAAGTGGTCGGTGCCGCGAGAAACGTGAGCCAATCGTGCACCATCACCACGTACGCCTTCAACAGCGGCACGTTGCCCCATTCCAGGCCGAGCGGAAAGGCCTGCACGAGCACCCGCCCTGCACCGACGAAATTCTCCACCACCAGCGGCTGCCCACTCCCAGATTCCAACAGGGGCGAGACCGCTTCCTGATCGGCGGCCGGTCGGGCGAGCGTCCAATATTCCCGCAGCCGGGCCTCGTCGATGTCCAGCTGCGTCGTGTTGGCCAGCTGGGCCGTCGCCGGATGATCCCGCGACGGCGGATGGATCGTCGCCGCCGCATCATCGGCCTTCGCCACCACCTCCAACTTGTCGAGCGCCAGCGGCGCGAGCCCTGCACCGTCGCTGTACCAATCGCGGCGAAACATGGCCGGGTCGCTCGATTCGCCCACCGCCAGCCAGAGCCCACCGCCGGAGCGAACGAACGCGTCGAGTCGCTCAAGTGCTTGGCGGTCGAGCTCCGGCACGTCGTTGATTACAACCGCGCGATACGGGGCGAGCGGCTGCGTGGCTAACGCCGCCGCCGGAATCACCTCCGGCTGGTAGACCGAATGCCAGGCCTGGGCCTCGCCCCCCTTGTATCCGAGTGCCGCGGAGAATAGCTCACCCGCGGTCACCGCCTCGCCCGCGCTCCGCGGCGACTGGACAAGCAACACCGGCAGCCGATCGGCCACCTCGACCACCAGGCTGTTCTCCTGATCGAGCGGCACCTGGTCCGCCCGGTCGATCCGGCAGGTGACGTTCTTCACGCCCGGCTTCTCGAATCGCAGTTTTGCAGCGACCCGCGCGCTGGCGTGCGGCCGCAGCGCCGCCAGCCGCGACTCTTCCACAGCCTTGCCGTCGACGAGCCACTCGACGCGCGACGCCGTGCTCGGCTCGTCACCCAAATTTTGTACCTCGGCCGTCAAAGCGAGCGGATCGTCGGGCTGAATCAACAGCTCCGCAGCTTCCACTTTTGTGACGGCCAGATTGTCGACGTGGTCTGCTTCCAGGCCGCAGTCGACCACTTCGACCGTCGTCGGCACCTTGGCACTGGCCAGGTCGGCAGCCAATTGCTTCCAGGCGCCGGCGGCGCCGAGCTGCCAGTTTTCGGCCTGCGAATCGGTGAACACGACGATTCGCCGGCTCTCTAGCTCGTCGGTCGACTCCAAGTGCACTGCCGCTTGCACGCAGCCGAGCAGATCGGCCCGGCCGCAGGTCGGCTCGGCGTCGGCGACGATCTCGCCGAGCCGCGCGCGGCCGCCAGCGTCCGCGGCGACGTCGTCGGTGGTGGCCCACTCGCCGCCGGCGGTGAGCAGAATCTGCACGCCGTCGGACGCCGTGAGCGAGTCGACCAGCTCCGTCGCCTGGTCCTTCATCCGTCCGCCCGGGCTCGCGCCGTCGATTTCTCGCGACATGGAGAGCGAATTGTCGAGGATCAGAACCACCTGTTTGTCCGTCTGGTTTCCGAGCCAGCTGCTGCGAATCATCGGCCGCGCCAGCGCAAAGACCAACGCCGCCACCGCGCCGAGCCGCAAGAGCATCAACAGCAACTCCTCGAGCCGCTCCATGCGGCGGCCCTTGGTGACCGCACTGGCCAGAAACTGCATCGCCCCCCACAGGATCACGTCCCGCTGCCGCCCGCGATACAAATGGATCGCGATCGGCACGGCGATGAGCGGCAAGGCCAGCAGGTAGGCGGCACTCAGAAAACTCACAACTTCCTCCCCGCATCAATCAATCAGAACCGCCAAGTACGCCAAGGTCGCCAAGGAAATTCAATAGGCGTATCTTCTTTCTGCCTTTCTTGGCGACCTTGGCGTTCTTGGCGGTTTTATTCCTAAGCATGTGCCCGCACCCGCTGCGGGTTCTTCATCACGGCCCGGCGGCGGAGCTGATACGCCAGCACTTCGCCCAGGTCGTCGCCCGTCGAGAGCGTCGCCAGGTCGGCCCCGCAATCGGTCATTGCCTCGCGCAGCTGGGTCATAAACTTTTGAAACTCTTCGAGGTACGCTTTGCGGACGGTGTTCGGATTGACCTGGAGCCGCCCCGCGAGCTCGAGGTCCTGAAAAAACGCCTCCCGCCGAAACGGAAACGTCAAGCTCCTCCGGCGCAAGGACCTGGAACACCAGCACGTCGTGCCCCAGGTGCCGATACTGCCCAAGCACTTCCTTGAGTGCCGTCGACGTCGCCGAAGCAATCGGAAATCACGATCACCATCCCGCGCCGCTTGAGCCGGCCGGTGAGCTGGGCGAGCACGCTCGGCAGCGACGACACGCCGCGGGGCTCGATGCCGCCGAGCAGATTCAACAGCCGCGACAAATGGCTCGCCCGCGGCTGCGGCTTGACGAAGTCCAACAGCCGCTCGCCCACCACCGCCAGCCCGACCGAGTCGCGCTGCCGCAACAGCAGGTGGGCCAGGCAGGCGCTGGCGATCTGGGCGTACCGCCACTTGCTCACCGTCGAGAGCCCGAATTGCATCGAACCGCTCGCGTCGACGACCAACAGCGCCTGCAGGTTCGTCTCATCGTCGTACCGCTTGACGTAATACCGATCGGTCCGCGCATAGTGCCGCCAATCCAACAGCCGAATGTCGTCGCCGCGAGCGTAGGGCCGAAACTCGGCGAAGTCGGTGCAGCCCCCCTTGTGCGTCGAGCGATGCTTGCCGGAGAGGAAGCCGTCGACCACCGTGCTGGCGATCAATTCCAGCCGCCCCAGCTTCGAGAGCACCTGCGGATCGAAGATCGCCGCGCCGGGAGTTTGCGGCGCCGGCGGAGACGCCGATGGGCAACGACAGTCCCGCGGGCGGTCCGCCGTGGACTGGCGTACCGCGCAGCTTCGCGACAAACTTGGTGACCCGATTCTGGCTCACAACGATGTTCTCTAAGAGTGCTCGACACGTTGAACCGCCAAGTGCGCAAGGTCGCCAAGAATGAAATATTCGACTGAGCTTAATTCTTCTTGGCGTCCTTCGCGCACTTGGCGGTTTGATTTTCTACTTCCGCAGCGTCCCGCGATGGCGTTCGACAAGCGCCTTGACGATCGCGTCCGTGTCGAGGCCTGCCGCCTCGGCGTTGAACGTCGGGATGAGCCGATGCCGCAGCACCGGCAGGGCCACTTCGCAGACGTCTTCGGTCGTCACGTGACACCGCTTGTGCAAAAGCGCCCGCGCCTTGCCCGCCATCAGCAAGGCGATGCTCGCCCGCGGCCCGGCCCCGTAGAGCACCTTGTCGCGCAGATCGCTCGGCAGTTTCCCTTCCTCGGGGCGCGTCAGCCGCGCCAGATCGATCGCCGCCTCGTACACGTGGTCCGCCACGATCACCTTCGGCACGATCGATTGCATCTCCAACAGCGTCGGCACGTCGATCACGTGCTCGACGTCGTGGCTGTAGTCCGTCGTCTGCCGCCGGCAGATTTCCCACTCGTCGGCCCGGCTCGGATAGTTCACCTTGATCTTCATCAGGAACCGGTCGAGCTGCGCTTCCGGCAGCGGGTAGGTCCCCTCGACTTCGATCGGGTTCTGCGTCGCCAGTACGAAGAACGGATCGGGCAGCGGATACGTCTTGCCGCCGATCGACAGCTGCCGCTCCTCCATCGCCTCGAGCAGCGCGCTTTGCGTCTTGGGGGGCGTGCGATTGATCTCGTCCGCCAGCACCAGGTTGGCAAACAGCGGCCCCTGCAGGAAGCGAAACACCCGCTTGCCCGTCGTGCGGTCTTCCTCCAGCACGTCGCCGCCCGTGATGTCGGCCGGCATCAGGTCCGGCGTGAACTGGACGCGATGGAACGTCAAATCCATCAGCGCCGCCAGCTGCGAGATCAGGAGCGTCTTGGCGAGCCCCGGCATGCCCTGCAAGATGCAATGGCCTCGGCAGAGAATGCCGATCATCAACTGCTCCGTGACGTCCGTCATGCCGACGATCGTCCCCGCGAGCTCGTCGCACACCTTCCGGTACTTGCCGTGCACCTGGTCGACGACCCGCGCGACCTCATCCGGAGTGGAACGCTCGGAGAGTACCTGTTCGTTCATGGTAGCCATGCCACTTCTCGTTTTCGGAGGTTAGGTGTTCGGAGGTTAAACAGTCCAGCACTTCGACACGGGGACGCGACACCGGCCGGGTGCGTCACGGACATGTCGCGGCCGCGGCGCGCTGGCGCGGAGCGGCCTCGCCAGGGCGCACTTACTGGGGATTCGCTTCCGCAGCGCCAATCTTGACGCACCAGTGGAAAACCACCCAAATCTCAATGGAACCATCATAAGATATCCTCACGGCGGCTGCTCACTTCCCGCCGTCCATTTCGCGCTTCAGGGACGCTGATCAATCCGTCCGAGTCGGTGTCAAATTGCCTAAACTGTTCGGCGGTGCCCAGAAACTCGCTCCGCGACAGGTCGTGGTCGCGGTTTTTATCCATGCTCACAAACCAATCCGGCACCTCGGGCGTCGCTGGCGGGGCCGCCTGCCGTGCCGCGCCGGTTGGCTCGGCCAACAGCGTGTGGACCGTCGGGCCGAGTGTCAACGCGAAGCGAATCGGCATCGGCAGCTCGTCGGCGGCGACCGACCCGTCGTGATTGCGGTCAAGCGACGCCAACAGTGCCGGCAACTGCTGCCGCTCGCGGCGAGTGAGCCGATGATCCTGGTCGGTGTCCAGCAGTCGCAAGAGCGGATTGCCGTCGATCGCCGCGCCGATGCCGATTTGCGTTCCCGCGATGCCGGAGTCCGGCGTCGAGGCGGCCGCAGCCGAGCACTCCAGATATTCCGCCCCCAGGTCGAGCGTGATCACGTCGGCCGTCGCCGTGACGGCCGCCGGCGAGCCCTCCAGCTCCGGCCCGATGGCCAACAGCGCGACGCCCGCCGGCCGCTTGGCAGCGGCCCCGAAATCGACCCGCAGCGTCGCGTCCGCCGGGCCACGCTCCAGCGCTTTGCTCCGCGTCGCGTCGAGACCATAGTTGCGCGCAGGTCCGCCGCCAGTGCATCATGGTCCGTAGCGTCGTCGAGCGGCACCACGAGCGGATGGTCGGTCGCGAACGGCAACACCGGCGGCTGGTCCGCCTTGCGGCGCAATTCCTGCTCGTCGACGACGTCGTTCCGGTCGGCATCGGCTTGCTCCAGCCGATTTTCCGCGCCGGCGATCTCCGCCGCTTCGACGCGCACCGCTGCGATCTTGATCCAAATACGCCAACAAGGGCGCGACGCTGGCCCGCTGCCACGACAGGCTCGAATCAAGCACCACCACCGGCGGACCAACGCCCCACTCGGCAATCAGCCAGCGAATCTCCCGCCGGTCGACCTTCGGCCCAGGCGTCGCCACATAGGCGAGCAATCGCTCACGCATGCTCGGCGCCTCGCGCGCCAGGGCCGACACCTTCGCCGGCTCGGTCGTCGCCTCGGGAACGATTACCTTCTTCCCACCGGTCTCGGCCAACGGCGCCGTCGGTTTCGCCTCTTCGCCTGCTGATGCGGCGGATGCCGATTTCTCACGTTCGTTGAGCACGTCGTCGATCCAGGCCTCGCGGCCGTTGGCGTACGGCTGGCCGTCGACGAACACCGCGACGTCGATCACCACCGGCCGCTTCATCGCAAACACGACGAACCGCAACCAGGGATTCGCGCGGTCCACCTCGATCGGCATCTGCCAGTCGCCCAGCGGCGTCCGCGCGTAACTGGCCAGCGGATCCTCCGGCGCCGCTTGATACTGGTTGAGAGTCTGGACTCCACTCATCGCCGCCGGCCGCACCGCGCTGCGGAAGCGTCTGCAGCCCACAAGCCGCTTGCGGTTTAGCTGACTCCGGATCGGGACGCTGAGCGAGAGGCTCCCCGCCCCGAACGGCGGCACCCATGAATAACACCACGGCAAGCGCAAAGATCGACCCCGCCGCGAATGCGCGGCATTCTCCTCGACGATGGTGGCGGCTGTTCGCCATTTCGCTTGGATGCACTCGCTACGCCAAAAGTTTCTCAATCGGCGACCCGTCGACGATTTTGATCGGCCGGCCCGTATTCGACGTGTTTTCCGTCTCCGGCGGCACACCGAGCGCCGTGCAGAGCGTCGCCAATACGTCGGTCACCTCGACCGGGTCTTCGGCGATGTCCATGCCGTCGGGTGTGGATCGGCCGTAGGCCTGCGAGCCCGCGATCCCGCCGCCGCCCAGCACGCAGGTCCAGGCCGCGGAAAATGATCCCGACCGGCCTGGCCGTTGATCTGTGGCGTGCGCCCGAACTCGCCCATCCAGACGATCGTCGTCAGCTCCAATAGGCCGCGCTCCTGGAGGTCTTCCAACAGCGACGCCCAGCCGGCATCGAGCTCGGCCGAGAGTCCCTTCACCGCCTCGAAGTTGTTCGCGTGCGTGTCCCAGCCGTAGGTCCCCGCGACCGACGAACTGAGCGACACTTCGACGAACGGCACGCCCCGCTCCACCAGCCGCCGCGCCATCAGGCATCCCTGGCCGAACACGCCCTTGCCATATTTCTCGCGGACCTTGTCCGGCTCCTGCGCCAGCTCGAAGGCCGCCGCCGCGTCGCTCTCGATCATCCGCAGCGCGTTGTTGTAAACTGTCTGGTGCGCTTGCGGCGTCGCGCTCGGGTGCCGCTTCAAGAACCGCGATTCGAGCAGGTTCCAGAGCTCGAGCCGCCGCTCGCTCTGCGCCGCGGTCACGTCACTGGGCGGCTTGATCGAGTCAACCTTCAGCTCCGCGAACGCCTGCTTCGCCGCGGCGTCGGCCGTGGCGCCCGCCGGCAGCGACGATTGATTTCCCGCGACCACCAGCGGCGCGTACTTCGGCCCCAGGAATCCCGGCCCGAAGCCACCCTGCCCCGGCCCGCGACTCGGCGAAATGCTCACGTACGGCGGCAGGCTGTCGTCCGCCAGTGCCAGTTCTTTGCCCAGCGCCGATGCCATCGACGGATAATTCACCACGCCCATCGGCCGCTGGCCGGTCCGCATTAAATAGGAACCCCGCTCGTGGTCGCCTTCCTTGGTCGTGAGGCTGCGGATGATTGCCAGCTTGTCGGCATGGGTGGCCAGCCGCGGCAGGTGTTCGCTGAACCGCACGCCCGGCACGTTGGTGGCGATCTCTTTGAACTCGCCGCCGTTGGCGTGGCCCGGTTTCATGTCGAACGTGTCGGTCTGACTCGGCCCGCCCGCCATCCAGAGCAAAATGCAGTGCCGCCGCCGCCGCGGATCGGCCGCCACCGCCTGGGCGAGCGTCGGCAACCAACCGCTCACACTCACGCCGCACGCCCCACAAGCCACCGCCTTGAGCATCCGCCGCCGATCGATCTTAGAGATACAGGTCATCGCATTGCTCCTCAAGTTCATTGATGGCTCGTTGAGCGATCTCGTGCCACTGCCGGAGTATAAGTGTTTCGAATCCGCAGTCCATATCCTGAGTGCGGACCCGTCGGAACTTCCAAGTTAATCCACCAAACGTCTTTGGATGGTTCCACATTTTCGCCGTATGCGCTTATCGCAGTGAGTTCTCCTCCCTCGGGCAATTGGCCGGTTGCAACGATTTGCTGGTAAATTTCCTTCACTCGTTCATTCGCGTCAGTTAGCGTCGGCAATTTAGAGTTGATCACGGAAATTACTTCCTCCACTGTCAACGGTGGTTCATGCATTCCAACCCTATTGTTTGCTGAGTTCGCGTTGAAGGATACTACCGCGTCAGCAAGGGAAACCGGTGTGCGAATGACAGCGTTCAGTCGATTCCATAACACGATTCCGCCGATTAGTAGACCTAGGAGTAGCACGCCGACACCGAGGGCGGCCCAAGAAACGCCACGGATCTTCGGTTCAACATGCCACCACCGTGAAATTTGAATCGCACCTCGCATCCGGACTCTCGGTATTTCAATGATTGAGCGTAAACTCCGCGCTATTCAACAGCGCCCACAACACGTCGCCCAGCGCCTGCTGCCGCTGCTGCGGGTCGGACGCTCCGGCAATCATCTTCAACATGACTTCCCGCTCTTCCGGCTCCGGATAACGCGAGAGCGTCGCCAGGTACAAAGTCTCGAGCCGCTGGTCGTCCGTGAAAAACGGCGCCGCCAGAGATTTGAGCAATCCGCTCGCCGCGACGTCGGTCGCATTGTGAATCAAGCCGCCGTGCATCAAAGTCAGCGCCTGCGGGATGCCGGCCTGATAATCGGTCACTTTACCCGGCGCCGCGCGGAACTCGTCGATGAACTGTTGCCGATTCATGTCGGCAAACCGCACCAGCCCCGCCTGGTCGGTCGGCCCACCGGCGAGCGACGCCTGCCCGGTCGCTACGGTAATACAATCGTATAGCTGTTCGGCCGTGAGACTCTTAATATTCATCTGGGCGAAGGCCAGCGTCCGCGACGGGTCGCTCGCTTCGCCTTGACCCTCATCCGAACCGCTTGACAACTGGTACGCATCCGTGAGCACCAGCGCCCGGCACAGCCGCCGCAAATCGAAGCCGCTGGCGGCAAAATCGCCAGCGAGCGTGTCGAGCACCTCGGGGCAAATCGGTGGATTCGCCGGCCGCATGTCGTCCACCGGCTCGACCAATCCGCGGCCGAACAGATGCGCCCACACGCGGTTGACCGTCGCCCGGGCAAAGTGTTGATTGTCCCGCGCCGTGAGCCAGGCCACGAGCTCCTCGCGCCGCGACGGGCCATTCGGATCGTCGGCCAGGTCGCTCACCGTCTCCGGCAGCCGCGGCGGCACGACCTCGTCCGACTCGGGGATCATCACCTCGCCCCGCGCGTTGTCGCGGACCGCCAGCACGGGCGAGGTCATTTCCATCTTGCCCCGCGGCCGCGAGATGCGGGCAAAGAACGCCGCGAAGCTCCAGAAATCCTGCTGCGTGATCGCATCGTCGAACGGATGCTCGTGACACTGGGCACACTCCATCCGCACGCCCAGAAATGCCCGCGACGTCCGCCCCGCCAGCTCTTCTGGATTGAGCCGCATCGCGGCGTAAAACAGCAGCGGCCCCGACTTCGACACGCGCCCCTGTGCCAAGAGCAGCTCGCTCACGACCTGGTCGTACGGCTCGTTCGCCTCGAACTTCTCGGCCAGCCACGCTTCGAACGACGCCGAGCCGCCCAGCCGACTCAAGTCAACTTCGTCCGGAAGCAGGATCCGCCGCCACACGGCCGCAAAGTGGGTCGCATGATCGTGGTGTGCCAACAGTTGATCGACCAATCGCTCGCGCCGGTCCGGCGATGGATCATTCAAGAAGTCGCGGGCCTCGCTCACGTTCGGCACCCGCCCCAACAAATCGAGGTACGCCCGCCGCATGAACTCGGCGTCATCCGCCCGCGCGACCGGGTGCACCCGCTGCGATGCCCAGAACGCGGCGAGCTCGTCGTTGACCCGCGCGGTCAGCGCGGCCGGCTCCAGCGGCTCTGCGGGCGGCGTCCATTTCGGTTGTTCCACGACCGGCGGCGCTTGCACCTTCACCGGCTTTTGAATCGACGTCGTCGCGGAAGCAGCCAACTTTTCTGGTTCGGGAGCTTCCTGCGTCCGCACCTCGTCGGCGATCGTGAGCGCGACCGCCGGCTCTTCCACCACTTCCGGCTCGATCGGTGCAACCACCTCGGCCACAGGCGCGGCTTGCTGGACCGCGTTGGCACCGACCGTCAGCCGCTCGATCGTGCTGACGATCGCCCGGATCATGTTGGCCCACGCCGGCGGATCGCTCCACACCGCCATTACCACGAAGAGCGACGCTGCCGCCACCAATCCCACCGACCACCGCCGCCGCGTGCGACGACGCGCCGCAACCGCCACCGGAGCGCTGTTTGTCTCAGTCGACGCGTAGCCGTTCAGAGCGTGCCCATCGAATATTTGGCCGTTCGTCGCATAACCGTTCGTCGACGGAGCTAGCGCCTGTTCGAGCCGCGAGCGCGAACCGCGGGCTGCGAACTCCTTTGCCAGCCGCGCGGCGAGCTCGCTGGCAAATTCATCGCGGATCGGCGGCGTGCCGTATGCGCTCGCCAGCAGCCCCGCCAGCCGTGCGTCTTCCGCGTCATCAGATTGTTCGGAACCGCTGCTCATCGCTTCGCCGTTCGCTACTGTGCCGATGTTTACTTTGCCGTTCGTATCCTGTCGAACAATTGCCGGAAACCGCGGCGGGCTCGATAGAGCACCGCCTCGACGGCTCGCTCGCTCTCCCCGAGCCGCCCGGCGATCTCGCGCACGCCGCGGCCCTCGAGATATTTCCACTCCAGTGCCAGTCGTTGCCGCTCGGGCAGTTCATCGAGCGCTCGTAGCACCTCGCGCCGCGTCTCTTCGCGTTCGAGCGGCGCAGACGGCACATCCCCTGCTGCAGCCGACGGTACGATGGCAGCCGCGGCCAACTTGTCCCGCGCCCGATACACTTGCCGATGGTGCTCCGCCGCTTGACGACTGACTACCGACGCGAGCCAGCCGGCCACACAAGGCGCATCCCCCTCCAAGCGATCGAGGTTCCGCACCAGCGCGAGCATCGTCTCGCTAGTCACGTCCTCGGCCGCGTGCACGTCTCCCACCAGCGCGTACGCACGCCGCCAGACCAAGGGCAAATAGCGCTCGTAGAGCGTCCGCCAGGCGTCGGCGTCGCTTGCCCGGGCGCTTTGTACCAGTTGAGCATCGGTCAATCGAAACCTCGCTGCCGGCCCCGCTGCCCGATCGGCCGACGCACTCAATGTAGTCGCTCGGGAGGCGAAAACCACTCAAAAAAGTTTTCGCTCCGCCTCGAATGCAGGCGACTCGATGACTGCGGCACGGACCAAAGGGTGGCTTTCACTCGACCCAGAGCTTAAATTGAATACCGGCGAGCCGGGCCGTCCCCGGCCCCGATCTAGGCGGTCCTCGCAGGACGGGCAGCCTGGGCAGAACGAGGCACGCCAGCGTGGTTGTCGTGCCCGGTGCGGCTTCGTGGCAGACCGTTCCCGGGGGCAAATCGTCGCAGCGCGAACAGAGATCGTCATGACCGACTACTTGCGGACAAGAATCTCCGCGGCGGCCCTCCTTGCCCTGACCGTCGTCGCGCCGCTGGCCCTCTCGCGCCAGGCCGACGCGGCGCTCAGCTTCACCGTGGACGCAAACAACTGGCCAAGTAGCGCCCAACGCACCGCAGCCGTCAATGCGATGCAGAACGTCGTCAACCGTTACAACGCCTTCGGCGACTTCGGCAATTACAACATCTACGTCTACTACAACGCCGGCATCCCCACAGCGCAGGCAAATTATCTCGGCAGCATCGGCTTCGGCGGCACCTACCCCAACGAACGCGTCGCCATGCACGAGACGGCTCACTACCTCGGCAGCGGCACGACCTCGCAGTGGGCAGGATTGATGACCGGCGGCAGCTGGGACGGAGCGATCGCCACCGCCTTGATCAAGCAATTCGATGGCGAGCAGGAATACCTCCACGGCGACACACAACATTTCTGGCCCTACGGACTGAATTACGACAGCGAAGGGAGCGAGATCAACAAGCAGCGCCAGGTCGCCGTGATGTATGCCCAGCGGGCCGACATGGGCCTCGGGCCAGTCCGATATCCGTCGTCGGCGACGACCGTCAACCTGACCGCGTCGGATGCCGCCGGCGAATCCGGTTTCAATTACAAGACCAAGTGGAGCGACGGCTACTTCGCCCACGCCGGCGCCGACTACTTCACCGGCCCCTACCTGATGCGCACCCCCGAAAGCCCCAACAGCTTTACCTTCGTCGGCGATTCGCTCACGCTCAATAACCCCGCCCCCGATACCGGCCTCTATTTCCGCGGCGTCGGAACCGACGGCGTCACCACCTTCCAAAACCTGATTCTCGACGGCGGCTGGGTCGACCACCGCTCCGCCAACAACCTGGCCGACCTGTTTCAGCTCGACGGCAAGATCACCGTCCAGTCCGACTCCACGATCCGGGCCTACAACGGGAACATCAACATCCTGGCCAACGTCACCGGCAGCGGCAACCTCACGATCCCCACCACCAACAATCCCACAGAGAACAATCGCTACGTGCGGTTCCTCTCGCCCAACAACAGCTTTGTCGGCGATGTGATCAACGAATCTCGCTTCGAGTTAGGAAGCTCCGGAAACTTCACGTTCAAGATCGAGCAACCGGGGATCAACAACGCCATCACCGGCGCCGCAGCGCGGAGCACCCGGCTACTCGGCACCTTCGACTTCGATTTGTCCGCCGCCAGCTCCCAAGCCGGCGACTCGTGGAATGTCGTGACTGCGGCAAACACGTTCTACGGCGCCAGCTTCAAGGTCGCCGGCTTCACGAACAAAGCGGGGATCTGGAAAAATGGAAGCTACGCCTTCGACCCGGCGACGGGCGTGCTCAGCGTGCTTCCCCCACCGCCGACTTGGAACACCGACGGCGGCGGACTCTGGACCGACGCCGGCAATTGGACCAGCGCACCCGCGGCGAATGACGACGTCGTGTTCGGCCCCGTGCTCACCGCGCCCCACGCCCCCGCGGCCGTGACCCTCGACGTCGCCGCCTCGGCCAACACGCTCTCCTTCGACAACCAGCATCAATACACGATCGGCGGCGCCGGCGGCTTGACGCTCACCGGCGAGGCGACGATCGACGTCCGCCAAGGCAGCCACGTCGTCGCGGTGCCCATCGCCGGTTCGGCCGGTCTGCGGGTTACCGGCGGCGGTTGGGTGACGCTTACTGCCGCCAACCCGTATAGCGGCGACACCAACGTCGACGCCGGCACGCTCGCACTTGCCGGCTCGGCCTCGATCGGTAACAGCGGCCATGTCAACGTCCACCCCGGCGCCACGCTCGACGTATCCGGCCTAGAGAGCGATTTCGTGGTCCCCGGCGCCCAGACCCTGGTGAATAACAGCGACCAGACGGTCGTCGGCAGCGTCGTTGCCGCCAGCGGCGCTACCGTCCGCGGAACCGGGACCTTCGACGGCAATCTCACGGCCCAAGCCGGCTCGGTCGTTCGCATCGGCCCAGACGGATTGTCGACCGTGACGCCGGTCATCGGCCAGGTGAAATACGTCGACGCCACGACGGCCGCCCGCGGCAACACGGCCCGCGCCGATGGCACCGCCTTCTCGCCCAAGCCCGAGGGCATCACCGGCGCCGACGACGACTGGGAGCTCCGCACGCTCGGCAACAACGCAACCACGTTCGAGGCCGGTGGCGAAACCGCCGAGGACGCCTACGAGCTCAAGACCATCCTGTTCGGACTCAACCCCTTCGAAGCGTATCAAGTCCGCGCGTTCTTCTGGGACCCCACGGGCACGAACGAAGACTGGAACATTCGCGCAGGCTTCGAGTCCAACCCCGGCGCCAACCCGCTCTACTCCGCCGCCGACGCCACCGCGGAGCTCGGTGCGACGGCCGCCGAACCGGCCAGCAACTTGACGTTCGTGTCGACACCACTCTTGGCAGAAAGCGGTCGCGCGCTGCTCTCCGCGCTCGTCGGCACGCGAACGGCCGACGAAAACGGCAGAATCGAAGTCTTCATCGACGACATGCCCTCGGCCGTCGGCGCCAATCGCCGCACCTGGTACGACGGACTCGGCGTGAGCCAGATCGCCCCGGTCGCGATGGTGGTCGGCGGCGACTATACCCAGGAGGACGGTGCGACTTTGGTCATGGACCTGCTCAGCGCATCGAACCACGATCAGCTCATTGTGGGCGGCACGTTCACCGCCGGGGGCGCGCTGCAAGTCGTCCTCAACACGGGCGGTGCGGCGCTCGCCGTCGGCGATAGCTTCGACCTGTTCGATTTTGCCGAGGCCGCCGGCAGCTTTGCCAGCCTCGATCTGCCGGCGCTGGCCGCGGGAATGACCTGGGATACCTCGGTGCTCTACTCCGAGGGCGTTCTGCGGATCGCCGCCGCCCTGGCCGGCGACTACAACAACGACGGCACCATCGACGCCGCCGACTACACCATCTGGCGCGACAATCTTGGTGCCGCCACCCTTCCCAATCGGGCTCCGGGAATTGGCGGCGCCGTCGGCACCGCCGACTACGATTACTGGGAATCTCACTTCGGCATGACGCTCGCCGCCGGCGGCGGCAGCGTGGCAAACGTTGCCGTGCCGGAAACTTGTACCGCGATTATGTTACTTGTCGGCCTTGCGAGCTTGCATCGCCTCGCACATCGCCGCCAGTTGCCCTAATCGGCCGCCACAATCGCCAACGACGGACTTGCCGCTTCAGCTCGGGAAATGGCGGTCCAGTTGCGATTCAATTTGACGTGGTTCACTTTAACACCCGCCAGATTTCGTCCTGGAAATCCTTCGCGTTTCGATATCTGTCTTTTGGATTCTCGGCGAGGCATTTTCGACACACTTGCGCAATCGGCGCCAGTTCGTCGTCGCGATGGATAGAAGGCCGGCCATTCGGGGAATTTCCGACGACAAGAGTCCATAAGAGTGCACCCAATCCATAAATGTCGGCAGCAATCGCTGGGGCCTCTCCACGTTGAAACACCTCTGGGGCCATGAAGCCAATCGTTCCTCCAATCATCGAGGATCTCGACGCCGATTCCACGGCTAGCCCGGATATTTCATACGCCGAAGCGCTGATGCCTATAGCGCGATGGCCTTAGTCCTGGTAAATAAGGGGTTTCAACGACGAATTCCCATCACCAAGACCAAGGCCATTCGCATGACAGAGTGTAGCACGGACGTCATGGAGTTTACAGGGCACGAGCGACGCAAGGTTGTCGCGGATTTCAACGGTGGTCGGTTGACCTCGGACGCTGGAATTCTCTTGCTGCGTGAAGTCGACAGACGACTGGGGTTCATTGATGCGATCAACGAATGCCTGCCTGATCCTCGTGAGCCGCTCCTAATCGTTCACCAGCAACGCTCGATGCTGGCCCAACGCATCTTCTCCATCACGTTGGGTTATGAGGATCTCAACGACCAGCAGACGATGCGAGCTGATCCTGCTCTGCAAACGGCTGTTGGCTGTGAGCCAGAGGAGGAATCCCCGTTGGCTTCACCGCCGACGCTCTGCCGGCTGGAAAATCGCGTGAATCGCAAAGCGTTGGTAAGGATGTCCAAGGTGCTGGTCGATACGTTTCTGGCGTCTCACCAGAAGCCACCGAAAGAAATCACGCTCGATTTTGACGCCACCGACGATCCGGTTCACGGCAATCAAGAGCGGCGTTTCTTTCAGGGCTATTACAACCACTATTGCTTCCTGCCACTCTACGTGTTTTGTGGCGAGCACCTGCTGTGTGCCTACCTCCGCCCCAGCAACATCGACGCGGCCAAGCATTCCAGAGCCATCACGAAGCTGCTGGTCGACTATATTCGCCAGAGGTGGCCGGATGTGAAAATCACGATTCGTGGAGACAGCGGCTTCTGCCGCTGGCGGTTGATGCGATGGTGCGAAAAACACGGGGTTTCTTACATTTTGGGGCTGGCCCGCAATCAGGTATTGGAACGACGGATAGAGCGGCTCATGGAGAAGGCGGAGGCGGCCTTTGAAGCGACGGGGGATAAGCAGCGGCTGTTTGGTGAAATCAAATACACAGCGGAGACGTGGGATCACGAGCGGCGTGTAATCATGAAGGCCGAACGTCTGCCGGCTGGTCCCAACAGCCGTTTTATCGTGACCAACCTCAAAGGCCGTCACCAGGCACTGTATGACGAGAACTACGTGAAGCGCGGCGACATGGAGAACCGGATCAAAGAGCAGCAACTGATGCTGTTTGCCGATCGCACGAGCTGCCACGACTTCGAGGCGAACCAATTCCGCCTGCTGTTATCCAGCTTTGCGTACGTCCTCACTTCCCATCTTCGTCAGCACCACTTGGCTGGTACGGAATTGGAAAGCGCAGGTGAGCACGATTCGTTTGAAGCTCTTCAAAGTGGCCGCTCGCGTCGTCGTGTCGGTACGCCGAATCGTGTTTCATTTGGCCAGTTCGTATCCTTACCAGGCGCTCTTCCAGCGGATCGCGAAGTCGGTTCATCTCCGACCCGGATGATCCGCGGCCAATTCGAGCCACCACGGCCCCCATGGGGGAAAGGGGGTCTTGCGCACTCTTGGCCACGCATTCGGCACCAGCCCACCGCAAAAACAGTCTCTCCGCCAGAATCAAGCACGCAGCAACGTCGTATGAAATATCCGGGCTAGAATTCGGGCGAACCCAAAATCGCTTACCACGGGCCGGCCCTCTCCCTCAAGCAAAACATTTCCCGGCTTGAGGTCGCAATGCACAACGCCGTGTTCGTGCGCATACGCAATTGCGCCCGCCACGTCGCGCATCAAACTTAGTGCCTGTAGCAAGCCAAGCGGTCCGCCGCGCAGTCGCTCCTGCAAGTTGGTACCTTCGATCAACTCCATCACTTTGAACAGACCGCCGCCGGGAAACCGGCCGATCCCCCGCACTCCCACGATGTTTGGATGCGACAGGGTCGCCAAAATCTCCGCTTCTTGCACAAATCGCTCGACGGCCCGACGACTTCCCTGATGCAATTTCCGCAGCGACTTTACGGCGACGCTGGACCCAGTGCTCCGCTCGCGTGCACGATACACCTTGCCCATCCCGCCAGCTCCCAGCATCCGCTCGATCACGAAATCACCGTAATGGAGCCGGGCACAGCGGTCGACCATGGGGCTCGACCAAATCTCCCGTTGCTCACTCGTCGACTTCCCACCTGCAATTTGTTTCTCCATCTCTTCGCGCGCCTGCCCCAGCAGCCGACGGATTGATCGAGGGGACTTCGCGAGTGATTGTGCTATTTCGTCGATCGTTTGGCCCTGCAATTGGGCAACGACCGCCGTTCGCTGGTCGTCCGTCAGTCGTTCCAACACCAAGTGCAATTGCTCAACGAGGGCGACGACCTCGACGGGCGACGGGTCCGGAGCGGCCGCGGCGTTCGCAAGTTGAACATCGCCCTCACCTTCCCTCTCGATGCTTCGTTTCGCGGCCTTGTGTCGCTCGACTTGACCGTAGAGCTTATTGAGAGTGATTTCCGCCAACAGCCGCCAGAGATCACCCGCTCGTGCGACCGCATACTCATCATTCGCCGCATGCAGGAAAAAGCTCCGGTAAGCCGACTGCACGACGTCTTCCGGATCAACGCGCCGTCGCATCTTCGCGCTCAGCCGTTGCCGCGCCAGCGCGACGAGTCGAGCCACGTACCGCTCAAAAATCTCTGCGGCCGCTTCGCTCGCGCCACTCCGATATCGCTGTAGCAATTCGAAGGAATCGAGTCTCGACATCATAGTCTCGCATCTATGGGTCTCGATCTATCCCGAGGCCATTCCCAAAGTTACGTCGAAAATGAGGATTTCCTTGGCAATCTTTGGCCATTCGTCGCGGCAAATCGGATGTATTTCTAGAGACGAGACGCTTCCGCGCCCGGCGAGGTTCTCTCGAACGCAATGGAGATTTGCCAATGGCATACGTCGTAACCGCACCTTGCTTTGGCTGCAAGTACACCGACTGTGTCGTCGTCTGTCCGTGCGACTGCTTTCGCGAAGGCGACCAGATGCTCTACATCGACCCGGAAGAGTGCATCGACTGCAACCAGTGCGTCGCCGAGTGCCCGGTGGAAGCGATCTTTCCAGAATGGGAAGTCCCAGCCGATCAGCACGATTTCATTCAGCTTAACGCCGAAATGGCAGCGAAGTGCCCACCGATCACGCAGAAGAAAGAGCCGCTCGCGCCGGATTAGCGACAGACGCGAGAATCAAACTATTGCGTCTACCAATGATGCCGGTAGTACACGTGTGAGTGATAGTACGGGCCCGGGCCGTACCAGTAGCGCGGTGGTCCCGGGGTGACGATTACCGTCGTCGGGGGTGGACCGGCGACGTAGGCCGGGCCGCCGACGTAGCTCGGGCCCGCGCCCATGTTCTGCGCCGCCAAGAGCACGCGGTCGCTCACGCCGCTTTGTTTGAGCGCGATCAAGCCCTGCGGGCTCAGGTCGAGCCGGCGCCGCGTGACTGGATCGTGCTGATGATCACGTCATCGCTCACGCCGGCGTGGGCCATCCCCACCAGGTCGTAGTTCGTCACGGCCTGGGCGGCCGCCTGTTGATTCAAACCGGCCGCCACTGCCGCACCCTGTGCCGCGCGGCGATCATCCGCTTGATCTTGCGCCCGGCCGAGCACGTTACCCGTCACTGCCCCGACGCCGGCGCCAATGAGGGCTCCTTCGCCGCGGTGACTTCGCCCGCCCAATAGCGCCCCGGTGATCGCGCCGAACGCGCCGCCGGTCACGGTGCCGGTCGCCGTGTCGTTTTGGTAATAGCTTGGCGGCGGTTGATAGTAGTACTGACCGGCCGCATGTTCCGCCGCGCCAAGCGACGAGGCCACTATCACCAGCGACACGCCACGAGCCATCCACGGGCGAAATTCGAGTTGTCTCATCCGCGTCATTCTCCACAGGCTCGTCGCCACGAGGGGGCGAGCGAGCGCGACCAGTCACACATTGTCCCTGCTTCAGTTTCGGACAATTCGAGGCGGATTCTCCTCGAATTGTCCGCCGCAAGCCAGAGCGACTTGCCGCCCTGCTCCGCCGACGCCCGCTGGCGCCGCTAGCAATGCGCCCACTCACTTTGCGGGCGCAGCCGGCTCGATTCACTCCGCCGCCTCGGCAGGACCGAAACCAAAAGAGCAACCGTTATCACCGCAAAAGTCGCCTGCCCGCGCCAACCCGCTCGCCGCGCTCGTGCCGTCGATCCAACCTCCGATTCCTACCGTTCGACCCACTCGCAATGACCCACGGCGGCCGTCTCAAAGTCTGGACTTGCGCTGGCGCTCCTGGCGGGCGCACTCGCGCGAAGCGGCGTCGCGGCGGCCGCCGAGCCGGAGGGCGTCGACGGCCACGTCGTCTACTTGCAGCCGACCGCGTCGCTCGACGCGGTGTGGAGCAGCGGCGTCGGCGCCGCGACGGATTCGATTCCCGAGGATGCGCCCGTGGGAGTAGAAGCGTTACCCGAAGACGACACGCCCGCCCTGCAAAACTTCGACTTCAACGACAACTACGACGGCTACTTCGACGTCGCCCCCAACGACTTCACCTGGCAGGTCGCGCCCACCGGCATCATCTACCGCTCCTATCTCGCCGGCCCGCACGAGCCGCGAATCGGCATCACGCCCTTCTTCTCGGAGAACCAATCCTTCTGGGACGCCACCGTCGGCGGACGGGGCGGCGTGTTGCGCTACGGCGACCACGACCCGCTCCATCCCCAAGGCTGGCAACTCGACGTCTACGGCGCGTCGGTCGTCCGCATGGACGCCGAACATCACCAGGACCTCAACTCCGCCGACTTCGTCTTCGGCTTCCCGCTCGCCTACGGCGTCGCCAACTGGCAGTTCAAGTTCGGCTATGCCCACCTCAGCTCGCACCTCGGCGACGAGTACGCCATCCGTTTCCCCGGCGCGCTCGACGACCGGATCAACTACGTCCGCGACGGGCTGGTCTTCGGCACGTCCTGGTATCCGCTGCCCTCCTGCCGGCTCTACGGCGAGTACGACTGGGCCTTCCACACCAGCGGCGGCGCGAACCCGGTCCACTTCCAGTTCGGCACCGAGCTCTCACACCCCGGCCCGACCGGTCTCCACGGCACACCGTTTTTGGCGGTCAACGGCCGAATGCGCGAGGAGGTCAACTACGGCGGCGACCTCAACAGCGAAGCCGGCTGGCTCTGGCGGGGCGAGGCCGGCAGCACCTTTCGCATCGGCGCCCACTACTACGTCGGCAAATCCAGCCAGTCCCAATTCTTTAACAACTTCGAAGACCAGATCGGCATGGGCGTCTGGTACGACTTTTAGCCGCGTCGCTCGCGACGCGAGACGATGGTCGGCGACGCGGAAATGGTCGCAACCCACCGCCTAACCTCCACCTTGCCTCCGATCCATCCACCGCGCCATCTTCATCACCACGCCATCGACGCCCAGCTTCTGGCCCACCTCGTTGAGCCACCGCCGACGATCCGCGCAGTTGCACTTTGGATCCAGATGCAGCGCCACCTTCACCGCCTTGTAGCGCTCCTCGGTAATCCCCAGCGACCTGAAAAACTGCTCCGCCAAATCACCCAGCCCAGGCTTGGCCGCTGGCGAGCTATTTCTCCCATCGTCGTCGCTGGTGAGTTTCTCGGCCATAGACGCATTTTTGCATGTCGTTCGGACGCGGAACAGCCCGCTGGCGGCGCGAACCCCGGCAAAAGCGCCGGTGTCATTCCGGCGCTCCGATCTGGCAACGCGATCGCCGCGAAGTACAGTATAATTTGATCGGAGTCAATGTTGGTCGTACTCGCGCCTGCGCTTTCATTCGAGGAGGCTCAGCCGTGCAATCCGAACTCACTATTGCCGTGCCAATGAGCCTGCGCGCTCGCTAAGGGTCGCCCGCGTCACGTCGCTGCCGCCGGCCCTTGGGGCCAGGCTCTCTCTTGCCGCTGATAGTTTCTTCGATCAGTCTGCCGGCGCTGTTGCTGCGCCGCCACTTCTATTTTAGCGAGATTCCAAATGGCACACGACAAGCGCAAGCGCGAGCAAATGCGCGCACACTGTGGCGAAATCCATCCCGACGATGGCCTTGACCCCAGCGAATTCTTCAAACCCAGCCGCCAACGCGGCAAAATCAACCACCGATCGCAGCAACTTTACCGCCAGGTCGCCGAGACGCTTGAGTTGGTGCTGTCAGGCGAAACGCACGACGAGCTGCTGCAAAGCCTGCATGTCGTCTCGGTTGCGCCTGCGCCGGACGCGTCGCGTTTGCTGGTCGTGCTCCGTAGCGATCTGCCGCCTGAGCTGTTTGACCGCACCGAAATCGAGTCCCGGCTGGCCCGGCAGTCGGGCCGGCTTCGCTGGGCGGTCGCGGCGGCGATCACTCGTCGCAAAACCCCCGTGCTCACGTTCGCGATCACTGGCCCGACGACCTTCGAAGGGTATGCATCATGAATCAATCGACACTACCTCCGTTAGCCTCTTGGCTTGCCGAACCGCTCCCGAGCGACGTAGCCCAATCCGTCGAACGCATCCGTCGCGCAGATGACGTCCGTTACCTGGCCCTCATGCCCGACGTCCATCTCGCGGCTGACGTCTGCGTGGGTGCGGTCGTCGCGACGAGTGAACTCATCTACCCCGCCGCCGTCGGCGGCGACATCGGTTGCGGGATGGCGGCGGTCGCCGTCCAAGCGGGTGCCGATTTGCTCGACGAGCCCCAAGCGGCCGCTCGATTGCTGGCACACCTCCGCAATGCGGTCCCCAGCAACAAGCACCATTCAAAACAGACGCTACCGGAGGACGCAGCTTCGGCCCGGCTAAGTCATGCGATTCTGGCGCGAGCCGCCGAACGCGACGGCCGCGTCCAGCTCGGCACGCTTGGTCGCGGCAACCATTTCCTGGAAGTTCAAACCGACACGGACAACCGCCTCTGGATCATGCTGCACAGCGGTTCCCGGGCGATGGGCCAGCTGATTACACGGCGTCATGTCGAAGCGATTTCCAGGCCGGTGGCCACACCACCGAGCATCAACGCCGCGTCGAGTGCCGGACAGGCGTACCTTGCTGACGTTCAGTGGGCCCGTGATTACGCCGCGGCAAATCGTCTGGCGATGCTCAAAGCGGTCGACGATCTGTTCGACCGAGAGTTTGGCGTGAAGATCGACTGGTCCACATTAATCCACTGCGATCACAATCACGTGGAGCGGGAACGGCACTTCGGTCAATCGTTGTGGGTTCACCGCAAAAGCGGCCCAGGCCGTTGGGCTCGGGGTCGCCGGTGTGATTCCTGGCTCGATGGGTACGCCGAGCTTTCATGTTGCCGGCCGATGTCACGCCAATGCGCTCAACTCCTGTTCACACGGTGCGGGCCGCCGACTCAGCCGCAGCGAAGCCGCTCGTAAAATCGGGATCCACGACCTCGCCCGCCAAATGGGCCGCGTCTGGTTCGACCGCCGCCGCGCCGCCGCCCTCCGCGACGAAACGCCCGTCGCTTACAAAGACATCCGCCAGGTCCTCCGCGCACAACGCGAATTGGTACGCATCACACGCGAGCTCCGACCGCTGCTAAGTTATAAGGGGACCTGACCAACAAGGACACGATTTTGATTGCTTGGCGGTTGTTGTGACGCTATGATAAGTTTCAGACAGCAAAGATTCATGCTCGGCGTGCGATTTAGTGCGGACGATGGATGACGATTGAACGACTCTGAGAGCCTGGGCTTTTTCCCCGACTCTGCCGCGAAGGAGCACTTTCTGATGTTGCGCAACGTATGTCTAGTCCTTGCTTTGGCCTCCGTCTTAATCGCAGGCACTGCGTCCGCTCAGATCTTTACCGACAACCTGAGTTCCGGAGTCAATTGGACCATCTTTCAGGACGCCGATTCATCCGCCGTATTTGGATACGACTACTCACAGAAGGGGCTGCCGCCCGCGCCAGGGGGAGCGATACGATCGGACTTAAGTTCGAAGTCAATAACAATCCGCCGCCCGAAATTGACGAGATCATTGCGATTAACGAAAGTGCCGCTTACACGGGAAAGTATACACTCCGTGCAGATGTCTGGATCAATTGGGCGGTCGGAGGAGGCACGGTCGGCACCACCGAGTTTGCCGGCGTCAGCGTTGGGCACGACGGGTTCGGTGCCGGCCCGTTCGGCGCTTCTTTCCTTTTCGACAGCGACGGCGATACGACGGCCGACTATCGGCTGTACAAAAACCTCACGCTCCAGGATCCAGCAAGTGGTCAGTATGCCCTTGGCAACACCAGTGGCGTCAATAACAACTCCAATCCAGACATCGCAGCTGCATTTCCCGCCATAAACGTCGCAACGGCGGCGCCCGGTCAAGGCCAAACCGGTTCTACCGTCGCTGGCTCCGGCGGCTTTCAGTGGATGACTCTCAACGTCGAAGTCGACACCGACACGATCGGACCTGCCGGCATTACCAATAGTCCAGGTTTCGCCCACTTCACCATGCGGAGCGCCGCCTCCGGAAATACACTGGACATCGGCACAATCGACAACAGTAATGGTGGCGACGTCGTCAACATGGGCGGCACGATCACTCTGCTAATGTCGGACCTGTTCACGTCCGTAGCCAACAATCCTGCCTTTAGCTTCGCCATTTTCGACAACGTCGAAGTGTTTACAGGTTTGGTCCCTTTATCTTCGAATCACCCTGCGGGCGACTACAACGACGACGGCAGCGTCGACGCGGCAGACTATACTGTCTGGCGCGACAACTTCAGCGCCCTGCAGGCACGCTGCCCAACGACTCCGACGGCGGCGTAATAACCCAGGCGCAATATGCCACCTGGAAGTCCAATTTTGGCGCCGTAACGCCGGGAACGGGCTCCGGCAACGCTGCGACTGCCGCCGTGCCCGAGCCAGCGACCGCATCGCTGATAGTCGGCGCGACTGTGGGAGTCCTTTTGCTTGGATCGACGCAAGGCTTTGCAACGCTCCGGCGGCGTAGCCCCTGCAGGCGACTCAGCTGACCACTTTTCCGTCATTGCCCAGCGCCTCGATCATCTCCCGCACGGTCGATTCGAGCTTCTGCGTGACATTCGCCACCGTGCCGCGGCGATCCGCAGTATACTCGGTCAAATGATTCCGCAAGTTGATCGGCTCGCCGACCTGCACGCGCGCCCGCCGAGGTCCCCACACCCGGCGAACGCCGGTGACTTCGGTCTCCATCAGTCCGAGCACGTCTAAAAACCGCTCCTGCGTCATCGACTCGCGGACGTAGCCATCGTAGATTGCCACGAACTTCAAGAGCCGCCACAGATCGTCATACAGGTCGCGGGCCGCTTGCTGCTGCTGAGCCAACAGCTTGCGCTCATAGTCGCTCGCCGCCGGCCCCTCGAACACGATTCGGTCGACCGCGTTGAACAACGCCCGTACCCGATCGAGCAGCGACTCGCCCGGCTTGGGCTTCATGTCCAGTTGATTTTCGATGCGGGCGACCACGCTCAACTTGAGCCCGTCGATCCGGTCGCCGAGCGTCGCGCCGTCGCTCGGCTCGACGCAATGCGCTTTTTCGTTGGCCGCCAGAATCGCCTCGGCCGCCCGCCGCATCCGCGCGTACCGCGAGTTGCCCTCCGCGTCGGCGACGATCGCCAGCCGCGCCTCCAAGAGTGCCAGCGAAGCGTCAATCTCGGCGTGCATGTCTTGCTCGTATAAATACTTGATCGCCAGCGGCAGGCACCACAAGTTCGCCGCCCCGTCCTGCGCAAGCGCATCCTCATACGCCTTGAATGCCAGCTGAAACACGCCCGGCTGAAACGGCATCACCGTGCTCCCCTGCCAGACCGTTTCCCCCTCCGGAAAAATCACCAGCCACCGCCGGCCCGCCGCCAGCAGCTCCCGCGTCATCGCAAACGACGGCCGATCCACCGCCCCGCGCAGAATCGAATACACTCCCAACCGCGGCAACAGCCAACGCTGCAGGCGCGATTGCTCGAACAGCTCCAGCGCCGCCAGGTAATTGAACTCCACGCCCAAAAGCTTCGCGAGATACAAGAGCACATGCGGCTCGTACCCGCCGCAGTGGCTCGGCGTCACCAGACACCGCTCGCCCCGCAGCCGCTCGAGTCGTGCCAGCCCATCGCCTACGATCTCGACGTCGTCCACTTTGAGCTTGCGGCGCATGTCCCACCGCACCAACCGCTTCACGACGCCGCTCACCCAGCGGCTGTTCTGCGGCGGATAAAACGTCCGCGGCCGCGGCCGGGCGCGGGCGTCGGGGGTCCAGGGTTTCAAATGAGTCATGGCTGGCTCCTAGCTTGCCAGTTGATCCGCCTCTACATGTCGAGAATCCGCATCGCGTCGGCGAATTTCGACCGTTTGAAGTCTTCGAACATTTGCATTCTTTATCCGGCTGCCATGATACACAACAGAGGTTACGATATTGACATGGGACACCAGGATCCGCTCACCGGCCAACTTTCTTCGCAATTCGAGCAAGGTCTTGCCTTCATCGAGCGGCACCAGCCGGCCGAGGCGCTAGAACACTTCAACGCGGTCCTGGCCCTGGCCGCCACTTGTGAAAGAGCTTTGTGCGGTCGGGGAACTGCGTATCGTCTGCTCGGCCGCCCAGCAGAGGCCAGGCAGGACTTCGACGCTGCACTGACTCTTGATCCTAAATATCCTCGTGCCTACTTCAATCGTGGGCTCTGCCGATTCGATCAGGGAGAGGTCGAAGATGCGCTAGCAGATTTCGCTATCGCCATCGGCCTGCAACCGGAACCAGGATTTTTTTATCATCGTGGCTGTTGTTTGATGCGTCTCGATAGATATGAGGCGGCCGTCGCCGACTTCGACGAAACCATTCGGATTTCCCCCGAGCAGCCACAGGCGAATTTCCAGCGCGGTGTAGCGTACGCCAAACTCGGAAATGCCACCGCCGCGTGCGCTGACCTCGGCTTAACCATTGCACGTGGCTATGCCACAGACCAAGCGCTTGCTTGGAAAGCTTACTGCCAGGGCCTTCAAAAGCAACATGAAGATGCGGTAAAGTCGCTCGATGCCGCCCTCGCGATCGAGCCCGATAATCTCGAATATCTCGTTCAACGCGCTCACGCACTGTACGAAACCAATGACTATGAGGCCGCCATTCGCGACTTCGATCGCTGCCTCCACCAGCAGCCGCATCCGGAGCACCACTATTGCCGCGGCCTGGCTTGGAAACACCTGCGCAATTACGATGCCGCGATTGCCGACCTCGACATGTCGATCCGATTGCAGGCGGACAACGCCAATGCCCATTGGGCCCGTGGGGATGCATACTTGGAGCTCGGCGAACTCGACCTTGCCCTCGCGGACCTTTCCCGCTCGATCGAATTGCAGCCGAAAGAACACACCCCCTATGTGTTACGCGCTATTGTCTGGCGAGCAAAGGGAAGGGATCGTCTTGCAATGGAAGATCTCAACCGAGCGCTTGTGCTCGAACCCGGCAGCAAACGCGCTCTGCGAAGCCGCTGCGAACTGCATGTTGATCTCGGCAGTCACGCGGCCGCGGAAGCCGACCTCGATACAATCACCCAAGTCGAACTAAAGTCCTCTCAGGAACACGACATGATTCAACGTAAAACTCGCATTTCCATGTTGCTCGCGGAACATTTCGCTCCCGAGTCGCTCGCCGACCTGGCGATCACGGTTCGCAAATTCCCATTCCGCGTCCGGGCCGACCTGCAGCGCACCGTCGATCGCTTATTTGATGCACCGATCGACGTCTCGGGCTTTTTTGGTGTCAAGCGCGATCGCACCTATGAGAGCATGACGTTTTCTGACTTGCTCTATTCCGATCCACACAACGCGGCACTCGCAGTTCCGCCGGAATATGAGGAACTCGACATCGGTGAATCCGAGCCTGTTCGCTGCCTCAAAACCGGAATCTGGCTTGCCCAACAAGACGGTCAAAAGTTCGCCGTGCTCCTTGCCCCAGCAGTGCGACACGGGGAACCGGAGGGAGTTCAATTTCAAATTGCCGTGATGCAAGGCACCGATGGCGTGCGAATCACTCAGCAATTTTTTAAGCAACTCGAAGAGGCAGTTGCCAAGTCCGAATCGTACCGCGGTAAGATTCTGTCGCTGGAATTCAGAGACCACTATTCCGGCATGTCTTCCGGGATCTGCGTACACAAGCTCCGCACCGTCGAACGCGAGCACGTCATCCTCCCAAAGACCACGCTCGATCTGCTGGACCGCAACATTATCAATTTCGCCAATCAGCGCAAGCGGCTCGCCGAATTCGGGCTCTCGACGAAGAAGGGCCTGCTATTCTACGGGCCGCCAGGCACCGGCAAAACTCACACGATCCACTATCTGGCCGGCGCGATGCAAGGCCACACGACCCTGCTGATCACCGCCGAACAAGTCGGCCTGCTCGGTGAGTACATGACGCTTGCCCGGCTGCTCCAACCGAGCATCGTCGTGATCGAAGATGCCGACCTGATCGCGCACGATCGGAATGAAATGGGGTCGGCCTGCGAAGAAGTCCTGCTCAACAAGTTACTCAATGAAATGGATGGCCTGCGACCGGACACGGACGTATTCTTAATTCTCACAACCAACCGGCCTGCAGCCCTTGAAGCGGCCCTCGCCTCCCGGCCAGGACGCATCAATCAGGCGATCGAATTCCCATTACCCGACGAGGTAGGGCACCGCAAACTTGTGCAGCTCTATTCGCGCGGTATGGTTGTACCCGATGACGTCGTCGAAGCGACCGTGAAGAAAACCGACCGGGTTAGCGCGTCATTCATCAAGGAGCTCATGCGTCGCGCTGCTCAATTCCACCTCGAAAGAAACGGCGAAAAGCAGATCACTCTTGCCGACGTCGACCATGCACTCGAAGAATTGCTGTTTGCCGGTGGCACGCTGAATCGAACCCTCTTGGGAATGCAATCGGAAGTTGATTAGAACTAAGCTCTCAGCGGCTGTTCTGTGGCGGATAAAACGGCCGCGGCCGGGCACGGGCATTCGCGGTCCAGGGGCTTACTAAATTCATGGTTCTGTGACTCGCGCGTTCCCGCGCCGGCTCCCGCTGTCGTCAATTCCGACTGTTGCACGCCACGCCGGAAGTCTGGCAATTTAATCACCATTCAACAATACTGAATTCCGTTAATGGACCCAACCAAATCGTGTCCAGACAAGCGTTGTGCCACTCTCCTCGAACAAGAAAGGGAACTCGCCATGCGGTCCACTCTCCACACCATCCTCCTGGGATGCTCGCTCGCGCTGGTCGTACTGGTCGGGCTGTCCGCTGAGCGTTCGATCGGACAGGCCGTCGTGCCGCCGCTGGGCCCGACACGTTGGGAATACAAGGTCGACGTGAACGGCACGCAGGAGCATCAACTGAACGCGCTGGGAGACCAGGGCTGGGAACTGGTGACCATCAGCGAAAACGCCCCGAACACCGGCTACATCGTCGTCTACAAGCGCCCAAAGCGATAGCGTCCCGGTAGTCAGAAGTTCGTCCAAGCGACGTAAGACGACGACTCTACGCCAAATTGTTGACTTCCGAGTTGCGATTGCTAACCTGAAGACCACAGTTCGTAGATTCGCAGAAGCTCGACGAGGTAGAGCTGCATGCACCAGACACATTTCATCGCCGACAGCCTTCCATTGCCGAGAATCAGCGCCCGCCGCAAAATGCCGGCGCAGCTCTTTTCGGACTCTACTTGCTCGCTGCTTCGCCGGCCGCCGCCGAGCTCGTGAACGATCCTTACGTGCTCAATTTCGGCGACGGGGCGGGAGCCGTCGCCTTCAACCTCGCCGCCAACACGGGCACGCCCGTCGTTTTCGATTTGCCGTACGGATCATGGAGCATCGCCTTCGTCGGACAGGCCCTGGAAGTCGATTTGTCGATCAATCCCCTCACCGGCACCGACCAATTGCAGCCCTCGTTCGCGTTGAGCGGACTCGACTGGACGCCACAGCCCGGCGTCATTACGGGTTTCCTCCGCGACCCGTCGAGCTCCCCCAACTTCTTCGACGTTACGGTCATCGGCATTCCCGACAGCCTCGCCGCCTCCAGCAGCACGAGCCTCGCTATCGTCAACGCGAGTGCCGATCCGACGACGGTTAGCTGGCGGTGGACGATCGAAGTCGACCACGTGCCCGAACCCCGCACGCTCTCGGCGGGATTGGTTGGAATCTTGACACTGTCCCTCGTTTGTCGACGATCAATCGTTGCGTCGAATTCGTCCGTCATGTGCCGGTAGTCCCCACCGGCCGCTCGAGCAATCGCCAGAAGCCGCTGCCGCTCGCCGCTACCCGTGGCATCAGCATCATCGCCGCGATCAACCACGCCAGCGCCAGGGCCGTGAGCAGGATCCCTTGCAACTGTGGCCAGGCCGCCGCCGAGAGCGTGACCGCCATGATCGCCGCCGCCGGCACCACGACGCCCGCCACCGCCTGCCACACCCCCATCAGCGTCGCCGCCCGCACGCCGATGATCGTCACCGCGACCGCTCCAGACGCCAGCACCGCCGGCGTGAGAGAAATGTATTCCTGGGCGAAGTACATCAACGGATACGCGCCCGCAAACGTGCCGATCGTCAACAGCAGCATCCAGCGATCGAACCGCGGCACGTTCACCGCCTGCACGACCAACCCCACCAACAATCCAAACGCCACGACACTCATCGGCCCCAGCCACGTCAGCTCGCCGAGCCGATCAATCGGCGCGATCCCCAACACGTCGATCCGCACCGGCCGGCCGAACAACAGCCGCGCATAGTCCCACTGGTACGTGCTGCTCCCGCCCGTCCGTTCGATGCTGGTCGGCTGCAACGACAACTCCATCAGCCGCACGTCCGATCCGTTCGTGGTGAGCGACACGCGATACTCGTCCACCAGTCCGCCCGGCGCAACCGCCAGCTCGTACAGCCCTTTGCCGGTCGCCGAATACGTCACGTCGAGCCGCGTCTTTTCTGCCGGCAGGGCGCCCCGCCACACCAGCTTGCCGCGTCGCATCGCCACTTGTTCCATCGGGCCTTCCGGCGTCGCGATCGACAGATCGGCCAGCGAAATCATCTGCGGCGGCAGCGGCAACTCGAGCTCACATTCGCCCGCCGGATTCCCCCCCGCCGAGGCGTCCGGCCGAGCCGCCTCGATCTTCCCCACGAACCGCGCCTCGTAAATCGAGTCCGGCGTCATCGTCCCCACGCTCAGCTTCGGCGTCAGCGTGACGTCCGCCACGAACGACGAGACTCGCGCCAGCGGCAACGCCACGTCCGCAGTTTGCTCGGCCGAGCGTGCCAAGTCGTCGGGGTATTCGCCCTTCGACGCACTCATCATCATCGACCGCCGTGCCGCCTCTCGCGCCGACTGAATCGCCGGTAGCAGCAGCACGACGATCGTCCCGATAATTGCAATGACGATCAGCAGCTCAACCAAAGTGAAACCATGGAGTGCGGAGGTCCCAGTCTGGCGAAGTCGTGCGCGGGTCCTGCGAAGTTGTGCGCAGGTCTCCCAACCCCGCACGCGAAGTTTTGCGCGGGTCTCCCAACCCCGCATCGCGCCAACCGCGACATACCCAAACCCGCGACACCAACCAACTGCATTGTGAGAAGACATGGCAACGCTCCTAGAAAAGATGAGAGAAACATCATTCCTCCCGCCTTCATGCTACGCGGCGCCGCAAACGACGCGAGCATTTGACACCGCACGAAAATAGTTTTCCGCTCCGCAATAATCCGCGTCGCGCACTTGCGAATCATCACTAAATATGCCAAGAAATAATTCGGCACATCCTGATTCACTTATGGCAGGAGCCGACGTATGTTCGCCACGTGCCTGGTCTCGATCGTGTTTGCCTTGGTCGGTTCGGCGGTATCGCCAGCTGAGGGCAACTCGGCTGATGCCGTCCGTTCTCCCACGACCGGCGGCGGACGCCTCACGTCCATAGACGATACGTACCGGAAATTGGTTTCACGTCGAAACCTGCAAATCGCTCGCCTGCACGCCTACGCCGCCGCCGGCCGCTTTCCGCGAAACATCGACTTTACCGGCCGGCTCGTTCCCTATTTCGTCGACGCCCGCGGAACCGCCTGCGCCGTCGGCCAGCTGATGCGATGGGACGGGCAAACTCAGCTCGTCGATTCGATCGCAGCCCGCTCGAATCACGTCCGCATCGAAAACGCAACTCGAGGCCCGCTGGTTGATTGGATTCGCGACAGCGGGCTGACGCAGGAAGAGTGCGCGCTCATCCAGCCGTCATACGCTCGTATCGAGGACTATCGCCGCGGACGCGAGTGGCGCGACGAACAAGCGCGGCTGCAGGCGCATTTCGACCGCGTCGAAAAAACGCTTCAGGTGCAATCCCAGCGCAGCCTTGGCGAAGCACTCATCACCAAGCTTTCGGCCGACGGACAATCGAATCCATCCAGTCCAGCCAACAACCTCGCGGTCCTCACCGCCGCACTCTCCAGCCCCGAACGCAACGTCCGCATCGCAGCCGCACATCTGCTCGCGGGCATCTCTCCCGAAACATGTCCGCGAAACGAACGGATCGAACGGTTAAAGCCGCTCCTTGCCGATCCGGACGCTGCCATCCGCTTCTGGGCTGCCGTTGCCTTCGAGCAATCCGGCGTCCCTCAATCCCGCTTCGGAAATGGCTCCCGAGTCGATGCTGAAATCCATCTCCTCACGCTGCCCGTGTATCTCGCGGCGCTCCGTGGCGATCAAGGCGAGCTCCGCTTGCCCGCGCTGATCCAACTTGCAAATGTTGCTCCTGAATCGATCGGCTCCAACATGCAGCTCCGCATAGTGCCGGAAATTCGCCAGGCCGTCGTCGATGCTGCTCACGACTCGGACGAAGCGATTAGCCATTGCACCAGCAAGTCCTTGCCTCGTGGCGCTGGCGGCGCATCGTCTATGAATCCAAGCGGATGCGCCGGCACTATCTCGCGGGCTCGGCAGACCTCGAATGCCTGGCCGCGGAAACGTTGATGCTAGGCCGGTCGTTCGCCACGCCGCCTCCGGCAATTGCGAAACTCGACCGCCTCCGCTCGCCGCTCGACCGCCCGGCCTCTGTCTCGTTTCTCGAGCCGCGGCGGCCATCCGCCCGCTTCCCCATCGCGGATACAAAGGAGGACGCAGCCAACGCAGTTGACGAGAATTTGCAAAGTACTTATTCCCAAATTCACGACCCAGTGGAACGCCCCAAATGGAAAATCGATCCGGTCATTGAGGACGAGGACGGCTTATATTTTGTTGTCCGAGTCATTTATCTCGAATCGCCGACCGTGGCGCTATATCTCGTGCCGCGGCCGACGCTGCTCTCCGCGGCAAATCTGCCACTCTACTCGTGGTTAAAATTGGAATACGGCCAACCGGCGAACGTCTGGCCGGCCTCGCCACCGCCCGTCATTCAGCCAGCGTCAAACCTTGAAGTCGTCCTCGGCGACGACGCTCGCAGCGACCATGATTCCTTCTCCAAAGCGTGTGACCTATTTGCTTCGTTCATGTCGCACGTGATCATGGATCGCGATGTTGAAGAATCCTCCGACCGCCTGACGTGGTCGGGGACGCTGGCCGACGTTCGAATCTGCCGACCGCGCTTCCTTGAACCAGGAGGCGGCGGTTCCTACTCGTATGGCGGTGGCGGCTGGGATTTCAGTCGACTTACCATGATCTGCAATCGCTCGAACGGCGCAGTTTCGCTGGCGGTCGAGCCGATCATTTATCCCATAAAGCAATTGCCAACCGACGTGCTCGCGCCCCCCTGGACCATCGACGAGCTGAAACTGATGGGCTGGAAACCACTCACATCTCCCAACATCTTTGGTGACCGCCTGCTGCCCCGCGAGTATTGTGAAGTTGCCGACGAGTTCAATCCAGCCGCAGACCGACCGGCAATGGCAAAGACCCAATCCAAACTACGCCGCACCTGGGGACAGGACCGATCATTGCCGCCACCGAATCTCATGTACGCGATCCTCTACGACCGTGCCGGCGACCGTGAATCGGCGCAAAAATGGATTAGAAACTTCGGAAGGGAGGTAGCCCAAGACCCAGCCGCCCTGGCCGACGTCGCCCGCTGGGAACTTTCGGTCGGTGAAATCGAGTCTGCCCGCCAGCACGCCGACGCCGCGCTCGAATTGCACCCCGACTATCCCGCCGCCAAAAAGGTCATCGACCAACTCGCTACGTCCGAAGTGAAGCACGACTGATCTACATCGGCATTCGCTTTGCACAAATCACGCCACTTCGGTCACGATGCGGCAATGGCAGTTCGACCGCCCCGCGTCCTGGGCGTTGACCAGCGAAACATGTCCCCGACGCAGCTCTCCTCACGCGGCATGCGTGGGACTTGCCGCGCGACGGCCTTTGCCGGCCGATGCTCGCTTCGACGCCTTCGCGGCCCGACCCTTGGAATTCTCTGCTCCTTCGAGGGAATCCCTCCCGGCGATCCGATCCCGAGTCGTCAAGATGAACGGATCAGTCGTGCCGGCTGACTAGCCCGACCAGCTTCTCATCCCGCGTCACCGGCAGGCGGCGCAGACGGCGAGCCTGGAACAGGTCGACCACGTCGACCAACGAGGTCTCCTCGCCGATGCACACCGTATCGTGCGTCATGTAATTCCTCACCGGCTCCGATTCGATCTCGGGTGCTTCCAGCACCTGGAGCAGGTCCCATTCGCTCAGCACGCCGACCAGCCGATCTCGATCATCGACGACCGGCAGCCCGCTCACCCCGTGGCGAAGAATCAAGCTGGCGGCATCCCGCATGGTGGAATCGGGCGTTATCGTGACGACGTTGGCCGTCATGATGTCATGAGCCTGGAACATTGCGAGTCTCCTTATGACCACGGAACATTGGCGCTGGAGGCGGGAATCTGAACACGATCGCTCGGCACGTAAACATACGTCGCCTACCTGTCGTGGTCCTGACGCACCGTCCCATATCGGCCGTACCGGCCAGCCGAGTGACGGTTTGACTCCGCCGCACAGGTGCCGGCGTTCCTGCTACGCCGTTCGTGCCGATTGCAGGGCCACCGGGCGTTCCCAACGAAGCGGTTGAGTGAAGACCAGAAAAGAACTTGACGTTTCTCGGGTCGTCGGCTCCTTGGTACGATCGAAAGCGCTTGCACCCCACGTTGTCAATTTGGCGCGCCGACGTGTTTCCAAGCTGGTACCAAATTGCGGCATTGGGACCACGACTTGGCTCAGTGAGCACCGCAACGCGAATTCCCAAAACAGGTTCGCTCAATCCACGCGACCACGGGGAATCGCCCGGGACAAGCGGAATGGATTTTGCTCATTTACCTTGGAGCGCACTGCCGCGTTGGCCCAGATGATGAATCGCGGGCCGGCAACGCCAAAACACACAGCTCCCAACTCAACTACAAAACGATGGAGGGCGGTGGCATGAACCCGTGGCTGCAAATGTTGTCGCCGTCGACAAGCATTCGGTTGCCCGCCAGCGGCGACGTCCGCATGGACTATAGCCCGTGGACGAATTGGGGTTGGTCCGCGTCGGGTGCAGGCAATCCCGCAATCGAGCACGAGATCTTCACGACCGTTGCCCTGCCGGGTCGACAGTTGGGAAAACTGACCGACGTCGTGACGACCTTGCTCGAATTTGCCGAACAATCGCACCCGGGCCTCGCCGAGGGAGACTCGAAGCGGGCGATCGACGTCAGGGAATTCAAGCAGATGGTGGAAGAGATTCAAAACCGGAAGCAGGCCATCGAGAAATCCGCGGAAGAAGCCGCCGAGAATGCCCTGCTCCGCCTCAAGAACGTCGACGCCAAAGCGCATCGCCGACTGATCGAGCGAGAATTCGAAAGCGATAGCCAGGGCCACTCGACCGAGAGCCCCGAATCATCCGGTCCAAGCTCTGCAGGTTAAGATCCACGATCGACAACACGTTGCCGACCCCGGCCATGGTCGGCTCGGCCATCGCCACCCACGCCAATCCCTCGTCCAGTTCCGCGATGCTTGCTGGCCGCCCACCTTCATCGCGTCGGTTTTGGGGCGAATTTGATTGGCGTAGTGGATTTGCTGCGCCGCCAGCCAGAGCACGCGACGTTGCAAACCGCGGCACTGGCCCACGAACACGCGGCGCCAACCGCGGGGAGATTTGTTACCATAGGTGCCGTGGCGCATGTCGATTGGCGCCGCGACGGAAAGCCCCGCCCCTGACGAGCTCAACCATGATGTTTCCAAGGTGCACATTCACCATCGCCGCCGCCGCGCTTTTAGCAACACCCCTCCCCGAAAAAGGGGTCAGAACTATTTTTCCGGCAAGCGGTCCCGCCACGTCCATCCGCCAACTCGAGCTGCTCTGCTCGCCCCTGCAGATCACGCTCGAGGGTCTGCGGGCATTCGCATGGGCCGACGGGGCGCTGGCCGCACTGGCCGAGCCGCCGCCGGTCGTCGAGAAGATTGCGCCGGCCAAACCAGGCCGCCAGTACGTCGATTTCGATTTCGACTGGCGATTTCAGCGCGGCGACAACCCCACCGGTTTCGATCCGGAATTGGACGACACCGCCTGGCGCGTTGTTCAATTGCCGCACGACTGGAGCATCGAGGGCCCGTTCGGACCGGAATACGCCAGCGGCACGGGCTACGCACCCGGCGGCATCGCCTGGTATCGTAAGCGGTTCATGCTCAGCCCCGACCTCGAAGGGCGGCAACTGGCCGTCGAGTTCGACGGCGTCTACGAGAACGCCGAGGTCTGGATCAACGGGCAGTTGGTCGGTCGCCGGCCCTACGGCTACTCCAGCTTCCAATTCGACCTCACGCCCTACCTCGACTTCGCCGGCGAAAACGTCCTGGCCGTTCGCGTCGACCACTCGAAGAACGCCGACTCGCGGTGGTACACCGGCTCGGGAATCTATCGCCACGTGCGGCTGCGGATTACCGATCCGCTGGCCGTCGCCCATTGGGGCACGTTCGTCACCACGCCGCAGGTGAGCGACGAGCGGGCCACGGTTGCGGCGGAAACCAGCGTCGACAATCGCCACGATCGCCGCCGGAAAGTCACGTTCCGCTGGACGATTCTCGACCCCAACGGCAATCAGGCCGCCGCAACCACCGCCGACGCGACCATCGACGCCAACTCCACCGCGAACATCCACACCGAGCTGGCGATCGACAATCCAGCGCGCTGGTCGATCGACTCTCCCGCGCTCTACACCCTCCGCACCGAGGTGCTCGACGGCGCGGTCCCCGTCGACTCGACCGACACCAGGTTCGGCATTCGCACGATTCGCTTCGATCCGGACCACGGCTTCTTTCTCAACGGCCAGAACCTGAAGCTCAAAGGCGTCTGCCTGCATCACGACGCGGGATGCCTCGGTGCCGCCGTGCCGGCGAAGGTCCTCGAGCGGCGGCTGCGGCTGATGAAGGAACTAGGCGCCAACGCCATTCGCACCAGCCACAACCCGCCCGCCCCCGAGCTGTTGGACGCCTGCGACCGGCTCGGGCTATTGGTCCAGGACGAGGCCTTCGACGAGTTCACGCCGCCCAAGAACAAATGGATCCGCGGCCGCAACGTCGGCCGACCCGCTCGCTTCGGCTACGGCGAGTACTTCCACGAGTGGGCCCAGCGCGACGTCCAGGACATGGTCCGCCGCGACCGCAACCACCCCTCGATCATCATGTGGAGCATCGGCAACGAGATCGACTACCCCAACGACCCCTTCACCCACCCCGTTCTTGGCGACGAATTCCGCAAGACGCAACCGCGTGCCGAGCAGCTGGTCGGCCCCGGCAAGCAGCTGGTGCAGGCGGTCAAGCAGCTCGACACCACCCGCCCCGTCACCGCCGCCTTGGCCCAGCTGCACATGACCAATGAAGTCGGCTTTCCCGAGCTGCTCGACGTCGTCGGCTACAACTACCAAGAAAATCGCTACGCCGAGGACCACCAGCGATTCCCCCGCCGCATCATCTACGGCAGCGAGAACGGCGACGCCTACGGCGCCTGGCGGGCCGTCACCCAGAACGACTACATCGCCGGCCAGTTCCTCTGGACCGGCATCGACCATCTGGGCGAAGCGGGCCCGTGGCCAGCCCGCATCTCGCCCGCAGGCTTGGTCGACGTGGCCGGCTTCAAAAAACCCGATGCCTGGTGGCGGCAGGCCCTCTGGAGCGACAAGCCGCTGGTCTACCTCGCCGCCAGAGAGCCACGCAACGGCGATCGCCCGCCCAGCCGTCGATTCCGCGGTTGGCCCGGCCGGGAGCGGCAAGAGCATTGGAACTGGAAAGAGGCGTCGCCCGTGCGCGTTGACTGCTGCACCAATTGCCCGCTGGTCGATCTCTATCTCAACGGCACATTGATCAAAACCCTCACCAGCGACGACGAGCGACAAGGCTGGCGCACCACCGAGCTCGATTTCCAGCCCGGCACGCTCGAAGCCGTCGGCCGCGACGGCCAGCAGCAGCTCTGTCGCTTCGCGCTCCACACCGCCGGCCCGCCACGGCGAGTCCAACTGCAAACCGACGCCGCCGAACTCGCCGCCGACGGTCACGACGTCGCCCAGCTCACCATCGCCATCGTCGACGAGCACGGAATCCGTGTGCCCGATGCGGAAAACGAAGTCACCTTCACCGTCGAGGGACCCGTGAACCTGCTCGGCATCGACAACGGCCGGATCGCAGGCGCCGTCGACTATCAAGACAACCGCTGCGACGCATACCGCGGCCGCGGCCTGGCGATCGTCCGCTCACAGCGCCACCCTGGCACGGCGACGATCCGAGCATCCGCCGCCGGCCTCGAGCCGGCCGAGCTTTCAATCACCGTAAAATGACTTGCCGCAACGTTCCATCCGCCCATCCGCCGCTCAGCCGCCCAAAAGGACACAACCCATGAACATCCAGCGCAATGGCTCGCGCGCCCCGAAGTCGGCCCCGCCGACTATTTCACCGGGGCGGTCCAACTCGATCGCCTCATCGACGCCCCCACGCCGGCCCGCGTCGCCGCCGCCAGCGTCACCTTCGCCCCCGGCGCTCGCACTGCTTGGCACACGCATCCGCTCGGCCAAACGCTGATCGTCACCGCCGGCCGCGGCTGGGCTCAACAATGGGGCGGCCCCGTCGAAGAAATCCTCCCCGGCGACGTCATCTGGTTTGAGCCCGGCGAAAAACACTGGCACGGAGCCACCCCCACCACCGCGATGACCCACCTCGCCATCCAGGAAAAACTCGACGGCAAAGCGGTCGAGTGGCTCGAAAAAGTAACCGACCAACAATACCTACACACTCCCTAACGCTGCCTCTGCACCCATTGCGCCCTTCGTGCCGTCGGCGACGACGGACTACCACCAACAAGACTGTAGGTCAGGCTCCGCCTGGACTGATCAATCTTGGCCGATTTATGGGGAAAATTGGGGTTGGTGATCTGGGCGGTTTTTGTTTCATTGAGGCTTGTTTTTTCTTCTGTCCGAGAAGTTGATGGAGGGATCAAGGATGTTTCAGACGGCCGATGGAACGACGTATAAGTCTCGACGGAAGGTGCTCCTGGAGTTCTTTCGCAGGAGCCGCGACCAATGGAAGGATAAATGCCGCCAGGCCAAAGCCGCGTTGAAGAAGGTGAATAACCGAAGTCGATGGCTGGAAACAAGCCGTGACCAGTGGAAGGCGCGGGCCAGTGAACTGGAATCGCAATTACAAGCTCTCCGCAAGGAACAAAAAACCACGGCGTGATCATGGCGGACGACGAGCCGAGCGAAGCGCTGCTGCGTCCGGCTCGGCACCACTACCCCGTGGAAGTGATTGATCTGCTCGTGCGGATGGTTCTGTCCGCGGCCACCAGCATCCGCGGCGCCGCCGCCGTGCTCGACCTGCTTCGCGGCCAAGGCGCGTGCCTTCAGCAGGCGCCGTGCCCCAATTCGGGACGCTCGTGGTTGCTGCGAATCGGCCTGTTCCGACTGACGTGCCAGAAACCGAGGGCCGATGACTGGGTCTGGATGATCGATCACACCCTGCAACTGGGCCCGTATAAGTGTCTGGTAGTGATCGGCATCCGCTTGTCGGTTTGGGACCACACACGTCCGCTGGAGCATGAAGACATGACGCTTTTGAACCTGACGCCGATGGAACAGTTTAGCGGCGAGCAGGTCCAGGAACAACTGGCAGCGGCGGCCCAGATCACCGGCCTCCCGCGGGCGGTCGTCAGTGACGAAGGGACGGATTTGAAACGCGGAATGGAGTTGTTCCGGCAGGATCATCCGCAGGTTCGACATCAGCACGACATGAAACACAAGAACGCCCTGCTGCTGAAGAAAGAACTTGCGCGTGATCGGCGTTGGGGAGAATTCGTGAAGCAGGCCAACCGAACGAAGTTGGCCACGACACAAACCTCCCTGGCATTTTTGAATCCGCCGGGCCTGAAAACCAAGGCACGGTACATGAATCTGGACACGCTGGTCCAGTGGGGACTGCGAGCTTTGGCTTATCTGGAAATGTCAGACCGAACGCACGGCCCGGAAGTGGATCGGCGGAAGTTGAAAGAAAAACTTGGGTGGTTGACTTCGTATCGCTCCGCTCTGTGCGTTGGTCGGAGCTGCTGTCGATTGCGCACGGCCGAAAAACTGGTCCAGGCTGGAATTCATCGTTCGCTCTTTGACGAGCTGAAAGCCCAATTTAAGCCGTTGGCCGCCACGCCGGCCGGTGATCGCCTGAGCCACGCCATTTTGGAGTTCATTGCAGAACAGTCCGCCGGGCTGTCCGCTCACCAGAGGCTCATCGGCTCGACCGAAGTGCTGGAATCAATCATCGGGAAATACAAGCGTGTCCAAAGCTGCCACAGCAAAGGGGGCATGACGGCCATGTTGCTGAGCATTAGCGCGATGCTCGGCAAACTATGTCCCCACACAATCAAGCAGGCCTTGGAGACAATCCGCTCGGCCGATGTGGACACGTGGTGCAGAACACATCTCGGAATCACTTTGCAATCGCAGCGCCGACTTGCACTATGCGCTACAAAAACGGGATAGACGCGACTAAACTAATTGATCAGTCCAGGCTCCGCCTGACGCAATCGTGCAAGTGACGTGCCGAACTTTACCCCGAAGATGGATCGAAACCGCCTCGCCCGCGTCGCGGTCGTCGGCACCAGCGGCGCCGGCAAGACCGCCTTCGCTCGTTCGCTGAGCCGCGCGCTCGGCACGCCCCACGTCGAACTCGACGCGCTCTACTGGGGCCCGAACTGGACGCCGGTCCCCACGGAAGAATCCCGCTCGCGCGTCGCGTCGGCCGTCCGTGCACCCACCTGGATTGTCGACGGCAACTACTCCACCGTCCGTGACCTCGTTTGGAGTAGAATTAAAGGGGACGGGAGTAATTTGCAACAATGACTCCCGTCCCCTTTAATTCACCCCCTTTAATTCACCCATTCCCGACTATCGAGTCGCAATTTGAATTATCGCCCACAAAATAAAGAGAAGAATTCCGCCAAACACCACGATGATCGCGGCTGCGAGAAAAGTCGCAGCCCAAAATTTTAGCACCAGGCCAACCAAGTTTTCCAACCCAATGTCGATGCGAGTAATAGTCACATTTTGCGAGTTCGTCAGCCGAATCACTTCCCGCACGGAGTCCGAGATTTGTGGCGGCGAGTCAGAATTCTTGACGGGTTCGGCTTCGCCCATGATCGCCGCAGTTCGCATTTCTTCGTCAATCAGGTCGTCAAGAGCGGCCGACGCTGATTCATCAGTTGTGGCGCGCTGGGGATTCCGGTGGCAATGGCCGTGGTGGCACAAGTGCGCTGAAACTAGGAAATTCGATCTTGCTTCCGCAGTGTGGACACGTTGCGCGGCGGCCTGCCCAATCGTCGCCCCCTTTCACTACCTTTCCACAGCCAGGACATCTCGCGAAGAGCCATGCCTTCCATACTGGTTTAACTAAAAGCGAAATGCAACAAATTATCAATGAAAGTAGGATGAATCAAAAGGGAATGAATCAAAGGCGACGGAATCAATTCGCTTGTCCGCCCCACGCATCGCGCACGATTCCATTCCGCTCACGAAACTTCCGGTCAAATTCGTCAAAATCGCTGACCCGTCCTGCCGCGATCGCATTCAGCCCTTCTTGGATCGCCAATCGCTCCGCGTCGCGCTCCAGCAGATTCTGTAGATAGAGCTCGACACTCGAAATCCCCGCGGCCAGCGCCTGATTGTGAACCAACTGCTCATCAAAGCCATCGAGTTGCATCACAATCCTCCTCCAATGAATCGTAACATTGAACAATTCCGCGGGTCAAAGCAAGTCCCACGCGCTGCTCCAGAATTCCAACACCGCTAATCTCCGCTAATCGGCGCTAATTCAGAGATTAGCGAACATTAGCGCCCATCAACGGTGCCTCCTCCACTACTCCCCTACTCCACTCTTCTCTCGTTTTCCTTCGGGTAGAATTAAAGGGGTAGAATTAAAGGGGACGGGAGTAATTTGCAACAATGACTCCCGTCCCCTTTAATTCACCCAACCATGACAGTGCTTTAATTCACCAGCTCATTCCGCCATTTTCTCCAAACCTAAATGAAAGATTCCATCGCCCGTGTAGACTACCGTCGGCACGACCATGCCGATGATCACGCCGTCACTCGGCGATACGATCGGCGTCGACTGATCACTCAAAGGATCGATCACCTGGCCGAGTTCCTCGCCGCGCGTGACGGTCTCGCCGGGACGGTGCGTCGTGAGAAACATCCCCGCCGCACCGGGCGGCACACGCAACCAGCGCGTCTTTTTGTAAACCGTTGCCTGGGGGGCTTCCGCATCGCCGGACGCCGGCAACATCTCGAGCGCCCGCATCACGTTGTGCACGCCGGCCAGCCCACGCTCGATCTCGTCCATCTCTAAAATGTAAGCACCGCCCGCTTCATAGATGATCGCGGGAATGCCGGCCTCCATCGCCGCGCGCCGCAAGCTGCCTGCCGGGCCCTCGCCGTTGAGCACCACGCCGACGCCAAAGTTCCGCGCCAGTTCCACCGCCGCCGGGCTGTCAAGGTCCGTGCGAATCTGAGGCATATTGATCCGCCGGTCCGACGCCGTGTGTAAATCTACCAGCGCGTCCGACTTCAAAATCACCGGCCCAAATACCGAGTGGGCGATAATGCTGGCGGAGCTGCCCCGTGCGCTCCCGGGAAACGCGCGATTCAAATCCCGCCGGTCACTCATGTACCGATTGCCCGCCAAAAAGCCGTGCCGATTGAGCACCGGCAGCACCACCAGCGTTCCCGAAAGTTGCTTAGGATCGGTTTCGACGAATACTCGTCGCGCGATTTCAATCCCGTTGAGCTCATCGCCATGAATGCCCGCCGTCACCGCGAGCGTGCGGCCGGGGTGCGCCCTGCGCGCGATCCACACCGGCACCGCCATCCGCATCCCGGCAAAGTCGGCCATCGACAAGCTCGCAAGCCGCACTTTCGTCCCCGGCGCAATCTCGGTCCCCAGCGCCGTAAGCGAGCCCCAAGTCGAATCGGACCGCAGCGCAGCCGCTGCGGCCGTCCCAGCACTCTCCTCCGCCAGCGTAGCGGTTGTCGCCGCCAAAACGACCGCGATCGAAACGAGCAAGCAAACGAACCGATAAGTTGAGCCGCATTCGACGCGCCGATTCATAAGCGCACCTCCAACTCAAATTGCACGAAGATGAGAACCCATCGGCCGACCCGCGTGCAAACGGCGGCGACGATAGTAGCGGTAGACACGCGTCACAAGAGCACAGTCACCACCTGTCGCCAATTATATCACGACACGACCTGGTGCGAGCGGCAGATTCAATTGCGCCGATCCCCCTCGCCTCGCCCCCGATCAAATCTTTGCGCCTCAGCGCCTTGGCGTGAGAACTTCCGCAACTTTGGCCAAAAACCCCGCTGTCAAGATGGCCAAATTAGCCAGGCGATTTTCGCCGCGAGTTCGGCTAGCGTGAATTGGTTGGTCTGCTCATGTCAGGCAGATCCGAAGCATTAACGCAAGGCAATTGAACATTGCGCCACCGAGATCACCGAGTTCACTGAGAAATCGCGGCAAAGTCCCCATCACGATTCTTCTCTCCGTGTCCTCGGTGACCTCTGTGGCTATGCATTCAATCGTTTCGCTCGCGCAATCCAAGGAACATCCTGATGGCCAGAAAATCCAAATCCAACGACGCCGGCAGCGTCCAGTACTACACCTCGTTCCAAGCGCTGGCCGCCGCCACCGCGACCGACGATCCGGATCATGACGACGAAACGAACGAAATCCAAATCCGCTCCGCCCTCGACTACCCGGCCAGGCCCGTCGAATGGCTCTGGCCCGACAAGTTCCCGCTCGGCAAGGTCACGCTCTTGATCGGCGACCCCGGCCTGGGCAAGAGCCTGGTGGCGATCGACGCCGCGTCGCGCGTCACGACCGGCGCCGCGTTCCCCGCCCCGGGTGGCACGCCAGGAGCTTCCAGCGACGGGCGTGGTTCGTTGATACCAAACGAAAACGCCAATCCCACGCCCTGCGCTGCGCTTAGGGACGTGCCACCCGTCGGCGAAGGTTCGCCGAACGATAACACAGCGGACATCAACACCACTACGTACCCCCGGCAGAGCCGGGGGCTGTTGGGCGAACACGCTCCCGGCTCCGTGCTCATCCTCAGCGCCGAGGACGAAATCGCCGACACCATTCGTCCCCGGCTCGACGCCCACGGGGCCGATCCCGCGAAAATCTTCTTCGCGTCCGAGCTGACCGATCTCCGCCGCGACCGCGGCAAGCTCGAGGCCGTGCTCTCGAAAATCTCCCGATTGCCGGCTGATCATCGTCGACCCGGTGAACGCCTTCGTCGGGCCGAGCGATTCCCACTTCCACACGATCGTCCGCAAGGTGCTCGCCCCGCTGGCCGAGATCGCGGCCCGCAGGCGGATCGCGATCCTCGCCGTGACGCATCTCCGCAAGAACACCGGCCGCGCGATCCAGAGCGCCGCCGGCTCGATGGGCTTCGTCGCGGCGGCACGCACGGTCTGGACCATCTGCCGCGACCCCGCCGACCCCAGCCGCAACCTGCTCTTGCCGGTGAAGAACAACATCGCCCCGCTCGACGACGGCCTCGCCTACAAGATCGAGTCGCACGCCGAGATCGACGCCCCGGTGATTCGCTGGCAGACCGAACCGGTCACCACGAAGGCCGAAGACGTCGGCCAGCCGCAGCCCAAATCCCGCGGCCCAGAAGCCGAAGACCGCCGCCACGCCGGCGAGTGGCTCAAGTTGGCGCTGGCCGGCGGCCCGCTCGAATCGTGGCAGATCATGCGCGAGGGCAAGCAAAACGGCTTCAGCGAACGCACGCTCTCGCGGGCGCTGCACGAGATCGGCGGCCAGAGCAAGAAACGCAGCTACTCCGGCAGCTGGTTCTGGAGCCTGCCGATGACCCACGCCGAAGCGGGACCATCCAACACCAACAGGCCCGGCGATGAGAAGGTCGACAAGTGCCCCACCCAACCACCCGAAGTCGAAGCGGCTGGTGCCGCAACAACCGACGTCGAAAAACCTGGCGAGTTGGACGAAACCTGGCGAGTTCGAGAACAGGCCGAGCAAATCGCCGCCCCGAATCCGCCAACGGCCTCCAATCCGCCGGCGCCTACCCAGCCGCCACTACCGCCTGCGCCCGCGCTCAAAGAATCGATCGCCTACTTGAACCGGCGCGACGCCCGCCGCAAAGAGCCGGACAAACCAACGGCCAAACCAGCGACGTCCCCCACCGGCCACGCCGCCCTCGACCGCCTGCTCGCCGAATTCGGCCGACCCATCTCTCCCCAACCCGTCACACTCAACCCTCCACCCTCAACCCTGCGCAAAAAAAAGTGCCAGGAGCCAATCCCGACTCCTGCGGGAAACGACTCCTGGCACTTCACTCGCCCGGCGGATCACTCACGATCCGGAGCGATGCATCGTCGCAACGTTTCCGCCCAAGCAGTGGAACGAGTCCACCACCAGGCGCCACCACGATGCCAGTTATACGCGCGTCGAGCGGGGCGCCCGACGGCAACCTTCAACCTACGACGCCATGTCCTTGAGCTTCTTCAGCGGGCGGATCTTGACGACGTTGCGGGCCGGCTTGGCCTTGAACGTCGTCGGTTCGCCCGTGAAGGGATTCGTGCCTTGCCGTTCCTTCGTCGCCGGCTTGTGCTGGACGACGATCTTGGCAATGCCGTGGATCGTGAACGTTTTCGGACCCCGCGGACCGACGGCCTTCTTGATCTGGTCGGCCAGTGCGTCGAAGACATTCGACACGTCGCGCTTCGACAGGCCGGTGGCCTCGGCAATCGTCGAGAACACTTCGGTCTTGGTGGGTGGTTTGGCAGCAGTTTTCGCCATTGTGCTGAATCCTCCAGGCTTTCTTGTTCGGGTGCTGTTTCTGTTCGCAGCCGCACCTCCGTGTGTGCGATGCGACGGTCAAAATTACATCGTGCTGGCACACCAATACAAGCGGGAAAATCGCCGAATCGCCCAGAAATACCGGGCTTTTCGCCGAGTGCCCGTCTGTCGGCCCCGTGGCGTGGCAAGCGCCAACCACGTCGCGCCGCGGCACCACAGCCGTCCGTGCACGACTTTGCACCAGTTTAGCTCGCCGAATGACCAGCGACTTGCTCCCGCCGAAAAATGCTGTAAGATTAGATGTAGCAGTAAGTTACGTGGAAATCGGCCCCTCCGACCCGAGCGGCGGAGGCCCCATTTTTCCGGCCCCGGCGCGATTCCGCAATTTCCACACTCGCCGGCCCTGGAATACGATTACTTGCCCCCGCACTGCTGGGCGGCGGCGCGACCGCCGCTCCCGGGCCAAAGGAATGTCATGATTTTTCCCCGCCTCCCATTGCGAGCGAGCCGATCGGCCTGGGCGGCGGCGCTGCTGGCGGCGGCCGGGGCGATCGCCGGCGGTTGGTTTGCGTCGCTCGCTTGCGGGCAGCAGTTTCAGATTCAGGTCAATCCCGCCCAGCCGCCCCCCGACGAAGATCCCTACGGCGTCTACTTGCCTACCGATCGCACGCTCTCCCGCGGCATCGCCCGGGCCCGCGAGCGGCTCGAAGCCGGCGAATTCAACGAAGCCCTCGCCTTCCTCCAGCAGATTCTCGATCGCGACGAGGACGTCTTTCTCGACGACAGTTCGCAATCGAATCACCTGAGCGGACTCAAAGCCGCCGCCCGCGAGTTGATCGCCGGTCTCCCCGCCGCCGGCCGTCAGATGTACGACTTGCTCCACACCGCGTCCGCACGCCGCGAGCTGGACGCAGCGCTGGAATCCGGCGACCGCGCCGAATTGGCCCGACTCGTGCAGCGCTACTTCTTGACGTCGCCCGGCTACGAGGCCGCGATCGTGCTGGCGCAGATGGAACTCGATCGCGGACATGCGCTCGCCGCGGCGCACCTCTACGACGAGTTGCTCGCCGATCCAGCGGCCGCGGCCGAGTTCGAGCCGCAGTTGTCGCTCCTGGCTGCTGTGAGCAACCGCGCGGCCGACCGCGCCGATGCGGCGGCTGCCGTGTTGCGAGCGCTGGCCGAGAAGTATCGAGGACAAACAGGTCGAGCTGGCGGGGCAAAAGCGTTCCTTGCCAACGGCGAGCGATTCCGACGCCGACCTCTTGGCCTGGCTCGACGAAGCGGTCGGCCATTCCAGCACGGTCGACGCCGCTCAATCGGATTGGCTCACGCTCCGCGGCGATCCCAGCCGCAACACCCAGCATCGCGGCGGCGCGCCCCACTTGAGCCCGCGCTGGGAATCGCGCGTCGTGAACGATCCCCGCTTCGAAACCCTGCTCACGACTCGCGGCCAACAGGCCGAACAACAGGGCCTGGTTTCCATTCCGGCCGCCCGTCCGATCGCCACAGGAAACGTCGTCGTGATGCGGACGCCGCAAAATGTCGTCGCCCTCGATTGGCAAACGGGAAAACGCATTTGGGAAACGCGGGAGGAAGAGTCGTCGGCCCGCGATCAATTTCTCGCCGATTTCATGTCGGGCAACAACGGCGACCGCTTCGCCGCCATGAGAAATCCACTCGAACTCCGCGTCTGGGACGACACGCTGACGACGTCGCTCTCGAGCGACGGCGAGCGGGTATTCGCGCTGGGCGGCATGTCGATCCTCGACCGCGACGATCAATCGGCCTGGAACGTCGGCCCCGGCTTCGGCGGGCCGTTCGACTTCACCGCCACGCCCACCAATCGACTCACTGCCTACGAGCTGGCGACCGAAGGCAAGCTGGCTTGGGAAATCGACGGCGCGGGCGCCACCGGCGACCTGGCGGGCGTGTTCTTCCTCGGCACGCCGATCGCCGTCGACGGCACGCTCTACGTGCTGGCCGAAATTCGCAGCGCCATTTATCTGCTCGCCTTGGAGCCTGCCACTGGGAAGCTCCAATGGCGGCAGCAGCTGGCCGGGCTCGAACAAGGCATCACGCTCGATCCGCAGCGCCGCTTGAACGCCGCCACGCCCTCCTATTCCGCGGGCATCCTGGTTTGCCCAACGACCGCGGGAATCGTCGTTGCCGTCGACGTGGTCCGCCGCGAGTTTGCCTGGGTCTATCGCTACCCGCGCCAGGTCGAGTCCTTCGCCAACGTGCGGCCCGGCTGGCAGGGACGCACCGAGGTCAGTTTTCGGCGGGCCAACGATCATTGGCTCGACGGCTCGGCCGTGATCGCCGACGGAAAAGTGCTCATCACTCCGCCGGAATCGCCCGATTTGCACTGTCTCGATCTGGCCAGTGGAAAGCTGCTCTGGAAGAAGCCGCGGGACAAGTCCCTCTACATTGCCTGCGTCGACCGCGGAAATGTACTTCTGGTGGGTGCCGATTCGGTGGTTGCCTTGCGGCTCGCCGACGGGTCCGCGGCCTGGCCCACGCAATACTCGTTGCCGGACGGCGTGCTGCCGGCTGGCATGGGATATCTGAGCGACGGCCGCTACTTCCTGCCGCTGGCCTCCGGCCAGGTCATGGCCCTCAATACGAGCGACGGCGCGGCGACCACGTCTGCCGACGCGGCCGCCGACGTGACCATCGGAAATCTCATTTGTTTTCGCGGGTCGATCATCTCGCAATCGGCCATGTTCCTCGACAAGTTCGAACAGATCGACGTCCTCCGCGAACGCGCGAAAGCCGCTCTGGCGGCCAACCCGCGCGATGCGACCGCGATCCGAGACCTCGCCGAAATGCGGCGCCTGGAAGGGGCGCTGGCCGAAGCCGTGCCGATGCTCAAGCAGGCCTACGAGATCGATCCGTCGGACCTGGCGACGCGCGACATGCTGGCCGACGCACTGCTGGAAGCGTTGGCGGGCGACTACGCCGCGTATCGCGCCGATTTGCCGCTGCTGCGCAAGATTGTCGATCAACCTCAGCAGCAAATCGAGTTGTTGCAGCTCGACGCCCGGGGGCTCGACGAGTCGGCGACAGCGGATGGAAGCCTTTGCCGCCTATCTGCGTTTGGTCGACGCGACCGCCTCGGACCTGACCTCGCTTTCGATCGGCCGGAATCACACCGCGCACTGCGACAGCTGGGTCCGGGCCCAATTGAATACGTTGTGGAGCGCCGCGACCGAGAGCGAGCGAGCCGAAATGAAGCGCTCAGCTAGACGAGCGGAAAAAGGCGTGGGCCACTCCGCCTTCGGCGAGCGACTTGCGAAGCTATCTGGCCTATTTTGGTGGCTTGCCCGGCACGGACGAAATTCGCCAACAGGCGATTCACTCGCTGCTGGAACGCACCGAGCCGCTCGACGCGGAAATCGAACTCTTGCGATTGGCCGACTCGCCGGCCGAACAATCGCAAGCAGCCGCAGCGATCTTGTTCACGCAGTGGTTGCTCGGACAAGGTCGGCTCGACGATGCCGCGGCCCTGGCAACGACGATCGATCGTCGCTGGCCGAATGCGTCTGCGGTCGATGGCAAATTGCCCTCCGAGTGGCTCGATGGCTGGCGCGGCGAGTTGGCGGCGGCCAGGTCGACCGCCATACCTCGCGGCCGCGTCACGGTGGAAGACTTGCCGGCGGCAACTCGCAATCGGCCGGAGATCACGCGGCGTGCCCAGGCCGAGTATCAACTGAGCCTGCGCAGGTTGCGGATCGAACAAATGGGCGGGCCCGCCTGCGGACCATCGCAATGGCTCGTCTCCCAAGACGGTTCGCGATTGATCGGACGCGACGCCACTGGGCAAGACGAATTTCGCTTCGGTGCCTCGCGCCGTTCGTCGATGCGACGATTCACCGGCAACAGCGACTTGATGCAAGCTGCCCGACTCGGCGACCTGCTCTACGTCACGCTGGGCGGACAAGTCGTGGCAATCGACACTCGGCAGAAAGGCAGCAACGACGATTCCGACGTCGTCTGGCGATCAAATCGTGTCGGTCGATTTCGTGTGGGTGGGCCACGCGCAGCGGGTCGCAAGGGAGCTTCCATCTATCACCAATGGTCGGGCCGTCCGCGCGTGGCCGGTGCGGCGAACGGCCTGGTGGCGACGCTCGGGCCCGCGACGCCCAACGGCGTTGTATATCTGGACCAGCAGCAGTTGCGCTGCGTGGACCCGCTGACCGGCGAGCCGCTTTGGTCACGGACGGACGTGCCTTCCGGCTGCGAGTTATTTGGGGACGACCAGTTCGTGCTCGCCGCCGATGCGGACGAAAAAACTCTGCGGGTACTGAGGATGAGTGACGGCCAACTCATCAAACAACGTGATTTACCGGAAACGCCCTGGCTGCTCACCGCCGGCCGCAATGTTGCCCAACTGCTCGACACCAAAAACGGCGAACAGCCGCGAAAGACGCTCCGCATCGTCGATGCCGTCTCCGGCAAGACGCTCTTCGAGGCCGACTATGATCCAGGAGTCCGCATGGCGACGCTCGAGCCGAACAGCATCGCCGTCGTCGAGCCCAGCGGAGACTTCCATTGGATTGACGTTCGCACGGGCAAAGCGCTCCTGGCCGAGAAGCTTTCATTAGCGGCGGCGCCGAGGTCGATTTCGACGTATCTCGCGGGCGATCAGTTGTTCCTTTGTGTCAACGGGCCGGCGAGTCAGACGACGTCGTCGCCGATCGGGATCGACTATCCGTTGGTGGACGGACAGGTCTTTGCATTCGATTTCCGCGACGGGCGGATGATCTGGCCGGGCCCGGCGGTCATTGAATCTCGGGGAATCGCGCTGACGCAGCCGGCGGACATTCCACTCTTGATATTTGTCGATCGGCTCGTGAAACGCGACCGCAACGGAAGTGGCACAAAACTGCGCCTGCTCTGCCTGGATCGAGCAACCGGGGCCACCGTCTATCGCAGTGACGAGTTACCGGACACGGCGGGCGGTCAGTTTCGCATTCGAACGACACGCGGCAAAGAGGCGTCGGTCGACGTCGAGATGTCGGCCAAGACGATTCGATTTACCTTTACGGACGAGCCCCGTTCCCCCGAGCCGCCGGCAAACGATCTGGTCGAAGCTCCCAGGAAGAGTCTCGGCCGCGGCTTGTGGGGCGTGACCCGGCGCATGGGTAGCGTGTTGCAGGACGTGCTGCAGAATTCGGGCGGAACGGATCGCGGATCGGGCTCAGGCGACGGAACCGAGGGAGCACTCGATGATGACTAGTCCAAGTAGCACTGGCGCAAATAAGCATCGGTGGCGACGATTTCAATTCTTGGCGATCCTGCTTGCCGCGATGGCGGCGATTCCCGTCCCGGCGGCTCGCGCGGCGGTCACCAATCCGCGCACGCGCAAGGTCATCAGCGAAGGACTCGATTGGCTCGCCTATCAGCAGCACAAGCTGGGTCATTGGACGGCCCAAGGCCGCTACCCCACCGCGATGACCGCGCTGGCGGGCTTGGCAATGCTCTGCGAGGGCTCGACGACCACTCAAGGCAAGTACGCCGACAATCTCCGCCGGGCGGTCGACTATCTCGTGCGGCAAAGCCGGCCGAACGGCCTGATCGGCGATCCCTTGCGCGACGACCGCTACACGTATGGCCACGGCTTCTCGATGCTGTTTCTCTCGGAAGTGCTTGGTGAAGAAGAAGACGAAGACCGCCGGGCAGAGCTGATCGACGTGCTGACGCGGGCGGTCAAGTTCACCGGCGAAGCTCAAACGCCGGCCGGCGGCTGGGGCTACGTCAGCTCGAAGGACGGCAACGGCTTCGACGAAGGCTCGACGACCATCACGCAGGTTCAAGGCCTCCGCGGCTGCCGCAACGCCGGCATTCCCGTACCGAAGGAGATCATCGACAAAGCGGTGAAGTACATCCGCGATTGCACGCTCCCCGAAGGCGGCGTGCAATATAGCTCGAAAGGCGGCGGCGGCCGGCCCGCGATCACCGCCGCGGCGATCGCCTGCCTGTTCAACGCCGGCGACTACGACGACGATCTCGTGCCCCGGATGATGAAATACTGTCAACAGAACCTTGGCACCGACGCCCAGAGCAGCTACGGCCATTGGCATTACGCCCATTTCTATTACGCCCAGGTCCAATACCGCGAGGGAGGCAAGGTTTGGGAGGCCTATCGCGACGAAATCGAGGCAAAACTGCTCAGCGAGGCCGCTGAAGTGAAACTCGGCGACCGGACCGGCGTAGAATGGACTCAGGGCTACATCGGCCCCGTCTACACGACTGCACTGAACCTGATCATCCTCCAGCTCGACAACGGCTATTTGCCGATCTACCAACGTTAGGCCCTGTGCCGCCGCCTGACTTCAAAATCCACACTTGAAGAAATAAACCGCCAAGTGCGCCAAGATCGCCAAGAGAAATCATTGTTCGCTCCTGCCCGACTTGGCGACCTTGGCGCACTTGGCGGCTCAAATTCTTGATCGCAGGTACAATGACAACACCCATTTTCCAACGGAACAATTGACCGATGTCTGATACGCCAGCGCAGTTTTCCAACGGGTCGATCGAACGACTGGGCGACGCCACGCGACAGCTCAAAGACCAGCTCTCGCGCGTGATCGTCGGCCAGCACGACGTGATCGAATTGATGCTCATTGCGCTCTTCAGCCGGGGCCATTGCCTGCTGGAAGGCGTGCCGGGGCTAGCCAAGACGCTGCTGGTGAGCACGCTCGCCCGTTCGCTCAACCTCACGTTCAGCCGCATCCAGTTCACGCCCGACTTGATGCCGGCCGACATCACGGGAACCGACATCATCGAGGAGAACAAGAGCACGGGCCAGCGCGAGATGCGGTTCCTCGCTGGACCGATCTTCTCGCACGTGATCCTGGCGGACGAAATCAACCGCACGCCGCCCAAGACCCAGGCCGCGCTGCTCGAGGCGATGCAGGAGCGACAGGTCACGGTGGGCCGCATCCGCCACCAGATGAGTAATCCCTTCCTGGTGCTGGCGACGCAAAATCCGATCGAGCAAGAAGGCACGTATCCGCTTCCCGAGGCGCAGCAAGACCGCTTCATGTTCAAGGTGCTGGTGACGTATCCGAAGTTTGACGAAGAAGTGGAAGTCGCCCGTCGCACGACCGGCACCGAAGCGATCGAGGTTCAGCCGGTACTTTCGCCGCACGAAATCAACGAGTTGCAGGACCTGGTTCGAATGGTGCCGATCAGCGACCATCTGATCCGCTACACGATCGCGCTGGTGCGGCAGACGCGGGTCCGCGAGCCGGGCGCGCCGGAATTTTTGCGCGATCAGCTGGCCTGGGGCGCGGGACCGCGGGCGGTGCAGTTTCTGATCCTGGGCGCCAAGGCGCGGGCACTGGTGCAAGGCCGGGCCCACGTGGACGCCGACGACGTCCAGGCGCTCGCCAAACCGGTGCTCCGCCATCGGCTGGTCGTCAATTTCGCCGCCGAGAGCGAAGGCGTCACGACCGACGACCTCGTCGATCAGCTCTTGGCCACGACCCCCGCCCACGAAGACCAATTGATCCATGACGAGCGCTTCCAAAAGATCTTTGCAACCTGAGCTGATCAAGCGGATCGGCCGGCTGGAGGTTCGCGCGCGGCACATCGTCGAGGGGCTGCTCAGCGGCATGCATCGCAGTCCGTACTTCGGTCAGTCGATCGAGTTCCTGCAACACCGCCAGTACGTGTCGGGCGACGACCTGCGGCACGTCGACTGGAAGGTCTGGGGCAAGCAGGACCGGCTCTACGTCAAGCAGTACGAAGAAGACACGAACTTGCGGGCATGCCTGCTGGTCGATCTCTCGGCCAGCATGTCGTACGGCAATGGGGCGATGACCAAGTGCGACTACGCCTGCACGGCGGCGGCCGCGCTGTCGTACTTGCTGCTGCGGCAACAAGACGCCGTCGGGGCCGTGGCGTTCGATGAAAAGATCCGGCAGGCGATTCCACATCGAACGAGCACGGGCCATCTGACGACGATCGTCAAGGCATTCAGCGTTGCAGAACCCCGCGACAAGACGAATCTTTCCACCGTGCTGATGCAAATCGCGGAGAACTATCCCCGCCGCGGGATGATGGTGTTGTTTTCGGACCTATTGGTGGACGCGGAAGACCTGCTCCGCGGCTTGCGGCGATTGCGGCAGCGCGGACACGACGTGCTGGTGGTACACGTACTCGACGATGATGAGCTCGACTTCCCCTTCGCTGGTCCAACGCGCTTCGAGGGACTGGAGACCGAACAGCAATTGACCTGCAACCCGCGGGCGCTGCGGCAAGGCTATCTCGACGCCCTGGAGGGCTTCCTGGCGACCGTCCGCCGCGGCTGTGCCCGCGATCGCATCGACTATAAGCTCGTGCGGACCAGCGATCCTCTCGATGCGGCGCTGATCGCTTTTTTGAGTCACCGCAATCATCAACGCAAACGCTAGGGACACCGCGAGGACATTTTACGTGTCGTTTTTGTTTCCATCATTGCTCGCGATCGGGTTGCCGCTGGTGGCGGTGCCCGTGTTGATCCATTTGATCAACCTCCGGCGGCAGCAGAAGATCCGCTGGGCGGCGATGCAATTTCTGGTCGAGAGCGAGCGGCAAAACAAGCGCTGGATTCTCTTCAAGCAGTGGTTGCTCTTGGCCACGCGGATGCTGGCGATCGCCGTGCTCGTGCTGCTCGTGGCGCACGTGGTGGTCCGGAACGAATGGTTGCGGCTGTTGGGCTCCGGCACAACGCACCACGTGGTGCTGGTCGACGACAGCTACTCGATCGCCGACCGCTGGGAGAACACGTCGGCGCTGGCGGAAGCAAAAAAGGCGGTTGAGGCGATCGTCGAGCAGGCGCATCAGCAATCCGACTCGCAGCTGGTGACGCTAATGAGGTTCTCCGAGGCGGCGCGGCTGTCGGCCGGCGGGCAGCCGGAAATCTTTGCCCAACCGATCGACGACAATTTCCGCAGCAAGCTTTCGGCACTGTTGGCCGGCTGGGAGCCGTCGCAGACCGACGTGGGGCCGGTCGACGCGCTCAAAGCGATTCCACGGTTGCCGTTAGCGGGCGAAGACCAGACGGTGATTCTCTACCTGGTGAGCGATTTCCGCACCCGCCAGTTCGGCTCGGCCACCGACGTCCGCAAGCTATTGGGCGACATGAAGGATGAGGTGGCACAGATTCACTTGGTGCGGTGCGTCAAGCAACAGCGGCCGAATCTCGCCATCACGTCGCTCGAACCGGAGTCAGGCGTGCGGGCCGCCGGGGTTGAAACCTGGATGGACGTCACGCTCGCGAACTACGGCGAGCAGCCGGCCAGCGGCGTGCTCGTGCAGCTGGAGCAGGATGGCGACGCTCTACCCTCGCTATCAGTCGACGAGATTCCAGCCGGCAAAGAAGTCACGAAGAAGTTCCGCGTTCAATTCGCCGGCGTCGGGCCACACTGGCTCTCCGCTGCATTGGAACCGGACGCGGTCGACACCGATAATGACCGTTATTTTGCTTGCCAATTGACGGCAGCGCGACCGGTGTTGATCGTAGACGGCTCGCCGGACGGTCGCGGCGGCAGGCAGCTTTCGCTCGCACTCGATCCGGGCGGCAACACGCATACCGGTTGGAGCCCACACGTAGAGCCGGCCAGCTATCTCGCCCGGACCGAGCAACTGAGCGATCAGGCGGCGATCGTGCTGATGGACGTCGCCCAGCTCAAAGATGACGAGCTCGCGGCACTGGAGAAATACGTGGAAGGTGGCGGAGGCCTGGCCTGGTTCGTCGGCTCGCAGACCGACCGCGACTTTTACAACGAACGCCTCTACCGCGGCGGGGCCGGCCTGTTTCCGACGCCGCTCACCCTGCCGACGCAACTGCTCGATCGCCGCGAGGCGACGCCCGACGTGGTGGTCGGAGATCATTTGCTGTTCCGGGCGCTCGCTGGCCGGCGCAATGGCTTCCTGCCGCTGGTCGCCGTCGACTATTACTATGCGGTGCCGAACGACTGGACTCCGCCGGCCGACGGCTCGGTCAACGTGCTGGCGCGGCTGCGGAACGACGCCCCGCTGGTGGTCGAAAAGAAATATGGCAAGGGGCGCATCGTCGCGCAGTTGACCAAGCTCTCGACCGGCGATACGCCGCTGGGGCGCTGGACGAATTGGAGCCTCAATCCGGTGTTTCCAGTTCTGGCAAATGAGCTGGTGGCGTACCTCGCCGCCGGAGAGGCGAACGACGCAGTGGCGCTGGTGGGCGACGACCTGGTGGTCCGCGTGCCGCAGGACAAGTACGACCCAGCTTTCCGTTTCTTCCTGCCGAGCGACGGGACCGCGCGGCCGGAGCTGCCGATCGACGCGACCGCCGAAAACGGCCAGCTGACGGCAAGGCTCGATAACATTGCAGCCAGCGGCGTTTATGAAGTGCAGCTTCAGCCGCTCGAAGGTCCGCCGGAACGGCGGGTCTACGCATTCAACGTCCCGGCCGGCGAAGGTGATTTGCATCTCACCTCGCGTGAGGAGTTGGTGCAACAGCTTGCGGGCATCGACTTCCAGATGCACGATGCCGCCGACATGTCGATCCACCAGCAGCAGCTCGCCGGTTTGCAATTGGGCGACGCGCTGCTCGGCGTGCTGATCGTCACGCTGCTGGTCGAACAATTGCTGGGCTACGTCGCCAGCTTCCACGCACCGGCGGTGCAGGGGGCGAAGCGATGATCCTGGCCGCCATTTCCAACTCGGCAGTCGCTTCGGCCGAGACCGGGCCGGGCCGCGTCGTCTACGAGCTAGGGCGGCTGCGCGAGTTCGACGATCTGCGGCTGCCGGTGATGCTGATCTCTCTGGCGACCGTGGCGATCCTGCTGTTGGTGTGGTTTCTGTACCGACGGGATACGCGCGAATTGCCGCGCGGCGTCGGGCTGCTGCTCGCGGGACTAAGGTTCGTCGCGCTGGTCGGTCTGTTGGTGTTTTTCCTCGGCGTCGAGCGGCGCACGACGCACGAGGTCGTCCACAATTCGCAAGTTGCCGTGCTCGTCGACGTCAGTCAGAGCATGGCGCTTTCGGACAACACCGGCACCGACAAGAAGAGCCGCGTCGACCAGGTTGTCGAAGCGCTCCAGCGGATGCCGTTGGTCACCGAGTTGCGGCAGCACCACGACGTGAATGTGTCGCGGTTCGATCAGTCGGTGGAGCCGGTGGTGTCGCTGCCGAAGGCTGCGGGTGACGCCGCGGGCGCTGGGGGGCCGACGAGCTCCGCGTCGCCCGGCTCCGCCGTACGCCTGGCGGCCGACGCGGCAGAACCCACGGAGCCGTCCGCCACTTCACCGAATATCGACTGGGTCGCCGAGCTCGAGCCGCGCGGCACGCAAACTCGGCTCGGCGACGCACTCGACGATCAACTTTATCGCTACCGCGCGGCGCCGCTGGCAGGCGTGGTCGTCATCTCCGACGGCGTGCAAAACGCCGGCACGGAGCCCAGCGCGGCAATCGCCGCCGCCCGCGAGGCGGGCGTTCCCGTCTACACGATCGGCGTCGGCTCGACCGAGCCCCGCCGCAATTTGGCGGTCAGCGATTTGCTGGTTCCCGCCCGCGCTTTTCCCGGCGACACGGTCAGCATCGTTGGGTATCTCCAGGCGACTGGTTACGCCGGTCGTTTCGTCGACGTCGAGCTGTTGCGGCGGGGAAATGAGGAAGCGGACGGAATGGGAACGTCGCTCGCCTCGCAGCGCGTCCAGGTCGGCGCCGACGGCGAGATCGTCCCCGTCTCGTTCGAGATCGAGCCGGATGCGCCGGGTCGGTTCGTGTATCAGATCCGAGTCGCGGCGCCGGCCGACGATGACAACCGCCGCGACGACGTCCGGGAATCGGAGATGGACGTCGTCGACCGGCAGACGCGTGTGCTCTTGATGGCCAGCGGTCCCACGCGCGAGTACCGTTTCCTCCGCGACCAGCTGCACCGCGACAAGACGATGAAGGCAGACGTGTTGCTGCAAACCGGCCAGCCCGGCATGTCGCAGGACGCCGAAAACATCCTCAGCGAATTCCCCACGACGCGCGAGGAGCTCTATCAATACGACTGCATCGTCGCGTTCGATCCCGATTGGAAGCAGCTCGATGCCGCCCAAGTCGATCTGCTCGAAAAGTGGGTCGCCGACGAGGCGGGCGGGCTGATCGCCGTGCCTGGCCCAATCCACACGGCCGAATGGGTCCGCAGCGTCGAGCACGCGAAGCTCCGCGATCTCTATCCCGTCGTGTTCCAGGAACGGCTGACTCTCCTGGACGATGGGCACTTCGGCGGCGAAATTGCATTCCCACTCGAGTTCGAGCGGGCAGGCCGCGACGCCCGATTCCTCTGGCTCGCCAACAGTGCCGAGGAGAGCGAGCTGGCCTGGTCGAGCTTCCCCGGCGTTTTCGGCTACTACGCGATCAAGGGCGAGAAGCCCGGGGCAACCGTCTACGCTCGCGTGGCCGACCCGGAAGCGGCGATTGGCGACAAGATGCCGGTTTACATTGCCGGCCAGTTCTACGGTGCCGGTCAGGTCCTCTACATCGGCAGCGGCGAATTCTGGCGGCTCCGCGCGATTGACCCCGGCTATTTTGAAACGCTCTTCACCAAGCTCGTGCGGCAAGTAAGCCAGGGTCGACTGTTGCGTGGCTCGTCGCGCGGCTCGCTGCTGGTGGACCGCGATCGCTACGAATTGGGCGAGACGGTCGTGCTTCGTGCCAGACTTTTGGACGAGCGACACGAACCGCTCGCCGTCGACAGTGTGACGGCACAAATCGTTCGGCCCGACAAGGGAACCGACACCGTCAAGCTCTCCGCCGATCCGGCCCAAGCGGGCATGTATATCGGCCAGTTCGTCGTCCGCCAGGAGGGCACCTATCAGCTGGTGCTGCCGGTGCCCGGCAGCGACGAAGAGCCGTTCTCCAAGTTCGTGCAAGTCCGCGTGCCCGACCTGGAGCGCGTCCATCCCGAGCGCAATGTGGGACTGCTCACGTCGCTCGCCAAGGACACGGGCGGCGTTTATTACCCGCGGCTAGAACTGGCCGCCTACGGCGATGCCTCGACCATGGCGCTCGGCAAGGCGATTCCCAGCCGCGCCGAAGTGAAGCTGCTCAAAGGGACGCCGGACAAACAATTTGAAAAGCGGCAAATGACCTGGCTCTTGGGCGTGATCGCCGGTGCTCTGTTCATTGAATGGACTGTCCGTCGTCTGAACCGGCTTGCCTAGTATCGAACGTTTGATATCCTATGGCCCAACTAACCTTCGAACGTGACGTCCCGCCGATTGTCGAGCGCAAGCTCGCACAAGTCCGCCGCGGCATCCGCACGTACGTGTGGCTCGAGGGGCTCGCGGGGGTGGTAACGACGCTGGTGCTCGCGTTTTGGGCGGGAATGCTTGCCGATTGGCTATTCGAACCGTCGCCCCGCATACGCCTCGGGGCGATGATCGTCGTCGGCGCGCTTGCGCTGTGGGTTGCTTACCGATATCTGCTCCGCCGGGCATTCGTGCATCTCACAGACGCTAGCCTGGCCGTGCTGCTCGAACGCCGCTTCAGGGAACTCAAGGATCACCTGCTCACGACGGTCGACCTGGCAACGGGCGACGACGAGATGACGGTCTATCATCCAGAGTTCATGACGCGGACCCACCAGGCGGCCGTCACGGCAACGTCGAAGGTCGACGCGAGAGAACTGTTTCGCCGCGGGCCGCTGGTTCGCCGCGTGCTCGTGGCCCTCGCGCTGGCGGCGTCGATCCCGATCTTCGCGCTCACGACCTCGAGCGTGTTCGGATTCTGGATCCAAAGGCTCGCGCTGAGCAACGAGCTTTGGCCGCGGCGCGTCCACCTGGAAGTCGTCGGTTTCCCTGCCGACGCGAGCGGCCAGCGAGTTCACAAAGTGGCCCGCGACGACAAATTCGAGCTGGTCGTTCACGCCGACGCCCGTGATTATCGTCCCGCCGAAACAAGTCGAATTCCGCTTCACGTCGGCCGACGGCGGACGCGGACGCGACACGATGACCCGTGTCGGCGAAGCCGTGCCAGGGCGCGACGAGTTTCAAGAATTCCGCTACGAATTCAACGACGTCTCGTCGAGCATGACGCTCGACGTGATCGGTGGCGACGATCGCGTGAACGACCTTCGCCTGGAAATCGTAGACCGGCCGGAGCTGGTCGGCATGGAAATCGAGTGCGTTTACCCAGAGTATCTGAGCCGCTCGCCACGGCGATTGCCGATCACCGGTGGCATGCGAATTCCCGCGGGCACCGAGCTCTCGTTGCGTGCCAAGAGTACCAAGCCGCTCACCGACGTCCGCGTCCAGAGCGCCGGCAATCCGCAGCCGCGCTCGCTCTACGACGTGGGCCGCGCGGTGAAGGCGATTCGCTGGGACTACGGCAAGCTTCAAGCCGACGACGTGCTCACCATTCAAGTGACCGACACGGATGGCGTCACCAGCCGCGAGCCGTATCGGATTTCGCTGGCGATGATTCCCGACGAGCTGCCGCAAGTCTCCGTGCGGCTCGCGGGCATCGGCTCGGCGATCACGCCGGACGCGATCGTGCCGTTTGTGGGCAAGGTGACCGACGACTACGGGCTGGAGCGCATCTGGTGTGCCTACCAGGTAAACGACGCGTCCGGCGCACGAACGCCCGCTCGCCGATCAGCCCGATGGCCGGCAGGAACAAACCTCGCTCGGCGCGTTCGACACCCGCGGAGCCGACACTCCGAACGGCCAGCGGGCGCTGGAGCTCGAGCCGGGCCAGACGCTCTTCCTCTCGGTTCGCGCCACCGACCGTTACAACTTGAGCGACGGCCCTCGCGTCGGCGCGAGCCAGCAGTTTGCCCTCGACGTGGTGACCGATGCCGCAGCTACTCGCCCTGTTGGAGCGGCGGGAGCTCGAGCTGCGGCAGCGGTTCGAGGCGGTGCACGCGAAAATGACCGACACGCGGAACCTGCTCAGCCGGGTCGAATTCGACGACACCGCGAACGAAGCGGGCGCCGCAACCGATGCCGACCGAGCCCTCACCCGCCGCCGGCTGCGCGTCGCCGGGGCACTGCAAAATGCCGTTCAATCGTCGCATGAAGTTCTCGGCCTGGCCGAAGCCTTCGACGACATGTACCAGCAGCTCGAAAACAACCGCGTCGACAACGTCGACCTCAAAAGGCGGTTGAAGGAACAAATCGCCCAGCCTCTGCGTCAATTGACAGAGAATTCCATGTCGCAGCTCGAGGCACAGCTGCAGACGGCAAACGACCGGCTCAGCGACCCGCAGGCTGGGGCCGCGGCCGTGGCCGACTCGATCCGGCTCTCTGACGGCGTTTTGGTCGAGATGCAGCAAATTCTCGATCGCATGCTCGAGCTGGAATCGTACAATGAGGTGGTCGGCCTGTTGCGCGGAATCATTCAGGATCAGCAAAAGCTCAACGAGCGCACCAAGCAGCAGCAGTCCGAGCGGATCAAAGATTTATTGGAAGAGTGACGCCGATCTCGCCACGGCGGGGTTGAATCGAATGGCCATGAAACACGAATTCAGAAATCGTCGCTCGATCGTGGTGCTGGTTTTCTCGGCCGTTGTGGGTTCGTGCATTCTGGTCGGCAAATCGGTCGCGGCGGACACGAGTGCCAAGGGGCCGGAATCGCCAGCGGCGAGCGATGAATTGTCGGTCGATCAGGCCCGGCTGGCCGACCGCTTCGACCGGCTCGAAACCGTGCTCGCCCGACTGGCGGAGCTTTCAGCCAGCACCGATCCGCGGCGGGCCAAGATCCTCCGCGAAGCGATCGCCAAAAGCCGCGAGCAGGGCGTCGACGAGCGATTCGAGACCATTGTCTCCCTGTTGGAAGACGAACGGCTCTCCGCCGCCGCTGGCCGGCAGACGGAGCTCCAAAAGGAACTCGGCGACCTGCTCACCCTGTTGCTGAAGGCCGACCGCGACCGCGAACTCGACTCACAACACAAGCGAATCAAAGCGTATCTCAAAGAAGTCGGCCGGCTGATCCGCCTCGAAAAAGGCCTGCAAGCGCGCACCGAAGGCGGCGACGAAACAAAACGGCTCGCCAAAGATCAGCAGCAAGTCGGCGACCAAACCGGCCAGCTCGGCAAGTCGATCAGCGACACCGAGCGATCCGAGAGCAAAGCCGCCGACGCGAAATCCGACAAGGCGCCGGACGAGGCGCGAGCGCGCGAAGCCGGGCGACTCCAGCCCGTCGCCGAATCCGTCGAAACCGTCCGACTCCGGCGCACCGGGCCAGTCACAGCCGACGCCGAGCCAGCCCTCGGACGGCAAACCATCACCAGGCTCGCAAGGCAAACCAGGACAGCCCGGCCAGCCGGGAAGTCCCGGCCAGTCGCCTCCATCCGATTCGTCAGAGCAAGAGCAATCGCCGCAACAGGAGCCGACAGATCGCGCCGCCGAGCGATTGAAACGTGCCCAACAGGCAATGCAGGAGGCGCAACAGCAGCTCGAAGATGCCAAGCGCGAAGGTGCCACCAAGGCCCAGCAGGAATCGCTCAAGCAACTCGAGCAGGCCAAGGCCGAATTGGAACGCGTCCTCCGCCAGCTCCGCGAGGAGGAGATGGAGCGCACGCTCACGATGCTCGCCGCCCGCTTTCGCAAGATGCTCGACGCGCAGACCAAAATCTACGAAGGAACCAAGCGGATCGACCGCATTCCCGAGGCCGACCGCGACCATGACCAGCAGATCGAGGCCGCCCGGCTCAGCCGCGAGGAAGACCTGCTCGGTAAAGAAGCCGACCGGGCGCTGGTGCTGCTACGTGAAGAAGGCTCTTCGATGGCGTTCCCCGAGACCGTGAGTCTGATGCGCGACGACATGCAGCAGGTCACCAAGCGCCTGGCAGACATGAACGTCGGGAAGCTCACACAGGACATCGAAAAGGACATCATCGAGGCGCTGGAAGAGACGATCGCCGCGCTCGACAAGGCGATCAAGGACCTCGATAAGAAAAAGACGCGGCCGGGCCAGTCCCCGCCCGCCGGCCAGCCGGGTGATCCGCCGCTGGTCGACAAGCTGGCCGAGCTGAAGATGATCCGGGCGCTGCAAATGCGGATCAACCGCCGCACCCAGAGTTACGCCAAGATCATCGAGGGCGAGCAGGCCGAGACCCCGGAACTGCTCGACGCCCTGGCGAAACTGGCGGAGCGGCAACAGCGTGTCTACCAAGCGACCAACGATCTGAGCCAAGGCCGCAACGATTGATGTTTGCGAATTTGGCTCCAGTTGGCAAAATGGAGGGATTCGGCGGGTCAGGATGGCCCTAATCCTCGGGTTTTGCCTGCTTCCGAGCCGATGAAGACCTTGGTTGGACCGCAGTTTATTGGACCGGATCGCTCGAATGAGAAATAATTAAAAGATGGGCTGCTGGCGGGGAGCCCACGAAGTCAGGCGCGTCGAGACTCACAAAATGTGGTAGTCGCAGGCGACCTCGAACACGCGAAAGTCCACCGCATGGCCGACCGTTTGAAATCTCACCGTTTTGCCCGCCAAATCACTGGTTCACTCCTGCTCGCCACCGCTCTTTCAGCCCCGACCCAGGGCCGGGCGGCCGACACTGGATTCTCCACCGAACCCAGCTGGCAGCGGGCCAACGCCGACGACGTCTATCGCCTGCTGGAGAATTACCTTCAGTCGCAGCCGCTGGCAACAGACCGCCCGTCGAAGGTCCGTGACCTGTGGTGGCAGGCCGATGCCGCGACCAACAGCCGGCCGGCCGGGCTGTTGGACCGGCTGGCGGCCTGTCTGGCAGAAGCGGACGATCGAGTCTCGCAGCTGGTGGCTTTTTGTGCCAGGACCGAGCGGCCCACGACGCTGCCCGATTTCTCCTGGCTTGCCAACAGTGAAACGCACCCGTTGGTCCGCTACAACATGCGGCTCTACTACGCCCGCTGGCTGGCGCAAAACGGCTTCGATGATGAAGTGATCGCTTGGACCGACGGGCTCACGCCGGCCGACGTCGTCGAGCCGGAGTCGCTGCTGTTCTACCGAGCGGTCGCCAGCGATCGTCTCGTGCACGCGGATCGAGCCGACGCCACCGTCGCCGAACTGCTACAGCGTTCCGACGAGCTTCCAATCCGTTATCAAAAGCTGGCACAGCTGATGCAGCAAGACCTCGCCAATTTAGACGATGAATCGCTGGATCACGTCGCGCGGCGGATGGCCGACGTGCGGCGTCGACTGGACTTGGGCCGCGCCGGCAAGCAGGTGCAAGTGGTCGAGAACGGAGTCGTCGCCTCGCTCGACAAGATGATCAAACGGCTCGAAGACCAGGCCCAACAACAGCAATCTCAATCCAGTGCGTCCGGTGGAGCGCCGAGCGGCACCCCGATGCAAGACAGCCGGCTGGCCGAGCTTAAGGCCCCCGGCAAGGTCGATCAGAAAGACGTGGGCCACGGCGCCGATTGGGGCGACATGCCCGACAAGCAGCGCGAGCAGGCCCTGCAAGACGTCGGTCGCGAGTTTCCCTCCCACTATCGCGAAGTGATTGAAGAATACTTCCGCCGACTCGCGGCCGAGGAGTCGGACGACACGCCCTAGCCGTAGCGGAGAGGTGCACCCCGCCGCAGCGCCTCGCGGCAGCGGCCGCTCAATCACCCGATCGGAGTCAACTCGTGTGGAATCTGATAGCTGCAATTGCGCTGGCCGTTGTGGCACCGGCCGACGTGACGGCGACGAAGCTCGATGGCACCGTCGTCTCCGGCCGGCTTCAGGCCTGGTCTGCGGGCGAAGTCGTGCTCACGACCACCGCCGGTCCGCAATCGATTCCCGCGGCTGAGTTGCTCACGCTCGATTTTCCCCAGCTGCAGCCAGCGACCGGCGACGCCGGGAATCCGAGATTAGAGCTTACCGACGGCAGCATCCTGCCGCTTACCGAATATGCCGCCACCGGTCGTCGAGCGGGCGGTCAGCTGCAGCCTCCACCGCCGGCAGAACCGCAGCGTCTTGCGGTTCCGCTCGACAAGGTGCGCGCCGTCCGCCTGCAGCCGATCGACGCCGAGGTGCTTCCTCAATGGCAGGAAATCCGCCGGCTTGGCGTCCCCAGCGATTTACTCGTGCGTGTCGAAGCGCGACGGCAAGAGTCTCGATCACTTGGAATGCGTCCTTGGCGAAGTGACCGACAAAGAGGTCGTTTGCGAGCTCGACGGGAAGGAAGTCCGCGTGCCGCGGAGCAAAGTTGCCGGCCTGATTTATTTTCGGTCCCATGACGCACAAGACGAAGTGCCCTCGAGCGTGGTCGTCGGTCCCAGCGGCCTCCGCATCGCCGCGAAGACGCTCCGCTGGGAAGGAGACCGGCTCATCGCCAGCACGAATGCGGGATTCACCGTCGCCTGGCCGCTTGCGGGCATCAGCAGCGTCGACCTCTCGGCCGGAAAGATCCTCGTCTTGAGCGACCTGGAGCCGGTCGCGCAGTCGTGGCAACCGCTGATCGGTCTGCCGACCGTTGCCGCGCGGGCGGCGAAATACGGCGAGCCGCGATTCAACCAGTCCGCCAGCGGCGGGCCGCTCACGCTGGCCTTTCCTGATCCGGATCAGGCCCTCGGTTCACCACAACTCAAGTCGTTTGCCAAAGGACTCGCTGTCCGCAGCCGCACGGAACTCGTTTATCGCTTGCCCGCCGGATATAGTCGCTTATTGGCGGAGGCCGGCATTGATCCGGCGGTGGCTGCCAGCGGCAACGTGATGCTCTCCGTGTTCGGCGACGACCGGCTCCTGGTCGAACAGGCAATCGACGGTTCGCGACGCCCCGCTGCCGCTCGATCTTGACGTGGCCGGTGTGAAGCGGCTCAAAATTGTCGTCGATTACGGCGAAAATCTCGACACGGGCGACTGGCTCAACCTTTGCAACGTGAGACTCGCGAAGTGAAACACTTCGACCACCCATGGATCGTTGCGGCGGCGTTGGCGTCGACGATCGCCGCCTACGTGAACGAGACGGCGGCGGAAGTGCCTCCAGCGGTCCTCGCAGCCGAGGCCGAACGCGTCGCCACGATCGAGCGGATCACACGTCCCACGCTCGCGATTTTCGACCGCAAGGGCCAAGGCGGCGGTTCGGGCGTGCTCATCTCGCACGACGGCTACGCGGTCACCAACTATCACGTTACGGCGCCCTGTGGACCGGCGATGAAAGTCGGCCTCAGCGACGGACGCTTCGTCGATGCCGTGCTGGTCGGACTCGATCCGGGCGGCGACGTCGCTTTGATCAAGCTCGTGGGCGGCGGCGACCAGGGTTTTCCGGTTGCCGAGTTGGGAGACAGCGACGAGGTGCGCGTCGGCGATTGGGCGTACGTCGCCGGCAACCCGTTCCTGCTCGCCGACGATTTCAAGCCGACCATCAGCTACGGCATCATCTCCGGCGTGCATCGCTACCAGTATCCGGCCGGCACGCTGTTGGAATACACCGACTGCCTGCAGACCGACGCCGCGGTGAATCCCGGCAACTCCGGCGGGCCGCTGTTCAACGCCGCGGGTCAACTGATCGGCATCAACGGCCGCTGCTCGTTCGAAAAACGCGGCCGGGTCAACGTGGGAGTCGGCTACGCCGTCTCGATCAACCAGATCAAGCGATTCGTCAGTCACCTCAAGAGCGGTCGGCTCGTGGATCACGCCTCGCTCGGGGCGATCGTCTCGACTGACGCAGACGGCCGCGTCGTCGTGGACGACATTCTCGAGGATAGCGACGCCTACCGCCGTGGCCTGCGCTACGGCGACGAAATCGTGCGGTTCGGTGGCCGCGACGTGTCCACGGCCAACGCCTTCAAGAATATACTCGGCACTTATCCAGAAGGTTGGCGTTTGCCACTGGTCTACCGACGCGACGGCACGGAGCACCAGTGCCTGGTCCGGCTTGGCGGCCGCGCATCGCGACGGCGAGTTGGCGGCCATGATGGAAGGCGGACCGGAGCCGCCACGGCGCCCGCGGCCTGATCCCGAGCAGCCCAAACGCCCGGACTCGCCGCCTCAGCCAGACGCTCCAAAACGAATTCGTGCCCGGAGGAAACCGGCCGACGCCTTGCCCGAGGACGTTGCCAAGGTCTTCGAGAAGCGATCTGGTTACGCTAATTATTGGTTCAATCGTTTTCACTCGCAGCGCGTCTGGAACTCGTTCCTCGCCCGCGGCGACTTTGCCGGAATTGGCTGGAACTGGACCATCGACGGCAAGGACGCGACCGGTGGCGACGTCGAGATCAAGCTCTCCGAAAGACAACGGCTCGATCGTGATGCCGGCCGGAAAGTCGGAGGCCGAATTTGGGCTGTCGCTCGCCGACGCGCTCAGTCCGCCCCGCTCCGGCGGATTGCTCGCGGCGCTACATCTTTGGCAGCGGCTGCTGATTATCGGCCCACGACAATTTGGGGAAGTGTCTTACTTCGGCACGCTGCCGTGGCCGGACGAAAAGCAGCTGCCCGATTGCCTGGTCGGCGTGCAAGGCGGCGTTGAGACCCGCTTCTACTTTGATCCGGTCGAAGGTGATCTGGTGGGCATCGAGATGCAGGCGGCGGAGGATCAGGACCCGTGCGAGATCTACTTCAGCGACTTCCGAACCGTGGCTGGTCGCCGTTTGCCCCATCGCTGGGTGATCCGCCACGGGGACGAGGAATTTGCCGATTTGCGAATCGCGCAGCTATGAGCTGGAAGGCGCGACGAAGCCTACTCCTGCCGGCGCGGACGAATCGAAAGACTAGTGGACGATGCGATTTCCCTTCTGCAATAGCCGTTGGCACTGGATCTACGTGGTGGCCGTGTGCGCGTTGTCGCTCGCACGCAGCGCGCGGGCAACAGACTCCTTGGCCAGTGTCGCCCGCGACGTGCAGCCGAAAATGGTCAAGATCTACGGCTCGGGCGGGTTGCGGGGCCTGGAGGCGTACCAGAGTGGCATGCTCGTTTCTCCCGACGGCGATGTGCTCACCGCCTGGAGCTACGTGCTCGACAGCGACGTGACCGTCGTGCTCGACGATGGCCGACGATTCACCGCGACGCTGCTGGGCGCCGATCCACTCACCGAGATCGCGCGTATTGAAGATCGATCCCGAGCGCGAGAAGCTGCCTTACTTTGACCTGGACAAGTCGCCGGCGGTCGACGTCGGCTCGCGGGTCGTGGCGTTTAGCAATCTATTCGGCATCGCCACGGGCGACGAGCCGGTGAGCATGCTGCTGGGCTACGTCTCGGCGGTGGCGCCGCTTGAAGCCCGCCGCGGCGGGTTCAGCACCAACTACCGCGGCGACGTGTACGTCGTCGACGCGGCAACCAACAATCCCGGCGCGTCCGGCGGGGCCCTGGTCGACGAGCAAGGCCGCCTGGTCGGCATGCTCGGCAAGGAGCTGCGCAGCGAAGTCACCGGCACCTGGCTGAACTACGCCCTGCCGGTGGCCGCGTTCGCGCCGACGGTCGAGTCGATTCGCGCCGGCGATTTCACGCCCAAGCCATTGACCGATGCAGATCGCCCGGACCATCCGCTTTCGTTCGCTGCTTTGGGAATCGTGCTCGTGCCCGACGTGGTCAGCCGCACGCCGCCCTACGTCGACCGAGTGCTGCCAGGCTCCGCCGCGGATAAGGCGGGGCTGAGGCCCGACGATCTGCTGGTGATGATTGACGCCAACGTAGTCGCGTCGCGGCAGCAGGCCGACTCGGTCATCGAGCGTTTTGAGAAGGAAGCGACAGTCCGCGTTTCCGTGCTTCGCGACGAGACGCTGGTCGAAGTCTCGCTTTCCGCCGCGGCACCAACCGAGCCGGCGGCGAAGGAGTAGCGACGTGAGCAGACTGCCGCAGTTTGTTGTTTGTTGGATTGTCGGCCTGTTCGCAGTGAGTTTGCCGGCAGTCGGACAACAGGACGCGTCGACGTCGCTTGCCGCACAGGAAGAAGCGGCGATTCGTGCCGCGGTCGCTCGCGTGGCGGATTCGGTCGTGCAAATCCGCACGATCGGAGGGCTCGAAGAGGTCGATCAGACCTTGCTCGCCAGCGGACCGACGACCGGCCTGGTGATCTCGCCCGACGGCTGGATCATTTCGAGCGCGTTCAATTTCGTGCAGCAACCGGCCTCGATTTTGGTCACCTTTGCCAACGGCGAACAGGCCCCGGCCCAATTGGTCGCCAAGGACCACAGCCGCATGCTCGTGCTGCTCAAGGCCCAAGGCGTGAACGACCTGGCGGTTCCGGAGATCGTGCCGAGCGATGAGATCCGCGTCGGCCAATGGGCGATCGCAGTCGGCCGCTCGTTTCGCGCCGACCGACCGAACATTTCGGTCGGCATCGTCAGCGGGCTCGATCGCATGTTTGGCAAGGCGATTCAAACCGATGCCGACGTGTCGACCGCCAGCTACGGCGGACCGCTGATCGACATTCGCGGACGGGTGTTCGGCATCATCGTGCCGATGGCGCCGCAGTCGACGAGCGAAGTCGCCGGGGCGGAGTGGTACGATTCGGGCATCGGCTTCGCCGTGCCGCTTTCCGCCCTGGCGGATCCGATCGAGCGGATGAAGAAGGGGCAGGATCAGCAGGCCGGCGTGATGGGTGTCGGCCTCGCCGCCGAAAACTCGCGCGGGGGCCCGGCCGAGCTGGCAACCGTCTTGCCGACCTCGCCGGCCGGCAGGGCGGGATTCAAAAAAGGCGACCGGATCGTCGGCATCGACGGCCGCGATATCCACACGCAAACCGATCTGCGCTTCGCACTGGGAACGAAGTACGCCGGCGACACCGTGCGCGTGACCGCCAAGCGCGGCGGCGAAACTCTGCAGCAAACAGTTGAACTGGCAGGCGAGCTGGAACCGTTTCGCCACGCCTTCCTCGGCATCCTGCCGCTTCGCGCGGAAGCCGAGCCCGCGCAAAAAGAAGCGGGCGAATCGTCCGACGCGGCTCGACCCGCCTCGCCAAACGGCGTCGTCGTGCGAATGGTCTATCCGAGCAGCCCGGCCGCCGCTGGCCGGAATCAAGCCCGGCGATCGCATCGTGAGGATCGACGACACCGAGGTCGATGGCATCAAATCGGCGATCAGCGCGATGAACAACGTCGTGCCCGCGGCAGAAGTCGCGGTGCGACTGATCCGCGACGACAAGCCGCTCGATCTTACGCTCAAGGCGGACCAATTGCCGACCACCGTCCCGGGCGAATTGCCGGCTGCCTATGCAGCGCCGGCACCGGCCGCGGACGCCACATCCGGTGCGGCCGCCAAGCGTGGGCTCAAGCTGCAAGAACTGAAGCTCGCGGAGTTTCCCGAGACGTGCCGCGTCTATTTGCCCACCAGCCTGGAGGCCGGGCGGCCAGCGGGAGTGATCATCTGGCTGCATGCCCCCGGCGCCGCACCCAGCGACGAGCTATTTCGCCAGTGGCAGGACGTCTGCGAGCGGGACGGGCTAATCTTCGTCGCGCCCACGTCGTCGGACGTGAACCGCTGGGAGCGGACCGAACTCGAATACCTCCGCCGCCTGAGCGAGCGCGTGCTCTCCGAATACCAGGTCGATCCGCGGCGAGTCGTCGTATTTGGACAGGAAGGCGGAGGAGCGATGGCCTATCTGTTGGGGCTGGTGAGTCGCGATCTTTTTTCCGGGATCGCGACGTCGGCCGCGGCGCTACCACGTACCGTCGACCCGCCCAGCACCCAGCCGACGGCCCGATTGGCCATTTTTGCCGGCCTCACAGCCAACACGGGCCGACTGGCACAGATGCAAGCGGGACTCAAGAAACTGGGCGACGCCGGCTACCCCGTCACCGCCATCACGCTCGCCAGCCCGGAAGGCGACCTCACGGACGCAGAGCGCGAGCAACTGGCCCGTTGGATCGACTCACTCGATCGCTTCTAGCGTTTCGTGCGTAGGGCCGCGAAACCTGTAAACACGGCAATCAACAGCAGCATCGCGGTCACCGGCTCGGGAGTCTGCTCGGCCGAGATGTTGATCGTGACGTCGCCCGTGAAGGAGGCAAGCTTCGTCGGATCAGCCGCCTGCAGCGCGAAGCCGCTCGCTCCGTTGCTCATGACGTCGGTGAAGCTCATCGAGAGGGTCAGACTGTTGGGCTTGATGTAAGGAGCCAGCGTGCCCGCCGGATTGACGCTGGAAAAAGTCGTTGTGAACAGTGCGCCGGCGCCTGGTCCGCCCAGCGTACCAGCCAGTGAACTTGCACCGAGCGTGCCGGACAATAGCTCGGTGTTGGATGCGTCTCGCAAGATGAACGCCCCGCCGTTGAAGTTCTGAATCACCAGCGTGTTCAGCACCACCGTGACCGGAGGCGCAGCGATCAGGCCGTTCAAGCTGATGGACGCCGTGGCGGTGGGAATGTCGGCAATATAGGCCGCAATGAATCCTTGGAAGTCCACGTTCGTATCCTGGTCTTCCGTCGTGGCGGCATCACCATCGTCGTAGGTCGAAAGCGTGAGCGAATTGGCATCGTATTCGATGTCGGGCGACGGGTCGCTGCCGAGTCCCAGGCGGATGATCGTCCCCGCTACGGACGAGCCGCACAGCACCGTCGCGAGCGCGCAAGTGGCGACGCTGAAGCTGAGAATTCTCAAAGCACGCAACATTGGATCTTCCTCCGAGCAGTAAACTGCGATTCCCAATCTTGAAATGACACCCTATGTCCGCGGTCGCCAACAGCCGTTGCCAAACAAAAACTCCCAGAAATTCATACTAATTGGCAATTTCAACCGCGGCAAAGATTTTGCAGCCGAATCCAGGCGTTCGGCGACGCTGACATTGGCTGGCCACGCGCCACCAATCGTTTGTATTCCCCGTTCAAACCCGCTCTTGCTCTCGCTGTCTCCAACAAAAAAACGACGACTGAAACCTTTCGGCGCAACAGGCAAAGCTATCGCGTGGAAAGACTTCAATCGTCGTTCTTACTGGATTAGCGTTCCCTCGAATCGATCGAGCGGGGCAGTTACGGTATTTGATCTAATACTGTATTGGATCTAACCTCAAACGTGGAACTCGTTCCACCAACTGGAATTACTCCCTGATTCTACGAACCGGCAACGAGCCGTCAAGCGATTATCCGGCTTTATCCCAAAATATTCATCAAACGATGCACTGCTGATGATGTTGCTGCCGGCGTTTGATGTCCTGCCGGGACTCTGACCGGGCTGGAACAATATGCAAAGTGCCGCAAATTCAAGACTTACGTCAATCCGGCCGCGCAAAGAGACCCTCAGTTGCCTCGGAGGCATCGCGCCGGCGATCTCCAAGCGGAACTGGTCAACGTGCGAGGAAGCTTACGTTGCCGGCCGCGTCGAATTCCAGCGCGCGGTCGGAAAACTCGACCGGCGCGACTTTCACCGGCTGCCACGCGCAGCATCGCATCGGCGATGTTCTGCTTGGCCGCGGCCCGTAAACCAACGTACGAGGTCGTCAGCCGCGGATTGATTTCGATGACAACATCTTCCTCCCCGCCAGGATCGCGGCCCAGGATCAGGTCGACGCCGACATAACCGCGCGCTCGCGGGCAAAGCAGACAAGGCTCTGCCGGAGAGCGCGACGGCCCGTTCAGCGAGCCCGTCGGCGAGCGGCAATTCACCGCCGCGATAGCGGAACCTGCCGTCCTCGCGAAATGCGTTGCGTGCATGGCACGAGCGGCAGTCGACCGGCGGGACCACACAAAAACGCCACGCTCACCGCCAGGCCGGAAATATATTGTTCCAACCGCCGAGTCCAGGCGTAGGGCGGCGGGTCGTCGTAGACGCCGGCCACCAACAGCGTGTCCTGCGATCCCGCTCCATCGACTGGCTTGAGCACCGCGGGGTACGAAAAACCGGCGGGGAGCTTCTGTTCCGGCTCCAGCAGGATCCCGTCTGGCACCCGCACGCCGGCCGCGGCCAACCGCTCACAGGTCTCGTGTTTGTCGGCAGTCAAGCGAATGAACTCCGGCGAGGGCGAGTGCAGCCGACCGCCGCACGCAACGGCCCGCTGGGCCGCCTTGAGCAAGATGCCGTCGAACTCCGGGGCAATCAGAATCGTTGCGTCCGCCTCGGCCGCGAGCCTTTCGAATTCATGGCGATGCTCCGCGGCGCTTTGCACGTCGATCGCCTGGCCGCCGGCCGATCGCCAGCTGCACGACGCGCGGATCGCGCAGCGCCGTCACTTGCGCACCGGAGATCCGCATCAAATCGGCGGCCAGCGCGCCGATCATGGTCACGCCCTCGCGGACCAGCGACGCGGGCAGGGCGCCCGGTTCATTGACCAGGCCGCCGCCGCTCGCCCATTCGTAGAGGAAGATCTGCATCGAGCTAAACCGCAAGCGATGCCGATGGCGGCAAGAGAAAGGTCGCCCGTCGGTTAGAAGATTCCCAATTGATCCCGTCGCATCTTCGGTCATGCGGTCGGGCGTCCAGGGCGGGTCCATCACCAGCCGCACGTCGACTTCGCCAACGCCCTCGAGCCGGCCGACAAAATCCTTCGACTGGCCCAACAGCTGCGGCCCCGCCGGACAGGCCGGGCTGGTCATCGTCATGTTGATGCCGACGTTTGATTTGCCGTCCGGCTGCTCGTCGATCTTCACTTCGTAGATCAGCCCCAGGTCGACCACGTTGACGAACAGCTCGGGGTCGATCACTTGCTTGAGGGCTTCGCGGATTTTGTCTTCGGCGATAGGCATGTTAGCCTTCATCTCCGGCTCCGTGCAATCTCAACCTCCATAATCTCTACTAACGGGATCGGCGGCCAATGCAAAAGGGTATGAGTCGTCCAGGCTGTAGCCTCCTCAACTAATTCGTGCTCTTCGGGATACCGATCACTGCCGGGAATTCCTGCTCAACCAACAAGTACACACTCAACGATGAAAGCTTGAGATAGAATCTCGTTCTCGCCCGGTTCCGCCGCGGCTTGCGAAATGCCGTTAGAGACCGCATTGATCCTGTAGAAACACGAAGGACCCGAGGACTGGCGGTACCGGCTAAGAGAAGAATGGGTTGAGTTCATGAGGATTGAGGAGTTCGATGTTCTGCTACCGGTTGACAAAGAGAACCATCCGAACATCACCATCGACCGCCGCGTCGAGGCGAATAGACGGTAACACGTTGACGATCTTCTTGCCATTGATCGGACCTACGCTACGGGAACTCGGATATGTTCGCCGGCCGATTGGCGGTGTGCGAGAAAGTCACCGGACGAGAACTGGTTCATTTGACAATCGTGTACTCACGAGTGGTGGATTAACCGGCTCGCAGCGGCACGCTAATCTCGCTCAATCGCACCGCACCATACTTGTCCGCCGTCGACTTTCACCCTCGTGAGTGACCGGTCGGCTTCGTGGCGGGCATCGTCAGGGCCGCGCCCGTCTTCACGTCGAACTTCGCCCCGTGCCGCGGGCAGGCGATCGTGCCGGCCGCGGCGTCGAGCGGACCTTCGCTCAGCGGGCCGCCGTCGTGCGTGCAGACGTCGTCCAGCGCGTACCAGTGCCCAGCGGCGTGGATCAACACCACGAGCCGCTCGCCGACCTCGACCAGCTCCTTGCCGGGGTCGGGCACGTCGGTCACTTTCGCCACGGGAACAAAATCCGCCATTATTGCACTGCCCAATTCGCCAACCACGTTCCGCCGAACAACAACAGCACGCCAACCACAAGTAGCGGCAGTCCCCAACGCAATGCGCCGGCCGATCGCTTTCGCTCGTCGATCCGGCCAGAGACGATTGTTCGCACGCCGGTCGCCGCCAGGAACATTCCGGGCAGGAGACATATCAACCCGGCGAGTCGTATCACCGTTGCGACGATTTGCCAAACCGTCATACCGTGCCGCCGTCAAACGGAGCCGAAATCCTGAATGTCGCTCACCCGCCGGCCGATTGCTTCGCCCAGCGCCTCGCGGACGCTCTCGATCGTGATTCGATCGAACACCTGCTGAAAGAACCCGGCCACGATCATTCGCACCGCCTCGCGCCGCGTGTAGCCGCGGGCCATCGCGTAGAACACCTGGCCCTCGTCGACGCGGCCGGAGGTGCTGCCGTGCGTGCAGCGGACGTCGTCGGCCTCGATTTCCAGGCCCGGGATCGAATCGGCCCGCGCGTCGCGCGAGAGCATGAGGTTGTCGTTCCGCTGATAGGCGTCGGTCCGCTGGGCGACCTTGTCGACCTTGATCATGCCCCGCCACACGGTCCGCGAGCGGTCCTGCAGCGCCGCCTTGTAGAGCAAGTCGCTGCGGCAATACGGGGCCATGTGGTGCTGGTGCGTGTTGTACGACAGATGCTGCCGGCCTTCGGTGAACATCACGCCGTTGACCTGCACCTCGGCGTCCGGTCCGACCAGGGCGACGTGCTGATTCACCTTGGCGAGCTTTCCGCCCAGCGCGCCGATCGTCCATTGCAAGTGTGCCTTCGCGGCCGACGTGGGCCTTCTGATGGGCGAAGTGCCAGACCTCGCTCCCCCAGTTCTGCAAGTTGACGTACCGCAAGCGGGCTCCCTGCTCGACGATCAAGCTCGATCGCGCCGCAGTGCAGCCCGCCACCGTCGGACGTCGTGCTGGCCGTTTCCGAGAGCAGCGTTGCTTCGGCACCCGGCTCGAGAATCACCAGGATCTTGTTGAGGTCGACGCCGCCGTCGGCCAGCGCCGAGAGCGTGTGCAGCGGCTCGTCGATGCGCACGCCCTTGGGCACGTACAGCAGCGGCCCGCCCGACCAGCAGGCGGCATTGAGCGCCGAGAACTTGTCCTTGAACGGATCGACGACCTGCCGCTCGAAGAACGGCCGCAAGCAGATCGCCATGCTCGGCCACCAGCCGGCTCGAGGCTGCCGAACAGCACGCCCTGCTTGGCGCAGCTCCGGCGAAAGCTCGCTCAACACCGAGCGGCTGTCGACGCTCACGGTCCGGCCGCCCAGCTCGACGCCCGCCGCCAACAGCGCGTGCGGGAACTCCGGGCTTTCGTGCGGCGTCGGATCGGGGACGTGATACCGATCGAGCTTGAACAGCCGGATGTCGGTCCGCATCCACTCTTCGTCGCGGCTGGACGGCATCGGCAATTCGAGAAACCGCCGCCACGCTGCGCGGCGCAGGTCGACGAGCCAGGCCGGCTCGTCGCGCGCGGCGAGAAAGGCGTCAAACGCTTCCTGTGTAAATCCCGTCGAAGCAATCGCAGTCGCCATGTTCTCCAAACAATCTTTCGACTCTCGGAATCATCAACAATTCATCGACGAGAAACGTCCAACCCGGCACCGCCGGCTCGGCTTCTGCCTGCTCGCCGCGGCGAAATATGGTCGGCGTGTCGGGGAAGCGGCCGTATACTTCCGTACGATCGTCCTCGCTCAGCAAGATCAACGTCCCAAACGACCTTTGTCCCGGCGGCAAAATAATCGGCCCGCTTCGCGGCCATTTCGTGCTCGGCGGCCGGACCGTAATCGCCTTCGCTGCGAACCTCGGCGGCGAAATCGGGAGCCTGAGGAAGGAACTTCATCTCCGGTCCGCGGACCGGTGTAATACGCATGCGTCGGGACAAAATGATCGTGCGATTCGGTAAGTCGACCAAAAAGGCCACATTATCGGCATATGCTCGTCCGCCGAGCTGCCTCGCGTGCTGCTCGCAAACCGTACGTAAATTGCGTCCTGCGGCATCGCCAGGCATATCGCCCGTCGGGCTCATCATCACGATTCTCCCCCCGACGATCTCTGCCTTGCCGTCGATCTTGTAGAGTTCGGCGATGAGCCGTTCCGTCGTATGTCGGTTGCAATGCTCATGGCAACTGTGCCTCTCCGGCAATCGTGTGCCTCAGCCCACGCTCCCTTCCATCTGCAGTTCGATCAGCCGGTTCATCTCGACGGCGTATTCCATCGGCAGCTCCTTGACCAGCGGCTCGATGAAGCCGCTGACGATCATCGTGCTGGCCTCGGCTTCGGTCAGGCCGCGGCTCTGCAGGTAGAACAGCTGCTCCTCGCCGATCCGCGAGACGCTCGCCTCGTGCCCGACCTGCACGTCCTGCTCTTCGACTTCGATGTACGGATACGTGTCGCTGCGGCTTTGCGGGTCGAGGATCAAGGCGTCGCACACGACGTTGCTCTTCGAGCCGACCGCCCCGTCCTGCACCTTGCACAGGCCGCGATAGCTCGACGCGGCCGCCGTTCTTGCTGATGCTCTTGGAGATGATGCGGCTCGTGGTGTGCGGGGCACAGTGGACGACCTTCGCCCCGGCGTCCTGATGCTGGCCGTTCGACGCGAACGCGATCGAGAGGATCTCGCCGCGGGCGCCCGGCTCCATCATGTAGACGGCCGGGTACTTCATCGTCAGCCGGCTGCCCAGGTTGCCGTCGATCCACTCCATCAGCGAATCGCCGTAGGCCATGGCCCGCTTGGTCACCAGGTTGTAGATGTTGTTGGCCCAGTTCTGGATCGTCGTGTAGCGGCAGCGGGCGCCGCGGCGGACGACGATCTCGACCACGGCCGAGTGCAGGCTCTCGGTCGTGTACATCGGGGCGGTGCAGCCCTCGACGTAATGCACCTCGGCCCCTTCGTCGACGATGATCAGCGTCCGCTCGAACTGGCCCATGTGCTCGGCGTTGATGCGGAAATAGGCCTGCAGCGGGAACTCGATCTTCACGCCCTTGGGCACGTAGATGAACGAGCCGCCCGACCAGACGGCCGAGTTGAGCGCGGCGAACTTGTTGTCGTCCGGCGGAATGATCGTGCCGAAGTACTCGCGCACCAGGTCGGGGTGCTCGCGGACGGCCGTGTCGGTGTCGGTGAAGATCACGCCCTTCTTGCCGAGGTCTTCCTTGCAGCGAGCCGTAGACCACTTCGCTCTCGAACTGGGCCTTCACGCCGGCGAGATATTTCTTCTCCGCCTCGGGAATGCCCAGCTTGTCGAACGTCTCCTTGATCTCCTGCGGGCACGTCGTCCCAGGTCTTGCCCTGGTGGTCGGTCGGCTTGAGGTAGTAGTAGATGTCCTGGAAGTCGATGCCGATGTTGCCGCCCCAGCGCGGCATCGGCTTCGACTCGAAAATCTTCAGCGACCGCAGCCGGAAATCGCGCATCCAGGCCGGCTCGCCTTCATCTCCGAAATCTGCGGCGACGATCTCGGCGTCGAGCCCCTTGCGGGCCTTGAAGACGCCCGTGCGTCGGGTGACGAAATCGTACTTGTTGATTTCGCCGAGCTGCGTCGGACGTGGCGTGATCGATGTAAGGTCGGTTGCCATGATCTCAATGCCTCGTATTCGTTACGCCACGCCGCTGGTCTGCGGCTGCTTGGCGGCCATTTCCTCGTTCGATCGGCCGCTTCTTCCGGATGGCGGCGCTGCGGATGCGGTCGTAGCCTTCGGTGTGCAGTTCGCGGGCCAGCTCGACGCCGCCGGTCTCGACGATCCGCCCGCCGAGCATCACGTGCGTGAAGTCGGGCGTGTTGTGCTCCAGCAGCTTGTCGTGGTGCGTGATGATCAGGATGCCCATCTGGTCGCCGCCGATCTCGGCGATGCTCTGGCTGGCCAGCCGCACGGCGTCGACGTCCAGGCCGCTGTCGGTCTCGTCGAGGATCGCGAACTTCGGCCGCAGCATGGCCATCTGCAGGATCTCGGCCCGCTTCATCTCGCCGCCGGAAAAACCGTCGTTCACGTAGCGGCGGGCGAATTCCTCGTCCATCCGCAGCTGTTCCATCTTCGCCTTGAGCTCCTTGCGGAACTCGCCGCATCGGGATCAGCTCCTCGCCTTCCTTGCGGTCCGGATTGCGGACGTTGGTCGTCGCGTGGCGCAGGAAGTCGGCCATCTTCACGCCGGGAATCGCCATCGGCCGCTGAAAGGCCAGGAAGATGCCGGCCCGGGCCCGCTCGGTCGGCGTCCCAATCGGCAGATGTCCTGCGCCGTTGAGCTCGATCGTGCCCTCGGTCACCTCGTAGCGGGATGGCCCATGATCGCGCAGCCCAGCGTGCTCTTGCCCGAGCCGTTGGGGCCCATCAGCGCGTGGTCTCGCCGCGGCGGATCGTCAGGTTCACGCCGCGGAGGATCGGCTTGCCTTCGACGGCCACGTGCAGGTTCTTGATCGTCAAGTGTTTCGGTCATGTGAGTGCTAGTTGTCAGTTGTCAGTTGCGAAGTCGTCAGCGACATTCGACGAGCCGTAATAGCCGCGAGTAACGGCTCGCTGGCGTTACGCCGTAATCTTCTGGTGATCGAACAGCGGCTCCTGATCCGCCGGCGCGTCGACGTAGCCGGAGTGGTGCGGCACCGGCAGCTCGTCGTCGACCTTCGATGCCGGCCATCGCGCCGTGCATCCGGGCGATCTTGTGTCCCTTGATCTTGTCCTGAATCCGCATCAGGCCTTCCAGCAGCGCCTCGGGCCGCGGCGGGCAGCCGGGCACGTACACGTCGACCGGCACCACCAGGTCGACGCCCTTCACCACGTGGTAGCCGTACTTGAAATACGGCCCGCCGCCGACGGTGCAGGCGCCCATGGCGATCACGAACTTCGGGTCGGGCATCAGGTTGTAAAGCCGCCGCACGCGGCTGGCCATTTTGTAGGTCACCGTGCCGGCCACGATCATCAGGTCGGCCTGCCGCGGCGTGGCCCGAAACGCGCCGGCCCCGAAGCGGTCCATGTCGAAGCGGCTGGCCCCGGCGGCCATCATCTCGATCGCGCAGCAGGCCAGCCCAAACGTCATCGGCCAGATGCTCGACTGCCGGGCCCAGTTGATCGCCTGCTCGACCGTCGTCGTGATGACGTTTTCTTCGAATCGTCCTTCAATCCATGGCTGCGACATTTTCACTTTGCTCACTGTCAATTGTCGCGGATTCTGGTCAGCTAAACCGCAAGCGGCGAATGGTGCCGTCGTGGCGAATCGACCATCTTCGCTCTATGCTGTGCTCGGTGTGAAGGTGCAGCAGGCGGCGCCGTCCAAGCGGCACGCCGAAAGCCGCATGCTCTCGCCCAACACCTCCGATAACATCAATTTTTCCATCGTGCACACGCCGCGATCCGCTTTGGCCAACTCCGGATACGGGCAGGCCAACGCAGAGAGCACCGGCAACCCCCCCGCGTCGTTCACTTCGAACGGAATCTCCCGCTCGTTCATCAACCCGGCGAGCGACGCCATCCGTTCGCCCAGCGTCTCGCCGTGCAACCGTGCCCCGATACTTGGCCACGAACCGGTCGGCGATTCGCTTCAGCAATCCGCGGCGGACTTCCGGATCGGGCACCGCCTTGATCTCTTCCCACAGCACGGTCGCCAGGTCGGAAAAATTCGTGCCGCCGACTCGCTTCGCCCTTCTCGGTGAGCGCATAGCGATGATTGGGCCGCCCCCGGCCGATCTTCTCCGCGTGCCGCTCGATCAGCCCCTCGGCCATCAGCCGCTGAATCCGCTGCCGCACGGCCGTGGCCGTGACGCCGGTTTCGGCCACCAAGTCCGAAATCCGCGCCGCCCCGTAACGCCGCAGGTAATTCAGCAGCACTTCGTCAGATGTTTCGGCTTGTCCGCTCATGTGGCTATCTCAAGGTGTCCAACGATTTAGGCTTTCAATCTGCCCACTCAATCGTACCGGGCTGCATGTTTTTGACAACCCATTATTTGAAAAATTGCCATCGTCGGCGTAACCTGTTGACATATCAGGGCTTGTTGCGTTAAAACACCGCGACGGGAACCGTTGTTATGCCCATTTTCGCAGCCGCCCGAACCTGGGGAGGATTCCAACATGGCCAGTGACCAACCGACCGGCGGCCGCCCAGCGAACATTGGGGCACGCGGATCGGCGTGATCCTGGCCGTGGCCGGCTCGGCCGTGGGACTGGGCAACTTCCTGCGGTTTCCCGGCCAAGCGGCCCAGAACGGCGGCGGCGCGTTCATGCTGCCGTACTTCATCTCGCTGCTTGTGCTCGGCATCCCGCTGTGCTGGGCCGAGTGGACGATGGGCCGCTACGGCGGCACCAAGGGTTTCAACTCGGCGCCCGGCATCTTCGCCGACCATCTGGCCGCATCGCCTCGCCAAATACTTCGGGGCGTTCGCGCTGCTGATCCCGCTGGTGATTTACATGTATTACGTGTTCATCGAGGCGTGGTGCTTGGGCTACGCATACGACTATCTCGTCGGCAATCTTCCGCTCGGCAGGGACCAACGCCGAGAGTTATCAGAAGCACTTTGACGACTTCGTCGGCACCAACGCCAATGGCTTCATCTACGACGGCGGCAGCAACGAGCTGGTCGGCATCCTGCTGGTGGCGTGTTTCCTGAATTTCGTCTTGATCTACCGCGGCGTGAGCAAGGGCATCGAGAAGTTCTGCAACGTCGCCATGCCGCTGATGGCGATTTGCGCGTTTTGCGTCCTGGTCCGCGTGCTCACGCTTGGCACCCCCGATCAAGCAAGCCGGACTGAATGTCCGGATGGTCTGGGATCGATGTGGAATCCGAACAGGAATATCTGTGGAGGCCCAGACTTGGCTGGCGGCGTCCGGACAAATCTTCTTCAGTTTTTCCGCGGGCTTTGGCATCATCATCAACTACGCCAGCTATCTGCGTCGCAACGATGACGTGGCTCTCAGCGGCCTGACGGCAGCCAGCGTGAACGAGTTCTTTGAGGTCTGCTTGGGTGGGCTGATCACGCTGCCAGCCGCATTTATTTTTTTGGGAGCGGCCGCCACCAAGCAAGGCACGTTCGGCTTGGGATTCAATGCACTGCCCAACGTGTTCGCCGTCATGCCGGGCGGTCGTTTTTTTGGTTTCGGCTGGTTTTTCATGCTGTTCCTGGCCGCGATCACCAGCAGCATCTCCATGCTGCAGCCGGTGATCGCTTTTTTTGAAGAGGGTCTTGGGCTCAAGCGCCACGCGTCCGTCACGTTCCTGGCTTGATTGCGGCGTTTGGCACGGCTTTCGTCATGTATTTTTCCAAGGAATGGTGCGCTCGACACTTTTGACTTCTGGGTCGGCACATTCCTGATCTTCACATTGGCGATGATCCAGTCGATGCTTTACGGCTGGGTGTTCGGCATCGAACGAGGCGAAGCAGAACTGCACCAGGGTGCCCATCTCCGCGTGCCTCAGTTCGTGCAATATGTGTTGAAATTTGTGACACCGCTGTATCTGATCGTCATCTTCGGCGTGTTTGTTGGCAGTCGATGCCCGAACGATCGCGTTATGAAAGAGAATCACGTCGTGCTGGCGTCGGTTTGTTTTATCGCCACCGTGTTCGTGTTCCTGCTGATCCTGGTGCATATCGCCGGACGCCGTTGGGAACGCGAACGGCCGCTTGAACTATGACTGACGACGTGTCCGGAGCCAATTCACATGACTTCGCCGGCTTGACAATCATGATTGTTTCAGTCGGATCAGTATTCGGTCTGATCGGTTTCTGCCTCTTTCGAGTGCTCCTGCTCCCGCCCGAAGTCGTCGAAGAACAATTCAAGGCGCCACTCGACATCGACACCCGCGACACCGCGGATGCCGATTGAAGCGCCGAGGTCCCGCCATGAAGCTCGACGAACTGGTGCCGGTGCTGCAGACCGCGATCGGTCCGGTGATTCTGATTTCCGGCGTCGGCCTGTTGCTCTTGAACATGACCAACCGCCTCGGTCGCACGATCGACCGGTCGCGGCAACTGGTGGAAATGCTGCGGCATTGCGACGAAGACAATCGCCGCCGCTACAAGCGGCAACTCGACATTCTCTGGCGGCGGGCTCGGCTCCAGCAGGCGGCGATCGCGCTGATTTCGACCAGCGCGCTGTTGGCGGCGCTACTGATCATCGCTCTGTTTGTGAGCGTGCTTGTCAAGCTGGAAGCGGCGATCGTCCTGAGCGGACTGTTCATCCTGTGCCTGCTCTCGCTGATCGCGTCGCTGGTCTATTTTCTCCGCGACATCAATCTCGCGCTGCGTGCGCTGGCCCACGAATTGGGCCGCGAGGAGCCAGCGGAAGAGTAAGGTCACGCCTCCGCGACCGCCGACTCGTCGCGCGGAAAAAACCCTCGACGACCTCATGGAACTCGGCCGGCGTCGAAACTTTTGCCACCCGGCTGCGAAATTCGCGGGCGCCCGGCGACCTTGCGCGTAGCAGCAGGCGTACTTCCGCATCAGTTGCACCCTTTTCGACGCCGAACCGCTCGCAAACCAGATCGAAATGGTGCAACAGCAACGCCCGCTCTTCGTCGAGCGTCGGATCGGGCGGCACTGGCTCGCCGCGCAGGCGCCGCCGCCGCCTGCGCAAACAGCCACGGCTTGGCCAGCGACGCCCGGGCGATCATCACGCCGTCGACGTCATACCGACGAAAGGCATCGACCACCTTGCGGGCCGAGTCGAGGTCGCCATTGCCAATGAGCGGAATCCGCTTTAGGTGCGGCTTGATCGCCGCGATGCGATCCCAGTCGGCCGAGCCGCGGAACATGTCGGCCGCGGTCCGCCCGTGGACCGTCAGCGCGGCCGCCCCTGCCCCTTCGACGACCTGCGCAATGTCGATCGCATTGATCTGATCGCGGGTGCAGCCGAGACGAATCTTCGCCGTGACCGGCGTCGGGGCGCACGCCGCCACCACCCGCTCGATGATCGCCCCCATGCGGTCCGGCTCGCGGAGCAAATACGAGCCGCTGTGCGCTCGCTGGGCCACGTCGCGCACCGGGCAACCGAAATTGATGTCCACGACGCTGACTTTGTACTCGTTGGCCAGCCGCCTCCCGACCTTGGCCAGTGTCTCCGGGTCGTTGTCCCACATCTGCACCGCCAGCGGCCGCGGCTCGTCCACCACGCCCCACAGCCGGTCGGGATGCTCGGCCTCGTGCTCGTCGAGCCAAACGAACCCCTTGGCACAAACCATTTCGGTCGCCAGCAGCCCCGCCCCGCCAAACTCGCGGACAATCTGCCGAAAGGCGTAGTTCGTGAAACCCGCCATCGGGGCCTGCAGAATCGGCGGATCGACCCGCAGCGGACCGATCCAGAGCGGGCGGACCGTGGGCAACGAACCCACGTCGATCGGTTCCACATGCGGAGCGGCGCTGCGCGTGAATCGAGTTGCGGCGAGCGGGCCCATGCCAACCATTATGGCCGCAAGCCCGCCGATTGTCACTCCGCAGGAACGAGCAGCGAATGCTCGCGGCGCGGCCTGGTCCGCTTCGCTTCGGCCGAGGCGGGCTTCACCGCGTCATCGCGCGGCGCGGCAGCCGCGGCACTTTTGATCGACTCCCAACCTTCGGCAAATGTCTGCGCGTCGCCGGCTGGGTTCGTGGCGTCGACGGGCAGTTGCGAATGCCGGTTCAGCGGCGGCACGGACGTCGCCGGACGCGTCGCCGTGTTCGTCGCGCCCTCGCGCATGATCAGCATGCCGATCAGCCGGTCCGAGTCAATTGGCCCCGGCGACGCCAGTTCGGCGTAGCGGGCGATACGGCGATTGTAGTCGCGGGCGATTTGCACAAATGCCCGCCGCCGCAGCGCGACAAGTTCTAGCGCCCGCAATGTTCCGGTGCCGTCGCCGCCACCACGTTGAGCCGCGATCGCGCCGAGAAACTCCTCGGCACGCGCGACCGCGACCGCCGCGTCCGACAGTTCTTGATATCGCATCGGCAACAGCTCGCTCAACTCGCGGGCTTCCGGCGACTCGCGGCCGGCGAATACCTGGTCGTAGCGCGCGTAGTAGTCGCCGCAATGGGGCGCGTTCGTGGGCAGCGGCAGGCTTTCAGTGCCAATGCCAGCTCCCAGCAAGCTCGCCAGCCGATACTGCGAGGCAACCGCCGCCCGCTGCGACGTGCCGATTCGCACGCCCAATTCCGACTCGGCCTGCTGCCAAGCCGGACCAACGTTTGGCACGCTCGGTCGCAGCCGCTGCAATTCATCCTGTTCGCGCACGCCGAGATAATAGTCGGCGACCGACGAGCAAAGGTCCCAATAGGCCTCTACCCGTCGTGACTGATCCTGACGCGTCGACGCGCCGGCCAAGACTTCGGTCAGCCGCACCGGCCGACCCGTGAGCCGCGAACCGCTCGGCGCGGCAAGCATCGACCGCATCAAGGTGGACGGCTTGATGGCACGGGCCGCTGGTTCGGTGGATTCAACTGGGCTCGTCGCGGGTGGGGCGGCAGGCGTCTTTGGGCGAGTCGCCGGGGAAACGTCGCCATACGCTTCCGCTGCGGTCGTCGAATTCGGCGCGAATGCGGGCGGCGGGCTGACCTGGCTATCCCTGGCGCCAGAAATCGGCGGCTGGGCCGCTGCCGAACTGCCCTGATCCGGCGGCGAACCGTAGCGGTCGCCGTCGCCAACCTGTCCACCCAGGGCCAGGCAAATCACGAGGAAATACAGGGACATGACCAGCCTCCCAACTGGATGCCACGCCAGCGCGTCCCGATGCGCCGCTGGTGACCTAATAGAATGCCCCGCCACGAGCCCTGCCGTCAATGCCAACAGGAATGGACGAACGGCAATTAGCGGCGGAGCTTGCTCCGCGCTCGTACCGCGAAAAACCCGCGCGGAGCAAGCTCCGCGGCTAATTGATGGCGGCCGCGTCAGTCCAGCTCTTCCAGCCACGAGCGGAGCTCGTTCTCGTACTCGCTCGCCAGATCGACGCGGACCAGCGTTCGCTGGAATTCGGCGAGCCCTTCGCGGCCGATGTCGGCCTGCTCGGCGCTGGCGTAACGCAGCATCGGATCGGGCGCCGTGAGTCGGCGGCAGATCGTCATCAACAGCTCGCTGTGCGTGATTTCCTTCGGCAGCACCTTGTGCAACCGTTGCGGCAGCGTCCGCTTGGCTTCGAGCAGCTTGGCGTATTCCTTGATGCCGGCGAACAACGGAGCGCCGGCCAGCAGCTCGACCAGCACGTAACCCAAGCTGCACAAATCGCTCCGCGGCGTGATCTCCTCGCGGTCGAGCATCTCGGGGGCCGCATACTGCGGAGTGCAGGTCTTCATCTGCGGCATGTCATTCAGGTCGATCGCCGAACCGATGTCGATCAGCTTCGCGTTGCCGGTCCGCTTGACCATGATGTTCGACGGCTTGATGTCGCCGTGGACGATCTCCTCGCGGTGCAGGGCGGCCAGACCGGCCAGACATTCGCGAATGATCGAGACCGCCACGCCCGGCTTGAATCGGGTGCGCGATTCGGTCGGCGTCGCCACCACGCGGTTGATGTATTCCCAGCGGCTTTGGCTGACCTTCTCGCGGGCCCGCACCAGCATGTCCGGATGGAGCAGTATGTCGAGGTCGTAGCCGTCGATCCATTCCATTTCCTGGATCCGCACGCGGCGACGCTCGATAAAATTCTGCACGTCGAGCAGATTATCGTGCTGGATCTGGGCGACGCGGCTGGAGATCGCGGCCATCCGCTCCATCGCCTCGCGGTAATTCCGCTCGTCGGCGAACCGCTCGGGCGAAAAGAACTTCAGCGCCACGGGCAGCGTGAAATTGTCGCTGCCACGCCGCTCGCTGAGATAAACGACCCCTTGCCCGCCCGTCCCCAACAGCCTCCGCAACCGCAGATGTTCGGTCCACCCCAGCTTCGGCTGCGAAATGAGTTTTAGGTAGTGGTCGTAAAGTTCGCTATCGGGATTCGCCGCAACGTCGCCCCCGTAGGTGAGTGTGCGGGTACCCTGCAGTATGGTAGTCGTCATAATTGAACGATGCTAGCCGCGCGTCGGTAGAAATCCATTTCTCGCCCCGAAGCTCATCGGCCCGGACACTTTCATCTTATGCACAAATTCCGCAGGCGTCCAGCCAACTGTGCTTGTGCAAGTCTGTCAATATCACTAAGTTACGGCACGCCCATCTGTTACTTTGAGCCTTTCACGAGCCCTTTGGGCTCGGGCCGGGGAAAGCCCAATTCCTTGATCACCAGATTTCGTAGCGGTTTTCCCGGCCGGTATCGCGCCAGGTTGTCGCAGAAGAAACTGGTCATGTCGTCGATCCGCGTGGCCGACTGCCCGCCGACGTGCGGCGTGATGATCACGTTCTAGGCTCCAGAGCCGGCTCTCGGGAGGCAAGGGTTCGATTTCGGTCACGTCGACGCCCGCCCCCGCCAATTGGCCCGACTCGATGGCGTCCGCGAAATCGTTCTCGACAACCAGCGGCCGCGGGCCATGTTGATCAGGATCGCGCCCGCGGCAACAGAGCGAGCCGCCGAGCGTCGATCATGTGCCGCGTGTGATCGTTGAGCGGCGCGGCCAGGATCAGAATCTCGACCCGCGGCAACATGCGTCGAGCGCGTCAGCGGGCAACAGCTCCGCCACCGAGCCGGTTTGTTCTCGGGGAACCAATCCGTGGCGAGGATCGTCGTGCGAAACACGCTCAGCACCTCGGCCAGCCGCCGACCGTTCCGCCGAGTCCGACGATGCCGATCCGTGCGCGGTGCAAATCGCGCGTTGGCCGGCGGATGAATTCGCGCTTTTCTTGCGCCTCCCAGAACGTGGGCAAGCTCCGCAGAGCGCCGCAGCAGCGCAACCGTGTGGTCAGCCACCTGGTCGGCCAGCACGCCCGAGGCACTCGTGACGGTGATGTCCGACCCGATCACCGACGGCACCAGGCAGTGGTCCATCCCGGCTGCCGACGATTGAATCCACTTCAGCCGCCCCTTCCGCACGACGTCGTCCCAAGGCACGGGTACCTTGGCGTGACCGCAAAAAATGTCGGCTTCAAGCAGTTCAATAGCGACTCTTTCTTGCCCGGCGTCGACGATCTCTGCGTCGGGGGCGATGGCTGCGATTCGAGCGATGTGCTGCGCCCGACCGGATAACAGAGCACGATTCGAGGGGGCTGCCGCAATGCCGCTGGCGAGGATGGTTGGTTTGGCATAATATGAAGTTGTCGCCAGAGACGTCCTTTCTGGCAAGGTCCAGGGGGTGCGCAGGGTGACAGATAATCGCCGACAACTTGGTGGCTTCGCCGTTTTGGCGCAGTGTTGCTGCGGTTGACGGTCGGCTGGCACTTCTTCAGCGAGGGCCTCGAGAAGATCGAATGCGATCCGCAATCGAGAAAGTTCCATCTCAGTGCGGCTTATAAATCCGCCACCGAGGGCTTCCTGTCGGCGGCCAAAGGGCCGCTGGCCGGCTTCTACCACTCGTTCGCACCGGACGGGCACGACTGGCAGAATTTGCTCGCCGTGCCGAACCAGAATCACTCGACGTCGGCGGAAGCCGCCAAAGCTCTCGGCAAGAACCAGGCACCCTATCAAAATTGGTATGCTCGGATCGTTGCCGATTGGCAGGGGATGCTCGACAAGGCGGTTGCCGTGCCCCGCCTGACCGAAGATCAAATCAAAAAGGCCAAGGCCGCATTCGCCACGACGGCAGGAAGAACTCAAAGACTATCACACAGAGCGAGTCCGCGGCGATCGCCGATTATCAGCATGAGCTTTGGCGACTCGACGAGTGGCGGGCAAAGCCGGAGGCGGACAAGCGCACCTTCAAGAAGGAGCGGATCGCCAAGAAGGCGGCCGAAACCGCGAGCACCGCTCCGGGCCTGGGTCACCGGCGCCAGAGGAAATCGAACAAAGCTATCTCGCCGATTTGCGCAAGAAGTGCTGACTCCCGAACAAAAAGCCAATTCCACGACCGCTGCGGAAATGGACCCAGAGCCACCACCAGTCCCACGCGAGTCCCCCATTTCCATCGCGTGGCCCTGGGAGCGGCGGTGCTCACGATCGGCGTGGGAATATGCCTGTTGTTAGGATTATTTACGCGGCTGGCGTTAGCTCGCCGGGGCCCTGTTCCTGGCTTCGGTCATCGCCACGCAGCCCCCCTGGCTCTCGAACGCCGAACCGACCATTTATCAAACCGTAGAACTGGCAGGGCTCCTCGTCCTCGCGGGGACCGGTGCCGGCCGCTGGCTGGGCCTCGATTACTTTTCCTGGGCCCTGTTTCAGCAAGCGCGCGACGACTGAGCGAGCACAGAATCGATGAACTTATCGCCTGAAGACAAAAAGATACGGCAAAGAGAATTTCCAGGAATCCGTCGGCACCACGCCACGCGACTTCCTCAAGGGCTCGATCGCGGCGGCCGCCGTCGCCGGCGGCGCGGGCCCGCGCTGGGCGGCTATTACTTCGGCTACAAGAAGATTGATAATCCCTTGCGCGTCGGCGTGATCGGCACGGGCGATGAAGGCAACGTCTTGATCGGCGCCCTGAATCCCGATTACATCGATCTGGTGGCCGTTCCCCAACATCCGGCCTTACAGCGTGCACCGCGCGTTTTTACGGCAACTGGTATTCGCCCGGCGCCCATGAAGCCCGCCCCGGCTTGTTGAAGGTTTACGAGGGCCAAGGCTGGGCCGACCGCCCCCGCGGAGAAGCACGTTAAAGTTTACACGGACGGCTACGATCCGATCCTGGACGATCCGAACATCGAGGCCGTGATCATCGCCGTGCCTCTCCACCTGCACCATACCGTCGCCATGGCCGCATGCACAAAGGCAAGCACGTGCTGAGCGAGAAGTTGATGGCCCACGACGTGGCCCAGTGCAAGGAGCTGGCCCGGGCCGCCGCGAAACTCCGGCCTCGAGCGGCGATCCGATCGTCTACGCAGTCGGGCACCAACGCCACTACAGCATCCTTTACGACAACGCCGTCGATCAGATCAAGCAGGGGCTGTTGGGCAAGATCCATCACATCCGCGCCCAGTGGCATCGCGGAAACTTGCCCGGCAACGACAGCTGGCAACCGCCGCTGCCCGCCGACAAAAAGCTTGCGGCCGAGCTAGCCAGTTGGGAATCGGTCCTGGCCGGAAACATCCGAAGTGCCCAAGCCTACCGACCCCAAAGATATTGTCGAGTGGCAGAGCAAGATCGCTCAGAAGCAGTCGCAAATCAACGACATCTCGAACGAGCTGGCGGAGAAGTACGGCTACCCGCCAAGACGATTGAGGACGGCCACAATCGCTCCGCACTCGAGAGTTGATCCGCTGGCGGCTCTGGGAGCGCACCGGCGGCGGCATGATGGCCGAGCTCGGCAGCCACCAGCTCGACGCGGCCAGCATCTTCCTCACCGCTCAGCGGCCGGACGGTCACAAGTCCAAGCCGCTGTCGGTGCTGGCCGTCGGTGGCCGCAGCATCTTCCCCGCCGACCGCGAGTGTGAAGACCATGTCTACTGCAATTTCGAGTTCCCCGGACCAACTTACTACGCCGACGCCGCCAATCAAAAAGTGGCCAATCCCAACGACAAGGTCGTCGTCACCTATTCGTCAATCAACGGCAACGGCTTCGGCGGCTGGGGCGAAACCGTGTTCGGCACTAAGGCCACGCTGTTTCTCGACCAGGAACAGGATGCGATGCTCTTCGCGGGCTCGAACACGGGCACCAAGATCGAGGTCAAAGCTGGCAAGGACGGCAAGCCCTCGCTCGACACATACGAGACCGGCGGCGGCGCCGCGGTGGCCCAAGCGGCCACGGCCGAGAACACCAGCCGCGGCTACCGCGAAGAAATCGAGCACTGGGCCTGGTGCATCCGCAATCCGGCGCCTGAACATCAACCGCGCTGCAAGCCGGAAGTGGCGCTGGCCGACGCAGTGATCGCGCTTACCAGCAACATCGCCATCGCCAAGGGCGGCCGCATCGACTTCCAGCACGACTGGTTCGACGTGCCAACGACGCCACGCCCGACGGCAGCAAACCCTCGCTAGCCTCCAACTTCGCCTAATTAGCGGATTACATGATTTCGATGGCGCAATGGTTAACAATTTTCGTTTCCCTTGTCAGCGACGTGAGCTTTTGGTTCAATCATAACCAACCTCTGCAACAGTTGGCGCGGTCGATTGCAGCCAGTTCAATACAGCACTTCCGTCGATTCCATCTTTAGTTTCTCGCGCCGTATTCGGGAGTCCTGAATGCGAATGCACGCGTCGTCCACGACTGGAAATTCGTACGAATTCACCGATTTGTCTCTTGTCCGGATCGAAATAAAGAACCTAGGGGAACAAGGATTTTTCTCACTCAGTAGTTCCAAGTTTTCTGTTCACGTCTTCCGATCGGTGCAAGGCCTTGAGCCATCATGCATTAGGCGTCGTCCATTTCGTGAATGATCCAATCCAGCATTCGTTTGAAGCGGAGACGTTCGAGATGGAGCGTGCGATCGTCTCGCTCGCCCTCGGCCAACAACATGTGGTGGATCCAGACCCACAGGTTGCGCAGCACCAGCGCCACTGCGACGAACAGCAACCGCAAGCGAGGTTGGCGTGTGCAGGTGTAAATCCGTGCCTGCCGCAGTTGCCGAAAGCTGGTTTCGATGCCGAACCGTTTGCGGTACTGCTCGTGAATCTCGGTCGGCGACCCCTTCACCCGCCAAGCGGCGAACAACAGCTTCTGCTTGACCTGCTTGCCGTCTTTGCGGTTCTTGTGCGTGCCATAGCCAACGCACACCGAGAGCGTGACTTGGCGTTTGCCGTTCTTCATGGTGTGCTTGTACCAACGGGCGGCCTGCTGCTTGATCCAGCGCAGCCCGGTCGCCGGGCGACGCTTCTTGGGTTTCCGCCCGCGCATCACCACGGGCATCAAGAACGGCAGAGACTCTTGTTCGAGGAACTCCACCACCGACACGTTGAAAAACGCCCGATCCAACAAGACACAACCTGATTTTCAGGCCCAATTGGCGAATTCTGGCCAGCAAGTGCCGCAGCACCACGACCGTCGATTCGTGCCGCCGCACCCACGAGAGAGCCAGCGTGTACCGCTGGCCGTGATCGAGAATGCAGGCCGACGCGTAGGCGTGAAACTGCTTCGTCCCCTGGCGGGGCTTGCCGTAATACAACTCGTTGCGGCTCCGGTAAAACTCTCCGTAGTACGGCGTCAAATGCCAGTCGATCGCCACCCGCCACGACGCGCCTTTTCCAACGCTGCGGCAAATGACCCGTTAGCGCCTTGTTCAAACGCCCTTCCAGCACGGAAAGCGTTTTGGGCAAGCCTTCCTCCAAGGCGGTCATCACCGCCTGGTCCGAGGGCGCACTGGCCAAGTCGCGGCAGGCGGCGGAAACCGAGATCGATCGGGCCGCTGCCCGCAGCAACACGTTCAGCACCACCGCCGCCGTACATTTCCAGCCGTGATCCCGCACCAGCTTTGCTTGCATCAACCATTCGAGTGCCCATCTATGAACTTCACCACTCTTAATGCTACAACATGACCGTGAACGCATGGTTCCCTCCTTGGAAATGAACTCGTTGACACAAGTCATTTACAAGAGGGGCCTTGCGTTCACCTATCTCAATTTCCAGAACTTGGAACTACTGTCACTTTACTTTCGGAGTAAATCTGGCTGGTGGACACCAAGTAGTGCTCGTCGATTGCCAGGGCAGTGATCGGCACCACGTCATGAGAGAGGAGGCTCCGAACGCGGCGCCTGGAAGTCCTCGTGGGAATGTGGACCTCGACTGTGCGCCTTTTAATCGACGAGACATTTACATTGTTCGACTCTATATTCGCAACGACGACAAGATTTCGCCGGATCAAGTGACTCTCTCGACTGCGTTGCCCGTTCGATTTTCAAGCATCCGCACTGTTGACGAATCTCCCACTCGATACCTATTGGCCGTAATTAATTTTGCTTCCTCTTTGGCAGTGCTTGCGGCCGTAATATCAATGACCATCGCAGTAAACCGCATGGATTCTCGAATTAATGAGCTCCGTGAAATCACTCAGGATTCAGTGCAATTCCAGCATGGGACGCCTGAGGAATCACGGAAATCCGAGCATAGCACGCCTGAAACACTCCCGAGCGTTCTCCCCAGCGCCAAGGAAAGCGATAAATCGTTGCCTGCAAGCCGCTAACAGCAATTGCAGGAAGGGGGAATTGAATTGTAGGCCATTACGTCGAAGAACGGGTTCGCGGCATTGACGCCTCAAGTTGTATCAGAATGGAAACGATGCCTTCTTTCGCCCGCGCAACCCGCCGCGGCCGCAAATCTCGCCTAACAGGCAATCACCAGTCGGCAACCACACTGCTTGCGTCTTCGCGGCAAGCGAGTGCGGCTTTCCGCCGGTTTATCTCGTCTGCGGGCTGCGTTACACTGGTAAGCCTGTCGCCCCCGCGCGAAACGGTCGACCCGTCTCTTCACCCAGGCAGCAGTTTCATGAACGATGTAAATCGCTCGTCGGTGGGAAATTATCGCTGGGTCATCTGTGCGCTATTGTTCGCCGCCACCACGATCAACTACGTCGACCGCTCGGTGTTCGGTTTGCTCGAACCGGTGCTGAAAGAGAAGATTCAATGGACTGCCTTTCAGTTCGGCATCGTGAATGCATCGTTCAATCTCGCCTACGCGATCGGCTTTCTGTTTGCCGGCTGGATGATGGACCGGGTGGGCACGCGCATCGGCTACGCCATTTCGCTGATTATCTGGTCGCTCGCTGCGGCCGGTCATGCGTTGGTCGGGGGCGTTTGGGGGTTTGCCGCCGCGCGGTTCGCGCTCGGTCTGGGAGAATCGGGAAACTTCCCCGCGGCGATCAAAACGGTCGCCGAGTGGTTTCCGAAAAAGGAGCGGGCCTTTGCCACCGGCATCTTCAATGCCGGGTCGAATGTCGGCGCAATTCTGGCTCCCGCAACCGTTCCTTTCATCTACGCGAACTATGGCTGGCAGGCCGCCTTCGTCATCACCGGCCTCATCGGAATGGTGTGGGTCTTATTTTGGTGGCCGATCTATCGCCGTCCCCAGGAGCATCCCCGGCTTTCAACTGCCGAATTGGCCTACATCGAGAGCGACCCGCCCGATCCGCCCATCAAAATCCGCTGGCGGGCCCTCTTCCCGTTTCGGCAGACGTGGGCCTTCGCCATCGGCAAGTTTCTCACGGACGCGGTTTGGTGGTTCTATCTGTTTTGGTTTGCCAAGTTCATGAACGAACAGTTCGGTCTGGACATCAAATCCATTGGCTTGCCGATGATCATCGTCTATGTGCTGGCCGACGTCGGTTCCGTTGCCGGTGGCTGGCAGAGCTCGTGGATGATTGGACGCGGCTGGAGCGTCAACGCCGCGCGAAAGCTCACCATGTTGGCCTGCGCCGTCTGCGTCGTTCCAGTGGCATTTGCCCCTCTTGCCACCGATACGCAAATCGGCGGATTCCACATCCAATCGCAATGGATTGCCGTCATGTTAATTGGCCTGGCGACGGCGGCCCACCAGGGGTTCTCGGCTAATCTGTTTACGCTAACCTCCGACATGTTCCCGCGTCGTGTGGTCGGCTCGATTGTCGGCATCGGCGGTTTTGCCGGCGCCATGGGTGGCGTGATCATGAATCTCGGTGCCGGCTGGCTCAAGGATTTCACCGGGAATTACACGATCATGTTCACGATTGCCGCGTCGGCCTATTTAACGGCACTATTGATCATTCATCTGCTCGTGCCGCGGCTGGAACCCGTTCATCTTGAGCTATCGAGCGACCCCACTGCCCCGACGCTTGTCGAGTGAACTACAATTCTGATGAGTTCGTAGCACACTTTGGCTGGGCGTTCGTGGTGGCCGATTTCCTGTCTCCGCTCGATGGACGCACGACGATGATTCATGACTTGGAGCGGGCGTTTCTGGCATGGCGGGTTGTCGTCGTGGTGCTGTGTGCCGCCGTTCTGCAGCTCGTCACATTCGCCCTGCCGCTTCACGCAGAAACCGGCTACGACGGCTGGCTTCGCTATGCCCCGATCACCGATCGCGCCGCCCGCGAACAATACGCCAATCTGCCCGCCGTCGTCGTAGGGCTGGGGGACTCGCCGATCGTCGCCGCCGCCCAGGACGAGCTGATCCGCGGCACCCGCGGCATGCTCGGACGAACGCTCCGGGCGGCAAATGAAATCCCTGGCGAAAGTGCGATCATCCTGGGCACGTACGACGTGCTGCCCGGTCTGCTCCCAACGTTGGGCAAGCTTCCCGACCTCTCCCCCGACGGCTACTGGCTCCGGTCGATCTCCGTCGAAGGCAAGAACCACCTGGTCGTCGCCGCCCCGACCGAGCGAGGCGTGCTCTATGGTGCATTCGCTCTGCTGCGAATGATCGGACTCCAGCAGCCGATCGCCGATCTCAACGTCCGCGAAAAGCCCTCCGCCCCGATCCGCATCCTCAACCACTGGGACAACCTCGACGGCACCATCGAACGTGGCTACGCCGGCCGCTCGATCTTTTGGGACGGCGGACACGTCACCAAGGACCTCGGCCGGGTGCGCGACTACGCCCGGCTGATGGCCTCGGTCGGCATCAACGGCTGTTCGATCAACAACGTCAACGCCGACGTCCGCGTGATCTCGCCCGAGCTGCTGCCAGAAGTGGCCCGCATCGCCGGCGTCTTTCGACCCTACGGCGTAAAGCTTTACCTCTCGCTCGACTTTGCCAGTCCGCAAAAGATTGGCGGCATCAGCACGTTCGACCCCCTCGACGCCGCAGCGGTCGCCTTCTGGAAGCGCAAGGTCGACGAGATTTACAAAGTGATTCCGGACCTCGGCGGTTTCGTGCTCAAGGCCGATTCCGAAGGCCGGCTCGGTCCCTCCGAATACGGCCGCACCCACGCCGACGCCGCCAACGTCATCGCCCAGGCCCTTGAGCCTCACGGCGGCATCCTCTTCTACCGCGGCTTCGTCTACGACCACAAAATGGACTGGAAGGACCCCAAGAACGATCGCGCCAAAGCCGCCTACGACAACTTCCATCCGCTCGACGGCAAGTTCCTCGACAACGTCATCATCCAGATCAAGAACGGCCCGATCGACTTCCAGGTCCGCGAGCCGGCCTCGCCTCTGTTCGGCGGCCTCACCAAGACCAACCAGGCAATCGAGCTGCAGATCACTCAGGAGTACCTCGGTCAGCAGCGACACCTCGTGTTCCTCGTGCCGATGTGGAAAGAGGTGCTCGACTTCGACATGAAGGCCAATCCCGACGCCAAGGGCGCTCGCAACGTCACCCGCGTCAAGGACCTCGTCTCCGGCGTCACCTTCAAACGCCCCTACGGCGGCTTCGTCGGTGTCTCCAACGTCGGCCGCGACCCGAGCTGGCTCGGCCATCAACTGGCCATGGCAAACCTCTACGGCTTTGGTCGCCTCGCCTGGAACCCCAACCTCGAGAGCAAGGAGATCGCCGAGGAGTGGACCCGCCTCACCTTCGGCCCCGACCCGAAAGTCGTTGGCACGATCGTCGACATGCTGCTCAAGTCCTGGAGCATTTACGAGAACTACACCGGCCCCAACGGCGTGGGCACTCTCACCGACATCATCAACGTCCACTACGGCCCCGGCATCGAGTCGTCCGAGAACAACGGCTGGGGCCAGTGGCACCGCGCCGACGACAAAGGAATCGGCATGGACCGCACCGTGGCCACCGGCACCGGCTTCATCGGCCAGTACTCACCCGCGGTCGCCCGCGTCTACGAATCGCTCGACACCTGCCCCGACGAGTTGCTCCTATTCATGCACCACGTACCCTACGACCATGCGCTCAAGTCGGGCAAGTCGCTGATCCAACACATCTACGATTCCCACTACGAAGGTGCCCGCGACGCGGCCCGGCTGGTCCGCAACTGGCAGTCGCTCGAAGGGCGCATCGACGAACAACGCTACGACGACGTGCTCGCTGACCTCACGTACCAGGCCGGCCACGCGCTGGTCTGGCGCGACGCGGTCTGCAATTGGTTCCTCCGCAAGAGCGGCATCGCCGACGACAAGAAACGCGTCGGCAACCATCCGAACCGCATCGAGGCCGAATCGATGCAGCTCGACGGCTACGAAGCCCAGGACGTAACGCCCTGGGAGACCGCGTCCGGCGGCCAGACGGCCGCGCTCACCGCCAAGAACCACCACGGCACGATCCGCCACAAGTTCACCGGCAAAGGCGGCTGGTACGACCTCGACGTCGCCTACTTCGACGAGAACGATGGCGTCTCGCAGTTCAAGCTCTACGTCGGCGACCAGCTCGTCGACGGCTGGGTCGCCGACGACACGCTCCCCCATGACCTCCCCAGCGGCCACACCTCAACGCGCCACAAAACCACGAGCGTCGCGCTGCGTGACGGCGACGAGGTCCGCCTCGAAGCCACCTCCGATCACGGCGAACAAGCCTGCGTGGATTACATCGAAATCGTGCCGACCGGTGCGTAAAACGAGCCAAAATTGACAATCGTGCCGAGGGTTTATACTCTTAGAGGAAGAGGACCGTGTGATGGACACGATGGATTTTTCCGTGCCGGAACACTTTCGCGTGTTCGTGCAAACCCGCGTGGACGAAGGCGGCTTTGGCAGCACGTCCGACTATCTCCAACAGCTCATTGCTGCTGATCAGCAACGGCACGCCCGTAACTGGCTCGATTCCGAGTTGCAAAAGGGAATTGAGAGTGGTCCCGCGGAACCAATGACCGCCGCGGACTGGAAGTCCGTTCGCAACGAAGTGCGCGACCGCATCGAGGCTCGGATCAATAAGTCCGCCTGACGTCGGGTAATAGAGATTCCTCTAATGGCGCTGCGAGTCTCACGCAATCCAGAGGCTCGCCACGATCTGGTCGAGATCGCCGACTACATCTCGAACAACAACGTGGATGCGGCAATGCGATTCCTCGATCGAATGGAGGATACTATCGCGTTTCTCGCTGCGAATCCACATATAGGACAAACCTACTTTCCAACCAAAGAGTCGATTCCGGCGCTGCGAGTCTGGCCGATCGATGGGTTTCGCAATCATCTGATCTTCTTCCGCCCGAACGACGACGGCATCGAAATTGTCCGCGTTCTCCACGGCGCACGCGATTTGGACGCGCTCTTCGGATAATGGTGCCACGCCGTTCGGCGTCGGACATGACGCATTTCTCGCGGTCAGAAATTGTCCCGCAAAAAAAATCCGATGGCGCCTTCATGCCTCTTTAATCTGGCTCTTCGCCCCGCCGGTACGGCTTGCCCGCCTCGTACAGTTTCAGCCGCGTTCGCAATTCGTCCCGCCAACTATCGGGCAGTTTTTCGGCGCGACTTCGATTGCCCGCCGCTGGGTTGTCACCGCTGCCTTGAAGTCGCCCGTCTCCGCCTGTCCCGCCGCCAGAATCTGAAGCATATTCCAATCTCGTTCGTCGGCCAGCATTTCCTTCGCCATCGTGATGGCTCGCCGACCATCGCGCACCGATGCATCTGGTGCCGTTGCCAACAGGTCCGCCAAATGGGTGCGTTGCGAGAGCAACTCGGGACGCATGGCAATCGTCTGCTCACAATCGGCAATCGCCTCGCGCCATCGCCCGCTGTACTCGTACGCGTAGGAGCGGCCCACAAACAACATGTGATCCTTGGGATCGGCAGCTATCGCTTGGGAGAACGCGGCAAGCGCGTCATCATATCTTCCTGGCTTCAATAGCGCGAACGCCGCCTGTTGTCTCGCCTCGCGACGCTCGGTCAGTTCCTCGCTCCACACTGGAAACGACACCTGGATGGATTGGCCATGCTTGAGTTCGAGGACCGGCCCGTTTTGCATAGCCGTTTGATCCATGCGATAGATTAACTTGCGGCGGCTAACGAGGGGTTCTTCTTCATACGCGGTGATATTAATTCGCGATTTGCCCGGGTAGGCCCGGATCTGGAACGATCCGTCAGAAGAAACCGGCACTTCCTGCGCCGTCATCTCCTGAAGCCACGAACTATCCACAAACACCCCTGTCGCCTGTAGCGTGGCTCCGCGCCTGCGAGCGAGAGCGGTTTTCCCGTATCGCCATCCACTAGTCGGCCGAAAATCTTCGCGCCTGGGCCAATTGTCAACGTCGGAGTGACGGTCGGCGAACTCCCACCGCCCACCTTCAAACCCTCCACGCCTCGACAAATGCCTCCTCCATTTCCGATGTCGCCAAGCGGTGATTCGGCCCAAACGGTGTATTCCCCTACCGGCAAATCTGCGAATTGATAGTTCCCGTTTGAATCCGTCCGAGTTGACGCGAGATGCGCTTTGCTTTGCAAGGTACCCTCGGCAGAAATCATTATCATTGACGGTTGCGAACCCGCGGGTTGCCCGGACGCGCGTACGATGACGTCTTCAACCGGCTTCCCCGAGTAAAAGCCAATCACTTGCCCTTCGATCGACGCCGATGATGGCGTTGACACTTTCGCATGGCCTTGTTGACTAATTCCACTCGAACTGAGGCAGCCCGAGGTGGGTGAAACGGTTTAAGATTTTGCATCTCAGACGGGCTTCGGCCTGTTGGTTTTCGAGAATCCTGTTTTTCACATTTCCTCCGAAACAACACTTCATGCGATACATGGCGGTTTCCGCCAGGCTGCGTCGATGATATCCCACGTCTTCCTTCCACCGTTTCCGACCAACTCGGCGAATCTCGCGGATCGCTTCGTCACGCTCCAAAGGCGGCTGGCTCGAGTTGCCGTGTTGCTTGATTTTGGCATTGCGACGCGGAGGAATGATCGGCTCTATCTCGTCGGCGCCGAGCGTTTCGTACACTTTCCACTGATCATAGGCCCCATCGCCGGCAAACGAATCGATGGGCGAATCAATCTGCTCCAGCAATTCCTCCACTTGGTCCGCGTCGTGCCCACAGTTTTCCGTCAGCACTTCCGCTTCGATCTCCTGCGTATCCGGGTTCACGGCCAAGTGCAATTTCCGCCACGTGCGTCGTTTGCTCACACCGTGCTTGCGAGTTTTCCATTCGCCTTCGCCAAACACCTTCAAGCCGGTGCTGTCGACGACCACGTCGATCGGTCCCTGGCGGTCCGCAACGTCCAAGGCGATTTCCAGCTTGGCCGCCCGTTTGGCCAGAGACGTGAAGTCGGGAATCGCCACGTCCACCTGCATCAACTGTGCCAGCGAACGCCCCAAACCTTCGGTCTGCCGATAGGGAAGCCGAAACAACTCCCGCAACATCAGCAGGCTTTCAACGGCCGTATCGCTGTAAACAAACGGGTGCCCGACCTTCGTGGCCTCGTTGGTATGTTCCCACGCGTCGATCACGTCGTCGCTAAACCAGAACGTAATCGAGCCCCGCTGCACCAGCGACTCGTTATATTTTCTCCAATTGGTAATCTTGTAGCTCGTTTTCGCCTTGGCAACCATTCACGCGCTCCTTCAGTGTGAGGGGGAATCCATTTCTCCCCTGATTTACGAACTGAACATGCGAATAGTTCGACAAGGCCCTTTCGCATCAGAGTCTGACGGCATTTCCTCGCGTCGATACGGCTTCCCTGCCTCGTACAATTTGAGCCGCGTTCGCAAATCGTCCCGCCGGCTATCGGGCGCGGCTTCGATTGCCTCCTGCTGGGTTGCCACGGCGGCTTTGAAGTCGCCCGTCTCCGCCTGCGCCGCCGCCAGCGTGTCAAGCAATTCAAAGTAGACGCGAGAATCGGCGAGGCTTCCTTTGGCGAGTTTCACCGCCCGTTCGGCAAGGGTAACGGCTCGTCGCCCGTCTCGCTGACTTTTGACGGGGCTGGTCGCCAACAGTGTGGCTAGATTATTGAGCCACATCACGTCGTCCGGGCTCATTTCGATAATTCTCTCGTCGTCGGCAATTGCCTGCGACAGCTGCCCCGTACGCTCATACGCCTCGGCCCGCACCGCAAGGCCGACGCGTCGTTTGGATTGTGCGCGATCGCCTCGCTAAATGCGGCAATTGCCTCGTCATACCTTTGCTCACGTAGTTTCTCGAAACCGCGCTGCACTCGTGATCGTTGTGCTTCCAGTTCCGCCTGCCGCCAAACTGGAAACTCCGCCGCGATCGACTCGCCATGCTTCAGGTCGATCATCGGACCCGAGCGAAACGTTTGATCACTGCTTCGGTAACTTTCCTTCGGGCCTGCGGCATCGGCGCTCAGTTGAACGATCAAGTAGATACGGACTTTTCCCGGCGGCACGTGGATCTGGAACATACCATTGTGTGATACTGGAACCTGCTGTAAAGGTATTTGTTGCATAGACGGATCGTCGTAGAGAGTCGTCGCTTTTAGGCTGGCGCCATTGGCTGCGGCTGCCAGGGGTTTCTTGGCCGCGGCGTCAATCAGTTGTCCGCGCACCAGGCCGCCCGGCCCAAGCACGATGTCCGGTGCGAATTCACTCGCACCCGTCTTCGCTTTGATTCCTTTCACGCCTTGAGCAAGCCAATCGGACGTGCGAGCGTCACTGCTTGCGGCCTCTGGCCACACGTCGTATTTGCCTGCCGGCAAATTCGCCAGTCGATAATGACCAGACGCGTCGGTCCGTGTGGCCGCGCGATGCACGTCGTTGAAAAAGATCACATCTTTCGAGCCACTGCCGCCGACGGATCCGACCACCTCTTCGTCAACTGGCATCGGCGCGCCGACGGCTTGGATGAGAATCCCCGCGGCCGGCTCGCCCGTGCCAAACTCCACCACTCGCCCCTCGATCGCCGCGGCCGGCTGCATCACCACGTCGACCGTCCCCGGCACGTCACCACCGTTCACTGTCGTCACGGCATAGTTCGGGTGCGTCACGATCAGATTCGACGTCGCGGTATCATCGACCGGGTCAAGCACTGCAGGGTATGCCTTCGACATGTCGCGAGCAGCCGACAGTGCCCCTTGACTCTTTTCGGCCAACTTCTTGTGTGCAACGGCCCGGTTGAACCGAGGCAGATTATTGAACGTGAAACGGCCTGCCGCGTCAGTCGTCACGGCGTTTCCGCCTTCGAGCACAAAGAAGTGCGCAATACCACCTGCAGCCACCGTCGCCCCCCAACCGGTTTGCCTTGTGAGTCGGCCACGCGGCCCGACAGCTCCGATGCCGGCCGCATCCGCACGCGGCGTTTGATCCCATGTCCCGCCAGTTGAAAGTCCGACGCCGGCAGGATGACGGTCGCCAGCCCCTCGCCATGCAGCACGGCGTAGAACATGTCACCCTGTAACATCGGAAACTCCGACTTCGCGACCAGCTCCTGTAACTCCGCCGCACGTTTGGGTTCAACCAGCCCTGCAAACTCCACCTCTCCCCGGTCGTTCGTCGTCGCTTGCTTCACCAGCTCGTGTTCGCCCGAGCGAGGCGATGCGCGGTACACAGTGACCGCGATCTCCTCGAGCGGCTTTCCCGCCACGTCCTCGACGCGAATTCCCAGCAAGTTGGGCTTGTAGTCCCACGGCGTCGCCGGATTTCCTGCGACGGTCACGGTAAACGTGCCGCCACTTACGACGCTGTGCACCGTTTGATGGCTGTCGGCAGGCTGGCCATTAGCATGGAGCGCACCAGATTCATTGGCGTCGTTCGATTCTCCCGCGGCGACGGATCGCACCGGCTGCAGCGTAAAGATGGACAGGGCAAGCGCAACAAGTCCTACGAGGCCAAATGACACCCAACGCGTGCGGCGAGAACATTCGCGAAGGACTAAGAAACGCTCATCGAGTAGCACCGCCACGCGCCGCCGCAATTGCGACGCGCTTTCCCACAACCCCACCGCCGACGCCAACTTGGGACGCGATCGCCGCGGCACCGCGCGGGCCCAGGCCACGAGCTGCTCCGCGTACGTCACGCGACTCGTGAGCTCCGCCGCCGCGGCGTCGGCGAGCGATTCCTGGTCGAGTCGCATCCGGCGGCGCAGCAGCCAATACAGCGGCTGCGGCCACAACACGACGCTCAACAGCCGACCGAGCGCCAGCCATTTCAAATCTCCGTTCCGCACGTGGGCACACTCGTGGGCCAACACGGTCCGCAGCTCACTTGCCGAACGACCATTCGCCCAGGCACTGGGCAACAGGACCGTCGGCCGCCGCACGCCCAGCGCCGCCGCCACGTCGATCTCATTTGACACTCGCAATCTCGGCGGCGACCGCATTCCGTCCACGACCGTGGTTAAAGTGTCTTCAACTCGGTGGGGCGCGGGAACCGCGTTGTGCAGTAGGCGCCGGGCGAACGCCATGCCGACTGCGAGCCACAGCAACGTCGCCACGCTTCCCAGCGCGTACGCCGCCAGCGCGATCGAGAGCCAGGACAGCGTCTCATGCGGCATAGCTGCCGCGGCTGCCAAGGGAGCAGCATTCGCCGGAACTGGTGCGGCATTCGTGGGCGCCGCGATTGGCACAGATGGCGCCGGCGCCGCCCTGACGGCCGGCGTCTCGACTGTCGATGTCTTTGGAGCGGGACTGGTTGTCGCCAAATATACGAGCGACCAACCCGGCACGGCACACAGGCCCGCCAACAGCATGAGCGCCAATAGGACCGCTTTCACAACCGCCAGCCGCTTCGCCGGCTGCCTCATGAGCGCCAGCGCGACCAGCGCCGCCGAGAGCAGCAGCGTCGTCGCCACGCCGTAATCCGCCAACCAATACGCAAACGAGTCGACGAAATCGTTCATTTTCGTTTCCCCTTTGGCCGCGTCGCTGTTTTGTCGGAGACGAACAAGGCAGGCGACGCGCTATGTTTCGATCCTCCACCCCGCCGCCTCCGCCAACATCGCCTCCAACCGCTGAAGTTCCTCCTCCGACAACCGTTTCGACTCCAACGCATGCACCAGATACTCATCCACCGCCCCGTCGAACACTTTTTCCAGGAATCCGCCCGCGAGTTGCCGAAACGTCGATTGCCGCTCGACTTTCGGCAAATAGACGTACGCCTTCCCGTCGCGGCGATGATCCACCAGCCCCTTCTGCTCCATCACCTGCAGCAGGCTCAGCACCGTCGTGTAGGCCAAGTCCTCCTTCCGGGAGTTCATTGCCTCGGCGATCTCGCGCACGGTCGCCTCCCGGCGGTCCCACAGGACCTTCAGGGCCTCCAGCTCGCGATCGGTAGGTGTCGAATCCGTCATGAACTGCTCCTTGATTTCTACTGGTCAACCAGTAACAACATCCCCGATTCTACTGGCCGACCAGTAGTTGTCAAGCACCATCCAATCGTTCTCAGCGCATAGATTTAGCCGCGTTGCTGTTTTGTCGCAGACGAACGAGACAGGCAAGCGCGTGATTCCTTCCCCGCGGGGCGGCCAAAAATACTTGTTGAATTTGTGCCAACACCTTTGCTAGGGTGAACCTCACACACGATAACGTGCGCATCGACGCGATCGTTTGAAAAGTCTTTGGCAATCCGGGACAAGATGCGGCCCCACGGGCATGACCGCGGGCGATCGACCGCAAGAGTCATACGCCGGCAGCGCCGCCGGTGCGCGCCATAAGCACAGACAAATCACCAGTTGCGAACTGGCCGAAGCACCGTGCAAAAAACCTGGCGAGTTGGACGAAAACCTGGCGAGTTCGAGAAATCACCGGGAATCCGCGAAGCCGCCAGGAACCCCGCTCGCTGCTGTTTGGCGAGTTCGACTCCCCGTCAGCCGCCGGCGGCCGCTGTGTCGATGACCAGCAGCGACACCGCCTGCCGCGGCAGCGTCAATTGGATTGTCGCCGCGCCGTCGGCAATGGCGACCGGCTCGATCGGCGGCCCCTCGGCCAGCTGGCCTGCCTGCTCGAGCTGGTCGTACTGCTGGGGCGTCGGCTTCTGCGGCGAGCCCAACTTTTGCCAGGCCGAGTAGGCGTTGCTGTGGTCGGCGTCGATCGTGTAATGCTCGACCGTCGCCCGGCCCGTTTTCGCCGGCAGATTCGCCAGCTGCAGCTCGACGGCGGCGGCGGGGCCCGGCAGATCGTCATCGTGGTAGTGCCAGACCATCACGTAGAGCTTGTCACCGTCGCGGCTGGCGAAGGCCGACACGTCCGGCTTGTCGCGCACGCCGCGGCGCATCATCCGATCGAGCGAAACCGCCCCGTCGCTCTCGATTGATAGCCGCTCGCCGCTCATCTTGGCAAACATCCGAAAGACGTTGAGCACGGGCTTGTCGATCCCATTGGTCGCAAGCGAACGGAAACCGGCGAAGTACGGCGTGTCCTCGAACTCGAAGGCCCAGGTCAGCGCCCCTGCGAGATTCACGCCGTGCCGGTCAGCCAGTTCGTGCTTGCGAGCGAAGACCGCCGCCGTGTAACTCGAATACATCGTGCCGTTGCGATAGGCCAGCTGCGGGCCCTGGCAGGCGGCGCAGCCCTCCGGATCGGACTCGCCTATGACGATCGGCTTATCCTTCAGCTCCGGGAAACGAAGCGACGATCTTGAAGCCGTCGTCGACGGTGCGCAGCTGCTGGGCGATCCCCATCTGGACGTGGCCGCCGGCCGAATCTTCGACGAACCGCGGCGATCCCTTGGCGTGAAAGGAGATGAAATCGAGCGGCGTTCCGATCTCGCCAGTGGCGTAGTTTTTGCCGCGGAGGCAATGTTCGAGAAAGTCGCGCGTGAATTGGCCGCCGCTGCCGGCCGAGTCCGGACCACCGACGCGAGCATTCGGAATCGCCCGCCGCACGGCGGCCAGCGAATAGTCGTTCAACTTGCGAAAGTCCGCGGGCGAACCCTGCCAATAAGCCATGTTCGATTCATTCCACGTTTCCCAATACCACGTGGCGACCTCATCGGCTCCGTACCGCTCGACGCAATGGTGGGCCCATTGATAAACCAGCTCGGCCCACTTGTCGTAGTCCTTGGGCGGATACGACCAACCGGTGAAAATATTGCCGTACGGATCGGTCGACTTCCATTGATGCTGGTAGGGATCGGGCTTGGTCGAAAGGTCCTGCGGCATGAAGCCCATTTGGACATAAGGCCGGACGCCGCGCTGGCGATACGTGTCGAAAATGTCGTCGAGAATCGTCCAATCGTAGATCGGCTTGCCGCTGGCGTCCTCGCGGTACGCATTGGTCGAGCCCCATTTGAGCGCCGGAGTACCGTCGCCGGAAGTCAGCAAGTTGTGTGCACGGAAGTAGACCGACTCCGGTGCGAGCTTGCCCAACTCGCCGAGCAGTTTCTTGCCGTTGGGCATCGTGGCGTAATTCGGCTCATCGGCTCCGAAGAATCGCCAGATCGGCTTGAGCGGACCGAGCGACGTTCCTGCGTCGAGTTGAATCACGACCGGAAAGCTCTCCGCTGCCACTGCCCGCACGGTGAACAGCCCTGGGTAAACTCCTGCGGCGCATACCGCCATGCAGATTCGCAGCCACCACCCAAATGCGATTCGATTTCCCATCATGCGCCCTCTTTCAAGACGGAGTTCCGACCGTGATTGCCCCAGCGAGCTAAGTTTGCCGCTTCTTCACGAAACCATAGACGAGCAGCAACAGCACGGCGCCGATCGTCGAGCCGATCCAGCCCGCGGGCTGGGCGGCGTCCATCGGCCCGCCATGAATCATGTGTCCTAAATACCCGCCCACGAACGACCCGGCGATGCCCAACAGGGTCGTCATGATCAATCCCATCGGCTGCGGCCCAGGCATGAGAAAACGGGCAATCACGCCGATGACGAAACCGAACACGATCATCCGAAGAATTTCCATACCGAGCCACCTCCCCAAACGTAATGAATCAGAAAAGCCGTGTTCCCATCAATCCGCCCCTATCGTAACCTGTCAACTGCATGACTGCTAGCGTCCGCGTCTCACGGCTCGCGTTGTTCCATTCGCTCGAATTCGCTATCCTTCGCGGTGAGTTGCAGACAACCGATGGCACCAATCAGGATGCTCGATTGATGAAAATTGCCGGACTCAGGATTCATTCAACGAACGGTTGGCCGGGGCTGGGCACGGATGCCCTCGCGCCGGGCCTCAATGTTTTTCTGGGCCCATCGGCGTCGGGCAAGACGACGCTGGCCGATTTGGCGACCCACGCGCTCTACGGCCGGCGGTTCACGCCCGAGAATCCCGCCGGCGAGTCGGCAGCTCCGCAAGGCGAGGTGGTCGTCGATCATCGCGGCAAACACTATCGGCTGCGGCGCGCGCACGACGTGACGGCCGGCGCGCGGCTCACCGTCGCCGCGCTCGATCAGTCGGCTGTCGATCACGATACGGTGCGGCAATTAGTCGCGTGCTTGTCGCCGGAATTGTTGCGGCCGTTGTTCGCCGTCGATTTTCGCGAATCGCCGCGACTCGACTGGCTGCTCTCGCCGGAGTTTGCCCACGAATTTCGGGCCGCGCTGTGGCGGCTCAAGTGGGCACCGCCCACGGTCGAGTCCGAGTTGCGGCCGATCTACGCGCGACTGCGAGCGCTCGAGACCAAAGTGGCAACCCTGGTCCGCGGGCTTGGGACGGACGAAGCTCGGTCTGCCGCCGACGCGAAGGCGCAGGCTCGCACTCGCAAGCGGCGTGCCTCGTACTTCCTGGCCCGATTGACGAATGGAGAACTGGTGCGGCTGCGACTCGATTCACGCGGCGAACCGCGCGTCGTGACGGCCACCGGTGAGTCGATTCTCGTGGAATCGCTGTGGTCAACGCAGCGCGATCAGGTGTATTTGAGCGTCTGCCTGTCGCTCGTAGCGGCGCTCGGTCGCCACGGCGCTCGGCTACCCTTGGTGCTGGACGAACCGTTTGCCCGGATGGATGCCCAGAGTGGGGCGGCGCTCGTCGAGGTACTCGGCGGATTCTGCGCCGGGGTCATCAGGTGCTGGCGTTCACCAGCCGGACGGAAGCGGCCGAGAGGATCCTGGCGCTGGGCGCCAACGTGTACGAGATGCACGCGTTGCGTGACGATCGCGTTTCCGAAACCAAGCCGTTAGCGACAGAAGCGGCGCCGCCGCGGGTCCGCCGTCGTGCGAAGACGACGCGGATGCGACACCGCGAAGCTGGCTAGCGCGTCCACAAGCGGCTATTCGTCGTCGAAGCGAATTTCGAGGATCTCGAAGCGATTGGTGCCGGCGGGCACTTCGACTTCGGTCTTTTCGCCGACTTTCTTGCCGACAAAACCCTGCGCAAGCGGACTGGCGATGTTGATCTTGCCGTTGTCGTAGTCCTCTTCGCCGGCGCCGACGAGCGTGAACTCTTCCTTGTCGCCGAAGTCGAGGTCCTTCACGACGACCGTGCAACCGAATGCGACCTGATCCTTCGGCAGCTTGGTGTTGTCCATGATCTGGGCATGAGCCAGCTTTTCCTTGAGCAGGTTGATCTTGGCCATCAACATGCCGTGCGTCTCGCGGGCCCCGTGGTACTCGGCGTTTTCGCTCAAGTCGCCCTCGGCCCGGGCAGCGGCGACGCGTTTTTCCGCCTCGGGGAGCTTCACGTTTTGCAGCTCGTCCATCTCGGCTTTGATTTTGTTGTAGCCTGCGCGCGTCATCGGAATGCGATCAGCCATGGCAATCAGTCCGCAAAATTGCGGAGTCGAAGAGTGACAGCGAAAAAAAATGGTCTCCGCAAGGGAGACCTCCAACAGCGGTATATTTTGCGGCACACCGGAGCCGATGTAAAGGGCGGTTCGGCCGAACTGACGCTATTCGGACAGATAGAGCAGGCAGCCACACGACTTGCAGAAGATGGGCCGGGAGAGCCGCAGCTCGTTCTGCATGTTGAGCGTGATCTGCTGGCCGCAGGCGCCGCAGACGTTTTCGTCGACGGCGGCCAGGCCATTGGCACCCTTGCCGCGGACCACGCGCTGGTAGTCCACCTTGAAATCGGCCGGCAGGGAGGATTCGGCCTGAGCCAGACTCGCTTCGAGCCGCTCGATGTCGCCGCGGAGCGACGCTGCGGAGGCCTCGATCGCCTGCCGCGTTTTTTCGAGTTCCTGGGTACCCACGGCAAGCAACTGTTCCGCCTCCTTGACGGCAAGCTGCTGGACGTCGAGCTTCTCCATCGACTCAAGAATTTCGTCCGCCAACACGCTGCCGGCCATTTCGGCTGCCGCGATTTGTTCTACCAGCGCTTGATACTCTTTGTTGCTGCTGGCCGCGTTGAGTCGGACCTTCGCGTCGACAACCTTTTGCTCGCCGGCCTTGAGGTCGAGCTGCTTGCGATTGATGGCCATTTGCGTTTCTTGAACGCGGGCACGGGCTTCGTCGACCTTGGCTTTCAGTTGCGCGGTGTTTGCCTCTCGGGCTCGAATCTGTTTCGGACCTCGCTCCACGCGATCGCGGAGCTCTGCCAACTGCTGGTGAAGATGATGCAGCTCACGCAACGCTGCGGCGGTGACTGCCATCGGGAGCCTCCCTGGTGCTTCAAATTGTCAAGGATGTGTATAGTGAACGCGCCGCCGGCAATCGGCGGGCGGTTGCTTGCTGCTCCCTTTTAGTTTACTCACTTGTGCCAATAAGAACAGCCGGTCGCGCGGGGCGACCGGCTGTTGGGCAAAAATCGGGCGGATTCGCGGAGTGCGGCGACGTCGCTCAGGCGGCTGCCGCGAGTGGCTCGCTGGCATTGGTGCCCGGCACGAATGCTTCAAGGTATCGGCTGCGGACAGGATTCTGGAGCTTCGCCACGGCCTTCGCCTCGATCTGCCGCACCCGCTCGCGTGTCACCTTGAAAATTCGGCCCACCTCTTCCAAGGTGTACGAGTATCCGTCGGCGAGCCCGTAGCGGAGGCGAATGATTTCGCGTTCGCGGTAGGTGAGTGTCTTCAAGAGCTCCTCGATTCGCTCGCGCAACAGGCCGTTGTTGGCAAGCTTCGCTGGATTCTCGGTGCTCGTGTCCTGGACGAATTCGCCGAAACTGCAATCGTCACCTTCGCCGATCGGTCGATCGAGGCTGACCGGGTGGCGGCCAATGTCGAGAACGCGCTCCGTTTCCTCGAGGCTTACGCCGGCGGCGAGCGCGGTCTCTTCGGTCGTCGGCTCGCGGCCCATTTCCTGGAGCAGCTTGCGGGCCGTGTTTCGCAGCCGCATCAGCACGTCGATCATGTGGACCGGAATGCGGATCGTGCGGGCCTGATCGGCGATCGCGCGGGTGATCGCCTGGCGAATCCACCAGGTGGCGTAGGTCGAGAACTTGAAGCCGCGGCGGTATTCGTACTTGTCGACGGCCCGCATCAGGCCCGTGTTGCCTTCCTGGATCAGGTCGAGGAACGACAAGCCGCGGTTGCGATACTTCTTGGCGATCGACACCACCAGCCGCAGGTTGCCGCTCGAAAGCTCGCGCTTCACGTCTTCGAACTCCTGAAACTGTCCGCGGAGCAGCCGGCAGCGCTGCCGCAGGCTCTGCGGACTTTCGAGCGTGCTCTGCATCAGAGCGCGCAGCTCGCTGGCCACGGCGGCGATCTTCTCGGCTGGGGCACCGCTGCTGCGGAGCTGGTCGACCTGGCACTTGAGCTCGTCCATCCGCTGCGACATTTCTTCGAGCTGCCGGATAAGCGGCTGGACGCGGCGCGTGCGCAGGCTGAGCTCCTCGACCAGGACGAGCATTTTCTCGCGGCGGCGGAGGTAGCGAGTGCGGGCCGCCTGCTTGCAGTCGGCAGCGGCGCTGCGGCTGATCAAGACCGCGAAGTCGCTCCTTTGCGCCTGCATCAAATGGACCAACAGCGGCAAATTGTGGGGCATGCGGGCCTGCACCTGCTCCTTGGTGAGATGCTCCGTGAGCGAGACTTTGATCGTGCGGTCGAACGGCAACTCGCCGCTGTGGACGCGCTGGAGCGTTTTGACGGTCGCTTCCAGGGCGTAGAACGACCGCAGCAAGTTGCGGCGGAATCGTTTCCGCGTGAGCTCGATTTTCTTGGCCAGCCCGATCTCTTCCTCGCGCGTCAGCAGCGGGATATCGGCCATCTGCGAGAGGTACATCCGGATCGGGTCGCTCGAACCGGAGGGCATGCCATCGGAGAGCACAAAGGCGCGGTCGCCCTCGGCAGAGGGCTTGTCGGCTTCTGCGAGGGCCCGCTTGTGGGCGTCCGGGCCGTCCACCAGCTCGATACCAAGGCGATCGAGCGCGCTGAGCACTTCGTCGATGCGGTCGGTGCCGAGCGTTTCGTCGGGCAGGAAGCGGCTGACTTCGTCGTAGGTGAGAGTGCCCTGAGCCTTGGCCCGGGCCAGCAGTTGTTGAAGTTCACGGTCGAGATGGGACAACATGGTTCGACTCCTCTCGCACATCGTGTGCGACTGGTTCGAGGAACGAAAGGACCGTCACGTCGCGCCTTTTCGTGCGGGAGGCACGTACGCGGCGGCCACCGGCCAAACCCCCTGCCCATCCATGAACAAGGACCCCGTTTGCCGGCACGCTGATCACGGCTCTCAGCGGTCCGCACTCCACGGACCGGCGAAAACCGACATGGTTCAGTTCACTTCTTTCTCCTCTCGTATTGGCTGAGCTGCTTGGGACGCGCTTCCTCGCAGAAGCGGGCCAACAGCGACTCGGCATCGTCTTGGTTTGTCTTGGCGGCCGCGAGCGTCTGGCGGCGCTGGTGTTCCGCCTGCCGGCGTTCGGCGGCGGAAAGCAGATCTTGCAACCACAACTCGCGGTCGCCGCGCTGACGCTCCTCATCCTGACAGAATTCGTCGAGACTCACTAAGACATTTTTGGTCTCGGCGTCGTCGAACTCCAGCAGGAGCCGGTTGAAGTCGAACGGCTGGCCAGCATGCGGCCAATTCGAGGCACCGACCGTAGATGCGCCGAGCCGCTTCCGAGGTGAAACTCGGACGCTGCAGAGCGGCCGCGATCCGCGTCAAATACGCGGGTTCCAACAACACGAGGGCCAGCAGGTCGCGATCCCACGCGGAGAGCGCGGCCGACGATAGCGCGGGTGCGGACGTCTCGGCCGTGTCCTGGCGGACATTGGCGATCCGCGAGTCGGCGAGCCCGCCGCAATGCCGTCATGCGATTGCGGAGTTGTTCTTCCGGCAAGCGGAATTGCCGCGCGATTCGCCCCAGCATCTGCTCCTCGCGCAGCAGCGCAGGCGACGCAGCGCCGCTCGACGCAGGCCGGAGCTGGGCGAGCGTGGCGAGCAATTGCTCGACCGCCTCGGAGGCACGATGGGTATCGGTGGAGAGATCCAATCCTTGGGTCACCGAATGGAATTTGTGTTCGAGTGCGTCGACGGCACCTGCGAGAAGTTGCCGGAACGCGTCGCTTCCTTGCGATGCTATAAAATCACACGGATCGAGCCCTTCTGGCAAGGTCAGAATTCGCAAATCGATCTGATTTCTTACGAACAACGCTAGCAATGCATCAATGATCTCATTCGTACGGCGGCGGCCCGCATCGTCACCGTCGAGCACCAGCACGATGCTATCGGTGAACCGGCGGAGGACTTGCAGATGGGCCTCGCCAAGCGCCGTGCCGAGCACGGCGACCATGTTCGTGAGCCCGTGCTGATGGGCCATCAGGCAGTCGGTGTAACCTTCGAGCACGACAACCTGCTTTTCGCGCGAGATGCCTTCGCGGGCGGCGTCGAGGCCGTAGAGCTCGCGACTTTTAGAGAAGAGCGGCGTTTCAGGCGAGTTGATGTATTTCGCGGTGCGATCGTCGGCAAACTCCGGCAGCACGCGGCCGCCGAACGCGATCGGCCGCGAGCGGGCGTCGCGAATCGAGAACAACACGCGGCCGCGGAAGCGATCGTAGTGGCCCCCTTCCATGTCGCGCGGAATCGCCAGCCCGGCCCGCTCCAGCAGCTTGGGGTGAAACTGCTTCGCGCGGGCCCGCTCCAGCAGCCAATCCCAGCGGTTAGGCGAGAAGCCGAGGTGAAACCTGCGGATCGTTTCGGCGGTGAGACCGCGGCCGGCAAGATATCGTCGGGCGACCTCGGCATCGGGCGCTTCGAGCAGAAAACGGTGAAACTCCTCTTCCGCCCAAGCCAGCACGTCGAGCAGCCGCCGCTTGTCGCTGCCGGGCGACTGACCGCCGGCACTCGTCGGCTGCGGCCGCAGCGAGACGCCCGCCTTCTCGGCCAGCAGTTCCAGCGCTTCGCGGAACTCGAGCCCCTCGGCCTTCATCACGAAGCTGAACACGTCGCCGCCAACGTCGCAGACCCAGCACTTCCAAGATTGCCGCTGCGGATTGACGTTGAGACTGGGTCGGCTGTCGTCGTGCCAGGGACAGATGCCGACGAAATTCCGACCCTGGCGACGCAATTGAATGTAGCCGCCCACCAGGTCGACAATGTCGATCGACTGGCGGACCTGCTCCTTGGCGTCGTTGGCCGGGCCGAAGCTCACGGTGAGGCGTCCTCCGATGACGTGGGATGAAAAACGGGCCGGCTGGCGAGCTAAGCCGCAAGCGGCAATTTGGACGGTTTAGCGGAATCAGAAATCATTCTTCGTCGGCTCGCAGGTTGGGCCGACTGTCCGGGTGACGCTCGACTTCGACGCTCAGCTCCAGCTCGGCGCGTTTCGACTCGGAGTCGCCGTTGCTCGGCTCGACGCGGGCCAATCGCACCGTGGCTTTCGAGCCGACTTTGGTCGCGGCGATGGCCCGGCTCAAGAGCGTCGGATCGGTGGCGGCGACGTCGTTCCATTTGAGAATCACGTCGCCGGTGTGGATGCCGGCTCGTTCGGCGGGCAGCTTCGGGCTCGACGTGACCCACGTAAACGCCCTCGCCAATCGCCAGCCCCAGTCGTTCCTGAATGTCTTGCGGCACTGCAATCGGCTGGATACCCAAATAGGCGCGCTCGACCCAGCCTTTGGTTTTGAGTATTTCGTATTGCTTCTTGGCGACACTGCTGGGGATCGCGAAGCTGATCCCCTGGTACGCCGCGCCGAAAATCGCCGCATTGATGCCGACGATTTTGCCTTCGATGCTAATCAGCGGCCCGCCCGAGTTACCCGGATTCACGGCCGCGTCGGTCTGCAGGTATTCCTGGTAGAGATTGTTCGCCGCGATCGAGCCGCTGCGGCGCGATTTCGCGCTGACGATACCGAAGGTAAAACTACGCTCCAGGCCAAATGGACTGCCCAGCGCCCACACGAGGTCGCCAACTTCGAGCTCGTTGCTGTCGCCCCATTCGGCGGCGATCAAATTCGAGGCGTCGATCTTCAGTACCGCCAAATCGGTAATGTCGTCCGCGCCGATGATCTTCGCAGGGACGACGCGGCCGTCGGTGAGATGCACCGAAATCGAGCGCGCTCCGTTGACAACGTGGAAATTCGTCACGATGTAGCCGGCCGCGTCGACGATGACCCCGGAACCTTGGCCTTCGCGGCCGCGGAAGCCGGGCCGGAAGATGCTCACGACGCTCGGCTCGACTCGTTTGGCGACCATCCTCGACGCGAGCTCGAAATCGCTCAGCCGCGGATTGATCGCCGTGAGCGCCGCGGTCGCCACGTCGACGTCGGCCTTCAACTCGTTAAACCGCACCTGATAGACGAACGGACCAACCAGGTAGGGAGCGACCGCCACGATCGAGAGCAGCAGCAACGCGACGAACCACCATTTCGCCGTCCCGGCAGATCCAGCCGGCGGACCGTCCGTCCGATGCACTGGCAACGGGGGCGACTCCGGGGTCGCATTGACGACGGGGATCTGGCGTGATTCTTCCATGCGGTCTTGGCGTCCAGCGAGACGGCTGGTCGGATCTGCCGAGTACCTGATCGAAACGGCTGTCTGACAGCTCTTCGACTGATTATAGACGGTCTTCGCCCAGAAGGCGATTATTCCGTCGTTCCGCCCAATCGGAGTATTCCGCCCAGGCGGACGGCCTATAGGGACCGGGATCCTCCACGGCGAGCCCCTCAGTTCGGCCGACGATCTATCTTTTGAAAACGTCGTGCGGTTACTCATTATCCCGTAAATTGGGCCGAATCATGAGCACCTCTCTACTACCCTTGGAAGACGGTTCCTCGACGGCAGGCGACGCTATCGTTGCCGACCCGGATGATGCCGCCATCGAGCTGGAAGCCTCTTGGAACGGGCCCTGTTGCGAGCAGTGCGAGGCCCCGATGACATCCGATGGTGTCGCCGTCTGCCGCCGCTGCGGCTGGTATCCGCTGCTGGGGCAGTACGTCGACGTGGACCACGAATGGGAAACCTTCGGCGACGACGCAGAGGAGCCGGCGCCGAAGGCCGCTCCCTCGCATTTGGAAGTGTGGTTGAACTTATTGCCGCGGTGGGCCTGGATCGTGATCGGCACCTCGGCAGCAGTCGTCGCCGAAAGCGTTGCGGTGCGCCTGGTCACGACGGACGGCAGCTCGCTGCGAACCACTTGGTCGCTGACGCAATTGGTAATCGGCGGTGCTGGCTTTTACGGGATGCCACATCCTCAATTTTCTCTTTGCGATCGCGGATGATGCCGACACCGGAGCGTTCGATTTCATCTTGCGGCCCGTGAAGCTGTGGCTCAAGGCGTTCAAAAACCTGCCGGCGCGACTTTGGATGGCGAACGCCGCCGCCGCCGGCCTGACGGCCACGGTGATGTCGGTGGTCGTAATCGGCGGTCTGCCCTACGAACGGCTCTGGGACTGGGGATTCAAACAGCCGGTCCAAGCAGAATCTCATGGGTGCGGTGATGTCTCAGGTCCAAAAGGTCGAAGGCAACAAGGCCGACAATCTGGAAGACGCCGTCAATGGTTTCGCCGAGCAGGCCGGACGTCGATGAGCTGAAAGACAGCAAGCCGGCTCCGCCACCCAAACCTCGGCTTAAGGCCGACTGCGTCATTCTGGGATACCGGGTCGCCACCGGCGGACATTTGCAGTCGCTGGTTCTGGGTACGGCCTTTCATGGCAAGCTGGCTTATGCCTGCACTTTGACACCACATCTCTCGGATGAGGAATCGGCCGGGCTTGTGCAGATGCTGACCGATTCCCAATCGCCCCGTCCCTATTTGTCGGTGCCGATCGAGGCCCAGTGGGTGGTGCCAAAGTATTCGTGTCGCGTGACTTACGAAAGCCAGGGCGACGTCCGGCCGGCTCGTCGGTCCGCGGTGGGAAGAGCTTTTGGGCGAACTTCGCTTGCCGTAAGTGCTGGCAAACCAACCACCCTGAGAGTTATCTTGACAGGGATGGCTGGATTGATGCTCGAATCCGACGAACTGTTTGTGCCGATCGACGCCGAGACCGCCGGCTCGCTCGACGAACTGGGTATCCCCGCGCCGCGGTACTTTCCGTCGCCGCTGGTTTCGACGACAGACGGTCTGGTCTGCGTCGGCGGGCGGCTTGCGCCCGACTGGCTGCTGGATGCCTACCGCCACGGCATCTTTCCCTGGCCGATTTGGGAGGACGAGCCGTTGGCCTGGTGGTCGCTCGACCCGCGGGCGATCTTCGAGTTTGAGTGTGTCCGCATCTCGCGGCGACTGGCCCGGACGCTCCGCAGCGGCAAGTTTTCAGTTACCTGCAATCGGGATTTTGACGGAGTGATCCGCGGCTGTGCCATAACCGGCGACCGCCAGGAAGCGACGTGGCTCACGCCGACTATGATCAACGCTTACAGCGAGCTGCACCGCCTGGGCCACGCCCACAGCATCGAGGTCTGGCACGAGGGCGAGCTAGCCGGCGGAACGTATGGCGTGGCGGTTGGCGGACTGTTTGCGGCCGAAAGCATGTTCTACCGCGTCCGCGACGCTTCCAAGGTCGCGGTGTTGTATCTCTTGGTCACATTTGAAAGCGCGCGGCTATCAACTCTGCGACATCCAGCAGTGGACGCCTCATACCGGCCGGCTCGGCGCAATCATGATTCCTCGCAGCGACTATCTGCGCCGTTTGGCGAGCGTGGTCGACATGCCGGTGACGTTCGGCAGCGTGCTTGGTCGGCGACCCGCTAGACTTGACCCACCGCTGATTGCTCCGATGCTTCGGCTTCTTCGGCCGCCGCGCGGAAGGCCGGCTCGCCGACGCAGATCAGCGCGGCCAATCCCTGCCGCAAGCGTTCCGTCCGCTCAAGCGTCCACCACGAGCGATACTCCGCGATCGCATCATCCAGTTGGGCCCGCTGCCGATCGATCAACTTGTCGAGCAGTTCCTGATCGACCGGCGAATCTGCCTTGCGGCGCCAGCGCCGCAGCCGCGCGTCGGCCGACACGCAGTCGTTGATCTGCCCCAGCTGCTCCTGCAGCTTCTGGACGACCGGGTATTGCTCCTCGCGGAGCTCGGGTCCGAAAGCCGAGGCCAGCAGTTCGAGCGTATAGCGCAGCTGCTTGCCACGGATGCGAAATTGATGCAAAGCCGAGAGATCGCTGTTCTGATTTGGCAGGGCGGCGAAGAAGTTGTCGGCGGCCTGAGCGAGCTGCGTTTCGGCCCAGTTGTGAAAGCTCACGTCCTGCGTTTTTTGTCGCTTGCCGTGCGGCCGTACGCCGGTCAGCAGGCCGTACATCTTCCGCCGAAAGCGGTTCTTCCGCTCGCAACGTTCGGCGACCGCCATGATCTTCGGCTGGGCCTCGGCCCGTTCGTCGGCCACTCGAGCCAGGATGCCGCCGGCCTGGCCATCGAGCTCCTTGCGAATCCACTCGGCGATCACGTCCAGATCGCGCGGGTTGCCAGCGGCGCGGCGAATTTTCTTCAGCCGCCGCGAGAGCCAGCGGGTCGCCTTCGCGGGGGAGCCAATCGCGGTACAGCTTCAACGCGGCAATTGCTCGTCGCGTGGCGACGCGGAGCTGGTGGACCTTTTCGACGTCGTCGTCGATTTGTCGGGCGGCCAGCGGCAACCAGTATGCCACGGTTGCCAGCCGCGCTTCGAGCGAGATCCGGGCGGCATCGCTGACGCGAGCGCCGGCGGGTATCGCATCAATCCATTTGCTGAGCCGGGCCATACCCAATCCTAGTGCGAGTCGTGCGGACGCGTTACGCGCGTCGCTCGTGTTCTGCGGACCGACACGACGGAACGTCCGCTACAATTGAACGAAACCTAATTGACGATCGGCTGGAGCACGTTGCGGCTGATCCGTAGCGACCGCTCGCGTCCCTCAAGAGTTTCCGTAAAGGCCTCGTCCTCGACCTCGACACATACCGCCCCATTGTAGTGGGCGTCGGCCAAAGCGCCGACCCACTGGCCCCAGTTCACGTCGCCCAGCCCCGGCAGCTTGGCCGTCGATCGCAACAGCGGCGGCTCCAACGAGCCGACGTCCTGCAGCCGATCGCGGTCGATTCGCATGTCCTTGGCGTGAGCATGGAAAATCCGCGGGCCGAATTCGCGGATCGGCGCGATCGGATCAATCAGCTGCATCACCAAGTGGGACGGATCGTAGTTGAGCCCGAAGCTCATCGACGGAATGATCTCGAACATCCGCCGCCAGATGGCCGGTGTCCGCGCCAGGTTCATCCCGAACGGCCAGGTGTTCGGGAACAGCATCGGGCAATTCTCGATGCCAATTTTCACGCCGCGATCTTCGGCATATCGCACCAGGTCCGGCCAGACTTCGGCGAAGCGCTGCATGTTTTCCTCGAGCGGCAGCCTGGTGTGGGCACCGACGAAAGAATTGACGATCGACAGGCCCAATAGCGGCGCAGCGTCGATCACCTTCCGGAGATGCACCTGCGCCCGCTCGGCTTCGGCCGCGTCTGCCGCGAGCGGATTCGAGTAGTAGCCCAGCGCCGAGATCGCCACGTTATGTCGTTCGCAGAGGGCGCGAACGTCGTCCGCCTGCGACTTTGAAAATCCCTCGACGTCGATGTGGCAGACGCCGCCATACTTCCGATCGGGCCCGCCGGCCGGCCAGCACATCACCTCGACGCACTGGTAGCCCTCGGCCGCCGCGAAGGCCAGCACCCGCTCCAGCGGCAGCTCGGCGAAGATCGCGCTGACAAATCCAAGCTGCATGGTCGCCTCCGCCCGTTGCTTACTTGTCGAACGCCTGTTCCAAATCGGCCTGCAAATCTTCGTACGCTTCGAGGCCGACCGACAGCCGAATCAGCCCGTCGGTGATGCCGTGCTTCTGGCGGTCGGCCGGGTCGTAGCTGGCGTGCGACATCGAGGCCGGCTGTTCGATGAGCGATTCGACCGCCCCCAGGCTCACGGCCAATTGGAACAACTTGGTCGATTCGACGAATTTCTTCGCCCCCGCGAAGCCGCCATTCAATTCAAACGAGAGCATCGCCCCGAACGCACCGTCCATCTGGCGTGCTGCCAGCGGGTGGCCGGGATGATCCGCCAGACCTGGATACAACACGCGGCTTACCTTCGGATGCTTCCGCAGCCATTGGGCGATTTTCATTGCCGTCGCGCTTTGCTCGCGGACCCGCAATTCGAGCGTCTTGATGCCGCGCGAGCAGAGGATACGACTCGAACGGCCCGAGCACTGCTGCCGGTGGCGTTCTGCACAAAGTACAGCTTTTCCAAGAGCGTCTGGTCGCGCACCACCAGTGCTCCGCCGAGCAAGTCGCTGTGGCCACCCAGGTACTTGGTCGCCGAGTGCATCACGACGTCGGCCCCCAGCTCCAGCGGCCGCGTGAGCACCGGCGAGGCGAACGTGTTGTCGACCGCCAACAGCGCGCCGCGCTGGTGGGCGACGTCGGCACAGGCGGCGATGTCGGTGATCGACATCAGCGGATTGCCGGGCGACTCGATCCAGACGAGCCGCGTGGCAGGCGTGATCGCCGCGGCCACGTTCGCCACGTTGGTCGTGTCGACATGCGTAAACTTGATGCCCGCCCGATCGGTCACCTTGTGCAAGCAGTCGGTAGGTTCCGCCGTAGAGATCCTGGGCCGCGACGATGTGGTCGCCCGCCGAGAGCGACGCGATGACGCAGTGCGGTAGCCGCCATGCCGCTGGCGAAGGCCAGTGCCCCGCAGCCGCCTTCGAGCGACGCGAGCGTCGATCTCGAGGTTCTTCCGCGTGGGGTTGCCGCTGCGCGAATAGTCGAACTCGCGCCACTTACCCGCTTCATGCTGCACGAACGTCGACGCGACATGAATCGGCGGCACGACGGCGCCGGTCGCTTCGTCGCGCTGTTGGCCCACGTGGATTGCCCGAGTTCGAAATTGCATCGTTCGCGCCGGCGGCCCCGCCGGTCCTTACCAACCCCTGACCCCACACGCGTCCTGCGCCCGCTCGAGCACCGCCGCCGCCTTCTTGCGAGCCTTCGCCGCCCCGTCGGCGAGCACCTGACGTACAACATCCGGCTTCGCGGCCAATTCAGCCCGCCGCGCCCGCGGCTCGGCCCAGTACTTCTCCGCAGCGTCGGCCAGCGCCTTCTTGATATCGCCGTAGCCGAAGCCGCCGCGGCGGTAGAGAGCGCGCCATCTGCTCACGCTTCTGGCTCGGTCGCCACCAGCGAATACAAATCATAAAGCACGTCGCCAGCCGGCTCCTTCGGCTGGTCCATCGGCCGCGAGTCGGTCACGATCCGCATGATCTGTTTCCGCTGGACCTTGGCGTCCTCGAACACCAGCAGCGTGTTGTTGTAGCTCTTCGACATCTTTTCGCCGTCGGTGCCGGGGACGCGGGCCGAGGAGTCGAGCACCTTGGACCTTCGGGAGTACGAAAACGTCGCCGAACTGGTGGTTGAAGCTGCCGGCCAGATCGCGGCAGACCTCGATGTGCTGCACCTGGTCCTCGCCCACCGGCACGACGTCGCTGTCGTAGGCCAGGATGTCGGCCGCTTGCAGGACGGGATAGGTGAATAGCCCCGCGTCGGCCGCAAGCCCCTTCGCGATTCTTGTCCTTGTACGCGTGGCATCGTTCCAAGAGGCCCATCGGCGCACCGGTCATCAACAGCCAGCAAAGCTCGCTGAATCTCCGGCACGTCGGACTGCACAAACAGCGTCGCCCGGTTCGGGTCGAGCCCGAGCGCCAACAGGTCCAGCGCAACGTCGAACGTATATTTTCGCAGCTTCGACTGGTCTCGGACCGTGGTGAGCGCGTGCAGATTGGCAATGAAATAGAACGCCTGATCGTTGTCCTGCAGATCGATGTACTGCCGGATCGCGCCGAAGTAGTTGCCCCAATGGATCGGGCCGGTCGGTTGTATGCCGCTCAGGACTCGCATGCTTCGCAGACAGTAGACACGGAGAGGGGGAACAAGAGACTCGCGACTAGCCTCCCACTCGAATCTCCTTGTCTCCTTGTCTCCGTGCTTCTTTCTGTCGTTACTGTGTTAGCAGCGACCCACCAGTTCCGCCACGGAGCGTACGCCGGCTTGCCAGCGCCCGGTAGCGCGTCGAGCACTTGCATGGACGCCTGTGGATTGTAAAAGTTCACGGTGCCGAGTTGAACCGCCGTTGCTCCGGCGACGAAAAATTCCATCACGTCGTCGATCGTGGCGATGCCGCCGATGCCGATAATCGGCGTCGTGACGGCCTGGGCCGCCTGATAGACGGCCCGCAGGGCGATCGGCTTGATTGCCGGGCCGCTCAGCCCGCCCAGCACGTTGCCCAGCATCGGCCGCCGCCGCCGCCAATCGATCGCCATGCCGAGGCAGGTGTTGATCAGCGAAATCGCGTCCGCGCCGCCGGCGGCCGCGGCCTTGGCCATCAGTCGGTATGCTGGTGACGTTGGGCGTGAGTTTGGCGATGATCGGCGTCGTGGTCGCCGCGCGGCAATCCGTCACTACCCGTTCGCACATCGCCGGGTCGGTGCCGAAGTCGACGCCACCCGACACGTTGGGGCAGGAGATATTCAGCTCCACTGCCGCAACGCCCGCGAGCCCGTCGAGCCGCCGCGTCATGGCCACGAATTCATCGTGTGACCGGCCAGCGATGCTCACGATGATCGGAATGCCCAGACTTCCGAGGTAGGGCAAATGGTGGGCGACGAACGCTTCGATGCCGTCGTTATCCAGCCCGATCGAGTTGAGCATGCCGGCCGCCGTTTCAATGGTCCGCCACGGCGAATTGCCGATCGCGCGGCTCGGCGGTGATCGTCTTGGGCAACATGCCGCCGAGACGCGATAGGTCGACGAGGCCCGCCATCTCGCGGGCGTAGCCGAATGTGCCCGACGCGACCAGGATCGGATTCGGCAGCCGCAGCCGGCCGAGCTGGACCGAGAGGTCAATTGCAGCCGGTGGAGATGAAGAAACCATTGTTGAATCTCAATTGGCAAGAACGACCGTGGGATATGCCGTCCACTGGCTGACGATTGTACAAATTGCCTGAATCGCACGATAGCGGACCGGCGCAACCCGGCGTTATCATGAATCGCATGGCCGACGTCACGCAGATCCTGTCGCGGATTGAATCGGGAGACCCCAGCGCCGCCGAGCAACTGCTGCCACTGGTATACGACGAACTGCGCAGGCTTGCCGCCGCCCGGCTCTCCCAGGAGAAGCCTGGCCAGACGCTTCAAGCCACGGCGTTAGTACACGATGCGTATCTTCGCCTGGTAGGTGTTAACCAGGCTCAAAGCTGGATTGGCCGTGGCCATTTTTTCGGCGCCGCAGCCGAGGCCATGCAACGAATCCTCGTCGACAAGGCGCGCCGAAAACGCCGACCCAAGCATGGAGGAGATCGTAGTCGTGTTGAGTTGGTCGACTTGCCGATGACGGACGAACGTGCCGATCAGCTCCTCGCCCTCGAGGCCGCACTCGAAAAACTGACTGCGGAATCGCCGGAGAAAGCTCATCTTGTGCGACTGCGGTATTTCGCTGGACTGTCCCACCAAGAGGCAGCCGCCGCACTCGGCATTTCGCGCAACGGCCGACCGTTATTGGGCTTACGCCAAAGTGTTCCTCCGATGTGAAATGGAGGATTTCGAACTCCAATAAATTTGCGACCGCGGCATGAGGCAAACCCGCAATTTCCTCGCCACTGTCGGTAGCAGGGGAAACACGTGGTATCAATCAAACCGACCGCCGACTCGATCTTCCTGGCCGCGATTGTACTGCCGCCGGATCGTAGAGCAGCCTATCTAAGCGAGGCGTGTGCCAATAATGCTGAACTCTTGGCACGTGTCGAACGACTGTTAGCCGCCCATTCGCAAGTCCAAAGCTTTCTCGAATCCCCGGCACCGGAACTGGGTCCGACCGTCAACCACGCGGTGACGGAAACAGCTGGCACGGTCATCGGCCCGTACAAGCTTCTCGAACAAATCGGCGAAGGGGGATTCGGCGTCGTCTTTCTCGCAGAGCAGACGACGCCGATCCGCCGCAAAGTAGCGCTAACCCGGATATTTCATACGCCGAAGCGCTGATGCCTATAGCGCGATGGCCTTAGTCCTGGTAAATAAGGGGTTTCAACGACGAATTCCCATCACCAAGACCAAGGCCATTCGCATGACAGAGTGTAGCACGGACGTCATGGAGTTTACAGGGCACGAGCGACGCAAGGTTGTCGCGGATTTCAACGGTGGTCGGTTGACCTCGGACGCTGGAATTCTCTTGCTGCGTGAAGTCGACAGACGACTGGGGTTCATTGATGCGATCAACGAATGCCTGCCTGATCCTCGTGAGCCGCTCCTAATCGTTCACCAGCAACGCTCGATGCTGGCCCAACGCATCTTCTCCATCACGTTGGGTTATGAGGATCTCAACGACCAGCAGACGATGCGAGCTGATCCTGCTCTGCAAACGGCTGTTGGCTGTGAGCCAGAGGAGGAATCCCCGTTGGCTTCACCGCCGACGCTCTGCCGGCTGGAAAATCGCGTGAATCGCAAAGCGTTGGTAAGGATGTCCAAGGTGCTGGTCGATACGTTTCTGGCGTCTCACCAGAAGCCACCGAAAGAAATCACGCTCGATTTTGACGCCACCGACGATCCGGTTCACGGCAATCAAGAGCGGCGTTTCTTTCAGGGCTATTACAACCACTATTGCTTCCTGCCACTCTACGTGTTTTGTGGCGAGCACCTGCTGTGTGCCTACCTCCGCCCCAGCAACATCGACGCGGCCAAGCATTCCAGAGCCATCACGAAGCTGCTGGTCGACTATATTCGCCAGAGGTGGCCGGATGTGAAAATCACGATTCGTGGAGACAGCGGCTTCTGCCGCTGGCGGTTGATGCGATGGTGCGAAAAACACGGGGTTTCTTACATTTTGGGGCTGGCCCGCAATCAGGTATTGGAACGACGGATAGAGCGGCTCATGGAGAAGGCGGAGGCGGCCTTTGAAGCGACGGGGGATAAGCAGCGGCTGTTTGGTGAAATCAAATACACAGCGGAGACGTGGGATCACGAGCGGCGTGTAATCATGAAGGCCGAACGTCTGCCGGCTGGTCCCAACAGCCGTTTTATCGTGACCAACCTCAAAGGCCGTCACCAGGCACTGTATGACGAGAACTACGTGAAGCGCGGCGACATGGAGAACCGGATCAAAGAGCAGCAACTGATGCTGTTTGCCGATCGCACGAGCTGCCACGACTTCGAGGCGAACCAATTCCGCCTGCTGTTATCCAGCTTTGCGTACGTCCTCACTTCCCATCTTCGTCAGCACCACTTGGCTGGTACGGAATTGGAAAGTGCGCAGGTGAGCACGATTCGTTTGAAGCTCTTCAAAGTGGCCGCTCGCGTCGTCGTGTCGGTACGCCGAATCGTGTTTCATTTGGCCAGTTCGTATCCTTACCAGGCGCTCTTCCAGCGGATCGCGAAGTCGGTTCATCTCCGACCCGGATGATCCGCGGCCAATTCGAGCCACCACGGCCCCCATGGGGGAAAGGGGGTCTTGCGCTCTTGGCCACGCATTCGGCACCAGCCCACCGCAAAAACAGTCTCTCCGCCAGAATCAAGCACGCAGCAACGTCGTATGAAATATCCGGGCTAAAGGTCATCAAGCCAGGAATGGACACCCGCGAAGTGATCGCCCGGTTTGAGGCGGAGCGTCAGGTCCTCGCGCTGATGGATCATCCGAATATCGCCAAGGTATTCGACGCGGAGAGGACGGAAACCGGCCGGCCATATTTCGTGATGGAGCTCGTCGAGGGAGTTCCGATCACCAACTACTGTGACGAGTGCGAACTCACCACGCGAGAGCGATTGGAGCTGTTCGTCACCGTCTGCCAGGCGGTGCAGCACGCCCATCAAAGAGGCGTCATTCACCGCGACCTCAAGCCGACGAACGTGCTGGCGGCGATCCGGGATGGACAGCCGGCGCCGAAAATCATCGACTTCGGTGTGGCCAAAGCGATCCAGCAGCGGCTTACTGAGCGCACGCTCACCACGGCCTTCGCACAACTGGTCGGCACTCCCATGTACATGAGCCCGGAGCAGGCGGAACTCAGCCCGCTGGGCGTCGACACTCGAACGGACGTCTATTCGCTAGGGGTGTTGCTGTATGAGCTGCTGACGGGCACGACGCCGTTTGACAAGGAGCGGGTGTATGCGGCCTCCTCCGACGAAATGCGACGAATCATCCGCGAAGAGGAACCGCCCCGCCCCAGTGCCCGCATTAGCATGTTCAAGGCTGATCTCGCCACAACGATCGGTGAACGCCACCGCACCGACACGCGTCGCCTTCTGCAATCCGTCCATGGCGAGCTGGACTGGATCGTGATGAAATGCCTGGAAAAGGACCGCAATCGCCGCTACGAATCAGCTAGCGCGCTGGCCGACGACGTGCAGCGACATCTAGTCGACGAACCTGTGGAGGCCTGCCCTCCATCAGCTATATACCGTCTCCGGAAAATGACGCGTCGGTACAAAGGAACTATGGCGGCCGTAGTGACAGTCGCCGTTATCCTCGTCGTTTCGTCCGCTTTCAGCACCTGGCAGGCGGTGCGGGCAACCCGCGCATTCGACGCGGAGTTCGCAGTGCGCAAAGATGCGGATGACGCCAAGCTAAAAGCCGAGGCTGAAGCGCAAAACGCCAAGACCGAAGCGGCGATCGCCCAGGCCGTCAACGATTCTCTCAACCAGGATCTACTTCAGCAAGCCAATCCCGAGTGGACCCCCTACGATCAATACAACGAGCCGACCGGCGACCTCAAGCTGCGGACCGTGCTTGACCGGGCGGCCGCGAGCCTCGACGGGCGCTTTGCCGATCAGCCGCTGGTCGAGGCTGCGCTGCGGCACACGATTGGCGTCACTTACGCGTTTCTGGGCGATAACGATCTGGCCGCGTTGCACCTGCAGCGAGCTGTTGACCTCCGCGAGGCCCGGCTTGGTAGGGAACATCCAACTACCCTTGCGAGCATGACGAAACTGGCGTTCGCCAAGGGCGATCTGGAATTGATGAAGCGGGTCGTGGAAACTAGTCGCCGCGTTCTCGGCAAACACCACCCCAATACGCTTTATTGGATGTTTTCGCTGGCCTTGGCGACACGATCCGAGGGTGAACAGTCGCGAGACGATCGTTACAACGCCCGAGCCATTGAGCTGTTCCGCGAGACCTTGGATGCCCAGCGCAAAGTGCTTGGCGAGGACGACATCCAAACGGCGTGGACAATGCACTGTCTGGCCCACACGCTGGTGATGAACGCCGGCAAAATCGGCATGCCGCAGGCCGACGACCGTGAGATCGAGTCGCTGTACCGTCGCGCTCGTGCCGTCTTTGGAAAAAACGGTCGAGAGGCAAGCTGGAACGAGTTCGACATTACCTTGAGACTTGGCGAGTTTCTCAATTCGCGCCGTCGTTATCAAGAAGCGGAGGAGTTATTGCAGGATGCGCTGCGGCAGCTTGATGCGCTATCAGGCGCCTCGCCAGAAAAAACGGCTCAACTGGCGGCCCTACTCGAGGCCGTACACCGCAATTGGCGCAAGCCGGAACATGAGACCAATTTGGAAGGAAAACGTTCGTCGGAGGAAACGGGGCAGAAAGAGCCACAAGTCGAGAACGAGTGAAAGACCAACCGGTGAGGACAGCCGCCAACCCGACCCGCTGCGCGGGTACCCCGCCTCATCGGCCAAAGTTGCCGCCCTGGGCGCTTTGTCTGCGCCTCGAGTGACTGGCTTTTCCATTGTACTGCAGACATTAAAGGAAGCGAGCCATGTGTCTGTCGCTCCCATTTTGCCGGGCAATTGCTTTGTCGGCCGTGTTACTTCCCGCACTCTGCTCTTCGGCGGTCCAGGCCGAACTCATGCGGTATGCATTCGCGGGTGCCATTGACCAGTCCGACTACGAATCCGTCCACCCCGGTGATCCATTCAGCGGCACGTTTTCGTATGAATCCGATCTCCATGACGTCAACGCCGACCCGGCCGTCGGTTTGTACCTCAGTCCGTTCGATGCCGGCACCCAGTCTTTCGATATCGGTTTGGTGTATACAGTCGGTTCGCTCTCCTTTGATGCTCCGGGCGGTCCGGGCGGTGGCAACGTGACCGTTTATGACCGGCAAAGCGACACCGACTCATTCAGTCTTTTGTTCTCAGCTCGCCAGGACCCGCTCGACCTGAGTTCGTTCCGCGCCGGAAGCCTGACATTCGCTGACGATACGGGCGACGTCTTCAACACCGACGCCCTGCCGGCTTCCCTCAGTTTGGATGCTTTTTCAAAGCACCGGTTCACCGGCACCATTGGTAACGTCCTCATCCTGCCACAATTTCCGCACTTCAGCGGCGAAATCACGTTGCTGGAACCCGTCGCTGTGCCGGAACCACGAGGGATGCTGTCGGCCACGATCGCACTGCTCGTATTGATTTCCTGGCCATCGCGGCCGCGGCGCCGCTCTCCTCACTGTGCCGTTTTTACGCGGCGGCGTGCGGTCTTCATCGCGGCGTCTGTAGTGATCGTGGTGACACTTGCCTCCGCATCGGGCCAGGCTGCGTTGTTTGCCACGTACGAATTCGGCGGCGTCATCACCGAATCTGATTCGCAGTTGGTCGACGTCGGCGATCGGTTCATGGGCCAGTTTACGTTCGACCTCGACGCGCCTGACACCCAGTCCGACCCACATTGGGGCCACTACGGCTACGGCCAGTTTCCCAACCAGTTGCCTGATACAAATCTGGTGGGCATGTCGTACTCAGTCGGCGCCGTGAGCCACTCGGCAAAACGGACGCTGTCTTTTGACGTATTCAACAACGACGCGGGCGAAGATGATTTCACTGTGAGCAGCGATGATTTTGGCTTTGGCAGCTCCTCATTTCTGCCGCCGCACACTTACGGATATCTCGGGTTGTACGACGCATCGCGGCAGGCATTTTCGTCTGATTCGCTGCCCACGGAGCTGAACCTGCACGACTTCAATGAGACGGAATTTCAAGGCTCGGATGGCACGCAAAGGCAGTGTTGTTTTTTCGAGGGCAGAGTTGACACGCTGACGCTCGCCTCCCCAACCAGCCTGCTTGGAGATTTCAACGACGACGGCACGGTCGATGCGGCCGACTATACCGTCTGGCGCGATGGACTCGGCACCATTTACGATCTGTCCGACTACGACGACTGGAAGAGCCACTTCGGCCAATCATTCGGAAGCGGCGGCTCCGGTGCGGCTGGTAAGGGTGCCACTGGCTTTGCGGGCATCGACGCGCAGCGTTGGTCGGCTTTTCCCGCCATCCCCGAACCCTCCACTCTCGCCCTCGTCGTGCTTTGTTTTGCGCCCACTCTCACCGCCACACGCAATTCGCCGCGCGGCCAAAAATGACCACTATACATCCGTTCCACTCTGTGTTACGATCGTCGTCAAGGCCTGTTCTTTGACAACCGAAAAAGAGGCGGTCCGCCACGAGCCGTCGTCGCGTGGCCGACGGTCGCGCTGCGTGTGTCGGCAGCGATCGTCTAGAATACCCTGCCAAAATACTGGGTGAGACTTCTGGCATGGACCACGCAATGGCGTGTCGCCATCGGCGCGGTGGCGCGTGACTCGGGCTATGCTTACCGCGATGCCGATGCGCGCTCCCCCGCCGGTAGGATTTTTGGAACTTTGCCCATCCGGCGCGAATTCGAGCATTTTTGGAACAGGCAGCTGGCAGAACCGCCTGGTTTTCCAGGCGTGCTGTGAACCGAGGTGTGACAAAAGAGGTGAATCTTGGAACAGTGAATCGTGTTTCGCGCAGGTGTTCCAAAAATCCAAAAATCGAATCGCCCCAACTCCCACGGCTGGTGGGGCATTCAGGGCGATTGAGGCAAGCCGAGAGACAGCGGCTAGATCACGCGTCGGATAACTGGAGTGGCGTTTTCGCTGTTTGGTGCTGGAACACACGGCGCGGCAGACGAAATACGATCGTGCGGCTCGCTCTAGATGATGCCGCCGTGGGTCCGCATCGGGGCCAGGTGGCTGGGTTGATCGAGGAACCAGATCCGCTCCCACTCGTTGAGGAAGTTGCGCAGGTCTTCGGACGTGAAGATCAATTCTTGGGCGCGTCGGGCCGGGTCGCCCGAGTACATCGGAATCAAGCAGCCGGTGTGGACCGCCAACATCCCCGCCACGGCCATGGCCCAAAATACGTTACGCATCCTTGCGTCTCCTCCGTCAGCAGTCGAGCGGTCGGCGGCGCGCATGGCCGCAGTTGCGACTCGATTCCTTCCGTCCACCGAGAATCCTGGCACGCGGGAGTTCCCGTCAGTGCTGGTCCGGCGAATTCTGTTCGATGAGAGTGGTGAAAAGCGGCGAGAGAATAGCCCTTTCAATCGGCTGCGCCGAGAGCAATCTTTGGCCGAAATGGCGAAACCGTGGCCGATTGATGCCTGCCGCCACCGCCGGCGTGATGGGTCTCAGCATTGCTGGCGGGCCCCGCGGTGTGGGCCCCGACGCGTCGATCGCCGCTCGCTAAAGCTTTTGCGGCGCAAGACTTCCGGCCAGCTATCCAGCGGCCTGCTCTGCCGGTGGTGCTCCGTTGGCGGCGTCCATGCTCGCTTGCTGGGCGGCGCGGCGCCTCCATCTCCCGCACCTTCTCCTCCATTTCCTTGCCGGGCTTGAATGTCACCACAAACTTTTCCGGAACATAGACTTTCTCACCTGTCCGCGGGTTGCGGGCCTTGCGGGCGGCCCGCCGCTTGACCTCGAAGACGCCAAAATTGCGGAGCTCAATCCGATGATCCTCGACCAGAGTGTCCACAATCGCGTTAAACGTTTTCTGGACAATCTCTTTCGTCTTGAGCTGGGTCATCCCAATCTCTTCCGAGATGGTCTTGACGATCTCTTTCTTCGTCACGGCGAGCGTCCCCTATGAGAATGGCGGATTCGTGCCGAGTGGCCGCCGCCCGGGAGAGTGTCCTCCAACGCTCCAAGTCTAATTGTTGTAAGACTTAGTGTCAAGATTTCGCGACCGCTGATGGCCGGCGATGGCACCCGTTTGACGGGGTCGAATCCTAGGGGCTGCCAGGCATGGCGTCGCGGCGAGAGCAGTCTTAACTAAAGATGGGGAAAAGACTTAGCGCCAGGATCAGGAGGCAATCACTCCCCGCGGTCGGACGCAGTTGGCGTAACCACTTATCAAAAAAGAACTTACAGTTAGAATGTCCTGCTGTCTCTTCGGCACAGTCAGATGCGAATGACGGCCGCCTGCTCGCGGACGTCTTGAAGCTGGTATAGCCGACCCTGTCCACTCCCGGGACAGACCTGGCAAGTTTCGGCCCAGGCCTCGGGGGTGCGAATGTTGGAGTCCCAGAATGGCCAGGTGCGGCACTGTCGAGGCCGGGCAGAGTACACTCGGCATTTACGGCTCTTGTTGTCGAAGAACACGCAGTCGCCGTTTTCGTACTCGACGAGACTCTTTCGCACACCGACTCGGCGGACGTACTGCTCCTCGAATTCCTCCACCGTAAGTCGCACCAACGCCGCCATCTTGGCAACGTCCTCATTGTTGACCCAGACATATCCGGGCGATCCGGTGCAGCAATCGCCACAGCCGGTGCAAGAGAACCTCAAGCCATCTTGGTACCAGACTTCCTTCGCGCTATGATCGGCAGCCACAATCGACTCCTGCTGTGAGTAGCGAACTACTTTAGCGACACGCTGGCCACTTCTTCAAGCGCTGCTGCCACAAGATCGATTTCGTCGAGCGTCGTTGAATAACCAGGACTCAGTCGGAGCGTGCCGCCGCCTGCGGTGGTGCCGAGCGCCTCGTGCATCCGCGGTGCGCAGTGGAGCCCAGCCCGACATTGGATCCGCCGCGACGATTCGAGCACCGCGGCAAGTTCCTGGGGGTCGTAGCCGTCGACGGTGATGCTCACGACGCTAGTGCGGTTGGCCGGCGTTCGCGGGCCATGAATCGTAACGCCGTCGATCGCCTTGAGCCGTTCGAGCAATCGTGCCGTGATAGCCGTGTGGTGATCGTGAATCGCGGCGATCGACTTTCGCCAGAGAAATTCACACGACGCGACCAGGCCGGCGAGCCCCGGCAGATTGTGATTGCCCGGCTCGTACTTGTCCGGCAATTCGTCCGGCTGGCGATCCTCGTCGCTGCGACTTCCCGTGCCGCCATAGCGAAGCGGCTCGAGCTCGCGTTCCACTCCCGGCCGGATGTAGAGTACTCCAGTGCCCAGCGGCCCCAGGAGCCCTTTGTGCCCCGGTGCTGCCACCAAATCGACGTCCACCATCGACACGTCGAGCGGCACATGTCCCAGCGACTGCGCCGCATCCACGAGGAACAGGGCTCCATGTTCCCGCACGATTCGACCGATCGCGGCAATCGGCTGCACGGCCCCCGTGACGTTCGACGAATGCACGACCGCCACGAGCCGAGTCTCGGGTCGCAAGGCGGTCCGCACGTCGTCAGGCGACACAAATCCCTCGCCATCGCAAGGCACGTAGCTGACCTTCACGTCGGCCTGCCCGGCGAGAGCTCGCAACGGCCGGAGCACCGAGTTGTGATCACAAACGGTCGTCACGACGTGGTCGCCAGGGCGCACCACGCCGCGAATCGCCAGGTTCAAAACGTCCGTACCGCTGTAGCCGAACGCGATCTGCAACGGGTCGTCCGCGCCGATCAGTCCGGCGACTCCCTGGCGAGCTCGCTCGACGATCGAGTTGGCTTCGAGCGCTTCGCGATATCCGCTGCGTCCATTTGGCCCGCCAATCTCGCGTTGGTAGCGATCGACGGCATCATAGACGGCGGCCGGCTTGGGCCAGGTCGTGGCGGCATTGTCGAGATAGATGCGGTCTGGCTGGTTCATATCACTCGATTATACGAAGCCGACGCCGCGCGAAAAACCGCTAGCCGCCGATCTGATACATTGCCCGCTCGGGCCGCACAAATCCGTCGCTGCCGATGCCGTGGGCCGCTGCTTTGGCCCGGACGCAGTCGCGGACAAGCTCGGCGATCTGGTCGTCGCTGCCGCCTTCACGCAGCAGTCGTCGTGCGTCCCATTCCCGCGTCGAAAACAGGCAATTCCGGACCTGCCCCTCGGCCGTGAGCCGCAAGCGGTCGCAGTCGCCGCAAAATGGCTGCGAGACGGGATTGATCAGGCCCACGCGGCCGCCACCGTCGGCAAAGACGAAATCGCTTGCCGGCTGGCTCGGGTGCAACGGAGTGACTCTCTGGAGCGGGCCAAATTCTGCTTCCAGGATGCGGCGGATCGTTTCGCCGTCGAGCACGTCCGCCGCTTGCCAATGTTCCTCGGCGTCGAGCGGCATGTATTCAATGAACCGCAGTTCGAGGCCCCGCTCCCGGGCGAAGCGGGCCAGCGGCACGATTTCGACTTCGGTCAGCGAGCGAACGGCGATCGCGTTGAGCCGGATCTTCTCGAAACCTGCGTCCTGTGCGGCCGCGATTCCGGCCAGGACGCGGTCGAGTCCCGCACGCCGTGAGATTTTCTGAAAGGTCGCTTCGCTCAGAGTGTCGAGGCTGATGTTGAGTCGCCGGAGGCCGGCTCGACGCAAAGGTCCGGCCTGGTCGGCGAGCAGAATGCCGTTGGTTGTCAGGGCCAAGTCTTCGACATTGGGGAGTGCCGCCAGCTGCGACACGAGTTGCGGCAAGTCGGCTCGCACCAGTGGCTCGCCGCCCGTGAGCCGCAGCCGCCGCACCCCCATCTGCGAGACGACGCGGACGAATCGCGCGATCTCCTCGAACGACAAAATTTCGTGCCGCGGCTTGAAGCGGACGTTCTCGTTCGGCATGCAGTAGAAGCAGCGGATATTGCAGCGGTCGGTGACGCTGATCCGCAGGCTGCGGTGCACGCGGCCGAGTCGGTCCGACAACGGGGATGGTTGATATGCTGGCCATGTTCGTAGCGTACAGACAAGGAGACACGGAGAGGGGGAGACACGGAGACTCGCATCAGCCGTCTCCTTGTCTCCGTGTCCATTGCTCCGACGCTGTGCTCAGTCCCGGGATGGACCCATTCGCTTGGTCCGTTGGCCCAGTGTTCCTGCTTCCAAATTGGCACGTCGCGCTTGAGGGTGTCAATCAGCCACTGGCCGGCGGCGAACGCGTCGGCGCGGTGGGGCGTGCTGACGACGATCGCCACGCTCGCTTCGCCCAGCGGCACGCGCCCCAAGCGGTGGACGATACAGCATTCTACCAAAGGCCAGCGTCGGCGGGCTTCTGCCTCCAATTCCGCCAACTTCTTCTCGGCCATGGCGTCGTAGGCCTCATAGTCGAGCGTCTCGGTCCGCCGGCCGTCGGTCAGTTCGCGGGTTGTGCCCAAAAACAGCAGCACGGCACCAGCGTCCGGCCGGGAGGCCCTGGCGACGAGGGTGCTGGAGTCGATCGGCATTTTTGTTAACTCAATCATCGAGGGTGCATCAAACGGCCAAAGCCTATCCGCCGCTAACAGGCGGGATCAACGCGAGTTCAGAATCTTCGTGAACGACGCTGCCAAGCGGCGCAAATTCGGCATCGACCGCCCAGCGGGAATGCGACACGATCGGTTCCAATTTTGGCACTTCCTTCAGCAACACTTGTTGGACGTCGGCGAGCGTCGCACCGTCGGATACCTCGAGATTCACTTCGCTCCGCCCCGCCAGCTCGCGAGCCGCCGCAAACAGTTTCACTCGTAGGATCATGTCACCACCAGCCGCTTTCCCTGCCCGCGGACTAACTGGGCAATCTCGGGCATCAACCCGTAAGCCAGCGCGAGCAATTTCACGGGGTGAATCGTCGGTTTGGCGGTCCCTTGCTCCATCTGGATTTTACACGTACTGCATTCGGTCATGCCAATCTGAAACGCGCCCGTGCGAATCGCGTCGATCAAATCGAAGCCGGCCCGCAGGCTGGCCCGATAATTCTCGCGTTTGATGCCGTACAGACCGGCAATTCCACTGCAGCCCTTTTCGACGCGTGTCAACGCGAATTCCCGGCACGAGCCGTAGCAAATTCTCCGCCGGAGTGCCGATCTCCAGCGCCCGCAAATGGCAAGGAACGTGGTAGCCGACCGAAATCCGCTGCGGCTGGAATCCGAGCTTCAATTTCCCGTTTTGGTGCAGCTGCCACAGGTAATGGCAGGCGTCGAACGAGTTTTGGGCCACCGCCACGGCGTCGTCATCGTCATCGAGGATCAGCGGATACTCGCGCGTCAGCGCGAGCACGGCCGACGGTTCGGTGGCGATCACTTTGTACCCTTGTCGCACCGCCTCCGCCAACACCGCGACGTTACGCTGCGCGATTACTCGCGCAGATTCCAGCGCGCCCTCTGCAATCATCGGCATCGCGGCCTCGTGCTGGTCGATTGGGACGAACACGCTCACGCGATTATGCCGCAACACGGCGATCAGCGCGTCGGCCAGCTGCGTGTCAAAGTGGTTCGCATACGTGTCGACGAAATAGACGACCTTTTCCACCGGGCGGCGAACCGGCTGGCTGAGCCTCCGCATGGTGGCCCTTTTCAGAAAGCTCCGGCGGGCCAGCCGCGGCAACTTCCGGCCCTGTGCCACGCCCAGTAACTTTTCCAGCAGCCAGCGGGCTTGCGGATTCGCCAGCGCCCAATTGGCCACCGCCGGAATCCGGCCCGCGAGTGCCGCCAGCGAGTCGATCCGCACCAACAGCCGGTCATGCAGCGGGAGGCCGTTGGTGCGGACGTAGGTTGCTTTGGCCTCGAGCATCAGCTTCGGAATGTCGACGTTGGCCGGGCACTCCAGCCGGCACATGTGGCAGTGAACGCACAGGTCGGCAACCTGCTTGCAGGCGTCATCGAGCATCTCATCCGGCGGCAATCGACCGGTGAGGATCCCGCGGACCAAATTGGCCTTCGCCCGCGGCGACGCTTCCTCCCGGGGCGAGAGGCGGAAGATGGGGCACATCCGCACGTCCGGTGTCTGGGACCGGCACGCTCCGCAGCCGTTGCAGAGGCGGGCGGCGTCCATCAACTCTTCGGGCCGCCACCGCAGCTGTAGAGCAAATGGTCCCGCTCGGTGGCCATCGTTCGGTTTCGGCGTCTTCCCCTGCGGCCTCTCGCTGCGTCTGGTGGATCGTCAGTGGCCGTAGATCGTGTGCCATTCTCGACGGCCCCAGCGGCACGACCTTGCCTGGATTCAGCAGCCCTTGAGGATCGAAAATCTGCTTCAGCTCGCGAAACACATTCACCAATGGGCCATACTGGGCGCTGAGATAGGGCGTGCGGCTCAGCCCGTCGCCGTGCTCGCCGCTGATCGTGCCCCCCAGGAGCCACACCTTTTCGTACAGCTCCGCGGCCAATGTCTCGAGCGTTGCCGTGTCGTCGGAGCTGGTCAGGTCGAGGAACGGTCGAATGTGCAACTGCCCATGGCCGGCGTGCCCGAAGAGCGACGCGGTGACTTGCAGACGCTTGAACGTGTCCTGCGCGTGCTTCAGAAACACGGGCAAACCGGCCGGGGGGACGGCGATGTCTTCAATGCACGGCACCGGCCGCGTCGTACCCTGCAAGCGGTAGAGCGTCGGCACGAACCGCCGCGCCAGCCCCCAAAAGAGCTGAAAATCGCTTTCATCTTCGGCAACGTGAGCCGTCGCCGCCAGGCTCGATTTGAATTGAACGAGCTCGACGACTTCGTCCAATTTGGCCCGGACTTCGGCGTGGGACTCACCATGCATTTCAACCAATAACACGGCCTCCGCCTCGCCGGGGATCAGGAGCTCGTAACGGACGTCGCTCTCGCGGGCAAGATTGAGGTGTCGCCGGTCCATCAAGTCGCATGCAACCGGTTCGCACGGCAGGAGTTCCAGCGCGGCGTTCGCCGCCTTGTCGAGGCTGTCGAAGATCAACAGGACACAGCCGCGGTGCTTCGGCAGGGGATCGACCGTCACGGTGGCGTCGACGATCAACGCGAGCGTACCTTCGCTTCCCACCAGCAGCTTGGCCAAATCGAGCTGGCCCTCGTTGAGCACTCCGTCGAGCACCGCGTCCAGGCCGTATCCACTGCGGTTCACGAGGCTTTTCGGCCGGTAATCAGCAATCAATTTTGCGTGCCGTTCGACCAGACCCGCGATCGACTGAACGAGATAATCCAGTCGAGTCGCCGGACAACTCTCGCCGGCCGTCTGGTCAATCTTGGTGATCGGATGGCGGCTGACTTTGAGGACGTCGCCATCGGCGAGCACGATTTTGAGGGCTTCGACGTGCCGCCGCGCAGAACCGTATTTCCGCCAGTGGCTGCCCGCCGCGTCGATCGCCACGACGCTCCCCATCGTCGTGACGTGGCTCATCGCGGGGTCGGGACCGAACATGAGTCCCTTCGTGGCCAGGAACCGGTTGAGTGAGGCGAGCACGACGCCCGCCTGCACCCGTGCCCGCTGTCCGTCAACAGTCAGGATGCGGCGGAAGAAACGCGAGAAGTCGACGACGATTCCCGCGCCCGAGCGATTCACCCGCCAGGCCCGTGCCGGCGCCGCGGGGGTAAATCGGGATGTTGTTCTCGGACGCGTACTGGGCCGTCGCCACCACGTCCTTGAGCGATCGCGGCCGCACGACTCCCAGCGGACGAATTTCGTAGACGCTGGCGTCCGTCGAGTAGAGCTGCGTGTAAAGATCGTCGCAGCGGACTTCGCCTCGCAGCACACCCCGCAGGTCTTCCTCAATTCGCTGGTTCTCTGGGTCCATCTGTGAGGTGCCAAAATTGGATGGACAACCGGGGTGAAAACGGGGCGCAGCTCCAATTGCCGATTACGAAGTGGCCGCGGGCGTAGATCGATCCTGCAACCGAGCGGCCAACTGCCGGTAACGTTCATGGGTCTCGAGATCGAAGCCGCCGTGCCTTTCGATCTCGTGGCTGCCGCGGTACTGAGCGTGGCAGCGGTAGCACGTGAGCGACTCGCCCATCACGAGATACAACACGAGATCCACCAGCGCAGTCGCGAACAGGATCGCAAACGTCCAAAACACCTGATAATTCGCCCAAGCAATGCTGCTGGCGACAAACCCGAAGATTACCAGTCCGACCCCCAGCTTCTGGGGAAAGTCCTTGCGGGCAAACAAGTCGGTGCTGGGACAAACCAGGCAGTGCTCGATTCGCTCGTCGTGGAGAGCGTCTGCCGGAATCCTCAACCGGTTGGCACACTCCGGACACGCCAGCTCCGTCGACGCGGCCGTGAATGCCGTGCGGACGGTTTTTTCACACGAGGGACAGCGGTAAGTGACGTTCATGAATCCAATGAATGCGAGAGACGGACGAACATGCGGGAACTCAATTATAGCGGATAAGCGCTCTCGGCCGACAGGAGGAGCCCCGTCAATTCGCCCACGAAGACGCCGATCACCGCAACGTACAGAATGCCCGTGGTGCTTTGGGTATTGGGAATCTTGAGCGTCTGCCACGCCATCCAGACCATGGCCAGCACGCCCACCAGTCCAAACGACCATCGCAGCACGACGAACAGCAGCCAACTAGCGGTCACTTCGTCGGAATAACCGATTTGGCGAACCAAGCCGACCGTGCACACCACGATTTGAGCCACCACGGCCAGCGCCATCCAGCGGAGCAACCGGCGAAGTGGTTCCAACTCCATGCCGGGAGAATTCAAATACCAATGGCCCAACAGCATTGCGGCCATCGTGAGACCCAGCAGGAGTCCGGATGTAATCACGGCAGCGATCCGCTCCGCTCCTGGACCGGCGCCGATGCAGGCCGCGACCAGCGCGCAGGCGGCCACCAGCCAAAGCATCACGACGCCAGCCCGCTTCGCCTCATACAGCCAGCAGACCGAACCGACGTAGCTCAGCGCCGCCGCGGCGGCCGCGAGCGACGCCACCAGCGGCGAGCCGGCCATCGAAACCAATGCCGCCAGCGTGGCGAGCCCCAGGGTCACGTACAAGTGATTGCGAAAGAATCCACTCGACACCAGTCGCGGCGAGGTGATCGCCATGCCAACCGCCAAGCCAAACGACAGCCGAAGAAGGAATTGAGCAAGCAAATCCATTGGCCCAGACAAGGAGACAAGGAGAGGGGGAGACCAGGAGACGTGCCAAACTCCACGTCCACGTTCTCCTTGTCTCCTTGTCTCCCTGTCTCCTTGTCCTTCTTGCTATCGCCGATTGCCGTAAATGAGATTCATCACTTCGGCGCGGCTGGAGAGGCTGGAGCGGAAGACTCCCTTCATTGCCGAAGTGACGCAGACGCTCCCCGGCTTGCGAACGCCCCGAATCGTCATACAGCTGTGGGTCGCCTCGATCACGACCGCGACCCCCTTCACGTCGAGCTCGTCGATCAACAGATTCGCCAGGTCCTCGGTCATTCGCTCCTGCACTTGCGGCCGGTGCGAAACCACTTCGACCACGCGGGCCAGCTTGCTCAGACCCACGACTTTCCCGTTGGGGATGTAGCCGATGTGGGCCACGCCCGAGAATGGCAGCATGTGGTGCTCGCACATGCTGTCGAAGGCGATGTCGCGCACCAACACCATTTCGTCGTACTTCTCGGTGAAGAACTTCTGCAGGTGCGTGCGGGGGTTCTGGTGCAGACCGGAAAACATCTCGGCGTACATGCGGGCAACTCGACGCGGTGTCTCCCGGAGCCCCTCCCGGTTCGGATCCTCGCCCACGGCCGCGAGAATCTCCCGCACCGCGTCTTCGATCCGCGGAAGATCCACTTGCCACTCCAGCGGCCTGTCTTCCACGTCCGCCAATTCGCCGTCGAGACTGCCAACGTCCGAAGCCAGCTCGCTCGTGATCACTTGAGGAGGAGTCATGTTTTGCTTTCTGTCCGAGACGCACCGAGACCATCCGGACCCCGGTCAACAATCGGCGCAACCGTAGCGCCTGCAGTCGATCTTACGGAGCGATAAAGAACAGCGTCAAGCCGCGGCGGGGGCGAACCCCTCAATTGACGCTGAATGCCGGCGGAAAGTCCGCGGAGGACGCGGCCGCCAATTCATAGGACGATCGCTTGTCCAGCTGTTCGAGCAGCATTTGAGCCCGCACGTCGACCCGTGGCTCCGCCAAAAGTTGCTGCTTGAGCGCCAAGTCCAGCGGCAACGCGTAGGCCGCCAAATCGGTCATCATGCTCAACGGCAAATGCTGGGCAAACATCTCGCGGAGCTGCTCCGGCGCCTGGCAGCCACAGGGCATCTGACTTTCGAATGCCGACATCAGCTCGCGCTGCAATTCGTCAATGTGATGTGCCGCGCCGTCGACAAAGGTTTCTTGCAGAAGCTCCACTTTGGCCTGGCGAAACGAACGCAGCGGAGGCATTTCCTCGACGATGCGAATCCGGCCCACACCCATCAGCAAAAGATTGTAACGTCCGTCGGACAGACGATGATGTGTCACGATCTTACCCAGGCATGCGCAACGGGCCACCGGCGGGCGGCTCTCGTAATCGGTCTCCCAACCGGGCTCCAAGAGCGCCATCGCGATTAGCCGGTCGTCGCAATCGCATCTTCGAGCATCTCGCGATAGCGTTCCTCGTAGATGTGCAGCGGCTGCATCACGTGAGGATACATCACCAGATTGGGCAGTGGGAACAACCGCGCGACGCCCGAAAAGGTGTCGGCGTCGAAATACAGGTCGGCCGCTTTCCAAGAATTCATGACAAGTCAGTCCTCAATCACAACCGGCGGCAACTCTACGGGCGGGTCGAGCAGGATCTCCGGAATCAGCTCGGGGTCGAGTTCGATCTGCGGGAATTCCTCCTGGCTGGCATCGACCTCGGCGAAGCAACTGTCGAACTTCGACAGGAAATCGTCCACGTCGAGCCCCACACACTGCGGCCGGTACGCCTGCAAGTAGCCGCGGCTGCTGCGATACACTTTGCGGGCACCGCGAATGTTGCCGTTGCCGAAGTGGTGCAGCGCCACTGCCGCCTGAATCAACCCCTTGTAGTACAGCCGCAAGTCGCCGCTGTAATTCTTCCACAACTCTTCCCAGACTTCATGCGCTTCAAAAAACTCGCACGCGTTGAAGTACGCCACACCCTGCAAATACAGCGGATCGTATTCGCAAGCGGTGCTCATCTCATGTATTGAATCCAATCGGATTCCAGCAAGCAGCCTTAGTTGCGGTTGGACATGGCCATGAAGATCCGCAGCACGTACCAGAACAACAAGGCCACCGATGCGAACAATGCCAGTGCCGCCGCAACGTACTGATCAGTGCGGTAGACCTGCAGGATGTTCGATGTGAAGTAAAGGATGTAGCAGGAGGCAAAGATGATCATCGCCGCGCTGAACCAGATGCCGAGATTGAATCCGAACACCAAACTCACGGCGATCAGCGCGAAAGCTCCCCAGCCGATCATGTTCAGAATTCCGCCCAGGAACGAAAAATCCTGCTTCGAGATGAAGGCATAGGCGGTGAGCCCGGCGACCATGACCAGCGTGGTCAGCCCGGCCGCGCCGATGATGGGAATCTCCTGTCCGGCCGCGTTGACTGTCATCGCTTTGGCGATGCCGATCATCGGCAGAAAGATGATGGCCTCGGCGACGACGTATAGCGATAGACCTGCGTATTGTTTGCCGATCGACGTGCTAGATTGGGCCCAGCTATCGGCGATCCATCCGACGACCATGAAGCCGCCCAGCACGGCCAGCCATGCAAAGCGGCTAGTACCAATCATCTGAAGCGCGGCCTGGTCCCAACCCAGCTGGACGAACAACCACTCCAACATCACGAAGGCGTAGATCGCGGCCGCGAGATGCGTGTACGTCTTACGGATGAACGTCCGGCGCGCTTCCTCCGGGGCGGCAATCACCGCGCTGCCAAAGGTTGCATACGGACTATTTGCGCGAAAGTCTGCTTGGTTCATCGCCACCTCGACTGAATGGAAATGGTTCGGCAGCGATTGCCGCCGCAGTCGCCCCCAGGAAAATCCCACGCTGAATAAGTCTAGGTCGGGTCGGCGTTTGGGTCAAGTTTCGCCCGTTTCGGGCAGAACGCTGGCGCGATTTGGGGCGGTCGCTTGACAGCACTTCGGTGAGTCCCAAAATGACCTTAGCCGATCGCATTCCGGCCTTTGGTATCGCATTCCGGCCTTTGGTAGTGTCGCGCGGCGCATGTGCGGCTGGACACATCGTGCCGGAATTGGCCGCGGGAAGGAGATCGCTCGATGCCTCGCAACGCTGCTCGCGCCTCTTGTGGCAAGCCGACCGAAGAAAAAAGCGGCGGCGCCTCGTGCCAAGAACAAGAAATCAAGCGTGCGAAAACTTGCTCCCAAGGTCATTGCAACGAAGGTCGTCGACCACCTCTCCGCCGACTATCCCGATGTGACTTGCGCGCTGGAGAACGAGTCGGCCTTCGAGCTTTTGATTGCCACGATTCTCTCGGCCCAGTGTACCGACGAGCGGGTCAACATGGTCACTCCGGAATTGTTTCGTCGCTGGCCGACGCCAGCCGCGATGGCCACGGCGCCGATCGACGCGCTTGAAAAAGTGATTCGCAGCACCGGCTTCTACCGCAACAAAGCAAAGAACATCAAGGCCTGCAGCCGCGAGCTGGCGGACAAGTACGACGGCGAGGTGCCGCGCGACATCGCGACCATGGTCACGCTTGCCGGCGTCGGGCGGAAGACGGCCAACGTCGTGCTGGGCACCTGCTACGGCCTGGCGACCGGCGTCGTGGTCGACACGCACGTCACGCGAATCAGCAAACGGCTCGGACTCACCAAGCACACCGACGCGACGAAGATCGAGCAGGACCTGATGCAGCTCGTGCCGCAAGACCAGTGGGTCGACTTCGCCCACCGGATGATTCATCATGGGCGACGAATCTGCACGGCGCGGAAGCCAAAGTGCGCTGAATGCTCGATGAGCGGCTTTTGTCCGAAAGTCGGCGTGGCGTGACGGCGCGGACGATACCGGCTTGTACTTTAACCCCGGAACCAGAATCCTGCCATGATTCTCAGCGGCCAAGCAATTCGTGAACGTCTCGGCTCGGACATTGTCATCGATCCCTTCGACGAGACGCAGCTCAACCCCAACAGCTACAATCTCACGCTCCACAACGAGCTGATGGTGTACGAGGAAGTCGTGCTCGACATGGCCAAGGCTAATCGAGTGCGGCGGATCGAGCTGCCTGAGTCGGGGCTGGTCCTCAATCCGAATCAGCTGTATCTCGCGCGGACGTGCGAGCGGACGATCACGCACAATCTCGTGCCGCAGATCGAAGGCCGCTCGTCGGTCGGCCGGCTGGGCTTGTTCGTCCACGTGACGGCGGGTTTTGGCGACGTCGGTTTCGCCGGCTACTGGACGCTCGAGATGTTCGCGGTGCAGCCGGTGCGGATCTATCCCGGCGTGCCGATCTGCCAGATTTTCTACCACGAGATCGCGGGCGAGGTCGCCGAGTACGACAGCAAGTACCAGCACAATCGCGACATCCAACCGAGCTTGCTGTTCCAGGAACTTTCGCCGACTCAGCACAAAGACCCGCAGCTGGCGCTCAACTTCGGCTTTGAGCGGTCGCACGGGTAGGCGCTGGTTGGACGGCGCTGGGCATCGTTACCCGTTGACGGCAGCTTCCAACTAGCGCTCGCGCCTTCCAACTAGCGCCTCTCCCTGTTACATCACCGCGAAGTAGTTCTGCACCGCGAAGTCGAAATTCTCGCGGCGTCATCTTGGCCGGCTGGCGGACGTAGCGGCAGTAGTTGCGGATCTGCAGCAGCAGGTCGCGCGGCTGGCAGCAACGCAGCGGCCGGCCGATCGACTTGTAGTGCGTCTCGATCAGATACTCGATCGCGTCCTGGTCGTATTCGACGCCGACTTTGGGAGCCATGATCTTCAGCAGCTGCCGATAAAGCTCCTCGCTCGGGTCGTTGACTTCGATCTTGTACGGAATACGCCGCAGGAACGCATCGTCCACCAGATCGCGCGGCTCGAGGTTGGTCGAGAACACGATCAGCTGGTCGAACGGCACCTGGATCTTCTTGCCGCTGGCCATGTTGAGGAAGTCGTAGCGCTTTTCCAGCGGCACGATCCAGCGATTGAGCAATTGATCGGTCGTCATTTTCTGCCGGCCGAAGTCGTCGATCACCAGCGTGCCGCAATTGCTTTTCATTTGCAGCGGGGCTTCGCTGGTGTTGGTCACGGCATTGATCGTGACTTCGAGTTGGTCCATCGTGAGCTCGCCGCCGACGACGATCGTCGGCCGGCGGATGCGGACCCAGCGGTGGTCGATCTTGCGCTGCTCGATCAAGCCCTGGTTGGCGGACAGCGGCATCTCCTCGTGCATGCCGGGATCGAACAGCCGCATGATTTCGCCGTCGATCGTCAGTGCCCGCGGGATCCAGATCGAGTCGCCGAAGGCCTTGGTGATTCGCTCGGCGATGCTGGTCTTGCCGTTGCCGGGAGCTCCATAGAGGAACAACCCGCGGCCCGAATTGATCGCCGGCCCGAGCCGCACGAGCATGGACTTTTCGATCAGCAAGTCTTCAAACGCTCGGTGCAGATCCTCTTCCGTGGGATGCTGGTCGGCGAGCGTCTGCTTCTTGACGCTGTGGATGTAGTGCTCGAGCGGCACCGGCGCGGCGCCGAAATAGGTGCAGTGTTCGGCGAATTTCTTGGCCCGCTCGCGGCCGAGCTCGGTGAGCTGGTAGACGTAGTCGTTCGCCATCGCCGCGCCCTTGTGGCCGAGCAGGCGGTCCTGCTTCATCGACTGCAGCAGCGCGTCGACCAGCCGAAACGAGAGCTTGAGGTGCTCGGCCGAGATTGCGGCCGGTGGATTCGCTGCGGCTGTTGAGCGTCTTGAGGATCAGGGCCTCGACCTCGCCGTCGGTCAGTCCGGCGGCCGCCAGGCTCTCCGGCTCGATCGGCACCCAGCCTTCGTGCTCGGGGCACGGATGCGCTTCGCCCGGCTGCCCGGACCGGCGCCGTCTCCTGGATCGGCTTGACGGGCGCGAACCCGGGTGCCGAGGATGGCGGCGACGGCGTCGCCGTGGTCAGCTCCTGAATTCGGTTCAACAGCGCGTCGAGGCGGCTGTCGTCGACGCCTTCAGCTCGAGGCGCTGCGGCAGCGGGACTGGTTCGCGTTGAGCGCGTCGATGATCGATTGGTCAGCCATAGTCGTGGGTCGACGGGTGCAATGGGGCAACGTAAGTTTCCGCATAAGAAACTTAGGTCGCGACGGGGAGGGGGCAAGCGTAAGCCGGCCGGGCGGGTACGATTCTGCCGCTTGTGCCGTTCGATCCTGCCGACGCGACGTACCGGACCCCTGCGAGCGGACGCACCAAAAACGGTACACTGAGTTATCGTTCCCTCGACCAATCAGCTCTCGCCCTAGTCGAGCCATGCAAGTCGTCATCACCGCCGTGGGGCCCGATAATCGCGGGCTTGGCCGATCCGATCGTCCACAGCGTGACCTCGCTGGGGGCGAACATCGCCGAAATCCAGATGTACGACCACGACGCGGAGCGGGTCTTCTCGATGCTCACGCGGGTGGACCTGGGCGTCGAGCGGTACGAGGAGCTCTGCAACGCCATGGCCGAAGTGGCCCGGCGGACCAAGCTCTCGATTCGCACCTGGACGCCCGACATCGTGGGCCGGCTGCCGCGGCTGGCGATTTGCGTCACCTACCGGCCGGAGCCGGCGCTTGCGCCTGCTGCGAGCGATTCGCGACGGGGCGGTGAAGGCCGAGCCGCGGTTGATGATCGGCAATCGCGACGCGTGCCGTTCCCTCGCCGAGCAATTTGGCCTGCCCTGGTTCAACGTCAGCCAGGGCGACGGCAAGCCCGACGATGAGCAACTGATCGAGCTGTGCGACGAGCACGAGGTCGATTTCATCGTGCTCGCGCGCTACATGCGAATCCTGCCGGCGGCGAGCTGCTGGAAATATGCCGGCGGCCGGATCATCAATTTGCACCACGGCCTGTTGCCGAGCTTTCCCGGCATGAAGCCGTACCACGACGCCTACGCGGCCCGGATGCTCACCTACGGCTGCACATGCCATTTCATCGTGCCGGAACTCGACGCGGGCAACCAGATCATCTACCAGTCGACGTTCCTGGTACCGCCGGGAATGCCGCTGGAGGAAATCATCCACCGCGGCCAGACGGACAACGAGCCGCATTGCCTGGTCGAAGGGGTGCGGCGGGCGGTCGAAGGCGAGGTGCGGCTGCATTTCAATCGCGTGGTGGTCGGCAAAGGCCGGGGTAGGTTAGCTAAACCGCAAGCGGGTTGGTGAGAGTGGGTGGCTTGGTAAGAGCGGGGTGTGGGTCGAAGTCGCCAGTCGTCTGCGGAAGACTGTGTGGCGAGAACGCATAAATCTCGGGATTCACTCGAACTCGCCAAGTTTCTCTCGAACTCGCCAGGTTTTTCGACGGTGCTTTGGCCAGTCGATCACTGGAGATTCGTAGCGCGAAAATCAGCGCGCACCGCGAGCGCGGCCGCGTGATTTTTGCGGCGACAAGTCGCCAGCCCCCGTGGCCTTTCGACGCACGGTGCAAGCCTGCTGCTGAATTTCCAAAGAACTACCGGTCGCCGGCGACGCGGAGCACCGTCGACCTTTGATTCGCGTCAATCGTATCAGATAGTGGCCTTATGTATAGACCCTATTTTTGGCCATGGCCGGGCTCTTCGTGAGACTAGCCCATGCCACCAAAGATGGAAGGTAGAATTTGGATGGGAAACACTGTGACCGGTATTCGCCACGATTTGCGGAAAAACCATGAAAAGCACCGCGATCTTCACAATCTTGCTCTTCACGCTCGCAGCGAAGACGGCATGTGCGCAGTTGTCGGATCGGGAGCAGGCGAGTTACGCGGAGCGATGCCGGCATCGATGGGCCTCGAGGCGACGGTGGCGAAAATCAAGGCGGGGCAGATCGACCCGAAACGTCTCGCCGTGATTCGCGCTATCCTCAGTGCGACACAAGAAAACTACATTCACAAACTACGTGGAGCGACTGGCAATGCGGTCTACCTGCATCCAGATGGGCACAGGGAGGCCGTCTATGTTCCGGACCAGCAACTCGTGTCGGACGGAATCAACGACGGACCGTACAATTATTTTGATCCAACCAGCGACGCCCTGCGGCACTTCTTCTTCGATATTCATCCTGGATTCTCTATGGGAACTCTCCAACGGATTCCACGACTCCCAAAGAACGATTGTCGTCGTATATGGCGGATCTTGACGTGGGGATCGTGCGGGCATCGACGGCAGGGTGCTTTCCTGCTGTCGAGATCGGCAGTTTGAAAGCAGGCGAAGCCGAGGCCTACGCAGTTTTTTTGAAAGCTCTTCAAGACGGAGATGCGAGCGATTTATTCGCCGCAACAGAAAACCAAGTAATACTCAACGATGAGGTGCGGATCGCTTTGCTAACGAAAATGGAGAAGGCATTTCGCGGATTCTACTTGAAATAAGCGGTAGTTCGGACCGGGCGGGGAATGCCATTGGAAATCACGCGCAGCACAATAGTGGGCCTTGTGATCGCGTTGGGTTATGTGGCCGCCGCCATTGCGACGTCGGGCTGGGACACCAAGGGATGTGCGGTCATCTGCTTGTGCGTGTCGCTGCCGTTGGCCTTTATCTGGTTTCCAAATGAGGTCGCAGCGTATACTGCCTGGGCCGCGAAACTTCCCTACAGCCGAATGAACTCCGAGACGCCCGCACCGATGGTCACGGCCGTGGGTTGGTTATGGCTGGTGGGATATTTGCCGCTAATGGCGTATTTGCTGGCACGCTGAGTCGAGGCACAAAGTCGGCGCAATTTGCGCCGCGACGGCGCGATTGATCGCGATACTTTTGGAGGAGTCGACGGGGTCGAACCGAATCGGCCCTACGGCAAGAGATCGGCAACGGCCAGGGGCGATATTGGCCTGCCGTCGATGATTAACTCGACAACTCCATCGGCCGCGATGTTCTTGGTGACTTGATAGTCGCCGCCCGGGGCTGGATCACGAAAGACTTCGAGGCGGCGGTCGATGAGGTTCACGATCCAGTATTCGGGGATGCCGGCGGCGGCGTACTGCGAGCGCTTTTGCAGGCGGTCGTATTGGATGGAAGCGTCGGCAACTTCGACCAATAAGGCGACGTCCGTCGCTGAGGGATGATGTGTGACGTAGTCCCGAATGCCGCCACGCACAATGGTAACGTCTGGTTCTGGCTCGCCGTTTTCGAGTGTGATCGGAGCCTGTGTTCTGAGATGCCAACCGACGGGCAGTACGTCCTGTAGGGCGGCGGCAACGAGACTGACCGAGGTCGCGTGAGGCGGTCCGATGGGTGACATTTCGAGGATCCAGCCGTCTAAGAGTTCGACACGATCATTTTCCGAGAGGATTCCGGCCTCGATCATGCGGTGGTATTCGTCGACAGTGAATTGTCGCGCGGCAGGTGTGCCGCCGACGAACGGGGTAATGATCGGCGGGAACGCCGTGCTGGGCGAGGAAAGATGCGAAGCCATTATCGAGTGCCTGGCGTGGGGAGAGAATCGAATCTAATGTTTCAAAGTATAACAGATTGATGGCCAGGCACAAAAAGAGCCGTCGCCTGCGAGTTGCTCCTCGCCGGCGACGGGGTTAAGTTGAGCTAGGCTTTTTCATACTGCGGTGGTCGGTGATGCCTGGGGATTTGGCCCCGTCGTGCCAACGGTTGGGAGCCATTTCACCTGGTGTCGCCGGCCGCCGTTTTTATTGACAGCGCGGAGCAAGCTCCGCCGTTAAATTACTTCGAATCGGGGGACTTCTTGGCGGCTTCGATGCCGGCTTTGAACTCCTGGTTGTCGGGCATCGCTTTGACCAATTCTTGGTAAAGCGGCAGCGCTTTGGCATGCTCGCCCTGTTCGAGATAGGTCGTGGCCAGGCCGACCACGGCAGCGTTCGGGCCGGGGAATTTTTCGTGCATGTCTTCCCAGACCTTAATCGCTTCGTCGGTTTTGCCCGCAGCTTTGAGACAACGGGCCAGGCCGTTCATCGCGCCGGCCGCTTCGGGCTGAAGCTCGAGGCACTTTTCAAAATACTGCTGGGCTTCGGCGGCTTTGCCGTTGTTCAGCAGGCAGAAGCCTAGGCCATTGAGCGCCGCGGCGTTCTCCGGGTCCCGGGCGAGCGCTTTGCGAAAGCTCTCCTCGGCCGAGCGGAGCCTGCCCTGATTGAACTGTTGCCAACCGCGCGTCGAATCCGCCGTCGAATCGGACGGCTTGGGCTTGCCCGGAGGCTCAATCACCCGCCGCAGATCGTCTGGCAGTTCGTGCTTTTTCGCGGCAGCGAGCATCTTCGGGAGCCAAGGATCGTTTGGCTGCTGGCTCTGAGCTTTTTCAATCCACTTTTGGGCCTCGTCGTACTTGCCGGTGAGCATGTACAGTCTGGCCAATCCGAACCAGGCTGCGGTGGCTTGCGGCGCGGCTTTGGTGAGGTACTTCTTTGCGGTGCCGTACTGCCGCCAGCTTAAGTATACTTGGCCCAAGCCATTGAGCGCGGCCGGATGATTCGGCTCGAGCTCGACACATTTTTCGAAAGCCGGGACGGCGGCGACGCTGTCGCCGCCGTTGAAGCGGGCCCAGCCGAGGCCATTCCAGGCGTTGGTCGATTCGGGATCGAACTCGACGGCTTGCTGGAACTTGCCGGCCGCGTCGGCGTACTTTCGTTGCTGCCAAAGCTGCCAGCCTTCGCCGGAAAGCTGTTCGGCTTTGGCGAGCCGAGCCGACTCGCTCATCGACGCCGGATCGAGCGTTTCTGGCGAGGCATTCGACTTCTGCATCGCCAGGACTTCCGCCGGCGTCTTGTCGCCGTACTTGGCGAACCAGGCCTTGTAGGCTGGCAAGTCGTCCTTGAAGTCGACGCCGGAGTATTCGCTGACGTAGCTGGCGGCGTACTCGCGGATCTTTGGATCCGGGTCGTTCATTCCCAGGTCGAGCACCTGGAACAACTTCGGATGCTTGTGGGGCAGGGCCTTGCTGAAGGCGAAGGTTTTGAGCAGGCCCGTCTTCACGTCGGGTTCCTTGATTTGCGACCACGAAAGTCGCACAACCTGGAGTCCGAGCTCGGGATCGAGCAGCGTCAAGTCGGGGCCGACGCCGAAGGCCGTGTGCATGTGATCGCGCAGGCCCTTGAGTCGCTCGACCCAGGCATCGGCGGTCGCAGATTGAGCTACCGACAATTGGGCCGGCGGCGATTCGACCGGGGGCGGCGCGGCGAGCGTGAGCCAGCCGGCCAGTACCGCGAGTGTGGTACAGAACATGGCAATTCCTCCTATCACGAGTGAAACGGACAACACGCGGCGCCGACGTCGACGCCGCTCGTCAGAACGCATCGAGTCGAGCAGCAACTGATCGGGATCGCGGAGCGCGGAATCGAAGAGGGCTTGCTCGTCGTGGGGTGTGATTGGCTGGGTCATGGCACGACTCTGGTTGAAGTTCAATCGGCGTCGGAGACGCCTCCCACACACGGGGATGAGTTACACGGACTTGATGATTTTGGCGGCCGAGTCTTTGGCAGCGTTGTCGGTCGCGGCTTGGCCTGCGCCCACGGCGTCGAGAATCGTGCCGCGGACCTGGCTGGTGCGGGCGATTTCCTGGCGGAGCGCGTCGATCACTTTGTCCAGCCGCGAGCGGACGGTCGGATACGACACGCCGGCCTGCTCGGCCATCTGCTTGAGATTGCCGCCGGCGAGGATGAAGATCTCGATGAACCGCTGGTGCTCGCTGGGCAGATTCATCAGTCGAGGAGCAGGAAACATCGCGTCGACGGCGACGTGACAGCTGCCGCAGGTCATGCGGGTGATAGCCATCGGTTCATTGCAGTAGGGGCAAAGGTTGGTGACGGGCATACTCGGGACCTCGATATTATTTATGCATGATGGCGTCATACCTCAATTATATCAATGTCTAAATGCTCTTCTTTTTAGTTTTATTGAGTTTCCAGAAGGTTGGGATGTGGCAGGATTTGTGGCCATAAGTAGTTGAAGCCGTTGGGCTTAGGGAGACTCTTGGTGGCCCGGCGTGTATCGTGGCGCGACCGGCCGCCAAAGCGGTCCCGCCCTTGGAAATCTGGTCTTGCGACGGTGTGACAGGGCCGGTAGTATCCCGCCGCTTCTCTTTAGGGAGAGGCTCGCCTTCTACCAACTTTTCACCGACTGACAGACTTTTCCTTGTGCCATTCAGGCACGTCGAGACTCAGCGGCGCGACCGCGCGGGTCTCGGCGGATGACGGACACCTCGAAAGCGTTCGACCGGAACGTGCCACGAGCTCGACTAGCGACGCGTCGCTAATTGTGCGTGTGTGCCGGTCTGGTGGTGCTAGCGCGCTTTCGACGCGAACGGAGTAGCTGACGTGATTGAAGATTGTCGCGCAAATCGCTCCCTGGCCGCGCCACGCCTTACGAGCTATCGAGGTTGGCATCAGCGCGGTATTGAAATATTTGTCGCAGCTTCGTGCGCGCTCGTCTTGCTAGTCGTGCCAGCGTCGCCGAGCGCCAGGGCCCAGGAAATGGGCGACCTCCCGGCGATGGATTCCGACGCATTCGACGCTGGTCCGCCGGTAGTCGACATGGGCGGCGGCACGTTCTTTTCGCAGGAGCTCGGCACGCTGCTGAGGCTGCGTTACAACACCGAGAGCTACGGGCAGGACCGTCGCGGTAATCTCGACATCGGCACAATGCAGGTTGCCAACTTCCAGGATGCGATCGCGTTCTTCGACGGCCAGGCAACGCTCAGCGACGTCAACGGCTTGGGCTACAACCTGGGCGTCGGATTTCGCTGGCTCGGCTGGACACCGTTTATGCTCGAACCCGAGCGGATCACCGGCTTCAACTTCTTTGCGGACGGCACGAGCACCGAGTCGGGCAACTTTTTTCCGCAGGTTGGCGTCGGCTTCGAATCGCTGGGCGACATGTGGGATTTGCGCGTGAACGGATACATCCCCGTCGGTCAGGAATCGCAGATTGGCGCGTTCAGCCCCACGGGCGACAATCTCGTTCAGTCAGAATTTCCTGGTGGAACAGGCGATCGCCGACCGGAACACGTCGTTCAACGTGGGCGAGGCGGAAATTGCCCGCCGGATCATGGCCGACCGCGACGCCTGGGCGTTCGTCGGTCCGTATGTGTTGGTCAACGACGATCAGGACTCGGCCGGGTACCGGGTGGGCTTCCGTGGTTATGCCTATCCAGACTTGCTCGTGCAGATCGCGGTGACCGACGATGACATATTCAAGACCAAAGCGGCCTTCTCGGTGACCTGGTTCGTCGGTCGCACGCGGACCAATTTCCAGCCGGCCTGCGGCCTGGCGGACCGGATGCGCGAGCCGGTGATGCGCAACGACTACGTGGCTTTGCAACGGACGACGGAATTTGGCGGTGAGCCACTGACTGACACAAGCGGCAACGCTTTCCGGTTCGTGCATGTCAACAGTACGCGCCGGACGGCGGCAACGGCACGTACGAACACCCGCTCAACAACGTCGGCAACGTCGAGCCCAACAGCCAGGACGGGGACATCGTGCTGCTGTGGGCGGCGAGTATGTTCAACAATCAAAACACGCTGGAGCTGCGGGATAACCAGCGACTGCTGGGCGAAGGCAACGGCGAGTTCTTTACGGTCAACTCGCAGCAGCAGGGCGTGGTCGTGATTCCCGAGACGTCGCCCGGTGCGCGGGGCTTAGCGCGGCCGGAGATCAACGGTGCGCAGGGGCTGGGCGCGGTGCGGCTGGCCGACACGAACGAAGTGGCGAACTTCAACATCGACGGCACGGGGAGCACGGCCGGCGCGGCGGGCATCTTCTCGCCCGGAACCGGCGCCGGCAATCCGAACATCCACGACGTCAACATGAGCAACGTGTCGGGCACCGGCATCCAGTTCACGCCGCTGAGCCGAGACAACACGAACAATGCCTTCAAGACGATCGCCGGCAACGTGACGATCGACAGCGTCAACTTCGAGAGTATGGGTGGGATCGAAATCGACATCGACTCGGCGTCGGCCGACGCCTCGAATTCGAACAACACGTTGCAGGAAACCATCGCGATCAGCAACGTGGAAAGCCAGAACGGCAGCGCGGAAGGCCTGGTCCTGCAGAACACGCACGACGCGCACACGGCGACGATCACCAATTACACCAACGGCATGGTCAGCACGGCGGGTTCCGGCGGCGGCAACGCAGCGACGGGTGTGCTTTTGTTTCAGGCGTCGGGCGGCAACACATTTGCGGGCGACGTGACGCTCACCAACCTCGACATTTTTGCCAACTCCGGCTACGCACTCGACTTCAACGACATCGACGCGAACTCGGCGGTCTCGATCACCAGTGGCAACGGCTTGACGTGGAACGGCCTGGCCGGCGCCGCGGGCGGCATGCGGTTCACTAACTTCGACGGTACGGTTAACGCCAACAGCACGACGCTCACCAACGGCACATTGCTGGGCGTCCAGATTGAAGGCGCATCGGACGGTATGTTTACGTTTGCCGACACGGTCACATTCACCAACGTGGGCGGCGGCGCGATTGACATCAATGGTGGTGCGGCCGACGAGTTTACCGGCTCCGCAACGTTTGCCGGCGACATTGCTAACGACGCCGGCCACTCGGTTTCGATCCAGGGCATTAGCGGCACGGGCACGGCGGTTACGCTCACTGGCGACATCACGGAAACTGCGATGAGCGCGAGTCAGGGGATTAACATTGACAGCAATTCCGGTGGCACCATCTTGTTCTCCGGCAATATCACGCAGAATTTGACCGACGAAACCGGGTTTACGATCACGAACAACACGGGCACGGACATCAACTTCGGCGGCGAGCTCGACACAACGATTGCGGGCGCCGGCAATGGCTTCATCGCGCAAGGCGGCGGCACGCTGACGGTCAGCAATACGAACAATTCGATGACCGTGGCGAACGGATTGGGCGTCGAAATTACTGGTATGACGATCAGCACGGCGGGGGCCAATTTCGCCAACGTCAACGTGGCTGGATCCACCACCAACGGCGTGCTGCTGATGGATAACACCGGCGGGCCGATTCTGATCGGCACCGTCGGCGACATGGCAGGCGACAGCGGCACCATCGCGAATACCAGCGGCGACGCGGTAGTCATCGTCAACTCGGCGAACGTGACCGTCAGCGGACTCGTGATCAACGCCATGGCCGGCCAGCGGGGCGTCGCCATCAACAAGGACACAACCGGCACCCAGACCGTCAATCTCAACGATCTCGACATCAACGGCGGCACGCGCGGCGTCGACGTGACAGGCAATGGCACGGGCACGCTGAACATGACCGCCAGCGATACGACAATCGACAATTCGACCGATCGTGGTTTCAGCTTCGACAATATCGACGCCGGCACGATTCAGGTCAACAACGTGGACGTCACGGGTGACAACACGATTCCGACGATGGGGATCAACGTCAGCAACAGCAATGCCTCGTTCACTTTCGACGCCGACACGAGCGTTACCGGAACCAACGGCACGGCATTCAACGTCAATGTTGGTACCGGCACGGTCAACATGGCCGGCGACATCACCAATACGGCTGGCCGATCGATCGCGGCGCAAAACATCAGCGGCGGCAGTGTGACGATGACTGGCACCGTGAACGACACGGGCACGGGCATCCTGGTCAACGGCAATACCGGCGGCAACGTCAACCTGGCCGGCAACTACACGCTCGACACGACGACCAATAACGCGGTGACGATCACGGGCAATACCGGATCCAGCACCAGCATCGGGGACTTCAAGGTCACAACGACTACTGGCCAAGGCTTCGTGGCCACGGGCGGCGGCAATCTCACCGTCAACGGCAACGACAATACAATCACGACCACGGGCACGGGTACGGGTACGGGCCTAACGATCGACGGCATGAACATCACCAGCCAGGCACTGTTCCAAAGCGTGAGCGTCGACGGGGCTGCCAACGGCATCGTGATGAACAACGTCACGGGCAGCACGATCACGGTCGGCGACAGCGGCAATTCGGCCGGCCAGGGCGGCACGATTCAGAACACCACGGGCGACGGCGTGAGCATCACCAACACGGCAAACGTCGTCTTGAACGGCGTGACGATCACCAATGCCGGAGGCGCTGTGGGCGAGAATGCCGTGTCGCTTGCCCACACGAATTCCAACAACATGTCGGCCACGCTCAACAACGTGACGATCAGCACCGCACACGACGGCCTGTCGATTAACGGCACTGGCGGCACCAACACGTTTAACGTCACCACCACCGGTGACACAATCACCGCGGCAGAGACGGCGCTCGAAGTGCAAGGCCGCCTGTCGACCGCCAACCTGACTGACGACATTACCAACACCACGGGGCGGTCGATCAGCGTCCACAACGTGACGGCCGGCACCATGACGCACACCGGTACGGTGGACGACAACGGCGGCACGGGTGTGTCGATTGCCAACAACACAGGTGGCAACATCAATCTGCTGGGCACGTACAACCTGACTACCGCCGGCAACGACGCGATGACGATCACGAACAACACGGGTGCGTCGATCGACGCGACAAACCTCAACATCGACACGACGTCGGGCAACGGGTTCACGGCAACCGGCGGCGGCACGCTAACCGTCTCGGGCACGACCAATACGATCGACACGACGACCGGAGTGGGCCTGCACATCGAAGACATGACGATCGGCGCCGCGGGTGCCAACTTCCAGAGCGTGAACGTCAATGGTGCGGCGAGCGGCATCTTGCTGCGGAATCTCACTGGCGGACAGGTGCTGGTCGGCAACGCCGCAGGTGCGTCCAACTCCAGCAAGCTGACGACCACCGGCAATGCGATCGAACTGACCAACGTCGCGAACGTCGACCTCAACCACGTGCAGATCATCAATGCCTCGGGCGGCGACGGGATCGTCGTGACACACAACAATTCGGGGACGACCGGAATGGATGTGACGATCAACGACTTGAACCTGGACGCGGCTGCGGGCAACGCCATCAACCTCACCGCCGACAACGACAGCAATAGTTTCGCGCTGCGGCTGAACAACAGCGACATCGAAAATGGAAACGTGGTGATGGACGTGACGGGCGGTGCCCACTTCGGATTGTTGGTCGACAATACCGACATCAACACTGACGTCGGCAGTACGGACGACGCCTTCTCGCTCGTCTTCCACGATGGGGCGACCTCGGCCGACGTGACGATTCAGAACAACAGCAATTTCACTGCAGACGATGGTTCCGGGCTGTTTGTCGATTCGTTCGATGCGACGGCCAAGAGTATCCGGCTGCTGGTTCAAGACAGCACGTTCACCAATTCCACCGGCACGGATTTCGCGGCGGACATCACCAGCCGCGGCACGACGATCATGCAGACAACAATTCAGGGAAACACGTTTACGGCCGCTGGCGCTACGCACGACATGGCCGTGCAGTCGAGCGGCACGGCCAGCTCGCAGATGCGGCTCAACCTGGGCGGCGAAGCGACCGATCCGCAGGACTTCAACAGCGCGGCCGGTCAAGGCACGCTGTTTGTAAGCCAGGCTGGCACCAGCGTGTTCAGCATCTTCGAGCGCGACGACACGTTCGCCGGCTTGCGGAACAACGACCCCGTCAACAGCTCGGGCACGTTCCAGAATCTGGCGGTGCCGCCGACGCTGCCGGTTATCCCCTAGTCGGATAATGGTCAGCGAGACTTGCGGCGGAGGCCGGCGACCGGGCCGAACGCAAGCAGGAGCAGCAGCAGACTCGCCGGCTCGGGGACTGCGGCTGAGACGAGAGGCGCGGAGGCAGAGCTGCCGTTGCCGCCGCCGGCCATCGACGCGGCCATGATCGACTGGACGCCGGCCCGGGCCCGGGCGACGGCCAGCGTGTCGGTGATCTCGAACGCCCGCTTGATGAACACCTGAAAGCCGTTGTCCTCGAGCGGCACGTCGCTGAAGCCCAGGTTGCCACTGCCGGCGCCGAAGTTGGGATCGGCTGTCAGGTCGGTCTGCATCAGGGCCATGATATTGTTGATGGTGGTCATGTCCGGAATGGCGGCGAAGACGGTGAAATCAGCGTCGAGGAACGAATTGTCGGTCAGGTTGACGAAGAAGCTGCTGGTACCGGCGTTGCGGTTGGTGCCACCCATGCCGTCGCCGGGTAGCGCGAGCGACACGGTGCCGAGCGTGTTCGACAAGCCGTTGATCCCGGAGGCAGGCACGCCCTGGGGAGAGTTGAAGGTTGCCACGGGGCGAGTGCTATCGATGTTGAGCGGCACGCGCCGCGTGTGCGAGTAGAAGCCACCCATCTGCAGCACGAAGCCTTCGGCGGCGCGATTGATCCAGCTGCTTTTGTAGTTGTTGTTCTGGACGTATGCGAGCATGTTGTCGACGTGGTCCTGGAGCAACGGGTTATTGGTCGGGTTGAGAACCATGTCGAAGCTGCCAACCGTGGTCTCGAAACGGACGACCTGGGCGTGGGCCGATGGGGCGGTTGCCGCGGCAGCGAGCAGCGCGGCGAGAACGAGAGCGAGGCTCAAACGGGAGTACATCAACGACACCTGACGGGTCAGCGGGGCCAAAAATCTTGTTCCGGAAGAGACTTTTCGGGCGACGCGGCCCGAGAACTTCAGCCTAATCGACCCGTAAGAAAGCGTCAAAAGAATTGCAATTCACGGGAAATTGAGGCAGCGGTCGCTGGACTGGTTGTAGGGATCGTACGCACGAACCGGGCGGGAGTCGAGCAGCTCGATTGAGAATGGCTCGGGCCGGATTTGGGAGTCGCCGGCGAGGCGTAGCTCGCCGGCTAGGGATCAATCCGTGTGCCGAGTAGCGCAAGAAAGGCCCGCATCCAGGCTGGGTGGGCCGGCCAGGCGGGAGCCGTGACGAGATTTCCATCGACGCACGCACTATCCAGCGCCGGCGAAGGTTCATCCCACCTCGCGCCGGCGGCCAACAGCTCGGGTTTCACCGCGGGATAGGCCTGGCAGCGGCGGCCGGCCACGACGCCGGCGGCCGTGAGAATCTGAGGGCCATGGCAATGGGCGGCGATCGGTTTGTCCGCTTTGGCAAACGCGCGGACGATTTCGAGCACGCGCTCGTCGAGCCGCAAGTATTCCGGCGCGCGGCCGCCGGGGATCACAAGAGCGTCGTACCGGGCCGGGTCGACGTCGGCGAACGAGTAGTTGAGCCGGAAGTTGTGGCCGCGCTTCTCCGTGTATGTCTGATCGCCTTCAAAATCGTGGATCGAAGTGGCGACGACGTCGCCCGAGAGTTTGCCAGGACACACCGCGTGGACCTCGTGGCCGACGGTGAGCAGCGTCTGGAACGGGACCATGACTTCGTAGTCTTCGACGAAGTCGCCGACGAGCAGCAGGATTCGTTTGTGGGGCATGGAGGACACTCTGGACAGAATTTAGTAGTTTCGTCAGCTAAACCGCAAGCGATGGTTAATCCTCGTCAACAGGGTCCGGGATCAGCAGGTAATCGGGGAGTCGCTGGACTCGTCCGTCGCGGTCGATGCAGGCCAGTGTGCTTTCGGCTTCGGCCAGCAGCTCGTTGCCGCGGAGCAGGCGGTACTCGTGGTCGATGCGGGCGGCGCGGGTGCGAACGGTACGAATCTGGAGCCGGAGCGTGTCGCCAAACTTGCAGGGCCGGTGATAACGGCAGGCGATCTTGCTCACCACCAGGATAATGCCGTCGCGCTCCAGGTCGGCATAGTTGTAGCCCAGTGCCAGCAGTTGCTCGACGCGGGCGAGCTCGAAGTACTGAAAGTAATTCGCATGATGGACGTAGCCTTGGGCGTCGGTTTCGTAGTAGCGGACGCGAATCTCGATTTCGTGGTTGGGGAGCATATTCAGCTGGGGAGCATGATCGGCGAAGGTGGGCGGGCCGAATGGTGCGACATTTCGGGATTGGTGCAGGTGCCGGCAGGCCATCCTACCGTCTGGCGGCGAGTTGCAAAACTCGGCTAAAGGCTTATAGTTAGGGTCCATTCCAAACGGCGGGAGGAGCAGCCGGCGTCGGCCGCACTCGCTGGCCGAACGTGGCACGTCTTTCGAGCGCGAAGGGAAATCGGCATGAGCGTCGGAGAAGGAGCGGGTACCGATTTCGCCACGATCCGCGGCCGCGACTACCCGTCGATCCGCCAGTTCACGGTGTTTCTCGAGAACCGCGTCGGCCAGTTGATGGACGTCGTCCGCCGGTTCGAGGGAAGCAACGTGCGGATCGTGGCGCTGACAATCTCCGAGGCGAGCGAGTGCGCCCTGGTGCGGTTCCTGCTAAGCGATCCTGAGGCAGGACGGGAAATCCTCGAGCGGGCCGGGCTGGCGATCGTCGAGTCGGACCTGATCGGCGTGGAATTGCCCGATTCGCCGCAGCCGATGCTGCAGATTTGCACCGCCCTGTTGGCGGCCGAGGTGAACATCACGCAGATCTACCCCCTGCTCTTGCGACCGACGGGCCGGCCGGCCGTGGCGCTGATGGTCGACAGCATCGAGATGGCGGTCGACACGCTGCGGGCCAAGGGGTTTCACGCAATCAACGAAGATGAGTTGATGGAGCCGTGAGCACTCGCGGCGGCGCAAGCGGGTAACGCGCGTCGCGAGCGACGCGGCCAAATGTTGACTTCGCGGTTGCGCGGGCGGAAACTGGGTAGTATGCCGATCAACGTCACTTGCCCTGGGTGCCTCACGAAGTTTACGGTCGCCGACAAATTTGCCGGCCAGAAGGGTCCGTGCAAAAAGTGCAAGACGATCATCGAAATCCCCAAGCTCGAAGATCAGGTCATCATCCACGCGCCGGATCACCACGAGGCCGGCGCCGTGGGCGTCAGCGGCCGGCACGCTCTGAAGACGTACAAGCGGCTGGACACCAAGTTCCAGCCGCTGATGTTCGCCGCGGTGATTGGCATCGTGCTGGTGATGCTGCTGGTGGCGTTGGTGCTGCGGGGTGAGCCGAAACCGCTTTGGCTGCTCGCGCTGGGGGCGGTGATCCTGGGCCCGCCGCTCGCTTGGGCCGGTTACACATTCCTGCGCGATGATGAGCTGGAAGGCTACACGGGCCCCAATCTCTGGCTGCGGTCGCTGGCCTGCGGACTGGTTTACGCGCTGCTCTGGGGGATCTATCTGTTCATCGGCAGCCAGTGGTTCGGTTCCGACGCCCTGGCCAAAGGCCTGGAAATCTGGCAAATGATCGTGCTGGCGGTGCCGATCGGCGCGATGGGGACGATGGCCGCCTACGTCTCGTTCGATCTCGATCCGGGCAGCGGGTTCTTCCACTGGGCGATGTACTTTGCGGTGACGATCATCCTGCGGCTGGTGATTGGACTGACCGCGATCCCGGGGCTGGGTGCGAGTGCGTAACGGGAAAGAATTGCAAATTGCAGATTGCAAATTGCAAAATGAAAATTGGAAGGCGGGGGCGACGCTCGGCATTTTTCACTTTGCACTGGCCTTGTTGACTAATTCCACTCGAACTGAGGCAGCCCGAGGTGGGTGAAACGGTTTAAGATTTTGCATCTCAGACGGGCTTCGGCCTGTTGGTTTTCGAGAATCCTGTTTTTCACATTTCCTCCGAAACAACACTTCATGCGATACATGGCGGTTTCCGCCAGGCTGCGTCGATGATATCCCACGTCTTCCTTCCACCGTTTCCGACCAACTCGGCGAATCTCGCGGATCGCTTCGTCACGCTCCAAAGGCGGCTGGCTCGAGTTGCCGTGTTGCTTGATTTTGGCATTGCGACGCGGAGGAATGATCGGCTCTATCTCGTCGGCGCCGAGCGTTTCGTACACTTTCCACTGATCATAGGCCCCATCGCCGGCAAACGAATCGATGGGCGAATCAATCTGCTCCAGCAATTCCTCCACTTGGTCCGCGTCGTGCCCACAGTTTTCCGTCAGCACTTCCGCTTCGATCTCCTGCGTATCCGGGTTCACGGCCAAGTGCAACTTCCGCCACGTGCGTCGTTTGCTCACACCGTGCTTGCGAGTTTTCCATTCGCCTTCGCCAAACACCTTCAAGCCGGTGCTGTCGACGACCACGTCGATCGGTCCCTGGCGGTCCGCAACGTCCAAGGCGATTTCCAGCTTGGCCGCCCGTTTGGCCAGAGACGTGAAGTCGGGAATCGCCACGTCCACCTGCATCAACTGTGCCAGCGAACGCCCCAAACCTTCGGTCTGCCGATAGGGAAGCCGAAACAACTCCCGCAACATCAGCAGGCTTTCAACGGCCGTATCGCTGTAAACAAACGGGTGCCCGACCTTCGTGGCCTCGTTGGTATGTTCCCACGCGTCGATCACGTCGTCGCTAAACCAGAACGTAATCGAGCCCCGCTGCACCAGCGACTCGTTATATTTTCTCCAATTGGTAATCTTGTAGCTCGTTTTCGCCTTGGCAACCATTCACGCGCTCCTTCAGTGTGAGGGGGAATCCATTTCTCCCCTGATTTACGAACTGAACATGCGAATAGTTCGACAAGGCCCTTTGCACTTATCAATTTGCAATTTGCAATTTCTTCCCTCTATTGAGCACGATCTACGACATCCCCGAACTGGCTCGGTGGCGCACTGGCGGCTCACTGGTGCGGATTCCGCCGGGACTGGACGTGCCGCTGACGCCGCGGGTGCGTCGGCTGATCGACACGGCGGCATTTCGCCGGCTGGCCCAAATCAGCCAGCTGGGGCTGGTGAGTCTGGTCTATCCGGCAGCGAACCATTCGCGGCAGGAACATTCGCTCGGCGTGTACCAGGTGGCAATCGAATTTCTCGCCCGGCTCGCGGCCGACGAACGGTTTGCCGCGACGATTGGCCCGACCGACGCCGAACGATTCCTGGTGGCCGCTTTGCTCCACGACGTCGGCCATTGGCCGTTTGGGCATCCGATTGAAGACTTGCACCTGCCGAACGTGCCGGATCATGAAGTGCTGGCGCGGCGATTCATCACCGAAGGAGACGTGGCGGCTGCGATTCGGGAAGATTGGTCGCTCGATCCGGCCGACGTCGCCGATTTGATTGCCGGCAAGTGCAACGACGTGGAGGCCCGGCTGCTCTCGAGCCTGCTCTCGGGGCCGTTCGACGTCGACAAGGTGGACTACCTGATGCGCGACAGCCTGCACGCCGGCGTGCCGTACGGCCGGAATTTCGATCGCGGCCGGCTGATCGGCAGCCTGTGCCTGAATGAAACGGGCGACGCGCTGGCGATCACCGACAAAGGCAAGACGGCGGCCGAGATGATGGTCTTCGCCCGCTACGTGATGTTCAGCGAAGTTTATTGGCACCACGCGGTGCGGGCCGCGACGGCGATGCTGCAGCGGGCCGTGTACCTTCTGCGTGATGTGGTCGACTTTGGCCAGTTGCAGCTGCTCACCGAGCCGCCGATGATCGAGCAATTGCGTGCGGTCGCGGGAGGCGGCCCGGCCGGTGAACTGGTGGACGGGCTGTTCGGAACCCGGCGGCGGTTGTACAAGCGGCTGGCTCAGTACAGCTACTTTGAAGAACCCGAGGTCTACCAACGACTCGCCCGACAGCCGTACGCGAAACTATTGGAATGTTCACAGCGGCTGGCGTCGATTCTTAGCGGCGACGTGAAGCACGACGTATCGCCGCACGAGATTCTGATTGACGCACCGCCGGCGGAGCTGGAGGTGGAGTTCGACGTCGACGTGTACTTTCCCAAGCAGGGCGTCTACCGGCGGCTGGGCCAGGTGTCGCCCGTGGTGCGGACGTTGGCACGAGAGCAATTTGACGACTATGTGAAGCGGGTGCGGTTATTCGTGCATCCACGCTGGGCGGCGAAATTAAGGGGACGGCCCGATTTGTCGCAGCGGCTGGCAGAAGCCGTGGGCGACGCGTAAGACGCACGTCGCCACGGGCGCGGCCAATTCATGAAGGGCATTAGACCATCATGGCGACGGCTTCGGACTCGCTCAAAACGGCGTCCTGGGTGTCGGACTCCAGATGCGGCCTGGGTGGCACAAAGCGTTTGATCACGACGTTTTGGCGTTCCATGGCTTCCCGATAGGCCGCCAGCAGCTCGTCGACCTGTGTCTGGCTGAGAATCCGCAACTTGACCAGCACGTCGGGCAACGGCGGCTTGCGCTCCCATTGAATCATCAACAGCCGCTGCAATTCGGCCGGCGTCATCATCCCCATGCCGACCGCGACCTCGCCGAAGCGTTCATGGGGAATTCCGCTCTGACAGCGCAAAACCTTAAAGACCTGGCGCAGCGCTGAGCACCCCCTCCTCCATCGCCAATTGACCGACAGGAGGCATGCGGTTGTGCTGATAGTCGAGCGCCGCCACCAGCTGATCGGCAGTGATGACGCCCTTTTTCTTCAGGTATAAGCCAAACTTCATTCGGCACCACTCCCGGGTGCAAGGGGCGCCGATGCGCTCCCGCTCGATTGGGTCTTTAGAACGTTACGTCAGGCGGCAGCGCGGCTTCGCGGGTGGTAGATAAAACGCAGGCTCCAGTCGGTCGCGACGCCATGCCAGGCAGTCCCGGTCGGCAAAACCGATACGACTGGTACGCAGCTGAATCCACAGGTGATTTGCCGTCGATCGATCCGTGGCGCCAAACGATGAGATAAGCGACCACAATTCCGCCACCTTTGCGGCGTTAAATTGGATAGACAGACGAAAGAGTGCCGATAAGGAAAACTGGCCGGACCAGGCAGCCCGGCTGGCTTGCATTGGAGGTAAGTCGCTCGCTTCGACCTCGGTGAAACCCCCGGGCGTTGGACGAGTGGACCCACGTGTGCAGCGGAACGCACGATCCTGCGGCAGAAATCCCTCCCCCTGACAAGGCCCTGATGCAAGCGTCCCGCCCCCACTATCTCTTGCTGACCGACTCCAGCGGTCGCACCTGCCAATCGTGCGGGTGGCGGTTCGCCCTGCAGCCGACCGGCGCGGGCGAGCGGATCATGGCGTCCGACGTCGAGACCGATGCCGACGGCATGCGGCTCGCGCTATTGGCCGTGGTTCGCGGGCTGGAGGCGCTCGACGGTGCGTCCCGCGTCACACTGCTGGTGGCGAACCGCTTCGTGCGTCGCGGCATTCGTCGCGATCTGGCCCAGTGGCGCGAGCGCGGATGGCGCTGGGAACGCTTCGGGCAGCTTGTTCCGATTCGCGACCTGGACTTGTGGCAACGGGTCGACCGCGCCCTGGCGATTCACCAGGTCGAGTGTTTTGCTTGGAGTGCGGACGAGCATGAATTCGGTATTGGCGGCTTTGGGGGTCAGTCGGTCGGGGGATTCGCTGAATCGCATGAGTCGGAGGACGTGGAGTCGCGGCATCCAGCGAATTGGACGTATCCTCAACGGCGGCAGAGCGTTCCGGCCGCCCAGCAGATCGCCCATTGGGGTCAGGACGTGATCCATTCGCTGCGAGGTTTGGGACGCACGGCGTTGAGCCGGACCGCCTGAGGGCACACAATACACATTACACATTCGGCCTTAACCACAGGCTGTTCGATGAAGGCGACGGAGAGGAGATCGAAGAGGTGCAGACCCAACTCGCATTGGAAGCTATCGGACCAGTCATCCACGGTTACCACGAGAATCCCTTTGAAGTATTAGGTCCCCACGAGATTGAAGCCGGCGGCCGTCGCGCGATCGCAGTGCGGGCGTTTCTGCCGGACGCACAGCGGGCCTGGGTCGTCGATCCCACGCACGGCCAGACACGCCCGATGCGGCGAATTCATCCGGCCGGCTTGTACGAGGCGATCGTCGACCCGCTTGGCGCCACGATCAATTCCGAAGCATCCCTCTTCGATCCGCGGAATTACCTGCTCCGCGCGACGAACTATACAGGCGAGACGACGACTATGCACGACCCGTATGCCTTTGAGCCTTTGCTCACCGACTACGATTTGCACCTCCTCTCGGAAGGCACGCATTGGAAGAGCTACGAACGGCTGGGTGCCCACGAGCGGATCGTGGGCGGAGTGAAGGGCGTCAATTTCGCCGTTTGGGCGCCCAACGCGGAGAGCGTCGGCATCGTCGGCGACTTCAATGGCTGGAACTCTCCCCGCCACATGATGCGGAAGCACATCCCCAGCGGCGTCTGGGAACTGTTCATTCCGGGGTTGGGTTTAGGTGCACTTTACAAGTTTGCGGTGAAGCATCGTGGCGGGCACGTGGTCGAGAAGTGCGACCCGTACGGTTTCGCGGCAGAGATACCGCCGAAGACCGCCAACGTCGTCACCGATCTCGACTCTTACCAGTGGCAGGACGCCGAGTGGATTGCCCGCCGGCCCGAGCACAACGGGCTCGACGCGCCGCTGTCGTTCTACGAAGTCCACTTGGGCAGCTGGCGGCGCGATCCGTCGAACCCCGAGCGATGGCTGAGCTACCGCGAGCTGGCTCCGATGCTCGCCGAGTATTGCCAGAAGATGGGTTACACGCACGTCGAGCTATTGCCGGTGAGCGAACATCCGTTCACGGGCAGCTGGGGTTACCAGACGGTCGGCTACTACGCCGCCACCAGCCGCTACGGCACGCCGCAGGACTTCATGTACCTGGTCGACGTGCTCCACCAGAACGGCATCGGGGTGATTATCGACTGGGTGCCGGCCCACTTTCCCGAAGGACGACCACGGCCTGCGCCGCTTCGACGGCACCGCGCTTTACGAGCACGACGACCCGCGAAAGGGCGAGCACCCCGATTGGGGCACGATGATCTTCAACTACGGTCGGAACGAAATCCGGAATTTCCTGCTCTCCAACGCCTTGTTCTGGTTCGACAAGTACCACATCGACGGCTTGCGGGTCGATGCCGTGGCCTCGATGCTATACCTCGATTACAGCCGCAACGAGGGCGAGTGGATTCCCAACTGTTTCGGCGGCCGCGAAAACCTCGAGGCGATCGATTTCCTCAAGCGATTCAACGAGGAGTCGCACGCCCAGTATCCGGGCGTGCTCACGATCGCGGAGGAGTCGACGGCGTACACGGGCGTGTCGAAGCCGACGTACTTGGGCGGGCTCGGTTTCTCGCTCAAGTGGAACATGGGCTGGATGAACGACACGCGCCAGTACATGCGTCACGAGCCGATCCACCGCCAGTATCACCACGACGAGCTGACTTTCTCGCTGATCTACGCGTTCACCGAGAATTTCGTGCTGCCGATGTCGCACGACGAGGTGGTGCACGGCAAGGGCTCGCTGTTGGACCAGATGCCGGGCGACCTGTGGCAGAAGTTTGCCAACCTGCGGCTGCTCTACGGCTACATGTGGACCCATCCCGGCAAGAAGCTGCTTGATGATGGGGAGCGAATTCGGCCAGTGGAACGAATGGAACTGCAACGAGTCGCTGCAGTGGCACCTGCTTCAGTGGGACTCGCACCAAGGCGTGCAGCGGTGGATGGCGGACCTGAACGCGCTCTATCGCCGCGAGCCGGCCTTGCACGAGATGGACTTCGACTGGCACGGTTTCGAGTGGATCGACTGCCACAACTACCAGGACAGCATCCTGGCCTACATCCGCAAGGCCAAGGACCCGAGCGATTACGTGATTTGCTGCCACAATTTCACGCCGGTGCCGCGGCACAACTATCGCATCGGCGTTCCTGAGGCGTGCTGGTACCAAGAGATCGCCAACAGCGACTCGACGTTCTACGCGGGCAGCGACGTGGGCAACGGCGGCGGCCTCCAGGCGCTGGCGGAAGAGAGCCACGGCCGCCCGGCCTCGCTGGTCTTCACGCTGCCACCGCTGGCGACCGTCGTTTTCAAACCGCAGCGGTAGTCGAATTCTGCAATCAGTTACGACTGATCCGGCTCGGCGGTTTCGTCGGCTTTGATGACTTGATCGGGGTCGCGTTTCCAGTCGACGTCCGACGACTTGAGCATGTCGCTGATCACGTTGGCTAGCGCCGACTGAAAATGACCGCGGCTCATCGCCGGCACGCCGTACCAGTTGTTGTCCTCGGAAAGAAACGCCTGCTGCAATTCGGCCGGCGTGTTTTGGTGCTCGGCGATTCGCACGACGTAGGCGACCGAGCGATCGTGGTTCGGAGCGGCGCCGACTTCATTCTCCTTCAGCGCGAACACCTTCTCCATGAATTCGGGCCCGGCGGCGACGATGCCTTCCGGCTCGCTGAGGCGGAAGGATTGCACCTGCTGCGTGTCGCGCGAAACGGTGCCGATCGTGAAGAACGCGAAGGGGTCGGTCTTGATGACCGAGAGCGAACTGTCGCCGGCGAACGCCTCGGCCAGCGTGCCGCCGTGATCCTGGGCCTGCTTCGCCAGCTCCTCGGCGCGCTTCACGGCGAGCTCACCCGCCTTGCGGAGCTTCCAGGCATGGACGACTTCGTCGCGGACCTCGTCGAGCGTCGGGACCTTTCCGGGGATGTCTTCGGTCTTCATCGCCAGGAAGCGATTGTTGTCCAGATCGAACGTGGCAATCGGCTCGTAAAGTTCCACGTCGCGCCCGAACACCGAGTAGTAAAACGGAATGTTGCCTTGGTCAGGCCGCACGGAGCTACCGACGGGCGTATCACGGAGTTGGAGCATCGAAGCCGGCTCGGTCTTCTGATAGACGAGACCGTGCTTCTGGGCCAACGGCGTCAGGTCGGCGAGTTGGGGCGGCGGTGGGGGCGGTTCCTTTCCAGCGGCGTCGGCGTCGAGCGAAGCGCCGAAGAATTCCGTGTAGCTGTCGTTCAATTCGCGTTGCAACGAGCCCATCAATTCGTCGAGCCGATCGTTCACCTTGGTCTCGGCGATACGGCGGCGAATCTGATCGCGGACTTCGTCCAGCGGCTGGAAGTTCTTTGGTTTCTCGGTGGGAGCCTCCAGCTCGGCAGTCGGCGCCGCTGAATCCGCCGGTTTGCTCGGTTCGGCGGCTGCCGCGGGCGTCTCGACGTTGGGAGCGTCGACTTTCGCAGCGTCTACGGCCGCGTCCTTGGGAGGGGTCGCGACGTCACTACCGGCTGGCGCGTCATCCGCAAAGGCAGTCAGCCGGAACGGACTTTTTCTCGGCTGCATTGAACCATCGCTTTTTGCCGGCGCAGCGTTGGAATCGCCGCTCGGCGGCGTTTCCCTCGGTGCTTCTTCCAGGCGACTTGGCCGCCGCCGGATTTGGTGCTTTGCTCTTCCGGTCGGCTTGGTCCTCCGGCTTCTCCTCGGCCTTCGGTCCGAGCAGGTCTCCCGGCTCGCTCAGAATCGACTCGGCACGAATGAAGAGGGGATCCTTATTCTCGTCGTAGTATTTCTGGATCTCATCCTCGGTCACTTCGTCTTCGACTTTGGCCAGGAACTGATTGTAATCCGCCAGCAGATACTGCGTCGCTACTTTTCGCGGGATGGCGAAGGCCGGGTCGGGCGACGGCAGCTCGACGCCCCAGTCGCGATCGGGCGTCGGCTCGCGATCCTTATACTCGTTGAAGAACGCGGTCAGCTCCTCGTCGGTCGGATCCTTCACGTCAACCAACAGCGACTCGGCCGGCACCGCCGCCGCTTCGATCACCACACGGTCGTTCACGCGGAGCCAATCGCGCCAGCGGCTTTCCGGCATTTCGGTTTCGAGCGCATAGTAGTAGCTCGAGAGGTAATTGCGGGCCAGCATCTCTTCGCGGAGCGCGTCGAGCATGTAGTCAATCGACGCCCCACGGCCGTGGAGTTGATTCGAGGCGATGATCTGCCGGATCATGTCGACCGACACATAACCGCGGCCAAGCTGCTGGAGGTAGCTGGCGAGATAATCGTCGCTAATCGCCATGCCGGCCTTGCGTGCGGCGTCGGCATACAGTTGTGTCCGTAGCACGTCCCGTTCGACGCCTTGCTCGGGCCGCTCCGGTCGGATCATGGTTGCTACGCGGAGCGGCTGCAATTCTCCTCCCGCTTCTTGCGCAGCTTGTTGTCCGATCCCTTGCACCTGTCGGAGAAAATTGTTGACCACCAGCCGCCGCGTCACGAGCTGTGCCAGTTCGGCATTGGTCAGCTTGCCGCCGTTCCACTCGACGGCGATGGCGGCGGGGTGGCGGCGGCCTCCGCCCTCGCCACCCGAATGACCGCGCAAGTATTGGGACAGCGGCTGGCTCAATACGAACACGAACATCAGGACCACGCCGGCGACCACGATCAAGGTCTTCTGATGTTTACGAAAGGCGCGAAACGGACTAGCCATGGGATAAGATCGGGGGTCGGAGTTCTGGGAAGGGGGCCATCGACGGCGGGCCGCGGGAAAGGTATCACAGGACAGACTTCTCTGCCTGCCGCCCGAGCCGTCTTGACACTCGGCCCCACGGGCCGGTAAGCAAGACGACTCCGCCGCTGGCCGGAAAACTTGTGATTCTAGGCCGAATTGACGTAAATGCAATGCCAATCAGGGTTCCGGCGCTGGGCAGAGGCCGCAAAATCGCTCCGCAGGACGCGACAGTTGGCTTGCCGGAACGAGCAGGCGTTAGAACAATGGGCCAGTTTCCGGCCGGGATGGTTGCTTTGGTTGCGAGGCCTCACAATCGTTCCGCCGGTGTAAATCGCACCCGGGAGCATTGTCGTAGACTTCAATCTCCGCCGAATCGCCCACAGTAGCGCGTTACAAATTGCCGAATTGGTCGAGGACCCGCAGATTTACACCAGCTCGTAACATGGCCACCAAGAAGTCCACCAAGTCGAAATCCGCCGCCAACGGCAATGCGTTGGTGATTGTCGAGTCGCCTGCCAAGGCGAAGACGATCGGCAAGTATTTGGGTCGCGGCTTCACGGTCGAGGCGAGCATCGGCCACGTGCGCGACCTGCCGCAGGGGGCGAAGCAAATTCCTGCCCAGTACAAGGGGGAGTCCTGGTCGAACTTGGGTGTCGACGTGGAGCACGATTTCACGCCGATCTACATCGTGCCTCCCGGCAAGAGCAAACAAATCAAGCTGCTCAAAGACGAGCTCAAAAAGGCCGACGCGCTTTATCTGGCAACGGACGAGGACCGCGAGGGGGAGGCGATCAGCTGGCACCTGTTGGAGCTCTTGAAGCCGAAAGTACCGGTCCATCGCCTGGTGTTCCACGAAATCACCAAAGACGCGATTCACGCGGCGCTCGAATCACCGCGCGACGTCGACAATCAGCTGGTCCGCGCCCAGGAGACGCGGCGAATCGTCGATCGGCTGTTCGGCTACGAAGTCTCCCCCCTGCTCTGGCGAAAGGTGCGGCCGAAGCTCTCAGCGGGCCGCGTGCAGAGCGTGGCGGTGCGGCTGATCGTCGAGCGGGAGCGGGAGCGGATGGCGTTTGTTTCCGCGACCTGGTGGGATTTGCTCGCCAAGTTTGCCAAATCAACTGGCCAGCAACTCGACGCCACGCTCGTTTCGGTCGACGGCCGTCGCATCCCGGCCGGCAAAGACTTCGATTCGGCCACCGGCAAGCTCAAGAATCCCCAGCTGATGCTGCTCGACGAGGTGTCGTCCGCCGCACTGGCCGAGCGAATTCGTAGCGGCGACTTCACGGTCACCAAGGTCGAAGATAAGCCATACACGACGAAGCCCTACGCACCCTTCACGACCAGCACGTTGCAGCAGGAAGCGAACCGCAAACTCGGCTACACGGCCCGACGGACGATGCAGGTGGCCCAGAGCCTCTACGAAAACGGCCACATCACCTACATGCGTACCGATTCGACGAACCTGGCCACCGTGGCGATTGACGACGCCCGGCGGCTGGTGAAGGAACAGTACGGCGATCAGTTTCTGCCGGCCGAAGCCCGCGAGTACCGCTCGAAAGTCAAGAATGCGCAGGAGGCGCACGAAGCGATTCGCCCCGCCGGGCATCCGTTCGAGCTGCCAGAAACCGTCCGCAGCCAGCTGGGTGCCGACGAGTTCAAATTGTTCGAGTTGATTTGGAAGCGCACGATCGCCAGCCAGATGGCCGATTGCCAGGCGCGGCGGATCACGATCCAGATCGAGGGCGGCGGCTGCGTGTTCCAGGTGAGCGGCAAGACGATCGACTTCCCCGGCTACCTGCGGGCCTACGTCGAAGGGAGCGACGACCCGGAGGCGGAGCTGGCCGACCAGGAAAAGGCACTGCCGAGCGTCGCGTGGGCGAGCTCGTCAAGTGCGTCGAAATGAACACGAAGGGCCACACGACCCAGCCGCCCGATCGCTTACAGCGAAGCGGCGCTCACCAAGGCGCTCGAAGAGCGCGGCATCGGCCGGCCCAGCACCTATGCTTCGATCATCGACACGATCCTCGCGCGGAACTACGTGTTCAAGAAAGGCGGCGCCCTGGTGCCCACCTGGGTCGCCTTCTCGGTCGTCAAGCTGCTCGAAGAGCACCTGGCGAACTTGATCGACTACCAATTCACGGCCCAGATGGAAGACGACCTCGACGCGATCAGCCGGGGCGAACGCGAGCAGCTCGATTACCTGAAGTCGTTCTATTTCGGCAACGGCAAACCGGGGCTCAAGCCGCAGCTGGAAAACAAGGTCGAAGAGATCGACGCCCGCGGCATTAGCCGGATCCACATCGGCACGCCGCCGGGCGGCGAGCCGGTGTACGTCCGCGTGGGGCGCTATTCGCCGTTCGTCGAACAGGGCGAACGGACGGCGTCGCTAGTGGAGGACACGCCGCCGGACGAGGTGACGCTCGAGGTGGCGCTCAAGCTGTTGGAGCAGGCCGGCAAGGCGGAAGAACCGCTTGGCATCTGCCCCGACACGCACAAGCCAGTTTACCTGAAAGTCGGTCGGTTCGGACCTTATGTGCAGCGCGGCACCCCCGAGGACGAGGAGAAACCGCAAAACGCCTCGCTGATGAAGGGCATGAAGCCGGAGGACGTCGACCTGGCCACCGCGCTGAAGCTGCTCTCGCTACCGCGAAATCTGGGCAACCACCCTCAACAGGGTGAGCCCGTGATGGCGTTCAACGGCCGGTTCGGGCCGTATGTGAAATGTGGTGAGGAGACACGGTCGCTGCCGGCGGGTGTGTCGCCGCTCGACGTCACGCTCCAGCAGGCGGTTGAGCTCTTGGCCCAACCGAAGGCGCGTGGTCGTGGCGCAGCCGCGAAGAAAGAGCCGCTCAAAGTCTTCGAGGCCTCGCCGGTCACGGGCAACAAAATCCAACTCTTAGATGGTCGTTACGGCCCCTATCTCACCGACGGCGAAACGAACGCTTCGCTACCCAAGGGCGCGTCGATCGAAGAACTCACGTTCGCCGAAGCGCTCGACCTGCTGGCGGCCCGAGCGGCGCTGGGGCCGCCAAAGAAGAAGCGCCGAGCGAAATCCGCGAAGTCGGAAAACGCGGCAAAGTCCGATGCGCCGAAAAAAGCCGCCGCCAAGCGCCGCCCCGCCAAAGCGGCCGCCAAATCGCCCAAGAAAAAATCGGCGAAGTAGCGTTGGCGAATTCCCGATCTCGGCACGGATCCGCTCGGGCAATCGCCCGCCATTTTGACTCGTCTTTGCCCGGCGTGATACGATAGCAGTGGGCGAATCAAGGAGGCCCGTCGATATGAGCTTGAACCTGACGACCCACGAAATCATTGTTTCCGCGTTGCAGCTGCCAATCGCTGCTCGCGAGGAGGTGATCGTCGCACTTCAAGAGAGTCTGATTGACGCGGACGTGGATCACGGTCCGACCGAACCGGCTGACGAAGTCGAAGCCGCCTGGAGCGACGAGATCGCACGCCGGATCGCCGACGTCGACTCGGGGCGGGTGAAGACGATTCCGTCGGACGAAGCTTGGAAATACATTGATGGCAAATCGCCACCAAATCTTTGAGTTTCATCCCGAGGCGATGATCGAAGCGAGGTCGGCTGCGGATTGGTATGCAGTACGTAGCTTAGATGCCGCTGCCAATTTTAAGCAGGAATTGCGGCGCGCGGAATTGCTTGTCACCCAGCATCCCGAGAGCTGGAGTCCTTATCTGCATGGTACTCGGTGCTTCCGTTTGAAGCGGTTTCCTTACGGCCTGGTCTACGTTCAACGTGGTGTCCGGATCGTCGGCATCGCGGTGGCCCATTTCAAACGGCGGCCAGGCTATTGGCGAAAAGGCTGGCCGAATAGTTCTGCGGATCGCACTGCCTGCAGGCCGACCCGGCAGCTGTCACGCCGCGTTTCGGGTCAGGCGCCGAGTTTTTTGTCCGCGTGTCGGACGATTCTGCTACAATCGGCGGAATGAAAGCGCTTTCGGTTACGTGCCCTTCTCGATCCCATTCGCCTCCTGCGCCTGATCCGCCGCTGCTGCGTGGCGCTCGTCGTTGTGCTGGCCAGCGTTGCCAACGCAGCCGGCAGATTCCGGCATTCACGAGCGGCATGTCGTGTTTGAAAACGGCGCGGCCGACGGTTCCTATTTCCACAGCGCGGGCTCGGTGATCGCGCCGAGCGAGCTGGCGCTTGTCGATCGTAGAGTTCCGGTCGCCGACGAACAATTCGTCAGTCCGCCGAATTCACTACGGCTGAAATGGAAGTCAAACTCTGGTGGCGACTGGCGAGTTTCCCTGCGGGTGCCGGACCGCGTCGGCAACCCGATCACGTTTTCCGGAGACACATTGTCGATGTGGTGCTATGCCGAAAGCGAACTCGCGGCAGCCGCTTCACCGTACGTCGGCGTGCAGGATTCGCACGGCAACGGGCTGCCGGAAGTGCCGCTCATCGACGGTGCGGAAGAATTGCCGACACGGAAGTGGGTCCGGCTGGAGTTTCCGCTGGCAAAGTTCGCTGGGCGGTACCAGGATACCGACGAGAGGCGATTCGATCCGCACCGATTGTCGACCGTCACTTTCGCTCAACGTCTGGACGATGGAAAGGAGTATACACTGTACATCGACGACGTGCGGATCATCGATCGCGCGGCGGCGGATACCCAGGCACCGGCTCGCCCTACCCGACTGACCGTCGCCGGCGAGGACAGTCACATTGATCTCGCCTGGCAACCCAACAGCGAGCCGGATCTATGCAGTTACCGCGTCTACCGCTCGCAGGACGGCGGGACGTATATGCCGATCGGTACGTGCTCCGGAAGTCTACCGCGATTTGTCGACTTCATCGGCGGACCGGGAAGCACATTCACGTACAAGGTCAGCGCTGTCGACTTGGACAACGATGAGTCGCCGCCGTCCGCGTCGGCCCGTGCTACAACCCGCCATTTCGACGACGATGAGTTCCTGAACATGATCGAGCGCGGTTGCTTTCGCTATTATTGGGAAGGGGCGAATCGCGACTCCGGGATGGCCCTGGAAGTCGTGCCCGGCGACGACGATCTGGTGGCGCTTGGCGGCTCGGGGTTCGGGATCAGCGCCTGGTGGTTGCGACAGAGCGCGGATTCGTCACCCACGAAGAGAGCGTCGCGCGGATGCTCAAGATTGTCCGGTTTCTTGAACAGGCCGACCGGTTCCATGGCGTCTGGCCACACTACTTACACGGCAAGACGGGACGCGTCTGGCCGCTGTTCGGTAAATACGATGACGGCGGCGACCTGGTCGAAACGGCGTTTCTGATGCAAGGGCTACTAACCGCCCGGCAGTATTACCGCGCGAGCACTCCCGCAGAACGCGAGATTCGCGACACGATTACCAGGCTCTGGCGCGAAGTGGAGTGGGACTGGTATCGGAAGACACCCGATGGCGAGCGGCTCTACTGGCATTGGTCGCCGGACCACGGTTGGTACATCAGCCATCCGTTGGTGGGCTGGAATGAAACGATGATCGTCTACCTGCTGGCGATCGCCTCGCCGACGCACGCAGTACCGGCGAGTCTCTACTACACGGGCTGGGCGGGACAGTCGGAGCTGGCAGTCGACTACCGCCGCGGCTGGAGCGGTACGACGCAAGGCGATCACTACACGAACGGCAACACGTACTACGGGCACCAGCTCGACGTGGGCTGCGGCACGGGAGGTGACCTGTTCTTTACGCAGTTTTCGTTTCTGGGTTTCGATCCGCGGGGTCGCCAGGATCGGTTCACCAATTACTTCGATAACAACCGCCAGCTGGCGCTCATCAATCGTGCATACTGCATGGACAATCCACGAGGTTTTGTCGGCTACGGCGCTGACTGCTGGGGTTTGTCGGCGGGGATTAACAGCGGCGGCGGCAAGCCGCAGCCGCGGAGCGACAACGGGACCATCTGCTGCTCGGCCGCGCTGGGCTGCTATCCCTACACGCCCGACGAATCCCAGGCGGCCTTGATGCACTTCTATCACGACCTGGGCCGGAAAATTTGGGGCGCCTATGGATTTCACGATGGATTTAACGAGACGGAAAACTGGTTCGATGAATGTTACATGGGGTTAAACCAGGCGCAAATCGTCGTCGGGATCGAGAACCAGCGGACGGGCTTGGCGTGGAAGCTGTTTATGTCGAATCCGGAGATCGGGCCGATGCTCGACGCGATCGGCTTTGTGGCAGATCAGGGCCCTGCAAAATCAGCCGCATCGCGCTAGCGACCGGTTCCTTCGGCGATGCACAAAAAACCGGGTGCTAGCGCACGGCGGCTGATGAATAATCCGCGCTAGCGTTCGTCGCCTTCGGCGATGGCGTAGGCGACCGCGTAGTAGCGGCTGTGTGAGATGCTCACGTGCATCCGGCGGATGCCGGCCCGTTCCTGCACTTCGCGAGCGCCGCCGTGCAGCTGGCAGAGTGGCGCGCCCTGGCGGTTGCTAACGATCTCGATGTCGCGCCAGCTGATGCCGCGGCGCCAGCCGGTGCCGAGCGCTTTGAGGACGGCTTCCTTGGCCGCCCAGCGGCCGGCGTAGTGTTGTGTGGCCGCCTTGCGACCACTGCAGTATTCGATTTCTGCGGCGGTGAAGACCCTGGTGATAAAGATGTCCTGGTGCCGCTCGATCATGTCGGCGATCCGCGGGCATTCCACGATGTCGGTGCCGATGCCGAGGATGGCCATGCGTGAGGGTTCAGGGTTGAGGGTTCAGGGTTCAGGGTTCAGATGTCCGACGATCGTTGGCGTCGTCGGCCACGACGACTTCGCCCGGATTCACTCGGCGGTTGCGAAACACAACGCCCACCGCGGTAGCGACGATCAGCACCGCGTCGAGCGACCAGAGTGTCCCCCTTCCAAACGCCAATTCGCGGCCGAAGTACTCGGAGGGTGTCCATGGTTCCGCCGGCCGAAACAGTGCCACTTGCGGATCATTCGCCCGGGCTTCCTGCCATTGTCGGCGGAAATCGTGGTAAAGCCAAGCATGTTCGACAAAAAGTACGATCGCGGCGAAGAGCACGGTGCCGCAGAGTAACTGTCTCTTGCATTTAACGCCGGTTGCCGCCGCTAGATTCGACAGAACGAAACCGAGGGCTACGCCGACCGCGAGCGAAACTAATCCAACCGGGGCCAGGCCGCTGTGGTGCCATCGGGCGGCGACCCAGCCGATGGCCGCCCCCACCCCGACGCCGCCAACGAGCCAGCGAAGATTCATGAGTGGCGGTCCAGAGCCTGGGCCAAATCCGCGATCAGGTCGTCGGCATTCTCGATACCGCAGGCCATTCGGATCATGTTGTCCGGGATGCCAAACCTGGCCCGCTCTTCCGGTGTGAGTTGGTAGTAGCTCATCACCAGTGGCTGCTCGATCAGTGATTCCACGCCGCCGAGGCTCGGCGCGATGCGCGGGATGCGGACTGCGTCGACGACGTCGGCCGTCTCGCGCCAATCGGCGTCCTTGACCAGGAACGTGACCAACCCGCCGAAGCCGCGCATCTGGCGTCGAGCCAGTTCGTGCTGCGGATGGCTCTTCAGACCCGGGTAATACACCTTCTCGATCCGTGGATGGGACTCGAGGAACTCGGCCACCCGCTGACCATTTTCGTTGTGGCGGGTGATCCGCAGCTCGAACGTCTTGAGCCCGCGGAGTAACAGGTAGCAATTCTGCGGGCTGTTGATCGCGCCCATGATCCCGCGGAGGTTGCGGACCGGCTCGAGCTGCTCCTTCGACCCGGCGACGACGCCCGCAAGCAGATCGTTGTGACCGGCGAGGTATTTCGTCACCGAGTGGAGCACGTAATCGACTCCTGTCTCGACCGGCCGCAAGTTGTACGGCGTGGCGAGCGTGGCGTCGATCAGCGTCTCGACTTCGTGCCGGCGGCCGAGCTCGGCGAAGCGGTCGAGGTCGACGATGCTCATGTGCGGATTGGTCGGCGATTCGCTCACCAGCAGCTTGGTACGCGGCGTGATGGCGGCCTCCATCGCCGCGTAGTCGCAGGCACGGACTTGCAGCGTCTTGACGCCGAACCTCGAGAGATGCTTGCTGCAAAACTCGCGGCTACGGTGGTAACATTCGTCGAAGAACACGACCTCGTCGCCCGCGTTGAGCTTGGCCATCAAGAGCCCGACGATTGCCGACATGCCGCTGGCAAAGAGCACTGCTTCCTCCGCCCCTTCGAGCGCCGCCAGTTTCCGCTCGGCGACCCGTTCGCCGGGATTGCCGTACCGGCCGTATTCTTCGCGCGGCTGCTCCTGTTCGATGTAGTCGATCACCGACTGGGTATCCGCAAACGTAAAGGTCGACGCGCAAAAGATCGGATCGGTAATCGAATCACCCGGCTTCTGGCGTGCTTCGCCGCCGTGGACGCTCAGCGTCGAGAAGGCCGGCGACGCGTCCGGGGACTGGACCGGGGCCTGGTGATCGTGGGAGGGTTTGGTCATTTCCGTGGTACTCATGTGCGATGAACTCCGCTGGCGGAGGTAAATCAATTGGCTCGGCGGGAGCCTCGCCCTCCCGCGGCGATACAAAAAAAGCCGCGGCACCGATCGCTCGGAACCGCGGCTAGTGGCTTGCTCGTGGTGCTAAAGAGCGTGCGGCCGGCTTTCCTCAGGAAAATCCCAGCGCGCGACGTCAACTCTTGAAGGCGTGACTCTTGAAGACGTTGACTCTCTCAGCAGACGTTGGCTCTTTAGCAGTTTCGGCTGCAAGCGGCCACAAATCCCAAGTGCTATCAATTCTACACCTTTCGAGTGTGCCGGCACAAGCGACGCCGCCCTCCCAGCGCAGGAATTCCCCCGTAGCAACCGAATTCCCTCCAGGATGGGCCGAAGGTAGCGGTTGGGGAGTTCGAGCCGGCCAGGCGGTGGCAATCCGGTCCGCCGCGGCGTAGGATATCTTCTCGGAGTTTGTCGTCAGGACCCACCTTCCCGGCGGGCGGTTCGCAGCATGATTCGATCTCGAAGTGGCGTTCTCACAATGCTCTGGCTGCTGGGCTCGGCGCTCATACTATCGCCTGGTGCGCGAGTGGCGGCGGCCGAGGAGGCGTCGGTCGCCGACGTCCAGGGCTGGATCGCCGAGCTTGGCAGCGACGAATATCCGGTACGCAAAGCCGCGGCAGATCGGTTGGCGGCGGCGGGCAACGTGGCCCGCGCGGCGCTGGTCCAAGTGTCCAATGGACCGGATCCGGAGATTCGCGCCGCCGCGCGACGGCTGGTGACTTTGATCGACGACTCGGAATTCAACCGGCGACTCGCCGAGTTCGCCGCCGACGTGGATGGCCGACTTGGGATCACGCTGCCCGGCTGGAAAGAATTCTCAGACTTAGTCGGTGGCGATCCGGCGGCACGATCCTTATTCGTCGACATGCAGCGCGAAGAATCACCTTTGATCGAGCGAATGTTTCGTAACCCGGCAGAAGACCGTCCGATTGCCTGGGAAGAGGAGGTCCAGCGGTTGATGCGCGCCCGAGTCTACAATCAGCCGGGTGAGTTTGCCGCGCCGCTCGGTAGCTGTGCGACGCTGTTGTTCCTCGGCACGCTTCCCGACGCCAACCTCTCGGATAGCGGTGCCCGAAGTTTGGTGCAATTGACGCAGATCCCACCGGTCAGCGAGTCGCTGGCCCCCGGGCAACCTCGCAGTGCGATGCGGAGGTTAGTGGCTGCCTGGATCGTCCATTGCCCCAATCGGAGCGAATCGGTGGTCGAACAGCGGCTGGCGATCATGATTCAACAGCAGTTGGCCGAGGCCCTCCCCTTTGCGCTGGAGATTGTCGGTCGCGATCCGAAGTATCTGACCGTCAGCTCTCCGCAGCAGGTGATGGCAATCCTGGCCGTCGGCAAGCTCGGCTCCGACGAGAACGTCACGGCGCTCGAACCGCTATTGGACGACCACACGGTGCTTGTATCCGCGCGGAATGTCAACAGTTTGGCGAGCGATTTCGCGTCGGTCCAAGTGCGCGACGTGGCGCTCGCCATGCTGCTGCACCTGACGGGTCAGGAACCACTCACCTACGGCTTTCTCCACGCGCGGCCTCACCCGCAAACGGTCTTCGACTACACGTCGTTGTACATGAAGAACGACGAGCAGCGCGCCGCGGCCGCAGAGCGGTGGCGGGCGTGGCGGGCCCAGCATAAGCTCGATACGCCGCGGCCTGCCAGCAGCTAGCAGGCAGCTGAGTTTCTGGGCACCGGGCCTCTCTTGACCCTCCGCCCGGCCGCTGCGACGATCCCGGCCCCAGATTCCGCGCCTGCTCACCCGCGCGCCCAGCCCCGCCGGAGTCGACCCATGAGTATTCGTCGTTGGTGTGCTCCGCTGCTATTGATTGCTGCCGCGAGCTGCGGTTGTCGTTCGCCTTACTATCAGGATCGCGGCACGGCAGTCGGTGGCCTCGGCGGTGCCGGGATCGGCGCACTGGTGGGTAGTTCGTCAGGGCACGCGGGCACCGGCGCGCTGATCGGCGCCGGCGTCGGGGCCCTCGCCGGCAACGTGGTGGGCGGCGCGCTCGACGACGTCGAGGCCCGCAATCGCGCCCAAATTGCCGCAACCATGGGCCGGCCGGTCGCTGCCGGCGCAGCGACACCGGCCGAAGTCGTCGCCATGAGTCGTGCCGGCGTCAATCCGCAGTTGATCGTCAATTACATCAACACGTCGGGTGTCGCCCAGCCGATCGGCCCGCAGGACGTGATTTACCTGACGCAGCAGGGCGTGCCGCCCGCCGTGATCCAGGCAATGCAAACGCCGCGCGTGGCGCAGGCGCCAGCCGTTGTGCTCCCGGGACCTCCACCGGGGCCAGTCATCATTGAGGATGCGTACTATGGTCCGCCGCCGTTCTATCCAGCTCCCTGCTGCGGCCCCGGCCCTTGCGGACCACGAGTCGGCTGGGGCATCAGTTTCTCGAATTAGCCGCGGAAAACTGCCAGTTTGACGGCCACATTGGGGCTCCGTCGCCTCACAGATAACGCTGGTTTTTCCGCCGCAGGCCGAGTATTATAGAAAGGGATACGATTTTCCTACCTTTCATCCCGCGGCGTGGCGGCTGGGACGCGCCGCGCGATTGCGTTGGAGCACGCGCCGATGTCATCCCTGCATCCATTCCGCGCCTGCGTCCTTCGGGCGGCGGCCGTCGTTGTTCTCGTCAGCACCTGTCGCTCCAGTTGCGTGGGCGGCCGAACCAGAACCGGCGGAATCTCCGGCTGTCAAGGCGGCCGTGAATGCGACGGCTGACGTTGTTGCCCCAAAGCCATCCGTCGCGGCACACCGGTCCCGCACCGAGGGCGGCGAACGCGAGTTCAGGTTCAACTTCCGCTATCAGCCATGGCAGGACGTGCTGGATTGGTTCGCCGACAAGGCCGACCTGTCGCTAGTGCTTGAATCGCCACCGCCAGGAACGCTCAACTACCACGATTCCCGCGCTTATACGGCCACCGAAGCGCTCGACGTGATCAATAGCGTTCTGTTGACCAAAGGCTTCACGCTGGTGCGCAGCGGGCGAATGCTCGTGCTGGTGAATCTCGAGGACGGCATCCCGCCCAACCTCGTGACCGACGTGCCGCTGGAACAGCTCGATGAGCACGGCGAATATGAGATCATCCGCGTCACGTTTCCAGTCTATAACATGACGCCCGAAGAAGCGGCGAAGGAAGTCGAGCATTTGATCGGGCCGCAGGGCACGGTGATCGTGCTGCCCCAGTCGAAGCGGATTCAAGTCACAGAAACCGCCGGACGGCTGCGGACGATTCGCTCCGTGATCAACGCGGTCGAACGCCCGACCGACGAGCGCCAGCAGTATTCGCGAAATCACTCTCCAGCACCTGTCGGTCGACGATGCGATGCCCTATCTGCGGCAGTTGCTCGGAATCCCTGACGAAGCGTTCAGCACGCCCGACGGCCAGCTGCACGTCGGCAAGGACGTCACCGGTTGGAAGCTGTTGGTGCACGGCACGCCGGAACGCGTGGCTCGGACGGAAGAAGTCGTGCGGCTGATCGACGTTCCCGACGCGGCCAGCGGCATCTCCGGGCGCCGCAGCTGGAGGTCTATCCGATCACGACGGCCGATCCGCAGTCGGTACTGCAAGTCCTGCAAACGCTGTTGGACGGGGACAAAAACGTCAAGCTCGCCGTCGACCCGGTGACGGGCCACCTGGTGGCGTTCGCTCGGCCGGCCCAACAGGCGACGATCAAAGCCACGATCGACCAAATGCAGCGCGACGCCCGCCAGGTCGCCGTGATTCCGCTCTCGACCGTCGATCCGCAAGTGGCCGTGCTTTCGATCACCAAGCTCTTCGGCGGCGTCGACAAAGACAAGCCCGATCCGTCCGCCCCGCGCGTCGACGCCGACATCACTACGCGAAGCCTGCTGGTCCGCGGCACGGCGGGCCAAGTGAAGCAGATTCGCGACCTGCTGGCGCAGATGGGCGAAACCGAAGATTCCGCCAGCCAGCCGAAGTCGAACGAGCACGTGCGGCTGTTGCCGCTCACCGGCGCGGCCTCCCGCTCGGCGCTGTCGCAGATCGAGCAAATCTGGCCGACGATGCGTCCGAACCGGATTCGGCTCGTGACGCCGTCGCAGACGATCCAAACATTCCGGCCGGGAGATGATGCGGAGCGAGCAGTCGCGGGAAGCACAACCCGCCGCCCCGGCGACGGAGACAACGCCACCGAGCCTTCGGCGATGGTGCCGCTGGAACACAGCAATTTCCACTTCGCCCAGATGCTCAAGTACGTCGACGATCAAGTGTCGACGGACGGCGAGAGCCGGCCTGGCGCACCGATCATCGTCGCCCCCGGGCCGGGCGGCGTGCTGATCGCTTCGGACGATCTGGAAGCGCTCGACGATTTTGAACACCTGCTGACCACGGTCGCCGAACGCAGCAGCAGCTCGACGCGCGACTACGCGGTGTTCTACCTCAAGTACGGCAAAGCGGCCAACGTTTCGGAAGTGCTCTCGGCGATCTTTGGCGGCGGAAGTAAAAGTGGCGGGCTGGTGAACGAGATGGCCGGCGCGGCCCTCGGCGACTTGGGCGGCGGCTTGATGGGCAATCTGCTGCTCGGCGGCGGTGGCGGACGCAGCGCGGCGGCGGATTCTCCTCCGGATCCGTCGACATCGTGCCCGACGTCCGGCTCAACGCGCTGATCGTCCGGGCCAAGCCGGCCGATCTCGACACGGTCGAGCAATTGCTCCGCGTGCTCGACCAGCGGGTCGGGCCGGAAGACGTCGAAGCCGATCTGCGGCCGCGATTGATTCCCGTCTACAACACGCAGGCGTCGGCAATTGTCACCGTCGTTCAACAGATTTATCAGGACCGCATGGCGACCGGCGGGCCGGCCGTGATGTCGCCGCAGGACATGCTCAAAATGATCCGCGGCAACGGCCCGAATCTCGATCAACAGACGCAGAAGATGTCGATCGGCGTCGATGAACGGAGCAATTCGCTCGTGGTGCGGGCACCGACCCGCTGTTCGAGGAGGTGAAGGCCCTGGTAGCGGAGCTGGATAAGTCGGACCTCACGTCGCCGGAAATCACGCGCGTCGTGTCGCTCAAGCACACAAATTCCTCGGCGGTGCAAAAGGCGCTGGTGTCGGTGCTCGGCGACCAGGCAAAGACCTCGACGACGAGTACGAGCCAGACCCCACCGCCGTGGGCACAGGGAGGCGGTCGCGGCAATGACAACAATAACAACGACGCTGCTCGTCAGGCCCGCCGCAATGCTTTCCGACAAATGGAAATGTTCCGCCAGATGCAGCAGATGTCGGACCGAATGAATGGCGGCGGCGGCGGCGGACCCGGTGGTCGGGGTGGACGCGGCCGTGGCGGCCCGGGCGGCGGCGGGCCTGGCGGCGGTTTTCCCGGTGGCGGTTTCCCGGGTGGCGGCCCAGGTGGTGGAGGTGGCGGCGGCGGACGCGGCGGTTGAGGGATCCGCAGGATGGACGGGGCAAATCGACCGTCGCCAGCCGGCGCGTTTACTTGACCTCCTCCGGCGTAATCATGCCGTCATTGTCTTTGTCGTATCGTTGAAATTCGGCGGCGGTGCGGTCGTTCCATATACTGGTGTATTCGCTCATCGACACCTGCCCATCGCCGTTGGCGTCTTTGGAGGCAAATCGCCACGACTGTTGCCGCTCTTTCGTTGACTTGAAGCGGTACGACTTCCGCGACTTGTTGACGATCACTCGATCAGCCGTATCGTCGGCAGTCGGCTTCGCATTCGCCTTTTCGGCAATTGCCGGACGCGCAGCGGCCGTCGGCGTTGGGTTCGAAGGCGTGCCCGCAGATTTTGACGTCGAGAGCCGGACAAGCTCGTCGATCGTGATCTTGCCGTCGCCGTCCTTGTCGGCCGCCAGCGTCGACTGTTTGAGCGTCGCGAGCTCGTCACCTTCGAGGATTTTGTTGCCGTCCTTGTCGTATTTGGCAACGATGTCGCTGGCCCATTTGCGATTCCTGTCGGCGTCCGATTGGGTGCCGAAACTCGTTGAAGAAGCAGCGGGGGCGGCGGCGGGAGTCGAGGGGGCCGGCGTCGCGGGAGCCGGGCGGACATCGGCCGGAGCACCATTTCCGCCCCCGTCGCCGATGTTGGGACCGCGGCCTCGTCGGCCGCCATTGCGGCCGCGAAAACCACCAGCCTCGCCGCCAGGACCGCCACCGCGGCGAAAATCGCGGCCCGGCCGATCGCCGCGATCTCCGAAGTTGCGGTCGCCACGAGCCGGACGAGCGTCATTTTGCTGGGCCGGCACGGATTGCGGGCATGCCAGGACCGTCGCGGCCACGATCGCCACTGCCCACAGCGCGGTTCGCCAGAATCTCGTTCGATTTGCCATGGGAATACAACCCCTCGCAGCCAATTTCGGGCCGCGAGATTACCTCGGTTGCCTCATTTTAATCAAAATCAGGGGCCCTGGGCGAATGGGGTTGCGGCGGGGACAATGGGCTCCGCAAGCAGCTTTGGGAGGGTGCTGGTAGGTGGCCGGCGTGGCCGCCGGCGCCAAAGTCTGCCGGCCAAAGTGTGAGAATCGTCTCGGGATTTCCATGCGTGCTGAGATCATTGCGATTGGCGACGAACTTTCGACCGGCCAGCGGCTCGACACCAACAGCCAGTGGCTCGCCGAGCGGCTTACCGAGCTGGGAGTCGACGTGATGTTTCACACCACCGTGGGAGACGACTTGGAGGCAAACGTCGCCGTGTTTCGCACCGCGATCGATCGGGCGGACGTCGTCGTATCGACCGGCGGCCTCGGCCCGACGGCCGACGATCTGACACGGGAAGCAATCGCCGCAGCCACCGGCGTCGACCTGGTGCAGGATGAGGCGTCGCTCGCACACATTCGCTCTCTGTTCGCTCGTCGCGGCTTCGGCTCGATGCCGGAGCGGAACGTGGTGCAGGCGATGTTTCCCCGCGGTAGCCGCCCGGTGGCCAACCCGCACGGCACGGCGCCGGGCATCGACATGACGATCCCGCGCGAGTGCTGTGCGCCGTGCCGGCTGTTCGCATTGCCGGGCGTGCCGGCGGAGCTATTCGTGATGTGGCGCGAGACGGTGGCGCCGGCGATCCTCGCCGCCCAGACGACGCGCCGCGTGACGATCCACCGGCGGATCAAGTGTTTTGGGGCGGGCGAGAGCAAGCTCGAAGCGATGCTGCCTGACATGATCCGCCGCGGCCGCGAACCGCGGGTGGGGATCACCGTGAGCGATGCGACGATCACGCTGCGGATCACCGCCAGCGGCCCGGACGAAGCCGCCTGCCGCCGGTTGATCGCGCCGACCGAGGCCCAGATCCGCGAGTTGCTGGGCGTACTGGTGTTCGGCGCAGGAGGAAGACGAACTCCAGCATGCGGTGGTGCGTCTCTTGAAAGAGCGGCGGATGACCGTGGCCGTGGCCGAAAGTGCGACCGATGGGCTCCTCGACCACTGGCTGGCCGACGCCGACGCGGCCAGCAGCACGCTGTTGGGCGGAGTCGTGCTCCATGAATCGGCCTCGCTGCCCGCGCTACTTGAAATCGACGGCGTCGACGCGTCGAGCGCCGCGGCGGCGGAACAAATGGCCCAGACGGTCCGCGCACGGACGCACGCGGACTTCGGCCTTGCCGTGGCGGCCCTTCCAGCGGAGGCCCGCGCCTCGGCCGGCGTTGAAATGCAAGGCACATTGCAGATCGCCCTGGCTACGAGCGAGAATGTGCGCGTGAAAGGCTTTCCGCTGGGGGCCCACCCGGCGATCGTCCGAGCGCGGGCGGCCAAGCATGCGCTGAACATGCTGCGACTGGTGCTAGTGAATCAGCCCTCGACGTAATCTGAATTTCTTCGCCTTGAATCATCAACGTCATAATTATATCATATACTAGTCATGCCGAACGTGGAGCTCGAATTCAAGGCGGCCAAGGAATCGCGCGACCTGCCGAAGCCGATTCGGTCGCGGATCCTCGAGTTGATTTCGCGGCTGGCGGACTGGCCCAACGTGAGCGGAGCGAAGCCGCTCACCGGCAAGTTGGCTGGCCACTATCGGTTGCGTACCGGAGACTACCGCGTTCAGTTTCGGATTGAGGCAGGCACGGTAGTCATCGAGCAACTCGGACATCGAGATGGCTTTTACGCAGAAGGCAACGCATGATCGACACGCAACGCATTGAAGTCGCCGGGCAATTCTTTGTTCTGATCGAGGAATCGGAGTACGAACGACTGCGCACTTGCCGGAGAAACGGCGAATGTGAGGGACGACAAACTGCCCGCCTGGCCTAAACCGGATGCAGAGGGGCGGTTTCCCGCCGTCGAGTATTTGCGAGTATCTTTAGCGCGGGACATTCAGCGCGATCGTCGGGCGGCCGGTTTGACGCAGCAAGAACTTGCCGAATTGGCACATACACGGCAGGAGACGATTTCACGGATTGAAAGCGGCAAGTACTCTGCGTCCGTGAAGCTAATCGACAAGATCGATGCCGTGTTGCAGGCCGCCCTGAAGGCCCGATCGCGCAAGAATGCAAAACGCCGCCAGGCAACGAAGGGAACTGGACGTTGAATCGCATTCGCCTCGGCGCTGCTGCGTTGAATCAGACGCCACTCGACTGGGATGGCAATCGTCGTTGTGCGCTGGCGGCAATTGCCGCGGCCCGCGAAGCGGGGGCAAGCATCCTGTGTTTGCCCGAGTTGTGCTTGAGCGGTTACGGCTGCGAGGACATGTTTCATGCTCCGGGCGTGCAGCGGACGGCGCTGGAGATGCTCGCCGAGTGTGTGCCGGCAACGCAAGGCCTCGCTGTTTGTTTGGGCCTGCCGGTGTTCTTTGAAGGAGCCGTCTACAATACGTCGGCGATGGTCTGCGACGGCCGGCTGCTGGGTATCGTGGCAAAACAGCACCTCGCGGGCGACGGCATCCACTATGAGCCCCGCTGGTTTCGCCGCTGGCAGCCGGGCGAGGTGGGCGAAATCGAGGTCGCTGGCGAGTCGATTCCGTTCGGCGATCTGTTGTTCGACGTCGGCGACGTGCGGATCGGCTTCGAAATCTGCCGCGACGCGTGGGTCGCGGATCGCACCGGGGCGCGGCTCGCACAGCGCGGGGCCGATATCCTGCTCAACCCCAGCGCGAGCCATTTCGCGTTCGACAAGCAAGATGTCCGCGAGCGCTTCGTGCTCGAAGGTTCGCGGGCCTTTTGCGTGAGCTACGCGTACTCGAATCTGCTCGGCAACGAAGCGGGACGGGCCATTTACGATGGCGGCACGCTGATCGCCAGCGGCGGCAAGATGCTGGTCCGCGGGCCGCGGTTCTCGTATGCCGATTGGGTGCTTACGACCGCTCTGATCGACGTGACCGCGACGCGGCGGGCGCGTACGGCTTTTTACGAAAAGTCGGATCTGGTCGAAGCCGACGTTGGTGGCCGGACAATCAAGGCGGAGTTCGACTGGCCTGAGGCAAACGGCAACGCGATCAGCGTCCGTTCGTCGGCCGGAGTCGTCGCGGTTCCAGGGCATCCCGCTTGGGAAACCAGCCCGCGTCGCAAAGAAGAGGAATTCGCGCGGGCCGTGCCGCTGGCGCTGTTCGATTACCTGAGGAAGAGCTATGCGCGGCAGCTGGTGGTGTCGCTCAGCGGCGGGGCCGATTCGTCGGCGGTCGCCGTGATGATGCATTTGCTGGTCCAGCTCGGCGGTCGCGAATTGGGACTCGCGCAGCTTGCCGAAAAACTCTCGGTCAGCGAAAACATCGATTGCAATCATGCGCTCGTGCGGCGATTGCTCACTTGCGTCTACCAATCGACTCGCAACAGCGGTGCAACGACGCGAACGGCCGCGGAAACGGTCGCCGAGGCGGTGGGAGCCGAGTTCATCGAGTGGAACGTTGATGGCATGGTCGACGACTACGTGAATACCGTCTCCCAGGCCGTGGGCCGTGAGTTCAGCTGGGAATTCGACGACGTCGCCCTACAGAACATTCAAGCGCGGGCTCGCGCTCCCGGCATCTGGCTGCTGGCGAATCTCCGCGGAGCGCTGCTCCTCACGACGAGCAATCGCAGCGAGGCGGCGGTCGGCTACGCCACGATGGATGGCGACACCTGCGGCGGCCTGGCGCCGATCGCGGGAATCGACAAGGCGTTTCTCTTGGAGTGGCTCCAGTGGATGGAGACCACCGGGCCGGAAGGCATCGGTCCGCTGCCGGCCCTGGCCGTGGTCAACCAGCAACGGCCAACCGCCGAGCTGCGTCCGCCCTCGGCCGAGCAAACCGACGAGGGCGACCTGATGCCGTATCGCGTGCTGGACGCGATCGAGCGGGCGGCAATCCGCGACAAGCAAATGCCGGTCGACGTTTGGGAAGTGGTGTCGCCGCTGTTTCCCGCGTACGATGCGAAACAGATGGCCGCCTGGGTCGAGCGGTTCTTCCAGCTCTGGTGCCGCAACCAGTGGAAGCGCGAGCGGTATGCCCCGTCGTTCCACCTGGATGATGAGAACCTCGATCCGAAAACCTGGTGCCGGTTTCCGATTCTCAATAGCGGCTTCGAGCGCGAGTTGGCGGAGTTGCAGTCCCAGGTCCAACTACTCTGATCGACTACTCTTCCACAGATGCAGAAAATGTTGAACATAAGGAAACGGAGGCAACAGAGTAAAAGTGAACTGCCGCTCTCTGTTTTCTCCGTTTCCTTCTGTTCAAATTGACCGTTACTATCGGAAGTTGGAGCATATCGATGGACGAATTCATGGCGATGGCGATCGAGGAAGCGAAGCTGGGGCTCGCCGAGGGTGGGATCCCGATCGGCTCGGTGCTGGTGGTGGACGGCCGCGTGGTCGGCCGGGGTCACAATCGCCGCGAGCAACGCGGCAGCGCGATCCTGCACGCCGAGATGGACTGCCTCGAAAACGCCGGCCGGCTCAAGCCGTCGCAATATCGCAAGAGCGTCCTCTACTCGACGCTCTCCCCCTGCGACATGTGCAGCGGCACCGCCCTGCTCTACCGGATCCCGAAGATCGTGATTGGCGAAAATCGCACGTTCCGCGGCCCGGAGGATTACACCGCTTCACGCGGCATCGAGCTGGAAATCGTCGACAGCGAGGAGTGCATCCAGCTGATGAAGGATTTCATCGCAGCCAGTCCGCAACTTTGGAACGAGGACATCGGCGAAGTGTGAGGTCCGCGGCCAGCCGCCGACTCCCACATGCCGTCTCGGACAGCTCTCATTTCGAGCAAATCCCATTTTCACCAGACCACCCCGTTTGCCGCAGTTGCCATGAATTTTGGATTATTGGAAGACCTCGAAAAAACACGATTCCCTGTTCCAAAAATCCCTTCTTTTGTCACCCCTCCTTTCTGGAAACGCCTGGAAAACCAGGTGTAGTTGACAACGAGACGTTCCAAAAATGCTCGATTTCGCGCCTGATGGGCAAAGTTCCAAAAATCCTCCTCATGGGGGAACCCGTTTCGGCAGCTCAAGGATCGAAAGCGACGCGCGCAGCGTCACCGCAGACTGAGGGTGGATGGCAGACAGCCGAGTGATTGGTTCAAATTGCCAAGGAACGGACAGCAGTTCGTTGGCGGAGGAAAACGCCTCACAGGCCTCGCACGGAGGAATTTTGCCTCGACGTGGGTGGACTGCTGTTTTGTATAGTAACTGTCTTAGCCCGTTCCAACGCCGAATTCAACAACTATTTTTGGCCATGGGAGGCACCGAACAGCGGTTAATATTGAAGAACTTGGTGCGGCCGCTAACATGATGGTTTGGTGACGTCGCAGCAGGCTTTTTTGGAGGCTGCGGTAGCTGGTTATGCCTGGGATGCGGCAAAAAACTCGAAATCGGAGATAGCGAAGAGTACTACCAGCGGATGTAGGATTTCAATAGGGCCAGCCCGCAGCTTTGGAACGAGGATATAGGTGAAGAATAGAACGCCGAACTTCTTGAAACGTAAGGCGCGGCGATGCAGGTGGCGCATGGCTGTAAAGTACGATTCCACTCCTCACACTCTTCGTCGTAGTTTCCGCAAGTGACAATTATGAAACGCGGATTATTCGTCATCGCGGTTGTCGTGGCACTATGGTTCACCTACACATCACTTGTCTGCGTCATTAGCCCCAAAGAAATGACGGTAACCGCCCTTGGGGAATCGTTTGCCAGGATTAATCTCTATGCGCGCGAGCACCACAAACTACCGGACGCGATTGCCGACTTTCCTTGCCGAAGCGGCTACTCGAACTGCACAGAGGACGGATGGGGAAACCCGCTATTGTACAAAGTCGCGAACGACGGAACTATCACCTTGTCGAGTTTGGGTGCCGACGGAAAGCCAGGAGGTATCGGTGACAACGCGGATGTGTCGCAGTCGTACCGTTCGATCGAAGAACATGGGAGATTCATCGCCGGAGATGATCTTTGGCTTGTTGATGGCAAAATCCGCGCCCAGAATTGACATGCCGGCTTTCAAACGGATACGTGCATTCGATCCAACTCTTTGAGTGTTAAATATGACAAACCGAGTTGGCGACACAGGACCGGTCGTCGCAAGTCTAATTCATCGGAGGCGAGTAGTATACGCCATGAAGATCGTCCCTATCGCAGATGCCAAAGCTCGGTTGAGTGCTTACGTTGACGAGTGTTCCACCGAGGGCCCGCTGATCATCACCCGCAATGGCAAGCCGGCCGCCGTGCTGCTGGTCCCCAAAGACGAGGAAGACCTCGATCGGTTGATGCTGGCTCGTTCGCCTCGTTTCCAGGCCATGCTCGAAGAATCACGGCGGAGCATCGCAGCGGGCAAGGGGATCGCGCGGGACGAATTCTGGAATGCGGCGCGTCGCCGCAAAACTTAGCAATCGCACGCCGTCGATCACAGCCGGCAAGGCGGCTCTCCCGTGCAGAAGCGGCGGTAGCGGGTGATGCCGGGGCCGCGGCTGGCGCGGACATCGACCAAAGAGCCGCAGTGGGGACAGTAGTCGGGTTCGATGAAATCGTGGCCGGCTTCGGTGCTGTTCTGGCAGGCGACGCAGCGCCGGACGCCGGGGAGGGCCTCGACGCGTTCGGGATCGATCGGCTGGCGGCAGATTTCGCAGAGGACGGCGGCTTGCCAGTCGGAGTCGTCGTCCTGCGATGCATCGTGATCGGCGGCGTGGAGCCGCTTTTCCTTGCACAGCGGGCAGGTCAATCGCGGTGCGGACTCGATGAACAATTCGCGGAGCACAGCTTCGTCCGGGTCGGGATCGCGGCGTAGGAGGCCAATCAGCTTGAGCCGCGAGATCGCGTCCTCGCGGCCGCAGATGGTTCGCCAGCCGCAGTTGGTGCAGATCAGTTCGCTGGAAAACATGGCGTTGCTCCAGCGAGCATTGTAGACCATCGCGGGGTGGCACGTCCCTGAGGTTCCACCGAAGGGCGTGGTAGTCCGTACCCGTCAACATCCGCGCCCGTCGCTGGGAGCTCCTGGCGTGCCACCCAAGCATACGTATGTGCCCAAAAAGCGGGTGCGGGCTGGCGAAGCGCTTCCGTGGCTCGCCAGCCCGCACCCTAACAGGAACTGGAGGTTGCCTTCCGTGTGCGGGAATCAAACAACTGAAATTGTGCGACTCACATCGAATCGATCGAGCGCATTTCGCGTCATCATGCGGCCGTTCGTTCGCTGGGCGAAGTGTCGTGGCCGACACCGCTAACTGCTCGGCGCGTCGACCGAATCCTTATGCCACCAGCCGCATCGCGGCGGCCGATTCTTTCACCGCGTCGACGAACTCCTCGAAGATCCGCCGATCGAGAGCCGAGGCCGTCTGAGCCTCCGGATGGAACTGCGTGCCGATCGCGAACCAATCGCTCATGCGGCTCTCGATCGCCTCGACGATGCCGTCGGGGCAGCGGGCGGTGACCTCGAAGCCCGGGGCGAGGTCGTCGATCGCCATGTGGTGCATGCTGTTGACGCGGAGCTCGCCGTCGCCGTAGACCCGCTCCATTAGCGAGCCGGGCACGAGCTCGAGCGTATGGCGGTGGGCCGGGTCGAGCGGGTCGAGATGCGGCAGCGCCATCGGCCGATCCTCCGGAATGTGGAACATCAGGTTGCCGCCCATCATGACGTTCAATAGCTGCATGCCGGCGCCGATGCCGAAGACCGGCAGCCGCCGCTGGGCGATTTGTCGCATCAGCCGGCGGTCGAACGATTCGCGGCGGGTGGCGAGCGGCCGGATCGTGGGGTGCATCATCCAGCCGTCGCGGCGGGGATCGAGGTCGGCCCCGCCCACGAGCACGACACCATCCACAGGCACGAGCGCGTCGGCGAGGTCGTCGTCGTTCTCCAGCGGAGGCAAGATCAGTGGGATGCCACCAGCTTGCGTGACGGCGTCGAAATAGCACGCGTCGATAAAGGTGAAAGAAGAGCGGCCGGCAGCGGCGGCGCGAAAATCGGCATTCAGACCAATGATTGGCTTCGACATTCCCTTGTACTCCTTGGCCATCGTCAAAACGGCCGTACGGGGAGTCACTTTCGTCGGGCGAACGTTTTCCGATCGCGCAGCAGCCCACGCAGCTAATCGCGGTCGATAGAACGAGCGTCACCAAGCCAGAATCCTTTGGGGGCTTGGCAGCTGACCAGGCGCCCTGTGCGGACCGCTGCGAGGGCGGGCCGGACTGGGGCGGCGAGTGTCACGTCCTGTTCGCTCGGCGGAAAGAAACCCCTTTTGGTTAACAGCCTTGTCACCAGGCAAAGGAGGGAAATGCAAGTTGAGGGACGAGTGTAGCGTGGCCTATTGCAATTACAAGTAGGTCGCGTATTTTGGGGCAGAACTGCTATTGCTAGCACAAGATGCTGTGGAAAATGCCAGATAATGCCGCCTCTCAGGTGAGCGACTGCGCGGATCAATTCAAAGCCGATGAAAAAAATGCCGGCGTCGACGAGCAGATGACTCAGCCACGGCCCGATCAGCGAGCCGGTGCGATCGTAGAGCCAGGCCCAGAACGCGCCGCCAATCGCCACCGCGGCCGAGAATAGCAGCGTCGGCCAGCTCCACCAGCCGAAGTACATCGAGAGCACGATCACGTGGTGGGCCATGAAGCCGAGCGCGGAGACCACAATCGCAGCCCCGAGCGGGATGAGGCGCTGCAACTGGCCGAAGACGAACCACCGCCAGTAGTACTCCTCAAGCAGCGAGTGAATGAGCGAATAGAAGACGCCGAGCATTACGAATTTCGCCACTGAGTCGATGCCGAAGCCGGCGACTTTGACGCGGATTGGCTCGACGGCAGCGATGAACTGCGGGCTCGACGCCAGGGCGTATCGAAAGACGAGCCAGCCCGCGATCGAGACGGCGAGTCCGAACGCGAGTCCCAGGGCGACGCCTCTGGTTGTGAGCCGTCGCCAGTGGATTCGCTCGCGGAGCATCCAATAGAACCAGGCCAGCGGGAAGGCGAACTGGACGAATTTGAGCGTGGCCATCACGGCTTGTTGAACGCCTTGATCCGAGCCGGCCGCCTCAACGAAATAGGCCCAAGTGACGATCGACGGGAAGACGAGGGCGAATAGGACGCCGACCCAGGCGAGACGCGGGCGGGAGGGGGCGGAAACGGCAGCGGAGATGTTTGGGGGCAGCGTCACGGTGTGAGCATATCGCGGTTGGGGCGAGCTGGCAGCGGCAATTGGCGGTTTACGGGTGGGCGGGGCTTGGGATATGTTCAGTTATTCGAGATCGAGCCTTGGTTCTTGGCGATTTTGTTAAGTTCCCGCGTATTGAAGCACGCTCGCCTGATGGGGCTGCTTAGAGTTCAAGTTGCGTGCCATGCACTTTCGTCGCGTATGTCTGGAGGCATTCGGGTACACGCTGCCTGAGGAAGTGGTGACGACCGCGGAGATCGAGCGCCGGCTCGAGCCGCTGTACCGGCGGCTGCGGCTGCCCGAGGGGCGGCTGGAGCTGATGACCGGCATCCGCGAGCGGCGGTTTTTCCCGCCGGGCACGCGGCCGAGCACAGTCAGCATCGAATCCGGCTCGGAAGGCTATCACGGCAAGCGGCATCGATCCGCGGTACTTCGCCGCGCTGGTGCACGGCTCGGTCTGCCGCGACTATCTGGAGCCGGCCACCGCCTGCCGCGTGCATCACGGCCTGGGCCTCCCCGGCGAAGCGATGATCTACGACGTGTCGAATGCCTGCCTCGGCCTACTCACGGGCATGATCCAGATTGCCAACATGATCGAGCTGGGACAGATTCGCGCGGGCATCGTCGTCGGCACAGAATCGGGCCGCGACCTGGTCGAGAACACGATTGCCCGGCTCAACGCCGACGAGTCGCTCACCCGCAACTCGATCAAGGATTCGATCGCCTCGCTCACGATCGGCTCGGCCAGCGTGGCGATCGTGCTTGTGCGACGAGGAGCTGAGCCAGACCGGCAACCGGCTCACGGGGGCCGTCGTCTACTGCGACACCAGTCAGCACGAGCTCTGCCGCAGCCGGGGCCTGGAAACGATGATGGACACCGACAGCGAAACGCTGATGCGGCAAGGGATCGCCACCGGCGTGGAGACGTTTCGGCGGTTCCTTGGCATTGCCGGGTGGGAGCCGGAGGAGATCGACCGCACGTTCTGCCACCAGGTGGGGGCAGCCCACCGCAAGCTGATGCTCGAATCGCTGGGGCTTGACCCAGCCAAAGATTTTGCCACGCTCGAAACGCTGGGCAACACCGGGTGCCGCGGCGCTGCCAGTGACGATGGCGCTGGGCATCGAGCAGTGCGTGCTGTCGGCCGGCGACCGCGTGGCGATGCTCGGCATCGGCTCGGGGATCAATTGCCAGATGCTGTCGGTCGAATGGGAGAGGTCGCGGTTGGAGACGGTGGCGGACGCGAAGATCGGCCAATCGCCGGATCGCGACGCGATCCGGTCCGGCGAGCGTAGCTCACCGGCTATGGTGCGTTAGCGATGAGCAGCACGACGATCAGGATCACCAAACCGACGCCACCCAACAGCGCCAACAGCCCCCAGGGTGGCCCCTGGCTGGGCGGCACGTAGTTCGGGGGTTTGAGCGGATTGAACTGGGCTCGCTGGGCGACCTTTCGCCTGATCGCTTCGAACTCCGGGTCGTGCAGTTCTTCTTCCACGAGCGACTGCTTCGACGAGCCGGCAGCAGGTGTTTCGTTTCCTGTTGGCTACCAGCACGTCGCTTGACGTGACAAGATCGTCTTCGGCAGGCGCGGTTTCCTCTTCCGATCTATGCTTATCCTCTTCGTCGAGCGGGGCGAGGCCGATCTCTTCGTCCGTGGCGGGCGAGCTGCCCGCTCCGTTGAGCCGCATCGTGTCGCGGTCGGTCGCCGAGAGGGGCCGGCTGCTGCCGGATGAACCAACGCCGGATAGCGAAGTGCCCGGTCCGACGCCGAAACGGCTGAAGATGCCGCTGCCGACGCCGCTGGTGGATTCGCCATCGGATCCGGCAATGTGTCCGCCGCCCAGTTTGCGGCCGCGATCGGCGAGCCATTCCGTCAGCCGCTCGGCCACGTCGCCGGCCGACTGCTACCGGTCGTCCGGCTTCTTGGACATCATCGTTTCGCAGATGTCGACCAGCGAGGGCGGCGCGTCGGGTCGCGTCTTGAAGATGCTGTCCGGCTTGGTGGTCTGATGTTTCAACAGCCGCTCGGAGATCGAGCCCTCGGGAAACGGCGGCCGGCCGGTGAGCAGGAAATAAAGCGTGCAGCCGAGGCTGTAGATGTCCGAGCGAGCGTCGGCCTCGTGGCTGTTGAGTGCCTGTTCCGGGGCCAGGTAGTCGGCCGTGCCGAGCACGTTCTCCTCGTTGGCCATCGTGAGCGACGCTTCGTCCTCGGTGAGCTTCGCCAGACCGAGGTCGAGCAGTTTTACCGTCTGATGCTTGTCGAGCAGGCAGTTGGCCGGCTTGATGTCGCGGTGCACGAGCCCCATCTCGTGGGCGTGCTGCAAGCCGTTGGCCACCTGGGCGATGTAGTCGGCGGCCGCTTCGTACATCAGCGGGCCGTTCTGGCTGACCAGTTGATGCAGGTCCTGCCCGTCGACGTACTCCATGACGATGTAATGGGTCCTGCCCTCGTTATCGATGTCGTAGGCCCGGACGATGTTCGGATCGTCAAGCCGGGCCACGGCGCGGGCCTCCAGCCGGAATCGCTCCGAGATAGGAAGCGTCGTCGACGCGATTCGACGGCAGCACCTTGATCGCCACCCGCCGCTTCATCAGCTCGTGCTCGGCCAGGTAGACGCTGCTCATGCCACCTTTGCCGATCTGGCCGAGCAGCTTGTACTGCTTGAGGCGGAAGCCCTTGTGCTTGCCGGCGAGCAGTTTGTCGGCCTGCCACCGCGTCACCAGGCCCGCCTGGACCAGCAGCTCGGCCAGCCGGTCCTGGTCTTCGAGCGCAGCATCGCCGTGCTCGGCGGTGGTCTTCTCGAGAAAGCTCGTCAGGCGAGCCTCCTCGACCAGACCGCTGCGACGCAACAGCTCGATTAGCTTGTTGGCAGTCACCTTCGTCATGTGGGTTCGTAACAGACCCGGACTTCCAACCGACGGCCATGGACCACCGACGGCCCCTTGACCAACAGTCGACCAGCCCTGTCTTTCGTGTTAGCGCCTACTTAGCCGAAGCGCGACAAGATGAGATGTCGCCCACTTCTGTTCGTTCCGATGTTTCGGTCGTCCCTGCCGGCCATCACCCGCAACCCGGGTACCAACGCGCCTCCGATAAGTCGTTCCGCTGCAGGCGTCGCTGGTAGCATGATACGGTGCTCGGCACCTACTTTCTACCATACCACGGGGAAGCCCAATGGAATAGCAGTTTTTCGGCATTTGGCCCTGCGAAAACCCGCGGCGGACGGGAATTCCGGCACGTCCCTCCCGGTGTCGGTTCGAGCGACATGGCCGCCCGGCGATCCGACTATTCGCGCCAATCCGATTGGCCAAATTGGACGACCGGGTCAGTCACGCCGCATCGCGCGGCGGACCAGGTCGGCGTCGAAGTAGTTGGTGCTCATCCCGGCGTCGACCACCAGCCGCTGGGCGTTGATGCCGCTGGAGCGCGGACTGAACAGGAACGCCGCCGCATTGGCCACCTCCGTCGGTGCGTATTGCCTCTTTGCGGAGCGTCGCCTGCTCGGCATACAGATACGAGTCGACGTAGCCCGGAATGCCGGCCGAGGCCGAGGTCTTCAACAGCCCCGGTGCCACGGCGTTGAACCGCACCCGCGAAAAGCGGCTGAACGACTTGGCCAGGAACACCAGCGACGAATCGAGCGCCGCCTTGATCGGGGCCATGTAGCCGTAGTTCTCGCTGGCCATCGTGGTCGTGGAAATCGAGATCGTCACCACCGACGCGTCCGGGGCCAGCAGTTGCTTCACGGCGTTCGACACCGCCACCAGCGAGAAGCATGAGATATCCACCGCCCGCAGGAAAGCCCTCTTCGACGTCTCGTGGAACGGTTTAACACCATCTTCATAATCGGCAAACGCGATCGAGTGGACCAGGCCGTGGAAGACGTCGTACTTGCTCGGCCAGTTCGCGGGCGAGCCGCTCGATCTGGTCCTCGAACTCGACGTCGCAGACGAACACGGCCGCGTCGCCCACGAGCGGCTGGACCTGCGCCGCGTCGCTCGTCGCTGCGAACGACGTAGACGACTTCGGCCCCCGCCTCGACCAGCACCCGGCCGATGTGCCAGGCCACGCTCTTGCGATTGGCCACGCCGAAGACCAGGATCCGTTTGCCATCGAGTTGGAGAAAATCTGCGGGCATCTTCAATCCAAAAAATCGAATCGAACCACGACGACACGACGACACCACGGTAAAATGAATGTCTTCGTAGTGCCGTCGTGTCGTCGTGGTAACTCTTTCATCAAAGTTTCTGAACCAGCTTGCAGGCGAAGTCGAACGTGACGGCGGTCTTGCCGTCGACGGTCACGGCCGCCTTCAGGAAATACGCGTCGGCCATCCGCTCGATGAGCTCGACTTTCATCTCAATCGTGTCGCCCGGGCCGGACCATGTTGCGGAACTTGACGTTGTTCATCCGCGTGGCGACCGGCACGGCGCCCGACGACTCGGCCGCGTATTTCGCCAGCAGCACCGCCCCGGCCTGCATCGCCGCCTCGCAGAGCAAGCACGCCCGGCGTGAGCGGAAATTCCGGATAGTGCCCCGCGTACCAAAATTCTTCGCCGGTGAATCGCTTGCGGCAAACGATCCGCGTGTCCGATCTGCTCGACGACCTCATCCACGAGCAAAAACGGCTCGCGGTGCGGGATCGCGGATTTGATGGCCGCTAACGACATTGAATTCCAACCATACTCAGTTGTCAATTTTGGGATTCGGCAACGATCGCGCCATCGACTTGAATTCTTCTTTCGAATACCGTCGCCAGTGGTCACAAACGGACGCGTCGTTCCACTTGCCAAACCCCGTTGCGATGATGGTCTGGAATTCGTCCTCGAGTATTTTCCCAATCACTTCTCGATCACGCGGACTTTCGCGTTTCTCCCCCAATCGCAAGTAGCGAGTGAATTAATCGTAGTCATCAAAATGCCAGATGGAATAGAGAATTAGCCGGTCATCGCAGTCTCTCATTAACTCGATCGTGACTTGACCGCCTTTAGGATGATTAAGGCTGCAGAGACCAATCTTGGCCCTCGTGATAGTACTTGTCGACAAGCAAGTTCCTTTTGCGTGCAAATTCTTGAACGCTATCAGCAATGGGAGAGAAAAACTGCTCCATGGCCTACACGTCAAAAGTTGGATTGCCGTTTGGCATTGGTGGTGCTCACGGAAATCGAATCAGGCATTCAGCGTTACACGCTGGTAGTAGCAATTCGAGTCGCGGGTGATGCGTTCCCCATCAACTGGCTATCCACCTCGTTCGCCACGATCACGCCATAGTTCATCGCCCCCAGCCAGCCGGACATGATGATGCCGACGCTGCCGGCGTGGTACAGGCCGGCGATTTGCTGCGGCAGGGCCCGGCTCACGGCGAGGCCTTCGAACTTCGTGCCGAAGCTCGCGCCGTTGATGTGCTTGGTGTAGTGCTCGAACGTGACCGGGCGTCGAGGCCTCGGCGTGGTCGAGCTTCTCGCGGATGCCGGGGACGTATTTGTCGAGGGCGTCGATCGTCGTCTCGACCAGGTCCTGCTTGCTCGCTTCGTATTCTTCCTTGGAGAGCTTGGCCCAGTCGTCGTAGTTGGCGTTGGTGCTGGAAACGACCAGGCACCGCGGCCGGCCCTGGGGCGGGTCCGCGGATAGTAGAACGAATACGTGCGGCTGGTGATGTCGCGGCTCAACAGCGACTCGGTGCGGAAGAGCGGCGCCGTCGAGCTGAACAAGCAAGTCGCCCGTCGACTCGTCGATCGTTTCGTCCGGCTTGAGCGCCATGTAGACCTGCGTGCTCGAATTGTTGAGCCGCACCGCCCGAGCCTCGTCGATAAACGCAGCGGTCGAAATACTCTTCGCCGACGAGATTGAAGATCGTCGCGTTGAGATTGGCGTTCGACATCACGGCCCGCGTCTTGATCGTCCGGCCGTTGACTTCGACCGCGCGGACCTTGCCGCCGCGGCAGTCGATCTTCGAGACGTCGGCGTTGATGCAGATGTCGACGCCGTTGGTGCGCAGCTCCTGTTCCATCAGGCCGATCAGCTTGTCGGTGCCGCCCGAGAACGTGAACACGCCCTTCGACATGAAGTTCGAGAAGACGATGCCGTAGCTGATCGCCGGGTCTTCGAGCGTGCTGCCGTTGGCGTAGGTGATCGGCTCCATCAAGCAGGCGAATCACGTCCTCGCGGCCGGGGAAGAAGCGGTCGAACAGCTCGCGGGTGGTCGTCGTCTGGTCGTCGTAAAAGTTCATCCCGCGGGCGGTGTCGAAGAACGCCGTGCACGGCCGCCTCGTCGACCTTGAAATCGTTCACCAGCAGCTTGGTGAAATCCTCGCGGTTGAACGTCGTCGTGAGCGAGAACATCGGGTTGTCGAAGCGGATGTGCTTGAGCTGCACGATCGAGTCGGCGATCTCCTTCGACCAATACCGCCGGCAGCTCTTGACCATGCCGTACGGAAAGCCGTGCAGCGAGATATCGAAGATGTGCCCGCCCGGCCGCTTGAACC